>JAFPBO010000051.1 GCA_017390475.1 Loktanella sp.
AAAATTCTCGGATCTGGCAGACATTGCGCACCTCATCAAGAAATTCGGGTGCTCTGAGAAGAATCATAAGTGATTCTTTCGAATCAAGTTTTTTATGTCGGAAACATCAAATTGATTCAGCTACTTGTGGGTAATCGCAAGGCGCTGACCCCCGGCGTGTTTAAAAATTTCTGGAGTAAGATAATGTTTCCGCATAATTTCAAATCCCTTGCCCTGGGTGCTGCGCTGAGCGTCACCCTGGCAGGTGGTGCACTGGCGCAGACAGCCCCCGATGTTCTGGTGACCAACACCATTGATCTGACCTATAACAGTGGTGAAAATACACCCACTGTAGAGCAGGAAGATGCGGCCAGTGTTGCCTTTCGTGTTGACCGTAAAGTCGATGTGGTCGTGACCGCGCAATCTGGGGACGGGGTTGTAGAGGTTGTACCCGGCCGAAGCGCAGTCGTTCTGCCGTTTCTGGTGGAAAACAACGGCAACGATACGCAGGGCATGATCATTGATGTTGCCACCGCTGGCTCTGTTGGCGAGGATGTTCTGACCTATAGCAGGACAGGAACGGATGCTGAGGGCAGCTATTATGTCGTGATCAGCGATACCACCGCGGTCGATGACGGTGAAATTTACAACGTCGATACCGCACTCAACGCCGGCAATATCGCCGCAGGTGATGACTATTACGTGCTCGTTGTGGCCAATGTGCCGATTGACGCTGTAGATGAGCAATTCGCTGACTTTGTCGTCACAGCGTTGGTCACAAATGAAGATAGCAACACGCCAGTCATACAAAACCGTGACCAAGGTCTGGCAGGGGTAAACACGGTCTTTGCAGATGCTGCAACACTGTCAACGCGGACAGGTAACCAGATCAATGGCGCGTTCAATGGTTCGGACTCCGATGAAACACGGATGCTTTTGACGGCGCCGGTCATCGAAGCTACCAAAACAGCCGTGGTTTTGCATGAAGGTCTGCCGGGCACGACATTCCAGTGCGCGACAGGTGGAACTGTCCCGTCATCGCCGCTTGCCGCGATCCCTGGCGCTTGTGTTCAATACACAATCTCTGTCGAGAATAAATCGGGCAGTGGGACTGCGGCGACCTCGATCAGTATTACGGATGAACTTCCCGAAGAGGGCATTGTCTATGCGGGACATACTGCAGGAGAGTTTACCGTTACCCGGTCTGGTCGGGTAATCACAGCAACTCTGGCGAACCTGCCAGCGGGTGAAACTGAATCCTTCACCATCCGCGTTACCGTTGACTAAGTAGACCCGCAGGCGCGCGGTCAATCCGCCGCGCGCCTGATGTCGTAATCATTTCCCTCCTCGTTTTACGGATTTTCCATGCGCCCGCGTCTTTTATCTGCTCTGTGCCTATTGGGCGCGGCTGCCTTGGCATTGGCGCTGGGTCCCGCTGCCACGGTGGCGCAGACCCCTGCGGGCACCGAGGTGGTCAATACCGCCTATGTCACATGGCAGATGGGCGGCGTTGATCAAGGGCAGCGTTTGTCGGCGCAGGCACGGTTCACCATCGCCAGCCCGCCGTCGGATGGCCCCGGCGGTCGTCCGCCACCCGATAATGGTGGTAGCAGTGGCGCACCCTTGCCCGGCGAACTCACCGCCTGGGAGATGGACAAGGGCCTGACCACTGGCACACCTGCGTCCATTTTGCTTCCGGCAGGTGATTATCGCCGCAACCCCTTTGTCCCTTTACCTGAATTGGTTGATCGGTCGGCCCTGACCGGTGATCCGACCCCGGTGGATCGCACAGCTCCGCTGCGTGTGGTTCCGGCTTCGCGGATCCGCGCCGGGGTGCCGATTATCTGGAAGTTGCGGGATGCTGAACTGAACCGTGACCCGACGCAGGTCGAAACCGTTGTCGTTATCGTATCCGATACGATGACGGGCGACCGCGAACAATTGCGGTTCTATGAAACCGGCCCGGACACCGGCGTCTTTACCGGCTGGACCAACACGACCGATGCGGCCTCTGCCCCAGGCGACGGGCAATTGGTGACACGCCCGTTTTCGGTGATCACGGCGCAATATAACGATGCGAATAATGTGACCAAAAATCTGACGCTGAATCTGATGGTCGGCCCGATTGAACCATCCGGCACCGTGTTTGACAGCCGCACTGGCATGCCTTTGTCCGGGGTCGAGATCACGCTGATCGACACCGCCACAGGCCAGCCTGCCAAAGTATTCGGCGGTGACATGGTCTCGCGCTATCCGGCGAGGCTGATCACCGGCACGCAGACGCGCGACAGCGCGGGCCGGGTCTATGACGTGCCTGCCGGCGGATATGTCTTTCCGCATGTGGAGCCGGGCAATTACCGGATCGCAGTCACCCAGAACGACACCCATGCCGGACCCAGTGCGCGCAGCGATGCGCAATTGCAGACGCTTTCCGCTGCGCCTTTTGCCCTGACGGCAGGATCGCGGCTAGAGCCGTTTGACATCGCGGTCCCAGGACCAAAGTTACAGATCGACATCCCGATGGACCCGCTGGTCATAGCGATGGTCACCCGCAATGCATCCCACGCCGAAGCGGCAGTGGGTGAGTTTCTGGAATATACTGTCACCGTGACGTCAGATGCAGACGGCGCGTTGACGATTGTGGATAGCCTGCCGGATGCCGTGACCTTTCTGCCTGGGACAATGTTGGTCAATGGCGCGCCCCTGACCCCACAGATCACCGATGCCGGACGGCGCCTGACCTATAGGCTGTCTGATGTGCGCGCAGGGCAGAGCATCACCATCACCTATGGCGCGCAGGTCACCCTGCCAGCGCGGGCTGGTCAGGTCCTGCATTCTGCCAGCACAATATCCACGCCGGGCGCGCGCGCTTTGCGGGCCGATCATATCCTGCGGGTCCGCGATGCGCTGGCACTGGATCAGGTGGCAATCCTTGGCCAGATCAGCGCCGGTGGTTGCGGGCAGGCGGCTGCCGATTATGATCTGTCCGGCATCCGCGTCCTGTTGGAGAATGGCGAATATGCCATGACCGACAGCGACGGGCGGTTTACGTTCCACGATATCTATCGCCGTCCGCGTGTGGTGCAGATGGATGTCACCACCTTACCAACCGGCGCACGGCCGGTGCTATGCTATGCATCGACCCGCAGCGCAGGCAGCGCCATTTCACAATTCGTCGAGCTGCGCCCCGGCATGATGGGCCGGGTCGAGTTTTATCTGGAATTCGACGAGGTTGCTGAAGATACAGAAAACGCCCCTGAAACCACCACCGCCGCCGCGCCAGGCGAAACATCGCCATTGATCCGCTTTGACCGCGACTGGCTGGACAGCAACGCCGCACGCCATGGCGCGGGATTTCTGGCACCAACGGAAGCCTATCAGCCCACATCAGTGGCGATTGACGTCGTCTATCTGCGCCCGGCCGGGGCAAAGTCAGAACTGTTGATCAATGACGAAGACGTACCCGGCATCCGCCGCGAACCGACGATCCGCTCATCGGATGGCGCATGGGAACTGGTCCGCTACCGCGCGGTGCGTATCACAGAGGGCCGCAATACCCTGACGCTTGAAATCACCGGTGGGGACGGGCAGGTGCTGCGCCGCCAAACCCGCGGGGTGCTTTATGGTTTGCGCCCGGCGCAGCTTGACCTGATCCGCGCGGCCAGCGTGCTGGAAAGCGACGGGCGCAGCCATCCACAGATCAGCCTGCGCCTGACTGACAGCGCTGGCATTCCGATCCGCCCCGGCACGCAGGTCACCGTGATGATTGATGCGCCCTTTGGTTTGGCCCCCTCCGAACCTGCACGTCGGTCACTACCCGGATCAGGCCGTGGCGGCCAAAGCCGGACCACCGCGACAGTCGGACAGGATGGTGTGATTGCGGTGACCCTGGCCCCGGTGCTGGAAGGCGGCACCGCGCGGCTGACTGTTCCATCGGCCAATCACGATCTGACCCTGACTGTGCCGATTTCGGCGGCCAACCGTCCTTGGGTTCTGGTGGGACTGGCCGAAGGCACCATCGCGCATGATCAGGTCCGCGCCCATATGCGCCGCGAGGGCGAGATCGGCAATGCTTTGTCGGGGCGGGTGTCGTTGTTTGCCGAAGGCGTGATCAGCGGCGAATGGCTGCTGACCCTGCGCTATGACAGCGCGCAAGACGGGGATGCGTTCTATGGTATCGACCCTGATGCGGATTACATCGTCTATGGCGATCGTTCGGTGCAGGGCAATGCGGCGCAAAGCCGGTTTCCCTTGTATCTGCGGCTGCGCAAGGAAGGCGCTGAATATCTGGTTGGCGATTTCAACACCGATCTGAATGCGGGTGGTATCACGATCAATCAGCAGGTCACCGGCGCGCGTGCGGTGTTTGAGGATGAAAGCTATCGTGTGATGGCCTTTGCTGCGCAAGGGACGAACCGGCTGGTCGAAGACCGGATCGCGCTGAATGGCACCGTCGGGCCCTATGCGCTCAGCCGGCCGGATGTGATCCCCAACTCGCAGACAATCCGCTTTGTGACCGTGTCACGGTTTGATGCGTCAGAGGAATTGACCAGCCGCACGCTGGTCGCCGGTGTTGACTATGTGGTCAGTTATGCGACCGGCCAGTTCTTCCTGCGCCGTCCGATCCCGGCCTTTACCGCCGATCTGAATCGCAATGTTTTGGTAATTGACTATGAGGCTGACGCGGACCTGCGCGACGCCTTGATCGCGGGTATCCGTGCCGAACGCGCGATCAGCGCGCGTCTGCGGATGGGCGCAACAGCGGTCCATGCCCGCCGCGTCGATGGGCAGGATGTGTCGGTCACGCTAAGCGGGGTGGATCTGGCCTATCAGGCGACCGAAGACTTGCTGCTCAGCGCCGAACTCCTGCTGGCCCGCCGCAATTTTGCCACATTCTCTGACACCGGATTGCGCAGCGAAATCCGTGCCGAATTTGATCGCGATATGACAAAGGTCGCGGCCTATCTGCGCCGCCAGAACGGCAATGTGGCGCTTTCGGCTGATCCGCGCGATATCGACACCACAATCGCCGGGCTGACATTCCGGCATCAGCTATGGGCGGCGCGTGGTGAAACGCTCAACCGCTGGCTGGTTGAAGGCGGGCTATTGGCCGAAAACGACAATGCCGGTGCGCAGCGTCGCGCCGATGGCGAGCTTTTGCTGACCCGCGAACGTGAACTGACCAGCCATTCCATCGGGTTCCGGGGCTTGCGCCAGCAGGTTGGCAATGATCTGCGGCTGGTCACCCGTGGTGCGGAAACCTCTGGCGATGGGCGCTATACGACAACTGCGGAGCTGCAAAGCTCGCTGCGCCCGCAGGCGGCGCGCGCTGCCGATCAGCTCACCCTCGGTCTGGGCTATGAACTGACCGAGGAATGGAACCTGTTCAGCACATTCGAGGTGGAAAGCCTGCGCAACATGGATACTGACGCCGTGCGGTTCACCTTTGGCGCGGCATACACACCGCGCGACGGGCGCGCCTATCGTGGGGCCCTGTCGATGGCGGGCAATGACAGCCACGGCGGGCAATCTGTGTTCCTGGGTGCCGACCACGCCTATATCCTGCGCGACGGGCTGAGCGCGACTCTGGGCAGCGACGTGCAATGGGATATGGGCGCGGCGGACGTACCGATGGGCCAATCCATCGGCAATCCCTATGTCGCCGAAAGCTTTGCCGCGTTCCGCGCCGGTCTGCGCTATGAAGGTGACGGCTGGGGCACCGGCATCGATACCGAAATGCAACGCACCGAAACCACAGAGACCGGCAATCTGCGCCTGCGCATCGATGGCGCGCTGTCGGAGCAATGGAGCGCGGGGGCCGAAGCCTTTGTCGGGCTGACCCGCAAGCAGGGCGAGGCCGCGCGCCAGGATCTGCGCTTGCAGGCCAGTGCCGCGCACCGTGCTGGCCCGCGCGATCCGATCACCTTGCTACAGGCCGAATTACGCCAGCGCAGTCAGGGCGAGATCGACAGCCTGACGGCGATTTCATCGGTCTATCGGTCACAATATCTGTCCGATACGGCATTTCTGAACCTGCGGCTGGGCGTGAAATATGATCAGGCAGAATTGCGGACCGGGGTGGTGGATGATGTGCTGACCCTGATCGGCGCGGAATATCGTCGCGACCTGACCGGGCTGGTCGATATCGGGTTTCATGGGTCCGCGATGTATGCGGCGCGCAGCGGGCGCACCAGCCAAAGCCTTGGCGTCTCGCTGGGTCTGACGCCATTTGAAAATGGCTGGCTGTCAGTCGGTTACAACTTTATAGGCTTTGACGATCCTGATTTCTCTGCCCTTGGCCACACCGACAAAGGCGCTTTCGCGCAGTTCCGGCTGAAATTCGATGCCGACAGCCTGCGGGGGATGTTCCGGTGAGGTGGATCTGGGCTGTCCTGACCACAGTTTTCGCACCGCTGTGCCTGCTGCTTTCCTTGTCCAACCCAGCCTATGCAACCCCTGCGGCCTGTGAAAGCACCTATGCCACCGGCGGCGCGGTCAGCGTGATCACCATCGATAACGCGCAATATTGTGTTCATCGTTTCGATGGTAACGGCACATTCACACCGCGGCGAGAGATCATTGTGGACTATCTTGTTGTTGGTGGCGGCGGTGGCGGTGGCGGCATCACCCCGGGTAATCCGTATGGCGGCGGCGGCGGTGGCGCTGGAGGTTATCTGGCGGGGCAGGGCGGTGTGCTGCCAACCGAGTTTTATGGTGTCGTCGTCGGTGCAGGTGGGCAGGGCGCGTTCTGTGGGTCGAGTTTTTGTAATCCCGGGCTGAATGGCGGCGATTCCCGGTTTGGTGGCCTCGTCGCCCAAGGTGGTGGCCGCGGCGCCTATGCGGGTCAGGATAATGGCGCCGATGGCGGGTCCGGCGGTGGCGGGCGCAGGTTCTGGACCACGACCGGCGGCAACGGGCGGCCGGGTCAGGGGAATTCCGGTGCGCCTGGGCCGCGCCTCTACTTTTCCGGCTCCGGCGGCGGTGGTGCTGGGGCTCCGGGCGCGTCTGATCCAACAGGGCGGGGCGGCAATGGCGGTGCGGGGGTCAGCAACAGCATCACGGGCATACCGGTATTTTATGCCGGTGGCGGCGCGGGCGGCGGTTATCGCCAGCCCGGCGGCAGCGGTGGCATTGGTGGTGGCGGCACTGCACCGGCCTCGGTCGGTTCGGGCAATAACGGACAGGCTGGCACCGGCGGCGGGGGCAGTGGTGCGACTGGTGGCACGAATTATGGTCTGGTCCATGGCGGGAACGGCGGGTCCGGGGTCGTCATCGTACGCTACCGTGCCAATACCCCGCCCAGTGCCAATGCCGGGCCGGATGTGACGACGGTTGCGGGCACGGCTGTCACGCTTGACGGGACCGGCTCCACCGATCCTGACGGCAATATCACCACCTATCGCTGGACCCAGATCAGCGGCCCGACGGCTGGTCTGACCAATGCCAATAGCGCCCGCGCCAGTGTGACACCGGCAGCGCTGGCGAGCGGCTTCGCCACGCTGGTGTTTGAACTGACGGTGACCGATGCTTTTGGCGCGACATCCCGCGATCAGGTCAATGTCAGCGTGTCATCGCCCAACAATCCGCCAATTTATGGTGCTGGTGGCAACGAAGTGACGCAATTCAACGATCTGGAGAATAACCGCACGCTACGGCTGCATATCTTTCGCAGCAGCGGGACATTCAACTTCGTTGGCAATGGTCCGGTCGATTATCTGATCGTCGGTGGTGGCGGTGGCGGCGGTGCTTTTGCCGGTGGCGGCGGCGGTGGCGGCGGGGTGCGGGCAGGGACGACGGACCTACAAACCGGTAATTTCCCGGTCACAATTGGTGCCGGTGGCAGCGGTGATGCGCGCAACAGCTGGCCCACCAGCAACGTGCCCGGCGGCAATAATGGCCAGCCGAGCAGTGCGATCGGCATCACGGCGCAGGGCGGCGGTGGTGGCGGGACCTACAACATTGGCAATACGCAATGGTCCGGACGCAGCGGCGGTTCCGGCGGTGGCGGATCGCATAGCGCTGCGGGCGGCAGCGGCACCAGCGGGCAGGGCCGGGACGGTGCGCGCGGCACGGTCGGCTTTGGCACATCCTCCGGCGGTGGCGGTGGTGGCGCGGCAGAGGTCGGGCAGCCCGGTTCCACCGCGCGTGCCGGGCGTGGCGGCAATGGTGTGACGTCCGATATCACCGGGACTGCGGTTGTCTATGCTGGCGGCGGTGCGGGCGGTGGCGATGTTCGCATCAGCAATGGTGCCGCCCCGAATGTGGGTGGTCAGGGCGGCGGTGGCGCGTCACGCAACAATCAGGCTGCAGGTGAAAACGGGGTGAACAACCTTGGCGGTGGCGGTGCGGGTGGCCGGGTTGGTGAGAACGGGCTGGAATCGCGCGGTGGCGCAGGCGGGTCGGGCGTCGTGATCCTGCGCTATGTGATCAATACCGGCCCGACAGCCGATGCGGGCGCGGATGCCACCACCTTTGCCGGGCAGCTATTCACGCTGGATGGTACCGGCACGACCGATCCTGACGACAACATCACAAGCTACGTCTGGGAACAGATTGCCGGAACGCCAGTCTTGCTGACGGGTGCTGATACGGCTGAGCCCAGCTTTACCGTGGACCAGCCTGACAGCGGACCGCGCGAGACGATGACCTTTCGCCTGACGGTGACCGATGCATATGACCTGTCCACCAGCGATACGGTAAACATCACGGTGCAGGCGATCGCGACGCTGAACGCCACGAAAACCGTCGCCGTGTTTTCCGAAGATGGCAGCGATTGCGACGATCTTTCCGCGGCAGCGCCGGGTCAGCCCGCGCAACCTGCTGCCATTCCCGGTGCCTGTATGGTTTATGTGATCAGTGTTGAAAACGACAGTCAGGTCGCGGCGCAAAGCATCGCACTGACTGATCTGCTGCCGGATGACCTGACGTTTCAGGGCGCAAGGCTGGACAACTGGGGTGCAGGCACCGAACTGCGAACCCCGCCCCCTGGCTGTATGTCGTCTGACTGCACCGTCAGCATCGCAGATGGGGTGATTGAATCGGGTGAAACCGCCACGATCACAATCCGTGCAACCATCAGATAGGCACGGGAATCAGCATGATTTAGTGATCGCGGTGTGTCTGGCCCCGTTCTGGCACTGCAGACCGGGGCCGGTTTTTTTATGCGTTGAGAAAGACCGTGACGGCGAAGATCAACAGCACAATGATAATGACGTAACTGGCGGGCCTGTTGTACCATCTTGTCAGCGTACGGCAGTAACCGCACCGACTCTGCCCAAATCGAACCCGGTGTCCGCATTTGTGACAAGAAAATAGGCGGAGGCGATAACCTTCATTCATTTGCGTGTCCATATATTTGCAATGCAACATTGTAATATTTAAAAACACGATCATGTTACTTTATCTTAAGTTGTTTTTCCAATTCAATGAAAAATATTATAAAATATTGAATTGCGTGACTTTTTTGCAATCGTTTATAGGGCACTGGATGAAGCATCGGTTGCGGCAATCTTTCTGCGATAACACAGACATCCTGGATGTCATTAGAAAACAATAAATTACCGGTCGAACGTGCTCTAACGGTCTCATATGTCTGTGCTTTTTCGCACAGCGACCGTGCTTTATTGTTGCTTGAGGTGCTAATTCGCCCTGCGAAATCAAGCGCGTCCCGGTATTGCTTGCACAGCGATCATGTCTGGCTCAATGGGTGTGCCGATCACGTGGCCGACTTTGACCTCTTGTCACTATATGAATTCTATATTGATCAGCAGTGGATAATTTTCGCCCGCTTTTTATGCAAAGGCAATTTCAGGTCCCTGCCTACGACACGCCAATTATAGCCGGCCGTTGTGCAGCCTGATCACTGTTGCCCTGCAAGATGCAGAAAACAAAAGCCCTTGCAGTGCTTTTTCCCATTGCGTGGTCTATTGACCAGAGCGGTCGATTTGGTTTCAGATCCCCCGCAATTCCGTGGTTTCGACGGGCCGCCCTGTTGACAGGGATAGATTCGCCGCTTCCATCAGGGCCAGCGCCGGAACGAATATCGGCAACCCGGCTTTGTTCGGACTTGTTGTCCTACATCCAAAAGTTAAATTACAACATATCAGACGGACCCCGTGGATGAGGTTGACCCCAGCGTCTGCGCCTTGCCCTTTCCGGTCGGAAAGGGCGCAGCGGGTCAATGGTTGCAAACTGCCGGTAATTTAGGCGATCCGCAAAATTCCGCCCGGAAAAAGGCATTTTTCCGCATTCCTGCCTTTGAGCCGCGATCATCTGTTTTCATTCGGCGGCATAGCTGGCGGCTTGGACGCAGCTATCAGGACCTCCCCATGACCCGGCTTTCCATCATTGTTGTCGAGCAGGACCGCGAACGCGCGCTGAAGATTGTTGATGGTCTGATGGCTGCGGGCGAACATAATGTCGTGGTGATCGCGGAATCGGCCGGGCTTGGCCGCCGCATTGCCGATCATAAGCCCGATATCGTGTTGATCGACGTCGCCAACCCGTCGCGCGATGTGCTGGAAGAACTGGCACTGGCCTCTGGCCCGCTGGACCGCCCGGTGGCGATGTTTGTGGATCGTTCGGATGTGCAGCTGACCCGTGCCGCGATCGAGGCAGGTGTGTCCGCCTATGTTGTGGATGGTTTGCAGTCCGACCGTATCAAGCCCATTCTGGACGCCGCGATTGCCCGGTTTCACATGTTCCAGAAAATGCGTGCGGAACTGGCCACCACCAAAGCCGCGCTGGAAGACCGCAAAATCATCGACCGCGCCAAGGCGATCCTGATGAAGGCGCGCGGCATTGATGAAGAACAGGCCTATGCCCTGTTGCGCAAGACAGCGATGGACCAGAACCGCCGTGTCGCCGATATCGCGCAGCAACTGGTGATGGCGGCGGGGCTGCTGACATGACTCTGTCCACCTTGCGTCTTGGCTATGTGCCGCTGATTGATGCCGCCCCACTGATCGTCGCAAAAGAACTGGGTTTCGCCGCCGAGGAAGGGCTGACCTTCGACCTGATCCGCCTGCAAAGCTGGGCGCAAAGCCGCGACATGCTGGGCATGGGGCAGATCGATGCAGCGCATATGCTGGTGCCGATGCCGGTGGCGCAGGCGCTGGGGCTTGGCCCGGCGACACCGCGGTTCGATCTGGCGATGGTGCTGGCTGTCGGCGGGCAGGCGATTGCGATCAGCGCGGCTCTGGCTGCGGCGATGCGGGCCAACGGGCATGGTTTCGGCTTTGACGATCCGGTCGCTGCGCGTGATGCGCTGGCGGCGGTCGTGGGGCAGGGGCTGCGGGTCGGCGTGCCGTTTCCATTTTCGACGCAGGCCGAACTGGTCCGGCGTTGGCTGGCCAATACGCCATTGGCGGAAAAGGTCACAATCCACACGGTCCCGCCGCCGCAGATGGCCGATGCGCTGGCCACCGGTGAGGTGGATGCATTCTGCGTCGGCGAACCCTGGGCGTCTTACGCTGTTGAACGTGGGGTCGGTACATTGTTACTGGCGGGCCGGTCGATCTGGGCCGCGCCCCCGGAAAAGGGGCTGGTTCTGACCCATGACTTTACCCTGAATCATCCCGAAGAGACCGGTCGCCTGATGCGGGCGATCTGGCGTGCCGGGCGCTGGCTGGATCAGCCGGACAACCGCAGCACGGCGGCTGAAATCATGTCGCGCCCGGATTATCTGAATCTGCCCCCCGAATTGTCAGAACGCGGCTTGCTGGGTCGCCTGCATATCTCTGCCGCAGGCGAGGTGCGACATTACCCGGATTTCATCCGGTTTCACGAAGGCGCTGCCAATTTCCCCTGGCGCAGCCTTGCGGCGCTGTTTGCGCAGCGGATCGCGCTGTTGCACGGGCTTGATCCGGCCACAGCGATCCAGAAAGCGACGGCCTGTTTCCGCACCGATCTTTACCGCCAGCACCTGCGCAGCGCCGGGGCTGATCTGCCGGGTGCCTCCGCCCGGATCGAAGGCGCGATGGCGCATCCGACGGCCGTTGCCTCGGAAAAAGGGCAGATGATCCTGGGCCCGGATGCGTTCTTTGACGGCGATATCTTTGATCCATCGTTCGCGATCCGCTGAAATCATAGGCAAGTGCCGCTTAACATGCGCAAATGAAATGCTGCGTCTGCGAAATGGTCCAAAAGCATTTGACCGATCCGCTGTGACAACGTTTTATTGATCCATAGCGCACTGCAACGATGCAGAACGCCGTGAAATTCTCCGCAATGATGCGGCCCCCCAAGAACAGGCAACGTCGCCACCCAATATGTCATCAGGACATGATTGCGGTGGCTTTTTGTCGTTTTGCTTTCATCTGGCCCGCGTCTTTTGGCGTGGCCCCTGTCAAAGGACGATCTTCATGACCCTGATCCACCCGACACGCCGCAAGGTGATCCAGTCTTTCACCGGTCTTGCCGCCACAGCCGTTGCAGCAGGCACATTCCTGCCCGGCGGGGCCTGGGCCGCCACCACCACACCCGAAGTCACCGGTGCCACGCTGGGCTTTATCGCGCTGACCGACAGCGCGCCGCTGATCATCGCGCAGGAAAAAGGGTTTTACGCCAAACACGGCATGACCGAGATGCGGATCGAAAAGCAGGCAAGCTGGGGCGCGACACGCGACAACATGAACCTTGGGTCCAGCGGCGGCGGCATTGATGGCGGTCATATCCTGCGGCCCAAGACGCATCTATATACCACCGGTTCTGTGATGCAGAACAATAACCCGCTGCCGATCTACACGCTGATGGGGCTGAATGAACAATGTCAGGGTATCTCTGTCACGCAGGATTACGCTGACAGTGGCGTTGGGCTGGATTCCTCGCCGCTGAAAGACATTTTCGCCGCCAAACGCGCCGCGGGCGAGGAAATTCCCGTCGCCATGACCTTCCCCGGTGGCACGCATGACCTGTGGATCCGCTATTGGCTGGCTGCGGGCGGGATTGATCCGACCACCGAGGTCGACCTGATCGTTGTCCCTCCGGCCCAGATGGTCGCCAATATGAAGGTCGGCAATATGGAGGCGTTTTGCGTCGGTGAGCCGTGGAATGAACAATTGGTCAACCAGCGCATCGGTTTCACCGCCTGCACCACGGGCGAGCTGTGGCTGAACCATCCCGAAAAGGTGCTGGGGATGCGCGCCGATTGGGTCGACAGCCACCCCATCGCGACCAAGGCGATCCTGATGGCCGTGATGGAAGCGCAGATGTGGTGCGAAGAAGCCGCCAACAAGGACGAGATGTCCGAGATCCTGTCCAAGCGGCAATGGTATAACGTGCCGGTCGCCGATATCGCCGCCCGGATCAAGGATGAGATCAATTACGGCAATGGCCGCGAAGAAAACCGCCCTGATCTGGCGATGCGGTTCTGGGGCGAAAACGGCTCTGCCTCTTTCCCGTGGAAATCACTCGATACCTGGTTCGTGACCGAAAACAAGCGTTGGGGCTATCTGCCCGGCGATCTGGACACCGCCGCCTTGGTAAATGAAACCAACCGATCCGATCTGTGGATAGAGGCGGCCACTGAACTGGGCCTCGACACATCCGCAATGGGTGACAGCCGCGGCGTGGAAACCTTCTTCGACGGTGTGACTTTCGATCCGGCGGACCCGGACGCCTATCTTGACGGTCTCGCCATCAAGACGATGGTTTAAGGGGGCGGCACAATGAATGTGACAGCATTAAAATCAAAATCCGAACCCGTGACCGCCCGCAAGACGGCGGAAACACAGGTACTGCCCGTCAAGGCCAGAAAGCCCGACAACCAATGGCCGGGCCGCGTGAAAACAGTCCTTCTTGCCAATATCCTGCCGCCGGTGATCGTCGTCGCCAGCCTGCTGGCCCTGTGGCAATTGGTATTGTCTGGCGGCGGGGCATCTTTGCCCTCGCCACTGGAAATCTGGCAGCAAAGCGGCGATCTGATCCTTGAGCCTTTCTATGTCGCAGGCACGCAGGATATCGGCCTTGGCTGGCGGGTGCTGACCTCGCTGGAACGGGTCGCGGTTGGCTTTGGTCTGGCCGCATTCGTCGGGGTCGCGGTCGGGGCGGTGATCGGGCAATCCTTGTGGCTGATGCGCGGCGTCGATCCGTTGTTCCAGATCCTGCGCACTGTGCCGCCGCTGGCATGGTTGCCAATCTCGCTCGCCGCTTTCATGGACAGCCGCCCGAGTGCGATTTTCGTGATCTTCATCACCGCGATCTGGCCGATCATCATCAACACCACCGCCGGTGTGCGCGCGATCCCGCAGGATTACCGCAATATCGCAGCTGTGCTGCGCCTGAACCAATTCGAGTTCTTTACCAAGATCATGGTCCCCTCTGCCGCGCCCTACATCTTTTCGGGCCTGCGCATCGGCGTCGGCCTCGCATGGCTCGCCATTGTCGCGGCGGAAATGCTGACAGGTGGTGTGGGCATCGGGTTCTTCATCTGGGACGCGTGGAATTCATCCAAGCTGACCGATATTTTTGTGGCGCTGCTTTACATCGGCGTGACCGGTTTCGTGCTGGACCGTCT
Organism: Loktanella sp.; assembly: GCA_017390475.1. GTDB lineage: Bacteria > Pseudomonadota > Alphaproteobacteria > Rhodobacterales > Rhodobacteraceae > Yoonia. The sequence goes on from JAFPBO010000051.1 coordinate 14,495, forward strand.
GGTGGCTTACATCGGTCAGGTCGTCAGCCGTGGCAGCATTACGTGAAAGGTTGCAAATCATGAGCTATCTCAAAATCGACCACGTCTCAAAATCCTTTCCGTTGGCCGGTGGGCGCGAGGCTTTGGTCTTGCAGGACATCCGCCTGAACATCGACAAGGGTGAATTCATTTCCGTCATCGGCCATTCCGGCTGTGGGAAATCCACCTTGCTGAACCTGATCGGGGGCCTGACCGAGGTCACCAAGGGCGGCATCATCCTGGAAGGACGCGAGGTGAACGCCCCCGGCCCGGACCGCGCCATTGTCTTCCAGAACCATAGCTTGCTGCCCTGGCTGTCGGTCTATGACAACGTCAAGATGGGCGTGCAAAAGGTATTCGGCAAAACCAAGACCCGCGCCGAACGCCATGACTGGATCATGGAAAACCTTGATCTGGTGCAGATGGCCCATGCCGCCGACAAACGGCCCGGCGAAATATCCGGCGGGATGAAACAGCGCGTCGGTATCGCCCGCGCGCTGGCGATGGAGCCGAAGATTTTGCTGCTGGATGAACCCTTTGGCGCGCTGGATGCGCTGACCCGGGCGCATTTGCAGGATGCGGTGATGGATATTCACGCCCGGCTGAAAAACACCATGATCATGATCACCCATGATGTGGATGAGGCTGTCCTGCTCGCCGACCGCATTGTGATGATGACCAACGGCCCCGCCGCCACGATTGGCGAGGTGTTGGAAATCAACCTCGACCGCCCGCGTGACCGGATCGCGCTGGCCAGCCACCCCGAATATGTTCGCAACCGCGAAGCCTTGCTGCGGTTCCTGTACGAACGTCACCGCTTTGTCGAAGCGGCGGAGTAGATGATATGAAACAACGACTTGTGATCATCGGGGCCGGCATGGCCTCTGGCCGGATGCTGGAACTACTGTTTGAGGCGGGGGGCGATTTTGACGTCACCCTGTTCAATGCTGAACCGCGTGGTAATTATAACCGGCTGATGCTGTCGCCTGTGTTGTCGGGCGAAAAGACCTATGAACAGATCGTCACCCATGATGCGGATTGGTATGCAGCCCAAGGCGTCGATTGCCGCTTTGGCGAACCGGTGGTCAGGATCGACCGCGAAAACCGTGTGGTTTATTCCGCCGAAGGCGGTGTGCCCTATGATGCGTTGGTGATTGCGACAGGGTCCGCGCCGTTCATCGTGCCGGTGCCGGGCAAGGACCTGCCCGGTGTCGTGGCCTATCGCGATCTGGAAGACACCAATGCGATGATCGCCGCCAGCGCGCCGGGGGCCAAGGCCGTGGTCATCGGTGGCGGGTTGCTGGGGCTGGAAGCTGCGGCAGGCATGGCCGCGCGCGGGGCCGAGGTGACGGTGATCCACCTGATGGGCCATCTGATGGAACGGCAGTTGGACCCCGCCGCCGGCTATCTGCTGCAAAAGGACCTCGAAAGCCGGGGCCTGCGCATCCATTGCCAAGGCGCGACCAAGGCGATCCTTGGCACGGACCGTGTCGAGGCTGTCTTGCTGGAAGACGGCACCGTTTATCCTGCCGATCTGGTCTGCATGGCCGTGGGTATCCGGCCAGAGGTGCGGCTGGCCAATGACGCGCATCTGACGGTCGGGCGCGGGATCACCGTCGATGACCAGTTGCGCGCATCGGATCCTGCGATTTTCGCCCTCGGCGAATGCGTGGAACATAACCAGCAATTGTTCGGCCTTGTTGCCCCGCTCTACGATCAGGCACGAGTGCTGGCCGAAACCTTGCTGGGGCAACAGGCGGCGTTCAAACCCGTGCAGACCGCGACCAAGCTAAAGGTCACCGGCGTCGATCTGTTCAGCGCCGGTGACTTTGCCGAGGCACCGGGGCGCGAAGATATCGTGTTCCGCGACCCCGGGCGTGGCGTCTATAAACGGCTGATCATCGAAGGTGACTGCCTGATCGGTGCCGTCATGTATGGGGATACTGCTGATGGCGCGTGGTTCTTTGACAAGATCAAGACCGGCACCCCCATCAGCGACCAGCGCGACACGCTGATCTTTGGCCCCGCCTATCAGGGAGGACCCGGCGCGGACCCGTTGGCAGCCGTTGCAGCATTGCCGCTTGAGGCAGAAATCTGTGGCTGCAACGGCATATGCAAAGGCAAGATCGTCACGGCCATCACCGATGGCGCAAACACGCTCGACGCGATCCGTACGGTGACCAAGGCATCCGCCTCCTGCGGCACCTGCACCGGGCTGGTGGAACAGGTCATGGCGTTGACGCTAGGCGATGGTTTCACCGCCAATGCCAATCCGCCAATGTGCAAATGCACCGACCACACGCATGAAGACGTGCGCCGCCTGATCAAGACGATGGGCCTGAAATCCATCCCCGCCGTGATGCAGGAACTGGGCTGGAAAACCACCGGCGGCTGCGCCAGCTGCCGTCCGGCGCTGAATTACTACCTGATCGCCGATTGGCCTCTGGATTATGCCGATGACCGCCAGTCGCGTTTCGTCAATGAACGCAACCACGCCAATATCCAGAAAGACGGCACCTATTCGGTGGTCCCGCGCATGTGGGGCGGTGTCACCACCTCTGCCGAATTGCGCGCCATCGCTGATGCAGCCGATAAATACGCTGTACCGATGATCAAGGTGACAGGCGGTCAGCGGATCGACCTGCTGGGTGTGCAAAAACAGGACCTGCCCGCGATCTGGTCGGATTTCAACGCTGCCGGGATGGTATCAGGCCATGCCTATGCCAAGGGGCTGCGCACGGTAAAAACCTGTGTCGGCAAGGACTTCTGCCGTTTTGGCACGCAGGATTCCACCGGTCTGGGGATCAAGCTGGAAAAGCTGCTTTGGGGGTCATGGACACCCGCCAAGGTGAAACTGGGTGTCTCCGGCTGCCCGCGCAATTGCGCCGAGGCGACCTGCAAGGATATCGGCGTGATCTGCGTCGACAGCGGCTATCAGATCAGCGTCGCGGGTGCTGCGGGGATGGATGTGAAAGAAACCGAAGCACTGATCACCGTCGCGAGCGAGGATGAGGTGTTGGAAGTCACCGCCGCCTTTGTCCAGCTTTACCGCGAAAACGCCCGCTATCTGCACCGGATCTATAAATGGGTCGCCGCTGTCGGGCTGGACTGGTGCAGGGATCAGATCAGCGATCCGGTCACGCGGCAGGCGCTTTATGACCGCTTCATGCTCAGCCAGTCGGTCTATCAGACCGATCCTTGGGCCGAACATGCCGCGCGTCCCGATGAATGGGCACCGGTCGCTGATCTGACGATAAGGGCCGCAGAATGAGCAATTTCATCGATATCGCCGCCCTTGACGACATCCCGCGCCAAGGCGCACGGCTGGTCAAAACCGCGCAAGGCTGTGTGGCGCTGTTCCGCACGGCGGATGACCAGGTCTTTGCCCTTGATGACCGCTGCCCGCATAAAGGCGGGCCTTTGTCCGAAGGGATCGTGCATGGCGCGGCTGTGACCTGTCCGCTGCATGGCTGGGTGTTCGACATGACCACCGGAAAGGCGCAGGGCGCGGATGACGGGCAGGTGCAGACCTTCGCGGTACGGGTCGAATCCGGGCGGGTGCTGCTGGATGCGGCCAGCCTCGCGCGGCGGTCGGCAGCATGACAGCGCCATTGCGCACGACCTGCCCCTATTGCGGCGTGGGCTGCGGCGTGCTGGTCACGCCGGATGGCAGGGGCGGTGCATCGGTCAAAGGCGACCCTGATCATCCGGCGAATTTCGGGCGGCTTTGTTCCAAGGGCACGGCCTTGGGCGAAACCTTGGGCCTTGATCAGCGTACCCTGACGCCGCTGATCGGTGGACAGGCGGGCAGTTGGGACACAGCGCTTGATCTGGTCGCCAGTCGTTTCGCGGATAGCATCCGCGACCACGGGCCGGACAGCGTGGCCTTCTATCTGTCTGGCCAGATGCTGACCGAGGATTACTATGCCGCCAACAAGCTGATCAAAGGTTATATCGGCACTGCAAATGTCGATACCAATTCGCGGCTTTGCATGGCGTCATCCGTGGCAGGTCACAAACGCGCCTTTGGCAGCGATACCGTGCCGGGAACCTATGAGGATATCGAAGAGGCTGATCTGGTCGTGCTGGTCGGGTCAAACCTCGCTTGGTGTCATCCGGTGCTGTATCAGCGGCTGGCGGCAGCGAAACAGGCACGCGGCACGAAGGTTGTCGTGATCGACCCGCGCCGCACCGCGACCTGTGATGGCGCCGATCTGCATCTGGCGCTGGCACCAGGCAGCGATGCGGCGCTGTTCAACGCGGTGCTGGTGGCGCTGGCGGATCGCGGCGCGGTGGACCAAAGTTATGTCGCGCAGCATGTCAGCGGGTTTGACGATGCTTTGGCTGCCGCCCGCACCTCTGACCCCGCGATCACCGGTTTGGCCGTAGATGATCTGGACTTGTTTCTGGATTGGTTCGTCACAACCGAACGTGTCGTGACAATCTATTCGCAAGGGATCAACCAATCCTCCAGCGGCACCGACAAGGTCAATGCCATCCTCAATTGCCATCTGGCAACAGGCCGGATTGGCCGCCCCGGCATGGGCCCGTTGTCCGTCACCGGCCAGCCCAATGCGATGGGCGGGCGCGAGGTCGGGGGGATGGCCAATACACTTGCCTGCCATCTGGAGATTGAAAACCCCGCCCATCGGCGTGGCGTGCAGGCGTTCTGGCAAAGCCCCGCGATGCCTGACACCAGCGGCCTGAAAGCCGTCGATCTGTTTCAGGCGGCGGGCGAGGGCCGGATCAAGGCGCTGTGGATCATCCACACCAACCCTGCCGTTTCAATGCCCGATGCCGATGCCGTGGCAAGCGCGATCAAAGCCTGTGATTTCGTCGTCGTCAGCGATGTCACCCGAACCGACACGACAAGGCTGGCCGATGTGATCCTGCCCGCCACCGTCTGGGGGGAAAAATCCGGCACAGTCACCAATTCCGACCGCACCATCAGCCGCCAACGCGCCTTTCTGCCCGCGCCGGGGCAGGCGCGCGACGATTGGCGCATGATCGCTGATGTTGCCGCGCGGATGGGCTGGGGCGATGCCTTTGACTGGGCCGATCCCGCTGCGGTCTTTGCTGAATATGCGCAACTCTCCGGTGTGGCGGGCGATCTGGGTGGGGATTTTGATATCTCGGGGCTGGCGCAGGTAGATTACGACACTTTGCCGCCGACACGCTGGCCGGTCAGCGCAGGCAAGACGGGTGGCAGGTTCTTTGCCAATGGCGGGTTCTATACCCCAGATGCGCGCGCGCATATGTTGCCGATCACCCCGCGCCCGCCAGCGACGCGCACCGGGGCGCGCTATCCGTTCCGGCTCAATACCGGCCGGGTGCGTGATCATTGGCATACGATGACCCGCACTGCCCTTGCGCCAAGGCTGAACCAGCATATCGCCGAACCCTATCTGGAAATTCACCCCGTTGATGCCGCCGACCTTGGGCTTGCCCCCGCCACGTTGGCCTGTGTCAGCAGCCCGACGGGGCAGGCTATCCTGCGGGTTGCGATCACCGACAGGGTGCAGCAGGGCCAAGTCTTTGCCCCGATGCATTGGACAGGCGACACCGCGCCGACCGGGCGCATTGATGCGGTCGTGGCGGCTGTGACCGATCCGGTCTCGGGCCAGCCCGAAAGCAAGGCGACGGTCGTGGCGATCAAGGCGCTGAATCCTGCATGGTATGGTTTCGCCGTATCAGCCGGGCCGATCACCCCGGATGCCACCTATTGGGCGCGTGCCCGCCATGCCGGTGGCTGGCGCTGTGAACTAGCGGGGCAGACACCGCCCGCAGATTGGGAAAGCTATGCCCGCGCCCTGTTCAACCTGCCCGATGCGACATGCCTGAGCGTCATCGACGCCAAGCGCGGCACCTATCGTCTGGCGCTGATGGCCGAAGGGCGGACCTTGGCAGCTTTGTTCATCGCACCCGACCCGGTACAATTGGCGCGCGGCCATGTGGCGGATCAGGTTGGGCAGGCGGGGGCGGCCTTGCTGGCCGGACGTCCCGGCGCGGGGATGCCCGACCCAGGCCCGACCGTTTGCGCGTGCCTCAATATCGGGCTGCATACGATCACGGCGGCCATTGCGGCGCAGAACCTGACGTCAGTCGCGCAGATCGGGGCGGCGTTGCAGGCAGGCACCAATTGCGGGTCCTGCCGCCCGGAATTGGCCGCGCTGCTGGGGCAACGGCTGGAGGCGGCGGAATGACCCTTGCCCCCTATATCCACGCCATGGGCCGGGGACCGGGCCGCGCGCGCAATCTGACCGGGCCAGAGGCAGAAGATGCGATGCGCCTGATCCTGTCAGAACAGGCTGACCCGCATGCGACCGGTGCCTTGCTGATGCTGATGCGCTACCGGGGTGAGACGCCAGAGGAGATTGCAGGGTTCACCCGCGCTGTGCGAACGACCCTGCCAGTCATGCCGCAGGTCGATCTGGATTGGCCCAGCTATGCCGCCGGGCGGTCGCGTGGGCTGCCGTGGTTCCTGCTCTCCGCGCGGCTGGTGGCGCAGACCGGCGTGCGGGTCCTGCTGCATGGCTGGAACGCCTGGCAATCCGACGGTGCGGATGTGCGGTCAGCTTTGCTGCTTGCCGGGATTACACCGGCAAGCGGTCCGGGCGATGCCGCGCGCCTGCTGGACCGGGATGGCATCACCTATCTGCCGGTCGAATCCTTCGCGCCCCGCGTGCTGGCCCTGTTGCGCCTGCGCGAGGTGTTGGGGCTGCGGTCCTGTATCAACACGGTTTGCCGCGTGATGAACCCGGCGCAGGCTGATGCGGCCGTGCAGGGGGTGTTCCACCCGCCTTACCGCGATCTGCAACAGGCGGCGGGCACGCTGTTGGGTCAGCCCAACCTCTGCATCCTCAAAGGTGGCGGCGGTGAATTTGAACGACACCCGACCAAGGACGTGACGCTGTTCCGGCTGCAGCATAACCAACCGCTGACCTCTGTCCTGCCGGAACTGCTGCCTGAAACCCGGCGGCTGGCCGATCATGCCCACCCACCACGGGCGCTTGCGGCGCTTTGGTCAGGTGCGCTGCAGGACCATTTTGCCCAATCTGTCGTCACCGGCACCGCCGCTGCGGCGCTGATCGCGCTCGGTCATCCGCCCGCAACGGCGCAGGCCGAGGCCGATAAACTCTGGTCCGCGCGTATATATGAAGGAGCCTTGCCATGAAAACTTTCCCGATGTTTCTGCAAATGGCCGGACGCCATGTTGTCATCGTCGGTGGCGGCGAACAGGCGGCACAAAAGGCGCGGCTGATGCTGAAAACCGAAGCAAGGCTGGTGCTGGTCGCGCCAGAGCTTGACCCGGAACTGGCCGATCTGGTCCGGCAAGGGCGCGCTGAACAGGTCACCACCCTGTCGGTCGATCTGTTTCGTGATGCCGCTCTCGTCTTTGTCGCGACAGGCTGTGTCGGGTTGGATTACGCCGTCCATGCGCTGGCGAAAGAGGCCGGGGCTTTGGTCAATGTCGTAGACCGGCCCGCGCTTTGCGATGCAGTCACGCCGTCGCTTGTGGATCGTGACCCGGTGGTCGTCGCGATCTCGACCGAAGGCACAGCACCCGTGCTGGCCCGGTTGATCAAATCACAGATGGAAACTCTGCTGGAACCCGCCCTGGGCGATCTGGCCGCTTTGGCTGGTCGGCTGCGCCCGGCGGTCGCCCGCGCGATCCCCCGGTCCGAGCGGCGGTTCTTCTGGGATTGGGTGTTCAGCGGCCCACCCCGGCAAGCCATGGCGCGCGGTGCCGCGCGCGAAGCAGCCAATCTGGTCAAGAAAGCGCTGAGCAATGATGGTCCGGCAGCGGTGCAAGGCGCGATCGCGCTGGTGGGTGCCGGGCCGGGTGCGGCCGATCTGCTGACACTGCGCGCACTGCGCCTGCTGCAAGAGGCGGATGTGATCTATTACGACCGGCTGGTCGATCCGGCGGTGCTGGAACTGGCGCGCCGCGATGCTGAACGGGTGTTTGTCGGCAAAGAGGTCGGTGCCTGTGCCTGGCCACAGGACCGGATCAACGCCGTGATTGTCGCGGCGGCGAAGCAGGGGCGCAAGGTGGTCCGCCTGAAATCCGGCGATCCGGGGATATTTGGCCGGCTTGACGAAGAATGCGCCGTTGCCCGCGCCGCCGGTATCCCGGTTGAGATTGTGCCGGGTATCACTGCCGCCAGTGCCGCCGCTGCCAGCCTTGGCCGTGGCCTGACCGAGCGCGGCGTGACAGACCGGGTGATGCTGGCCACTGCGACCTGCAAACCGGGCGACCCGGACCCGGACTGGGCGACCATGCTGCAACCGGGCACGACTTTGGCGGTCTATATGGGCGTTCAAAAATCCGCTGCCATGTTACAGGATTTGCACCGCGCCGGGGTGCCGATGCATCTGCAGGTCGAAATTGTCAGCCATGCCTCGACCCCGGATCAGCGCGTGATCACCTGCGGTCTGGGTCATTTGACCGAAGCTTTGGCCGAAGGCCGCATCGAAAATCCGGCGGTGATTTTCATCCGCTGGCCGAAAGACACGGCCACGATGCCGCAACGCATTCTGGAACGCGTGGGCTGACATGCCGCAGGCGAAATCACCCACTTTGTCACCGGATCATGGGGTCAGGACACCGCCATTGCGGTGACCATGACTGGTGGCAAAACGATGTAGATCGAACGCGAAAGGGGCGCGGTCATCGCGCCCCTTTTTACATGTGCCGTTATGTTCGGCTTATTCCACAATCGGCGCAGGTTCGACCGTTTCAGGCACGGTTTCGGTCGGTGCGTTCGGGGCATCCTCGATCGGCGCAACATCGACGCCCTGATCCGGTGTGGTCTGCACCGTGCCGTCGTCATCGTCGACAGGGCCGGGGGCTTCGACAGCTTCGGTGCCCAGCCACCAGAACAGCAGCACGGCAACAAATACCAGCACCGCAGTAATCCCGTAAATCGGGCCTCTGTGGCGGGTCACCTGACGATCAAGGTCTTTTTCTGAATGGCTCATCCTTGGGCCTCCATTTCATGAAGCCAGCTTTGCTGGCATCGGTTTCTGACATGAAAACAACCACCCGGCTGCGTATTCGTTCCCGATTACTTCGGGAACTCTTCGGGGTGTGACGGGTTGTGAAGGCAGAAAACAACCACAGGAGCCCGTTATGGACAGCAGTATTTTTCTTATTGCATTGTCGCTTTTCACCTTCGCTGCGGTGATCTTTTTCGCGATGCGCAGCCGGCAAAAGACGCTGGATCGCCTGAATGATCCCAAAATGCACCGCGACGAAAACAAATCCACCTTGGCCAAGGATGCGCCCGACCACTAGGCGCGTCTTACTTTGCCAATGTCGATTTCTTGTAGCCACGTGCCGCAGCACGGCCCAGCATATGCGCCGCAATCGGTGCGGTCAGCATCAGAAAAATGATCGTGGCAACGACCCGTGTCGTGGTGGCGGCATCAGTGTAAAAAAACGCGCAGCCAATCAGGATCAGGCTACTGCCCAAAGTGCCCGCCTTGGTAGAGGCGTGCATCCGCATCAGCACATCAGGCAGGCGATAGATACCGATTGCTGCGACCAGCGCGAAAAAGCTGCCGATCAGCAGAAATATTCCCACAATAACATCAATCATTTGCATGGTCCTCGTTGTCGGGGTCACGGCGGTCGGCATAGCGGGCCAGCGCCACTGTCGCCAGAAAGCCGATCAGCGCTACCACAATTGCCACATCCAGAAAGGCCACAACTGCTGTCATCGTGGCGATGATGCCACAAAAGGCGATGATCAGCGTGGTCATCATATCCAGCGCGACGACGCGGTCCGACAGGGTCGGCCCCAGCACCATCCGCACAAAGGCAATCGCCAACGAAAGCGATATCATGACGACCGAGATCGTGACCGCGATATTCAGAAAGCTTGCAGCGTCCATTATTCAAATACCTCTATCACCAGCCGTTCCATGCCGTTCTTCATGTCGCTGATCAGGGCTTCGGGGTCTTCGGCATACATGGCGTGGAATGTCAGCGTCTTGCGGTCATCCGACACATCAAGGCTCAGCGTACCGGGCGTCAGCGAAATCAGATTGGTGATCAGCAGGATTTCAAAGTCGCTTTTGACATCCAGCGGCATCTCAAGGATTGCGGGTGTGCTGTAATCATTGGGCGTCAGCACGTCATAAGCGACACGCACGCTCGACATGATCAGTTCATAGATAAAGAACAGGATCAGCCGCACCACCCGCCAGGCGCGCAGGAAATACCCGTCCGGCAGACCAAAGACGGGCGAGGCGAACCACAAGGTCAGAAATCCCAGAATATACCCGGCACCCAGCATGACCAGGGTCGGACTGCCCCACAGGGCGGCCCACATGATCGCCAGCGCGAGGTTGAGGATAAACATGTTCATTGCTCAACCTCCAGGATTTCTGTCGTCGGGATATCATCCAGATCAGGCACCGGGACGGCAATCGCATCTTCGCCCAGAACGGCTGTGATATAGGCGGTTGAATCCAGCAATTGCACCGATGACCGCGTGGCAAATTCCACGAACGGGTCAGGCATCAATCCGATCACCATCGTCAGCACCGCCAGAAAGATCACCGGGATCAACAGCGCTGCACGGCCGGGCAGGGCGGATAGTTTGGGTTCGATCCCGTCGGGATGCGGTTTCCAGAACGCCTCTGCCCAGATTTTTGTCATGGAATAGATCGTCATCAGACCCACCGCCAATGCGATAAAGGCCACGACCCACAGACCTTCGTCCAGCGACGCTTTGACGATCACGTATTTTGCCCAGAACCCTGACAGGGGCGGGAAACCGGCCAGCGAAAACGCCGGGATCAGGAAAAGCACCGCAAGGAAGGGGCTGGATTTATACAGCCCGCCGATCTTGTAGACATCGCTGCCCCCGGTCAGCCGTTGGCTGATCCCGCCGATCAGGAACAGATTGGCTTTCACGATGATATGGTGAACCAGATAGAACACCGCCCCGACCAGCGCCAAAGGCGTATAGATCGCCAGACCCAGGATCATATAGCCGATCTGGCTGATGATGTGGAACGACAGGATCTTGCGGAAATCCGACTGCGCCGCCGCGCCCAACACGCCGGTGACCATGGTAAAGCAAGCCACCCACAACAGGATCGTATGGGTATAGCCGATGTCATGGTCAAAGACCAAAGTGAACATCCGCATCAGCGCATAGACCCCGACCTTGGTCAGCAGGCCCGCAAAGACGGCAGAGACCGAAAAGCTGGGCGTGTGATAGGCGGCAGGTAGCCAGAAAAACACCGGAAACGCCGCCGCCTTGACCCCGAAGGCGACCATGAACATCATCGCGATGACGGTCAGCAGCGCCTGATTTTCGACATCCTGCACTTTCAGCGCCAGATCGGCCATGTTCAGCGTGCCGGTCTGCCCGTAGAGCAGCCCGATCCCCATCAGAAACAGGATCGTGGACACAAGGTTCAGCGCCACATATTTGACGCCGCCGTCGATCTGTTCCTTGCCGCCATTGATGATCAGCAGCCCGAAAGAGGCGATCAGCATCACCTCGAACCAGACGTAAAGGTTGAACAAATCCCCGGTCAGAAAGGCGCCGGTCACACCGGCAATCAGGATCTGGAACAGCGCATGATAGCCAAGGCTGCCATGCCGCGCATTCACATCCGACAGCGCATAGATCGCCACAGCCAGCGCCGTGATCGCGGTGATCAGCACCATGACCGCAGATAACAGATCAGCGACCAGCGTGATCCCGAACGGCGCGGGCCAATTGCCCATTTGCCCGGCGACGACGCCATGATCCAGCACCAGCGCCATCAGCACGCCTGCGGCCACCAGCCCCAGCGCCGAACCGGCCACGGAAATCCAGGCGCCAATGGCCCGATCACGCAAAAGGTAGCAGATGATCGCTGTCACAAATGGCAGGATCAAAGGAAGCGATAGATACCAGCTCATCCCTGTTCTTTCGGTTCAGCGACGCGCATTTCGTCGGTATTCAAAGTGCCAAGGCTGCGATAGGCGCGCACAGCCAAAATCAATGCGAAGGCAAACAGACCAAAGCCGATCACGATCGCGGTCAGGACCAGCGCCTGTGGCAGCGCATTTGCGACCACGCCCACCGGTTCATCCAGCCCGTCGGGCACCAAAGGCGGCGCGCCCGCAGTCATCCGGCCGGAAACGAAAATCGCGAGGTTCGCGGCATTGGACAACAAGATCAGCCCGAACAGGAACCGCATCAGATTGCGTGCCAGCATCAGATAGACCGATGCGGCAACCAGCACGCCAATCAGGATCGACAACAGCGGTTCCATCAAACTTCCTCTTCCAAAGCAAAAACAATCGACAGGACAGAGCCAAGCACGACCAGAAACACGCCCACATCAAAGATCAGCACCGATGACAGCGGAATTCCCTTATCCTCGGGGGTGGCATTGATGAACAGCCATTGCCCGGTGAAAAACGCATCCGACCAGATCGCCGCCATGATCCCGGCAAACAAGGCCATGCCCAGACCGACAGCGGCAATATCGGTGGGTTTGAACCGCAGCGCGCGGCGCGCATCCTCTGTGCCGCAGGCAATGGCGAAGATCACGAAACCGGTCGCCGCAACCAGCCCGCCGATGAACCCGCCACCGGGCTGATTATGCCCGCGCAGCAGCATGTAGGCGGAAAAAACCACCAGCAGCGCCACCAGCAACCGCGATCCGGCGATCAGAATGATGGATTTCATGCTTCGTCCTTTCCGGGTTTGCTGCGCAACAGCGCAAAGATGCCAATCGCGGCCACCAGCACCACGGCGATTTCACCGAATGTATCCAGTGCGCGGAAATCCACGAGGATGACATTCACGATATTCTGGCCAAAGGCCTCGGGGTAACTGGCAGCCTCAAAGAAATCGGACAGGCTGCGGTCAATCGGGCCGGTGGTGGCCATCAGCAGGATCAGCGTCACCGTCGCACCCATCGCCACAGCGACAGCCGCATCCAGCCAGCGCCCGCGCAAAGGCTCTGCCCCAAGCGCAGGCAGGCGCAGGGCGGCAGCGGCGAACAAGACAACAATAAGCGTTTCCACCAGCAATTGGGTAATCGCGACATCAGGTGCGCTATACAGGATAAAGATCATCGCGATCCCGATACCGACGACACCCAACCCGGCAATCGCGGTGATCCGCGACTGCGTCAGGATCGCCAGACCGGTGCCGACGATCACCAGACCAAACACCAGCAGATCGGTCAGCGTGACAGGCGTCCAGATGATCGGCAGGACAAGAGCCTGTTTGACCACCATGGTCACCGCCATCGCGGCCAGTGCTGTGATGAAGGTCACCATGATATAGAATCGCAATTGTCCGGTCTGGATCACGCGGGTCTGCCATTTCGCACTGGCCAGCACCCCAGCCAGAAACTTGTCCCAGCCCCGGTCGAAATTCGGGCTGCGGTCGATCAGGCTGACCAGCGTGGCGCGCAAAGGTGCGGTGAACAGGTAGATCACGAAACCCAATGCAAAGGTCGCAAGGCTCAGCACCAGCGGCAGGTTGAACCCGGCCCACAGTTGCAGCGTCTTGGCATCAGCCGTGCTGCCCAGGATCGAATCGACCGTCGGGTGGATCAGGCTGCCTTGCAGCCACATTGGAAAGATCCCGAAAAACGCACCCAGCAGGGCCAGCACCAAAGGGCCCGCCAGCATTGGCCATTTCGCCTCTGAAATGCCTTTCATCGGCTTGCCGGCTTTGCTGAAGAAAGGGCGATAGCCGACTATCGCCGCAATCGCGAACATCAGCGCATTGGCAATCAGAAAGGCCACGGCCACCAGCCAGGGGGACGACACGGCCTCGACCCCGCCAGCATAAGACAGTTCCTTGGCCATAAAGCCCAGAAACGGCGGCAGGCCTGCCATCGACAGCCCGGCCAAAGCTGCGGCAAAAGCGGTGATCGGCATGGCGCGGCCAAGACCGAACAGCTTGGTCGTTTCACGCGTGCCGGTCTGGTGGTCCAGGATACCGACGACAAGAAACAGCGCCGCCTTGTAGAATGAATGCATCACCAGAAATACGACCGCTGCGGTGATCGCATAGCCCGAAGAATTGGCCAGCAGCAGCGTCAGCGCGCCAAGCGCCATCAATGTCGTATAGGCCAGCGCCTGTTTCAGATCGGTCTGCCGCAACGCCATGACAGAGGCGAAAACCATCGTCACCGCCCCTGCAATCGTCAGGGTCCACAGCCAGACATCAGTACCCGCCAGCGACGGATGGGTGCGCGCCAGCAGGTAAATCCCCGCCTTCACCATCGTCGCCGAATGCAGATAGGCGCTGACAGGGGTGGGGGCGGCCATCGCATTGGGCAGCCAGAAATGGAACGGGAATTGTGCGGATTTGGTGAACGCCCCAAGCAGCACAAGGATCAGGATCGGCAGGTAAAGCGCACTTTCGGTCAGTACGCCGGGCATGGCGCGGATTTCCGACAGCTCGAAAGTACCCGCGACAGTGCCGATCAGGATAATCCCCGCCAGCAGCGCCAGCGCGCCTGCACCCGTAACCAGCAAGGCCTGCAAGGCAGAGCGGCGGGATTTGGCGCTGTCATGGTTAAACCCGATCAGCAGATAGGATGTGATCGTGGTCAATTCCCAAAAAACGAACAAGGCCAGCAGGTTATCGGCCAGCACCAGTCCCAGCATCGCCAGCATGAAAGAGGTCAGAAACAGCGAAAACCGTGCCTGTTGCGGATGGCCTGCCAGATATTTCGCGGAATACAACATCACCAGCGTGCCGATCCCGGTGATCAGCAGGCCAAAGGTCAGCCCCAGCCCGTCGATGACAAAGCTGACATTCACCCCAAGGCTGGGCACCCAGGGCATGACATAGCGGATGACCTCGCCATTGCCGATTGCGGGCAAGGCCTGCAACAGCAGCACGAACAAGACGCCTGCGATGATGACTGGAATGATACCGGCTGGTGTGATCCAGCTTTGAGAAGAAGAACTTGCCACTGATTTTGCCCGGTCACCAAGAAGTTGAACGATTGGTCCCGACATAAAGGTAGGTGCCGGGAAAACAAGGGTTTTTATCGAAAAAACCCCCGATTTTCGCCGGTTTATGCCGCATAGAAACAAAAACGGCCACCCCTAAAGGGCAGCCGTTAGCGATAAAATTCCGGTGTGTTCTCAGCCGCGCCAGGTACGAACCGGGCCACAATCCATATGGACAAAATTGGACCCGCCATAGCGCCCGACGCCACCGGCGTTGAAAGCCGCCGCCGCACTGGCCATTTGCGAAATTGACCGGCTGCGCAAACGCAGGTCAGCAGCCTGGCCGCGCATATGCAGCGAATCGCGCGCAACGCCGGATGACCGCTGCCCCAGCATCGAATTGGTTGCCGGTGACCGGTAACCGGACAGCAGCAGGTAAGGTTCGCTGGTTTCCATCAGCCGCGCCGCGCCGGACATGATGTCAATGGTGCGCAGATCCATCTGTACGGCTTCGCCGGTGCGCCAGTCGCGCATGTGCATGTTGATCTCACGCACGGCTTCGGCGATATATTCGCCTTCAATCCAGTAAATTGTATCGAGAGTTTCGCCTGTTCGTCCGTTGAACATGGCAATGCGGCGGATGTCACCTGCGCCGCGCAGAAAGCCTTGAGCATTGGCAAAGGTAGGTGCGGCTGTCACTGCGGTTGCCGCCAGAGCACTCAATAACCCGCGTCGGGTCATGCCCGAAATCTTGTTCTTGTCCATTTTATGCGCCTGTCCCGTCGCTTTTCTTTAAATTCCGTTTGTCACGGATTACCATCATGCCCCCAGGATGTGACGGACTTATGGCATAAAATCCGTTGATGACCAACACCTCTTTACCCGACAGATATGAACGAAAAGAAAATCGGCGAGAATTTGCGCAGATGGTGTTTTCACTGGCACTGCGGCATGGTTGAAACGGTATGACACTGCGACCGCTGCCAAGGGTTGCGCAAGGCAGGGTTGATTGGCAAGAGGTGGCGATGACTTATTCCATTCGGGACATTGCGGCGGCCCTGGGCGCGCAGGCTTTTGGCGATCTGGACCTGACGGTCACCCGCGCGACAGAGCCGGGGGCGGCAGGACCGGATGATCTGGCGCTGGCGATGCAGCCTGCCTATGGCGCGGCTTTGCACCGCGGATCGGCGCGGGCCGCCGTGTTGTGGCCGGATGCGGATTGGCAATCTTACGGTTTGCAGGCCGCTATCATCGCACCGCGTGCGCGGTTGGCGATGGCGCGGCTGACCGGGATGCTGGATGCGCCGCAGGACCGCAGCGGGATCAGCCCGCAGGCGCTGATCGACCCGACAGCGGTGATCGCGGCGGATGCGACGATTGGTGCGTTTTGCGTGATCGGCGCAAATGTCGTGATCGGGCAGAATGCCTGGATCGCCGATCAGGTCAGTATTGCCGCCGGTGTCCGCATCGGTGCCGATTGCCAGATCCATGCCGGTGTGCGGTTGCAACGGCACGTCACACTCGGCGACCGGGTGATCCTGCAGCCGAATGTGGTGATCGGCGGCGATGGGTTTTCCTTTGCCACCGCCGAACCCTCGAATGTTGAAATCGCCCGTGAAACGCTGGGGGCGGCGGGTCTGAACCCGCCGGACGATCCGCGCTGGCACCGGATTCATTCGCTGGGCGGGGTCGTGATTGGCGATGATGTCGAAATCGGCGCCGGGTCCACGGTGGATGCCGGCACGATTCGCGCCACCAGCATCGGACAGGGCACCAAACTGGATAATCTGGTGCAGATCGGGCATAATGTGCGTGTTGGCGCGCATTGCCTGCTTTGCGCGCAGGCGGGGGTGGCCGGGTCCAGCGTGATCGGTGACCGGGTTGTCGTGGGCGGCAAGGCCGGGATCGCCGATAATCTGCGGATCGGTGATGATGTCGTACTGGGTGGCGGGTCGGTTGTGTTGTCAAATGTGCCCGCAGGCCGGGTGATGATGGGCTATCCGGCGACAAAGATGCAGACCCATATCGACAGCTACAAAGCCCTGCGTCGCCTGCCACGGCTGCTGCGCGATCTGGCAGGACGGTAATCGTTTACATAATCGTCACATTACCTACATAGATGCAGTCACAGAACGGAGCTTTGCCATGACCACTGACGAAAAGATCATCGCGATTATTGCTGAACAGGCCATGCTCGAACCCGGCGATGTCACGCCCGAGGCGTCACTGGCTGATCTGGGGATCGATTCGCTGGGGCTGGTGGAATGTATCTTCGCGATCGAGGAAAGTTTCGACATCACCGTGCCGTTCAACGCCAATGACCCATCGGAAAGCGATTTTGACATCTCGTCGGTCGGGGCGATCATCGCGGCAGTCAAACAATTGCAAGCGGATCAGGCCAAGTAATGGCGCGTGTCGTCATTACCGGTGCTGGCACGATCAATCCGCTGGGCGCAGATGTGCCATCCACCTTTGCCGCCATGCGCGAGGGCCGCTGCGGGATCGGGCCGCTGGATATTCTTGATGTCGAAAGGCTGGCAATCCAGATTGGCGGCCAGATCAAAGGGTATCAGGAAACCGATCATTTCAACCGTCAGCAGATCGCGCTTTATGACCGGTTCACGCAATTTGCCCTGCTCGCGGCGCGCCAGGCGGTCGGCCAGTCCGGGCTGGCATTTTCCGGTGCGCTGGCGGACCAGTCCGGTGTGATCTTTGGCACCTCCGGTGGCGGTCTGACCACGCAGGATGAAAATTACCGCGCCGTCTATGAAGAGGGCAAGAACCGGGTCCATCCGTTCATCGTGCCCAAGCTGATGAACAATGCCGCCGCCAGCCATGTGTCGATGGAATGGAACCTGCGGGGACCGACCTTTACCGTGGCCACGGCCTGCGCGTCGTCCAACCATGCGATGGGGCAGGCGTTCAACATGATCCGCTGCGGTATGACCAAGGTCATGCTCACCGGTGGATCCGAAGCCATGTTGTGTTTCGGCGGCATCAAAGCCTGGGAAGGGCTACGGGTGATGTCCAAGGACGCATGCCGCCCGTTTTCCGCCACCCGCAACGGCATGGTGCAGGGCGAAGGTGCCGGGGTCTTTGTGTTCGAGGAATATGAACATGCCCGCGCTCGCGGTGCCGATATCCTGTGCGAGGTGATTGGTTTCGCCATGACATCCGACGCCTCTGATATCGTGATGCCATCAAAACAGGGTGCAGCCCGCGCCATTGCCGGTGCGGTCAGGGATGCGGGCATTCCCAAGGATGCGGTCGGCTATATCAACGCGCATGGCACCGGCACCGCGGCCAATGACAAGACAGAATGCGCCGCCGTCGCCGATGTGTTCGGGCGGCATGCAGATAAGCTGATGATCTCATCCACCAAAAGCATGCATGGCCATCTGATCGGCGGCACCGGGGCTGTGGAATTGCTGGCCTGTATCATGGCGCTGCGCGACGGGGTGATCGCGCCGACGGTCGGTTACGAAGAACCCGATCCTGAATGCGCGCTGGATGTGGTGCCGAATGTGGCGCGCGATGCCGATATCGACGTCGCCTTGTCGAATGCCTTCGCCTTTGGCGGGCTGAATGCAGTGCTGGCTTTGCGTAAATTCGCCTGAATGCGCGCCCGGGGTCGCCCCCGGGCAGGCGATGTCAGATCAATCGACGATGTCGAGCCCGTCATAACCGGCGGTAAACCCGGCCAGCGACATGGTCAGCAGGAATTCTTCTTCCGGGGCAGCGGCAGGCACCAGACGCAGCACGGCGGAAACACCGGCCTTCATCTGATCAATCTCGCCCTGGGTCAGACCCAGCCGCGCGACACAACCAGCCGCATTGCAGAAAGAGAAAGGATACCGGCGCGACTCGCCGCCGTTGACGGTGATGGTCAATTGCTGGGTCAGCAAGGTTTCCAACGGGACGACGACATTGGCACCGGCGACAGCCTGCCCACCTTCCGGCAGACGGAACAGATTGAATTCAGCGACCGGCGCATCATCGGCATTGGTCAGCAATTGATACAGATTGCAGCGGTCTTCCTCGCCCTCGGGCGCGCGCAAACAGCGTTTTTCCCAATCGCCGTAATTATCGGAGACATAGATCTGACCTGTGTCGGATTCGACCGGTTCGCCCAGATCAAGCATATCAGCAACGGGGGGTGTTTCAGTCTCGGTCGTGTCCTGCCCAAAGGTCTGAGTGCCGAGGGCCAGCAGTCCCGCCAAAGTCGCGGCGGTCAAAGTCATGCGCATGATGGATCATCCTGTATTGTCCGATTGCGATTTAACACGGGCAGGCACCGGTGTCAGGGACAAAAAACGCTTCTATGGCAGTCTTCCGCCATCTGCCGGGCGTAAAAAAGGGTCCGTTGCCGGACCCCTTTGGTGATGCTCCCTGTCGGACTTACCCGACTATTGCGCGAAATTTACGCAACTGCCCGCCACACGTCAACAGTAATTCCGGGCGGATTCGGGCCCCGGCTGGGCAAAAGTGCCGCACCCGCAGGTGCGGCCAGTGTTCAGGGAGAATAACCAGACCCATGTCACAGGACCGGCAAACCTAACCTTGCACGGAAAGGTTAAGAATCTCTTGCGTCCGTGGGGCACAGCACTGCGCCGGTCCCGGATGTTATCCGGGATAAGATGAGTATTTTGGGAAATAAGAAGCCAAAGCTGCGGCAATGCGGCGGGCCTTCCGGGCCCGCAGACACTGCGGTTAAAGTTTACGGACCTTCAATGTCGCAATCCGGTTTTCTTCTTTGGCCAACACTTCAAACCGGAAACCGTGGAAGGAAAACACCTGTCCCACGACCGGGATCATCTGCGCCTCGTGGATCACCAGACCGGCGACTGTATTGGCCTCGTCATCGGGCAATTGCCAGTCATGCGCCCGGTTCAGGTCGCGGATCGTGATCCCGCCATCGACGATATAGGCACCATCGGCGGTGGCTTCGATCTGGTCATCCTCGGGTTCGTCGAATTCATCGGCAATCTCGCCCACGATTTCTTCGAGGATGTCTTCGAGCGTGATCAGACCTTCCAGCCCGCCATATTCATCGACCACCAGCGCGAAATGCGTCTTTCGTTTCAGAAAATTGCGCATCTGATCGCCCAGGGTCGTGGTTTCCGGCACGAAATAGGGGGGCATCGCGACCCGCATCACGTCAAAGGCGGCCAATCCCTGGCCATCGACCTCGGCACCGCCCAGCAATTTATGCATCGCGCGCAACAGATCCTTGGCATGGATCACGCCGACGATGTTTTCAGGATTATCGCGGTATAGCGGCAACCTTGTATGCTGGCTTTGCAGGATCTGCGCCAGAATATCCTCGGCTGGCAGCGCCGCATCGACCATTTCAATGCCGGACCGGTGCAACATCACCTCTTCCACGGTGCGTTCGTTCAGATCAAGCGCGCCCAGCACGCGGTCGCGGTCTTCTTTTTCGACCCAGCCTTCGGAATGGCCCAGTTGCAGGGCCCCGGCGATTTCTTCGCGCACTGCCAGAATATTGCTGTCGGGATCAGTCCGCACGCCAAACAGATAAAGAACGCCGCGCACCAGCAGCCGCACCGCTGTCACGGCCGGGGCAAAGACCAGCACGATCAGCCTGATCGGGCGGGCGACCAGCGAGGCGACTTTTTCCGGGTTGGTGATGGCAACGGTTTTCGGCAGAACCTCGGAAAAGATCAGCACCAGCAGCGTCATGATCAGCGTCGCGGCGGCGACGCCGTTCTGGCCGAATACCTTGGTCAGCAGCGCCGTCGCCAGCGAGGTCGCCAGAATATTGACGACATTATTGCCCAACAGAACAGAGCCGATCAGCCGTTCATTGTCTTCGGTCACTTTCAGCGCCTGTTCGGCACCTTTGGACCCTTTATCTGCCAATGACCGCAATTTGCCGCGCGATGCGGCGGTCAGCGCGGTTTCAGAGCCAGAGAAGAAGGCAGAGAACACCAGCAGGACGACGATCGCCCCCGCCGTTGCCCAGAAAGTAGCGTCAATTGTCGCGGGATCCATCACATGCTTTCAGGTGGTTTGCCCCTATATCGTCTGCGCGCGCCGAGGGATCAAGCCTTTCCCGGTTTTGCCAAAGGATGATGTTGCAAAACCAGCTCGGTCAAACGCGCGTCAAGCACATGGGTATAGATTTCGGTGGTGGCAATATCGGCATGGCCCAGCATCGTCTGGATCGACCGCAGATCAGCGCCGCCCGCCAGCAGATGGGTGGCAAAGGCATGGCGCAGCACATGCGGCGTCACCTTTGCGGGCGAAATTCCTGCCGTGACCGCGAATTGCTTGATCAGCGCAAAGAATCTGTGCCGGGTCAGATGTCCGGATGTGCCATGCGAGGGGAACAGATATTTCGACGCGGGCTTGCCCGCTTTGCGCGCGGCTTCTTCTGCGGCATCGCGGGCGGTCAGATATTCTGCCATCGCGGCGCGGGCGGGGGGCGACAAGGGCACCAGCCGTTCCTTGCCACCCTTGCCGCGCACCAGCAACATCCGTGGATCACCGCGTGCTGCAGAAACCGGCAGGCTGACAAGTTCAGTCACCCGCATCCCGGTCGCATAAAGCAGTTCCATCAGGCAGCTATTGCGCAACCCGTCGCCTTTGCTGGCGCGGGCGGCGTCCAGCAGCCGGTCCACCTCTGCCAGATCAAGTGTCTTTGGCAGGCGCTGTGCGCGCCCTGGTCCTTTAATCTGCATGGCAGGGTTATCGCTGCGCCAGCCTTCGTCAAAGGCGAACCGGAACAATTGCCTGATCGCGGACAGACGGCGGGCGCGGGTGGATTTGGCCAGCCCTTCAGCCGCGCAGTCAATCAGATAGCTTTCAATCTGGTCCTGCGTGACATGGCTGAAATGCAGGCCCTTGTCGGTCAGCCATGCCGCGAAACCTTGCAGATCGCGGGCATAGGCCAGTTGCGTATTGGTCGCCGCATCCAGTTCCGCCGCCTGCGCCTGCAAAAACGTCTGCACCCAGCGGGCCATGGCGGCCGGGCCGGTCACGTTGCCCGGTCCAGGATCATCAGTTGCAAGGCCGCCTGACGCGCGACGTCTTCCAATCCGACAAGGCGGAACAGGGCCAAGGCATCGGTCAGCGACCGCGCCTCTCCAGCATAGCCTTCGTTGAACAGGATCACCGCGCGCAGCATCGCCTCGCCGGTTTTGCCGTTGGCGACCAGAGATTGCAGTTCGGTCGGGGCAGGGGCACCGGCAAAGGCCGCCTGAATAGCCAGCGCCCGTGGCGTGGTGACGCGCACATCCTGCGGGCGACCATTGGCGATGGCGATCAGGAACGGATCGAAACCGTCGTCCTGTTCGGTCAGCTTTTCTGCGACGCTGCGATATTCGGCCGATAACAGCCCGACGCGATGCGCGATATCGCGGGCCTCGCCCGTCAGGTCCATTTCTTGCAGCGCCAGGCTGTAAAGTTTGGCAAAAGGCACCTCTGTCCGGGCCTGCTTCATCGCATCCCAGGCCGCAGGCAGGTGCTGTGACACAGCTTCTGCATCGCCAGCCGTGACGGCATTATCCAGCCGGATCATCGCCGAGGCCCGGTCCCAGATCCCGCCAGAGGCGGCAGGCGTGCGCGCGGTGTAGAAATTCTGCAGCACATTTTCCGACACCGCGCCCTGCCGGGCCAGACGCTCTGCCGCTTCCAGCTGGGCTTTCCACGCGTTATTGCCGCGCAGGTCGGCATGCGAAAAGGCCAGCGGCAGGTTGGATGTGACCAGCGGTTCGCCAAAGGCTTCGTGCAGGCGGAAGACCAGCGGCGTTACCTCTGTCGGTGGCGGCAGGGCCGGGTCGCCTTCAAATAATTCGGGGTCCAGAAACCGCGCCAGCATATCGCTTTCGGCGGTGGTGATGTCGCCCAGCACGCGGTGGGTGTTCAGCGACAACACGGCCACGGCCCATTCGCCGCCACGCGCCAGACAAAACACCCTAGCGATATAGGTGGGGGCCAGATCAGGCATGTCATTCATCACCCGACAGGCCGCATCCTCGGTTCCCATCAGCAAGGACACGTCAAACCAGCGCTGGAACACGGCATTGGTGTCGGGTGTCGCCAGTTCGACCAGCGCCTTGGCCTGTTCGACGGCACCCAGTTCGACCAGCTTGTCCACCCGCGCCAGAAACAACGCACCTTCGGCACCGGCACCCAGTGGCGGGTCCGCCTCTGCCAGCATCAGCACTTTGACAAATTCACGGATCGCGGGCAGCGATTCGCGCCGGTCCTGCCCGACCAGTTCAACCAGCGTAGCCTCGCTGCTGGCGGCCCAGATGTTGCGCGGCAGCCCGGTGACGTCAGAGGGCAGCAGGCCAACCGGATCTTTTGACAGCCGGTCTAGCGGCGCGACGCTGATTTCGGGTGCCATGGCACTGTCGGTGACCGGCGCTTCGTCGGGCTGGGTATTGGTGACCGCCTCTGCCGAAAGCCAGTCAATCGACGACAATGGGCCCTGCGCCGCAGCAACATGGGCCCAGAGAATCGCGCCCGTTGCCAGCAGGGTGGATTTAATCAAGCGTGACAGGGCGGGTCACCTCTTGCATGGGGGCGGCAAAATCCGCAGGGAACAGCCAGGGCCCGACATAGGCATAGCCCACCATCCCGATCGCCAGCAGGATGACCAGAAAGATTATCGCCTTAAAGAACCGCCACATTGCCTGCCCGCCTTGATTGCCCCGTTCCGTGGTCTGACCGCCACCTATGTCGCGTTTATATATGGTCTTTCAGGGAATATCACGGCATTCATGCGGAAATCTTTCAATTCGGCATCTGTTGGCCGAAATGACAGCAAAGGAGGCGGCATGGCGCCCGGCGCAGCATATCGACTCAACCGCAAGGTGGTCCTGGTGGGGATGATGGGGTCTGGCAAGACCGCCATCGGGCGTGCGCTGGCGCTGGCGCTGGATGTGGCTTTTGTCGACAGCGACAGTGCGATCGAAGAGGCTGCCGCGCTGAGCATCGCGGAAATCTTTGCCCGCGATGGCGAAACCTTCTTTCGCGCCCGCGAAACAGAGGTGTTGCGGCGTCTGCTGACCGGCGCGCCGGGAATCATCTCGACGGGCGGCGGTGCGTTTCTGGCAGCGCAGAACCGCGAGATGATCGCGCGCGATGCGGTGGCGATCTGGCTGGATGCCGATCTGGAAACGCTGTGGGAACGGGTCCGGCACAAGGACACGCGCCCGTTGCTGCGCACCCCTGATCCCAAGGGCACGCTGGCCCGGTTGCTGGCTGAACGGCGTGACATCTATGCCCAGGCCGGGCTGCGCCTGCCGATCAGTTTTCACGCCTCGATCGAGGAAACGACACAAAGCGCGCTGCGCCTGCTGGCCAGCCGCCCCGATATTCTGGAGACGTCATGACCGCCAAAGTCCATGTTGACCTGCCCGGTCGCGCCTATGACATCCACATCGGCCCCGGTCTGATCGCGCAGGCAGGGGCGCATCTGGCGGCTTTGGGCGGGCGGCGGCATATCTGCATCATCACTGATGACAATGTCGCGCGCTTGCATCTGGCGGGGTTGCAGGGGGCCTTGTCCGCTGCCGGTCTGACATCTTCTGCGCTGGCGCTGCCGCCGGGCGAGGCCACGAAAAGCTGGACCCAGCTGGAACATGTCACCGAATGGCTGCTGGCGCAAAAGGTCGAACGCAAGGATTGCGTCATCGCTTTCGGTGGCGGGGTGATCGGTGATCTGGCAGGTTTCGCCGCTGCAATCCTGCGCCGTGGTGTGCGTTTCGTGCAGATCCCAACCAGCCTTTTGGCGCAGGTCGACAGTTCCGTGGGCGGCAAGACCGGGATCAATTCGCCGCATGGCAAGAACCTGATCGGGGCTTTTCACCAACCGGCCTTGGTGCTGGCCGATACCTATCTGCTGGGCACCTTGCCGGAACGGGATTTTCTGGCAGGTTATGGCGAGGTGGTGAAATACGGTTTGCTGGGCGATGCGGCCTTTTTCGACTGGCTGGAGACATCCGCGCCCGGCATGGCCGCAGGCGATATGGATGCGCGGGTGCGCGCCGTTACACGGTCCTGCGAAATGAAGGCCGATATCGTCCGGCGGGATGAGACCGAACAGGGCGACCGCGCGTTGCTGAACCTTGGCCATACATTCTGCCATGCGCTTGAATCCGCGACCGGCTATTCCGACCGGCTGCTGCATGGCGAAGGGGTCGCCATCGGCTGTGCCCTGGCGTTTGAGCTGTCGGCAAGGCTGGGTCTGTGCAGCCAGGAAGACCCCAGCCGGGTCCGCGCCCATCTGCGGGCAATGGGGATGAAGGTCGATATCAGCGACATCCCTGGTGACCTGCCGGGGGCAGAGGCGCTGCTGCATCTGATGGGGCAGGATAAAAAAGTGCAGGATGGCAAGCTGCGGTTCATTCTGGCGCGCGGCATCGGTGAGGCGTTTATCACGTCGGATGTGCCCGGCGACGCGGTGCTGGACCTGCTGCGCGACGCGCTGCGATCCTGAGCCGCGCCCGTGTCGTGACGGACCGGCACCTTCCCCGCGGGGAAGAATGACGACAGGTAAGCGCGCGTTGCCCGGACGACAATTAAACCTTCCCCGCGGGGAAGGTGCCGGTGTCTTAATCTTCCCCGCGGGGAAGGTGACATGGCTTTATCTTCCCCGCGGGGAAGCATCCTGTGCCTGTTGAAAATACTGCCGTGCGGCGCGCTGATCACGTGTCGTCGGTCAGTTTGATCCCGTATTTGCGGATAAAGAGATAGAACAACGGTGCTTCGATCAGCATTAATGTGATGGTGGAAAAGACGGCCCAATTACTGTGAAATATCAACATGTTGAACCGCACGTCTGATCCCCAGAACAGCGCCCCTGCGACGGTGATCGCAAGGGCCGCCAGCACCAGATCGACCTGCATCATCTTGCGCAGGGTCTTTTGCTTCAAGCCCGGATAGATCCCCAGATAGGCGATCCCGAGGATCACCGCATTGAGGATCAGGACCTGGAATTCAGGTGCGATGTTCATCCGGCATCAAAACGGAATTTCATCATCCATATCGCTGCCGCCCGATGGGCCGCCGCGACTGCCGCCGCCATAGCCACCGTCATCATAGCCGCCCTGATTGCCACCGCTGCTGCCACCGCCGGAATAACCGCCGCCACCGCCGCCGCCTTCGCCACGGCCGTCAAGCATGGTCAGTGTGCCGCCCAGACCCTGAATCACCACCTCGGTGGAATAGCGGTCAGCGCCGGATTGGTCTTGCCATTTGCGGGTCTGCAGCTTGCCTTCGATATAAACCTTGGCACCTTTTTTCAGATATTGTTCGACCACGCGCACCAGACCGTCGGAAAAGATCGCGACCGTGTGCCATTCGGTTTTTTCGCGGCGTTCGCCGGTGTTTTTGTCTTTCCAGGTTTCTGACGTCGCGATGCGCAGATTGGCCACTTTGCCGCCATTCTGAAAGCTGCGGATTTCAGGATCGGCACCCAGATTGCCGATAAGAATAACTTTGTTCACTGATCCGGCCATGATGGCATCTCCTTCGATTCTATTCGCGCTTTTGTGACAGACCCGCTTTACCACAACAAGGTTAAGCGCGGTTTAACGCCGGTCAAAGATTTTCGTAGCTTGGCCAACCGGCGTCATTCAGCTAGATTGTCGCTGTTCAGAGGCTTATTCACATGAAATCCTTTACCAGAATAACCGCAGTCCTGGCCCTTTGTGCTATGGCACAAGCGGCGGCGGGTCAGGACCGCGTCACGCTGTTTCAAAACCAGACAAAATTGCTCGACACCCGTGCGGCACAGCAATATTCCCGTTCGGTCAGCCTGCAACCGCCCCGCGCCATCGTGCCACCGCCGATGGCCAGCTATCAGGGCCGTTATACCGGCCCCTATCTGGATCTGGCGCGCAGCGCGGCCCTGCGCCACGGCGTGCCAGAGGACCTGTTCCTGCGGCTGGTCCAGCAGGAAAGC
Source organism: Loktanella sp. (assembly GCA_017390475.1). Classification (GTDB taxonomy): domain Bacteria; phylum Pseudomonadota; class Alphaproteobacteria; order Rhodobacterales; family Rhodobacteraceae; genus Yoonia. Next base: position 41,383 of record JAFPBO010000051.1, read on the forward strand.
GGCTGGAACCCGCAGGCCGTGTCACGCAAGGGTGCCATCGGTCTGGCGCAGCTGATGCCGGAAACGGCGCGCGATCTGGGCGTTGATCCGCGCGATCCTGCCGCTAATCTGGACGGTGGCGCGCGCTATCTGCGGATGCAGCATCAGGCCTTTGGCAGTTGGCCGCTGGCGCTGGCGGCCTATAATGCGGGGCCGGGTGCTGTGGCGCGGCATGGCGGTATCCCGCCTTTTGTCGAAACCCAGGGCTATGTGCTGGCGGTCTGGGGGCAATAGCGGGTCACGCCGGGCGCAGCCCCAGCCGGTAAATCTGCGGCAGATAGGATATATTGATATCCCAGCCGACAAACCCCGGTCGCGCATGGCGATACATCGTGCGCCAATAGGGTTGCAGGGTCACGCCTTCTTCGATCATGATTTCCTGCAGTTTGGCCATGACAATGCGGCGCGCATCGGCATCGGGCAGGGCGTTCGCCTCGGCCAGCAGCGCGTCGAATTCAGGATTGGCAAAGCCGGTTTCATTCCATGCCTCGCCAGAGCGATAGGCCAGCCCCAGCGTCTGAGTATCTATCGGGCGATGGCCCCAATCGGTGGATGAAAACGGATATTGTGTCCAGTTGCCCCAGAATGTCGCGGCGGGGATCACGCTGCGGCGCACGTTGAAACCGGCGTCGCGCAATTGCGCGGCGACGGCATCGGTTGTGTTCTTGCGCCAGTCGTCGTCAATCGACACCAGTTCCATCTCGAAATCGGCCATCCCGGCCTCTGTCAGCAATTCCAGCGCGCGGGCGGGATCATTCGGCAAGGCGGGCACATCGGCCCAGGCCGGATGCATCGGGCCGACGTGCTGATTGCGCGCGACCTCACCCCGGTCGGCATAGCCCAGTTCCAGACAGATGGCATTATCGACCGCCATCGCAATCGCCTGCCGCACGCGTTTATCGGCATAGGGACGGATGCCATCGACCTCGGCCAGTTGATTGGGCCGGATCACAATCGTCGAGGAGGAGGCGACCGCCGATTCCTCCCAGCCGATGGCGTTGAAACTATCGACAAATTCGCCGACGGTTTCATAGGTCATATCAATCTCTTCGGCCAGCGCGGCGGTGACCCATTCCAACGGGTCCGCCCCCAGATCGCGGTATTCGATCCGGTCGAGATAAGCGCCTTTTTCAGCCGCATAACCCCACCAATCATGATCGGGGTTGCGCACCAGCGCCGCGCCAGAGCCCACCACCACATTTTCCGGCAGATAGGGGCCGGTGCCGACAGGGTTTTCCAGCATCGTTTCGGGATCGAAATCCGCCGGGGTGATCGCGGCAGGGTAATCTGACATGCCCGCGATCAGCGTGATATCGGGGACCGGCAGATTAAGCTGCACGGTCAGATCGTCGATCACCTCGATCGCGCCTTCCAGTGCCTGTCCGGTGATTGGATCAATCAGCACCGCAAACCGGGCCGCCATGGAATTGCCCGCCAGCGTGGTGTCACACCAGCCGGTGATATTGCGCGCCACATCGGCGGCGGTAAAGGCGCTGCCGTCGTTCCAGGTCACGCCGGGGCGGATATGCAGGATATAGGTGGTGGCATTGTCATTCACCTCCCAGTCGCGCAGCAGCATGGGCTGGAAACTACCGTCATTGTGGTATTCGACCAGATATTCCAGCCAGCCTGCGGTGATAAAGGCCAGTTGCGGCCAGTCAAAACAGCGCGGGTCCTTGAGCAAGCGGACATCCAGCTGCATCCGCAAAGTGCCGCCCTGCTGCGGCGGCTGATCTTCGGCGCGGGCCGGTGCGGTCAGACCCAGCATGGCATAGGCGGCAGGGGCGGTGACCCCCAGCGCTGTCACCCGGGCCAGAAAGGCGCGCCGGTCCAGTTTGCCCGCCTGTGCGTCGCGGACATAGGCCTTGGCAATCGGGTGCCGGGCCGGGTCTGGTCTGGTCATCGCATCGTCCTCCGGGGGTCAGTCTATCGGCGCTCTGGGCGGATGGCCACAGTTGCGCCGCTTTTGCCCATAAGGTCAACCAAGCTGACAGGTCACTTTGCCATCGCTTTGCCGTGATTGCGGCGAAAGCCTGTCGGGGTCTGGCCGGTCTTGTCGTGAAAACTGCGGGTGAAATAGGCCGCCGAGGCAAAGCCGAGCATTTGCGCGATCTCATTCACCGGGGTGCCGGTGTCGCGCAACAGGGTGCAGGCCTCGTAATGGATGCGGTCATTGAGCAGGGCCAGCGCCGAGCGGTCCGCGACCTGTTGACAGCAGCGCGCCAGATGGGTCGGGGTGACGCCCAGTTCATCGGCAAAGCTGGCAACACTGCGGTCCAGCCGGAAATCCCGTGCGATCAGCTGGGTATAACGCGCCACCAGCTTGGCGGCGGCACTGTTGCGCCGGTCGTCATTGGGGGTGGCAATCTGGGCGCGGGCCTGCCTGCCGACAAAGATCGCCAGCAGCGCCGCCCAATGCTGTGCGGCTTTCGTATCGCCGATGGGTTGCAGTTCCTTTTCGATCTGTTCGATAAACTGCACCGCCTCTTTCTGCAGCCAGACATCCAGCAACCGCAGATGCACCGGGGTGCTGGGCCAGTCGGCGGGATCGGGCAGCGCCAGGATCTGGCCATAGACGGTGGGGCCAACCTCGATCCCATACATGGTCTGCGGTGGCAGATAGATCAGGTTGTTGGGGCCATAGCCATTGGTCAGCCCGGCGACGGTGATCCGGCCCTGACCTTTGGTGATCAGGATCAACCGGCCGCTGGCATGGCTGCGCATCGCCTCATTGCGCCAGCGCATGGCGGCACCGCCATGCGACAAAGGTGCCAGCGCCAGCGTTGGTGGGACTTGATGCATTATGTTCATCACAACACCCTTTCGACAGGAAACATGGGTGATTCTGTCGGCAAAGCCATGTTCGGACAATATGCTGTTATGTAGACAATAGAATTGTTGCAGATTTATCAAGATGATCGGCGGGCAGGTGATGCCAGGCCTTGTGCCGGGCGCGGAACCAGGTCCGCTGCCGTTTAGCATATTGGCGCGAGGCGATGATCGCGGCATCGCGCGCGTCATCCAGCGTCATCCGTCCTTGCAGATGCGCGATCAGTTCGGGCGCGCCGATCGCCTTGGCAGATTGATGCGCAGGGTCCCAGAATGGCAGCATGGCGCGCGCTTCTTCCAGCGCGCCCTGGTCCAGCATCTGGTCAAAGCGCCGGCTGATCCGGTCATTCAGCCAGTCTTTTGGCGCGTCCAGCGTGATCGCGACACAGGCATCCAGCGGCAACAACGGCGCGGGCGTGGCGTCCTGCCAATCAGCCAGTGACCGGCCGGTTGCCTGCTGCACCTCCCAGGCGCGTTGCACTCGCATCCGGTTTTGTTGATCAATCCGCAACAATGTCACCGGGTCCAGACCGGCGATCAGATCGGGCAGGGGGATTTGATCGGCCTGCGCGCGCAGATCATCCGGTGTGGCGGGGATATCCGCCAACCCCTGCGTCAGCGCATGAAAGTTCAGCCCGGTGCCGCCGACGATGATGGGGCGCTGCGATCCGTGCAGAAACGGCCCCAGATCGCGCAGCCAATGGCCCACGGAATAGGGCGCATCATAGGGCACATGGCCGTAAAGCACATGATCCGCCTGCGCCAGATCATCGGCATGCGGACGTGCTGTCAGCAGGTGCCAGCCTGCGAAAACCTGCAAGGCATCGGCATTGACGATCACCCCGCCCTGACGGGTGGCGATATCCAAGGCCAGCGCCGATTTGCCGGAGGCTGTCGGTCCGGCAATCAGCACGGGTTTATCGGGGGGTATCTTGATCATGGCATGCCCTTACTGACGGGTCCTGCATATTGTGACAAGCAGCATTGAACCTGCGCCCGTTTTAAGACATTTTGCCGCCAAACCAGCGCCACAGGGGAATGCCATGACCGAGACACCAAAAACGACCTATAAACGGGTCATGCTGAAAATCTCGGGCGAGGCGCTGATGGGCGATACCGCCTTTGGTCTGCATCCCCCCACTGTTCAGCGGATCGCGCGCGAGGTCAAATCGGTCCACGATCTGGGCGTCGAGATTTGCATGGTCATCGGCGGTGGCAATATCTTTCGCGGCTTGCAAGGGTCCGCGCAGGGGATGGAACGCACCACCGCCGATTACATGGGCATGATCGCCACGGTGATGAATGCGCTGGCGATGCAATCGGCGCTGGAAGAACTGGGCATCCACACCCGCGTGATTTCGGCGATCACAATGAACGAAGTGGCCGAACCCTATATCCGCCGCCGCGCTGTGCGACATCTGGAAAAGAAACGCGTCTGCATCTTTGCCGCAGGCACCGGCAACCCCTATTTCACCACCGATACCGCCGCGACCCTGCGCGCCAATGAGATGAATTGCGAAGCGATCTTTAAAGGCACCAAGGTCGATGGCGTCTATGACAAGGACCCGGTCAAACATGCCGATGCGGTGCGTTACGACAAGGTCAGCTATGACGAGGTGTTGCAGAAACATCTCGGTGTGATGGATGCCAGCGCCATCGCCTTGGCGCGCGACAATGACCTGCCGATCATCGTGTTTTCACTGGATGAACCGGGCGGTTTCAAAGGTATTCTGGCGGGCGAGGGCACCTATACCACCGTCAGCGATTAACGCCCGGCTATACAAAAGGGCAGCATTGCCCTAGAGGAAGTTAACGCGGCAGGACTGCGAAGGAAGAATAAACCATGTCTGACGATTTTGAACTTGATACCGATGATCTTGCCCGCCGGATGGACGGGGCCATTGCCAATCTGCGGGTGGAACTGGCGTCTTTGCGCACAGGGCGCGCCTCTGGCTCGATGCTGGAACCGATCATGGTGGATGCTTATGGATCGCCCACGCCGATCAACCAGGTCGGCACGGTGAACGTGCCCGAACCACGGATGGTGACGATCAACGTCTGGGACAAGGGTCTGGTGAACAAGGTTGAAAAAGCGATCCGCGACAGCGGGCTGGGGATCAATCCGCAGCTGAACGGCACGATCATCATGCTGCCGATCCCCGAGCTGAACGAAGAACGCCGCCGCGAACTGACCAAGGTCGCGGGCAATTATGCCGAAAGTGCGCGGGTTTCGATCCGCAACCTGCGCCGCGACGGCATGGACCAGATCAAAAAGGCAAAGGGCGACGGCCTGTCAGAGGATGACCAGAAATTCTGGGAAACCACCGTGCAGGAACTAACCGACGCGCATATCAAAACCGTCGATGAGACGCTGGAAACCAAACAAGCCGAAATCATGCAGGTCTGAAGACCAAGCCAAAGGGGCCGTTATGCGCCAGCAAAGTGACACAAACGGCCCCGGCCATGTCGCCATCATCATGGATGGCAACGGCCGCTGGGCCCAGCAACGCGGGCGGCCCCGGTTGATGGGCCACCATGCGGGCGCGCGCCGGGTGCGCGAAATTCTCAAGGCCTGTCCCGACCATGACGTCAAATATCTGACGCTTTTCGCGTTCTCGACGGAAAACTGGAAACGCACCCAGACCGAGGTGGCGGGGCTGATGACCCTGTTTCGGAAATATATCCAGCGCGAGGCGATGTCGTTGCTGGAAAATGGTGTGCGGGTCCGCTTTATCGGCGACCGTATCCGGCTGGATGAAAAGCTGGTCAGCCTGATGGATAATCTGGAATTGCTGACCGCAGACAATGATCTGGTGCATCTGACCATCGCGCTGAATTACGGCGGCCGGGATGAAGTGACCCGGGCTGCGAAACGTCTGGCCTATGAGATCGAGATGGGCCGTTTGACCCATAAGGATGTCGATGCCGAAACATTGGCGCGGTTTCTGGACACCCATTTCCTACCCGACCCTGACCTTGTGATCCGCACCAGTGGCGAGGCGCGGATTTCCAATTTCCTGCTCTGGCAATCGGCCTATGCGGAATACGAATTTGTCGATACGCTCTGGCCTGATTTTACGGCGGCTGAATTCGGGCGGGTGCTGGCAAAATATGGCCAGCGCGACCGCCGCTTTGGCGCTGTTCTGGCCTGATCATGTCGGGGACGGCACCAAATCCAGCGAAATGGGATGATCTGACGATCCGTTTTGCCTCTGGTGCGGCGATGACCCTGATCGGGGCCGTGGGCGTTATTCTGGGTGGTGTCTGGTTCCAGATGCTGGTGGTCTTCGTATCCGCCGTGATGGTCTGGGAACTGTGGATGATGATCCGCCCGGCAGAACCGACCAAGGGGATGTTGCTGGCGGCATTGGTCGCCTCGGTCATGTCTGGGCAATTGACCTATGACAGCAACTGGGCCTTGCTGATGTTCCTGATCGCGCCGGTGATCGGGGCCACGCAATTGCGCACCGAGATCAAGACATTCTTTATCTTCGCCTTTGGCATCCAGATCGCAGGCTGGGGTCTGGTGCATTTCCGCAATGATTTCGGCTTTACCTGGATTCTATGGCTGATGGTGGTGGTGATCGTCACTGATATCTTTGGCTATTTCGCGGGCAAGGCCATCGGCGGTCCGAAATTCTGGCCCGCGATCAGCCCCAAGAAAACATGGTCCGGCACTGCGGCAGGCTGGCTTGGCGCGGCCTTGGTCGGGTATATCTTTACCCTGTTCACCAATGTCGGGCTGGTGATCATTCCGCTGTCGATGGCGCTTAGCCTGGCCGGGCAGATGGGCGATATCGCCGAAAGCGCGCTGAAACGCCGGATGAAGGTCAAGGACAGTTCCACCCTGATCCCCGGCCATGGCGGGTTGTTCGACCGGTTCGATGCTTTGCTGGGTGGGGCGATCTTTATGATCGTCATCGCTGATATCTTTGATATCCCCGGAGTCGCGTTTTGAGGCGGATCACCTTGTTCGGCGCAACCGGATCTATCGGGCAAAGCGCGGTGGACCTGATCGCGCGCGATCCGAATGCCTATGATGTCGTCGCTTTGACCGGTGGACGAAATATCGCACAATTGGCACATGATGCCAAGCTGTTACGCGCCGATCTTGCGGTGACTTGTTACCATGACTGCTATGACGAATTGAAAAACGCCCTGTCCGGTACTGGCATTGAAGTCGCCGCAGGCGATGGCGCCATTGCCGAGGCTGCGGCGCGGCCTGTTGATTGGGCGCTTTCCGCGATTATCGGATCGGCGGGGCTGATGCCGGGGATGGTGGCGTTGGACCATGGCACGACCTTGGCGCTGGCGAATAAGGAATCCCTTGTCACCGCTGGCCCCTTGCTGATGGCGCGGGCACAGGCGGCGGGGGCAACGATCCTGCCGGTAGACAGCGAACATTCCGCTGTTTTTCAAGCACTTGTCGGCGAAGATATGGCAGCGGTCGAACGCGTCATCATCACCGCCAGCGGTGGCGCGTTCCGCGACTGGCCCAAGGAACAACTGGCGACGGCGACTTTGGCGCAGGCATCCAGCCATCCCAATTGGGACATGGGGCAAAGGATCACGATTGATAGCGCATCGATGTTCAATAAGGCGATGGAACTGATTGAAACCAAAGAATTCTTTGGCGTGCCTTCCAGTATGATCGAAGTCTTGGTGCATCGCGAAAGCCTGATCCACGCCATGGTTGGGTTCAACGATGGGGCGTTGATGGCCCATGTCGGCCCGCCTGATATGCGCCACGCAATTGGTTATGCGCTGCATTGGCCCGAGCGTAAACATCTGCCGGTCGAACGGCTCGATCTGGCGAAAATTGGATCGCTGACGTTCGAGGCCCCGGATGAGGACCGATATCCTGCCTTAGCCCTCGCACGATTTGTCATGGAAACCGGGGGCTTATCCGGTGCAGTGTTCAACGCGGCCAAGGAGCGCGCGCTGGATGGGTTCATCGCCGGTGATATCGGGTTTTTGCAGATGTCGGCGGTTGTCGCAGGGACGCTCGACAAAATGTCATCCCAGGGTGGGCTGCAAATGCGGGACATGACCCTAGATAGCGTGTTAGAGGCCGACAGGCTGGCCCGGATCTATGCGGGCGAAATCATAAAGCAGTTGGGATAACACCTTGGATCTGATGCAATTCGTGCCGATGTTTGGCAATTTCGCTTTCATGATCGTGGCCTTCGTCGTGGCCCTTTCGGTGATCGTGGCGATCCATGAATACGGCCATTACATCGTCGGTCGCTGGTGCGGCATCAAGGCAGAGGTGTTCTCGCTTGGCTTTGGCCCGGTGATCTATAGCCGGAGGGATCAGCACGGCACCCTGTGGCAGGTCGCGGCGCTGCCTTTGGGCGGTTATGTCAAATTTCTAGGCGATGCCAATGCCGCCAGTGTCGGGTCGGACTACAGCGTTGACCCTGCGCTGGCGCGGCAGACCATGACCGGCGCGCCGCTTTGGGCGCGCACGCTGACCGTGGCGGCGGGGCCTGCGTTCAATTTCATCCTCGCCATCGCGATCTTTACCGGGTCGATCATGTATCAGGGCCGCACGATTGACCCGATCACCTATGGCCAATCCTATGATCTGCCTGCGCAATTCACATCTGACCTGCAACCCGGCGATCAGATCATTGCTGTCGAAGGGGTGCCGTTTTCCGATACCGAACGGCAAGATACCCTGCTGGACCTGCTGCCCTTGCAGGAAAACCTGACCTATACGGTGATCCGCGATGGCCGTCAGATCGACGTGACCGGCCCCTATCTGATGCCGACGATGATTTCCGCGCTGGCACCACGCTCGGCGGCAGATAATGCCGGGCTGCGGGTCGGTGATGTGATTACCGCCGTGGATGGCGACCCGATCTTTGCCTTCCGGCAATTGCAGGAAAAAGTGATCGCCGCTGAAGGCGCGCCGCTGGACCTGACCATCTGGCGCGCCGGGCGTGTGCTGGATGTGACTCTGGCACCCCGGATCACGGACGAGCCACAGCCGGGCGGCGGTTTTGCCCAGACCTATCGGATCGGCATCACCGGGCAATTGTTCTTTGATGCGCAGACCGAAACGGTCGGCCTGTTCGAGGCCGGGCGTCTTGGGGCCGAAGGATTGTGGAACACCGCCACGACATCAATCTCGGCGCTGCATCATATCATCGTCGGGCGGATATCGACCTGTAACCTGTCCGGTCCGGTCGGTATCGCCGAAACCAGCGGGTCCATGGCGCGGCAAGGCACGCAAAGTTTCATCTGGTTTATCGGGGCTTTGTCGGCGGCGGTCGGGCTAATCAACCTGTTCCCGATCCCGGTGCTGGATGGCGGTCATCTGATGTTCTACGCCTATGAGGCGGTGACCCGGCGCAAGCCCAGTGATCGCGCCGTGCAGGTGTTCATGTTCCTTGGTCTGGCGCTGATCCTGACGATGATGTCCTTCACTGTGCTCAATGACACAATCTTTTGTCCTTGAACCGGCAATAATCAGCGGAAATCAGGCGGTCGCATTGGTTTTGTCTTTTTGACAACGACAATCAATCCGGCTACTCCGTTTGCAACTGGGAATTCAGGACAGGCGGTCGAAATGCAGAAAATTGGTGGGCGCGCTTGGGCGCATGGCGTGGCAACGGCGCGCGTGGTTGCGACGGTGGCGGGGATGGCCGTTCTGGCCACAGGGCCTGCCAGCGGGCAAAGCCAGTCCTTCAGCAGCTTTTCGATCGAAGGCAACCAGCGCGTCACCGATGGCACGATCCTGACCGTCGCTGGTCTGCGCACCGGCGAGACGTTCAGCACCGCCGAACTGAACGATGCCGCGCAGCGGATCCGGGAATCGGGTCTTTTTGAAACGGTGGATGTCATTCCACAGGGCGGCACTCTGGTGATCCGGGTTGTTGAATTCCCCACGATCAACCGCATCAGCATCGAAGGCAACAGCCGCATCCGTGATGCGCAGCTCTTGCCGCTGGTGCAATCCGAACCGCGCCGCGCCTTTAACCCGGTGCAGGCAGAGGCGGATACCGCCGCGATCACCCAAGCCTTTGCCAGCCAGGGCCGGATCAATGCCGTGGTCACGCCACGGATCATCCGTCTGGCCGAAAATCGCGTCGATCTGGTGTTTGAAGTCACCGAATCCGGCGTGACAGAGATTGAACGGATTTCCTTCCTCGGCAACCGCACCTATTCCGCCGAACGGTTGCGGCGGGTGCTGGATACCAAACAGGCAGGCTTTCTGCGGGCTCTGGTCACGCGCGATACATTTTCGCCCGACCGGATTGCGCGCGACCGCGAATTGCTGACCGATTTCTACCGTTCGCGCGGTTATGCCGATTTCGAGGTGCAGAATGTCGATGTCACGCTGACGCCGGAACGCGATGCCTATCTGGTGACCTTCAATGTCCGCGAAGGGCAGCGGTTCAATTTCGGCAATGTCACCGTCAGCAGCGCCATTGAAGGTGTCGATCCGGCTGATTTTCAGGATGCGATCCGGGTGCGCGCCGGGGCCGTCTATTCGCCGGTGCCGATTGACACCGATATCACCCGTCTGGAACGGCTGGCAGTGCAAAAGGGCATCAACTTTGTCCAAGTGGAACCACGCATCACCCGCAATGACCGCGATCTGACGCTGGATCTGAATTATGTGCTGGTTTCTGGGCCGCGCGTCTTTGTCGAACGGATCGACATTCAGGGCAACAGTACCACGCTGGACCGGGTGATCCGCAATCAGGTCCGCGTCGTCGAAGGTGACCCGTTCAACCCGCGCGAAATCGCTGATTCCGCCCGCCGGATTCGCGCGCTTGGGTTTTTCCAGAATGCAGCCGTCGAAACCCGGCAGGGCAGTTCGGAAAATCAGGTGATCGTCGATGTCGATGTCACCGAAGGGCCGACCGGCACATTGTCATTCGGGGCCAATTACAGCATCGACACCGGTATCGCGCTGATCGCCTCTTACGGCCAAAGCAATTTTCAGGGGCGCGGCCAGCGGCTTGATTTCGATATCTCGACCGCCGAGTCGAACCAGCGGCTGTCGTTCCGTTTTGCCGAACCACAATTGCTGGGCCGCGATCTGCGCGGCGGGATAGAGCTGTCTTATCTGCAGACCAACCGTGAAAATGCGCTTTATGACACGCAATCCTTTCGGTTCAGCCCGACGTTGGCCTTTCCGATCAGCGAAAACGGGCGGCTGACGCTGTTCTATGCGTATAATTACACTGATCTGTCGAATATCTCTGACGAGGCCAGCCCGATTATCCAGAACGAGGGCGATATCGGCGCGGTCAGCACCAATTCGCTGGGCTATTCCTATACCTTTGACAACCGCCGCACCGGGCTGGACCCGACAGCTGGGGTGATCCTGCGCTTTGGTCAGGAATTCGGCTTTGGCGACAGCCAGTTCATCAAGACGACAGCGCTGGCCGGTGCCGAACGCATGGTGCTGAACGAAGAGGTGACTTTGCGTGCCACGGTCGAAGGCGGCTATCTGGATTATCAGCAAGGGCAAAGCCGGGTTACTGACCGTTTCTTCCTTGGCAGCCGTCTGATGCGCGGCTTTGAAGGCGGCGGGATCGGTCCACGCTCTGTCGAACCATTCGACGACGCCCTTGGCGGCAACGCCTATGCCGTCGCCCGGCTGGAGGCGGAATTCCCTCTGGGTCTGCCCAGCGAATACGGCCTGTCGGGCGGGGTATTTCTGGATTACGGCTCGGTCTGGGAAACCGGATATGACAGCACGCTGGTCGATTACGACAGTTTCACCGGTCGGTCGGTCATCGGGGCCTCGATTTTCTGGACCACGCCGATCGGGCCATTACGTTTCAACTTTACCGAACCGCTGGATGTGCAGGACCGCGACCGGACCCGGTTCTTTGACGTGACGATCTCGACCAGTTTCTGATGATGATGATCTGGCGCGCAATGATGGTCTGGCTGTTGCTGGCGCTGCCGGTGGCAGCCCAGCCAACCGTGCCAGCCGAGGTTGCGCCAGCCGGACCGCAGGTCCTGATCATCGACAGCGAAAGATTGTTCTTTGAAACCGAATATGGCCGGCGCATCTCGGCCGATCTGGCCGAAAAATCAGCGCAATTACAGATCGAAAACGACGAAATCGTCCAGAGTCTGACCGAAGAAGAACGCAGCCTGACCCAACGCCGTCCCACGATGGACCCCGACGCCTTTCGCGCCGAAGCCGCCGCCTTTGACACGCGGGTACAAGAGGTCCGGCGCGACCGCGAGGCCAAGACCAGCGAACTGGCCGCCGAGGCGACCCGCGCCCGTGCCGCATTCGAAGAACGGGTGCAGGCGGTTGTCGCCAGTATCATGCTGGAACGCGGCGCTGCCATGGTGATGGAACAGCGCAATGTGATCTTGTCGGTGCGGTCTGCCAATATCACCGATGATGCCGTCGCGCGGATCAACGACACATTGGGCGATGGCACGCAATAGCCACGCTTGCCGTGCCTCGCGGGGATTGCTAGTCAGGTCCCTATTGCTGCCAGAACAAGGAAAACTCATGTCCGACCCCGTGACCAAGGCCGATATCCAGCTGATCCAGAAAATCCTGCCTCATCGCTATCCTTTTCTGCTGGTGGACAAGGTGCATAGCATCGACGGCACCACATCGGCGGTCGGCGTCAAGAATGTCACGATGAACGAACCCTATTTTCAGGGCCATTTCCCCGGCAACCCGATCATGCCTGGTGTGACGATTGTCGAGGCGATGGCACAGACATCCGCCGTCATGGTCGGTGCCTCGCTCGGGCTGATCAATGGCGATCTGCTGGTTTACTTCATGGCGATTGATGCTTGTAAATTCCGCCGCAAGGTCGTGCCGGGTGATGTGCTGGAAATGCGCGTCGAAACCACACGCGGCAAACCGGGTGGCAAGGTCTGGCGTTTCAAAGGTGTCGCGACCGTTGATGGCGAACTGGCCGCAGAGGCGGAATTTACCGCAATGATGGATATGCAGGGCTGATGGCGGTGATCCACCCCTCTGCCGTGATCGCCGATACTGCGCAGATCGGCGCGGGCTGTGATATCGGCCCGTTCTGCGTGATCGGCCCCGATGTGGTGCTGGGCGACAATGTCACCCTGAAAAGCCATGTGGTGATCGACGGCGATACCCATATCGGGGCGGGCAGCACGGTGTTTCCTTTTGCCGTGATCGGTGAAATCCCGCAGGATCTGAAATTCGCAGGTGAAAAAACCCGGCTGCGCATTGGCGCGCGCAACCGTATCCGCGAACATGTCACGATCAACACCGGCACCGCGCAGGGCGGCGGCATCACCCGTATCGGCGATGATGGCCTGTTCATGGCGGGCTGTCATATCGCCCATGACGCGCAGATCGGTGACCGTGTGATTATCGTCAATTCCTCTGCCGTGGCGGGCCATTGCGTCATCGAGGATGACGTGATCATCGGCGGCCTGTGCGGTGTGCATCAATGGGTGCGGATCGGCAAAGGCGCGATCATCGGTGCTGTCACCATGGTCACCAATGATGTCGTCCCGCATGGTCTGGTGCAAGGCCCGCGCGGCGTGCTGGACGGGCTGAACCTTGTCGGGCTGAAACGCAAAGGCGTGGACCGCGCCGATATCACCGCTTTGCGCGCTGCGTTCCAGATGCTGAAAGATGGCGAAGGCAATTTTCAGGACCGCGCCCGCAAATTGGGCGACGAAAGCGAAAGCGCCTATGTGCAGGATATGGTCCGTTTCATCCTTGGCCATACCGACCGCAATTTCCTGACGCCGGGCTGATGCTGGCGCTGATCGCAGGCACCGGCGATCTGCCACCGGCATTGCTGGCGCGTCTGCCACAGCGGCCTTTGATCTGTGCGCTGCAGGGGTTCACGCCGCAGATCACGCCGGATATCACCTTTCGCATCGAACATCTGGGCACGTTTCTGGCTGATCTGGCCGCGCGCGGCATCACCGATATCTGCATGGCAGGGGCGGTGAAACGCCCCGCTATTGATCCGCGCCAGATTGACGTGGCGACAAAACCTCTGGTTGCAAAACTGCAAGAGGCGATGGGCAAAGGCGACGACGGCACCCTGCGCGGCGTGATCGCGATCTTGGAAAATGCCGGGTTCAATATCGTCGCGGCGCATGAACTGGCGCCGGACCTTCTTCCGGCTCCGGGCATTCTGGCGGGGCTGGTGTCGCCACAGATCAGGCTTGATGCGGTACTGGGCGAACAGACCATCGCCGCGATGGGCCGCGCGGACATCGGGCAGGCCTGTATCGTGCAACAGGGCAGGGTGATCGCGCGCGAAGATACGCAAGGCACCGATGCCATGATCGCACGCTTTGCGCCGGATGATGACCCGCTTTGGGGCGCGGTCGATGCGATGGGCGGGCTGCTCGGCTCTGCTGCTGAATGGTTGTCCGGGGCCGATGGCATCCCCGTCGATGCGCGCGGCGCTGTGCTGTTCAAAGCACCCAAGCCCGGTCAGGACCGCCGCGCCGATCTGCCCGTGATCGGACCGCAGACCGCACGCGGTGCTGTCGCGGCAGGGCTGGCAGGCATCGTGGTCGAGGCAGGGGGCGTTATTGTTCTGAACCCTGACCAGATCAGCGATATCCTGCGTCAGGCCGGTTGTTGTTTCTGGGTCCGGCCAAAGGGCGGCGCATGAAGGTGTTCGTGATCGCGGGCGAGGCGTCGGGCGACAAGCTCGGCGCGGCGCTGATGGCGGGGCTGAAACAATTGCGCCCGGATGTGACATTTGACGGTGTCGGCGGCCCGCTGATGCAGGCCGAAGGGCTGGTCAGCCGGTTTCCGATGGATGAGTTGTCGGTCATGGGGCTGGCTGAAATCCTGCCGAAATACCGTGCCTTGAAAGCGCGGATCAGGCAGATGGCCGATGCGGTCGTCGATACGCAGCCTGATGTGCTGATCACCATCGACAGCCCCGATTTCTGCCTGCGTGTGGCAAAGCTGATCAAGGCACGCAGCCGCATCCGCACCGTCCATTACGTCGCCCCGACGGTCTGGGCCTGGCGGCCGAAACGCGCCGCGCATATGGCGCAGCATATCGACCATGTGCTGGCCTTGTTCCCGTTTGAACCGCCTCTGATGCAGGCTGCGGGCATGCGCTGCGATTTCGTCGGGCATCCGGTGGTGACGGACCCGATTGCCAGCGCCGATGATGCCGCAGCCCTTGGCGCTGGCACAATGATCCTGGTCCTGCCCGGCAGCCGCAAGGGCGAGGTCAACCGCCTTGCGCCCCGTTTCGGGCAGGCCATCGCCAGGATCGCCGCACAGGTGCCGGATGCGCGTTTCATCATTCCGACCACCGCCAATGTGCATGATCTGGTGCAGGCCCAAGACTGGCCCGTCCCGGTGACAATCCTGCCGCCCGCCAGCCCGGACAAGGCGGCATGGTTTCGCCGTGCCGATGTGGCGCTGGCGGCGTCGGGCACCGTGTCGCTGGAACTTGCTGCCAATAACACACCGATGGTGATCGCCTATGACATGGCATGGCTGAGCCGGATCATCATCAGCCGGATGCTGTTGGTCGATACGGTCACCTTGGTCAACCTCGTCAGTGACACACGCACAATCCCCGAATTTATCGGCAAAGCCTGCCAGCCCGGACCCATCGCTGATGCCGTGCTTGCCGTCCTTGCCGACCCCACAGCGCAACAGACCGCAATGGATGTCACGATGGCGCGGCTTGGGCGCGGCGGTCTAGCCCCCGGCCTGCGCGCGGCGCAAGCGGTGCTGGATGGCCTTGACCAGCCTGCCGTCATGGACCACCAGACCTGAGGCGAGCAGCGCAAAACCGGCATAGGCGCGCAGTGGCAAAGCCTCGCCCAGGATCACAGCGCCCAGCGTGATCGCGACCGGCGCGACCATCAGCGTGACCAGCATCAGATTGCCACTGCCCGCCATCGCCAGCACGCGGTAATACAGCAGATAGGCCAGCGCCGTGGCGATCACCGCATAATAGCCGATGGCAAGCCATGTCTGCGGTTGCAGGTCCAGAGAGATCGGCCCTTCCAGCGCCCAGGCCAGCGGAATCGCGATCAGCGTCGACCCCGCCAGCATCCCTGCCGCCGCGACCTGTGGCGTCAACCCGGCCAGATTTTTGCGCGCCCAGACCCCCGCCAAAGCATAGCTGAACGCACCGCCCAGCACCGCCAATTGCCCCAGAGAGCGCAGATCAAACTGCGTCAGCGCCGACAGGCCGATCGCCGTGGCGACGCCAAAGAACCCAAGGCCCACACCCACGGCCTTGCGGATCGTCATCCGCTCGTCAGCAAGGAAAACCGCCGCCGTGATCCCGCCGAATATCGCGGTTGACGCATTCATGATCGCGGTCAGCCCGGTTTCGATATGCAACTGCCCCCAGGCCATCAGGCTGAACGGGATCACGTTGTTCAGCAACCCCATCACCAGAAATGCGCCCCAGATCCGTGCCTCTCGCGGCAAGGTCAGGCGACGCGCGGCAACATAGGCCCATAGGATCAGCATCGCCCAGAACGTCCGGTGTGCGACAGATGTCAGCGGCCCGATCTCTTCTAATGCGACATGCACCGACAGGAAAGATGCGCCCCAGAACAGCGACAGCAACAACAATTCCGCCCAGGCGCGGCCCGACATGGTTTTCTGCATAGGTATCATGGCGGCGAATTGACTGCTTTGCGCGGGCAAGCGCAACCCGGATCATGCGGGGAGGCAATGAAAAACCCCGCCCGGATGAGGGGCGGGGTTCGGTCGCTGCCGGTAGGCGACAGATCAATAGGTGTAAGCGACCTTGAAGCCCAGTGCGACTGCACTGTTATCGCTGAAATTGGCACGCGCTGTATTGGATGTCTGCGGTGATGCATCACCGGGAACGATGTAGCGCACACCGCCCGACAGGATCACGTTATCCATCGTATATTGCGCGCCCAGACCGACCGAATAATTGCCATTCGTTGGTGCCAGTGGCGACACGAGGTCATCGCCCTCTGGTTCATAGCCGACGCTGACATTGCCCGACCAAGTATCATTGAACCGGCGGCCGATACCAACGGTATAGCCAAAACCGTCTTCGATATTGGTCAGGGATGTGCCTCTGAGTGTCGCGGGCCGCACTTGGACCACGCTGTATTCCGCCCACCGGATCGACCCGAACAGCAATGTGTCGGCCGCAATACCGGTCTGGAAATCAAGATTGACTGCTTGGGGTGTCGTGACAGTCGTGGGTGTAATGCCCCCGGTATTGTCGGATGTTTGGAACCGATGCTCGATCTCGGAAAAATAGGTCAGCGCGACGCGAAGCGCGATCTCAGGGATTTCATAGGCACCGCCCAGGGCATAGCCAAAGCCCGTATGCCGGTCAAAATCAACGCTATAGCCACTCAGGCCGGTGGGAGTTGTGCCAAAGGGGGCACCATAGGCCGCGCCCGACAATGTCACCGAAGCGGATGTCGATTGCGCCCGGACGCCGCCGTGAAAACTGACGTTTTCATTCAGCTTGTAGCGCAGCAAACCAGTGATAGCGGTGGAATCAAGCGTTGCCTTTGTGCCGCCCAGCGCGATGGACTGACCCACCGGATAGCTGATGTCGGCGCCGTAAGGTTCGTCGATGATCAGCGCGAATGACATCTGATCATTGATATCGGCCTTATATCCAAGCCCGGCGATGCCGTAATCTTCGGCCACATTGCCGGTATCGCGGCCACCGAACAGGGCCACGTCATTGCCGCTGATGTCTGGCATCACATAGCCAAAGCTCAGTTCAGCATAATTACCGTCTTGAAAAATGATCCCGATGTTCTGCGCGGACCTGTCCAGCCCGACCGCATGTGCCATCGATGTCGTCAGCAGCAAGGCTGCCCCCAGTGTCAGTGTGGTTTTCATACCATTATTCCCCCCATGAATATCACACATTGATATGTCAGACACTGTGGGAAAGTGGTGTCATCGGGTCAATTATGGACGCCACGTCAGCTTGACTCTGTGCCGTAACGTCACAGTTCTTCAAAACTCCTGTCAGAGCTTTACGGATGCTCAGCGCGCGGGCACCCGGGTGGCCTGCCGGATATTGATGTAATTGCCGATAAAGATCAGCACAGCCCCGACAAAGACCAGCAATTCCAGCGGCTCGTCATACAGCAGCATTCCGACCACGGCGATGGTCGGCAGCCGGGCAAAATCCATCGGCATGACCGTGCTGGCAGGCGCGATGGCCAGCGCCTTGGTCAGGCAATAATGCGCGACCAGCCCGGCGATGCTGATGATGATAACCCAGGGCAGCAGCGCCAGCGATGGCACCGCGATATCGCCGTCATAACCCGCTGTGATCAGCCCGAAAACCGCCTGTGACGTGGTCAGGAAAAACAGGATCGAGGTCACGCTTTCCGTCCGTGTCAGCTTGCGGGTGTAAATCGCGCTCAGCGCGAAAAACACCGCACAGCCCGCCGCGGCCAGCAGGCCGGGGCTCATATTGCTGGGGTCAGGGCGGGCGACGATCAGGATGCCGACAAAACCCACCAGCGCTGCAATCAACCCCATGCCGGTCAGTCTTTCCTGCAAAATCAGCGGCGACAGCAGCAGCACCCAGATCGGCGTGGTAAATTCCAGCGCGAAAACCTGCGCCAGCGGGATCGTCATGATCGCAAAGAACCACAGGTTCTGCCCGATGAAATGACAGATATTCCGGATCAGATGCAGCCCCAGTTTCTGCGCCCGGATCTGACGCAGACTGCCCGCATAAAACGCGATCCCGACCACGATGAAAATCCCGATCACGCTGCGATACAGCATCAGTTCGAATGTATCGAGTTCGGCACTGACGCTGCGCCCGCCGATGGCCATCGTGGTAAAGGCAACAATCGCGCCAATCATCCAAAGCGCGGCCTGCAAGGTGGGTGTCATCGGGGATAAACCTGTCTGAAAAAGTCCGCCCTTTGTGACAGTACCATCCGGTTTTGCAAGCCGGATCTGGCCCGGATCAGGTTCCCCAGATCACCGCGTTTTCGTGGCGCAGGATCACCCCGCGCAGATCATCAAACCGGGTGATGATGAATTTCATCAGCTTGTCGCTGGCTGGCAGTTTCGGCGCATCTTTCAGCATCAGGATACCCAGCGACCGTTGCGGCTGTGGTATCTTGATCGGCAGCGTCTTGAACCGGCCATCCTGACGAAAGGCAAACAGCACGCTTTGTGGCAGCACGGTCAACGCGTCGGTCTCGCCCAGATAGTTCAGCACGCTTAGCAGCGACCCGCCGGTATAACGCACGTTGAATTCGCTGACACCGATCGACAACAGGATCGCATGCAGATCGGCCAGCAAGGGCGACCCGGGCAGCGGTGCGATCCAAGGATAATGCAGTAAATCCCGTGCCGTAATGGATTTTTTGCGAAACAGCGGATGCCGCGCGCGTGCCGCGATCACATTGCGCCCTGGCAGAATCTCGGTAAAGGCCAGTTCCGACCCCGGTTCCACCACCCCCAGCGGACAGATCGCCAGATCAAGCTGGCCAGACCGCAGCCCGGCCTGCAATTCCGGCAGATTGCCATAGGATTGATCAATCGAGATATCCGGCTGGCTGACCTGAAACTGCCCCAGCATCTGCGAGATGAAGGCATCCATGAAAAACGGCACCCCGCCGATCCGCACGGTCCCGGCGGACCCGGCCTGAAAACTGCGCACGGCGTCCGACGCTTTTTTGCCCGCGTCCAGAATGATCTTGCCATGTGCCGCCAATTGCCGCCCGATGATCGTCGGCACCAGCGGCCTGCGGCCCGGCATGAACAGTTTTTCGCCCAGCCGTTTTTCCAAGGCCGAAATGGTCCGCGACACCGCAGGCTGGGTCATGCCCAACAGATGCGCGCCTTCGGTGACGCCGCCAGCCTCGACCACGGCGGCAAGCTGCGCGAGGTGCTTTTCATCAATCTTCATAGCAATATGTCATGTTGAATGCGCCAGAATTAATACTCTTACATGATGCACTTTCCTAACCTGCCAGCAAGAGGGAGGCGTTTGGCAGCTTTTGACCGCTATTGCGCGGATCAGTTGCCGGACAGGGAATGGCTGTGCCCTTTATTGCAAGGGACCAGCCGTTCCCATTTGGCGAAGTCATGAGGGAGGAGACATCATGTCAAAGATCAGCGGCTATCATCATCTGACACTTTGCACCCACGGCGTGCAGGAAGATTACGAATTCTATACCAAAACGCTGGGGCTTTATTCGATCAAACGCACCGTGCTGTTTGACGGGGTGCTGCCGGTCTATCACCTCTACTACGGGTCCCCGACGGGCGAGGCATCGACGATCATCACCACCTTTCCCTTTGCCAAACCCGGTGTCTTCGGGCGGCGGGGATCGAACCAATCCAAGGTCGTGATGCAGGCGATCCCGGTCGGGGCAAGCGATTTCTGGGTCAACCGGCTGAACGAAATGGGCGTCACAGCGCATAAAGCCACCCGTTTCGGCGCGGATCGCGTCATTTTCGCACATCCCTGCGGCATTCCGCATGAATTGGTCGAAAACCCCAGCGACACGCGACCCCCCATCGCCAACCCCGATCAGGGCGTCAGCGCCGAACATGGGATCAAGGGGATTTATGGCGGTGCGGTCTCTGTCATGGACCGGACTGCGATGGATGATTTCCTGACCGTCGCCCTGCCGATGACCAAAGTCGCAGACAATCACGAAGGCATGGTTTTCGCCGTGCCATCCAACAATGGCGCGACTTCGATGGTCGAGGTGCTGCATGAACCCGACGTGGCCCAGGGCACGTGGACGCTGGCGGGCGGCACGATCCATCATCTGGCGCTGAACACCGGGGATGAGGACAATCAGATGTCCCTGCGCGCCCATATCGAAGGGCTGGGATTCACCGATATCTCCGAACAGAAGGACCGGATGTATTTCAAATCCTGCTATGTGCGCAGCCCCGGCGGTGCCTTGTTCGAACTGGCTTGGACCGTCCCCGAAGGCTGGGCCAAGGATGAACCCGCCGATGCCATCGGCAAGACGCTGGTGTTTCCACCCTGGTTCGCCGACCGGCAGGCCGAAATGGAAGCCGGCCTTGAACCTGCCGAATTCTGAGATCGCAGATGATGGAACCTTTTATCACAGGCGCATCCGCGGATGCGGCAAAGGTGATCTGCATCGTGGTCCATGGCCGCGGGCAGAGCCAGCAGGACATGCGCGATATGATCGTGCAGCGGCTAGCGCTGAAAGGTATCCGTTACATATTGCCGAAATCGGATCAGGCGGGCTGGTATCTGGCCCGCGCTATCGATCCGCTGACAGATGATACACGGGCAGAATTGCAGGACAGCCTGCGCCAGATCAGCGATCTGATCACCGCTGAACGGGCGGCATGCCCCGGTATCCCGCTGATGCTTTGTGGTTTTTCGCAGGGTGCCTGCCTGTCGGCGGAATTATTGCTGGACCAGCCCGGTATCGCCGATGCCGCCTGCCTGTTCACCGCCTGCCGGATCGGCGCGCAAAGCGACAATCTGCCGGTCAACCCGCTGGACGGTCTGAACATCTATGCCAGCTGCGGCGATGCCGATCCCTGGATTCCGGCGGTGGCGCATCACCGCATGCTGGGCGATCTGACCCGCGCAGGCGCGCGCCTGCGCTGCGATATGTTCCCCGGCAGGCCGCATGCGATCACCGACACGGAAATCGCGGCCCTGTCGGATATGTTGCAGGCCTTGGCGGGCGGCACAAAGATCTGGGACAGCACGACATGACATTACACCGCGCCTTCACCTTTCCCGGCATTCCCGCACGCGTCATCTTTGGCTCTGGCACGCTGGCGCAGGTCGCGGATGCGGTCACCTCGTTGAACCGCAGCAAGGCGCTGATCCTGTCCACCCCGCAACAGGCCGGTCAGGCGCAGGATGTGGCGGACAGGCTCGGCCCACTGGCGGCGGGGATGTTCACCGAGGCGGCGATGCATACCCCGGTGGATGTGACCGAACGGGCGCTGGCGGCCTATGAAAGCGCGGACGCGGATTGCACAATCGCCATCGGCGGCGGGTCCACCACCGGGCTGGGCAAGGCGATAGCGATCCGCAACGGGGCCGATCAGGTCGTGATCCCCACCACCTATGCCGGGTCGGAAATGACCGATATTCTGGGCGAAACCGACAAAGGCGAAAAGACCACCCGCCGTGACCCCGCGATCCGGCCGGAACTGGTGATCTATGACGTCGATCTGACGCTTGGCCTGCCGGTGCCAATGACAGTGACATCCGCGCTCAACGCCATCGCCCATGCGGTCGAGGGGCTTTATGCCCCCGACGCCAATCCGATCACCGATATGATGTCTGTCGCGGCCATCAGCGCCTTTCGCGACCATCTGCCGGAACTCGTGACCAACCCGGCAGAGCCGCAGGCGCGGGCCGAGGTGCTTTATGCCGCATGGCTTTGTTCGGCGACGCTTGGGGCGGTGACCATGTCGCTGCATCACAAATTATGCCACGTGCTGGGCGGGTCTTTCGGGCTGCCGCATGCTGAAACCCATGCGATCATGCTGCCGCATACGGCGGGGTTCAACGCGGTGGCCGCGCTCGACCGGCTGGCCCCCGTGGCCGAGATCATGGGCGGCAGCGTCGGCGGCGGTCTGTGGGATTTCGCCAAGGGGCTGGGCGCGCCGATGCGCCTGTCTGATCTGGGGCTGGCCGAGGGCGACATTGCCCGCGCGGCAGAGATCGCGACCCGCCAACCCTATGCCAATCCGCGCGATTTTGGTCAGGACGATATCGCAATGATCCTGACCGCCGCCTTGCGCGGCACACGGCCAATGACCTGACACGTAACTTAAACTGGGAGGATTTAAGATGTTTACGCGACGCAGATTACTCAAAACCGGGCTGGCCCTGTCCGCATCCGGCCTCGCCATGCCCGCCATCGCCCAAGGGCGCAATGTGCGCATCGGCTATGTCAGCCCGCAGACCGGGCCGCTTGCTGGCTTTGCCGAGGCGGATAATTTCACCATTGCCATGTTCAACCGGGTGATGGCCGAACAGGGCATCGCCGTCGAGGTGATCGTCAAGGACAGCCAGTCCAACCCCAACCGCGCCGCCACCGTCGCACAGGAACTGATCATCAGCGATGAGATTGATTTCATGCTGGTCGCATCCACCCCCGAAACCACCAACCCGGTCGCCACGGTCTGCGAGGCAGAGGAAATTCCCGTGATTTCGACAAAGGCCCCATGGCAGCCGTTCTTTATCGGCCAGCAGGGCAACCCGGGCAATCCCGACAGCTGGCAACCGTTCAACTATGCCTATCATTATTTCTGGGGGCTGGAGGATGTGATCGCGGTTTTCACCAATATGTGGAACCAGCTGGATACCAATATGCAGGTCGGCGGGCTGTTCCCGAATGACGCCGATGGCAATGCCTGGGGCGATCCGGCGGTCGGCGTGGCACCGGGTTTCGCCGAGGCGGGCTATACCACCACCGATCCGGGCCGTTACCAGAACCTGACTGATGATTTCAGCGCGCAGATCAATGCGTTCCGGTCCGCCAATGCCGAAATCGTCACCGGCGTGGTGATCCCGCCCGATTTCACCACCTTCCGCAACCAATCCCTGCAGCAGGGGTTCCGCCCCAAGGCGATCACCGTCGCCAAGGCGATCCTGTTCCCGCAATCGGTGGAAACGCTGGGCGAGGCCGGGCATAACCTGTCGTCAGAGGTCTGGTGGTCCGCCAGCCATCCTTTCACATCCTCGCTGACTGGCGAAAGCTGCGCCGATCTGGCCGCTGCCTTTACCGCCGAAACAGGCCGCCCCTGGACCCAGCCCATTGGTTTCGTGCATTCGCTGTTCGAAATGGCCGCAGATGTGATCAAGCGCGCGAATGACCCGACAGACCCCGATGATGTGGTTGAAACCATCCGCGCGACGGAACTGAACACGATGGTGGGTCGCATCGCCTGGGACGGCGCAGGCGTGCCGCCCTTTGCCGCGCAGAACATCTGCAAGACGCCGCTGGTCGGTGGTCAATGGCGGCGGTTGGAGGACGGGTCGTTCGATCTGGTCGTGGTAGATAATACCACCGCGCCGGAAATCCCGACGGGTGGGACGATGGAAGCGCTTGCCTGAATGAGATGAGGCCCCGGATCAGGTCCGGGGCTGCGACCCGATTGGACTGCCATGCCCATGTTATCCCTGCAGAATGTCTCTAAATCCTTCGGTGCGCTCAAGGTCACCGATGACGTCAGCTTTGACGTGCCACAAGGGCAGGCGCTGGGGATCATCGGGCCGAATGGCGCGGGTAAATCGACCTTGTTCAACTTGATCACCGGCAATATCGCCCCCGACCGTGGGGCGGTATTTTTCGACGGGCAGGACGTGACCCGCACCAGCCCGATGCAGCGCTGTCTGTCGGGCATCGGCCGGTCGTTCCAGATCCCGCAACCCTTTGCCAATCTGACGGTGTTCGAAAACCTCGTCGTGGCCGCCGCCCATGGCCAGAACCGCCGGGAAAAGGATGTGGCCGACATCTGCGCCAGCATTCTGGAACGCACCGAATTGATCGACCGCGCCAATGATCCGGCAGGGGGACTGAGCCTGTTGCAACGCAAACGGCTCGAACTGGCGCGCGCCATGGCGACACAGCCGAAACTGCTGTTGCTGGATGAAATCGCCGGTGGCCTGACCGAAGGCGAATGTCAGGCGCTGATCCGCACCATCCGCGCCATCCATGCCGAAGGCGTCACCATCATCTGGATCGAACATGTCCTGCATGCGCTGAATTCCGTGGTCGAACGGCTGCTGGTCCTGGATTTTGGCCGGGTGATCGGCCTTGGCGAACCCGGCACCATCATGGCCAGCCGCGAAGTGCGCGAAATCTATCTGGGGATCGAGATATGAACCTTTTGCAAACCAAAGGCCTCACCGCCCATTATGGCGATTTTCAGGCGCTTTACGGCGTCGATCTGCATCTGAACGCGGGCGAGGCTGTGGCGATCATCGGAGCCAATGGTGCGGGCAAGACCACGCTGATGCGGTCCATCGCCGGGGTGCTGCGCAACGCGCCAGAGATGATCACGCTGGACGGCGCGCCCATCGGGGCCGCCCGCGCCGATGAAATCCTGATGCAGGGCGTCGCCATGGTGCCCGAAGGGCGGCGGCTGTTCCCGTCGCTGAGCGTCGAGGAAAATCTGGCTATCGGTGCCCATGCCCGCAAGGTAAAGGGCTATTGGACGCTGGACAAAATCTATACCCTGTTCCCGATCCTGCGGGAAAAGCGCCGCCAGCCCGCCACATCGTTGTCCGGTGGCCAACAACAGATGGTCGCCATCGGGCGGGCGCTGATGTCCAATCCGCGTGTCCTGCTCTGCGATGAAATCAGCCTTGGACTGGCCCCTGTGGTGATCCGCGATATCTATGCCGCCTTGCCGCAGATCCGCGCGTCCGGGGCGGCGATGATCATCGTCGAACAGGATATCGGGCAGGCGCTGAAGGTCGCGGACCGCGTCTATTGCATGATGGAAGGCCGCGTCACCCTGTCAGGCCTGCCAGGCGATCTGAGCCGCGCGGCGATCCATGACGCCTATTTCGGGGTCAGCGCATGATCTGGGTCGATACAATCGTGCAGGGCATCCTGCTGGGCGGGCTTTATGCGCTGTTTGCGGCGGGCCTCAGCCTTGTTTTCGGGATCATGCGGCTGGTGAACCTTGCCCATGGTGATCTGATCGTGATGGGGGCCTATGTCATTCTGGTGGTGGTGTCCGTGCTTGGCATCAACCCGTTTCTGGCCGCTGCCATCGCCATGCCGGTCATGTTCGCCTTTGGCTGGCTGCTGCAACGGATCGTGCTGAACCGGGTTCTGGGCGAGGATATCCTGCCGCCCTTGCTGGTGACGTTCGGCCTGTCCATCGTGTTGCAGAACGCGCTGCTGCAAGGCTTCACCGCCGACAGCCAGCGCATCGGGGCAGGGGCGCTGGAAACGGCGTCATTCGCCGTGGGGCCTGTCACCCTGGGGGTCATGCCGGTGCTGACCTTCCTTTCGGCCATCGCGGTGATCGTCGGGCTGAACCAGCTGTTCTACCGCACCGCCCTGGGCCGCGCGTTCCGCGCCACATCGGATGATCCGGTCACGGCGAGCCTGATGGGGATCAAGCCCGCGTCGATCTTTGCCACTGCCACAGGGATTGCCATGGTCGTGGTGACGATTGCGGCACTTTATCTGGGGATGCGGGCGAATTTCGACCCTACGATTGGCCCGGCGCGGCTGATCTATGCGTTTGAGGCGGTGATCATCGGCGGTCTCGGCTCGCTCTGGGGCACGTTGGCGGGGGGGATCATCATTGGCGTGGCGCAGACAGTCGGGGCGGCGATCAACCCCGAATGGCAGATATTGGCAGGCCATGTCGCATTCCTGATCGTGCTGCTGATCCGGCCGCGGGGCCTGTTCCCACGCGCTTATGATTAAGGGGATGGGCATGTATATCGTTGAAACCCGCACCAAGGCATCGCGGATCGCAGGCATCGCTGCGCTGATCCTGCTGTTGGTCGCCATCGCCGCGCCGCTATTCGTCAGCCGCAGCGTGATACAGGACCTGTTCTTCATCCTGACGATGCTGACACTGGCGCAATTCTGGAACCTGCTGGCAGGCTATGGCGGGCTGGTCAGCGTCGGGCAACATGCCTTTGTCGGGATCGGGGCCTATACATTGTTCGGCGCGGGTATCCTGTGGGGCATGGACCCGATCGCAGCCCTGCTGATCTGTGGCGTCATGGCGGCGATCATCGCCGTGCCCACCGCATTCTTTGCCTTCCGCCTTGCCGGGGCCTATTTCGCCATCGGCACCTGGGTGGTGGCAGAGGTGGTGCGCCTGTCCGTTGCGCAATGGAAAACCCTTGGCGGTGGCTCTGGCACATCGCTGCCGCCGCAGGCGCGGGATTTCTGGGGGGTGGAAACCGTCGCCACCCTGCTGGACATCCGCAACACCGCCGCGCGCGATATCGTCACCTATTGGCTGGCACTGGCGCTGGCGGTCGCGACCATTGGCGGTATCTACTGGCTGCTGCGCACCAAACGCGGGCTGGCGCTGGCCGCTGTGCGCGACAATATCGCGGCGGCGAAATCCGTCGGCGTCGATGCATTGCGGATGAAATGGCTGGTCTTCATCACCGCCGCCTTTGGCACCGGGATCGCGGGCGGGCTGATCTATCTGCAAAAAGGCCGCGTCAGCCCCGATGCCGCCTTCAGCGTGACCGACTGGACCGCCTTTGTGATCTTCATCGTTGTGATCGGCGGTATCGGCACGATTGAAGGGCCGATCATCGGCGTCATCGTGTTTTTCCTGCTGCAATCTTTGCTGGCCGATTACGGCAGCAGCTATCTGATCGTGCTGGGCGCGCTTGGCATCGTGGTGATGCTGTTCGCGCCGCGCGGCATCTGGGGGCTGATCAGCGCCCGCAGCGGCATTCAACTTTTCCCCATCCGCCGCCGGTTGCGCCGCACGGCCCCCACACAAACAGGAGAGCCCAATGGCTGACATGGAAACCGACGTTCTGATCATCGGCACCGGCCCTGCCGGCTCTGCCTCTGCCGCGCTGCTGTCCACCTATGGGATCAGCAATATCGCGATCAACCGCTACGCTTGGCTCGCCAATACCCCACGCGCCCATATCACCAACCAGCGCACGATGGAGGTGCTGCGCGATCTGGGCCGCGAGGTCGAGCAAGAGGCCTATCTGCACGCCACCGAACAGGAATTGATGGGCGAAAACGTGTTCTGCGAAAGCCTCGCGGGCGAGGAAATCGGCCGCATGCGCAGCTGGGGCACGCATCCGATGTCCAAGGCGGAACATCTGCTGTCATCGCCCACCTTCATGAACGACCTGCCGCAGACTTTCATGGAACCGATCCTGTTCACCACCGCCGCCAAGCGCGGCACCAAGGCGCGGATGAGCACGGAATACATCAGCCATGTCCAGGATGCAGATGGCGTCACCGCCACGGTGCGCGACCGGATGACCGCGCAAACCCTGACGATCCGCGCCAAATACATGATCGGCGCAGATGGCGGCAATTCGCTGGTCGCCGAAAACGAAAACCTGCCGATCGACGGGAAAATGGGCGTCGGCGGATCGATGAACATCCTGTTCCGCGCCGATCTGTCCAAATATGTCGCACACCGGCCTTCGGTCCTTTATTGGGTCATGCAACCCGGTGCCAATGTCGGCGGCATCGGCATGGGGCTGGTGCGGATGATCCGGCCATGGAATGAATGGCTGATCGTCTGGGGCTATGACATCAACGGCCCCGCGCCAGAGGTCACGCCCGATTACGCGACAGAGGTCGCGCGGCAATTGGTCGGCGATCCCGATCTGGAAATCGAACTGATCAGCGCGAACACATGGACCGTCAACAACGCCTATGCCACCCAGATGCAAAAGGGCCGCGTGTTCATCATGGGCGACGCTGCGCACCGGCATCCGCCATCCAACGGGCTGGGCTCGAACACCTCGATTCAGGATGCGTTCAACCTGTGCTGGAAATTATCCGCCGTGATCAAGGGGCAGGCGGGTGCAGCCCTGCTGGACAGCTACACTGTCGAACGTGCCCCGATTGCCAGACAGATCGTCACCCGCGCCAATCAATCCATCGGCGAATTCGGCCCGATCTTTGACGCGTTGGGGCTGACCGGGTCTGTCGATCCGGTGAAGATGCAGCAAAACATGGATGCCCGCACCGCCAGCGGGCCAGCGGCAGAAAAACAGCGCGCGGCCCTGCGCGATGCGATTGCCTTCAAGAAATACGAATTCGACTGCCACGGGGTCGAGATGAACCAGCGCTATACATCCGCTGCCATCATCACCGACGGGCAGTTGGAACCGCCTTTCGCGATGGACGAAGAACTGCATTACCACCCCACCACATGGCCCGGCGCGCGGCTGCCGCATACCTGGGTATTCACCGCAGGGGGCGAGAAACTCTCGACCCTCGACCTGACCGGCCATGGCCATTTCACCCTGCTGACCGGGATCGGCGGCGAGGCGTGGGCTGATGCGGCGGCGGCCGTCGGCACAGACCTTGGGCTGACCATCAAGGTCCACGACATCGGCCCGCGCCGCGCCATACAGGACCATACCGGCGATTGGGCCCGCGTCCGCGATATCCGCGACAGCGGCTGCATTCTGGTGCGCCCCGATCATCACGTCGCCTGGCGCGCGGATGAAATCGCCGCTGATCCCACCGCAGAGCTGCGCCGCGTGCTGACAGCCATCCTGCAACCCAAAGGTGCCGCATGACCGAACAAGGCTATTTCACAGAAGAGAATTCCGCCGATGTGGTGGTCAGCCGCAACGCGCAGGCCACGGACAAACGGCTTGCCGAGGTGATGGCGGTCATCACCCGCCACCTGCATGCCGCGGTCAAGGAAATCGAACCCACGCAGGACGAATGGATGCAGGCGATCCTGTTCCTGACCCAAACCGGCCATAAATCCGACGACTGGCGGCAGGAATTCATCCTGCTGTCCGATGTGCTGGGTGTGTCAATGCTGGTCGATGCGATCAATAACCGCAAACCGTCCGGCGCGTCGGAAAGCACGGTGCTGGGCCCTTTCCACGTGCCCGATGCGCCCGAAAAACCGATGGGCGCGAATATCTGCCTTGATGGCAAAGGTGACGCGATGCTGGTCAGGGGCCGCATCCTTGACACCGCCGGCAAGCCGATTGCCAATGCTAAAATCGACGTCTGGCAGACCAATGATGACGGGTTCTACGACGTCCAGCAGAAAGGCATCCAGCCCGATTTCAACCTGCGCGGCGTGTTCCGCACCGGCGACGATGGGCATTACACCTTCTGGGGCGCGAAACCTCGTTTCTACCCGATCCCCGATGACGGGCCTGTCGGGCAATTGCTGGCAGCCCTCGGGCGGCACCCGTTCCGGCCCGCGCATCTGCACTATATCATAGAGGCGACAGGTTATGAGACGCTGGTCACCCATATCTTTGACCCCGATGATGATTACATCCACAGTGATGCGGTTTTCGGCGTCAAGCAAAGCCTGATGGCCAAATTCACCCATGTCACCGATCCTGACAGGATCAGCGCCGCAGGGCAGGCCGGGCCATTCTACGAAGTCGTGCATGATTTCGTGCTGGCCCCCGCAGCATGACTAATCCCTGCATTATCTGCGTTGCGATCACCGGGTCCTTGCCGCGCAAGGCCAATAATCCCGCCGTGCCGGTCACCGTCACCGAACAGATCGAAAGCACGCAGCAGGCGTTCGAGGCGGGGGCATCCATCTGCCATGCCCATGTGCGCAATGATGACGAATCTCCTTCCAGTGACCCCGATAAATTCGCGGCCTTGCAGGAAGGGCTGCAAAAACACTGCCCCGGCATGATCATCCAGTTTTCCACCGGCGGCAGGTCAGGCGCGGGCAAAGCGCGCGGCGGCATGCTGTCGCTGCGGCCCGATATGGCGTCACTCTCGGTCGGGTCGAACAATTTCCCGACCCGTGTCTATGAAAACCCGCCCGATCTGGTCGATTGGCTGGCCGCCGAAATGCTGACCCATGGCATCAAGCCCGAGGTCGAGGCATTCGATCTGTCCCACATCCTGAAAGCGGCGGATATGTATGCCAAGGGCCAGATCGCGGATATGCCCTATGTGCAATTCGTCATGGGGGTAAAAAACGCCATGCCCGCCGACCGGCATGTGTTTGATTTCTATGTACAGACCGTGAACCGGCTGTTTCCCGGCGCGCCGTGGTGTGCGGCGGGCATCGGCGCGGATCAGATCACACTGAACCAATTGGCTGTGGCCGCAGGGGGGCATGCGCGCACCGGGCTGGAAGATAACGTGCGGCTGGACCGCGACAGGTTGGCGCCCTCAAATGCAGCATTGGTGCAACGGGTCGTGGATCTATGCGCGCAGCACGACAGGCCGGTGGCAGATGCGGCCACGGCGCGCCGGATTCTGGGGCTGACGGAGCACCGCACGACGGCTTAAGCGAATTTTAATTGCTCTGCGCGAAACTCCTCAGAACCAATCCTGTATCATGAGGCTGCAGATGCATATCCCATCGCTTAATTCTGTCCCGCTGTCCCGCAAACTGCCTGTCATCATCGCCAGTATCGGGCTTGCCGCCTCGCTGGCGGTGGCGGTGCTGGGCTATGTCGATTTCCGCCACAGTTTCGTGCATCTGATGGAACGCAAACTTGAGGTGCTGACCGAAGAACGCGGTCAATCGGTGGAACAATGGCACACGCAATTGCAGACCGATATCCGCAGCCTCAGTTCGCTGCCTTCCACAATCAACGCTACCCGGCAGTTCGGTGCGTCCTATGCCTTGATGTCCAATCAGGGTCAGCTGCAATCGGCCTTTGTCACCAATAACCCCAACCCCGAAGGGGAACGCCACCGCCTGGACAAAGCGGCAGAAGAATTTGCCTACAACACCCAACACGGCAATTTTCACCCTTTCTTTCGCGAACAGGCGGAGATCGACGGGTTTCAGGATGTCATTATCCTGAACGGGGCCGGCGATGTGATCTATAGCCTGGCCAAGGGTGCCGATTTCGGCACCAATATCCAAAGCGGGCCTTTCCGTGACAGTGGGCTGGGCCGGGCCTTCCGCAGCGCACGGGAAGGGGCGGCAGACCAGATTCACGGCGTTGATTTCAGCCCCTATGCCGCCAGCGGCGGTGATATCGCGGCCTTTATGGCGACACAGGTGCAGAATGACGACGGCGACATGCTGGGCGTGGTCGCGATCCGGGTGACGACCGCAGAAATCAACGAAGTGCTGAACAAACCGGTCGGCCTGGGTGAAACCGGCCAGGTCTATGTGCTGGGCCCCGACGGGCGCAGTCGCAGCCAGTCGCGCTTTGACGGCGGCTATCAGGCCTGGCACAGCATGGCCGCCACCCCCCAGGCAGAGGCTGATCTGCCCGGCGGCGAGGCCATGCTGGACAATGTCACCGGGATCGCCGGTGTGCCGGTGATGGCAGATGTCAGAACCGTGAATGTGTTCGGGACCACCTGGCGAGTCATCGGCGAAACCGCTTTGTCAGAGGTGATGGGACCCGTGCTGGAAGCACGCAACAAGATGATCCTGATCAGCCTGATCGTGATGGGTCTTGCCGCCGGGCTTGGGCTTTGGACAGCGCGGTCGGTCGTGCGCCCGCTTGACCGGCTGCGCAACGGTATGCTGCGGGTCTCTGACCGCGATTATGATTTCGAGGTCGCCGATACCGGGCGCCGAGACGAGCTGGGGCAATTGTCGCAGGTGCTGGTCAATTACCGCGATAAACTGCGTGCCTCTGACGCAGCCGAGGAAGAGCGCAAACTGATCCAGGCTGAACAAAGCCGGGTGGTCGATGAACTCAGTCATGCAATGACCACGCTGGCCGATGGCGACCTGACAGCCACGATCGACGCGCCTTTCGATGACAGCTATGAACAATTGCGCCATAACTACAACCGGACCGTCGGCAACCTGCATCAGACCGTGGGGTCGGTGGTCAACAGCGCGGTAGGTATCCGCGAACGCGCCCATGAAATGAGCAGTGCTTCGGATGATCTGTCGCGCCGGACCGAAAATCAGGCCGCCACGCTGGAACAGACCGCCGCCGCACTGGACGAACTGACCGCCAGCGTGCGGTCAGCCGCCAATGGCGCGCGCGAGGTGGAAACCATCGTCGCCAATGCCCGCGAGGATGCCAATGCCAGCGAACCGGTGGTCCACAAGGCCGTCGCCGCCATGACCGCCATCGAAAGATCATCGGGCGAGATTTCCCAGATCGTCGGCGTGATCGACGATATCGCATTCCAGACCAATCTGCTGGCACTGAACGCCGGGGTTGAGGCTGCCCGCGCGGGCGAGGCCGGGCGCGGTTTTGCCGTGGTCGCATCAGAAGTACGCGCGCTGGCGCAACGCTCTTCCGAGGCGGCCAAACAGATCAAGACGCTGATTGCGGGCAGTTCCGAACAGGTCACCACCGGGGTCAGCCTGGTCGGTCAGGCCGGCGAGGCATTGACCAAGATCGCAGGCCATATCAACCACATTTCCGGTCTGGTGACGGAAATCGCCGCCGGGGCCGAAGAACAATCCACCGGTCTGGCCGAGATCAATATCGGCGTCACCCAGCTTGACAAAGTCACGCAGCAGAATGCCGCCATGGTCGAAGAAGCCACCGCCAGCAGCCATGCGCTGAATGCCGAGGCGGGCAATCTGGGCGATCTGGTCGCCCGGTTCCGGCTGGTGGCCGATGCCGGTCAGCCCGGCGGCAGGCGGGCAGGCCAAGACAATGTGATGCAGCTCCACCCACAATCCGGTGCCGAGCCGGGCAGCACCCGCCATGACCCGCCGCTGCCGGTCAAGGCGGCCGTCGCGGGGCAACGCGCGCCCGCCAAAACCGCCGGTTGGGAAAACTTCTGAATGCTGCCCGGGGTCCGGTCCACCGGCCCCGGGCAGCCCCTGATGCGGCGGATTGTGATTTGTCGGTGATGGAAACGGGCCGGGTCTTGGCATCTTTTTCTGCCGGAATACAGCATTTTGGGCCAGATTTCCCTGGAAACAGGTCCGCCGGTCGGGTGCTGGCGCTAACAGTTTGACAGAATGTTCAAAGCGGTTATTTAGGCCCGACTGCACCTAGAATCCTGCTGATAACCGGCAGAGATATTGCGTCAAATTGAACTGGGAGGAATTCGATGATCAAAACTATTCTTGGGACATCCGCCATTGCGCTGGCCGCAGCCGTGCCTGCGCTGGCACAAGATGTTGACCGGACCGGCTGGCCCACCAGCTTTACCGTAGGCACTGCGTCGCAGGGTGGCACGTTCTTCGTCTATGGCTCCGGCTATGCCAACCTGATTGCCGAAGAACTGGGCGTCACCGGCGGTGCCGAAGTCACCGGCGGTCCGATGCAGAACATGGCGCTGGTCCATACCGGCGAGGCCGCACTTGGCATGACCACGATGGGTCCGGCACAGGTCAGCATCGCAGGCGAAAGCCCGCTGGCACCCGGTCTGGAAATGACCAATGTCTGCGCGCATTTTCCGATGTATGAAACACCATTCCATGCTGTCGCGCTGAGCAGTTCCGGCATCACCTCGCTGAGCGATATTCCAGACGGCGCGCGCGTCGGTTTCGGCCCCTCCGGTGCCACGGCTGATGTGTATTTCCCCGAAATGCTGACCGCTTTGGGTATCAATTTCGAGCGTCGCAACGGTGGCTGGAACGATCTGGGCGGCCAGATGCAGGACGGTCTGATCGACGTGATCGGTTTTGCTGCCGGTGTGCCGATCCCGCAGGTATCCGAGCTGCAGGCATCGACCAATGTCAACATCATCGAATTCACCGAAGAAGAACAAGCGCTGATGACAGAGCTGTTCCCTGTGGCGAATTTTGACATCCCCGTGGGGACCTATTCCGACATGACCGAGCCTGCACGCGTGGTGTCGATGTGGAACTTTGCGATCGCCAATTGCGACCTGCCCGAAAGCTTTGTCTATGAAGCGACCCGGGTAATCATGGAAGACAATGAGCGCATGATGCAGATCCATTCCTCTGCGGAAACCACCGTGTTTGAAAACTGGGACAAGAACACCGTGATCCCATGGCACCCCGGTGCAGCGCGTTGGTTTATTGAAAACGGCGCGGATATCCCTGCCGAGATGATCAAGCAATAACACCGACCAGGGCCGATGCGTAAAGCACCGGCCCTTTACCACTGGACCGGGTGACAAACACCCGGCCGTATTGCCGGGCCTGCCCGGTTTTGAATTAGGGAGTATCCGCCTATGTCCAGGTCAGAACGATCACATGGCACGGCCCAAGACGATGATTTGGGCCCATTGGTCGCCGAAGGTGCCGATGAGGAAGTTATCGAGTTCAACCGCAGGCTTTATACTGGCTGGACTTTCTGGATCGTCGCGGGGGCGCTGGCCGTCTATGCGTTTTTCCACATCGCAGCGCTGAACGGGCTGTCGATCCGCAGCATGACCGGCGGGGCGCTGAATATCCCGTTTCTGCCGCGTCTGCCGATGGAATCCTGGACCTACCGGACGGTGCATATCGCCGGTGCGACCGGGCTGGGCTTTTTGATGTTTTCGGGAACATCCTTTTCAGATCGCGCCGAAACCGCGCGCGACCGGATGTTTCGCTATCTGTCTTATGCGCTGCTGGTGCCGGCGCTGTTTTCGCTGGGCGTCACCTTCTGGTTTCAGAGCATGATTGCCTCTGGTACATCGTGGAACGGGATGGATCCGACCATCATGTTCAACGAACGCTGGCTGTTCGGCATCCCGCTGCTGGTGGCGACATTCGGCGCGATTGTGTTGTCCTGGTTCCATCAGGCCGCGCGCGACCGGATCAATCCGGCCGATCTGGTGCTGCTGGTGGCGGCGCTTTCGGTCGCCAGCTATCTGATCACCATCTATAACACACCGATCCGCGCGACCACCGGCACATCCTTTGCGCCATTGGGGATCTCGCTGGCCGGGCTGGCCGGTACTGCGCTTATTCTGGAACTGACGCGCCGGGTTACCGGGCTGGCGCTGCCGATCATCGCGGGGATCTTTCTGATCTATGTCTGGCTGGGCCATCTGGCGCCGGGCGTGCTGAATTCGCCGCGCATCGCCTTGCAGCGGTTTTTCAGCCAAGTTTACACCGATGTCGGTATTCTGGGCCAGACCACGGCGGTGTCATCAACCTATATCATCCTGTTCATCATCTTTGCGGCCTTTCTGCAGGCGTCAAAAGTCGGTGAATATTTCATCAACTTTGCCTTTGCCCTGACCGGTCGCCAGCGTGGTGGCCCGGCCAAGGTGGCGATTTTCGCATCGGGTCTGATGGGGATGATCAACGGCACTTCGGCGGGCAATGTGGTGGCCACCGGCAGCCTGACGATCCCGCTGATGCATAAGGTCGGTTATGACAAAAAGACATCCGGCGCGATCGAGGCTGCGGCCTCGACCGGGGGGCAGATCATGCCGCCGATCATGGGGGCGGGTGCCTTTATCATGGCCGAGATCACCGGCATTCCTTATCAGGAAATCGCGATTGCGGCGATCATCCCGTCGATCCTGTATTTCGCCTCTGTCTATTTCATGGTCGATCTGTCGGCGGCCCGGATCGGCATGAAAGGCATGCGCGCCGATGAATTGCCACGGCTGGATGCGCTGTTGCGTCGGGTGTTCCTATTCCTGCCGATCATCATCCTGATCGTGGCGCTGTTTCTGGGCTATTCGGTGATCCGCGCCGGGACCTATGCGACAGCGGCGGCGGCGGTTGTCAGCTGGCTGACACCCTACCGGATGGGGCCGCGGGCGATTGCCTATGCGTTCCAGATGGCGGGGACAATGTCGATCCAGATTATCGCGGTCTGTGCCTGTGCCGGTATCATCGTCGGTGTCATTTCGTTGACCGGGGTTGGCGCACGGTTTTCCAACCTGCTGTTGGGTCTGGCGGGCGTCAGCCAGTTGCTGGCGATGTTCTTTGCCATGGTGATCGCGATCCTGCTGGGCATGGGGATGCCGACAACTGCGGCCTATGCGGTGGCCGCGTCGGTCGTGGCACCGGGCCTGATCCGGCTGGGGATTGATCCGCTGACGGCGCATTTCTTTGTGTTCTACTTTGCCGTTGTGTCGGCGATCACGCCGCCTGTTGCCCTGGCCAGTTACGCCGCGGCCGGGATTTCCGGCGCGGATCCGATGGCAACATCTGTGGCATCGTTCAAGATCGGTCTGGCCGCGTTTATCGTGCCGTTCATGTTCTTTTATAACGGTGCCTTGCTGATGAATGCGCCTTGGGTGGATATCGTGCAGTCGCTGACGACGGCCTTGATCGGGGTGTTCTTTCTGGCGGCATCGGTGCAGGGCTGGCTTTGGGGCAAGGCGGCGGGGACGTTGATCCGCGCCGGTCTGCTGGTGGCCGCTTTGTGCATGATCTCTGGCGGCTGGATGACCGATCTGATCGGTCTGGCGCTGGGTCTGGCGCTGGTGTTCGTCAACCGGACGATCGCGCCGGGGTCGAAAACGCCGCTGGTGCAGGGCCGGGCAGACTAAGAAAGGCCGATCTGACCAGGAAAGACCGGTCAGACAGATCAAAGGGGGCGCAGCGATGCGCCCCCTTTTGCATATCCGGTTGTGGGAAGATGTGATTTGGGGCGGCGTCAGACCGGTCTTGCAGCCGTCATCCAGATGGCGGGGACGCCATGCGGCGCCCCCTGCCTGTGTCAGGATTGCTGTTGCTTGCCGGATGGGCGGATGGTAGCTGGCCCGGCGACCTCTTCACGGCGCGCTTGCAGCCAGTTCTGGCCCAGCAGCACGACCAGCAGCAGGGCGCCGGCAATCTCGACCCTCAGGTCGGGCCAGAACAGCGCCACGACGCCGGGCAACAACAGCAACCGGACCCAGACCTGCATCGGGCGGAACAGGAAGCCTTCGAGCACTGCGGCAAAGGCGACAAGGCCAAGAATGGCGATTGCCCCGCTCCACAATACCAGCGGCACGGGACCGCCGAGGATGATTTCCTCGTTGAACACCATGAACAGCGGGATCAGATACAGGCCCTTGGCGAATTTCCACGCCTGCACGCTGGTTTCCATCGGTTTCGACCCGGCAATCGCGGCCCCGGCAAAACCGGCCAGCGCGACCGGCGGGGTGACGTTGCTGTCCTGTGAATACCAGAATACCACCAGATGCGCGATCAGCAGCGGCACACCGAATTCGGCAGTCAGCGCCGGGCCAACCAGAATGATCAGCACGATATAGGCGGCCGTCACCGGCAGGCCCATGCCCAGGATCAGACTGGCCAGCAGCACCAGAAGCAGCGCCAGCACCAGATTGCCGCCGGAAAACGCGATCATCATGGCCGAGAATTTCAGCCCCAGACCGGTCAGCCCGACGATGCCGACGATGATGCCCGCCACTGCGCAGGCCATCGAGACAGCCACCGCATTGCGCGCACCCAGTTCCAGCGCCTGCATGGTCATTGTCAGCCCCCGACGGCATAGCGCGATAAAGCCGGGCAGGGTTGGCCCGGTCATGGCAAAGCTCCACAAGGCGCGGGCAGAGGCGGCGGCCATCACCGACAGGATGGCGTAAAACCCGACCCGCATCGGCGAATAGCCCGCGACCAGCAGCGCCACCAGCGCCACCAGCGGCAGCAGGAAATGCCAGCCATCGGCAAGCACCTGGCGCACCTTTGGCAATTCGCTGGCGGGCAGGCCGGTCAGCCCCTGTTTCACCGCCGCGATATGGACCAGCAGATAGACCACGCCGAAATACAAAAACGCGGGAAAGATCGAGACCAGCACGATATCGACATAGGGCACGCGGGTGAACTCCGACATCAGAAAGGCCCCGGCACCCATCAGCGGTGGCATGATCTGCCCGCCGGTGGAGGCTGCGGCCTCGATCCCGCCGGCCTGCGCCGGGCGATAGCCCAGCCGTTTCATCAGCGGGATGGTAAAGGCGCCGGTGGTCACCACATTGGCGATGGCCGAGCCCGAGATCGAGCCCATGCCCGCCGAGGCGATGACCGCCGCTTTGGCCGGGCCGCCGCGTTTGCGCCCAGTGGCGGCATAGGCCAGATCGATGAAAAACTTGCCTGCGCCGGTGACTTCGAGAAAGGCCCCGAACAGCACGAAAACGAAAACGAATGTCGCAGCGACCCCCAGCGGCAGGCCAAAGATCCCTTCGGCACCCAGGGTCATCTGGCTGGCGACGCGGTCCAGCGAATAGCCCCGGTGGTTCAGGATGCCGGGCATCCAATCGGCCAGAAAAGGCAATTCACCGCGGCTGCCCGCGAAAGCATAGGCCAGAAAGAACAGACCAATGATCGTCATGCCCAGCCCGACGGCGCGCCGCGCGCCTTCGAGCACCACGACGATGGTCAGAATCCCCATCCAGATGTCGATCTGGCGCGGAAATACCTGATTGGCGATAATGTCGATATTCATCGGCACCCAGGCCCCGACCGCCGCACCGCAAAGGATCAGTATCCCGTCGATCAGCCAGCCCAGCGGGCCGCGTGGCCGGTCATTGCCGAAGGCCGGATAGATCAGGAAACACAGCACCAGAATAAAGCCGAGGTGGATCGGCCGCTGAAAGAACAGACCCAGCGGCTGGATGCCCGCCGCGTAAAGCTGAAACAGCGACAGGGCAATGCCCACCACAGTGATCGCGCGCAGCACGAACCATGGCTGATGCGCGGGCAGGTGGAGAGTGTCGGTCTGGGGGGTCATGGGTTTGTATTCCTTGTCAAACTGATCGTCACCCGTTCGCGCATGGCGCGTGCAGAAAGAGAAACTACCTCGTCACCGACGGCAAGCCGGTGATCGACAGGTCCCGCACCGGGGCGCAGGACATAGGCATTGCCGGGAACCGGCTCGTCAATATCAAGGATGAAATAGCCGCCCTGACCATCGGACACTTGCCGTCCGCGACCGGGGATATGGTCAAGACCTGCTGCAAAATCAGGCAGATGCGCAGAAATCAGTACCATGTTGCCGCCCCGGTTTTCATAGCAATCCGACACGGCAAAGCCACGGACGGAATGATTCCACAGCACACACCAGCCGGTGCCTTCGGGAATATCAAAGCGCGCGATTTCATCACCGTTTTCCCGGGTGGCGACCAATGTATCGGCCATCGTGCTGCATGGTATCGCGGATAAGAAAAGGAGGGCGCAAAGCCCTCCTTTCCAATTGTTTGTCATGGACGCAGGGCGTCGGGGATTTCTGCGCCGGTTTCTTCGTAATAGCGGATCGCACCGGGGTGCAGCGGCACGGGTGTCGCTGTCATGGTGAATTCCACTGTGGTTTCATTGGCTGCCGGATGCACCGCCTGCAATTCGGCGATATTTTCAAACATCGCCTTGGTCAGTTCATAAGCCAGATCATCGGACATGTCCGACGAGACGGTCAGCACATTGGGGATTGCCAGCACGGCGATGTCATCGCTGACACCGGTATAGCTGCCGCCGGGCAGGGTGGTCTGGGCAAAGGTGCTGTCGAACTCCATCGCCGCTGCCATTTCTTCTTCGGTCAGGCTGATGACGACGATATTCTGTGTCGTTGCCAGGTTCAGGATCGAAGAGGTTGGCGCGCCGACTGACCAGAACCCGACGTCGATATCGCCATTGCCCAGCGCATCGGCGGTTTCGTTAAAGTTCAGCCGCTGTTCGTTGATATCATCATAGGTGATGCCATTGGCTTGCAGGATGGCGGCGGTATTGACCTCTGTCCCGGAACCGGGCGCACCGATCGACACGCGTTTGCCGCGCAGATCCTGCAAAGAGGTGATGCCGCTGCTTTCCAACGCCACGATCTGGACCATATTGGCATAGACCGAGGCCAGACCACGCACCATCGGCAATTGCTGACCTTCAAAAGGGCCGGTGCCGGTATAGGCCTGCAGCACGGTATCGGCCAGCGCGATTGCCAGATCGGCATCGCCGGTGGCGATCAGCCCCATGTTTTCGACCGATGCGCCGGTCACTTCGGCAGTGGCGGAATAACCGTCGATATGGTTATTGATGATCTCTGCCAGACCGCCACCAATCGGATAATAGACCCCGCCGGTGCCGCCGGTGGCGATGGCCAGTTGTTCCTGGGCGAGCGCGGGCGCGCCAAGGCCGATGGCAAGCAATGCGGCTGATCCGATCAGGCGCTGAGGCGCGCGAAAGATGTGGTTGAGCATGGGTATCCTCCCGTTAGTCGTTGTTGCCGCGTGTCTTTGTGACGCGGCTTTTGCAGCGTGAAGTAGGTGCAAACTAAAGGACGGGATTTCCTGCTGTAAAGCCGTAATACGGTAACATCGCGGGTCTGATCACAAAATTGCCCTGACACGGGGCCCGCGCCGCGTGGTCATGATGGCAGCCGCCCGGTTCTATCCGCCCGGCAGGACGGCACCAAAACGGTGTCTGGAACAGATCAGCAGGCGAGGTCAGTCGGGACCTGAATCTGCTGAATATCGAAAACGCCGCCGGACTTGTCGCAGCACAGGTGATTGACAGCCGCACTTTTTGCCGTGGCTATGGTGCGGCCCAGATCAGCACGCATCAGATTGCCCTGTCGCAAAGCGGGACGTTTCGCGCTTCACCCGCCGGGCGCGGGATGCCATAAACCGGCGGAACGAATAAGTGAAGGTATCCCCATGCGCCGGACAATCATCCTCTGTTTCACCGCCCTGATTTTGGCGAGCTGTGCCGCAAGTGGCCGGACAATTGTCACCGGTGCCGGTGACGATCTGCTGAAACTGCGGGCCGGGCCGGGGCTGAATTTCAACGTGATCATGGGATTGCCCGACGGGACCGTGCTGACCCGGCGCAATTGCGTGACCGAAATGGGGCAACGCTGGTGCCAGGTCTCGCTGGCCTCTGCGCCCGGGGTGACGGGCTATGTGTCGGCGGATTATCTGACGGCGCGGTGATGCGGTGTCAGCCTAGCAAACCCATCGCGTCCCGCCCATGTATCCGCCACAGGAAACCTGACCAGAACTTGCCGGGCGCGCCGCTGTCGTCGGTTGTGTTTGCTGCCCGCTTCTGATCGCGGCGATACCGGCGCCGACCTGTAGCAGGGTGTTGAGCGTCGTCATCGTCTCTGCCATCGATGGGCCTTGCGCCGGGGCGGCGGCGGGTGGCGGGGCTATCGGGGCTGCGACCGGTTGCGTCGGCCTTGCCGCAGCAACCGCCATGGGCCGCCCGGAGGACCAGGCCTGCGCTGCTGCGCTGGCGCGATCGGCAAAGCCGCTGGCGACAGAATTGCTGGACGGGCTGTCGCAGCGGGCCTGCCCCACTGCGGGCGAGGCCATCAGTGATGCAATGGCAAGAACTGTCAGCGGTCTAGTTATATTGAACATTGAAAGCCCCCATCTGGCTGTCGAGTTGATCACCAAGGCTGTTGCCAAGACGGCGCATCGCCGGGGCAAAGCCTCGCAAGCCGATGATGCCGACAAAGGCCAGCATCGGCGCGGCGGCAGTTCCGGTAGCGGCGGCGGAAACCACCGCCCCGGCGATTCCTGCTGCAACGGGCAGCGCGACGGCGACAGAGATCATCGCCGCCACCGTCAGCCCGGCATAGCCGACGCCCCGCAGCACCTGCGCACCGAGATCGCGCCGCAGGTCATTGGCAAAATTCTGGAACTGGCAATCATCTGCCAGTGCGGCCTGTGGCGAAATCAGCGCCGTTGTGGCCAGCAATGCGAAAAATGATCTGCGGTTCATGTGCGTCGTACCTCGTTCACATAGGGGGTCGCGTTGACGTTGATCGATTCATAGAGCACCCGGACCGCCATCAGCGCGGCCCTGGCGTGATCATCATTGGCGGCTGCATCGCGCGGATATCCGGCAGCGGGCAGAAATGACCGGATCTCGC
This sequence comes from Loktanella sp., assembly GCA_017390475.1. Classification (GTDB taxonomy): domain Bacteria; phylum Pseudomonadota; class Alphaproteobacteria; order Rhodobacterales; family Rhodobacteraceae; genus Yoonia. Next base: position 83,547 of record JAFPBO010000051.1, read on the forward strand.
GCGCGGACAGAGACCGGTTTTCCGACAGGGTCAGGGCGATCACCGCGACCATGGCACCGGGATAGGCCTGAGGTCCGACCGACATGACGGCGATGCCTGCGTCCAGCTCTGCCTCGGTGCGGACGACATGCGAAAACATGGCACTTTGCTGGCCCGTCTTGATGCTGCGCCACAGCGGTTGATAGCTGTTGCGGAACCAGTCCCGGCTGGCCCCGCAATGTAAGGAGAACCCGATCTCTGTGAAACGCGGTGCTTGATCGCTGCCGGCATAGAATTGCGGCACCGGCAAAGTTGGCGCACCTGGGCGCGGCGGGTCGACCGGAGTGAATTTCAGGCCAGAGGTGGCGGCTGAGCCGCCTGTCTCATCGCAGGCGGCGAGCAAGGCCAAAGGGGCGATCACCGGCAGGGCGCGCCGCAGGATATCGGTCCGGTCCTTGCGTTGTTCAGGCAGGTTTTCATGCAGCATCAGGCGTTCCCATCAAATTGACACCGTCCGGGAAGGCGCTGACGCTGTGCGCCAGTGGTCATGCGGGCGGTTTGAATGACAGCTTATTGCCGCCGTGGGTGTCCGCATCCCCCGAAAGGGGGAGGAAATGGTTTTTCTCAGGTCGCCTGCAGGGGCCGGATGCGGGATAGATCTGGCGTTTTGCGGCTTTGTTCAGATGACGCGCATGTTGCAGGTTCATCCCGAATTCCGGCTGATTGCCGCAGAACGGTGACAGCCGCAGCGCTGTATCGGCCGTGACGGCAGTGTCGCCTTTCGCCACCCGTTCGATCCGCATGCGCGGCACGGCCAGCCGCTTGGCCAAAGCGCAGATGTTCTTCTTCAGCGGTGGCAGAATCCGGCGCTTCGCCGGGATGCGACGGATTGATTGAGGTGATCATCAGGCGAAGGACGTGAGGGATCGCACGGTTGCTGTTATGACCAGAAAGTTCAAAGGCAAAGCAAACCCCTTGCGGGGTGTTTGCCTAAAACCGTCTGATGATATTGGGGTTTTTGGCTCCGACGGTAGGGATCGAACCTACGACCAATTGATTAACAGTTCTATGGGCTAGACGGCTGGTGGACGGTTAAGCTAGGCTAAGCTAAGCAAAAACAATGTCTTGAGACGCATATCCACCCCCATAGACGGCTCCGCAAAGATACCTTGGCCCCAACGTAGCCTTACGCGAGCCTTACGCCAGACCGGAGGCACATATGACCACCTACCCAACCAAGGCCCGGCTAACAGACGCGATGGCCGCCAAGTTTCCCTTTCTGCCCAAAGGGCAGAAGCTGATCGCTGATGAGGTCGAACCGGGCCTTTACCTGAAGGTCGGCAAAACCGCGAAAAGCTGGGTTGTGCAGCGCGAACTGCGCGTGCTTGATGACAGTATGCGCAAGGCGCGCAAGACGGTGCGCCGGGCCTTCGCGTCGTTTCCCGAAACCAGCGTGAAGACCGCGCGCGAACGGGCCAAGACAGAGATTGCCGCGATCCTGACCGGCGATCTGGCCGCCGACAAATCGCGGGGAGTGACCCTGGGCGAGGCGTGGGGCCTCTACCGATCTGCGATTGAGCGCCGGGGCCGCAGCCCTGCGACAATTGAGAGCTATCGGAACGCCCTCGAAGCCGACCACCTTCTTGGCATCTGGCGCGACACGCCTCTGGAAGACTTGGCGACCGAGGCGGGGGCGCGAAAGGTCGCGGCCCGGCACGACGCGATTTCCGCAAAGCAGACGCACCCGCAGCACGGCGGCACCTATGCTGCAAACGGCACGATGCGGACCCTTCGCGTGATCTATAACTGGGCGCTCGAACGCGGGCACGTCCGGCCAAACGCGGAGGGATGGCACCCGACCCGGCAGGTGACGTATAATCCCGAGGAACAGAACGGCGACAAGAAGGCGATGGACCTGTCCGACCTTGCGGCGTGGTGGCAGGCATACCGTGCGATGGAAAATCGGGTGCGCGCTGAATTCCAGCTGTTCCTGTTGCTGTCTGGCAGCCGCTCGGGGGCCATTGCGACGGCACGTTGGGAACACCTCGACGTGGCCGGGCGGCGGCTACACATCCCGACGCCCAAAGGCGGCAAGGCTCGTGCCTATGACATTCCCCTGACGCGTCCGATGCTGGCCTGCCTTGCGCGCGCCCGCCGTGCTGCGAAAGTCTACCAGCCCGCCCTTGCGCGTGAATGGATATTTCCGGGCGATCCGTCGAAGGCCAAGCGCGGCACCGGCGACTTTGCCGGGCATATGTCACTCTATGCGACCACAGAGTCCAAGTTGCCGTGTTCGGGCCACGGTCTGCGCCACACCTATCGGAACGCCTGCGAATGGGCCGTGGTTAGTGACAACCTGTCGAAAAAGCTGATGAACCATTCGCAGAAGGGCGACACCCACTCGGGCACCTATGGCAGCCGAACGGGCGTTTGGAACCAGCTTCTGCTGGCCCAAGAGCGGATAAGCACGGTGATGATGGAAAACCTCCGGCAACACGAACCAACGTCTAGACTAGAGGTCGCTTAAACGGCTATACATGGGATACTAAAACGCCGACGCGCATGCTGAAAAGGCGCTGCGTGTGCGTCGAGGACCTAGGGTAACTTTGCCCCGAATGCGTGCTTCTTTGGTTGGGCCACCGTTAATGGCTGAAGGCGCGGAACGGATAAGCATACGCCAAGCCCTTTCTCCAACAGGCGATAACCCCTCTGGCGGGGCTGTCGCTCTTTGTCGTGCGGCTCCGCTCGTTTGGAGAACCGCACATGGAGAACGTCGCAGAAACTGCGAAGTTAATCGCCCGGGAAATATCCGCAGAATTAGCCAGTGGCTATGCCTCTGGCCGATATGCGCCGCCCCCTGAATACCTGAACACGGCCCACGCCGCCGCCTTCCTCGGGCTGACGCCTGCTGGGATGGAGACGATGCGCAAGGAAGGGCGTGGCCCTGCGTTTATCCGCGCCTCTGGCAAGCTGGTGCGCTACCGCGTGGCAGACCTGCACGGCTGGATGGCACAGCACCGCGTCGAACCGGGCGAGGTGCCGGAATGAGCGGCCCGGAGAACGAAAGCACCCCCGGCGCTGGGCAGCGGGCCGGGGGCGCAGAGGACAGGAACCATCATCACCCTGACAACGCGATTATACCGCCGGGTGATGAGCGTCGCGACGAAAAAGGCTTGGCGCCGGACGGGGATGCGATCCGCGAGGCGCTCGAAACCTTGCACCCAGACGGCGATTGGCACGTCTGCGCAAAGATGGTGGACGGCAAGTTCCGGGGCGGATCGCACCGCGACCTGACCACCGCCACCGAAAGCGCATTGAAGATGAACGCGCGCAGCAACACCTACGTTTCGGTTGCGGCGCTGCGGCCCGGCTGGAATGGCCCGAAGGCCCGAAAGGAAGACGTGGCCAGCGTCGGATGGCTCTGGGTCGACATTGACCCGCGCGCGGGCGAAGACCTCGAAGCCGAGCGCGGGCGCATCTTCCGGCTCGTGACCGTTGACCTGCCAAAGTTTCGCGACGGCTCGACCGTTCCGCCGCCGACGCTGGTGATCGACAGCGGGCGCGGCTTCTGGGCGCTGTGGCGGCTTTCCGCGCCGGTGGTGATGACCGATGCTGGTGATCCGGGCTGGGGCGATGCTGTGGCCGATTTCGAGGCGCGCGTGTATGCTCTTGAGGTCGCGTTTGAGGCCGATGCCTGCCACAACGTCGAGCGCGTGATGCGGCTGCCGGGGACGGTGAACCGCAAACCCGGCGGGGGATTGTCGAAGATGGTGCCTGCTTTGGGCGCGATCTATGCGATTGAAAATTTCCCGCCGCTGGAGAAGGCCACAAATGCGAAGGCGGGAAAGACATCGGCTCCCGCCGGTTTCGGCACCAACCTCCCGAGGCTGGAAAGCCTAGATGACCTCCCGCCCAGCGTAAGTGCCCGAACCAAGATGCTGATCGTGAACGGCGATGACCCTGACGACCCGACCCGATACCCGAGCCGGTCGGAGGTGCTGTTTGCCGTTCTCTGCGAGATGGTGCGGGCCAAAGTCGATGACGCCACGATGGCGGCGGTGATCCTGGACCCTGACCATGGGATTTCCGCGCACGTCCTCGAACAGCCCAAGCACCGCCAGTATGCGGCGGAGCAGATCGCCAAGGCGCGGGATGCGGTGGCCGAGGATACCGACCCGCTCTTAATCGAGATGAACGCCCGCCGTGCCCTGCTGACGCATGAGGCGGGCGCGGCGCGCATCTCTGAATTTGCCTACGAACTTCTGAACCCCGAGGCTACCGACCCGGCAAAGCAGCGATGGCGCTGGGTGGTCTATATGCAGAACGCATCCGACTTTCGCCTGACGCATAGCAACCAGTCCGTGGTCTTTGGCAAGGACAAAGACGGCAACAATATCATTAAGCCATTGGGCGACGCATGGCTAAAGTGGCGCGGTCGCAGGACGCATCGGGCGCTGACCTTCGACCCCGGCGCGGGTGAAGTGGTCGGGGACAAGCTGAATCTCTGGCGCGGCTTCGCCGTCGAACCGAAGCCCGGAGATTGGAGCCTGATGCGCCAGCACATCCTCGAAGTTCTGGCAGACGGCGACCAGGAGGTGGCCGACTATATCGAGCGGTGGCTTGCTCTGGCAGTGCAGCGACCGGCGCAGCCCGCCGGTGTCGCACTGGTCTTTCGCGGTGGCCGGGGAGCGGGCAAGGGCATCTTCGCCCATTACGCCCGCGCGATGTTCGGACAGCACGGCTTCTACCTGCCTGGGGCATCGGCGCTGGGAGCCAAGTTTAACGCCCATTTCCGCGACACTGTTCTGCTTTATGCGGACGAGGTGAAGTGGAACGGAAACAAGAACGCTGAATCCCTCTTGCAGGCGATCATCACCGAGCCTGAGTTGATGATCGAAGGCAAGTATAAGGAGGCGACCCTTGCAAAGAACCGACTGCACCTGATTATGACCTCGAATGACGATTGGGTGGTGCCCGCCGGTATCGACGAACGGCGGTTCGCCGTCTTCCGCCCTTCGAGCCATAGGCAGGGGCCTGAGCATAAGCCATACTTCGACGCGCTGGGCGCGCAGATGGATGTGAGCGGGCTGGCGGCGATGCTGTATGATCTGCGCGAGATGGATCTTGCGGGGTTTAATCCGCGCCAGATGCCTGAGAGCCGGGAACTGTCGCAGCAGAAACTGGAGGGGCTGACCGGACCCAACCGGATCGTGATGGAAATGCTGATGGAAGGCATCGCACCCGGCGGCTTCTATCCATCGGTGAAGGTTGGAAATGAACGCCACCAGCGCGCCGATCCCGCCGTGCGCGTGCCTGCCCTGATCTCGTGGGCCATCGACCGGCGGATGCTGCGCGAGGCCCCGTCTTCGCAGAAGATGGGCGCGGCCTTGAAGCTCCTCGGCATCGAGAGGGACAAGTTTTCGGACGTATGGGCGTGGGGCCTGCCGCCGCTCGCGCACGCGCGGCGTGTCTGGGCTGAGAATCTCGGTCTGCCCGGAATTGAATGGCCCAAGGATGATAGCTGGATCGCGCCGCCGGGCCTCGAATAGCGTCCCGACCGAGTATTTGCCATCCGACCGAGGCCGATGCGAACTCGGTCGGGTGTTAACCCTATGACAGAACGTCGAAATAGCTGTCTCCCGACCGAGTAGACCGAACAGACTGGCGCCGAAAACTTAGCCGGGAGCCGTGCCCAGAAGGGTGCGGCCCCCCGCGCTTTCTGCCTGTTTCCCGGTGTTCGGTCTTATCGGTCTACTCGGTCTGAAAGGTAAGATTAGGTAATAAAATTATTAAGATAGTTCCCGACTGAGTTGCCGACCGAGTTGAGGTTTTCCGACCGAGTTGCCGCTTTGCTGCGCAGCCCCTTTGGACCGGGGGGCGATTTGCCGAAACCACCGAAACCCGCGTTGTGCGCCGCCCCTAAAAGGCCACGCCCGATCCCATTGCTTGCGTCGTCTGATCCGCGATCCGCCGCGCCGATCCCCTTGGCCTGATCTTGCTGGGCAATGGCCACCCCGCAAGGGTCGCGCGATCTGCCCCCCTGAAAGCCAATTTTTGCGGGCGTTTATCGCCGGCCCGAAGGCCACCCCCGGAGCGACCGGCAGGGGGTGGCCCTTGCTTATCGCAGTTCCGAGATTGATCGCTGGGTGCCATCTGATCCGAGGAACTTCCAGTTGCCATTCCAGACGTTTTCGTTGCCGTCCACGATTGACTGGTTGAGCTGGTTGAGCGTCGGAAAGCGTTCTCCGGTGTCCAGCCTGACCCACTGGCTGCCTTCGACCACGCCCTTGTATTGTTTGCGCTTGTAGTTGCGGAACACTTCGAAACCCTCCGCGAAATGGACGCCGCTTCGCCCATCGGTGAGGCCCTTGCCCTTTTGCGCCGGTTCGCTTGGCTTGGCGTCGGTTTCCCCGCATTTGAGCACACGGCTGAGGATGGCATCCTCTGTGTCTTCCCCTGCCTGCCTCTGGGCCCAGATGGCCGCAAAAACTGCCGTCGAGACTGAGATTGTTCTATTCATCGCTTCCTCCGATTCTGCTTACCCCCTATAAGTAGCAAATAGTGCTATTTGCTGCAAGAGGAGAATTCGATGAGAAAGGCTGCGATCTATGCCCGGGTTTCTACCGGCGAACAGACGCCCGAAAATCAACTTATCCGCCTGCGGGAGGTGGCAGAGCGCGCGGGTTGGGCGGTTAGTTGCGAATATGTCGAGACGGCATCCGGGGCCAAGCGCGAGCGCCCGGCGCTGGACGCGATGATGAAGGATGCCGCGCGCCGCCGGTTCGACGTGGTGATGGCGTGGGATGTGTCGCGCCTCGGGCGATCCCTGCGCGATCTGGTGGACCTGTTCGAGACGCTGCGCAGCGTCGGCTGCGACCTCTTTCTGGAACAGCAGGCGCTTGACACATCGACACCGGCGGGCCGCGCCCTGTTGCAGATGTCGGGCGTGTTTGCCGAGTTCGAGCGCGCCATGATCGTTGAGCGCACGAAGGCCGGGATGGCCCGCGCCCGGGCCAATGGAAAGCAGATAGGTCGTGCCCCGGCGTCTGATGCGCTGATCGACGCGATCCGCGCCCTGCGCGCGGACGGGATGGGGATGGACCGGATCGCGCGGCACCTGAAATGCGGCAAGGGCCTGTGCCAGCGGGTTTGCCAAGAGTTTGACAAGGAGAAGGAAGATGGATGAAGACAGGTTTGACGCGGTGGCGCGCCGCGTGTCGGACGGCACCCCCGGCGGTCCGGCCTACCGCGTCGGTAAGCGCGGATTGAAGATAGTGGAGGAACTGGCCGCGCGCGGCGTTGCCGAGGCGACGATGGCCAAGGCTCTGCGGATGGGCAAGGACGCCTTCCGCGCTGCGAAGCGACGCGACCCTGCGGTGCAGGAGGCCATCGACCGGGGCCGCGCGACCGAACACGACAAGCTCGTGGGCGTTCTGCATGACCTTGCGATGGCGGGCCAGTATGTCCCGGCGATGTTCCTCTTGAAGGCCCGCCACGGATACCGCGAGGGCGAACAGGTTGGGGTGAACGTGAACATTGACACCGGCGGCGTGATCGTGGTGCCTGATAAGATGAGCATGGAGGAGTTCCTTGAGGCCCAGCGGCAGGCGGGCCTGTATGACAGCCCGATCCGGCCCGACACCGTGGAGCGCATCCCTGGCCAGAGAACTATTGAGGCGGTACTGGACCCTGAGACGCGGCGGGGGGATTGAAGTGTTCCCAATAACTAATCGGCACTCCAATCTCATTTACCACCATAAGAAAATAATGCAGCCAATCTTTATTTTTTCAAGGCACAGGAGAAATCGAAAATATTCGGCCACTAAGCGTTATGGGGCATGTCAGTTGTTGAGTTGTGGGTATTTTTTTATTTGACGATTAACACAATCTGTTGACCTAAAAATGTGAGATGTAAGCTTAGCAACACCAGTTAAATATCGTCTGCATTCAAGATTATCTTTTTCCATACTTCATCATTGAACTGCCCACGTTTAACAATGGCAGAAAGAAGATCACAGCAGATTTTATCATATTGAGAAATTTCGGCCTTCTGACGCATTAAGTCATCTTTTTCTTTTGATTTCCAAAACCTTCCACTATGCACGGACGACGATCTTCTATTATATAAATTTTTTACCGCATCAAAAGTTGCAACTCTAGTTGATGGACCCCCATCAATAAGCCATGCTGCCCTTGTAGCAAGCTTATAGCTTATCTCGGCGTTGTCATTGCTATTTGCCATTAGGAGGATCTCCGCGCAGATACCCAAATCAATTGCCTGATCCTCTGGGTTTCGTCTAAGTCTTGCGCTTTGCAAACGACTCAGAGCCAACAAGACACGCTTATCAGCCGTTGACAAAAAATCAAAGAAAGTTGCTATCTTCTCAGCATCGAGAACCGTAGCCTTCCTGCCCCAAACTGGAATAGTGTGCCCGCTAGACCAGCCTGCACATCCCGAGCTCAACCAGCCTGGGTCGGCCACCACACTATAGGCTTGTTGGAATTGAATAGGTCCATCGGATGCGACTAGAATTGAGAAAAGTGCAGCCCTCCAGTAATCATAAGTTGTCGCATCTGACATTAGTCTGCTTCTGGGGTCATTTGTATCGTCGATATCGATAGATTCACTTAATATCTCAAAAGAAAGTTGTCGGGTGCGCACTAAGGCCGCGCTAGGTTGGCTTTCATGAGAGTGAAATATACTAGATTTAGAGAGTACTTCTGGAGGAAAATCAAATTTAGTTACTTCAGAGATTGGTAAAATTTTCAAGCTCTCGGACACATCTATTATTTTATCTGTTTCAATCCCACTCAAAAGTCGAACTTCCATAAAATTAAGCTTCATGTCCTGCACTAGAGAAATAAAGCTAGTAACCACAACATCGGCTGGAAATAGTCTTGCGCGGAACATAAGTCGGCGAGCAATAGTTGAAATTTTTATTAATTCCATTCTTCCAGGTATATAAAAATATTGACCGTCAAGATTGGCAAATACCGGAATTGACTCCAGTACTTTAATCAAAGGTTCACATGACTTGTCTGAAAATTTGTTACTGTTAGAATCACAGATAAGCTTATCATCTGGCAAATCCTGTAAAGATCGCTGCGAGGATTCTATCAAAGCTAATTTAAATATTTCAAGTTCTTTTATCATATTTCACCTTGAAGTTGCTATGCCGTGGGTTGCAGCTCTACTCTGAATTAAACATGTCGAGCAGTTTTTCAAATTAGTAACTATGCTCAACCGGGAAGCATATCAGGAACAAGATTACATCAAGGTCTGCGGACTTGTCGATAGTTCAATTCTGGATCAGAGTAGAACGAGGCAGGTAATGTTTCTTGCGGTAAGCAATGTTGTCAAGCAACTGCACCATTACATTGAAGTCCCTTCTGTTGGCGTCAGAGCATTAAATGAACAACAACGAATAGCGCTCGGCCTCCGCCACAACCCAAAGTATGGTTGCGCATCCGGGGCGATGGCGATCCTTACAGCGCAGTGGCAGCGCGTCGGCCCCCAAACTTTGATAGGACCGACCGATGACCGCAACGCTTTCCCCTGACGACAATCCCCCGACCTTGCCCGCCGCCGGAACGCTCTATGGCCTGCCTGAACTGGCCGAAGCAGTTGCCACTGCGATCCGGCTTGAAGAGAAGCACCGCACCTTGATCGACCGGCTTGAGGCCGCGATCCTGAAGCAGGCGCAGGACGCCGCCGACAGTGCCCGCCGCGCGGGGTTCGGCAAGCTCGATGCGCAGAACGCCGGAAGTAAGATGGGCGTGAAGGCCCGCAATGACGTTCGGGCCATTTCCGACGATGATCGCTGGGCGATCCTGCGCCAGCTCGACGCGCTCGCTTCCGGCTTGTCGGCTTCTGAGGCTCTTTGGGCCTCGCCTGTTGTCGCACTGGCCCGCATTGGCCTTGGCACCGACAAGCGCACGAACCACATAACGCAGCTTTCGGGTGCTGGCCCTGCGGAGTTGCGGACGGCGGCAGCGCTTGCAGCCGCCACGCTGGACCGGGTTCTGGGGGCGAGTGTCGCGTCGCTTCTGGACCGGACGCCGGTGAAGCAGCGGATCGTGTCGCCGCAGGAACTGGCTGAACGCCTGATCGGAGAAGATGTGCGGCAGGCCCGGGCCGCCATCGCGGCGGTGAAGCAGGCGCACCAGCGGGCCCTGAATGCTGACCGCGAGTTTGCGTCGGGTCGCCGGAATGCAACGGCCCGGATCGCGTCGGCACTTGCGGACCGTGACGCTGCGAAGAACGCGGGCGAACCGGTGAAGGCGAAATAATGGATATTGTGTGGTCGCAGCGGATCGCTGAGGCATACCCGACCTTGTTCCCGCGCCGCCTTCGGCACGCCCACGTGGCCCTGGTCTCCTGGGCCGAGGAGGCCAACCCTGACGGCTGGCCCACACCCTCGGATGTGGAACGCTTCGCCCGGCTCTACGGTGTGCCGCGCGGCCCCCTCGGGGCCTTGGTCGGGATGTTGTCTCGCCAGCCAGTGAATGACCGGCGGGTAGTGGTCTGGGTCGATGCGGTCCGCAATCCCGATGCGGCGTATCCGCACCTGATCCGCCAGCACGACCACAAGGTGGTCCGGGCCTTCGGGTGGTTCTGCGCCACGACCGATCTGGGCTGGCTGAAACTGCGCGCGCCGGTCCTGCACTGACCCTCTGAGGGAACGGCGGCGGGGTGGCGCGTATGCGCCGCGCCCGATCCCACGAAAACAGGCCCGCGCCGATGATGACCGGCGCGGGCCTTTCGGGGTGCTACCTAGAACGGCGCGTTTTCCCCGACCGTGCCGAAATCTGGGCCGCGCAGGTCCTTCGGGTCTACGATGTAGTAGCTTCCGAAATCGCCCTCGCGCACCGGCCCCAAGGGCACCTGATCGAGGGGCAGGACAATGTCGAGGTCGCCCTTCGGGTTAGTGAGCCTGATGAAGTGTTCTCCCTGAGTCGTCGCAAGCCAATCGACGGCGCTTGCGCTGATCGCAACGCCACCGCGCGCGAGCTTGCTTTGGCACCAGAGGCACACCGCGCCGGTCGCGTCCTCGTATGCGAAGTGGCGACTGCCGCCCGGGCGGCGGTTGAACATCCGCGCAGTGGCGGCATCGAACGTGTTTGAATCAGACATTGTGTCCTCCTGCAATGGAGGGCGCTGGCGGGCGGTTGCGTGGATTGCGACAGCCGACACACCGACGCCAGCACCCGAAGGGGTGATGATGTTCTGGTGGTCGGCGCCATGTTCGGTCCCGGTCTGCCCGTTAGGCAGCCTGCCTTAAGGTTTGATGGAGGGGTGTCCTCCCGCCGGTCGATGCTCCCGGGACTTTCCGGCACAGGTGGAGCCCAAAGGCCCGCTTTTCGCTCGACAAAAGACTGATAGCAGAATCTATTCCTTCTGACAACACATTGATTTAGAGGGGATAAGTGCGCCCAGAAGCGGCTGAGACCTTCGTGCGAACGAAAAATGAACATCGTGCCCCTTGTGTCGAAGGCAAGGTGACCCCATATGTGTGGTATGGTGCCGAATTGGCGGCGTCCAGTTTCGTGTTTATACTGTCAAGGCCAAGTTCGAGGTCTGTGCAGATTGCGAGTTCCAGCATACGGGCTCCTTTCGCCAGCCACGCGGGCGGCTTTGCGGCAGTTCGGCAATACCACATTGCCAGTTGCCTCGCAGTATACGCGACCACGTCGAAGGACAACGCACACCGCAGAACGGCGGGGGCGGAGGTGTTAAGGGCTAGTGCGTTGGCCTGATGCTCCGTCCCCACTCGCGGAGGGCTATTTGGAAAGCGACTACGAGTTCGCCCTAGGCGACCAGAAACACTACCCGCATTTTGACGCACCCATCTCACGCCGGAATATCCGGCAGATGCTCCGCGATTTTGAAGCCGGACCAGATAGAGCATTCTACCCCTTTTTCCGATATGAGCAGTCTTGGCAACCATACCGGCTTGACGGACAGGACAAGCCCGAGCGCAAGACCCGCGAGATACGCTATGGCGCGCGGCGTGACGCTTATGTATTTGCGTTCTATCGGCGAAAGCTGGCTCGGCTTTATGAGACGCGCCTCGCAGAACTTGGCATCGCGGACTGCCCGATTGCCTACCGGCAGGTGAGGAAGGGCAACGGCGGCGGCAAGTGTAACATCGACTTCGCCAAGGACGCCTTCGATGAGATTGATCGCCTCGGGGACTGCGTGGCCGTCGCACTGGACATCCGAAAATACTTTGAGCGGCTGGACCACCGGCGCATAAAGCGTGTCTGGTGCGACCTGCTGGGCGTCGATGAGCTGCCCGCTGACCATTTTGCAGTTTACCGCAACATCACCCGTTACCGAACTGTGGACCAGCGGGAGGTCTTCCGCCGCCTCGGCTTCTTTGGACCAAAGTTCGTGAATGGGCAGTGGATCGAAGGTTTCCTGCGCCCATACCGCGACGTGCCGAAGAAGCTGTGCTCGAGGCAGGAGTTTGAGGAGAAGATTTGCGGCAAAGGCCCGGGCGCGGGACCGTCGCTTGTTGTAGTGAACGAGAACGAATACGGCATCCCACAAGGCGCACCGATCTCTGACCTGATCGCCAACTTCTATTTGATGGAGTTCGACACCGTGATGGCAGCCTATGCCCGTGAGCGCGGCGGCACTTATATGCGATATTCCGACGACATCCTGCTGATCCTTCCCGGCGGTCGCAGTGAGGCAGATGCGGCCATTGATTTCGCCGTTGATGAGGTGTGCCGCCACGGGCCAGAGCTTCGGATAAAAGAGCAAAAGACCTGCGTTGCGCTGTTCCGGCGGGCAGGCGACCGGCTCGACTTCGAGCACATCCCACAACACCCTGAGGAGCCCAACAAGAACGGCTTTGAATACCTCGGCTTCCGCTATGATGGGCGGCGCGTCTATGTCCGCGATAGCACCATCTCTGGTTTTTACCGCAAGGTAGCGACGGCCGCAAACAGCGAGGCCGCGAAGCTGGTTGCGGCCAACCCAACGCGTGGCGCGGCTGAGCTGATCGGCGTGTTTGACTTTTCGCTCTTCTCGCAGCGCTTTGCGCGAGTGAAGAGGACGAAGCTGACCGACGACTACCGCAGTTGGACCTTCTATACCTACCTGAAGCGCGCATCGGGCACGTTCGAAACGAAGGGTGACCGAATCCTGCGGCAGGCCAGCGGATTCCCTGACTTCGTGCGCAGCCGCGTGGAGGAGGCGATAACGACGCGCGTGGCCAAGCGGCGCACTCCTAAGCCCGAAAATACCGCTTAGAGCCTTACGTGCGCCTTACTTTTCCGCCTTACGCGAGAATATTTGGGAATAAAAAAGCCCTCTAAGGCGTTGACCTTAAGGGGCTTATTTTGGCTCCGACGGTAGGGATCGAACCTACGACCAATTGATTAACAGTCAACTGCTCTACCGCTGAGCTACGTCGGAACATGGCGTGCGTATAGCAATGTGATTCCGTGGCGTCCAGAGCCTTTTGGCCGGTTTTTCAATTTCTTGTCATCGCCGGACCAGAGGCGTCTCGCAGGCTGAAAACAGCGGTTTCCCCGGGGGCCGGGGCGGCGCTGACTTCGCCGCGTTGGGCCAAGTCTATCAGATGCGCCAGCACATTGCGCTGTGCTGCTGGCACCAGATGTGGCGCGACATCGGTGTAGATGCGCGCAGTCAGGGTCTGGGGCGTGGCCGGGCCAGTGGTCAGCGCGGCGCGAATCTGTGCCTCGCGCGCTTGCCGGTGGTGGATCAGCCAATGCAATCTGGCCTGCGGGTCGGTCACCGGGGCACCGTGGCCGGGGTAGAATACCGTGGCGGGCAGGGTGGTCAGTTTCCGGCAGGAGGCCATGAAATCGGTCAGATCGCCGTCCGGCGGCGAGACCAGCGAACTGGCCCAGCCCATCACGTGATCACCGCAGAACAGCGCATCCCGCCAGCCAAAGCACAGGTGATTGCCGATATGGCCGGGGCTGTGGATCGCGGTGATCGCGCCCCAATCGCCCTGTAACTGGTCGCCGTCTGCCAGTGTCAGGTCGGGCCGGAAGTGGTGGTCGATCCCTTCGCCGCCGTCGGTCAGCCCGCGCGCGGCCAGACCGGCCATCACCGCGCTGCGCCCGGCAATGGCATCGCCAAAGGCTGCGACCGGGGCGCGGGTCCGGGCGGCCAGCGCCGGGGCAAGGGCGGAATGGTCCAGATGGCTGTGGGTGACGAGGATGTAATCCACCGGGCGTCCGGAAATCAGCAGCAGCAATGCATCCAGATGGGCCGGGTCGTCGGGGCCAGGGTCGATCACGACCAGCCGGTCCCGCCCCAGAATATAGCTGTTGGTGCCCAGAAAGGTCATCGGCGACGGATTTGGCGCCAGCAGCAGCGTCAGATCATCGCGCAGCTTCCATGGCTGACCGGGGCGGGGGGCAAAGGCGTTCATCGGCACTTTCCGCCGGACCGGATGCGGGGTAGCGTTGCGGCATGACGTTCAAATGGATCAAAAACATGATGCCGCGCGGGATTTATGCCCGGGCTGCGCTGATCCTTGTGTTTCCGGTTGTGTTTTTGCAATTGGTGGTTTCCGTCGTCTTTATCCAGCGCCATTTTGACGGCGTGACGCGGCTGATGACAAGTGCTGTCACCATCGACCTGCAATTCATCATCGATACTGCCAATGATGCCGCCGATCTGGATGATGCGCGCGCGGCGATTGCACCTTTGGGGGCGGCGCTGCAGATCCGCACTGATCTGCCAGCCCAGCTGGTGCCTGACAGTGATATCAATCCTTTCGTCGATCTGACCGGGGCGACAGTGATCGCCACCCTGCGCGAGGAGATCCCCGCCATGCAGGTGGTGTCGCTGGAAGACCGGGGGCGGGTCACGCTCTGGGTTGAGACACGGCATGGCGCGTTGCAGATGGATCTGAGCCGCAGGCGCATGTCGGCGTCGAACCCGCATCAATTGCTGGTCATCATGGTGGTGATGGGCGGGTTGATGACGATTGTCGCCTATCTGTTCCTGCGCAACCAGCTGCGCCCGATCAAGCGGATGGCGCAGGCTGCCGCAGATTACGGCAAGGGCCGGATCACGCCGTTCTGGCCCACAGGCGCGGTCGAAGTGCGGGCGGCGGGTGCGGCTTTCCTTGACATGCGCAACCGGTTGGAACGCCAGACGCAAAGCCGCACGATGATGTTGTCGGGGGTCAGCCATGATCTGCGCACGCCGCTGACCCGGCTGCGGCTAGGCCTGTCGATGCTGGACCATCCCGATGCCGCCGAACTGACCCGCGATGTCGATGATATGCAGAAATTGCTGGATACATTTCTGGATTTCGCCCGCAGCGATGCGGCGGATAATATAGAACAGGTGGTGCCCGGCGATATTGTGCGGGCGGTGTTGCATGATGCCACACGGATGGGGCAGCCGGTCAGCATGGCTGCGATTGACGGGCCGGCGCTGCCGATCAATCTGCGTCCGCTGGCGATCCGGCGGGCGCTGGACAATCTGCTGGGCAATGCGCTGCGCTATGGCAGTCAGGCCCGGATCGGGGTGCAGGTGACCGAACGCGCGGTCCGGTTCTGGGTCGAGGATGACGGGCCGGGCATTCCGCCGGATCAATATGACGAGGCGATCAGCCCTTTCGTCCGGCTGGACCCCGCGCGCAATCAGGATCAGGGCAGCGGTGTCGGGCTAGGGCTGGCCATCGTCGCCGATATCGCGCGCAGCCATGGCGGGGTGCTGCGGCTGGGGGTCAGTCAGGCACTTGGCGGGTTGAAAGCAGAGCTGGTCATCAGCCGCTAGAATGAATTGCCCAATAATTAGGCAATTGACCGGAAATTCAGATATCGGGCATGGATATAGCATTGCGCTCTGTGCAGAAGCCGGTACTCTCAAGTTATGAATGATGAAATCAACCATTTCGATGAAATGATCAGCGCCACAGGCGCACGCCCCCCATATGCCGATTATGATGCCTGGTTTGCGTCGCAGGACAACAACCGGCTGGCCAAGAAATCTGCTGAAGCCTCTGCATTTTTCCGGCGCACGGGGATTACCTTTAACGTCTATGGCCAATCCGATGCCGAAGAACGGCTGATCCCGTTCGATCTGGTACCGCGGATCGTGTCGAGCGGGGAATGGTCCCGTCTGTCACGCGGGATCGAACAACGGGTCCGGGCGATCAATGCGTTTCTGCATGATATCTACAACCGGCAGGAGATTCTGAAGGCTGGGATCGTACCAGTCGAACTGATCGCGAACAACGACGCCTTTTTGCCGCAGATGATGGATTTCAATCCGCCGGGTGGCGTCTACACCCATATCGTCGGTACCGATATCGTCCGCACCGGCGAAGATGATTTCTATGTGCTGGAAGACAATGCGCGCACCCCGTCCGGTGTCAGCTATATGCTGGAAAACCGCGAGACGATGCTGCAGATGTTCCCGGAATTGTTCAGCAAGATCAAGGTCAAGCCGGTCAGCGATTACCCCAAGAGCCTGCGCCGGTCGCTGGAAGCATCAGCGCCTGCAAGCTGCGAAGGGCGTCCGCGTGTTGCGGTGCTGACCCCTGGCATTCACAATTCGGCCTATTTCGAACATAGCTTTCTGGCCGATCAGATGGGTGTGGAACTGGTCGAAGGCCATGACCTACGCGTGGTTGATGGCCATATCGCGATGCGGACGACCCGTGGCTATCGCCAGATTGATGTGCTGTATCGCCGGGTCGATGATGATTTTCTGGACCCGATGACCTTTAACCCGTCATCCATGCTGGGTGTGCCGGGGATCATGGATGTCTATCGCGCGGGCAATATTACCATTGCCAATGCGCCGGGCACCGGGGTCGCTGACGACAAGGCGATTTACAGCTATATGCCCGATATCGTCGAATTTTATACCGGTGAACGGGCCTTGCTGAAGAATGTCGAAACGCATCGTTGTTCCGAACCGGATGCGTTGAAATATGTGCTGGATAATCTGGCCGATCTGGTGGTGAAAGAGGTGCATGGTTCGGGTGGTTACGGCATGCTGGTCGGGCCTGCGGCCAGCAAGAAAGAACTGGCGGCCTTTGCGGCCAAGCTGAAATCCAACCCCAGTAATTACATCGCACAGCCGACGCTGTCGCTGTCCACCGTGCCGATCTTTACCCGCAAAGGTCTGGCACCACGGCATGTCGATCTGCGGCCCTTTGCGCTGGTTTCGCCGGCTGGCGTGAATATCACGCCCGGCGGGCTGACCCGCGTTGCGCTGAAAAAAGGCTCTCTCGTCGTGAATTCGAGCCAGGGCGGCGGCACCAAAGATACCTGGATATTGGAAGACTGAGATGCTTGGAAAAACTGCGGGCGGTCTTTACTGGATGTTCCGGTTTCTGGAACGGGCCGAAAATACAGCGCGTCTGATCGAGGCGGGGTTTCGTATCGCGTTGACCCGGTCAAATGACGCGGAATCAGAATGGAAATCCGTCATCATCACCTCTGCCGCGCAACGCGCGTTTGAGGCGCGGCATGACAAATATACCAGCGCCAATGTGGTCAATTTTCTGCTGCGCGATGCCAGCAACCCCAGTTCGGTTCTGTCGGTGACCAAATCGGCGCGCGACAATGCGCGGCTGGTGCGCACGGCCCTGACCACAGAGGTCTGGGCGGCGGTCAATGAAACCTGGATGGTGCTGACCGATGTGCTGAAACGTCCGATCCCGGAAACCGAATTGCCCAATGTGCTGGCCACGATCCGGCAACAATCCGCATTGGTGCGCGGCGCTCTGGTCGGTACGATGCTGCGCAATGACATCTTTGATTTCTGCCGTCTGGGCACTTTTGTCGAACGGATCGACAGCACAGCGCGGATCATCGACGTGAAATATTACGCGCTGCTGCCATCGCCGAGCTTTGTGGGCAGCCGGATGGATAATGTGCAATGGGAAACCATTCTGCGGTCGGTTTCGGCGCATCGGTCGTTCCGTTGGGCGGTCGAGGATGATTTCACCGCACCGGCGATTGCCGATTTCCTGATCCTTGACGGCCGTATGCCCCGATCGCTGAGCCATTGTGCAGGACAATTGGTCGAGAATCTGGAACATCTGGCCAAGGATTACGGCGAGGCGCAACCATCCCTTGATCTGGCCCGCAAGATGCATGGCAGGTTGAAAGACCGCGACATCGGGTCCATCTTTGACGAAGGGCTGCATGAATTTGTGGGGTCAATTCTGGACGATACTGCGGCGATCGGTATGCAGATCGAGATCGACTACAGGTTTAACAACTGATGCAACTCACAATCCGCCACAAGACCAGCTATGCCTATGATATGCCGGTCGATTTCGCCTTGCAAAAGCTGCGGCTGCGGCCGCTGAGTAATGTGATGCAGACTGTCGATGACTGGCAGATCGATATCACCGGCGGCACGATCGAGGCCAGCTATCAGGATCATTACGGCAATCACACCGATCTGGTCAGCGTTATTCCGGGGACCGAGGCGGTGGATATCACGGCCTCTGGTCAGGTCACCACCCATGACAAGGCGGGCATCTTGGGGCCGGTCTATGGCCGCGCGCCATTGTGGCATTTCAAACAGACCACACCGCTGACCGCGCCGGGGGCAGGGGTGCGCGATCTGGCCCGCGCCCTGGGCAAATTCAAGGACCCGATTGCCTCGCTGCATGATCTGTCCAATGCGATCCGTGATGCGCTGCCCTATCAGACCGGCGTGACCAATGCCGATACCACGGCTGAACAGGCGATCAAGATCGGGGCCGGGGTGTGTCAGGATCACGCGCAGATCTTTATTTCCGCCTTGCGCACCAAGGGCGTGCCCGCGCGCTATATCAGCGGCTATCTGATGATCAATGATATCGTTGATCAGGATGCCGCCCATGCCTGGGCCGAGGCGCATATTGACGGTTTCGGTTGGGTCGGGTTCGACATCTCGAACGGGGTATCGCCGGATGAGAAATATGTGCGTGTTGCCTCTGGCCGCGATGCCAGCTGTGCTGCCCCTGTCAAAGGTCTGCGGATGGGTCCGTCGAACGAGACATTGATTGTATCTTTGCAGGTTCAGCAGTAGTGATTCTGTATTGAATTGAACTGGGCAAAGCCATGACATATTGTATTGGAATGCAGCTCAACCGTGGGCTTGTGTTCATGTCGGATACCCGCACCAATGCGGGCGTTGACAATTTTTCGACAGCCAAGAAAATGTTTCATTGGCACGTGCCCAATGAACGGATGATCACGCTGATGACGGCGGGCAATCTGGCCACGACGCAGGCGATGGTCAGCCTGTTGCGCGAACGGTCGGTCACGACCGAGGATCGCGATCCCAGTATCCTGCATGAAAAGACGATGTTTCAGGTCGCCCGTCTGATCGGTGCGACGCTGAAAGAGGTGATTGCCGACAGCGCGCAGAGCGGGCAGCAATCAGCGGAACAATTTTCCGCTTCGGTCATTGTCGGTGGTCAGATCAAGGGCGGTCTGCCAACGATTTTCCTGATCTATCCAGAAGGCAATTTTATCGAGATCACCGATGACACGCCGTTTTTCCAGATCGGTGAGACGAAATATGGCAAGCCGATCCTGGTGCGCGCCTATGATCCTGACATGAGCTATGAAGAGGCGGTGAAATTGCTGTTGGTGTCTTTCGATTCCACGGTGAAATCGAACCTGTCGGTCGGGCTGCCGTTTGATCTGCAGATTTATGAAAAAGATACATTCACTGCTGGTCGCAATATCCGGATTGAAGAGGATGATTCGGTCTATCGCGCAATTTCAGATGGCTGGGGCGATGCGTTGAAAGAGGCGTTTCAGCATCTGCCGTCCTACAGCGTGTAGGTAAGGTGGATTGACATCCACCTTACTGGTCCGGCTGCGCCGGATGCGCGCCGCGCGGGGATACATTTACTCTGAAGATGGTCAGATGTCCTTTACCAGACGAAGTGCATCGTAAATTGCGGCATGGGTATTGCGGGCGCTGACCGCATCGCCGATCCGGAACAATTGGAATGTGCCGGTCTGGTTGGTTTTGACGCTTTGCTTCTGGCCTGCAATCAGCGCGTCCTGATCAACCTCGCCCCGGTTGGACGACAGCGGCTTGAGGTCGAAATAGAGATCATCCAGCGGCAAGGTCCCGTAATTGACCACGATCTGGTCATAGGTCTTTTCTGATGTGAAACCGCTGTAATCCGTCCCGATTGTCGCCCGCAGCCGGTTACCGTCGCGCGTGATATCCAACAGGCGGCGGGTAACTGTGAAGGTGACATCCTTGTCCTGCAGGGCGCGCATATAGGGCACAAGGTTCATGCCCATGATATCCGGCGCGAAGGTACGGTCGGGTGTCATCACCTCGACCGATGCGCCTGCATTCGCCGCCACCTCTGCCGCCATCAGGCCGGGGTGGTCGCCGCTTTCGTCATAGATCAGCACATCCTGTCCCGGTTTCACATCGCCGGAAATGATGTCCCAGGCGCTGACTGCCAGCGTCTGGTCCTGTTTCGTTTCAAAGAGTTGCAGATTGGGCAGGCCGCCCGTCGCCACGATGACCACATCGGGGGTCAGGGCGGTGATATCATCCGCCTCGGCCCAGGTGTTGAAATGAAAGGTCACGTCGCGCGCGGCGCATTGCGCCATCCGCCAGTCGATGATGCCGATCATTTCACGGCGGCGCGGGTTCTGTGCCGTCAGCCTGATCTGACCGCCGGGGTTTGGTTGTGCTTCGAACACGGTCACATCATGGCCACGGGTGGCGGCGACGCGTGCGGCCTCCAACCCTGCCGGTCCTGCGCCGATGATGACGATCTGGCGCGCTGCGGGGGCAGGCGGGATGTCATGCGGCATGGTCAATTCGCGCCCGGTGGCGGGGTTGTGGATGCACAAAGCCTCACCCGCCTGATAGATCCGGTCGAGGCAATAGGTGGCCCCGACGCAGGGGCGGATGTCATCCTCGCGCCCTTCGATAATCTTGCGCACGATATGCGGGTCGGCCATATGGGCGCGGGTCATGCCGACCATATCAAGCAGCCCCGCCTGAATAGCATGCCGTGCCGTCGCCACATCGGGGATGCGCGCGGCGTGGAATGTCGGCAGGCCGGTGGCCTGTTTCACCGCACCGGCGAAATCGAGATGCGGGGCGCTTTTCATGCCCTGCACCGGGATCACATCGGTCATCGCCGGATCGGTATGGATGCGCCCCCGGATCACGTTGAGGAAATCGACCATGCCGGTTGCGGCCAGCCGTTTGGAGATGGCGATGCCTTCTTCAGGCGTGATGCCGCCTGCTGTCGCCTCATCCGCCGTGTAGCGCAGGCCGATGATGAAATCCTTGCCCACCCGTTTGCGGCAGGCGGCCAGCACGTCCAGCAGCAATTGCATCCGGCTGTCGAGGCTTTGCCCGCCGTAAGGCCCGTCCAGATCATTGGTCAGCGGTGACCAGAACTGATCCAGCAGATGGCCGTAGACCTGCAATTCGATCCCGTCCATGCCGCCCGCCTGCATCCTTTCGGTCGCATCGGCAAAGTCGCTGATGATGCGGGCGATATCCCAATCCTCGGCCAGTTTCGGGAAGGCGCGATGCGCCGGTTCCCGGTGCCGGGAGGAGGAGACGGAAGGCAGCCAGTCGCCCTTGGACCAGCCAGTGCGTCGGCCCAGATGCGTCAGTTGGATCATCACTGCGCAGCCGTGATCATGGCAGGCATCGGTCAATTGCCTGATCCACGGCACGACCTCATCCTTATAGGCGAGGATATTGTTGAACACCGGCGGGCTGTCACGCGACACGGCCGCTGACCCGGCGGTCATCGTCAGCGCGACACCGGCCTTGGCGCGTTCGGCATGGTAGGCGGCGTAGCGTTCTTTCGGCATCCCGTCTTCGGGATAGGCGGGTTCATGGCTGGTGGTCATGATCCGGTTGCGCAGGGTCAGATGTTTAAGCTGGTAGGGTTGCAACAGGGGGTCATGGGACATTGGCTGGCTCCGGGCTGGGCTATGCGGCCATATTGCGCGGGTCAGCCTGCGGATTGCGGTCCGGTTGCGGCATTCTGTCCGCCTTTGACGTCGCTGCTGCGATCACAGATTGGCCAGAACATGCTGATAGACCTGCGCCGCCGCCGGGGGGGCGGCGTGGTGATGGTGGCGGATGATGAAGTAAGGCTCCACCATGATTTCAGGGGCAACATCCAGTGTGACCAGACCCATGCTCAGCTGATCGCGGGTCAGCAGATCGACGACCTCCTGCGCCTGCGGGGTGATCGCATCGCCGGTCGCCAGAGCGGCCAATGCGACCAGCAGCGAAGAACTGTTGATCACCCGGCCCGGCAGGTCCAGCCCGGCGCGGCCAAAGGCGTTTTCCACCGCCTGCCGGATCGGCGCGCCGCGTTCCTGCATCACCCATTCATGCGCTTGCAGATCCGCCATGCCGCAGCCCTGCCGCCCGGCCAGTGGATGCGATTGCCGTACCAGCAAAGCGACACGTTCACTGCGCGCCGGGGTCAGTTCCAGATCGGTGGCATCATAGCCGACCGGCAGGCGCGCGATGATGAAATCGAAATGCCGTTCTTCCAGGCCACGCACCAGATCGACGGAAGGCGCGACATGGATCGTCGCCTCGATATCGGGGGCCTGCGCCCAGATCCGGCGCAGCGCGGGCATGATATAGCCGACCGCCGGGCCGGTGACCGCGCCGATCCGCACCTTGCCTGCCTGTCCCGATTGCAGGCGCAGGATTTCACTGTCCATATCCTCGAAAGCGGCCAGAATCCGGGCAGAGCGGCGCAGCACCGCAACCCCCAGTTCGGTCGGCATCATGCCGCGCGGCAGGCGTTCAAACAGGGGTGTGCCGATCTCTGCCTCGATCTCGGCCAGGATGCGCGAGGCGGCGGGCTGTGACATCGCCATCAGTTCGGCGGCCAGTTGCAGCTTGCCGGTTTCGGCGATCCGCAGCAACAGCCGCAGCGAGGCAGGTTTGAACCGGGACAGCGACATGAGTGACATACCATTTTTGTGATGCTTTTGGTAAATCTTACGATTTGATACATATGTCAACTCTTTCTATTGCTCCACTCGGCTGCCGCCTTTGATACGTAAACTGAACCGGGCGTTGCAGCAGGTCTCTGGGAGGAGCACGACATGACATTGAAACTGATAACCGCCTCCGTGATCGGGGCGAGTCTGGCCACCGGCGCCATGGCCGAAGGTCTGATCGGCATCGCGATGCCAACACAATCATCCGCGCGCTGGATTTCGGACGGGCAGGCGATGGTCGCCCAGTTTGAAGAAGCAGGCTATGACACGATCCTGCAATATGCAGAAGACGACATTCCCAACCAGCTGGCCCAGATCGAAAACATGGTCACCAATGGCGTCAATGTGCTGGTCATCGCCGCGATTGACGGCACGACCCTGTCCAACGCGCTGGAAAACGCCCATTTCGCCGGGGTTGAGGTGATCGCCTATGACCGCCTGATCCGCGACAGCCCGCATGTCAGCTATTATGCGACCTTTGACAATTTCCAGGTCGGTGTGCAGCAGGCCTCATCGCTGATTGCCGGGCTGGAAGAGCGTTTTGGCGAAGGCCCTTACAATGTCGAATTGTTCGGTGGCTCGCCAGACGACAACAATGCCTATTTCTTTTATGATGGCGCAATGTCGGTCCTGCAACCTGCGATCGATGCGGGTGATGTCGTCATCAAATCCGGCCAGATGGGCATGGATACGGTCGGCACATTGCGTTGGGACGGTGCGGTGGCACAGGCCCGGATGGATAACCTGCTGTCGGCGCATTACACCGAAGATCAGGTGCATGGCGTGCTGTCGCCCTATGATGGTCTGTCCATCGGTATCCTGTCGTCGCTGAAAGGCGTGGGTTACGGGTCTGGCGATTTGCCGATGCCGATTGTCTCTGGTCAGGATGCAGAAATCCCGTCGATCAAATCCATTCTGGCGGGCGAGCAATATTCGACCGTGTTCAAGGACACCCGCGAACTGGCCCGCGTGACTGTTGGCATGGTGGATGCGCTGTTGTCCGGGTCCGAGCCGGAAATCAACGATACTGAAACCTATGACAATGGTCAGCTTGTGGTGCCCAGCTTTCTGCTGGAACCGGTGTCGGTCGATGCGTCCAACTGGGAAGAAATCCTTGTCGGGTCGGGCTATTACACCGCAGATCAACTGCAGTAACCCCGCCCTAATCTGACATCTGAAACGGAAGGTCTGCGCGCAATGCGCGCAGACTGCCCCCCGCTTGCAAAAGGCAGAAATTATGCAGCCCCTGCTTGAAATGCGCGCGATATCAAAGACTTTTCCGGGTGTGAAAGCTCTGGATAACGTGTCGATGTCGGTCGCCGAAGGTGAAATTCACGCCGTTGTCGGTGAAAACGGTGCCGGAAAATCCACCTTGATGAAAGTGTTGTCCGGGGTCTATCCCGCAGGCACCTATGATGGTGAAATCCATTATGACGGTGAACTGGCCGAGTTTAAGTCAATTCAGGACAGCGAAGCGCGCGGGATCATCATCATCCATCAGGAACTGGCTTTGGTGCCGCTGCTGTCGATTGCGGAAAACCTGTTTCTGGGCAATGAGATTGCCGTCAAAGGCTGTATCAACTGGCATGAAACCACCCGCCGTACCCGTGATCTGCTCGCCCGTGTCGGGCTGAGCGATGCGCCCACGGCCCGGGTTGAAAAGCTGGGCGTCGGTAAACAGCAACTCGTCGAAATCGCCAAGGCGCTGGCAAAGGATGTGCGCCTGCTGATCCTTGATGAACCCACCGCCGCGCTGTCGGAATCTGACAGTGCCGCGTTGCTGGAACTGATGCTGGAACTCAAGGCCAGCGGCGTGACGCAGATCATCATCAGCCACAAGCTGAATGAAATCCGCAAGGTCGCCGATACGATCACCGTGATCCGTGATGGTGCGACTGTGTCCACCATGCACGCGAAGAAAGACGAAATTACAGAGGCCCGCATCGTGCGCGACATGGTGGGCCGCGACATGGCGGCGCGCTATCCTGATCGCCCGCGCCGCGCCGGGCCGATGTTGATGGAGGTCGATAACTGGACCGTCCGCCACCCCGATTTCCCCGACCGTTTCACGATCCGCGACGTGTCTTTCAACGTCCGCGAAGGCGAGGTTGTCGGCATTGCCGGGCTGATGGGGGCAGGGCGTACCGAACTGGCGATGAGCATTTTCGGCCGGTCCTATGGCCGCGATATTCAAGGCGATGTGCGGATGCGCGGCGAACCCGTGCGCCTGCGCAATGTCAGCGAGGCGATTGCCGCAGGGCTCGCCTATGTGACCGAAGACCGCAAATCGCTTGGGCTGATCCTTGACGATTCAATTCAGCGCAATATCACGCTGGCCAATCTGAACGCCGTTGCGCGCAATGGCTTGCTGAACGAAGCGCGCGAGACGCAAGTTGCGGAAGGTTTCCGCAAAAGCATGAATATCCGCGCTCCCAGCGTATTCGCAAAGGTGATGAACCTGTCGGGCGGCAATCAGCAAAAGGTCGTCCTGTCGAAATGGCTGTTTTCCGGACCAGAAGTACTGATCCTTGATGAACCCACCCGCGGTATTGATGTCGGGGCCAAGTTTGAAATCTACGGCCTGATCAATGATCTGTCCGCGCAGGGCAAAGGTGTCGTGATGATCTCGTCCGAGATGCCGGAACTTCTGGGCATGTGCGACCGGATCTACGTGATGAATGAAGGACGATTCATGGGCGAACTGACAGCCGAAGAGGCAAGTCAGGAAAGCATCATGTCGATGATCGTTACCCATAATGAAAGCACCCAGTGACATGAGTGATACAACACAGACCGCCACCACCGGCACCAATATGAAAACCTATCTGGTCAATCACCTGCGCGAATATGGCCTGTTGCTGGCGCTGATCGCGGTGATGGTGTTTTTCCAGATCACCACCAATGGCACTTTGCTGCGCCCGGTGAATATCACCAACCTGTTGTTGCAGAACAGCTATATCATCATCATGGCGCTGGGGATGCTGATCGTCATCGTCGCGGGTCATATTGATCTGTCGGTAGGGTCGGTGATGGGCTTTGTCGGCGCGCTGGCGGCGGTGCTGATCGTGTCGATGGGCATGCCGCTGTTGCCGGCTGTCGTGATCTGCCTGATCACCGGCGGTGTGATCGGCGCGGTGCAGGGCTATTGGATCGCCTATTGGCAGATCCCGTCCTTTATCGTGACCTTGGCGGGTATGCTGGTGTTTCGCGGTCTGTCTTTGTGGTTGCTGCAAGGGCAATCCATCGGTCCTTTCCCGCGCGAATTTCAGGTGATCGCCACCGGTTTTGTCGCTGATCCGTTCCCCGAAAGCTGGGGTATGGGGCTGGCCGCGCTGTTTGGCGCACGTGCCATCAATGTATTGGCGATTGTCACCGGCATTGTCGCGGCGGGTGCGATTGTCACGCTGGGCCTGCGCAAACGCGCCAGCAACCGCCAATATGGCACAGAAGAAGAGCCTTTGACCTTTTTCGTGGTCCGCAACACCGTTGTCGCGGTTGCGCTGATTTTCATCACGTACAAGCTGGCCAGTTTCCGGGGTCTGCCCAATGTGTTGCTGACCATGGGCGTGTTGACGATCATCTATGCTTTCCTGACTGAAAACACGGTCATCGGGCGGCAGATTTATGCTGTGGGCGGCAATGAAAAGGCGGCGAAACTGTCGGGGATCAAGACCGAAAGGCTGACCTTTCTGGCCTTTACCAATATGGGCGTGCTGGCCGCCGCTGCCGGTCTGGTTTTTGCCGCTCGGCTGAATACAGCGACGCCCAAGGCGGGTTTCGCGCTGGAACTCGACGTGATCGCGGCGGCCTTTATCGGCGGTGCGTCGATGTCGGGCGGCGTGGGCAAGATCGTCGGTGCCGTGGTCGGTGCCTTTCTGATGGGTGTGCTGAACAATGGCATGTCGCTGATGGGGATCGGCATTGATTACCAGCAGATGATCAAGGGTCTGGTGTTGCTCGCCGCTGTGATTTTCGACGTCTACAACAAAAGCAAACGCGTTTAGCGCATAGGCAGGATCAAAGATATGGCATTTACCCCCGCAATCTGGCCCCGCAAGCTGCGCACACAGGAATGGTTCGGCGGCACTGGCCGCGACCAGATTTACCACCGCGGCTGGATGAAGAACCAGGGTATCCCGCATGATATGTTCGATGGCCGCCCGGTGATCGCGATCATGAACACCTGGTCGGAGCTGACGCCCTGCAATGCGCATCTGGCTGATCTGGCGCAAAAGGTCCGCGCCGGGATTTACGAGGCGGGTGGCCTACCGGTGGAAGTGCCCGCATTTTCGGCGTCGGAATCCGGTTTCCGCCCGACGGCGATGATGTTCCGCAATCTGGCCGCGATGGCGATCGAGGAACAGATGCGCGGTCTGCCGATGGATGGCTGCGTGCTGCTGGCGGGCTGTGACAAGACCACGCCGAGCCTGCTGATGGCTGCGGCTTCGACGGACCTGCCCTCCATCGTGGTCAGCGGTGGCCCGATGCTGAACGGCTATTTCCGGGGTGAACGTGTCGGCTCTGGCACGCATCTGTGGAAGTTTTCCGAGGCGGTCAAGGCCGGTGAGATGACGCCAGAAGCGTTTCTGGAGGCTGAGGCGTCGATGTCCCGCTCGCCCGGGTCGTGCAATACGATGGGTACAGCCAGCACGATGGCCAGCATGGCAGAGGCGCTTGGCATGGCTTTGTCCGGCAATGCCGCGATCCCTGCTGTGGACAGCCGCCGCCGGGTGATGGCGCAATTGTCGGGCCGCCGCATCGTGCAGATGGTCAAGGATGATCTGAAACCCTCCGATGTGATGACCAAAGACGCCTTTGAAAACGCGATCCGCGCGAATGCTGCCATTGGTGGATCGACCAATGCGGTGATCCATCTGCTGGCCATCGCGGGCCGCGTCGGTGTTGATCTGACGCTGGACGACTGGGACCGTTGCGGGCGCGATGTGCCCACCATCGTCAATCTGATGCCATCGGGCAAATATCTGATGGAGGAATTCTTTTACGCCGGTGGTCTGCCGGTCGTGCTGCGCCGCCTGATGGAGGCGGGAATGCTGCATGATGATGCGCTGACCGTGTCCGGCGGGCCGATTGGCGATGAATTGCGCCATGTCGAAAACCACAACCCCGATGTGATCCTGCCGGTGGAAAAGGCACTGACCGCGCAAGGCGGGATCGTCGTGCTGCGCGGCAATCTGGCCCCTGCGGGGGCGGTGCTGAAACCATCCGCCGCCTCGCCGCATCTGTTGCAACACAAAGGCCGCGCTGTCGTGTTCGAGGATATCGATGATTACAAAGCCCGGATCAATGACGACGATCTTGATGTCGATGAAACCTGCGTGCTGGTGCTGAAAAACTGCGGGCCAAAGGGTTATCCCGGCATGGCCGAGGTCGGCAATATGGGCCTGCCGCCGAAGATCCTGAAAAAGGGCATCACCGATATGGTGCGGATTTCGGATGCGCGGATGTCGGGCACCGCCTATGGCACCGTCGTGCTGCATACCGCGCCAGAGGCTGCTGCCGGTGGTCCGCTGGCGGTGGTGCAAAACGGCGATATGATCACGCTGGATGTCGCAGGACGACGTTTACATCTGGATATCACCGATGCCGAACTCGCCGAACGGCTGGCGCAATGGCAACCGCCAGCGGGGCAAGAGGATACCGGATATGCCTGGCTGCACCGCCAGCATGTCGAAGGGGCCGATACCGGCGCTGATCTGGGGTTCCTCAAAGGCTGCCGTGGCGCGCCGGTTGGTCGGGACTCGCACTGATGAAAATTGCATTGGTCGGAATTGGAAAGATCGCGCTGGACCAGCATGTGCCAGCTTTGCAGGCCTCGCCGGATTGGGAACTGGTCGCCACGGTTTCACGCAACGGCACGGTGGATGGCGTTGAAGCCTTCACCGATCTGTCGGCGATGCTGGCAGCGCGCAGTGATATCCGTGTCGTCTCGCTCTGCATGCCGCCGATGGCGCGGACCGATTATGCGCTGACTGCGCTGCGGGCGGGCCGCTATGTGATGCTGGAAAAACCCCCCGCCGCCACCCTGTCGGCCTGCGATATGCTGGCCGAGGCGGCGCGGCGCGCGCGTGTCGGGATCTTTGCTACCTGGCATAGCCGCGAGGCGCGCATGGTCGCCACCGCCAAGGACTGGCTGGCGGGTAAAAAGATAAAGTCGGGCCAGATTACCTGGCGCGAAGATGTGCGCAAATGGCATCCCGGTCAGGATTGGGTGTTTGAAACTGGCGGCATGGGTGTGTTTGACCCCGGTATCAACGCCCTGTCAATCCTGACCGAAATTCTGCCCGATCCGGTGCAGGTGCTGCAGGCAAGGCTGGAAGTTCCCGCCAACCGGCAGACCCCGATAGCCGCACAGATTGCGTTTTCGGATAATATCAGCGCCGATTTCGACTGGCGTCAGGAAGGCCCGCAAACCTGGACGATAGAGATCGTCACCGATGCAGGCACCCTGTCGCTGCAAAATGGCGGCGCGGATATGACGATTGACGGCGCGTCTTGTGCCGCACCGGAAGCCGCACTGAGCGGGGAATATCCCCGGCTGTACAGTCGCATGGCCGAACTGGTCCATGCCGGGCAGTCCGAATTGGATACCCGCCCGATGGCGCTGGTCGCGGATTGTTTCGTGATCGGTGACCGGATCTCTGTTGACCCCTTTCATTTCTGAGGAATTATGATGCATAGCCCCCTGACCGGTATCCTGCCGGTAGCCCCAACCCCGTTTCACGCCGATGGCACCGTCGATCATGACGGGATGCGCCGGGTGCTGGATTGCCTGATCGACCAAGGCGTCGATGCGATCTGCATTCTGGCGAATTATTCCGAACAATTCGTGCTGTCCGATGACGAACGCGCCGATCTGATGCGGCTGTCGCTGGAACATGTGGCAGGAAGGGTGCCGGTAATCGTGACGATCAGCCATTTTGCGACGCATATCACCGTCAAACGCGCCCGTGATGCACAGGCGCTGGGGGCGGCGATGGTGATGGTGATGCCGCCCTATCATGGCGTCGGGATCGTGCCGCCAGAGCCGGTGATTTTCGAACATTTCCAAGCCATTTCAGAGGCGATCAATATCCCGATCATGGTGCAGGATGCGCCTTTGTCGGGCTGTCAGCTGACGGTACCATTCCTGACCCGGATGGCGCGGGAACTGGAACAGGTCAGCTATTTCAAGCTGGAAATGCCCTTTGCCGCCGACAAACTTGCCGCGCTGATCGCGGCAGGCGGCGATGATATCATCGGGCCCTTCGACGGTGAAGAGGCGGTGACATTGCTGGCCGATCTGGATGCCGGTTGCACCGGGACGATGACATCGGCCTTGCTGCCCGAACAGATCCGGCCCATCGTGACGCAATATCGCGCCGGTGATACGGATGCGGCGTTGGATCAATGGAAACGCTGCTTGCCGCTGATCAACTATGAAAACCGGCAATGTGGGTTGCGCGCGGCCAAGACCGTGATGCAGGCTGGTGGCGTGATCAAATCCGATTACGTCCGACACCCGCTGAAACCGCTCAGCGACCGGACCCGGACCCGCCTGCTGGATCTGGCCGGTGAACTCGATCTGATCGCCCTGCGCTGGGGCAAATAAAGGACTACAACATGACACATATTCCACATGGCGCGCATCTGATCGCCGGTGCCCGCGTTCAGAATGACGCCCGTTTTACATCGACGCCGGCCAATGGCCCGGCGCATGAATTCAGTGAAGGCACCCCCGCGCATGTCGCCCAGGCCGCCGAGGCGGCGGAGGCCGCGTTTGAAAGCTATGCCGCCACCAGCCGTGATCAGCGCGCCGATCTGCTGGAGCGGATCGCCGAGGAGATCGACGCCCGCGGCGATGCGATCACCGAAATCGGCGCGCAGGAAACTGGCCTGCCAGAGGCTCGGCTGACCGGCGAGCGCGGCCGCACCACCGGGCAATTGCGCCTGTTTGCGGATCATATCCGCAAGGGCGATTATCTGGATCAACGCCACGACCCGGCCTTGCCCGACCGCCAGCCGATGCCCCGGCCGGAACTGCGGATGATGCAGCGCCCGATCGGCCCGGTGGCGGTGTTCGGCGCGTCGAATTTCCCGCTCGCCTTTTCGGTGGCGGGGGGTGACACGGCGGCGGCGCTGGCGGCGGGCTGTCCGGTTGTGGCCAAGGGGCATCCGGGCCATCCGGGCACCGGCGAATTGGTCGGCGATGCGATCACGGCTGCTGTTGCGGCCTGCGGGCTGGATGCGGGGGTATTTTCGCTGATCCAAGGCGGCGCGCATGAGATGGGTGGCGCGCTGGTCACGCATCCGCTGATCAAGGCGGTGGGCTTTACCGGGTCGCTGCGCGGCGGGCGCGCCTTGTTTGACCTTTGCGCCGCACGGCCAGAGCCGATCCCGTTCTTTGGCGAATTGGGTAGTGTCAATCCGATGTTCATCCTACCGCAGGCCTTGGCCGCACGGGGCGAAGCGATTGCCAAAGGCTGGGCTGGTAGCCTGACCATGGGGGCAGGGCAGTTCTGCACCAATCCCGGTCTGGCGATCCTGATCGACGGGCCGGATGCCGATGCTTTCGCAGCGACGGCAACTGCTGCGTTGCAAGAGGTCAGCGCGCAGGTCATGTTGTCGGATGGTATTGCCAGCGCCTATCGCAAGGGCAGTGACGTCGTGGCAGGCAGTGCGGGTGTGACCGCTTTGCTGGCCGCTGAAAGCGCGGGGCGCAATGCCAATCCCGGTCTTTATGACGTCAGCGCTGACACCTGGCTGGACAATCATGCCCTGGCGGAAGAGGTGTTTGGCCCGCTTGGCCTGATCATCCGCGCCCGCGATGCCGCCCAGATGGAGACTATCGCGCGGTCCCTGCAGGGGCAGTTGACTTGCACCCTGCATCTGGATGACGACGATATCGCGCAGGCGAAAGGGTTGATGCCGGTGCTGGAACGCAAGGCGGGACGATTGCTGGCCAATGGCTTCCCCACGGGGGTCGAAGTGGCCGACAGCATGGTGCATGGCGGGCCTTACCCGGCCTCGACCAATTTCGGCGCGACGTCGGTCGGGACATTGTCGATCCGGCGGTTCCTGCGCCCGGTCTGTTACCAGAACCTGCCAGAGGCATTGCTGCCGCGGGCATAAAGGTCTTTTGCAGGTAAAACGCCCGGTCTCCCCCTTTGGGGGGATGCGGGGCGGGTGCCGATGAACAACCATGGGATGACCCTGTGGTTGTTTATCGGAGTTTGCAATGCGCCTGTCTGTAACCCTTACCACTGCCGTGGCCTTGCTGATGACCGCCCCGGCGGTCATGGGGCAATCAATCCTGCATTCTGATACCTCTTATGTTGATCCGCGGGCTCAACACACCTCTGCCGGTTGGGTGGCCGGTGCGGTTTACGAACTGACCTTGCAGAATGTCAGCAATACCGAACAGCGATGTGTTGTCAGCTGGTCATTTTATGACGGGCGCGCCGGGCAATGGCGGACCAGTTCGACCCGTCTGTTCATCTTTCCGGGCCGGTCCGAAACCAGCACCCTGCGCGGCGCGCGCGCAGGAACTGCGGAATGGAGCTATCATTGCAGTTAAGCGGCTGACGCTGACCTGTCCGGCCCGGCGTCGATCAGTACCCAGCGCCTGACCAGCAGCAGCATCACCAGACAGATGATCATCGGCACTGGCCCTGTTGCGGCGGTCACGACGCCGGCGTCAGAACCGCCAGCAGCCAGCAACCCCGCATTCAGCAGCACCGCCGTACCGATCGCCAGCTTGTTGGTCATGGTAAAGGCCGCGGTACACAACCCTTCTTGGCCTGCGCCATGCAATCGGCAATGGTGTTCGACCATATCGGGGATCAGCGACCATGTGAACAGGCTCTGCGCTGCGACACCCGCGCCTGCAATGATGCAAGACAGCAGCAACAGCGGCGTGATCCCGACCTGTGCCGGGATCAGCGGCACCAGCAGCAGGAAACTGCAATAGACCAATGCCCCGGTGATCAGCCCGCGCCTTTTGCCGATCCTTTTGGACAGCAAGGACCACAACGGAAAGGTCCCGATGACCGTGGCAAAGACCAGCCCCAGCAGCAAGGCATGGCCAGCGGGCGGCACGCCGATCCGCAGTTCCAGGAAGAAGGGCAGCATCGACTGGACAGACACCACGCTGACCACCGACAGAAAGAAAATTACTGCCATTGCGGCCAGATCGGACCGCCAGAAGCTGCGCAGGAACACCCAAAGCTGCGGGCGTGCCGGACCCGTGGCCGATGACGGTTCGACAAACAGCAGCAGAAATGGCAGATAGGCCAGCCCCGCCACAAATGCGAGAAGGCCGAGGCTGGCGACCCAGGCGCTGGCACTGACATCTGACAGCATCGTCCCCACGCCAAAGGCCCCGATCAAAGCGGGCAGACCGGCCATTGCGACCCCGATGGCGATAAAGGCAAAGATCAGGTCATAGCTGACCTGTGTGGTGCGGCCGTGGTAATCCGGCTCGAACCCCGGCAGCATCGCCAGCCGGGGCAGAGTCAGCATCGTATAGCCCAGAGTGAACAGCGTGAATGCCGCAGTTGCGATCAGGAATTGCAACAGATCGCCTGTGACCTGCACCGGCAGAACCCACATCAGGACAAAGGCCCCCAGCGTCGGGATGATCGACCAGCCGATCATCGCCTTTCGGCGGCGTGCGCGGGCCCGCAGATCTGACCAATGGCCGACGACAGGATCAAACAGCGCATCCGCCACCCGGCCGATGAAAAACGCAAGCCCCGCCAGCAGCGGTGGCAACCCGGCAATCTGCACCAGATAAAAAAGATACCAGGCGTTGATTGCCGAAAACAACAGGTTGATCGCGATTTCCGGCGTGGCAAAAACCAGCCTGTCTGTCACTCTGCGCGGGGTCATCTGCGCCAGTTGCCGGTGTTGGAGCAGGCCACCATCTGCGCCAGCACCGGCCCCAGATGCGGCCCGTAGATCAGTTGTCCGGCCTCTGGCAGGACATGCAGGCGCGCGCCAAGGCTGTCTGCCAGATCACGGATCAGCGGTAGCGGGTGGATATGGTCATCCGCGCCGTGGATGAAATGCAGCGCCGCGCCGCAATCGGCGGCGCTGTCCCAGCCCAGATCGCGCTGAAAGCCAAAATCATGCCGCATCGACCGCAGCGAGCTGACCAGCGCGGCGCGCATCCGTTCACCGCGCCAAGCCGGGCCGAGTTCATGTTCCACCATCGCCAGATCCGCCTGGCTGCCAGCGAATTGCATTCGCAGGAAATCCGGGAAATTGCGTGACCGCAGCACCTTGCGTGCGAAAAACGACATCACTGATTGTTGCAGCGCCGCATTGACGCCGCCCAGGGCGATCAGACCACGCGCCAATCGGCGGGGCCCATCCTGCGGGCGGCCCCGCAGTTCACAGGCGGCGGCAAAGAAAATACGCGCCACAGCGCCCGGGGCGTGATGCGCATAGGCCAGCGCCAGTTTCGAACTGGCGGCAAAGGCCAGCAATGTCATCGCGCCACGGCCATAGGTCTGCTGCACCAGATCGAGCGCGGCATTAGATTGCGCGATCTGCGCCGCTTCTGCGATCACCGGATCATGTGGCGCCAATTGCCCAGGCCGCAACGGCCAGATCAGGCGCAGCTGCAGGTGATGCAGCAGGTCGACATCGGCCGCGCGCAGGTCGGGCAGGATCAGCGGGTGCAGTGCAATCACCGGCTGGCCATCCTGCGGGCCCAGATCATAGACCCGGCAAGATTGACCATCCGGCCCGGCCAGGATGACCGCACGGGTACAGGCGGGCAGGAACCGGCGGGCATAGTCAAAAAACATCTCATGCCGCGCGGCATCGGTGTCGCCCAGCATGGCAGCTACGGCAGCGACCAGCTGCGCGCCGATGATCCGCGTGACGTCATGGGTGGTGGCGACCTCGAAATGCGCACGCAGATCGCGGGCATGGCTTTTCTGCGTCTGGATTGATCTGTCATCGCAACCTGCGCTGTCGATCAACGTCATCCCCGTGAGCAACAGCATCAGCAACCGTTGCTGAGCGCGGGTGATCCGCTTGCCCGGAAAACAGACAGCCAGAAAATGCGCCAGCGCAGCGGGGGTCAGGGTGACAAGATAGGCCTCGGCCTTGCCGGGCAGGCTGTGCAGCAAGTAAAGATTGGCATCCTCGACAAAGAACCTTTCGGCACCGCCATCGGCCAGCGCGGACAATACCCGGTCGAGCACATCGGCGCAGGGTAGCGGGACGTCTGACGCTTTGCGCGTCGCCAGCGTGATCCGCGCCACATTGACCGGATAGCTGCAAAGGTTGAAATCAGCGCCCGTCCCCGACAGGATATCGCTGCGCAACACTGACCGAAGCTCCAGCCCGGACAGAAAATGCAGCGCGTCCGAAACCGCGGCCCGTGTCAGTTTGTCCATGAACCACCACATCGTAACTGGGGTTATGGCCAAGTCTGACCTGACAGGGCGGGGTCAGGCAAGATAAATCACACAACCAGCCGTTGATTTCACCCTCGTTTCGGCAAGGCAGCGCGTTCAGGCCGGCGGTCTTTGTCAGAAGGGCAGGTTGATCACCTTACCTTGCGCCGCCGGGAGGCTCTGCATCGCGTTGATGATCGGGGCCAGCCACCGGGACGTCTGCGCGGCTGACATGGGCGGTTGATGGCGCGATATTGTTTTCATCGACACAGGCCGAGATCAGCAAGACGCTCAGCGCGGCGATCAGCCATCGCGGCCTGGCCCGGCGGTTGAGGTGATTGGTGCAAACTGGCAACATGGCGGTTCCCGATCAGACCGAAAGCTGGCACCGGCTGACCTGCACCAACCGCACCGCATTCTGACCGGTAGGATATCTTGCCACCCCATGCCTCACCCGAAAGAGGGACGAAACGTGTGGGAGGGGATGATTGATAGAAAGGTCCTTGCCGCCGTCCGGCGGTCAGCGCAGCCAGGCGAGGTAAATGAACATGATGACCAGAACCACAACGATCTGCAGCACCATGGCAATGATCAGAAATCGCGACCGCTTGAAATCCTTGTCGACGTCGATCTTTTTCATGAAAACCTTCCCTTGGTAGATAATCAGACGGGCCACAGCAGCAGCCGCGCCTGTTATCTACTGTTATGCATATATGCATAAGGCAGGGTCGTTCAACCAAGGGGGGAGGAAATCAGTGGGGTGATCATGGGGGTTAATGGCGGCCAGGAAGCTGAACCGTGCCAAACACGCAATCCAAGAAGCGATTTCCCATTGGAGCGTCTGTCGGGTGATGCGTCGAAAACAACCGACGCCAAGAACGAATTTGCGAAGCTGCTGTTCCAGAACGTGACGAAGGAAGTCGCGCAATCTATCGACAGTATCCGGCGCTATAGCGTCCGCGCCGCCGCACAAGCCCGCGCCTTTGCCATTCTGCCACCGGACCCAGCGAATGGTCCGGTCTACAGCGAGATCCGCAGCTATCGCCGTGAACAGGCCGCGAAGGCGGATAATGAGCTCCCGGCGACGTTGTCGCAGATGGTTTGCGCCGATATTGGCGTTGCGCAGGCTATCAGCGCCGGGCCGGGCTTCTTGTCAGGCGTTGGCGACGACAGGAAGCTTCGGTTTGCAACCGACGCCCTTGAAGTGTTCGCGCCCGACAACATGGCCCACATGCAACACGCGGTCGCCGTCGGCAGGGAAGGTGACAAGATGCTCGCGGGGCTTGGCAAGCTGGAACAGGCCATGTTCACGTCTGCCCTTGCCGACCGCGCGTCCTACAGCCGTGTTGACGTGAACGCGCCCTTGACCCCCGCCGCAGCCGAATAGCTTTCCGCCGAAGATCGGAACCAACTGCCCCGGCTTCGGTCGGGGCTTTTTTCGTTGTGCTCTATTACAAGTCCTTGATTGTTTCTTGTTTTGTTCCCACAGTATCTTGAATATCTCACAAAAAGGGATCGGCATGCAAGGGTTCTACGCAGTATACTATACGGGACTTTCCGGTTTTGGTCACGCCGTATTAGTAATCAATGATGGCATCGTAACAGGCGCGGACGCTACGGGTGGCCTATATGACGGAAAGTACACCGTAGGAGACGGTGGCGAATTTGAAATTGAAGTAACCTTGACAGTTCCGGCAGGTGGAACTCTCGTGACGGGTCAAACGTTTACGGATGAATTTTATCAAACAATTACGGCAAAACTTCGCGCTGGATTTGCCGATGGTCAGCCTGTCACAGTTCAGACTCCAATGGGACCAGTGAACGCAATTTTTAAGAAAGTGCGGGGTATGGCATGATTGATGGAGTGACCATCTTGGGCGTCGCTACGGCTGGTGCGGCACTGATTGGCCCAGCCGTCGCAGTTTGGATAACAAGAATGTCTGATGACAGGAAAGAAATCCGTGCGCGTCGAATGGATATTTTCCGAACACTGATGCGAACAAGAAAGATGCCGATTCATTTCGATCACGTTGGCGCACTAAACTTGATTGAAATTGAATTTGCTAACGACGCTTACGTTATCGCAGCATGGAAAAATTATCTGAAAAACCTTGGCGAACGGCTGGCCCCTGACGCAACCGTTGACGACGAAGTCGCATTTAGCAAGGCTAGAGAGAACTTGCTCACCAAGTTGATTTACGAAATCTCAAAGGTCTTGAAGTTCAAAGTTGAACAACTTGATATTCTTGAAGGTAACTACATTCCGCAAGGCTGGAATGACGACGATTGGGAACAGAAGCTTGTTCGCAAGGCACTCATTGATGTTCTAGGCGGGCGTCGTCCGCTTCTGATCCAACCTCATGCACCGAGCCAAAACAGTGGGCCGTATCCGCCTGCACCTGAAGTCCCTAAAACAAACGGCTAAAGCCAAATTTCCGCAATGCGAATACATAAGACGATGTGGGCATCCTGAAACCATCGCGTGAAAACTGTCACTAGGTCGTCATTAGAAACGCCTGATCGGGAAATTATTCAATGATTTCAATGGTTCTTGGCGGAGAGACAGGGATTCGAACCCTGGGAACCCTTGCAGGCTCAACGGTTTTCGAGACCGCCCCGTTCGACCACTCCGGCACCTCTCCACGGTGGGGGCGGAATAATGTGGTCATGGGCCGGGCGCAAGAGGCAAAAAGCGGCCGATCAAGAAAACCCGGGCCAGCGGGAAATCCCGGTCACCGAGAATTGCATGGGCAAGTGACACAAAATATAGTTTGTCGGCAGCAGACGACCTGACCTCGAAAGGAATAGTGATGTTGCGCCGTGTTTTTCTGTCCCTGATCGCCTCTGTCAGCCTGGCCACTGCCGCCGTGGCGCAGACCGAAAGTGATGCCGATCTGCTGTTCGATGCCATGGGGCTGCCGCAGATCATCGGGGTGATGCGCGAAGAAGGGTTGAGCTATGGCGAAACCATCGCGCGCGATATGTTCCCTGGCGGCATGACGCCGCGTTGGGCCGCTGCCGTTGCGCAGGTCTATGATGCCGATGTGATGACTGCCGAGATGCGCACAGCCTTTGTCACGGCGTTGGCGGATCAGGATCTGACGCCGATGCTGGCGTTTTATCAATCCGATCTGGGCCAGCAGATCGTCGCGCAGGAAATCTCTGCCCGCGAGGCAATGCTGGACCCCGCGCTAGAAGCCGCTGCCAAGCAGATGGCCGCGGAGGCCGCGCGTGCCAATACGCCCCGGTTTCAGCTGATTGATGATTTCATTGCCGCCAATGACCTGATCGAGGCCAATGTGGTGGGCGGGCTGAATTCGAACTATGCGTTCCTCAGCGGTCTGATGTCGGGTCCTGCCCGGATCCCGGGGATGGGGCCAGAGACTTTGCTGGATGATGTCTGGGCGCAAGAGCCCGAAATCCGGGCCAGCACGACCGAATGGCTTTATGCCTTTCTGATGCTGTCTTACGAGCCGCTGTCAGATACGCAATTATCCGAATTGATCGGCTTTACCCAGACGGCAGAGGGGCGCGTCATGACCTCTGCCCTGTTCACTGCCTTTGATCAGGCGTTTGAACGGGTCTCTTATGATCTGGGATCGGCGGCTTCCGGCTTTCTGATCGCGCAAGAGCTATAGGCCCCCCTTGGCATCAGGGCGAAAGCGGTTATGCTATGGAACGCAGTGAAAAAAGAAGGAACAGGTCTTTGCAACTGAAATTCCCCGCCGCTCTTGCCTTATGTTTTCTGGCCGCCTGTGGTGCGCAGACCACCGCCATTGCCGTTGATCCCGCATTGCCGACGGGGGACCCCCGGCAGGAACGTCTGGTGTTCAATGAATGTGCGATCTATTTCGCCGCCGTCGCCAAATTGCGCGCCGATGGACGGTCGCCCAATGGTGATCCGACCCGTGGGTGTCCCGCAGATGCGGTCAGCCGTGCGGCTGATATCAACCCGATGGTCAGCGTGCCTTCGGTGTCGCCAGGTTTTCCGCAGGAGCTTTACGGCCGCATGATCGCGCGCGGTGTGCCGACCGATCTGGCCGATGATATTTCCAAATCCAAGGCGTTCTGGGATCTGGTCGCGCAACGCGACAGCGCGGTTGGCAGCATCTAGCCGCCGTAAACCATCAGCGCGGTGACCAAGGCACCGGGGTTCACGTCAAACAGACCCCGGTCCGATTGCAGTTGGATCACCCGGGTCTGGCGGTCCTGTTGCGGCACCCCTGCGGCATCAAAGGCCGCCGTCAGCACTGGCCCGCCGCCCGCATCAATATCGCGGCGGATCGCGTCATATTCGCTTTTGACGATGATTTCGACCTGACCACGCTTTTGCGCATAGCCGGGGTCGGTCATCGCGGTCAGCGGGGTAAAGACCGGCATGCCGGGATTGTTCGGGTCCATCGTGCAGGCAGCGGCAAGGATCAGCGGGATCAACAGGGCAGGGCGCATGGGTTTTTCACCTTCTTTTGGCTTGACTTACAGGGGCATTGGACTGATAAGCCGCCATCTCGGCAAGGGTTTTGTCGGGGCTTTGCGAAATGACGCCTACGGGCGCGCAGTCCACAGGCACCAAACGCCGGATCATACCGGGGCCTCAGCGACGCGGAAAATGAAGGAATAACATATGTTTGCGGTTCTCAAAACCGGTGGCAAGCAGTACAAAGTCGCCTCTGGCGATGTATTGCGCGTCGAAAAGCTGGCAGCAAAAGCTGGCGATAAAGTGCAGTTCAACGAGATTCTGATGGTCGGTTCGACTGTTGGCGCGCCTCTGGTATCCGGTGCCGGCGTTCAGGCCGAAGTCATCGACCAGATCAAAGGCGAAAAGACGGTTAATTTCGTCAAGCGTCGTCGTAAGCACGGCAGCCAGCGCAAGAAAGGCCACCGTCAGCAACTGACCCTGGTCCGGATCGCGGATATTCTGGAAACCGGTGCAGATGACAGCGGCGTTATGGCGGCTGTGTCAGGTGCTGGCATCAAGATGGTCATCACCCCCCGCGTGAACCCCAAAGGCATTGCCAAGCCAAAAGCCGGTGCCGCGCCAAAGAAATCTGCCGCGACCAAGGCAGCCGCAACCGACGGTGACGATCTGAAGAAGATCACCGGTGTCGGCCCGGCGCTGGAAAAGAAGCTGCATGAAGCAGGCATCACATCCTACGCGCAGATCGCTGCATGGAGTGAAGAAGATATCGCCGGTTACGAAGAGACATTGTCTCTGGGTGGCCGCGTTGAACGTGATGACTGGGTCGCACAAGCGACCGAGCTGTCCAAAGCTTAAGGAGAGACCAGATGGCACATAAAAAAGCAGGCGGTTCATCCCGTAACGGACGCGACTCTGCGGGTCGTCGTCTTGGTGTGAAGAAATTCGGCGGCGAAGCCGTCATTCCCGGCAACATCATCATGCGCCAGCGTGGCACAAAGATGTGGCCAGGCATGGGCGTTGGCATGGGCAAGGATCACACCATCTTTGCAACTGCTGAAGGCGCTGTGAAATTTCACAAGGGCCTGAAAGGCCGCACCTTTATTTCGGTTCTCCCCGTGGCGGAGGCCGCAGAGTAAGCCGAAAATCTCAATCAGAAAATTTGAGGGGATCGGTGCAAGCCGGTCCCCTTTCTCGTTCATAAATTCGCAACTATCTGGGTTTATGACAGCGCCAAACCGGCTTGTTTTCGAGGAGGGAAAACATGATCCACGAAGGAATAGTTGTGCAAGAGGTGATCCCGTCGGATCGTTTCATCCTGCGCCCGTGCCGCAAATCCGATGCTGGCCTGATCGCCATGTATGCCAGCGACGACCGCGTCGCGCGCGGCACTCGTTCTGTCCCGCATCCCTTGCCCCCCGGTACGGTAGAGGCGATGATTGACCGCGCCCTGCGCCCCGACCGGACAGAGGATATCTGGGTCATCGACGGGTCTGCCCGCGGCCATGCCGAGGCATTGGGCCTGATCTCGCTGGAACGGATGGATCGCAAACAATCCGAAATTTTCTATTGGATCGCGCCCGCCTTCTGGAACACCGGTTTCGCGTCAGAGGCGGTGCGCGCCCTTATCGCCGCCAACCCGCATCAATCCGAACGGATCTTTGCCGAGGTGTTTCAGGACAATCCCGGCTCCGCCCGTGTGCTGACCAATTGCGGTTTCGATTATCTGGGCGATGCAGAGGCGTTTTCCGTTTCCCGCGGTGCGACAGTACCGACATGGACCTA
The DNA here is from genome assembly GCA_017390475.1 of Loktanella sp. GTDB lineage: Bacteria > Pseudomonadota > Alphaproteobacteria > Rhodobacterales > Rhodobacteraceae > Yoonia. Next base: position 125,118 of record JAFPBO010000051.1, read on the forward strand.
TACGCTGAAAACCGGGCAGTGACTGTCCCGACCTTGCAGACGGCGCGGCTAACGCTGCGCCCTCTGGCGTGGTCGGACCGCGCCGCGATCACCGCTGCGCTGAATAATTGGGAGATCACCCGCTGGCTGTCGCAGGTGCCGTTTCCCTATACGCTCGCGGATGCGGACCAATTCATCGATATTGCGCAGCGTGGTCCTGACGACGCTCATTGGGCAATCGACCAAGGCACAGGGCTGATTGGCGTGATCTCAGTCAAGCCTGATCTGGGCTATTGGCTGGACCAGGCGCATCACGGACGGGGCTTGATGACCGAAGCTGCGCGCGCGGTGGTCACCTGGTATTTCACCGATCACGCAGGCCCGGTCATATCTGGGCATTTTGCAGGCAATGCCGCGTCGCGGGCGATCCTGACCGGGCTGGGGTTCACCGATACCCATACCAAAACAGTCACGCCGGTCGGCGCTGACACGCCCGTCACGCTGCAACGGATGGTCCTGTCCCGTGCGGAATGGGATCAGGCCAATGGCTGATTTGACCTACCGCCCCCCGCAAGCCAGCGATTTCGAGGCAATGCACGCTATCGTCAGCGATTGGTCGGTTGTGCGGCAATTGGGCAGTTTCCCTTGGCCCGCCGCGCCTGATTTTACGCGCCAGCGCTGTCGTGCCTATGGCGGGCAAGGTTTCGTCTGGGCCATTTGTCGTGATGACCAGATGATCGGGACTGTTGCGGTGACGCGGGGCGAACTGGGCTATAAACTGGCGCCGGGCGAACAGGGCAAGGGCATCATGACCCGCGCTTGCAGTGACGCGATCAATCATGGCTTTGCGCAATGGGATTGGCCTTGCCTGACAGCCTCGGTCTGGTGGGATAATGCCGCCTCTGCCAAGGTGCTGCGCAGATGCGGTTTTATTCATTGGCAAACCCGCTATCACCACAGCATCGCGCGACGAAGTCCCACGCTTTTGCATGACTATCGGTTGACGCGTGCCGATTGGGAAGACTTGAGAAGCGCGGCACAATAGACTATCGCCAGCGCTGAACAGCCCCGGAAGGCCCCAGACCATGAAATTTCTCGATCTTGCCAAGGTCTATATCCGCTCTGGCGCGGGCGGCGCGGGCTGTATCTCGTTCCGCCGTGAAAAATTCATCGAATATGGCGGCCCGGATGGCGGCGACGGCGGCAATGGCGGCGATGTGATTGTCGAGGCTGTGGACGGTCTGAACACGCTGATCGATTTCCGTTATCAGCAGCATTTCTTTGCGGGCAGCGGCCAGCACGGCATGGGCAGTCAGCGCACCGGCAAGGATGGCGAAGATAAGATCCTGCGCGTGCCGGTCGGGACTGAGATCATCGACGAAGACGAAGAAACCGTGATCGCCGATCTGACCGAGGTCGGCCAGCGCGTTGTCATCGCCAAGGGCGGCAATGGCGGCTGGGGCAACCTGCATTTCAAATCCGCGACCAATCAGGCCCCGCGCCGCGCCAATCCGGGGCAAGAGGCGATTGAACGCACGATTTGGCTGCGGCTGAAACTGATCGCCGATGTGGGCCTTTTGGGCATGCCCAATGCGGGAAAATCGACGTTTCTGGCCGCGACGTCGAACGCGCGGCCCAAGGTCGCCGATTATCCCTTTACCACCTTGGTGCCCAATCTGGGTGTCGTCGGCGTGGATGAGGTGGAATTTGTCGTCGCTGACATCCCCGGCCTGATCGCTGGGGCCAGCGAAGGGCGCGGTTTGGGCGATATGTTCCTGGGCCATGTCGAACGCTGCGCGGTGCTGCTGCATCTGATCGACGGCACATCCGGCGATCCCGCCGGTGATCTGGTGACGATCATTCACGAGCTGGAACAATATGGCGGTGAACTGGCCGACAAGCCCCGGATCACGGTGCTGAATAAGATCGATACGCTGGACGCAGAAGAACGCGTGTTCCTGCGCGACGAACTGGCAGAGGTGGCATCCGGCCCGGTCATGATGATGTCCGGCGTCAGCCGCGAAGGCATCACCGATGTGTTGCGCGCCCTGCGCGCAGAGATTGACGATAACCGCCTGCGCCACCGCACCGCAGAGGCGGCGGAAGAGGAAAACGAAGAATGGCGTCCCTGACAGATGCCCGACGGCTGGTGGTCAAGATCGGCTCGGCCTTGTTGGTCGATGCCGCGACGGGGGCATTGCGGCAGGAGTGGTTAACGTCACTCGCCGCTGATGTGGCGGCGATCAAGACGCGCGGGGCGGATGTGATCCTTGTGTCGTCAGGCTCCATCGCCTTGGGGCGTGGTGTTCTGGGCCTGCCGCAGGCGGCGCTGGCGCTGGAACAATCACAGGCGGCGGCGGCGGTGGGCCAAATCCGGCTGGCGCGGGCCTATGAACAGGCGCTCGCGCCGCATGGCATCATCGCCGGCCAAGTGCTTGTCACGCTTGAAGATTCGCAAGATCGCCGCCGTTATCTGAACAGCCGCGCGACGATGGAAACCATGCTGGGGTTTGGCGTCGTGCCGATTGTGAATGAAAACGACACGATCGCCACCGATGAAATCCGCTATGGCGATAATGACCGGCTGGCGGCACAGGTGTCGGTCACGATTGGCGCGGATCAACTGGTGTTGCTGTCGGATGTGGATGGGCTTTATACCGGAAACCCCAAGATTGATAGCGCCGCGCAACACCTTGGGATTGTGGACAAAATAACGCCAGAGATTGAGGCCATGGCCGGTGATGTTGGATCAGCCCTGTCCAAAGGCGGGATGATCACGAAACTGATGGCCGCCAAAATCGCGACCGAAGGCGGCTGCGCGATGGCCATCGCGCTTGGCACCGGATTGCATCCATTGCAGGCTTTGGCGGATGGCGCGCGCAGCACGTGGTTCACCGCCCAGACCGACCCGCAGGCGGCGCGCAAACGCTGGATCGCGGCGATGAAACCGCGCGGTATTGTGACTGTCGATGCCGGTGCCGGGCAGGCACTGCTGTCGGGCAAAAGCCTGCTGCCCGCCGGTGTGACCCAGATCAGCGGCAGCTTTGGCCGGGGCGAGGTGATCACGATTGCCGATGCTGCGGGCCAGCCCCTGGGTCAGGGCTTGACCCGCTATACCAGCGCCGAGGCGCGGCAGATCATGGGCCACAGGTCTGCCGATATCCCCGGCATTCTGGGCTATGAAGGCCGTGCCGCCCTGGTCCACCGCGATGATATGGTGCTGTAAGGATTTGATATGAATGATATTTCTGCGATGATGGACAAGATCGGTGCCGATGCCCGCGCTGCTGCCACGGTGCTGGCGACCACCGGATCGGAACGCAAATATGCCGCCCTGATCGGCGCTGCCGATGCGATCTGTGACAATATCATGGAAATCCTCGACGCCAATGCCGAAGATCAGGTCTATGCCGAACAAAAAGGCCTGTCCCCCGCGATGATGGACCGGCTGATCCTGACCGAACCGCGCATCCGCGCCATGGCCGAAGGCTTGCGCAATGTCGCCGCCCAGCATGACCCGGTGGGCGAGGTTATCACGGAATGGGACATGCCCACGGGCCTGCATATCCAGCGGGTTCGCACACCCTTGGGGGTGGTCGGGGTGATCTATGAAAGCCGTCCGAATGTGACTGCCGATGCCGGTGCGCTCTGCCTGCAGTCGGGCAATGCGGTGATTTTGCGCGGTGGGTCGGAAAGTTTCCATTCCTCCGCCGCGATCCACAAGTGCCTGCAAATCGGATTGAAACAGGCGGGCCTGCCTGAAACCGCGATCCAGCTTGTGCCGACCCGCGACCGCGCCGCTGTCAGCGCCATGCTGACCGCGACCGACCATATTGATGTGATCGTGCCGCGCGGCGGCAAAGGGTTGGTCGGTCTGGTCCAGCGCGAGGCGCGGGTGCCGGTCTTTGCCCATCTCGAAGGCATCTGCCATATCTATGTCGGTGCCACCGCCGACCCCGCCATGGCGCTGGAAATCGTGCTGAACGCCAAAACCCGCCGCACCGGCATCTGCGGCGCGATGGAATGCCTGCTGATCGACTGGCGCTTCTATACGCAGCACGGGTCCTTGCTGATCGACGCGCTGATCAAGGCCGGGGTCGAGGTGCGCGCCGATGGCGATCTGGCGAAAATCGCGGGCACGACCAAGGCCAAGCCTGATGATTTCGGGCAGGAGTTCCTTGACATGATCTGTGCCACAAAACTAGTCGACGGGGTGGATGCGGCGATTGCCCATATCCGGCAATATGGTTCGAATCATACCGATGCGATCATCACCGAAGACGCGCAGGCAGCGGCGCATTTCTTTGCCCAGCTTGATTCCGCGATCCTGATGCACAATGCCTCGACCCAATTCGCCGATGGTGGCGAATTCGGGATGGGCGCGGAAATCGGGATTGCAACAGGCAAGATGCATGCGCGCGGCCCGGTGGGGGCGGAACAGCTCACCAGTTTCAAATACCTCGTCACCGGAAAGGGCGCTGTGCGGGCCTGAACACCGCATCTTCTTATTTCCCCAAATACGCGTCTTTTTCTTCGGATAAAATCCGGAACGTCAGAACTGCGCGATGATCTGGTCCGCGCTGATATCAATCTGCAACGACCGTCCGGCTTCTTCCAGATAGCCAGGCATCAGGGCGAATTGCACAAGCGCGGCAGAACAGGCCAAGGACCGTTCGCCCGCCACCATCTGCTGCCACAGCGCGTCGTCAATCCTGAAACGTAGGCTATGGGCGCGCATTATCCAGCGGCCATCGGTAAATTGCACATGAATATCACCACCCAACGGCATTGCCGTCTCGAAACATTGCAGCAACAGCAAGGCGCAGCGCACCTCGCGGCGCGGCCGGTCTTCGGCCACCTGCCAGAAATAGGTGAACCGCCCGCCACGTGCGAGGATCGAGATGAACGACAGAACTTCTTGACTGTTCAGCACCTGTCCGGCACCGGCGGCACCATAGGCGATGCGATAGAATCTGATCCGGGCATTGGCATTCTGTACGGAATCGCTGATCAGTGCCATTTCCGCGCCGGTATCGCCATCAGTCAGCGACAACAGTTCCAGACCATTGCCGATTGCGCCGATTGGGCTGATAAGGTCGTGGCAAATCCGCGAGCCGACAAGTGTGGCAAGATCAGGCTGCATGGATTAGGCTCCTTTGGAGGTAGACAGAGATGTTGGGAATAAATGCCATTCTGGAACCAGGGATGCTGGTGCGGCATTCGGCAGCGCCTGACTGGGGTGTAGGACAGGTCCAGTCCAATGTGGCAGGTCGGATCACGGTGAATTTCAGAGAGGCGGGCAAGGTCGTCATAGATGGGAACCGTATCACTTTGGAAATTGTCGACGCAGAGGAACACAACCTTGAGTAGAGTATACAATCTTTGTGTCAACCAATACCCGTTTCATTGTTTTACTTTATGGCTGAAAAAGGGTTAAATCTTTCTTAATGACCGAGATAACCGATCAATCTTTGCCCGATTTCTCTGATCCGCCGCAACAATTGCGGTTTCAGGTCAGTATTGCGCAGACTCCGGCTGAATTGCAGGCGGCGCAACGCCTGCGCTATCTGGTCTTTGTTGCCGAACTGGGCGGCACTGGCCCCTTGGTCGATCATCAGGCACGGCTGGAAAAGGATGATTTCGACCCCTTTGCCACCCATCTGATCCTGCGCGACATGGACCGCCCGGCCGAGGACAGGGTGGTCGGCGTCTACCGGCTGCTGACTGAAGAAGGTGCCAGGGCGGCGGGCCAGTTTTACTGCGAGACCGAATATGATCTGACCCGGTTGAAAACCTCTGGCCAGAAACTGCTGGAACTGGGCCGGTCCTGTCTGCATCCGGCCTATCGTGGCGGCATGGCGATGATGCATCTGTGGCAGGCGTTGGCAATCTATGTGCAGGACCACGATATTGACATCCTGTTCGGCGTTGCCTCGTTTCATGGCACCAACCTCGACAGTCTGTCTGCGCCGCTGAGCCTGTTGTTTCACCGCCATCTGGCGCCCGAGGCGTTGCGGGTGCATGCCATTGGCGCGGGGGCACTGGATTTCACCCCCTTGCCTGAAACCCAATTCGACCGGATCAACGCCCTGCGCGATACTCCGGCCCTGATCAAAGCCTATCTGCGGATCGGCGGCGTTGTGGGGCAGGGTGTTTATGTCGATCAAGCCTTCAATACCACCGATGTCTGCCTGATTCTGCCAACATCCGGGGTTAATGAAATGCAGCGCCAGATCTATACACGTGCCCGCCGCAATGGCTGAAACCTGGCAAGGCGACGCGGCCATGGTGCATCAAACCCCCGGTATGCGCGACTGGCTGCGCATTATCCGGCGCGGCCTGCCTTTGGTTGTGCTGGTCTTTGGCGGGTTTCTGGTCCTGTTGCTGATCCGGCTGATCGAGCGCCCGCTTTGCGCCCTGCGCCGTCCGGTCACCCCTTACGTGACGCAATTCGTCTGCCGCAATGCCTTTGCCCTGATGGGGATCACCTACCGGATGCAGGGCCGCCCGATGAAAGGCGCGGGCGCCGTCGTGGCCAATCATGCCAGCTGGCTGGATATCTTCGCGCTGAACGCGCGCAAGCGGATCTATTTCGTGTCGAAGTCAGAGGTCGCCGCCTGGCCCGGCATCGGCTGGCTGGCCCGCGCGACCGGCACGGTGTTCATCCGCCGTGACCGGCGCGACACGCTGAGCCAGATCAATCTGTTCCGCGACCGCCTGCAAGCCGGGCATAAATTGCTGTTCTTCCCCGAAGGCACCTCGACCGATGGTCTGCAGGTCCTGCCGTTCAAGCCGACGCTGTTCGCGGCCTTCTTTGACCCCGCATTGCGCGATATTTTGCAGATCCAACCGGTGACGCTGCGCTATACCGCGCCCAAAGGGGCCGACCCCCGGTTTTACGGCTGGTGGGGCGATATGGGTTTTGGGCCGCATCTGTTGGCGATATTGGCCGCAAAGCGACAGGGGGAGGTCTGTGTGACCTACCATCCCCCGGTCAATGTGCGCGATTTCGCGGATCGCAAGGCGCTGGCGCGGGTGCTGGAAGACAGGGTGCGCGCGGGACTGATGACCAAGGGGGGCGCTGCCCCCCTATCCCCCCCGGAGTATTTGCAGAAATAAGAAGGGGTCAGCTGTCCATGGCGCGGACCAGATCGCGCAGCGTGTTTACGGGATCGTCGCTGCGCCAGATCTCGTCACCGATGCCAAAGAAATCCGTATGCGGGGCCAGTTGCCGGATCAGGGCGAGGTCCAGCGCGCCTTCGGCGACGACAGGGACTTCGATCATTGCTGACCACCATTCAAAGAGTTCCAGTTCAGCTGTGCGTCCGTCGCCCAAGGCCGTGTTGCCGACCGGGCCAAAGCTGACATAATCGGCACCCAGTTCACCTGCCGTCATCCCGTCATGCCGCGACTGGCCGCAGAAGGCACCGACGATGGCGTCTGTACCCAGATCCTTGCGGATCGCTTTCACCGACCGCGCGGAATCGAGCAGATGCACGCCATCGAGTCCCAGCCTGTCCACCATCAGCACATGGCTTTCGATCACCAGCGCGACGTCCCGTTCATGAGTCACAGCGCGCAATGCATCGGCGGCTTTTGCGATCTTGCTGTCGTCCTTGGTGGCCAGCGCCAGCCGGACGCAGCCCACCTCTGTGCTGTCCAGACAGGCGGCGAGCCGGTCGGGAAAATCCAGCAGGTCGAATTCCGTCGGGGTGATCAGGTAGATTTGCGGGGTGTCTTGGGCATCCGACATCTGAGGCTTTCCGGGCAAGGGTAATTCCCGCGCTTTTAGCGGGGTTTGCAGCGCTTGGCCATGGCTTGCTTGCCTTGGCCGCGTGGCCCAAGTATCAGGCGCAAAACCTGACCAGAAAGCCTGTGAACGTGTCTGATCCTCAACCTGCCTTCGTGCTGATCCGTCCCCAGATGGGCGAAAACATCGGGGCCGCTGCCCGCGCGATGTGGAATTTCGGGCTGGACCGGATGCGGGTGATCGCGCCCCGCGATGGCTGGCCCAATACCCGCGCCGTCGCCATGGCCAGCGGCGCGGGCCGTCTGCTGGATGAGGCGCAGTTGTTTGATGGCACGGCGGCGGCGATTGCTGATTGCGATTTCGTCTATGCCACCACGGCGCGGCCCCGCGGATTGACAAAGCCGGTGTTTTCGCCAGAGGCGGCGATGCAGGATGCCTATGCGCGCATTGCGGCAGGTGGGAAGGTGGCTGTGATGTTCGGCCCGGAACGTGCCGGGATGGAGAATGACGATATCGCGCGGGCCAATGCGATTATCTCGGTCCCGGTGAACCCGGAATTTCCGTCGCTCAATCTGGCGCAATGCGTGTTGCTGCTGGGCTATGAATGGCGGCGGATCGTGACCGAGGTGACGCCGATGCGCGTTGATGCGGTGGCCGATTGGGCGTCTCAGGTCGAGGTCGAAAAACTGGCCGATCATTATCAGGACAGGCTGGATGAGGCGGGGTTCTTTTTCCCCGATCACAAGGCCGCGAATATGCAGATGAACCTGCGCAATCTGTGGTCGCGCATGCCACTGACCCGCGCCGATGTGCAGATGCTGCATGGCATCCTGCGCCAGATGGTGCGGTGGAAGGAACGTGGCTAGAAGCTGTGGCTTTCTGACGCTTGCACTGGGGCGACTGCGGACCTAGGTTCCGCCCAAATGACGGAGACCGCAATGGCAACCAAACGCAGCATTTTTGAAGAGGTTGGCGACAGCCCCAAACAGACAGCCACCCCCGGCGGGATCGCCCGCGCGGGCATGGGCGCGCGCCGCGCGATCCGGGGCTGGCTGATGATGCTGTTCGCGCTGGTCTTGATCATGATCGCGGTGGGCGGGCTGACCCGGCTGACCGACAGCGGCTTGTCGATCACCGAATGGGCACCTGTGACCGGGGCTTTGCCACCGATGTCGGCAGAGGCCTGGGAGAGTGAATTCGATAAATACCGCGAGATTCCGCAATACCAGCTGATGAACCGGGGCATGAGCCTCGATGAATTCAAGGTGATCTATTATTGGGAATGGGGCCACAGGCAGCTGGGCAGGTTTATCGGGCTGGTCTGGGCTGTGGGCTTTGTCTGGTTTCTGGCGGCGCGTCAGATACCGAAAGGCTGGACCGGGCGGCTGTTGCTGCTGGGGGGCTTGGGTGGTCTGCAAGGGGCGATCGGCTGGTGGATGGTCGCATCCGGGCTGGAAGAGGGCATGCTGAGCGTCGCATCCTATCGCCTTGCGACCCATCTGGGGCTTGCTTTCGTGATCTTTGGCTTCATCGCCTGGTTTATCTATCTGCTGAGCCGAACGCCTGCCGATCTGTTGCAGGCAAGGCGTAGCGGCGATGCCCGGCTGGTGCGGCTGGGCAATCTGCTGGTCGGGTTGGCCTTTGTGCAGATCCTGCTGGGCGCGCTGGTCGCGGGGATTGACGCTGGCCGCGCCTTCCCGGACTGGCCATTGATGGCCGGCGGGTTCCTTCCGCCGCAGCCGTTCAGCCTGCAACCGATTTGGCGCAATTTCTTTGAAGACGCCGGGCTGGTGCAATTCATGCACCGGATGGCGGGCTATATCCTGTTTGCTTTCGCGCTGGTGTTGTGGTGGATCGCCCGCAAATCGGCCAACAGGCAGATCACGGCATCCTTCAACATGATGATGGTGGTGATGCTGGCGCAGGTCGTGCTGGGGATTTTCACCGTGATCTATTCCGCGCCGGTGGAACTGGCGATCACGCACCAATTTGTCGCCGTGATCCTCTGGGCGATGATCCTGCGGGCACGTTTTGTTGCGCAATATCCCAAACCACAATCCGTGAGGACCGCCTAGATGACCGCTTATACTGACCTGATGCATTTCCAGCGCGAGACAGAGGCATTGGCGCAAGTCGCGGGCCGTCTTGGCTGGGATCAGGAAACCATGATGCCCGATGGGGCCGGGCCGCAACGGGCCGAGGAACATGGCGCCATGGCCAATATCCTGCATGCCCGCCGGGTTGATCCACGCGTGGGCGACTGGCTGGCCAAGGCCGAAGCGGTGGATGATGTCGCCGCTGCGAACCTGCGCCTGATCCGCCGCAGCTTTGACCGGGCAACCAAGGTGCCTGCGCGTCTAGCGGCGGAACTGGCGCGGACCACGTCGCTGGCGCATCGGGTCTGGGCCAAGGCACGGGCCGAGGAAGATGTCGCCGCTTTCCTGCCGATGCTGCAAAAAGTGCTGGACCTGCGCCGCGAAGAGGCGGCAGCGATTGCGGGCAATACCGATCCCTATGATGCCTTGCTGGATGATTATGAACCCGGGGCAACAGGGGCGAGCCTGTCGGCAATGTTCGCTGCCCTGCGCCCCCGTCTGGTGGCCCTGCGCGAGGCTGTGCTGGACCGGCCCGCGCCGCAGATGCTGCAAGGCAGCTTTGACGAGGCCGGGCAATTGGCATTGTCACAGAAACTGGCGTTGGCCTTTGGCTATGACCTGAACATTGGCCGGATCGACAAGGCGGTGCATCCGTTTTCATCCGGCTCTGGCCTTGATGTGCGGATCACCACGCGGACCAATCCGGTCGATCCGTTCAATTGTTTCTATTCGACGATCCATGAGGTCGGCCATGCCGCCTATGAACAAGGCATCGATCATGCGCATCTGTTGACGCCGGTCGGTGCCGGTGTCTCGATGGGTGTGCATGAAAGCCAAAGCCGGATTTATGAAAACCAGCTGGGCCGCAGCCGCGCCTTTACCGGCTGGCTTTACGGTCAGATGCGCGATCAATTCGGCGATTTCGGGATTGATGGCGAAGATGAATTTTACGCCTGCGTCAACCGCGTCAGCGACGGGTTCATCCGGACGGAAGCCGATGAGCTGCAGTATAACCTGCATGTGCTGCTGCGCTTTGATCTGGAACGCGCGCTGATTTCGGGCGATCTGGCGGTGGCTGATCTGGAAGCGGCGTGGAATGACCGTTTCAAGGCTGATTTCGGCTTTGCGGTGGATCGGCCCTCCAACGGTATCTTGCAGGATGTGCATTGGTCCGAAGGGTTGTTCGGCTATTTCCCGACCTATACTTTGGGCAATGTCTATGCGGGTTGCCTGCATCAGGCGCTGCGTGCGGCCGTGCCTGATCTGGATGATGATCTGGCGCGCGGCGATACATCACGCGCGACAGGCTGGCTGCGCGCGAATGTCCAGCAACATGGCGGGTTGCGAGAGCCGGTTGCGACGATCAGCCATGCCGCAGGGATGGCCCCGCAAGAGGGGCCGTTGCTGGATTATCTGGAGGCCAAGTTTGGCGCGATCTACGGGGTTTAAGTCCGGCTGCGCCGGAGCCTCCGGCGGGGATATTTTTACTCGGAAGATGACCAATCAGGGCGGCGCTTTTCGAGGAATGCGCTGATCCCTTCGTCGGTGTCGGGGGTCAGCATGTTTTCCACCATCACGGCGCTGGTGAAAGCGTAAGCCTCTGCCGTGGTCAGTTGCGCCTGATCGTAAAAGGCAGATTTGCCGATCTTGACGGCTACAGGCAGTTTGGCGGCGATACTCTGGGCCAGCTCTTGGTTGGCGCGGGTCAGATCGGCGGCGGGCACGGCGCGGTTGATCAGGCCAAGGCGCGTGGCCTCATCGGCATGGATGAATCGCCCGGTTGTCAGCATCTCGAAGGCGGCTTTGCGCGGGATGTTGCGGGTCAGGGCGACCATTGGGGTGGAACAGAACAGCCCGATATTCACGCCGTTCACGCCAAAGCGCGTGTCATCGGCGGCAATCGCCAGATCACAGGTCGCGACCAATTGGCAACCCGCAGCGGTGGCGATGCCATGGACCTGCGCGATGACTGGCTGGGGCAGGGACTGGATGCGCTGCATCAGGGCGGCACAGCGCGCAAAAAGATCCGCAAAATAGGCGGCACCGGCATCATCAGCCTGCCGCGCGGCCTGCATTTCGCGCAGATCATGGCCCGCGCAGAAGGCTTTGCCCGCGCCTGCGATGATCACGGCGCGGATATCGGGGTTACCGGCGATATCGTCCAGGGTATCATGCAATGCCGCCAGCATCGCATCGGACAGTGCGTTCAGCCGCTCCGGCGCGTTCAGCGTCAGATGGGCGACATGGTCGCGATCTTCGCGCAGCAGGATATCCATCGGCTTGTCCTTTGTTCTGGTTCCGGGCCATGCTAGGCCAGCAACGGGAGTGAGGGAAGCCATGACGCTGAAGATGGATATCGCGGATTTACACGGATTTCTGGCCGAGACCTTTCCGCAGGTGGGGACTGATTTCATCGTCGATGCGCTGACGCCCGCGGCAATCACCGTCCATATGCCGGTCGCCGACCGCCATATGCGCCCCGGCGGCACGATATCCGGCCCCGCGATGTTCGCACTGGCTGATGTGACGGCCTATCTGATCATTCTGGCCAATATTGGGCCAAGGGCGCTGGCGGTGACAACCAATTGCAGCATCGATTTCATGCGCAAACCCGCAGCCGGGCAGATGCTGATCTGCGAAGGACGGTTGTTGAAACTGGGCCGGGCGCTGGCTGTGGTCGATGCGCTGATCTACAGCGCGGGGCAGGCGGCACCGGTGGCGCGCGCAAGTTTGACCTATTCGCTGCCAAAATGATGGGGTATCATGATACCTAATTTGCAAGGTATTGTTTTTGCCTATTTTATTCGGACAAACCACGCTTGACGCGAAAACTGCGGCGCTTATAAGCCCTCTATCCGAATGACCGTGGCGCAATGCCACCCCAAAACTTTGGTGAGATATGAAAACCTTTACCGCTACCCCGGCGGATATCGAGAAAAAATGGATCCTGATCGACGCTGAAGGCGTTGTTCTGGGACGTCTTGCCTCGATCATCGCCATGCGCTTGCGCGGCAAGCACAAGCCTTCCTTCACACCGCACATGGATATGGGCGACAATGTGATCGTGATCAATGCCGAGAAAATCCAGATGACCGGTAACAAACGTGATGAGCGTTATTACTGGCACACGGGCCACCCCGGCGGGATCAAATCCAAGACCAAGGCCGAAATCCTCGAAGGCAAGCATCCAGAGCGCGTCGTCGAAAAAGCCGTTCAGCGCATGCTGCCCGGTGGCAAGCTGTCCCGCCTGCAAATGACCCATCTGCGTATCTTCGCAGGCGCGGAACATGGCATGGAAGCTCAGAAGCCCGAAGTTCTGGATGTTGCATCCATGAACAAAAAGAACACGAGGACCGCATAATGGCCGATCAAGTCAATTCGCTCGAAGAGCTGGGGCAGGTCGCTGAAGGTGTTGAAGCTGCGGCACCAACACCCGTCGCCGCCCCCCGTGAACCCGTCCGTGACGAATTCGGTCGGTCCTATGCCACTGGCAAGCGTAAAGATGCGGTCGCCCGCGTCTGGATCCGCCCCGGTTCCGGCAAGGTCACCGTCAACGGCAAGGAAATGAAGACATATTTTGCACGCCCCGTGCTGCAGATGATCCTCGCCCAGCCGTTCTCCATTGCCGGTGTCACAGGTCAGTTTGACGTTGTCGCCACTGTCAAAGGTGGCGGTCTGTCCGGTCAGGCCGGTGCGGTCAAGCATGGTGTGTCGAAAGCATTGCAGCTGTACGATCCATCCCTGCGCCCCGCGCTGAAAGCCGCTGGCTTCCTGACCCGCGACAGCCGCGTTGTGGAACGGAAAAAATACGGCAAGGCGAAAGCGCGTAAGAGCTTCCAGTTCTCCAAGCGTTAAGTTTGGCAATTATTTGGAAAGGCCCGCAAGCGCGGGCCTTTTCGCGTTTTCAGTGTGACGCCTAATCGGGCAAGTGCCGGATAAATTGACAAAATGACGATGCGTCCGGTCATTTTCATATTGATCTTTCCGGCGCGGCGCGGAAGATCACCACATGTTCAGAAAAATGACATCCACAGAGGGCGGGCGCGGATTGCTGTTGATCAGCCCGCCGTTTTTCTATGCTTTGCTGCTGATGGCCTTCCCTTTGGGGGCGATCATCCTGTTCAGTTTCTGGACCCAGAATTTCATGGATGTCGATACGACATTCACCCTGAACAATTATCGCACGATCATCGACCAGCCGATCTATGGCGCGCTGTTGCAGCGCTCGCTTTATGTTTCGGCGGTGGTGACGGCGGTGACGGTGCTGCTGGCCTTTCCGATTGCGTATTTCGTGTCGTTCCATGTGCGGCCGGACCGCAAATCGCTTTGGCTGTTTTTGATCACCATCCCGTTCTGGACGTCCTATCTGATCCGGGTTTTCCTGTGGAAAGTGATCCTTGGCTATAACGGGGTGATCAATACCGGGCTGTTGAATATCGGTATCATCGATGAACCGCTGACATTCATCCTTTATAACGTGAACGCAGTGATCATCACGCTGGCCCATGCTTTCGCGCCTTTCGCGATCCTGCCGATTTTCGTGGCGTTGGAAAAGATTGACCGCTCACTGCTGGAAGCATCGCAGGATCTGGGCGAAAACAAGGTGATGACGTTTTTCCGCGTGACCTTGCCCTTGGCGATGCCGGGCGTGGTGGCGGCGGTGCTGATCGTGTTCATTCCCACGATTGGCGATTACGTCACGCCGGAACTGATGGGCGGGGCAGGTGGCAAGTTGATCGCGAATATGATCCAGACCCAGTTTCTGGCACTGAACAATGCGCCACTTGGCGCGGCGCTGGCCGTGGTGGCGATGTTGTCGGTCACCGCGATCAGCCTGTTTTTCGTGCTGCTGAACCGTCGTTTCCTGCGGGGCCGGTCATGAGCCTGCGCATCTATGCCATCGCCTATCTGATCTTTCTCTATGCGCCGATCGTGCTGCTGCCGGTCTTTGCCTTCAATGATGCAACGATCATCGCCTTTCCGCTGTCGGGCTTTACCACCAATTGGTTTGAAGCTTTGATGAATAATTCATCCCTGCATACGGCAGTACGCAATTCGCTGTTCATCGCGGTGATGACGGCGATCCTGTCCACCCTGCTGGGGATCTGTGCGGCACGGGCCGGGGCGATGTATCGCTTTCCGGTCAAGGCCGGGATTATGGGGTTCATCATGCTGCCGCTGGTCCTGCCCGAAATCATCGTGGCGGTGTCACTGCTGGTCGTTGTGGTACAGATTTTCGATATGGGCCTGTCACATTGGACGATTATCGCCGCCCATGTGCTGATCTGCACACCGTTCTGCATCGCGATCCTGAACGGGGCGTTCCAGAACCTGGACCCCAGCATGGAAGAAGCGGCCATGGACCTTGGCGAAAGCCGGTTTTCGGCGTTCCGGCTGGTGACGCTGCCTTTGGTCATGCCGGGGATCATTTCCAGTATGTTGATCGCCTTTACCATCTCGCTGGACGAATTCATCATCGCGTTTTTCCTGTCCGGCGTCAGCCCGACGATGCCGGTCTATATCTGGGGCCTGATGCGGTTCCCGGCCTCTTTGCCCGTCGTCATGGCGCTGGGGACGATTCTGGTCGCGCTGTCGATCATCCTGTTGACTATCGCAGAGCTTTTGCGCCGCCGCGGCATGGCCCGCAGCGGTGTAAAGGACAAAGGGGGCTTTCTTTGACAGCTTTGATCACGCTTACGGGCGTCAATAAATATTACGGCGATTATCACGCCCTGCGCGGGATCGATCTGACGATCAACGCGGGCGAGTTTTTCTCGCTCCTCGGCCCGTCGGGCTGTGGCAAGACCACTTTGTTGCGGGTGATCGCCGGGTTGGAGGATGTGTCGGGCGGTGTCGTGACGATTGGCGGCAAGAACATGGCCGGTGTCTCGGCCAACCTGCGCCCGACCAATATGGTGTTCCAGTCCTATGCGATTTTCCCACATCTGTCGGTGGCGGAAAACGTGGCCTTCGGCCTGCGCAAACGGTCTGATCTGGGCAAAGAGGTCAAGGCCCAGATGGTCGAAGAGGCGTTGAGCATGGTCGGCCTGTCTGGCTATGGCAAACGTGCCTCGCATGCTTTGTCGGGCGGGCAAAGGCAGCGGGTGGCGCTGGCGCGTGCGCTGATCCTGAAACCCAAGGTCCTGCTGCTGGATGAGCCTTTGTCGGCGCTCGATAAGAAAATGCGCGAACAGATGCAGGTCGAACTGATCCGTCTGCAACGCCATGTTGGCATCACCTTCATTCTGGTCACCCATGATCAGGAAGAAGCCTTGGTCATGTCCGACCGCATCGCCGTGATGTTCGAAGGCGAGATCGGGCAATTGGCCGATCCTGAAACGCTGTACCGGCGGCCCAATTCGCGCCGGGTCGCGGAATTTATCGGCAAGATGAATTTCCTCGCCGCCGATGTGCTGGCGATTGGCGACACGATCGAGGTTGATGTCGCCGGCCTTGGGCGTGTCAGCGTGAACGCGGAACAAGCACCGATGCCTTTGCGCACGGGGCAGGCGGTCGCAGGCGTGCGGCCAGAGACGCTGGCGATCCTGTTCGACGGCGAGACGACAGAGCGCAAACTGGTAGATGGCGTGGTGGATGAGGTCGTCTATTACGGCGACATGACCTATTACGATGTGCGCATTGCCGGGGTCGATCAGCCGCTGAATATCGCGATGAAGAACCTGATTGGGCGGCCGGTGCTGGATGTCGGCACAAGGACCAAGGTTGTCTGGGACGAACGTTCGCTGGTGTTGCTGGCGTAAATTCCGGTTGCGCCGGAGCGCGCCGCGCGGGGATACTTCTACGCGGAAGATCGGATTAGTTCAGTGGCATCGCAAAGCGCAGACCCACGGTTTCGAGACCGGGGTTGATATCGCCCAGATCGGCGTTGGAGCGGTGGTCGGCCAGAACCGTCAGCGTGGCCCCATTGTCGAAGGTGTAGCCGACGCCAAGCGCGCCGCGAAATTCCAGCGCGCCGCCCAGATCGGGGCCGTCGCCCTGCATATAGACCCCCGGCATGAACGACAGTTCAACAAAGAACGGACCATCGATCACCTTCTGCGTCGTCCATTTTGCCCCGGCCCCAAACCAAAGAGCGCCATCGCTGGTGGCACTGGCCCCGATCACCGGCTGGAAGGCGCCATAGCTGCGGGCCAGATCATAGGTGGCGTAGATTTCATTGCTGATGTTTTCGGATTGGAAATAGGTATCGCTTAGCTGCACAGCGGCGCGGGCAGGGGCGTCGCGCAGCTGATAGCAGCCCGTGGGGCATTCGTTCAGATAGGTGTCGGTCAGCCCGACGATGAAGAAAATGACTGCGAATGTTCCGTCCATGATGTGATCCTATAGGTCTGGGTCCAGCAGGCCAAGCCCGCGCAGATAGATGCCGATGCCGGTTTCCAGCAGATCATCGGGCGGAAAGGGGCTGGTCCGCCCCGGACTGCCGCGCGCGAAAAGTTCCACCACACCATGCGACATCGCCCAGATATGGGCGCTGAACATCTGCGCGGGCGGGCGTTTATGCGCGGGGATATGTTGGCTGAGCGCGTCAGCGGCCTTTTCCAGCACCCCCATCGCGCGGGTGGCTACGGCATGCAATTCGGTGCTGTGGTTGATCGAGACACCCGATTCAAACATCGCGATGTAATGGCCGGGATAGCGCCGGGCAAAAGCCAGATAGGCCCGGCCCGTCGCGCCAAAGGCAGCGAGCGCAGAGGGTTTGCCATTGTCAAAGGCGTGATCCATCAGATCGGCGAAGATGGCATAGCCTTCCTGCGCGGCGGCGGCGATCAGGTCTTCGCGGCCAGCGAAATGGCGGTAAACGGCGGCGGGGGTTACGCCTGCCTCACGCGCGGCTTCGGACAGGGTGAAACCGGTCGGCCCGCGTTTTTCGATCAGCTCAAGACAGGCTGTGATCAGCGCCTGCCGCAGATTGCCGTGGTGATAGCCTTGTTTAGACATGCCAAAGGTCGGGGCCACCGGCGATTTTTGGGTCGATGTCGCCCAAGGCTGCGGCATCCTTGCCGGTGTAGTCCAACCCATGCAGGATCGACCGGATCACATTGACCCGCGCGCGGCGCTTGTCATCGGCCCGCACGATGGTCCATGGGGCCAGCGGGCGATGGGTGCGGTTCAGCGTCTCGCTGATCGCGGCGGAATATTCATCCCAGAGCGCCATGCCGTCAACGTCAATCGCGCTGAGTTTCCATTGTTTCAGCGCGTCTTTTTCGCGCGCCAGAAATCGGTCCAATTGCGTAGCGCGCCCGATGTTGAGCCAGATCTTGAACAGGGTGATGCCTTCATTCGCCAGCATATCTTCAAATTCGGGGACCTGATGAAACCAGTTTTCGCGCTGTTGCGGTGTGCAAAAGCCAAAGACATGTTCGACAACGCCGCGGTTATACCAGCTGCGGTCATAAAGCGTCATTTGCCCCTTGGCGGGCAGATGTTTGATGTAGCGTTGGAAATACCATTGCCCGGCCTCGGTATCACTGGGCTTGGGCAAAGCCACCAGTTTCGCGCCGCGTGGGTTCAGGTTCGCCCGGAACCGTTTGATGGTGCCACCTTTGCCTGCGGCATCGCGCCCCTCGAACACCACGACGATGCGTTGGCCGGTGTCGCGGACCCAGGCCTGCATGCGGACCAGTTCAAGCTGGAGCTTGTCGATGGCGTCCTGATATTCGGCCTTTATCCAGCGCTTGTCATAGGGAAAGCCGGGGTTGAGGATGTCTTTCTTGCTGGCACCTGTGATCAGCGCGCGCACCTCTGCCGGGGCGTCGTCGTTGAAATAACGGCTGATCGCGCCGTCGAATGGTAGGTCCATGAAATCATCCCCGCTGTCCGGCACCATTATGGGCGTTGCAGCCGCCTAGCGCAATCCGGCGCGGGCGGCGGCGCGGTCTATCGCGGCGATTGCTTCGGGTTCATTGCTGTGGTGCGGTTGGTGGCCGACACCGTCCAGCCGGACAAGATTGGCCGATGGCACGATCTTGATCAGTTCCTCGGCATGGACATGGATCGGGACGGTATTGTCGGCAGTGCCGTGAATGATCTCGACCGGGATCGTCAGCTGCGGGTAAAGCTGCGTCATCTCGACCACGAAGGGCCGCAGCGTGTTCACCTGCCGCGCATTGGCCCGGAAGGTGCGTTCGCGCAAGGCCAGTTCACCGCCAAGATGGTCGATATAGCCTTCGGGTGCGGATTGCGGGGCAAAGGTTTCTGCAACAACACTGTCTACCGTGCTTTGCGGGGTGAAGGCGCTGATCAGCGGGATCACCAGACCGCCGCCCAACGCGGAACCGTTGACCGAATAATAGGCACCCAGACCACCCGGCCATGGCATCGACACACCGGCAAAGGTGACGATGGCGGCGGCATTGGTGGGGTCATCCTGCGTCAGGCTGGTCGTGCCCCAGGCCATGGCGACGATGCCGCCGAAACTATGCCCGACGACAACGGGATCGGTGATGTTCAGGGCGGTCGCGGCCTCGCGCAGCATGGCGACCTGATCATTGGGGCTTTCGCCCTTGGTCGCGAAAGGGCCGGTCGGTGTGCCGGGCGCGCGGTCGGTATAGCCCAGACCGGGCCGGTCAAAGGCGGTAACGCGGTAGCGGTCGGTCAGTTGATCCATCAGCGAAAAGGTATAATCGCGCAGATTGCCGCCCGCGCCATGCAGCAGGATCACATCGGGGCCTTGGCCGGCCTGCACGTAATGCACACGTCCGCCGGTGACATTGATGAACTGGCCGACGGGGGGATAGGCCGCCTCGATCCGTTCCGCACGCTGGGTCGCGGTGCAGGCGGTCAGGACAGCGCCAAGGCCAAGGGCGACAGCGGTGAGGGTGATCGCTTTAAGTGCCAATTTTATCCATATCGAAATAGGTGGTCTGATAGATCTCGTTGATCCAATTTCCATATAGAAGGTGCGCGTGACTGCGCCAGCGGTTTTGTGGCGTCTTCAACGGATCGTCATCTGGGTAATAATTCGCGGGGATATTGA
This sequence comes from Loktanella sp., assembly GCA_017390475.1. GTDB lineage: Bacteria > Pseudomonadota > Alphaproteobacteria > Rhodobacterales > Rhodobacteraceae > Yoonia. The sequence continues at coordinate 144,940 of JAFPBO010000051.1, forward strand.
TCGGCGTGCCATTGGCGACGTCGCGGTCATATTCCTGTTTCAGCGTGCCGGTGTCGTACTCAAAATGGTTAAATACATAAAGCGCACGATGCGCGGCATCCTCAACCAAGGCTGGCCCGGCTTCATCACTGGTGATCAGGGTTTTCAGCCCCGGTGTCGCGTCGATTTCATCCTGGCGCATTTCGGTCCAGCGGCTGACGGGGATCACGCAATCATCAGAGAACCCGCGCAGATAGGGGGAAGAGGGTGCCTTGTTCTGATGCCGCAGGCAGCCGAATAACTTCTGATCCAGCAGATGTTTCTGCACGCCGTGGAAATAATTGATCATCGCCATCCCACCCCAGCAAACGCCAAAGGTGGAATGGACATTGGTCTGGGTCCAGTCGAAAACCTGTTTCAATTCATCCCAATAGGTCACATCCGTGAAGGGCAGATGTTCGATGGGCGCGCCTGTGATGATCAGCCCGTCGAATTTTTCACCCCTGACATCGCTGAAGGGGCGATAGAATTCCTCCATATGATCAGCGGCGGTGTTCCGCGTCTGGTGTTCCGACATGCGGATCAGCGAAAATTCGATCTGCAACGGCGTGGCCCCGATCAGCCGGGCGAATTGGTTTTCGGTCTGGATTTTCTTGGGCATCAGGTTCAGCAAAGCGATCCGCAAGGGGCGGATATCCTGACGCGCGGCGGTGACTTCATCCAGCACCATGACGCCTTCTTTTGACAGAACATCATAGGCGGGCAGGGCAGAGGGGAGTTTGATCGGCATGGGATGTATCCTGACAGAGGCGTTGAGATAGGCGGCTTAGCCCCGCATCTCAAGGGCTGTGGCGATCATGTCGATGAAACCTTGCGCATCCCTTACCGCCGCCACGTCATCCTGCGCGACGGTTAATCCCCAACGCTCTGCCATCGCCTTGTAGCGCGGCTGACGATGCGCCAACGCCTTGGCAAAGGCCCAGCGGATGAAATCATCCGGGTCCACCGCATCGGGGGCCTTGTTGAATTCCGCCAGATAAGCCTGCCATGTTTCCAGCAGAAACACTGGGTCATAGGACATCGGCTTGGGTTCGCGGTCGAACCGGCGGATCAGTTCTGCGGTATGGGCATCGGTGCCTTCGATCCAGACCATCAGGGTCTTGGCGGCCAGATCCGTCATGATCGGATCATCGGGGTCAGTCACATCGACCCATTCACAGATCGATCCGCCCGTGTCGCAGACAAAATGCGGATATTGGTACAGGTCATGCGAGCGTTCGATGAAATGGCCGGTGTCGTGCAGCGCCGCGACCTCGGCCTTTTGAAACTGGTCCTGACGGCGGGTATATTCATCCCACGGCAGGCCGCCCTTGGCCGGATCGCCGGGCTTGCCAAGGTAAGACGACATCGGCCGCAGGTCGTTGAAGGAAATGTTGGAGCCGATGTAAATGCTGTCGCTGCGCAACAGATCGCGCAGGAAGGGGACCTTCATCGCCTCGCGCTTGGCATTATCGGCGATATATTCGCCCATATAGCGGGTGCCGATCCGGTAATCGATGGAATAATGGAACCAATCGCCCGTCTCGCGCAGCATGCTGGACAGATAGGTCTTGCCCAGCCCCGACATAGCGAACAGCAGGACACGTTTTTGCGGCGCGGCGCGCCAGTCTGATGCGGATGTATAAATCATGCGCCTTGGGTAATCGGGACAGCGATGATCTGCCAGCGTTTTTTGCGCCCCAGCAGGGGCGCCGGGTTAGGCGCCCCGCCAGATCCAGCCACCGCCGAGGATGCGGGTGGTTTCAAGATCATAGAACACACAGGCCTGTCCGGGTGACACGCCCTGTTCAGCGACCAGCAATTCGACCTCGGCCTCGGTATCACTGATCGGGCGCAGGACAGCCTCGGTCGGGGGCCGCGTGGACCGGACCCGCACGCCGATCTGGCGTTCGGCGAAATCTGTGATCTTACCGCCGCCGATCCAGTTGATCTCGCGGATCGGCACCCGGCGGGTGGCGAGCATATCTTTCGGCCCGACGATGACCTGCTTTTTATCGACATCCAGACGCACCACATAAAGCGGGTCCGCCAACCCGCCGATGCCAAGGCCGCGCCGCTGACCCACAGTGTAGTGGATCACCCCGTTATGCTGGCCCAGCACAGTGCCGTTGATATCGACAATCTCGCCCGGTGCCGCAGCCCCGGGGCGCAGTTTTTCGATCACCGCAGCATAATCACCATTGGGGACGAAACAGATATCCTGACTGTCGGGTTTATCCGCCACGCTCAGCCCGTATTTCGCGGCCAAGGCGCGGGTTTCATCCTTGCTTTTGTGATGGCCCAAGGGAAAGCGCAGGTAATCCAGCTGGTCCTGCGTGGTGGAAAACAAAAAGTAACTTTGATCCTTGGCCGCATCGGCGGCAGAATGCAGTTCCGCGCCTTCAAGACCCATCTTGCGCTGGATATAATGGCCGGTGGCCATGCAATCGGCGTCCAGATCCTTGGCCGTCTGCAACAGATCCTTGAATTTCACACGCTCGTTGCAGCGGATGCAGGGTACTGGCGTTGCACCGCCCAGATAGCTGTCGGCGAATTCATCCATCACCGCCTCGCGAAAGGTGTTTTCGTAATCCAGCACGTAATGCGGAAATCCCATTTCCTCGGCCACGCGGCGGGCGTCATGGATATCGCGCCCGGCGCAACAGGCACCCTTCTTGGCCAGCGCCGCGCCATGGTCATAAAGCTGCAAGGTGACGCCGACGACATCATAGCCTTCTTCCGCCAGCTTTGCCGCCACGACAGAGCTGTCAACGCCCCCGGACATGGCAACAACCACGCGGGTATCGGCAGGGGCCTTGGCAAAACCAAGCGAGTTCAAAGGTGTTTCAAAGGGCATGTCAGCTTCCGTCATGGCGTGGACCGTTACAAATATAGGAAAATGCAACCTATTCTCAAGGCGCGGATATACCTGTCGTTAAGTCATTGCCCCGATAACACCTGCGGGAGTTGCAGGAAAGGGGTTCAAGATGCGGATCAAGAAACTGAAAGGGCCGCGCGCGGTGACTTTGCCGGACGGATCGGTGATGACCCGTGCCGATCTGCCGGACAAGGCCACCAAACGCTGGGTCGCGTCGCGCAAGGCGGCGGTGGTACGGGCCGTAACCCATGGCCTGATCAACCGCGCCGAAGCGCTGGAAACCTACGCGCTGTCAGAGGAAGAATTTACCGCCTGGGAACAGGCGGTTCAAAATCATGGCGAGGCTGCCCTGAAAGCCACTTCTGTGCAGAAATACAGACAACCTTGACGTGTAATTTTGTTTCGTATTACGACAGTAACGTGTAGTTAACCTTTTTGTGTTTAAGGTGAATGGTACAAGTAGAGTGGAGTAACCCGATGCGCGTCCTGCTGGTCGAAGATGACCCGACAACAGCCAAAAGCATTCAGTTGATGCTGACCCATGCCAATCTGAACGTCTATATCACTGATCTGGGTGAGGAAGGCATCGATCTGGCGAAACTATATGATTACGATCTGATCCTGCTGGACCTGAACCTGCCCGACATGAACGGGCATGAGGTGTTGCGCCAGCTACGGCTCAGCCGGATTGACACGCCGATCCTGGTGCTGACCGGTGACGACGACACCGAAAGCAAATTGAAAAGCTTTGGTTTCGGTGCCGATGATTACCTGACCAAACCGTTCCACCGCGAAGAACTGGTCGCACGCATCCATGCGATCGTCCGGCGGTCAAAAGGCCATGCGCAATCTGTCATCCGCACCGGGCAGGTGGCCGTCAATCTGGATGCCAAAACGGTCGAGGTGGCGGGCAGTCCGGTGCATCTGACAGGCAAGGAATATCAGATGTTGGAACTGCTGTCGCTGCGCAAAGGCACGACGCTGACCAAGGAAATGTTCCTGAACCACCTTTATTGCACTATAATAGCTTTGTTTTGTTGGGCAAGAAAAAAGCGTTTCAATTTGTGTTTCAAGGTTCGCTCTTTGACCCCCTTGCGTTCTGCGCCTCTTTCGCGCGGGCTTTTTGCTCGGCAGACCCCGAATAAAGCCGCGCCATCGCCTCTGATGAATGGCCGGTGATCGACATTACGTGTTCGCGCGTCATGCCCGGCAAGCTGGCAATCTCTGACGCAGCCGTGTGCCGCAAACAGTGAATATCCCAAGCCTCTGCGCCGATCTTGCGGCGGACACTCATGAAGTCGCGCCATGCCAAATTGTAGCCAAGTTTTCGCCCGTTATTCTGGCTGACAATGTAAGGGCCAATGCGCGGGGCATCCGCTAAGGCCTTGGCCAGATCGGCTGTAAGCGGAATGCTGACACGCTTGTCGGTTTTCTGTTGCTGGACGCTGATGCCGTCCGGCCCGATATGGTCCCACTGCATCATTAGCACATCGCCAATCCGTTGCCCGGTGGCGATCAGCATTTCAAACAGCAGCAGCGTTCGGGGATCTGCTGCCTTGCGGAACTTGGCGATCTTGTCGGCGGGCCATGGTTCACGCTTTGGGCGATTACCCTTTAGCTTGTCAACCTTGTGCGCGGGGTTGCCATTGGCCTTTTTGATCCAATCGATGTTGATTGCATATTCCATCAGAACGGATAGCGCGCCAACCTTTCGGCTGGCATCGGTTGGAATGTCTGCCAATGAATCCCGCATCTCGATCACGTGAACCCTTCGGATCGTTGCCGGATCAATGCTGCCCATCGTTTCCTCAAAGTAAGTGAAGTGACGGCGGTATGATTTCTGCGTGTTCAGTGCCAGCTTGGCCCACTTGTGGCTGGCAAGGTAGTGCGCAATCAGCTTTTTAACGGTGCGGGTAGGGGCCGCTAGGTTGCCTTTCATCAGGCGCGCGTATTCAACAGCAAAATCAGCCGTGCCAGGTTCGCACATCATCCTGATCGGCTTTGCCCCACGGCGGCAGAAATACAGATACCCCTTGCGTCCTTTTGGGTAGACATATGCTGGTAAGTCGCGTTTCACCTGCGCCCCCATGTCACTAGATCGATCGGTTGGGTTTCTGTTGCCGTCATATCATCACGCTTTGCTTCCCCGAATTTCAATTCGATTGTGCTGCCGTCGATACGCGCAGACAGCACCACCTTGCCCGCCGCCTCACTAGCGCGCAGCATCTTTTCTAGGCGCTGGTCAATCGGCGCTGGCATGGCTACACCCCCGCCGCTGGCGCGGGTAGCAGGCGCGGGGTGTAGGTGATGGCGGTCATGGCTTGGCATCCACAGCAGATTTATCCCACGCAAACCACCTCGAAATGTAATCGACTGCATCGCTGCAAATTTGTGGCGGTGGTTGATCGTCTGTCCCATTTAGTCGCGGGGGCATTACACCAAGTTCGGAATATAAATTACCAACGCTTTGATACGGGAAAACATCTGTTCCTAAATCGGGTCGCAAATAGTGAAACTGGCTTTTGCGATTTTCAGGGATCGGATGCTTAACGCTGTATGCGGGGAAAAACCTTCCCAATCCTGCGCTATCATAAGGCGTTGTAAAAGGTAGGTCATTTTTTAAAAGCCAATCTTCGAACGGTGCCTCGACACTTTCGCGCATTTTGGCGGTATATGTGGCGTCGTGTTCTGCGCACCAATCAAGACCAAACCTCTTGAGGTATTTATACAAACTCCACAGCCGATCTAAGGGGTCTCGCACGACCCCAACCTTGCGCCATCTATCATATCCGTGTGGAACGCCATCCGCCTCCATATGCCGGTACAAAAGCATCGAATTTGGATATTCATCAGCGATAGCGCGCTTTAGTGATCGGGTTCCGGTTCTTGGGACCAAAATCACAACCGTTTTGATTTCTGGAATTAATATCATTCCCGCCCCTCCGCCCACATCGCCACGCGGTCATAGTCGCGGCGGGTCATTGTCCAGCCTCCCGTATTTCGCGCGTTTGACGCAGAATTTTGGCCGTTCGCATGGCGTGAAACGTGTGCGGTGGTGGAGTGCATCCGGGGCATGGATCGTATTCGCATTTCACGGCAACTGTGCTTTTCGGCGGATACGACATGCCGACCATTACACGGCCACGGCCCATGCAGATCAGGCAATCATCGCGGCGGGTCATGGCTGGGCCTCGATAGCGGCACGGAATACGTTGGGGAAATTCATGGCATCAACTTTGTTGACCCTGCCGTCTGCCCGCTTTGCAACGCTTGGTATGTTGGCATCTAACCAAGCATCAATTATTTGCCAGCTTACAACTTCGCTTGTTGGGTCGATGAACAGAACCTTTTGACCATCGACTGTCGCAGTTGTGAGGCTGATGAACACTGGCTTGCCGCCGAACGTGCCGACAGTGGCACCAAAGCCACTGCTGTGCGAAACCCAATTGCGCCCTCCGCGATAGTTTTGCCAAAGGCACATAGTCTCAAAGCTGTTCGCCTCAACGACGCCTACAACATCCGCCAGAAACGCCTTAACTTCGTCGCTTGCTAGTTTAACGTCAGCCAGCGGGGCGGCGGGAGTGATATTGAGCGTCGAAAGGACGCTAGCACTGCGGTGTTCATAACAAGCTGCCATAACTTGTTCTTTTGTAGCTTTGGTGTTGGGCTTGACTATAAAATAACCTTTGGTCCCGCCATGAATTAGGTAAAAAGCGCCCCAGCCGTTAAACTCCCACTCTACTATGTAGGATACTCCATCAAAATGCGCTGCGTAGCACAGTGGTTCGATTTCATACCGTTCTCCGTAGGAAACCCAGTCAAGCCCCTTCACAGCCACCACGGGCGCTGCTGCGCGGGTGTTCCAGACTTGCCGGTTCGGTGCTGATGTCCCACAGTCTTGGCACTCAACAGCGCCAGTCCGCATCACGTCCTCAATTTGGCTGCTCCAACAAAGCGGGCATGGCTTAAGTGCGTCATTCATCTGCTTTCTCCTGTGCGATAGCCGCGCGGATCGTCTCTTTCGCCCGCTGATGTTCTGCGTTTGTGAATAGGCTGCTGTCCAGATGTGCAAGCGCAGTCACCAGCGCCGCGCGGGCAGCGTTGCGCTCAAGTCCCATTGCCATGGCTTGCTGATACCACTGCTTTGCTTCGGCGCGCGCTGCGTCACGTTTCATCTCAGTCTCAACCAGCTTAGCGCGCAGATCGGCTATAATGTCCTGCGCTCTAGCAAGGTTGTCCGTCATCATGTCAGGTGTCATGCAGCATCCTCGCCAAGCAATGATGAAGCCAGACCGCGAACTTCTGGCGCAAATGGCCGGTCCTTGCTCAGACTGCCAAGGTGCGCGTATCCGGCACCAACCGCCAAGGCATTCGCAATCATCCAAGCGACTTGCGGGGCTAGTTCGGGCGGCAAGTCAATTTCCCAGCGGCTATCCAGTTGCAGCGAAACCAACCCGTTGCGCTCTGTCATGCGCATCTTTGGGATTTCTCGATTTTCGACAACAACGGTGTGGTAATGCGTCTGGCATCCCTTCATGGCCTCTACGGCATCCCTGACGCGCAGTGCTTCGGCTTCTTCTGGTGTTGGGTTTATTTCACTCATTCCGACCTCCATATCGCCACGATCAGCAGCTTGATTAAAATTGCGTCCAGCATCAGGCAGCAGATCGCCGTTGCTGTCCTGGCGTTTACAGACGCGCCCTGTCGGCCAGTAGCAGCATCCGTTGGTGTCCCGCAGTGTGCCGTCCGGGTCTATGCGCGCGATGGTGGCCGTCCATTTTCCGCCGCGTGTCGGGTAGGTCTGTCCGATAACAAAGGCGGGTGTATGTGTGTCTTTCATCATACGCCCCCGACAAAACCGCCACGCGCGCGGTGTGGGTGCGGTATCTGCGCTTGGCGTTCGGCCTCGCAGCGGGCGGCTGCTGCGATCAGGGCTGCGGCGGCGGGGGATTGCGTCATGTTTTGCCCCCCATAAGCCAAACACCCATCCCAAGACCTAAAATCATGCCAAAGGTTAAGTGCGGCGAAGCCATGCCAACCCCTAAACCCGCCCCGTATCCCAAAAGAATGCCAACGGTTCCCCCTAAAAATACCATCATGCTTTTGCTCATCTCCCATACCCCCAGACACACAGCAGCGCGCCCGCCACGACAAAGGCGGTGAACCAGAACGCGCGGCGGCGTTGCTTGCGCTGGAAGATGCTGTATTCGGTGTCTAGCTGCACCGGCTCCCACTCGCTGCAACCGTCTGGGTAGCCCATGTCCCTGAGTTTGAGAAATTGCGCTGTCGTCAACGCGGGGCGGATGTTCTGGTGTATCATGACAGCACCTCGCGCACATGAATGATGCTGGGCCACATCAGCTTAGAGCAGGCGTCCTGCGCTTCTTGCAGGCTGTCGTATGCCTCGCAGCCTCCAACGATCCAGAACTCACGCAGCACGACAGGCGCGGGCTTGATGCGGTAGGCGTAATCTTTTATCCACCCGCCGTGCATTTTTTCTATCCATCTGGCATTAACCCAGACTTGGATATCCTTCCCTGCCATTTGCGCTTTTACCAACGCGCCCACTTGGGCATCACTCATGTCTTTCCACAGCACAGGCGTGTCGGGCTTGGCGTCGGATGCGCGGGATACAATGCGGAAAAGCGATACGTTGTAGTAGGAAACGGGGCATCCATGAATGCAGTTGCGGTCATCCAGCCTGTATTCTTTTCCGACCACAAAATCAGAACCGGATTTGATGCACTCCACCACATCCCCCGGCTGCACGTTCAGTTCTTTCAGTGTCCGTCCTTCAGTCATCACGCAAACTCCGCGTCTTGTGCCAGCGCATGAACCGCAATCAGCAGGTCAGCGGGCAGTGTTCGGGGGTCGCAATCGACGCCCAATATCGTCAGGCTGTGAATTGCGATACTATCGGGGTTGACTTCGGTTTCGGTTATCGTGCCGGGGCCGTAGTCATAGCGGTCAGATTCGGCCGTGAAGGTGACGTTGACCTCCTCGCCGATGTGTTGGGCTGTTGCGGTCATCGCGCGGCCCTCGCCTTTTTGTGAAGCTCAACGTGGTGCTTTCTGCAAAGCCACCAAACGTTCAGGGGCTTGCTGTAGTCCTCGTGGTGCGCGTCAACTTTTGTTTCGCCACAAACTTGGCAAGGCTGTCTGATTAAAGCGCCTGATTGTATGGCGCTTGCTACTTTCCAGCGGGCCTCGTGCCTGTATCGCAGCTCACCTTCCCGATATTTCTTTGCATTGCGCGCTTTTCTCGCTTTGACGCTAGGAATAGTTTTGTAAGTCTGTTCGTATTCCCTGTGGTATTCACTAGGCATACGAGTCCCGCTGACTGATTTACCTTCCGCCCTACGCTTAGCGCGGTTTTCTAGGTTCTGAGCCTTTCTGCACGGCTTGCAGACCCAGTATCCTTTTTTGAGTTGCGCCTGCGTTGGTTCGCAATCAGCACTGCACTTCCAGCATTTTTCAGTCATGAGATTTCACCTTGGCGATTGCGGCGTCTAGCGCGTCCAATGCTTCGCTGCATGTTGTGCGAACCCCAAGTGATGGGATGTGCCAAATGCCAGTAAAGGCCCTGCCGCCGGTGCGTGTCATTTCAGACTGCATCACCGCCCCAAGAACCTGCGCCGCCTCCAGCAGTTCCGCGCTGTCCGTGGCGCGGGTGTTCCATGGATCGATGAATTGAGGAACGTGCCACCATGTTTGACCAGACAAAAGGCAATTGGCTGACGGGTGCTGAACCTTTTTAATATCCCGCGTGATGGGGCTTCCCAACACTTCCAAATTGCCACCACAGAAAGGGCATGGCTTGAGTGCATCCGTCATACCCGCACCTCCCGATCCCAAGCGCGGCGGGGCATAGCTGCGCGCAATGTCGGGCGCGGTATCGACAGATCATGTGCGCCGAGCGTTGCGCGGATGCGTTGCTGCGGCGTCATCTGCGCAAGCGTCAGGCTGATGCCGTCATTGCCGATGTAAAATCTTCCGTTCATGTCAGCCTCCATTGTGCTGTGTGTTGGGGGTGTCGGGGGCGCGGGTCATGGGGCGCTTTCCCGCTGCATAATCAGTTCTGCGATCTGGTCTGGCCAAACCCACCAGACGGGAAATGCGCCTTCATCTTCGGCCCGCTGAAAGTCGCCACCATTGCGGACACGACGCCCCTTTTGGTCGAAGCATAGGGCGGTGAAGTGTTCGCCCCGCCGGCCCTTCGCAGGGCCTTGATGCTCTGTGTTGTGATACTTCGGATGCGAGGTCAGGCACCGTGTCGCGCGGACAACCCACTCCCCGTGGCTTGCAAACGACTGGCCATCTATGGCTACGAAGGCGCGGGTCATGGGGTGACGCCTTTGGCCTTGGCGATGGCGGCGCGGTTGGCGTGGACAGCATCTGTCACGCGCTGATTGTTTTTCAGCGCAGGCACCGATTGCAAAAGCGTGTTTGCTTCTTCTAGCGCAGCCAGCAGATCATCAGCGGCTTCGCGGGCTGGCGTGGCAAGCAGGTATTCGGCTGCATCGTCAGCGAAATGGGCATCCCAGTTCCGCCACTTCCCCGAAACGCGATCACCCAATTTGGCTTCTTGCCAAGCCCATATCCGGTCCTGCGTGTGTGCTGTAACGCTCATGACGCCACCTGCGCGATCCGATAGCTGCGCCAGCCTTTTGTGGCGTGATACTGAACTTCGCGGCCATTCATCTTTTTCGTGATTAAGATGCGTTTGCCATATTCGCCCTGCCGTTTTGGCGAAGATGCTTTGCCCTTATTGTTTCGTGTGATTGCCATTGTGTCGTTCCCTCTGTTGGCGAGGGGGCGATGCCTTGATCTGGGTCAATGTTTCGACTGGCAGATCGTGGTGTAGGCAGGGCGTCCCTCGTGTGTATGAGGGTGAGACTATCCACCAAATGTGGATCACGCAAGGATAAAATCACATATTGTGGAAAATGATTGATACGGGTATGAATCCACTAGCCACAACTTGCGGGGTGTTGCTAGTATGTTCTCATCACAAAGGAGGGTAGTATGCAGCAGGTAGATCAACGGCTGGACCGGATGATTCAGATCGCCAATGAAACAGGCTTTTCGCTAGACGCTGTGGTGTCTGTAATGGGACGCTGCGATCAAAGCACCTTTGACGCGCTGTCAGATAAACCGTCACGCCTGCCAAGATATATGAAGTCTAGCGTCAGGCCGTAAAGCGCGCAAAGCCGTTCTGCCGACTCTACGGTGATACGGCGGATGCCGCCTTCCCAATTGTTCCACTGTGTAACGGTGAAGCCGTGCTTCACTGCCCACTGCTTTTGGTTCAGGTCAGAGAATCCTTCACGGATCGCTACAAGCCTGTCTGCTATATCTTTGTGGGGGGCGTCTTGATTCGTCATAAGTGTGGATTTTACGAAAACATCGTTTTCATGCAATTCACATATTGTGGTCTTGCAACGGTCCACAAAATGTGGTTCAGTCTGGTCCATGATCACATCCCTAGAAGTAGCAGACGCCATTGGGCGCAAAAAGCTGTCAGACGCTCTAGGCGTCGGAACAACAGCCGTTAGCAACGCTGTGGTGCGGGGCTGGTTTCCTGCAACATGGTTCATAGTCGTTTCCGATCTGGCGAAGGAAAAGGGCTTAGAATGTCCGCCTTGCTTGTTCAAAATGGCTGTCGATAAATCACAAAGTGTGGATTGCCCCGCGTCTATTCAAGGGCCGGAATCTACTCAGTCGGGCGGTGTCGTATGAACGCCCACTTTGGACATAACGAAATGACTGCGCGTCTTGGCTTGCTTGCCGATGATGCAAAGAAGGCGCTGGTCCGTGTTGCTGCTGGTGAATCCGATACGATCGAAGGCTGGCTGGCCTATGGGTCTGCGCTGAATGAGGGGCGATCTTTATACCCAGATAAAGAGGGTGACAGGGCGTTTGGCGAATGGGTTGATGTGTCGCAACTTGCGACACATGCCGATGGCAAGCTGATAACTCGCGATGATCGCGCCGCAGCGATGTGGGCCGCTGCAAACCCAGATCAGTTTGCAGAAGCCCGCGAAGCGGGCAATGCGCGCACGGTGCGCGGTATCCATGCTAAATGGCAGGAAATAGACGATCAGCGCAAGCGCGAGGAAGCCGCCAAATTGGCAGAGCAAGCTCGCGCGAAAGCAGAAGCCGCAGCGCAAGAGGAATACGAAAACCGTAAGCGTTCAGAGGAGGCGCGCGGCGACGAAGAGCGACAAGAATACGCACGCAAGGCTGATGATGCCGAAAACGAGCGCGTTCAGTATGAAAACGAAACGAGGGCGTGGCAGGAAACAGCGGAAGCGCCAGAGCGTCCAAAGCTAGATCAAAAGAAAGCACACGTTGCCAACAACAGCGGCAATAACGAATGGTATACGCCAGCACCGTTTGTTGAGGCTGCGCGGGCTGTCATGGGCGGGTTTGATCTCGACCCTGCATCATCCGAAATCGCCAACCGCACAGTGCAGGCCGACCGCATATTCACCCAAGACGATGATGGCCTAAAGCAAGATTGGCCCATTGGCCGGGTATGGATGAACCCGCCCTACGCACAACCGCTGATGGGGCAGTTTGCAGACAAGTTTGCCGCCGAAATCCGTAAAGGTTCTGAGGGTGTCGTGCTGGTGAACAATGCAACAGAGACCGCATGGTTTCAAACGATTGCAGCGGAATGTTCAGCAATTTGTTTTCCCAAGACACGCATCAGGTTCCTTGATCCTGATGGCAACCCCGGCGCGCCATTGCAGGGGCAGGCAATCATTTATTGCGGGCCTGATGTTGACGCCTTCAAGGAAGCCTTTGGCGCTTTCGGTTTGGTGGTGTCTCATGGGTAAGTTTGAACAGGCTCTTGCCTTTGGGCAGATGGGCGAAAGCGCCATTTCAAAATGGTTGCAGTCGCGCGGCCATGCCGTGTTCCCTGCATATCAGGTTGAACACCAGACAGGCAAAGGGCCGCAGCTTTTCGCGGCGTCTGGCGATCTGGTATTACCGGACTTGCTGGCATTTCGCGCGGGCGAAGTCCGTTGGTTTGAAGCAAAGCACAAGACTTGCTTCACATGGCATCGCATTTCTAGGCAGTGGACCACCGGTATCGACCTGCGTCACTACGGCGAATATCAGGAAGTTGCAGAACGCACATCCCTACCAGTTTGGTTGCTTTTCTGGCATCCAAAGGAGCAACCATCAGATAACGACCTTGCGTTCGGCTGTCCGGCTAAATGTCCGACTGGATTGTTTGGTGGCGATATCGCTGAGTTGACGCAATGCGAAAACCACCGCTCAGACAGGCATGGCCGCACTGGCATGGTTTACTGGGCGCATAGCAGCCTTAAGCGCATCGCAGCGGACATATCCCAACAGGTGACGGCATGACCGCGCTGACCGTCAAACAGCACACCGTCCTAGCGCACCTATCCGATGGCGACTGGCGTCAGGGCTATGAACTGGCCTCTGCTGGCGTTCTGGGCGTCCTACAGCGGCGTGAACTTATCCGCGACGATATGAGCGTCAAGGCCATGGAAGAACGCCTGTGGACCATCACACCGGATGGGCTGGCTGCGCTTGAAAGGGCCGGACAATGACCGCCCAAGAGACACCGACGCGCGGCGGTATATCCGCGCCCGAAGCCTCCCCAACTGCTGGCTTGTCGCCCTCCCTCGGCAAGCCAGCATTTTTGGGTGAGCGCACAATCGTTTTACCGTGGCCCCCCGCCGCCTTATCGCCAAACGCTAAGCGTAGGGGCCACTGGCGGGCATATGCGCCTGTCACCAAGGCCTACCGCCACGACTGCGCTGTAGAGGCCCTAGCGCAAGGCCTGCGGGCCTGTCCTGACCAGCCGTTGCACCTGTCGCTGACGTTCTGCCCGCCTGACAACCGCCGCCGCGATCTGGACGGGATGCTTGGCGCGTTCAAGGCGGGTTTAGACGCCCTGTCTGACGTGATGGGTGTCGATGACAGCCGGTGGGCTTTGTCTATCCGCAAGGGGGCAAAGGCCATGCGCGGGCTTGTTCTGGTGTCTATCACAGGAGGCGCAGATGCAGATTGATATTGAGGCCATTGCTAAAATGCGGACGGACGGCCTGTCATACGACGACATAAAGGCACGGACAGGGCTTAGCCAGTCGTCAGTAGGCAACATGGTGCGGCTTGCAAAAAACGCTGGCCTGCTGGCTGAACGCGAAGTGCTGCATGACCGGAAATCCTTGGCCGAACGCGCTTGGATGGCATACGGCGTCCGGCTTGGGAAAACGACAGATGCCCTACGCGCACTTGACCGCGACCAGTTCGAATGGCTGGCGCGGGAAGCGGGCATGGTTGGCTGCGAAAGCATCGCCGAATACCTCACCGAACTGGTTCGCGATGCTCATGCGGAAGCGACAGAAAGCCTATGATTCGCTTGCATAATTCCAGCCATAATGCTAAACGAAACGGGCGGGAAGGCATTACCAGTGCCACCCCCGCCCTAAGACATATACAAACCTGTATGAGAGGTTCGACCAATGCCCTTTGAGCATCAATATGGCGATTCCGCCGTATTTATCAATCCCTATTCTGACAAAGCTGACGCCACGGTGGCGATATGAGCGCCCGTGCAATCATCTGGGCGCGAGATCAGCGCCTGCCAGCCCCGCAAAAGGTGGTGTTGCTGATACTGGCATCGCACCACAATCCCAAGGACGACAAGTGCTTTCCATCGCAGGAATTGCTTGCATGGGAAACTGGGTTATCCCGTCGCGCAGTCCAGATTGCGCTAAAAAGCCTTGTCAAGTCAAAGCATGTTGAAGTCGAAAAAAAGCGCCACAAAGGCCAGTGGTCGTCGTGCTTTTACCGCCTTCACATGGGAGAACAAACCGCGAAAAAAGCCACTAACCATGCGCATGAGGTGCGCACGGACCATAGTAATAAAACGGCGCACGGTGAAAAATCCCACCATGCGCATGAGGTGCGCACTAAAGGGTATATATATAATACAGGCGAAGAAGACCCAGCCAAGATATGCGATAAACCTTTGCTGCGTGTTGTGTCTGGCGGTGCAGCATGAAGGACATGTTTGCAGAACCCGTCCGCAAGACACTTCGCCCTTATCAGTTGGATGCCCTAGCCAAGATAAAGAATTCTATTCTGGCTGGAAACCGTAGGATTGTTACCGTCCTGCCGACAGGTGCAGGCAAGACGCTTTTGGCTTCCCATATCGTGGCTGGGGCTTTGGATAAGGGTGGCAAGGTAGTTTTCTGCGCACCCATGATTACCCTGATCGATCAGACGATAGGCGCTTTTGAGGCTGAGGGCATCAACGACATCGGCGCGATACAGGCAAGCCACCCGCGCACCAACTGGCAGGCAAGCGTCCAAGTCGCATCTGTCCAGACGCTGCAGCGGCGCGATGCCATGCCGCCAGCATCCGTTGTTTTGGTGGACGAATGCCACGTATACAGCAAAGCCATTGTTGATTGGATGGCGGAATGCCCTGACTTGGTGTTCATCGGCCTTAGTGCCACACCGGGACGGACTGGCATGGCCGAGGAATGGCAGGATTTGGTTGTCGGTGTCACGACAAGCGAATTGATTGCTGCAGGGTATCTGTCGCGGTTCACAGTATACGCGCCATCGACTGCCGATTTGTCAGGCGTCAAGATCGTTGCAGGCGAATATCAGACAAGCGGTGCAGAGGCTGCGATGCAGGACGGTGCGCTCGTTGGCGATATCCTGCAGAACTACATCACGCACGGCGAAAACCGCCCAACGCTGGGCTTTGCCGTTTCGATTGCCCACGCGCAACGCATGGCGGAAGAATTCACCAACGCGGGTATCCCATCGGCCTATGTCGAGGCTCGCACCGACACGCTAGAGCGCCAAGCTATACAAGCTGCATTTCGGCGGGGTGATATCCGCGTGATCTGGTCGGTCCGCACCATGACGACAGGTGTTGACTTGCCGGTGTCTGGCATCATCGACGCAGCGCCAACCCGTTCCTCAATGCTGCACCAGCAAAAAATCGGACGGGGCTTGCGCGTTAACGATGGCACCGAAGATTTGAAAATCTGGGATCATGCGGGCAACACGCTGCGCTTGGGCTTTGTCACCGATCTGGACTGGTCGGAACTGCCATCTGGCAAGCGCGAAGTCAAAAAAGTTGAACGCAAAGAACCGCTGCCGAAGGAATGCGCCAACTGCGCAACTCTGATGCAGCAGCGTGTCAAGATTTGCCCTTGCTGCGGCGAAGAACGCAAGCCGCCTAACGGATATGTCGAAACTGAAGATGGCGAACTGGTGGCGATCAATGCCGAAGTCGGGCGGGCCGAAGTGCCAACGTCCGTAAAGCAGGACTGGTATCAGATGCTGATCGGCGCTGCCATCGAACGGGGCAAGAAACCCGGCATGGCGTATTTTCAATACAAGGAAAAATTCGGCGTCTTTCCATCTACCCAGTTTTCCAAGACGCCGAAGCCACCGACTGCAGAAGTGCGGTCTTGGGTAAAGTCGCGCGCAATAGCTTACGCCAAGGCGAAGGAGAAGCGCGATGCTGCTTGATATCACTGGAATGAAGTTTGGTCGGCTGACCGTAGTCGAGAAAGCTAAACGCCCTGCGCACGTCAAAAGTCAAATGGCATACTGGCGATGTGTCTGCGAATGCGGCGGCGAAGCCATCCACACTAAGGGTAATCTTGCGAAGGGCAGCGTGAAGTCGTGTGGATGCCTTCGCAGGGAAGTCGCGGGGCGTGAGCCTATCCACGGGCTTTGGGAAGCGCTCTCATATCGCAAGTGGGTAGCGATGATCAGCCGCTGCTATCATCCGTCTCAGCAAAGCTACCCGATATACGGCGGTCGCGGCATATCTGTCTGCGAAGAATGGCGGAATGATCCTGCAGCCTTTGACGCTTGGGCTACAGCAAACGGTCTGTCCGAAGGGCTGCACTTAGATCGGATAGACACGGACGGCGACTACTCGCCCGAAAATTGCCGGTTCGTGACGCCGAAGCAGAACGCAAATAACCGCAGAAGCAACCGCATTGTGATGGTGCAAGGCAGTGAAATGACATTGGCCGCAGCTGCAGCGAGGTTTGGTGTCAAAGCCAGCGTTGCGGCGAAGCGCATCAAGCGTGGATGGACCGAGGAAGAAGCGTTTGAGGTGTCGAAATGATGCTGGACATTCATGAACTTTGTCAGGGCCGGTGGCGAGGGATATTGAGCCATTTTGGGCTGTCTCAGAAGGAATTGAACGGGAAGCACGGGCCTTGCCCCGTGTGTGGCGGCACAGATCGCTGGCGCTTTGACAATCAAGGCGGGCGTGGGACGTTCTACTGCACCAACTGCGGGGCCGGATCAGGTGTTGATCTGGTGATGAAACTGCGCGGCTGGGATTTTAAGCAAGCGGTTTCTGAAATTCGCCCGCTGGTTGGCATGGCGGCTGCAGAACCCGTCAAGGCTGGAATGTCGGACGCTGACAAAAAAGCAATGCGGCAATCGATCTGGCGGGCAAGCTATCCCGTCACCAAGGGCGATGCGGTGGATCGATACTTAGAAGCGCGCAAGGTGGATCAGCCGTCCTACCCAACGACGCTGCGGATGAACCCAGAATGCCGGTATTCCGAAGCGCTTTCATTCCCCGCGATGATTGCAGCGGTGCAGGACTTGGAAGGCACATGCGTTTCGCTGCACCGGACGTTCATCAAGGACGGCGACAAGGCACCTGTTGACAACCCGCGCATGGTGACACCCGGCGAACTGCCAAACGGCAGCGCAGTCAGGTTGACACCTGCAGGAGAAGTGCTGGGCATCGCGGAAGGCATCGAAACGGCGCTTGCTGCAGGTGATCGGTTCGGCATCCCGACATGGGCCGCGCTGAATGCAAATCTTCTGGCTGAATGGGAACCACCTGCAGGCGTTCGTGAAGTCGCAATCTTTGGCGACAACGACGCCAGTTTTACCGGACAGGCTGCAGCTTACCAACTCGCAAGGCGGTTAGCGCGACGCAAGATCGAAACAACTGTTCACATACCAACAATGATCGGCACCGACTGGGCTGATGAAGTTAAGGGCGCTTAAAATATGGCGGGTTCAGAAGGCAAAATTTGCGCGCATTGCGGCTCGCGCTTTGAGCGCCGCTCAAGGATGTCGGATGCGCAATGGGCAGGCCGCAAGTATTGCTGCAAGCCGTGCGCAGATGCGCGTCCTGCCGCGCGCGATGCCAAGATCGTCGCCATGTATGCAGATAACAAATCATCGCTGCAAATTTCAGAGGCTATCGGAATATCTGCGGTGCATGTGATCCGAGTTCTGCGAAGCTGTGGCGTCAAAGTTCGCACCTTTGTTGAGGCAGAGAAAATCAACCAAAACAGGCTGAAAAGCAGGGCGGAAAAACCGCAATTTGCTTGTAAAAACAACGGTTTCGTTATAAAATCAAGCAATCAGCAGGGCGCTTGGAACCGCCCCGCTGATCTATCAATCCAAAGCCATAGGAGGGCTTAGAAATGAATGCCATGACAGATACAAAGATTCCCGTAGAGGTGCAACACAGCACGATTGGCGCTGCACTTGCCGCTGCGCAAATGCAGATGGGCCGCGCGTTGAAATCTGCGAACAACCCGCACTTCAAAAGCAAGTACGCCGATCTCGCTAGCGTGATGGAGGCATGTATGCCCGCGCTGAACAATGCCGGTATCGCTGTTATCCAGCCGACGACAGACGAAGAAGCTGGACGGTATGTCGAAACGATCTTGATACACGGCGCAAGCGGAGAAACCCTAAAATGCCGCGTTCCGCTAATTGTCGGCAAAAATGATATGCAGGGTTACGGGTCGGCAGTCACGTATGCACGTCGCTACGGCTTAATGAGCATGGCTGGGATTGCGCCGGAGGACGACGATGGGAACGCGGCGGCGAAGGCTGCGCCTGTTGCCGAGAAACAGCCCGATTTGCCCAAGTTTATCAATGCGGAGCAATACGTGCGACTGCGCGCCAAGGTAGATTTGTGGGGCGGTGACGAAGCTAAGTTTTTGGCTGGATACAAGGCCGATAGCCTTCACGAATTTCCGCTTGGGCGTTTCGCCGAGGCAATGACTGCACTTCAAAAGCGCATCGATGAAGCCAAGCCCGCACCAGCCGACGATCTGGCTGGCGATGAAATCCCATATTGAGAGGGGCCGAAATGTTTGTATCCGTGAAATTTAACCCAAACCATGACCGCACTTACACCTATGCTTACGCAGGGGAAAAGGAGTTGACTAAAGGCGATCTTGTCTTAGTGGAAACTGCCGAGGGCAAAAAGATTGTCACCGTTGAGAACTGCAATGTCGATAAGCCGTCATTCGCGTGCAAGCCGATTTATGCGGTGTGTGAGGTGGTGGCATGAACGATATGACGCCCGCAGGAATTGGTCACAACAACTCGCCAGACCCTATCGACGCCATTTGCGCCGCATATGAGGAAGCCCGCACCGAAAGTGAAAACTGGCTGGACGGCGGTAAGGTTGAAACAGAAGGGCAAATGAAAGCGGTTGACGCACTGCGCAAGTCGATGCGCGAATGCCGTCTATCGCTAGAGGCGGGGCAAAAATCCGCAACCGCCCCGCTGCACGATGTCTACAAGGCTGAACTCGCCCGCTGGAAGCCAACTATTGAGGACACCAAGCGGATTGAGGGCTGTCTTGTTGCGGCTGTCGATACGTTTAAGCGCAAGCTGGCAGAGGAAAAGCCGGCGGCTGAAAAGGCCGCGTGGGAAGAAACCAACCGTCTGCGCCGCGAGGCCGAGGAAAAGGCGCGCCAAGCCGATGCATCCAACCTTGAAGCGCAGCGCGAGGTTGAAGCTGCGCGTCATGCCGCAATGGAGGCAGAGAAGGCCGCAAAGGTTGCTGCAAAAGATCAGCCCAAGGGTATGCGCACGGTCACGCGATACGAGATCGAAGACCACAAGGCTGCGCTGCATTGGATTGCTGCAAACGACCGCGCTGCAATGACCGCGTTTATTGATGAATACGTGCGCCGCAATCACAAGAGCGCAACCATCGGCGGCGTCCGCGTCTACACCGAAAAGGAGGCCTACTGATGACGACCGCAAAAGGCCGCGCGCATTGCATATCCCGCCTATCGTCATGCCCTGACATAGACGCACTAGCCCGCGTCTGGTCGGGGCTGGGCAAGTCTTACCAGATTGACGACGAGGTAAGCGCCTTCAAGGACAAGATGAAAAAACAGCTATCCCAAGGCCCAGACAATCGCGGGGTGGCGGCATGAAGGCGCGGCAACCCGGCGAAACGGACGCCAGCTACATCGCCCGGTTGGAGGCTGCGAACGCTGACCTGCGTATGAACAACAAGCGTTCATCTGAGGCGATCAGCCGTGTCTATGAAATTGCGACAGTCGCGGCATCGCGGACGGGGCTTTTGTTCGACTATGCCGCCGATATCTGCGGAATGGCGGATACACCGGAGCATGTCGCCATCAAGAAAGCGCTTGCGGGGCTGTGCCACATGCAGTGGCAGGATGGTGTGCCAAGCATCCCAGACAAGCCGCAATGGAAAGTCGCAAACCCAGACCCGCCATCAGATGCGGGGATGATCCTGCGTTCCGCATTGGAAATCTGCAAGGCAGCGACACCGCCTTGGGAATTCCAAAAGGGCATGTATCCTGACTATCTGGCCCCGATTGACAGATGGGACATGGAGACGGTTCGGCATGAGATATTCGACGCGCTTCAAAGCCTAGAGTTCAGCAGGGGCTTGCTGCGTGACGATTTGCGTTCGGCAATGTTTGATCACTGCATCAGCCAGATTGCACGGGCGGCGCGTGTGGGTGGCGATATTGCCGAACCCAGCGCCGAGCCATCCGACAGCATGGTGGATTTTTAGCATGACTAGCCGACTGCTAAAAACGCCAGAACAGCGCGATGAATGGGTGGCGCTATTGCAGTCGCGCAAGCTGCCAATGACTGTCACCGCAATTTCAGGTCGCAACCGGACTAACGAACAAAACCGGCTGCAACGCAAATGGGTAGGCGAAGTATCAGAACAGCGCGGGGATATCACGGCAGAGGAAGCGCGCGGATATTCAAAGCTACACTTTGGCGTCCCTATCCTGCGGAATGAGGACGAGGAATTTGTGGCTGTATATGACCGGATCATCCGCCCGCTGCCATATGAGGACAAGCTGTCGCTGATGCAGGTGCCGATTGACCTGCCCGTCACCAGCCGGATGAACACCGGCCAAAAAAAGCGATACCTTGACGCCATGTTTGCACACTGGACAGCGCAAGGCGTGGTTCTGACGATGCCGGAGGATTGCGCATGAACCTCACTGGCCAAAGCATCTACACCAAGGGCAGCAAGCCAGTCGTCAGCAAGGCCATGCGCAACGCGGCACGCGGCAAGGACTGCACCCTACGCCTAGACGGATGCCGCAACGACACATCAACGGTGGTGCTATGCCATCTGCGCATGTTCGGGGCGGCAGGCATGGGGCAGAAACCCCACGACGCGCTGGCGGTGTTCGGGTGTGCATCATGCCACGCCAAATTGGATCGGGCCGACACGTCCGGCACATGGGGCTATGAGGACGTTTTGCGCGCCCTGATCCTCACACTATCGCAGCAGATCGCAAGCGGAAACATAACCGTCAAAGGCGACTAACCCCCAGCAACAGGACAGGCACAATGACACTCATAGAACAGATCAAGGCGGACAGAGAGGCAGGAACGGCGGGGCCGTGGGCGGTGGATGATCCAAGCGAAGAATGGCCCGCCGCAATTGAAGCGCCATCGGGGCAGGAGGTATTGTCCGGCTGCGGTTGTTGCGGATCACCCAATTTGTCAGGCGTAGACGCCCGCCGCATCGCCCGCGTCCCTGACATGGAGGCCGGGCTACTGGCGGCGGATGAACTGGCGCGCGAGTGCGAACGGATCGCGCCCATTGTGGCAGAGGTAACCCGTGACGCTCAATTAGGCGGGCCTTACGGCGTCATGTCTGACAACAAATTCTCAGAAAAATTAGCCGCATACCGCCGCGCAGTTGAAGGAGGTGGGGAATGACAAGCAAGGCAGAGGCAAGACGCCGCAAGAAGGCCAGAGCCATCAATGGCGCTACCACACCCGCCCGCCAGCTAGAGGTGATCCGGCCAGAACAGCACACAGCACGGCCAACGCCCGAACGCTGGGCGCGCGGTAGATGGGCAGAAGCAACCGGCGCAGGCAAGGACGCCCGCCCGCTGGTGGATCTAGCGCACGACATGATTGGCAGGCTGTACTTGCAAGGGCAAATCACCGCCGCTCAGCACGACAACGCCAGGACGTTCCAAGAATTGCGCGCAGGCTACCTACAAGAACTTGGTGCCAAGGGCTTCCGCAGTTGCCTTGGTGGCGGCGTGGGTGGGTACGATGCCGGCGATGGCAATGTAGCTGCTGTCGTGGCCTATCGCAGCATGGAGCGCCACATCGGAAAGGCGCACACGTCCACCCTGATCTGGGACTTGGAACAGATATACGGCCAGCCCCGCGACCTTGCCAAACTGCGCGCAGCATTGGATGCAGTAGGGGCTTGACGATGGGGGCGAAATATGCCAATTTCTTAGGGCAGTCGAAGTGCGTCTAGATTTTCGACTGTAAGATATTCCAGCGCCTGCCTCTTGCGGTTGGCGCTTTTTGCGTTTCGCGGGGTGTCCGCAATGGCATGGCAGGGCGATAGAGGCACACGCCATCAACGCGGATATGGTCACAGGTGGGTCAAGCTGCGCGATACCATCCTGCAACGTGACGGCCATCTGTGCATCCCATGCCTACATAACGGCAGGCCAACACCGGCCAAGCAAGTTGACCACATCACGCCCAAGTCACAGGGCGGCACAGATGAACACGACAACCTGCAATCCATCTGCGTTGATTGCCATAAAGCTAAGACAGCATCGGAAGCCGCAGTCATACGGGATGCGTTGCGCGCAGAGGGCAAGCCAAGCATAGGCGATGACGGTTGGGTGACACTGCCGACTAAGTGGGGCTATAGCATACCGCACGGGCTACGGCCATCGGCCATCCCTGTCACAATCATCTGCGGCCCGCCTGCATCGGGCAAGACGACATACGCGCATGAACACGCAGCACCTACAGACAAGATCATAGACCTAGACGAAATCACGCAACGCATCGGCGGAAAGATGTGGGAGACAGACCGGGCAATCATACGCCGCGCCCTGTCGTATCGCGATGTAATGATCCGATCACTAGCAGATGCCCATACAGGCGCTGCATGGTTCATCGTTACAGGCAAGACAGCGCAAGAGCGCAAGACGTGGCTGCAAGCACTAGGCGAAAAGGCAAGGCTGGTCGTGATGGATACGCCAAAGGCTGTCTGCATTGAGCGGATACTGGCCGAGCCAAGGCGGGCAGATGCCGCTAGAAGCCAGATATTAGCTGTTGACAAGTGGCAATAAACACGGATTTCAGCCCCCAAAATATAAAACCAAGCAATAACAAATGCTTAGGGGGGGTATCGAAAGTCTAAAACTTACTGCTGGGGGACCGGCGGATTGGGGAGAAAAAACCCCATCCACAAAATGGGGAATAAAGATCATGGCAGGCAGGCCAAGACTGCCGATTGAGGTGGCAAAGATTACCGGCGCGGTCGCCAAGAACGCGGGCCGGTTCAAGGATAGGGCGGCACCGCAGGTTAAATCGCTGGGGCTAGCGCCTAAGCGGTTCAGCGGAGCGCAGCGTGAAATGTGGGACGAGTTCAACGCAGACTTTCCGTGGTTGGGCCGGTCAGATCGCGGCATCGTCAGCTTGGCGGTTTTGCTCCAATGGCAAATTGAAATGGCAGGAGAGGAAGCAACGCCTCCGATGATCGCGCAGATGCGTTTGCTGCTGTCGTCTATGGGTGGAACGCCGGTTGACAGATCGAAAGTGAAAGCACCGGATGAAGAAGACGAAGACCCCGCCGAAAAGTTCTTCAACTGATCCGGTCACTGCCTACGCGCAAGCTGTTGTTGCAGGCGAGATAGTCGCGGGGCCGCATGTTCGGGACGCTGCGGCGCGGCACCTGCGGGATCTGGTCGAGGGGCCGAAGCGCGGGCTGGTCTGGGACGTTGAAGCGGCGGAACGGTTCTTTGATTTTTGCCGTACTGTGCTGCGATTGAGCGAAGGCCAGTTTGACGGTGTGCCGTTTGAATTGCAGCCTTCGCAAAAGTTCATCTGCGGTTCGCTGTTTGGCTGGAAGTGGAAAACATCAGGCAAGCGCCGGTATCGTCGGGGGTATATCGAGCAAGGCAAGGGCAATGGCAAGTCGCCAATGGTTGGGGCAATCGGGCTATACGGTTTGGTCGCTGATGGTGAAGCCGGCGCGCAGATTTACGCGGCTGGCGCGACTAAGGAACAGGCCAGCATCTTGTTCCGCGATGCGGTCAACATGGCTGACAAGGCACCGGCACTAAACCGCAACCGCATCCGGCGCAGCGGCGGGCCGGGGCGCGAATATAATCTGGCGCACGTCAAGTCGGGCAGTTTCTTTCGCCCGGTGTCGCGCGAGACAAAAAAAACAGGTTCAGGGCCGCGACCACATTTCGCTTTGTGCGACGAGGTGCATGAACACCCTGACGGCGGCGTGATCGAAATTCTAGAACGCGGGTTCAAGTTCCGCGAACAACCGCTGCTGATAATGATTACCAACAGCGGATCGGACCGGAAAAGTATCTGCTGGCAGGAACGCAAACACGCGGTAGCGGTAGCGGCTGGCGACGTGGAAGACGACACGGCCTTCTCATATGTGTGCAGTCTTGACGAAGGGGACGATGCGTTCAACGATCCGTCCTGCTGGATCAAGGCAAACCCGCTTTTGGGCGTGACGATTACGGAAGACTACCTAGCGATCCAAGTCAAACAGGCCAAGGATATCGCGGCCAAGGCCAACGGCATCCGGCGCTTGCACTTCTGTGAATGGACCGACGCTGAAAGCGCGTGGATCAGCCGGGCGATGTGGGAAAGCATCGAAGACGCCAGCCTAGAGATTGACGATTTCGCGGGAAAGCGCTGCTACGCGGGGCTGGACCTTTCGGCCAAGGCTGACCTTACGGCCAAGGCGCTGATCTTTGAAGACGGCCACGCGGAAGATGGCAAGCCCAAGTTTGCGGCGTTTGTTCATGGCTACACGCCAGCGGATACGTTGCGCGCGCGGTGCGAAAAGGACGGCGCGCCCTACGATCTGTGGGCAGATGCCGGATACATTACGGCGGTTCCAGGCAAGAAAACCCGGCTGGACTTTGTGGCGCAAGACTTGCTGGACGATGCCGAGGCATACGATCTGGATTTCGTGGCCTACGATAACTTTCTGATCGCTGATTTTGAGGCGATTGTGGGCGACATGGGCGGCAGCTTGCCAATGCTGGACCATCCGCAAGGGTGGAACAAGCGCAAGCGGGAAGCGCCAGACGGGTCAGAGATAACACTCTGGATGCCGGGTAGCATAGACGAATTAGAAACGCTGATCATGGAAGGCCGCATTCGGGTTCATGTTAACCCGGCTTTGCGGTCGGCGGTCGGCAGCGCGACTTTTGACAGATCACCGTCCGACTTGCGGCGGTTCACAAAGCACAAAGCAACGGCGCGCATTGACATGGCGGTTGCGCTGGCGATGGGCGTAGGCGCTGCTGTGGCGCGCGCGGAAAATGAAAAAGGCCCCAGCGTATACGAGACGCGCGGTGTGCTGGTATTTTAAGGCGGGCGCGTATGGGCTATCTGAAAAACTTGCTCAATGCGGCTCTGGGGCAAAAGCCGCAAGCAAGCACCACCTACGACCTGTCGAATATGACCCATGATGAGGCGCGTGAGTTTTTACGTGTTGGTGGCGCTGTTGAGACGGCTTCCGGCGCACATGTCGGCGAGACAAGCGCCATGCGAGTGGCGGCAGCCTGGCGTAGCGTAAACATCATTTCGGGTGTTATGGGTTCGCTGCCTATTGATCTAATCCGTAGGGAATCTGAAGGTGTTCGCCGACCTGCAGCGGGGCATCCGCTCCGTCGAGTTTTGACCGTAAAGCCTAATCAGTGGCAGACGCCTAACGAGTTCCGCCGCATGATGCAGGCGCATTTGCTGCTTCGCGGAAATGCCTACGCGATGAAGGTAATGGGTGGCGACAGAGTTTTAGCTTTAATCCCGCTGCATCCAGATCGCGTTGGCGTCGAGCAGCTAGACGACTATACCATTGAATATAAGGTTTCTCTTAAGGGCGGGCGCTATCTGACACTTCAGCAGAAGGATATGTTTCATCTTCGGGGCATGTCGCTTGATGGTGTGAAGGGTCTTTCCGTGCTGTCTCACATGCGCGAAAGCCTTGGAATAGCCCTGCAGGCCGAACGCACAAGCGCTAGGCTTATGAAGAACGGGCAGTTTGTCGGTGGTGTTTTATCACACCCACAAACACTTTCGCCCGAAGCGCATGGTCGGCTAAAAGCATCAATTGATGAAAAGCACTCTGGTGCGGACAACGCCGGAAAAATGCTTCTTTTGGAAGAGGGAATGGGTTTCAGCGCTGTCAGCATGACGGCAACCGATCTGCAATTTTTAGAGCAGCGCGACTTTCAGCGCTACGACATCGCAATGTTTTTTGGTGTTCCGCCTCATATGCTTGGCGCGACAGAGAAGACAACAAGCTGGGGGTCTGGAATTGAGCAGCAGGGTATCGGGTTTGTAACCTACACGCTGAACGACTGGATTAAGATTTGGGAAGAAGCCTGTAAGCGCGACCTGATCGCAGAGCGCGAATGGGACACGCTTGATGTCAGGGTGTACACGCAGGGCCTGATGCGCGGCGATGCGAAGGCCCGCTGGGAAGCACACACAAAAGGCCTGCAGTGGGGTGTTATTAGCCCTGATGAAGTTCGCGCACTTGAAGACATGAACCCGCGTCCTGATGGGCTTGGCGGCGTTTACTACGACCCGCCGAACACTGCTGGCGGCGCAACAGAAGGAGAAGGCGATGAGCCTCAAGAAACTTCCGCAGCCGCAAGCGTTTGATCGCCCGCAAGGGTATGCTTGGGATGCTTCATCTGAGGCTATGTCGCACTGGGCTGATAAGCCAATTGCTGCAGAAGCTGACGATCCAAACACAGTATCGATTTATGGCGTGATCGGTGAGGATATGTTTGATGATGGATTCACCGCGCGGCGAATGGGCGCTGCGCTGCGATCTATTGGTAGGAATGCTGTAACTGTCAACGTGAACAGCCCCGGTGGCGACATGTTCGAAGGTTTGGCGATTTACAATTTGCTCCGCGAACATCCGGCGAAAGTTACCGTCAAAGTGATGGGTGTTGCTGCGTCGGCTGCTTCTCTTATCGCTATGGCTGGCGATGAAGTGCAGATGGGAACTGGTTCAATTATGATGATCCATAACGCATGGGGCGCTGTCATCGGAAACCGACACGACTTTGCTGACGCGGCCAGCGTTTTTGAAACATTCGATGCATCAATGGCTTCCATCTACGCCGCACGTACCGGCATGAAAGAGGAAGACTTGATGGCAATGCTTGATGGACCGAACAAGACTTCAGACGGAACCTACATGACAGCGGCAGAAGCAATCGAAAAAGGCTTTGCTGACACTGAATTTGAAGGCGCGTCGGGATCAACCGCCAGCGCATCTATCGCACCAGATATCCTTGCTCGGAGGCGGCTTGAAGCTGCTTTAGCAAAAACAGGAATGCCAAGGTCAGAACGCCGTGCGCTTCTGGCTGACGCAAAGGGGGGCAAGCATGACGCTGCCCCGACCGTCACGCATGACGCTGACGCTTTATCGGCTGGGCTATCCCAGCTTTTTACCGCAATCAAGTCATAAGGAAAAAATCATGACTATGCATCAGAAAATGCCCTTTCGGGGTATTGCATCTGTGCGCGCGGATGCCAGCGATCCTGCGGCACTCGTCGGGCAGATCAAATCGGCTTTTGAAGAATTCAAGGCTGCGAATGATCAGCGCATCAAGGCGCTTGAAACTGGCAAGAGCGATGTTGTTCTTGACCAGAAGGTTGACACGATCAACGCAACTATCACTGAGCTGCAGGGCCAGCTTGCCGATGTAGCTGCTAAAGCCGCTGCGCGCGGGCTTGGTCAAGGCGGTGGCGACGATGCAGTAGCCAAGGCTGCTGCAGCATTTGCCGCAGAGCGCGGCATCGCAACGGATGTTGAGGCCTACAAAGGCTATGTATCGGCGCTTGATACGTACTTCCGTCGCGGTGATGCAACGCCAGCGGCTGTTCGCGCTGAAATGTCGGTCGGTTCCGATCCTGACGGCGGCTACAGCGTCACCCCGGATATGACGGGCCGTATTGTGCAGCGCGTCTATGAGACTTCGCCCATGCGTCAGGTCGCGTCTGTTGTTGCAATCGGGACAGACGCGCTAGAGGGTTTCAACGATCTGGATGAAGCTGCAGCTTCTTGGGTTGGGGAAAAGCAGACACGCGATGACACTGCAACGCCAACACTTGGCAAGTGGTCAATCCCGGTTCACGAACAGGCAGCAATGCCAAAGACCACACAAAAGCTGTTGGACGATTCCATGTTCAACATCGAGGCGTGGCTTTCCGGTAAGGTTGCTGACAAGTTTGCACGTTCGGAAAACGCGGCTTTCGTCGCAGGCGATGGCAATCTGAAACCACGCGGCTTGTTTGCATACGAAACGCTGGCGACCGGAGACACAACGCGCGCATGGGGTAAGTTTCAGCACATCGTGTCTGGCACATCCGGCACGTTGGGGGCAACACCCGGTGATAAGCTGATCGACTTGGTTTTTTCGCTGAAAGCCTTCTACCGCAACAACGCGAACTGGATGATGTCGCGTTCGATCCTGGCAGATATCCGCAAGATCAAGGACGGCGACGGCAACTATCTCTGGCAGCCTGATTACACTCAGCGTCAAGGCGGTCTGCTGCTTGGTTACGGCATTGTAGAGGCCGAGGATGTTCCTGCGGCTGCAGCAAATTCCCTCTCTGTTGCCTTTGGGGATTTCCGTGAAGCCTACACCATCGTGGATCGCACCGGCATTCATGTTCTGCGTGACCCGTTCACTCAAAAGGGTTTCATCCGCTTCTACACCACCAAGCGTGTTGGCGGCGGCGCGGTGAACTTCGAAGCGGCCAAGTTTCTGAAACTGGCGGCGTAACAGCCACAGCGGGGCGTTCGCGCCCTGCTTTCCCTCTCTCATATATTGAAAGGATGGTCCAATGCGTGACCTTCAATCGAATATCGGCGTGGTGGCTGCAGTTGCGCCAGCTACGTTGACAGCGACAAACACTTCTGCAGCGATTGACCTGCAAGGTTTCAATAGCGCGTGTGTTGTTATCAATACCGGCGCAATCGGAGGCGCAGGCAACTTCACTCCCAAGCTGACAGAATGCGACACATCCGGCGGCGTTTATACCGATGTGGCGGCTGGCGATCTTGTCGGCACGTTCCCTGAGGCACTTGAGGCGGCAAGCGTCTACAAGGTTGGGTACATTGGAAACAAGCGGTTCCTCAAAACCGTTCTGACGCTGAACAGCGGCACTAACATCGCTGCAGGTGCAGTCTTGGTTTTGGGTGATCCTGCACAGGCACCAGTTGCTTGATAAAAGTGGCCCGCGCGCTGGCTTGGTGCGCGGGCTTGCCTTTTCGAAGGAAATAATATGAACCGAAACGCACCGCCTGTTCTTGTCACCGCACCTGTTTTGCCAGTCGTGACGCTGGCTGACATGCGCGCGCATCTGCGCATGACGGCTGCTGACGACGACGCGCAGATCGTGGCGATTGAGCGGGCCGCTGTGGCGCATCTGGACGGCTGGCGCGGTGTGCTTGGCCGGTGCCTGATGCCGCAGACATGGCGGCAGGATTTTGACGGCTGGGGCCGGTTGCGAATTGCAATGCCGGATGCCGACGATATCACGGTGTCCTATCGGGACGCAGACGGGGCATACCAGCCACAGACAGACGTTGTGACGGGCATTGACGCCCTTGGGCCATACGTGGACGCCGCAGGCCCTGACACTGGCGCTGTGCGCGTGGAATACGTCTGCGCGATGCCGGTTGAACAACTGGACGGCGCGCGAATGGCGGTCAAGCTGATGGCCGAGCATCTTTATGACGGGTCGGACCTGTCACCGGCTTTCGGTGCGCTTGTCGCGGCTATGCGGTGGCGGACGGCATGACTGTTCTTCACGATTTAGCGCGGGCCGTGGCCGCTGATTTGTCAGATATTGACCGCAAGCAGCTGCGCTTCAATGAAATCGTCGAAACTGCCAAGCTGTTTTATGGCGCACCGGAAGCCGGTGTTCGCGAGTTGACACAAGCGTGTGACCGAAACTCACCACTTTATGTCGGCAAGCAGCCGATGTGGCAGGTTTTGCGCGAACAATATGGCTGGATGATACCGTGAAGGTGCGGCGTTTAGATCGGCTGATCCAATTTCAGCGGGCATCTGTGACTGATGCCGGCTTCGGCCCGGTCGAAGGCGAGTTTGCGAACCACGGCGCGCCTGTATGGGCAGAGCGTTCGGACGTCAGCGATGGCGAAAAATCAAGAGCCGGAATTGTCGAAGCGTCTTTAATGTCCCGCTTCAAAATCCGCTACAGCGATTTCGCCGCCGATCTGACGCCAGCGGATCGCTTGGTGACGGAAGGTGTGACGATGAACATTACCGGAATCAAGGAAATCACCGAAACGGGCGGGCGCAGACTTCGCCGCGAATGGCTGGAAATATCAGCCACGGCGCGGGCGAGTTAGGAGAGGCGAATGGTAACGAATATCGGCACTATCAGCGTCAATGTAAAAAATGACGCTTTGGACGCGATCAACCGTATGGCGGCGCATTTTGAAACTGCCCCCAATGATGATCCGGCCAAGATGGCTATGGCAGCTTTTGGTGAGATTGACGCCGAAAAGCATCTAATCATCGAAGGCGGGAAAGAAGGCGGTGAATACTTCGTTCGGACCACGCTGTCGCCAGAACTGCAAGCCATTTGCGATATGGTCCCCTAATGGAAATCCGCACAACCGGGTTCAAGGAATTAAACGACGCTTTGGACGAACTAACCAAGGGCGTTGGCAAAGGCGTGTTGCGCCGGTCGCTGCTAAAGGCTGCGCAGCCGATGGCGGAACTGGCAAAGGGCATGGCACCAGACGATCCGGCAACGGGCGGCTTTGATTTGAAAACGTCCATCACGGCAGGCACGAAGCTATCCCGCGCACAGACAAAGGCACACCGCAAGATGTTCCGCGATGATCGGGCCGCGGTTGAAGTGTTCGTGGGGCCGGGGCCGTTGCCGCAGGCGCATTTGCAAGAATTTGGCACAGTGCATCATGCGCCGCAGCCTTACCTTCGCCCGGCATTCGACGCGGACGCCGGGCCATTAATCGACAGGCTCGGAGCCGAGATGAGCAAAGAAGTCAAAAAGGCGGTAGGCCGCGCGCGGCGTAAGGCGCTGAAAGGCTAACCAAATGAAAATCGAGTTTCGCGCCCTGCTGGCATCGGCCAGTGGGGTTTCAGGCATTGTTGGCAACCGCATCCATTGGGATGAAAGCCCGCAAGCCACGCCATACCCGCGCATTGTCCTGCACGGCATCAGCCGCACGGCGCTGCACACTATGCGGGGAACAGTCAACCTAAAGACGCGCCGGATACAGGTCGATGTTTACACCCTGTCGGCGCAATCAACACAGCAATTAGCTGACGCTGTTGAGGCCGTTTTGGACGGTTACAGCGGCGTGAATTTCCAAGGAATCTTTCTCGAAAATATTCGGGACGGACGCGAAAAAGGCTCAAACGAAGCAGAGCGGCCTTACTTCGCACAACTCGACTTCACCGTAAACTTTCACCAACCATAGGAGGCCCTCATGGCCGAAGCTACCGCCGTAATTGGCTATGGGACCACTTTTGCTTTTGGCGATGGTGCTACCCCCGAAGTATTCACCGCGCTTGCCGAGGTGACGGACATCACGCCGCCATCGGACAGCGTAGATATCATTGAAACAACTCACATGGGTTCACCCAACCGGACGAAGGAGTTCACCGGAGGTCTGAACGATCCCGGCGAGTGTTCTTTCGATATCCACTTCCTGCCGGGTGTCGGTGACGATGCGCTGATCCAAGCCAAGCGCAACACGGGCTTGAAGGCAAACTACCAGATCACGTATCCGAACGATACGACATGGACCTTTGCAGGCATCCTGACTGGCTACGCGCCAACTGTGCCGGTGAATGACCGCATGACTGCGACCGTGACGTTCAAGGTCACATCGTCCTATGTTGCGGTGGCTGACTAATGGCTAACGCACAGCGGGGCGAAGTTTCGTTGCAGGCCGGTGGGGAAACCTACCGGCTTGCGTTTACCACTAACTCTATCTGCGAACTTGAGGACGCAGTGGGCGTGTCTATCACCGTCTTTAATAAGCGTTTTTTAGTCAAGCCTGAAGAGGTAAAACTTTTCGATCTGCGATTGTTGCTTTGGGGCGCAATGCTTGAACATCATGATGGCGCGACGATCAAGGATGCAGGCAGGCTTATTGACAATGTTGGCTTCGCCCAAGCGGCCCAAGACGCAATGAAGGCTCTCGAACTGTATTTTCCAGACCCAGTTGAGGGCAAGTCGGCGGCGGGAAAGCCGAAGGTCAGCAAGCCTCAATCCGCTGGCTAGACTTGCTGGCCGATTATGTCTCTGCCGGGCTTCCGCCAGATTTGTTCTGGCGGATCACCCTGCGCGAATACGCCGCCCATATGGACGGGGCCGCGCGCAGACTGGAACGCGAACACAAAAGCCGCGCATGGCTGGCGCATACTACTGCCGCACTGTCTGGCGTGTCGGGAAAGAAGTTCCCCAAGCTAGAGGAATTGACAGCCGGCAAGCCGAAGGCGGAACCCGGCGCGGATCTGCTGCTGATCGCGCGGCGATGGAATGCGGCGGTGAATATGCAGGGGCCTAATCGGCGGTGATCGGATCGCCGTTTACGTCCCAAGGCGCATAAACGGTTACTTCGCCGTAAAGCTGATCCATAGGCATGTCATCGTAAATATCGAAATATCCCAGCGTCACATTTAGCGTTTCGCCCGGCTCTATGCCGCCAGCAACGCTTATTGTTTCTGGCCTTCTGTCGTTGCCAATGGTTGCCCACGGCACTGTTCGGCCATTCTCGAATATTTCAATGCTGTGGTTTAGCCGCGCAATTGCTGTGCTTGAAGTGTTTTTAACATCGCAGTCAATTCGGTGCGTTGAGAAGCCGCCTTCTAAAACTGTGCAGTTAGTTACCGCGGCGGCATCCGCAAAAGCGGGCGCGGCAATCAGGCTCATTAGGGCCGCAAGTCTAATCATCGTAATTCCCTTTCGCTAACATGCCTCAACTTGGGGGCCTATTGGCGTTTCGTCAAGGATTTCAGCCATGTCCAGTGTAATCGGAAGTCTGAGGGTCAACCTCGGTTTAGACTCGGCAAAGTTTACACGCGGCATGTCTGAGGCGCAAAAAAGTCTGGCCCGCGCAAGCAAGCAATTTGCAGCCGTTGCTGGGGCCGCTACAGTAGCTTTTGCGAGTGTTACTGCGGCTGCACTAAAAGGTGCCAAGGCAATCGACGAAAACGCCAAGGCGGCACGGCGTCTTGATAGCAGTGTTGCAGGTTTTCGCGCGCTTGAAATGGCGGCTGATGATGCTGGTGTAAGCCTGTCGTCGCTTGCCGACAACGTGCAGACGATGAACCGCGAGATCGCTAAGAACAGCCAAGGTGCGCAAGATGCGTTGCGAAGGATTGGGATCGCGGCGTCTGACTTGAACGGGCTGGATGCCGATCAGAAGCTAGCAATCATTGCGGATCAAGTGCAGGGCCTTGGGCTGAACAGCGCAGAAGCGTCTGCTTTGCTGCAACAGCTTGGCGTCCGTAACCGCGAAATGGCTTTGCTGGTCACGCAAGGCGGCGATGCATTACGGGCCGCGCGCGTTGATGTTGAGCAATTCGGCCTTGCGATTTCAGATGTTGATGCCGCGCGGATTGAAGCGGCCAACGACGAATTGGCGGGCCTTGCTGATATCACGACCTACATCGGCGACCAGCTTGCGCTAAAGTTCGTCCCAGCCATGGGCGATATGGCCAAGGCTATGACTGACAGCCTGCGGGAAGGCGGCGCGCTGCGGCGTGTGCTGGATGGTCTGATCGGCAGTCTTGACCGCATCGGGGTTTACATCGGTGTCATCGTGACCGGCTTCGGGGTCCGTTATGTCGCGGCCTTGGCGGCTGCGCGCTTTGCCACGTTGTCCCTTGTCGGGGCGCTGGCGGCGCTGCGCACGGCTATCATTCGCACTGGTATCGGTGTGCTGGTTGTTGGGGCGGGCGAGTTGGTTCTGTGGTTGGGCCGCGTGATAGAACGTGTCGGTGGCGTGGGTAATGCGTTTAAGCTACTGGCGGCACAGGCACAGGCATCCGCCGCCGCCATGAAGTCTTGGTTTTTGCGAGGAATCGCCGACATTGTAAAAGGCTTCGAGGATATGACTTGGGCCTTTGCGCGGGGCTTCAACGGCTTGTTCGGCGCTAACTTGCAAGGCATGTCTGGCTCTGTTTTTACATCGGTTAATAATTCAGCCCGCGAGGCGATGGGGGCCGCAAACGCCGCGCGTGTAGCTGTTGATGATTTGCGTGATTCCATTGCAGAAACTGGCGACACCGCCACAGACACAGGCGCTGACGTATCCGACAGCATGGACGCCATCGCAGACGCTGCCGACGATGTTGGCGGCGCAGGTCGAGGGGCTGGCCGTGCTATCCGTGACGGGTTGCAGCCTGCAATCCCAGTGATTGAGGAAGCAACCAGCGCATTTCAGGACATGGTTTCGCAAGGTGTGGATAGCCTTGCCGGTGCCTTTGGCGATTTCATCAGCAACGGCCTGCGCGACTTCCAATCCTTCGCGGGCAGCATCCTGGACACGTTCAAACGGATGATTTCGCAGATGATCGCGACATCGCTGGCGAACCCGATCAAGATTGCGCTTGGCATGGGTGGTTCTGTTGCCGGAACCGCCGCTCAGGCTGGCACTGGCTTGCTGGGCGGTGGTGGCCTGCTGGCGGGCGCTGGTGCGCTTGCGGGCGGCGTAGGGACGGGCCTGACGGGCGTTCTGGGCGGCGGTGGTATCGGTGCAGGCATCAGCGGCGGGCTTGCCGCAGGGGGCGCTGCTGGCATCGGAGCAGCCCTTGGCGCGGCCATCCCGATCCTTGCGCCACTGGCAATCGGCGCGATGCTGTTTGGCCGCAGACGGCGCAGGCGGCAAGAACGCGAGGCGGCGGCACAAGCGGCGCAGCAGCGGGCGGCGGAGGAAGCGCAGCGGCAGGCGGTTATCGCTGATCAGTCTTTCGGGCTGGAAGTGCGCAATCTGGAACTGTCGGGCCGTGGCGCAGAAGCCCTAGCGATGGTGCGCGAACGTGAAATTGCAGCGATAGATGCATCTTTGCAACCGTTGGCGCGGCTGAATTTCCAACTTGAGGACGCCGCGCGGGTAGCCGGTGAACGGTTTGGGCTTGAAACCCGGCTGCTGCAATTGCAGGGCGACACAGCGGCACTGCGGGAGCGCGAATTACAGGGCGTTGACGCGCTGAACCGTGGTCTGCTTGAGCAGATTTTTTCGTTCGAGGATGCGGCTGACGCGATGGCCGAGGTCAATCGCCGCCTTGAAAGCTTTACGGCAAATTCCAGCAACTTCGCTACACTGGCTGATCAGACGTTTGCGGCATCGCAGGTAGGCAACCAGCGGTCAATCAACGACATGGAAATCACGCAAGCTCTGATGAAAGAACTTATCCGCGCGGTGCGTGAGGGTGACCAGAATAACGGTCGTCTGACATCGCAGCTTGTTGCGATCCAGCAGCGGGGGGCGCTTGCACCGACATGAAAATTATCAGCCCAACCCGCGTGACAGATAGCACCCTGATATCGTCAACAATCGCAGAGGATGACTATGCAGAATGGTCGTCGGCTACCGCCTATGCTGTGGGTGATTTTGTCATCAGCATTGCAACGCATACTATCTACCGGAGCCTGACGGCCAATACCAACAAGAACCCTGATCTTGAGCAAGTCGCTTTGGCGGACCCGCTGATTGCAGATCCCGATCCGGTCAATTGGCAGGTTATCGGGGCAACGGATCGTTGGAAGCTGTTCGACAGCAAGCCGACACAGCGGGCCATTGCGGCGGAAAACATCAATATTGTCAACGCGCCGGGTGTGTTTATCGGCGGCGTGGCTGGGATCAACATTTCTGCCAACAACGTCACCGTGTCGATGATGGATGGCGTCGATGAAGTTTACAGCCGCACAATCGCGATGCAAGACGAAAGCGGCGTCATTGACGCTTACACATACTTTTTCACCGAAATTGCCGAACTGTCTGAATTTGTTCTCACAGACTTGCCGCCGTATTCAAACGCGGAAGTGACGGTTTCAATCAACCGCGAGGGCGGTAATGTATCTGTCGGTCAAGTCGTCATGGGGCCAGTATGGGAAACGGGCCTGACATTTGCTGACGGTTCAGGCTTTAGCGGTCTTGATTTTAGTTCTGTCGAAACTGACGTTTTCGGCAACCTGACCCGCGTTGTGCGCGAGGCGACCACCATTTCCAACTTTGAAGTTTTCTTGGACGCGGGCCAATTGCTGACCTTTCGCAACCGGATGCGCCAACTTCGCGGCGGTGTGGCGGCTGTCTGGATCGGCAGCGACGATCAGCGCAAGGCGGCAATCAATTACGGCATTCTGCGCGACTATCGGGTGTCTTACCAGACGCCACTTTACAGCGTTATCCAACTTGAAACACAGGGGCTTGTTTAATGGATCAACCAATTCGGCCAGTAGGTCCACCGCCTGCACTTCGGTCGCAACCGGAAACGTTCAGTCCGAACTTTGAGGCATTTTTGCTTTATGTCTTGAACGCACACCCGGAATTTGTGGACCTGTCAAACGATTTCCAAGTCCTGCAAAACCAACAAGCCCTTGCCGCCGCTGTAGCCGCTGCTGCTGGCAACCTGTCGCCAGCACAGCGGGCCGCGTTTGCGGGCGGTGTTGTGGGGATCGCTACCGGCGGTGACAACCCGTTGGAGCCGGTGGATATCGTGGAATACGATGTTTCGGCGTTTACGGAAAGTCTCTTGGCACTGGTCGGCAATACTGAATGGCGCAACGCCTTGGGCGGTACAACTATTGGAAATGCGGTTTTCACGGCTGTAGACGCCGCCGCCGCGCGGATAACGTTGGGTGTTCCAATATCTGGCAATCCGAACTTTACGCTCGATACTGGGTCTTTAGCAACGCGGGATACGGTAAGAACTTTTGTTGACTCAAGTATTTTAGCCGGGGTTATCCCAGTCATAGCAGCGCAGCGTGTCGGCCAAACAGGGACGTCTGCCCTTTTGAAATTTGCAACACTTACCAACGCCAGCACGGGTCAGTTGGTTGCCGGATCGGATTTGCAATATTCAAACGCGGTTGGCGCGAACTTGGGCGCAGTTGGCGTTGGTGTTTGGGAATTGCGGGGGGCAACTACAAACGCAAGCGCGCCAGCCTCAACTGCTGTTTTTGAGAGGATTTCGTGATGAACTTTCGCAATGCAACCTACAACCATCTGGGCACGATCAATTGCGAAATAGATCACCCTAAATTCGGCTGGATACCATTCACGGCATCGCCTGATGATGTGGAGGCACTGGGCCGTGACATCTTTGCCACTGCGCAGGCAGATGCAGCGCCCTACGTCGCGCCTGTCATTGACCCAGCCGAAGCCATTGCCGCACAGAAAGAGGCGTACCGCGCCGCTGTGCAGGCACACGTTGACGCCACCGCCCGTGATCGGCAATACAGCGACGGGGCGTCACTGGCAGGCTATGTTGCATCGGCACACCCGGCATGGCGGGCGGAGGCTGAGACGTTTATTGCGTGGCGAGATGCCGTCTGGATCATGGTGTTTGATCTACTAGCGGAAGTGCAGGCGGGCGATGCAGAGCCACCGGAAAGCGGCGAGGCACTGGTTGCAATGCTGCCGGTGATCGCATGGCCGGGGGTGTGACTTATGACCGATGAAAAACAGCCAAGGCAGCGCGGCGTAACCCGTACGGAGTTCAACGAAGTGAAGCTGGCCCTAAAGGATTATGAAAAGTTGCTGGATGAAGCCCGCGCAGACGCCAAGCTGGCGGCAACATCTGCCAAGGAAACGCACGACAAGGTGTCAGACGTTCACAAGGCGCTGATGATGCCTTTCCCAGGCCAAGACAAAAGCCTGCTGGACCGCATGGCTCTGGTCACAATCAACGTCGAAAGCGGCGGGCGGGTTGCGTCCATGACTGTCAAGCTTGCGGCCATTCTTGCGGCCATTGGCGCGACTTGGGCCATCATATCTGGGCTGATCGGCCCGAAGTAACCAAACCCACATTCCCACAAACCCACACCCGCCCCGGCGGTCCTAATCACATGCGAGGTCGCAACATGGACAGAGCGAAATTCTTTGTGGCTATCCGCCCCACGTTTGGAGGGAAGATGGACCCAAAACAGGTGAATGG
Source organism: Loktanella sp. (assembly GCA_017390475.1). Lineage (GTDB taxonomy): Bacteria > Pseudomonadota > Alphaproteobacteria > Rhodobacterales > Rhodobacteraceae > Yoonia. The sequence continues at coordinate 183,360 of JAFPBO010000051.1, forward strand.
GGTAGAGGCAGTTCTTAAGGAGTGCATCAAGCGCGGGGCCGATATACCGCAGACTGCTTATATCCTTGCTACAGCACATGGCGAAACAGGCGGGCGAATGCAGCCAGCCCGCGAAAACATGTCTTACACGGCAGAGCGCATCAGGCAGGTCTGGCCATCGCGCTTCCCGTCAGTCGCCGCCGCCAAGCCATTTGAGCGCAACCCCGTCGCGCTGGCCAACAAGGTCTACAATGGGCGCATGGGGAACGTCATTGGCAGCAATGACGGCTGGCTGTTTCGCGGCAATGGTATACCGCAGCTTACCGGGCGCGAAAACCATGCGAAATGGGGCGCGCGTCTTGGCATCAATCTACTCTTGAAGCCGGAGTTGATGAACGACCTTTCGGTATCCGTCCGCGCGCTGGTGCAGCCAATGCTTGACGGTTGGGCAACAGGCCTGCGGCTGGATCGGTTCGTATCAGGGCAGAGGCGCGATTACACAGGCGCACGGGCCGTCTGGGGCGGCGTTGATGCCGCAAAGTACGCAGCACTGGCAAGAGCCTACGAGGCTGCTCTAGCGGCGTCTGGATACACAGCGCCTGTCAGCCAACCGCTTGCACCCGCCGCGCCCAACTGGCTGCAAACCATAATCTCTTTCATCAAAGGACTCCTGAAATGAACACCATTATTGCACCCATTGCCCGAAGCCTTGCCCGATACGCCGCTGGCCTGATCGCGGGCTACGGCATCGCCGTTCCAGAGGCCGAACTTGCCATCCTGATTGCTGCACTGATCGCAGCAGGCACAGAGGCCGTCTATGCGCTGGCGAAGCGCAAGGGCTGGGCAACATGATCGGACGCCTCAAACGCTGGCTGGCGTGGCTTGCGGCGGGCGCTGCGGCTGTCTGGGGCGCATGGGCCTTGGGCAAGCGTGAAGGCACCCAGAAAGCCCGCACAGACAACCAGATACAGGAGCACAACGAATATGTTGAAACCCGCAAACGTATGGAAGCCGCTGATCCCGGCAGCGATGTTGATAAGTGGCTGCGCGACCGTGCCAAGCGCGGTGGCGATCTGTGACGGGTCCGAGAGGCTACGCACGGATCATGCGCAGGCTCTTGTCACGGATGGCGGGCCGCAATCGAAGCAAACGGGTGCGCAATTGATCGCTGCCATTGACGCGGGTTGTGACCAATGACCCGCCGCGTGATCCGCCTGCTGGGCTTTCGGGCGAAGCGCGTCCTTGTGACCGACGAAAACGGCAACATCCTGACCGACGAAAACGGCACCCCATATTTTACACTTGTGAGGCTTAACTATGGCGAAACTTAATATCCCCTCCACACCGATTGATCTGGACGTTGTTCAGCTTGATCTTGGCGCAATTCAGCAATCCGCGTCAGACGCAGCCGCCAGCGCAACGCAGTCAGAGGTCGCGCGGGATCAGGCATTTGTCAGCGCCGGAAGCGTAGGTGGCTATTCGTCAACGGCTGCTGGCCTTGCTGATACCGTTGTTGGCGACAGGTTCAGCGCGCCAGATGGTGGTGATATCCAGCTTTATGTCCACGAAGCTGGGCCAGTAGCGACACCTGTTGAGGGCATGCGGTATCCTGCTGCGGCTGTAGCTTCTGCAATTGCGCAGCGGCAGCGTGGATATTTACTGCCGCAGCGAGACACTTTTGTCGCCGGTGAGGTCCTTGGGGCATATAGTGCTAACGGTGTAACGCTGTCTAATTTGGTCTGGGACATCGGAGCGTCCGGCGAGATCAATGTCACAGGCAATATGTCTGCCGACAACGCGCGATTGTTTTGGTCTGGGTTTGAGCGCGTGGCAGGGCAACCAATGACCGCTACGCTACGCATGTCATTCGCGAACACAAGCGTTGACTGCCGCGCGATGATTGCAGTTATGACGCCGGGTGATAGCGCCACGCTGCAACAGCATATCATCAGGAATAACGGCAACCCTGAACGAGCTGACACAGGAAGTAATACTAATATCTATCAGCGGATCAGAACATCAAATGAACCCGCTTCTTTTGGCAATAATCAGACCGTGACTCTTACATTAGCGGTTAACGCCGATGGCGACGGATATCTGTACGCCGAAAGCGTAAATGGTGAATCTTCCTGCCAGATTGTCGGATTGCCATCAGGGCGTGTCTACTTTGGTGCGCGCACGAGTTCAGCGTGGACAGCACACGGGTTCAAGGCGGCGTCTTTTGATACGACAGGGGATTTCGTCGATGCCAGATCGCCTATCCTGACGGAAGAAAACCTACTGCCCAGTGATTTGACGGATGGTGCGGCAATTGCTGACGGTGCGACAACTGACAACGTATGGCGGTTTTCGGTCTCTGGTGACGGTGTTGCGGCAGTTGAAAACATCGGCAATCGGCTAGGGGTGTCGCTGTTGAATAGTGCTGTGAGGGCGCGCATCCCGATACCGTCAGGTGCAGGTGAAAAACTGTCGTGGCATTTTTACATGCAAGATGCTCTTGGCCGAAATGCCACCACTGATGACAGATTTGTGCTGGTGCAATCTGATGCAAGCGGGAATGAGATCACACGCGAAACTGTTTATCTCTCGGGGCTAAAGCCCGGCGCACAGGTTGGTACTGTCAATATAGAACCAGACTGTGCATCGGTGCTTTATTTCATTGGCACATCGCTGTCGCCAAACTCGTTCCCGGTTAAAGTATCTCAAGCAAGCCTCTGTTTTTCCGACATCGACGGTTTTCGGCCATGGCGTCCAGATGTTGAAGTTGATCTGACCGAAGTTGAGACACGCCTCGATGCGGTAGAGGCTGAATTGGGCGTTTCGTCCGGCGATCCTGTTTTGCTTGGGTGGAAAATCCTGCCGAATTTTCCACTTGATCGAAATGAAAACCAGTTCCCAGCCATTCCTGCACCAAGCGCGGGTTTTACTGTCACTGGTGCAGATGAGATTAAGACTGGTGTCTATAAAGGCTGTCCGTTGTTGGGCAATGATGGCCGTTTTAACGAGCAAAGCGGCGCGCCGGGTATGATCTATAATCCGCACGTGCATGTTGTTGATCGCAATCACGACCGCATCTTGAGATCGTTCCCTGTCGGCACGGGCGATCATTCGGTGCAGGGCGTTGCAACTGATACGTTGACGGCAGCGGAAACGTTCTGGGTTGCGCTGGCCGGAAACAGGACGATCCGACACTACCACCTGTATGGTGCGTCTGCGGGAACAGAAATTTCTGCTGATGTGATCAACTTTGGCACTCTCGGGATCACTCCAAACCCGAACGGTCTTGCCTTTGATCCTGACGAGGGCAGCGGGAAAGGCGCATTGTGGGCGGGTGGCTTTACCGGCACGACTGTATGGTTGATCGACTGTGATCCAGCGGCATCTCCGCGCATCATTCGCACTATCACGCTGCCACATGCCAGCGCTGATCAGTTTCAACTCGTAAAGATCGGCGCGACAAGGTTTTTGCTTTACTCTGTTGGGCCAAACGGAAGCAACGGCGCAATCCATTGGTATAACCCAGAGACCAATGCCACTGGCACGCTGGGCGCAGCTTTCGACCAAAGCACGGCGATTGAAGGCATGATCTATAGGCACGTTACGCGAACGGTAGATGTATATAACGATGCTTACTTTCACAGCACGAATGCCAAGCCTCAATGCAACATGGTTGCATCGTACAAAGTGACGGGTTTGCCGGTGTAGGAGATGATTCCTCGCCGCCGCCCTGCTTATCGCGACCAGCGCGGCGGGGCAACAATCCACAACATAGCGGGGTAATCCCATGCAACGGAATTTCCTTGCGTTGGCCATAAGCAAAGCTTTCGCGTTGCTCTTCCTGGCAACACCGGCAATGGCGGACTGCTACAACCGCGACCACCTCGAGGCGTTCCTAAAGTCGGAATACGGGATGTCCCTGCATTCGTGGGGCCTGACGGGCAGCGGGGATATGGCCGAGTTGTGGCTTGCTGAAAACGGCCACTTCGCAGCCGTCACGACCACACCTGCGGGCTGTGTCAGCGTCCTGATGATTGAGCACCTGCACGACAGGTTGCGACAGCCACCAAGCCGCAACCGCGCCATTCCGCCGGGGCCGCTGGATCGAGGGGAACCAACCTGATGCCGACACCAACGATAGCCAACCGCGCCCTGACCGAATCGCAGGAACAGGCGTGGCAAGCCGTGCAAGAGCATGGCGGCATCCGCGCCGCTGCCCGTGCATTGGGCAAGAGCTACACCGCCGTTCACGGCACTTATACCATCGCCAAGCGCAAGGTGGAACTGGACCCGGCTATCCAAGACAGCATGGAAGCGGTAGGCACAGGGCTTATCCCTGCGCTGGCGTGGGCGAAAACGAAATCGACTGACGGCACCAGCTATTCAGTGCTGCTGAAACCACAGCAGGCCGGGCCCGACGATCTGCTAGACCGGATTCGCACCGCCTTTGACGACATCGAGCCTGCGCCACCAATCACGCCACCCGAAAACGTCATGGCCGACCTGTGCAGCGTGTTCCCCCTGATGGACGTGCACCTTGGCTTACATGCATGGGGCCGCGAAACAGGTGGCGACGATTACGACCTAAAGCTGGCCCTGTCCGACATGCGCCACGCTTTCGCAAAGGTCATGGCGATCACACCGCCAAGCGATACGGCTGTTCTAATCATCGGTGGTGACTTCTTCCACGCTGACAACAACAACGCCGAAACGCCAGCCAGTCGTCACAAGCTGGACGTTGACGGGCGCTTTGATAAGGTGGTTGACGGCGGCATCACCATCTTGGTCGAAACCATTGACCGTCTGCTGACCCGCCACGCATCTGTGATTGTCAGGGCCCTGCGTGGGAACCATGACGAAAATGCTTTCCGCATCCTGCGCGTGGGGCTGGCCGCATGGTATCGCAATGAGCCGCGTGTCACGGTTGATGCAGGGCCCCGTGATCTGTTTATGTATCAATGGGGCCGTTGCGCCCTGTTTGCGCATCACGGCGACAAGGCCAAGCCGCAGCAGGCCGCGCTATATGTCAGCGATGTTTGCCCGTTCTGGTCAGAGACGCGCCACCGGCATTTCCTGACGGGCCATGTGCATCACGATCAGGCAAAGGACGTGGGGCCCCTGAGATGGGAAAGCCTGCGCGCCTTCTGCCCACCTGACGCATATGCGGCCAGCATGGGCTACGGTGCGCGTCGGGCCCTGCAATCCCTGACATTCCACAAGCAAGACGGGCTGGTGCTGCGCGCTATGGACCCGATAGAAAGACTGCCCGCATGAACACACGCACCCAAGTCCTGGACACCGCGTCAGAGTTGATAAACGGTTCTAGACAAGCCGACTACGGCACACCGCAGGAAAACTTTACCCGCATCGCGGCCATATGGACAGTTATTCTAGGCCATACGGTCCGCGCCGATCAGGTGGCGCTATGCATGGCGGGCCTAAAGCTGGCGCGGCTGGCAAACGGGCCGCATCAGGACAGTTTTGTGGATGGCGCGGGCTATCTAGCGCTGGCGGCGGAACTGTCGGAAGATAGCTGATACGCGATATTTAGACAATATAGCTTGCCCCATATATAGACCACATCGGCTGAATGTGCGCTGTTTTTGAAACGCGGGCATCGGCTGGTTAGACCGTATTCCGTGGCGTCTACTCTACGCAGCCCGCCGTGCCTTATTACCGCCCATTACCAGCGGGCGTTGTCCGCGTTTCTGCCGTGCACACCCAGCTTGCAAGGCTCCACGGGCTTCCCGTGGTGGATGCACACGCCACAAAGGCGGGATGAGAGCCGACCCGTGCGCTTTCGCGTAGAGGGATCGGCCATATCACCGCAACCATACCACCCTACGATTCACGGCGCAAGCGGGGGGATCGCAGGCGTACCACATTGTCAACTGCTTGATATCGGTCGGCCCAAAAGTTTACCACCTGTGGATGATAAACCCTGCCTAGTTCTTCACAGTGCAGGTGGACGCGGCGGCACAGCAATCTATCGTGCCGGATCGGGTCAAGGTCGATCACGCGGAACGTCAACCATTCGGTCATTCGCCCGGTCATAACATCCATGCTTTGTCGGCGGTATCTCGCGCCAATAATGAGATCACGCCCACAGCAACTTTCATCGTGAGCGAAAAATACCATCGTCACAATTATCTCTCCTTTTCCTGAACAATCCGTCCAGATTGTCCTTGCGTTTCAATGGTGCCGTTTCTGTTCAAAATCCGCCTAGCGCGTTGGTTTCTATGCGGTTCGGGAATTCCTCGTGGGACTCCCAGTTAAGCGGGGTCATGCGGGATAACCGTCATGCACAACATCATCCAGCGCCCGCCCCTTGGCCTTAATTTCTTTCTGATTCCGGCCTTCCCACTGCTTAAAGAGGAACGGCACCCCAGCCCCCGCGCATTGATCGCGGATACTGCGAAACCAGTCTGGATCGGCGGGGCGATAATGCGTCCCGTTTTCACCGCCAGTGATAACCCAATGCAGATTTTGGATATGCGCAGACAGATCGACGGGTCCAACAAGAGGTTCCATTGACAAAAAACGGATGCGCGCCGGAACCTTGGTCAGATCATCAATGCGGTTAGCGGCGGCTTGGTTTTCGACTGTCGCGCCCAACCATACATTTGCATATCCGTTGCCCCAATCATCCGGCAGCATCTTTGCAATGTTGGAAGGCCGCTTGGTCAGCAGCAACCAATCAAGGTTAGGCGTCTGACGGATCAGCGCCCATAATTCACGCCGCCATGTTGGTTCGATTGTCCGGTGGTTGTCGAATACATCGGCTAATGACGCGCAGAATACGCGCGGACGTTCGCCAGATATAGCAGCCTGTTTGTTCCACTTTATCGGGTTGCCCCATGTTTTTGTCCGCGTCCGTGGCGCGTGTGGCCCCCAGCGCTCGCCATTGAACCGTTTGTCCCACGCCTCCGCATAGCAATGGTCGCAGGCGGGGCTAACCTTTGTGCATCCGATCCAAGGATTGAACGTGTGTGTCGTCCATTCAATGCCGCTATTCTCTGCCATTGCAATCTCCTAATTTGTCCGTTTCAACTTTCACGGTTTGTTTTGCCTATGTTCTGGTACTTCTGAAAAGCTAACCCGTTGAATCTGAACGGCGCTAACGTGTTCCTGAACCATCTTTATGGCGGCATGGATGAACCGGAACTGAAGATTATCGATGTCTTTATCTGCAAATTACGTAAAAAATTGTCAGAGGCGGCGAATGGTGAAAACAATATCGAAACCGTCTGGGGCCGTGGTTACGTCTTGCGCGACCCTGAACCGGTGAAAGCCCCCGCCAGATTGGCGGTCGGCGCGTGATCTTTTTCCGCCGGGGTGGTGCTGTCTCTGGACTGGACCTTGGCGTCCGGGCTGCCTAACACTATCTGACGCGCGACAGGCACGGCGCGGCATTTGGGGGCAAGGGTGAGCCAGACAGAAAACGACCAGGACCGCAGCACCGCCGATATCGCGGTCACCGATCTGACGCAGACCGATGCGATGGCAGAACTGGCCCGGCTGGCCGATGCTTTGGCGCAGGCCAATACCGCCTATCACCGCGACGACGATCCGGCGATGACGGACGCCGCCTATGATGCGTTGAAACAGCGCAATGCGGCGATCGAGGCGCGGTTTCCCGACCTCAAGCGCGATGACAGCCCCAGCGATCAGATCGGCGCCGTGGTTGCCGATGGATTCGGCAAGGTGCAGCACGCGGTACGGATGCTGTCGCTGGGCAATGCGTTCAGCGATGATGATGTGGTGGATTTCGACCAGCGGGTGCGCAAATATCTGGGGCTGAGCGCGGATCAACCTTTGCGCTATACCGCAGAGCCAAAGATTGACGGGCTGTCGCTGTCGCTGCGCTATGAAAACGGCGAACTGGTGCAGGCGGCAACCCGTGGTGACGGGGCCGTGGGCGAAAATGTCACCGCCAATGCGCGTACGATCACGGATATCCCGCAACAGTTGACCGATGCGCCCGATGTGCTGGAGGTGCGGGGCGAGGTTTACATGAGCCACGCCGATTTCGCCGCCCTGAATGAACGGCAGGCGGAAAAAGGCGCGAAAACCTTTGCCAATCCACGCAATGCAGCTGCAGGATCTTTGCGGCAATTGGATGCGCAGATCACCGCCGCGCGGCCCTTGCGCTTCTTTGCCTATGCTTGGGGCGAAGTGTCAGAACCGCTGTCCGACACCCAATCAGGTGCCATCGCGCGACTGGCGGCACTGGGTTTCGTCACCAACCCGCTGACCGTGACCTGCGACACACCCGAGGCGATGATCGCGCATTATCAGGGGATCGAGGTGCAGCGCGCGACGCTTGGCTATGACATCGACGGCGTGGTTTACAAGGTCGATGATCTGGCCTTGCAGCAACGGTTGGGGTTCCGGTCCACCACACCCCGCTGGGCGATTGCGCATAAATTCCCGGCGGAACTCGCCTGGACTAAACTGACCGGGATCGACATTCAGGTCGGGCGCACCGGGGCCTTGTCACCCGTCGCGCGGCTGGTGCCGGTCAATGTCGGCGGCGTCATGGTGTCCAACGCGACCCTGCATAATGAGGATTACATTGCCGGGCGTGGCGGCGATGGCCAGCCCATCCGCGAAGGCCGCGATATCCGCATCGGCGATTGGGTGCAGGTCTACCGCGCCGGTGACGTGATCCCCAAGATCAAGGATGTGGACCTTGCGCGCAGACCGGCAGATGCGGCACCCTATGTCTTTCCCGACACCTGCCCGCAATGCGATTCCCCCGCGATCCGCGAAGATGGCGACGCCGTGCGCCGCTGCACCGGCGGCCTGATCTGCCCTGCGCAAGCCGTTGAAAGGCTGAAACATTTCGTATCCCGCGCGGCCTTTGATATCGAAGGTTTGGGGGCGAAGCAGGTCGAACAATTCTATGCCGATGGCTGGATCAAAACGCCGGTCGATATCTTTCAACTGCGCACGCGCTACGGGCAGGGCCTGCAACAGCTGAAAAACCGCGAAGGCTGGGGCGCGAAAAGTGCCGATAACCTCTTTGCCGCCATAGACGACAAACGCAAGATCCCGCTGCACCGGCTGATCTTTGCTTTGGGGATCCGGCATGTCGGCGAAAGTTCGGCGGCGTTGCTGGCCAATCATTACGGGTCATGGGCCGCATTCGCCGCCGCGATGGCAGAGGCGGACATCGGCAGCGGTCCCGCTTGGGACGAGTTGGTCAGCATCGACGGCGTCGGTGCGGTGATGGCGACGTCACTGATCACCACGATGCAGAACCCGGCAGAGGCAAACTCCATCGCCGCCTTGGTCGCCGAACTCGATGTGCAGGATGCCGCGAAGGTCGCCAGCGACAGCCCGGTGTCGGGCCTGACCGTGGTCTTCACCGGCACTTTGGAACGGATGACACGGGCAGAGGCCAAGGCGCGCGCCGAATCCCTCGGCGCCAAGGTCGCCGGATCGGTCAGCGCCAAGACCGATATTCTGGTCGCAGGTCCCGGTGCAGGGTCCAAGGCGGCGAAGGCAGAGGCGCTTGGCATCCGCACCATGGATGAGGACGGCTGGCTTGCGCTGATCAACGGCGCATGAGCGGGCGGCCCGAACCGCTGTTCCCGCTGTTCGGCGCGCTAACCAAGCTGGATGGGATCGGGCCGAAAACAGCGCAGATCATGGCGGATGCGGGGATTGCCAAACCCGCCGATCTGCTGCTGACCCTGCCGATATCGGGCGTGGACCGTCGCAGGCGCGCGACCATCCGCGACGTCGTGGCCCCCTGCGTTGTCACGGTCGAGGTCACGGTCGGCCTGCATATGCCGCCAAAGGTCAAGGGCCGCCCGTACCGGATTACGGTCGAGGATGCGCAGACCACCTTCCAATTGGTGTTTTTCCATCCCCGCGGCGATTACCTGCAAAAACTGCTGCCGACAGGGCAGCGGCGGGTGGTGTCGGGCAAGCTGGAACTTTTCGACGGGATCGCGCAGATCGTGCATCCCGATCACGTGCTGCCCCCGGCAGAGGCTGATACGATCCCGGCCTTTGAACCGGTCTATCCGCTGCACCACGGGATCACGCAAAAAGCGATGTGGAAGGCGACAAGGTCAGCATTAACCCTGTTGCCTGATCTGCCGGAATGGATCGACCCCGCGCAAAAGGCGCGCGAAGGCTGGCCCGGTTGGGCGGATGCGCTGCATCAGGCGCATAACCCGCAATCTTCGACCGATCTGTCGCCGCATCATCCTGCCCGCGCGCGGCTGGCCTATGATGAATTGATGGCGCATCAGATCACGCTGGCGCTGGCCCGGGCCAAGGCGCGGCGGGGTAAGGGCATTGCGTCCAAGGGTGACGGCGCGTTACAGGGCCGTGTCTTGGCGGATTTGCCCTATGCGCCGACCGGTGCGCAAAGCCGTGCGATTAAGGAAATCGGCGCCGATCTGGCGGCACCGCAGCGGATGAACCGGCTGTTGCAGGGCGATGTCGGGTCCGGCAAGACTTTGGTCGCGATGATGGCGCTGCTGCAGGTGGTCGAGGCTGGCGGGCAGGGCGTGATGATGGCCCCGACCGAAATTCTGGCACGGCAGCATTATGCCGGGCTGGCACCTTTGGCCACTGCTGCCGGGATACGGCTGGAGGTGCTGACCGGGCGTGACAAAGGCGCAGACCGCGCGGCGAAACTGGCAGCATTGCTGGCGGGCGATATCCATATTCTGGTCGGCACCCATGCGGTGTTCCAGAAAGACGTGCATTTTCACGACCTACGGCTGGCGGTGATCGACGAACAGCATCGTTTCGGCGTCGCACAACGGATGGAACTTGGCGCAAAAGGCCGCGCCGTCGATGTGCTGGTGATGACGGCAACCCCGATCCCGCGGTCGCTCGCGCTGGCGCAATATGGCGATATGGATGTATCGGTGCTGGATGAAAAACCGCCCGGGCGCAAACCGGTGCAAACCGCGCTGGTGTCAGCGGCGCGGATGGATGAGGTGGTCGCGAAACTGCGCGCCGCCGTGGCCGAGGGGCGGCAGGCCTATTGGGTCTGCCCGCTGGTCGAGGAGAGCGAGGTCATCGCGATGACCGCCGCCGAAGAACGGTTCAAACGCCTGCGCGCCGCCTTGGGCGATGATGTCGTCGGGCTGGTGCATGGCCAGATGCCGATTGCCGAAAAAGATGCCGCCATGGCGCGGTTCATCGCCGGGCAAACCCGTGTGCTGGTCGCCACCACGGTGATCGAGGTGGGGGTGAATGTGCCCAATGCATCGATCATGATGATCGAAGGTGCTGAAAGTTTCGGGCTGGCGCAATTGCACCAGCTGCGGGGCCGGGTCGGGCGCGGGGCGGCGGCATCGACCTGCCTGCTGATCTATCAACCGCCGCTGACCGAGAATGGCCGCAAACGGCTGGAAATCCTGCGCGAGACCGAGGATGGTTTCCGTATTTCCGAACAAGACCTGATGATGCGCGGCGCGGGTGATGTGATCGGCACTGCGCAATCGGGCCTGCCACGGTTCCGTGTCGCCGATCTGGAACGGCAGGCGGGGTTGATGGCGGTGGCGCAGTCGGATGCCCGCAAGCTGCTGCATGATGACCCTGATCTGAACCTTCCCCGCGGGGAAGGTGCGCGCACCCTGCTGTGGCTATTGGAACAGGATCGTGCGATCCGTTTGATTTCAATAGGTTAGAAAATTTCCCCCTCGATGTTCCTAAAAAGTTCTTTACAGGTCATGTTTGATATGAGAACAAAGTAGCAACAGAACATTAAGGGAACATGAACATGGCGAAAGAAATTACAACCATTCTGATCCGTTCGCGTCATACGCTGGTCGGGGACGCCTTGGGCGTGATCGCCTTGGTGGTTCTGTTATATGCCGGATTGGCCTTGCCCGGGCTGATCTGACCTGCCGCGCGGCTGTCTGATCCGCGCCATTGCCTGTCCCACCTTGCAATGCACCTACCGCCCGCTGTCACGGGGTTTTGCCTCTCCCTGATGGTTGGATCAGATCGCTGCCAAACTCGCCGCCGCCATCCTGCCCAGGATGCGCGGCGGTTTTTTATGTGCGGGCCTTGGCGGTTTGCAGCGCGTCCAATGTCGCCTCGAACGCCAGCATGATGGATGCATGGCGGTTCTTGTAATCGCGCGCCGGTTCCAGCACTTCCAGCCCGTCGAACGGGGCGGCAGGCACTGGGCCACCCGATTTCAACATGGCGTAAAGCGCATCGCGCCCTTGCTGGACCTGATCCTCTGTCAACCCGACGACAGCGTCACCGATCACGGCAGCGGCGGCTTGTCCCAAGGCGCAGGCTTTCACATCCTGCCCGTAATCCGTGATCACGCCGTTATCGACCACCACATCCACCGTGACATTGGACCCGCAAAGTGGCGCACGTTTCTTTGCCGTCGCACTGGGCTGCGCCAGCCGCGCGGTGCGCGGCATATTGGCGGCCAGCGCCAGAATACGCGTCGAATAAAGCTTGATCATATCGGTTTCGGCTGACATCGCATTTGCCCTTTGGTGCTGTCCTGTTTAGGTAGGGTGCTGCACCCCGATTGGAAAGGGAAACCTATGTCTTTTGACCCTACCACGCTCACCTATAACGACGCAGGCCTGATCCCGGCAATCGCCCAGGATGCCGCATCCGGCGATGTGTTGATGATGGCCTGGATGAATGCGGAATCCGTGGCGCGGACGTTGGAGACGGGCCGTGTGACTTATTGGTCGCGGTCACGCCAGTCGTTCTGGGTGAAGGGTGATACTAGCGGCCATGTGCAGGAATTGGTGGATTTCCGGGTGGATTGCGACCGCGATTGTATTCTGGTGACGGTCAATCAGACGGGGCCTGCCTGCCATACTGGGCGGCGGTCGTGTTTTTACACGGCAGTGCGCGATGATGCAGAGGTCGAATTGATGCAGCCTATGGCGCCAAACCCACCATCTGTCTGATATCTGACGGGGTAGCGCCCTCATCCCGGAATTTGGCAATCGCCTTGGCATCGTGGCGCTTGGCAAGGCGTTTGCCGTTCTCATCGCGGATCAGCCTGTGGTGGTGATAGATCGGAGTCGGCAGGTCGAGCAGGCGTTGCAGGGCAACATGGATCTGCGTCGCCTCGGCCAGATCGGCACCGCGCACAACATCGGTGATGCCTTGGGCCGCATCATCCAGAACGACGCTGAGGTGATAGGACGTGCCGCTATCCTTGCGCCCGATGACGAAATCGCCGACGTCATGGCGCAGGTCATTGCGCGTCACTTCAATCTGTAAGTCATTGCTCTGAAACGATATCACGTCATCTACTAATGTATCAAGATCAAAGCGCAACACCGCATCACGGGGCGGCTTACTTTCGCTTTGTTCGAAATACTCCCGCCGGAGGCGGCGCTGCGGCTTGCAAATACCGGGATAGATCAGCCCATCAGGGCCAAGTGCAGCCCCTTCCTGTGGCGCGTTCAGAGCATCCTGAATATCGCGTCTTGTGCAAGTGCAGATATAAAGATGCCCGCGCTGCCACAGATCGTCGACGACCTTGTGATAGCTGTCCATCCGGCCGGATTGCCGCCAGACCGGCCCGTCCCATGTCAGGCCGAGCCATGCAAGATCATCATAGATCTGGCTTTCCCATTCCGGGCGGGCGCGGGTCTGGTCGATATCCTCGATCCGCAGCAGGAACTGCCCGCCAGCGGCGCGGGCCATGTCATGGGCGATGATCGCGGAATAGGCATGGCCCAGATGCAGCGGCCCCGTCGGCGACGGGGCGAAGCGCGTGATCATTCGGCGGCAAGCGCCTGTGGCGCAAGCCAATCCTGCCAGTCCAGCTTGGCGCGGTCGGTATAGGCCTTGTACCGGTCCTTGCGCCCGCGACGGCCACCTTTGACACCATCCAGCGGCGGGAACAGCCCGAAATTGACGTTCATCGGTTGGAAGGTTTTCGCCTCTGCACCGCCGGTGATATGGGTGACCAGCGCGCCCATGGCGGTGGTGTTTGGCACCGGGGGCAGGGTTTGACCCTGCAATTCCGCCGCTGCCATCCGGCCCGCCAGCAGGCCCATGGCCGCACTTTCGACGTAACCTTCGACGCCGGTGATCTGGCCTGCGAAACGGATATTGGGGCGCGAGCGCAGGCGCATCTGATCGTCGAGCAACGTCGGCGAGTTGATGAATGTGTTGCGGTGGATGCCGCCCAGACGGGCGAATTCGGCATCTTCCAGCCCCGGGATCATGGCGAAGACGCGTTTTTGCGCGCCGTATTTCATCTTGGTCTGAAAACCCACGATATTATAGAGCGTTCCCAATGCGTTATCACGCCGCAGTTGCACCACCGCATAGGCTTTGTTCTGCGGATCATGCGCATTGGTCAGGCCGACGGGTTTCATCGGGCCGAAACGCAGGGTTTCGCGGCCGCGTTCTGCCATGACCTCGATCGGCAGGCAGCCGTCGAAATAACCGGCGGTTTCGCCTTCTTTGAATTCGGTCTTTTCGGCGGCCAGCAGGGCGTCGATAAAGGCCTCGTACTGCTCTTTGTTCATCGGGCAGTTCAGATAGGCCGTCTGTTCCTCCACCGTTTCGCCCTTGTCATAGCGCGATTGCATCCAGGCGACGTCCATGTTGATCGTCTCATGGTAAACGATGGGGGCGATGGCGTCGAAAAAGGCCAGTGCTTCGGTCCCGGTCTCGGCGGCAATCGCCTCTGCCAAGGCACCGGATGTCAGCGGGCCGGTGGCGATGATCCAATGACCATCCTCGGGCAGGGCGGTGATTTCTTCGTAATCGACGGTGATATTCGGATGCGCCTTCAGCGCGGCTGTCACGCTTTCGGCGAAAGGGTCACGGTCCACGGCCAAGGCGCCACCCGCAGGCAGACGGTGCCGCGCGGCCATTTCCATGATCAAGCCGCCCGCCTGGCGCATTTCCCAATGCAGCAGGCCGACAGCGTTTTGTTCATGATCGTCAGAGCGGAAGGAATTGGAACAGACCATTTCTCCCAGATTGCCGGTGCGATGGGCGAAAGTGCCGACCTTGGGCCGCATTTCGTGAATGACGACGCGGATGCCCAGATTGGCGGCTTGCCATGCGGCCTCTGACCCGGCCATGCCGCCACCGATGATATGAAGTGTGTTTTGCATGGCTGGTATTTAGGGTGATCCGGGTTGAAAGGAAAGGCCCCGGATCAATTCCGGGGCCTCGGCCTTAATTCCCAGCGGCGCGAAACGCCTCGAAGAAACCACGCCGGTCAAAGGTCGTACCGCCCTGTAAACCCAGATCGATGCGCGCATTGACGCCGATGTAGAATTCATCATTGCTGATGCCGTTTTCTTCCAGGGACACGCGCCCCAATACGCCGCTGAACACCGGCCCGTTTTCCAGTGCATATTCGCCGCCAAGTTCAAGATTGAGGCCCTTGCCGCCGTCAAAACTGACCCGGTCAACCGCGCCAATCGCGCTGATCCCGCCGGCAAAGCCGTAATTGCCCGCAGCACCGACGATAAAGATGTCGTCAAACGCACCGCCGCCCAGCCCGGCATAGGCCTGTGCCGTGCCAAAACCGTAATCATAGGCACCCTGCACGCCGTAAGTGTCGATCGAGTCGTCATCGACCCAATCGCGCCCGAAATAAGCCCCGAGCGAGATATAAGGGTCCAGCGCATAGATCGCATGGCCGGTCAGGTTTTGCGCATCCGATCCGGCGATGGCAAAATCATAGGCGGTGACATCCAGCGCAAAGCTGACGCCTGCCATCGCCTCGAATTCGGCCTGACCGTAATAGGTGATGCCGCCCAGATCGTCTGTATCAAGCGTTTTGCTGTAATCAATGCCCAGCGTCGCTCCGGTGAACCCTTGTGCTGCCACATGGCCTGCGGTCAGCATCAAAGCCGTCGTAAAAGTCAGTGTCCTGATCATTGTCTCTGCCTCTTGCTCGTGGCCCGGGTTGTCCCGGTGCCGGTTACGTATCTGCCTCGGTCTCGTCGTCTCCTTGGTCAGCGATCCAGGCCACAGAGACCACGGTTTCGCCTTTGCCTGTGTTGAACACTTTCACGCCGCCAGCGCTGCGCGACCGGAAGGAAATCCCTTCCACCGGCACGCGGATCGACTGACCTGTCGAGGTCACCAGCATGATCTGATCCGACATATCGACCGGGAAGGATGTGACCAGCGGCCCGCCGCGCATCGCCTTGTCCATCGCCGTGACGCCCATGCCGCCGCGTCCGCGGACAGGGTAATCGTGGCTGGACGACAATTTGCCCGAGCCTTTGGCGCTGATCGTCAGGATCAGGTTTTCGGCGGCGGACATTTCGGCATAGCGTTCCGGGCTGATGGAACCGGGGGTCGCTTCTTCATCCTCTACTTCAGCATCATCCGCTAAACCTGCCATTGCACGGCGCATTTTGAGGTAAGCGGCGCGTTCTTCGGCATCAGCCTCGAAATGCCGGATTACGGACATGGAGACGACCTTGTCATCGCCCTGCAACCTGATCCCGCGCACCCCGGTACTGTCGCGGCCTTTGAAGACCCGGACATCGGTGGTGGGGAAACGGATCGCGCGGCCAGAATCCGTCACGAGCATGATATCATCGTCCGGTGAACAGATGCGGGCATTGACCAAAAGCGTATGTTCATCAGGTAGTTTCATGGCGATCTTGCCATTCGACTTGACGTTGGTGAAATCCGACAAAGCATTGCGGCGCACATCGCCTGCGGATGTTGCAAAGACGATTTGCAGCGCGTCCCATTCTGCCTCTGGCCTATCCACCGGCATGATTGCGGCAATCGACACGCCCTGCGGAATCGGCAGGATGTTGACGATGGCCTTGCCCTTGGCGGTGCGGCTGCCCAAGGGCAGACGCCATGTTTTCAGCTTATAGGCCATGCCATCGGTGGTGAAGAACAGCAATTGCGTGTGGGTATTGGCGACGAACAGGGTGGTGACGACATCCTCGTCCTTGGTGCCCATCGACGACAGACCCTTGCCACCACGCCGCTGCGCGCGGAAATCGGCCAAGGCGGTGCGTTTGATGTAACCACCGGATGTGACAGTGACGACCATATCTTCTTTCTCGATCAGATCCTCGTCATCCATATCGGCGGCCCAATCGGTGATCAGGGTCCGGCGCGGGACGGCGAACAGATCGCGCACTTCGGTCAGTTCGTCACGGATGATCTGCATGATCCGGTCGCGGCTACCCAGAATTTCCAGATATTCGCGGATCTTGCCGGCAAGTTCCTGCAATTCATCGGTGACTTCCTTGACGCCGATCTGGGTCAGGCGTTGCAGGCGCAATTCCAGGATCGCGCGCGCCTGTGCTTCGGACAGGTTGTAAGTGCCGTCCTCATTGGCAGTATGGGTCGGATCGTCGATCAGCCTGATATATTCAAGGATCGCCGCCGCGGGCCAAGGCCGCGTCATCAGCGTGTGCCGCGCATCGGCGGCATCGGCAGAGGCGCGGATGGTTGCGACCACCTCGTCAATATTGGTGACGGCGACGGCCAGACCGCACAGGATATGCGCCCGGTCCCGCGCCTTGCGTAGTTCAAAGGCAGTGCGGCGGGCGACGACCTCTTCGCGGAAATCGACAAAGGCGGTCAGGAAGGCGCGCAGTGTCAGTTGTTCCGGCTTGCCACCGTTCAAGGCCAGCATGTTGCAGCCGAAATAGGTCTGCATCGGGGTGAAACGGAAAAGCTGGTTCAGCACGACCTCTGCCGTGGCATCGCGTTTCAGTTCGACCACCACGCGCACACCGTTGCGGTCGGATTCGTCCTGCACATGGGCGATGCCTTCGATGCGTTTGTCGCGCGCGGCCTCGGCGATGCGGTCGATCATCACGGATTTATTGACCTGATAGGGAATC
Organism: Loktanella sp.; assembly: GCA_017390475.1. GTDB lineage: Bacteria > Pseudomonadota > Alphaproteobacteria > Rhodobacterales > Rhodobacteraceae > Yoonia. The sequence continues at coordinate 201,155 of JAFPBO010000051.1, forward strand.
TCATTGATTACAATGGCATAGCGGTCTTTGCGGATTTCCTCGATCACCGTTTTGGCGCGCACGATGACAGAACCGCGCCCTTCAAGATACGCCTTGCGCGCACCGGACCGGCCCAGAATGATCCCGCCGGTGGGGAAATCGGGGGCGGGGATATATTCGATCATTTCCTCTGACGTCAGATCTGGATTGTCGATCAGCGCCAGCGTGGCATCGATGACTTCACCCAGATTATGCGGCGGAATATTCGTCGCCATGCCGACAGCGATACCGCCCGCGCCGTTGACCAGCATATTGGGGAAACGCGCGGGCAGGACGGTGGGTTCGCGGTCTTTGCCGTCGTAATTGTCTTGGAAATCAACGGTGTCTTTGTCGATATCGGCCAGCATATAGGCGGCGGGTTTGTCCATCCGCACTTCGGTATAGCGCATCGCGGCGGCGCGGTCGCCGTCCATGGACCCGAAATTGCCCTGACCGTCCAGCAGCGGCAGCGACATGGAAAAATCCTGCGCCATCCGTACCAAAGCGTCATAGATCGCGCTGTCGCCGTGGGGGTGGTATTTCCCCATCACGTCACCGACAGACCGGGCGGATTTGCGGTAGGATTTATCGTGTGTGTTTCCAGCCTCATACATCCCATACAGAATGCGGCGGTGAACAGGTTTCAGACCGTCGCGCAGATCGGGGATCGCGCGGGATACAATCACGCTCATCGCGTAATCCAGATAGCTGGTTTTCAGCTCATGTTCGATGGTGACAGTTGGCCCGGCATGGGCCATCCGGGTGACCGGCAATTCATCATCGTTTTCAGGGGTTTCAGGAGTATCGTTCACAAAGGCCGCCTGTCTGCTATCTGCTATATTTTGTTATGGCATTCTAACAGACACCCTATCTGGGGTGCAATGCCGCATTGCAAAACATAGGTAAAACCGGCCCTATTTGGCCCGTTTCAGCATGCCAAACAGGTCGCGCGGATCATCTGGGTCGGCGATCAGGTCCAGATCGATGTAATAGGGTGTGTCTTTGATCTGTGCATGGACGTAACGCAGGGCGCTGAAATCCTCGATCGCGAAGCCGACACCGTCGAACAGGGTGACTTCATCAGCGGACTTGCGGCCCTTGGTCTGACCGGTGATGACTTGCCAGAGTTCGGTCACGGGATGGTCCGGTGGCATCTGCTGAATCTCGCCCTCCATCCTTGTCTGTGGCGGGTATTCGACAAAGGTGCTGGCGCGCGCCACGATATCGCGGTGCAGTTCGGTCTTGCCGGGGCAATCGCCGCCGATGGCATTGATGTGGACGCCTGCGCCGACCATGTTGTCGGTCAGGATGGTCTGCATATCTTTATCGGCGGTGGCCGTGGTGATGATCTGCGCGCCTTCGACGGCCTCTTCGGGTGAGGTGCAGGAGACCACGTTCAACCCCAGACCCGCCAGATTGCGCGCGCATTTCGCGGTGGCGGCGGGGTCGATGTCGTAGAGGCGCACGGTTTTCACACCGCAGACCGCCTTGACCGCCAGACATTGAAATTCTGACTGTGCGCCGTTGCCGATCATCGCCATCGTATCGGCACCCGGGGCGGCCAGATGTTTCGTCGCCACCGCCGACATTGCCGCCGTGCGCAGGGCGGTCAGCAGGGTCATCTCGGTGAATAATTGCGGGTAGCCGGAATAGACATCCGACAGAACGCCAAAGGCCGTCACGGTCTGCAAACCTTCACCCATATTCTTTGGGTGGCCGTTGACGTATTTGAAACCGTAAAGCACGCCGTCAGAGGTCGGCATCAATTCGATCACACCGACATCGGAATGCGACCCGACGCGTGGCGTTTTATCGAACTGGTCCCATTTGGCGAAATCTTCTTCGATGGCGGCGGCCAGATCGGCGATAAAGGTCTCAAGCCCGATATGATGCACCAGACGCATCATATTATCGACGCTGACAAAGGGGACCATGGCGCGGGGCGATGCTTTCAGGCTCATTTCATGCTCCGCGTGGGCCGGTCGAACACGCGACGGCCCAGCAAAGATGCTGTCAGATCGACCATCAGATTGGCGGTCTTGCCGCGCTCGTCCAGATAGGGGTTCAGTTCCACCAGATCGAGCGAGGTGACCAGACCGGAATCGGACAGCATTTCCATGACCAGATGCCCTTCGCGCACGGTCGCACCGCCTGGCACGGTGGTGCCGACAGCGGGGGCGACCGATGGGTCGAGGAAATCCACGTCCAGCGATACATGCAGCATCCCGTCAACGGCGGCGACGCGGTCGAGGAAGCCTTGCAAAGGCATCCTGATCCCTTCCTCATCAATGCGGCGCATATCGACCAGTTCGACATCACCATCGGCGAGGATTTCATGTTCCGCCACATCGACAGACCGCAGCCCGATCATGCAGATATTGGCGGGATCAACGCGGACGGGCAGGGGCGGAAAATCGTCGAACCCATCGCGGCCAGTCACGTAACCCACGGGCGTGCCGTGCAGATTACCACTGTCGGTCGTGTCGGGCGTGTGGATATCGCTATGCGCATCAAGCCAGAGCGCAAAGAACGGACGCCCGACCTTTTGTGCATGGGCGGCCATGCCGGATACCGTGCCCGCGGCCAGCGCATGATCACCGCCCATGAAGATCGGGAAACCATCGGGCGCGGCTTTCTGCGCGGCATCGGCCAAGGTCTTGGTCCAGCCGACATTTTCCGCCAGCTTATAGACCAAGGGGTTGCGGGGTTCACCCACCGTCACATCCGCCGGGGCGAGGTTGCCCCAATCGGTGCAGCTATGCCCCAGGGCCGTAATCGCTTCTGCGATACCTGCGGTGCGATAGGCGTCAGGCCCCATCAAACAGCCCCGGCGGCGTTTGCCACAATCCACGGGGGCGCCAATCAATATGCAATGTTTATGTGTCATGGCGGCAGATTAGCCGGAAACGCAGATGGCGGAACCCTGCAAATTGTGCAATCTGGGTGCGAATTGACCACAATGGACAGCACCAATGGACGAAACGGACAGCGCCCTGATCCGCGCCTTGCGCAAGAATGCCCGTGCCTCGCTGTCGGACCTTGCCGCGACAATCGGGGTAACTCGGGCGACAGCGCGGGTCCGGCTCGACCGGTTGATCGCGGGGGGCGAGATTGCGGGGTTCACCGTGCTGACACGGTCCGACATCCGCCCGGATGCGGTGCGCGGGTTGATGATGCTGGAAATAGCCGGGCGCGGCGCGGAAAAGGTGATGAAACGCCTGACCGCCATGCCTGCGGTGATCGTGGTGCATTCCACCAACGGCACCTGGGACCTGATCGCCGAGATCGGCACCAAAACGCTGGAAGATTTTGATCAGGCCCTGTTTGCGATCCGCCGGATGGAAGGCGTCACGCGGTCCGAGACGAGCCTGCTTTTATCATCACGGCGGTGATCCAGATCGCCATCAGGCCAAAGGACAGCACCGCATTCCAGCTGGCCATCGACAGGGTCAGGAATTCCCATGTCACCTGATCGCACATCACGACGCGCGGGCCATCCAATGCCAGCAGGTCGGAACCGGACAAACCTTCCATACCGCCACCGCCAGAACAGGAGGTCGGTCCTTCCCACCAGCCGCGTTCCACCCCGGTGTGGAACACACCGATGCCCCCGGTCGCCGCCGCTGCTGCAGCGCCCAACGCGGGCAGGATGCGCCCACCAAAGCGCAGCGCGACAGCCGCGATCAGGATCGCGGCCACATGCGGCCAGCGCTGCCAAAGGCACATTGCACAGGGCGGATAGCCCAGAACCTGAAACACAAAGGCCCCAGCGAGCAAAGCGAAAGACCCGGCACCGGCCAGCAAGATCAGCAGGTTGCGTGTCATATGACCCCCAGTATCGCGAAACCGCCCAGCAACAAGACACAGAACAGAATGAACATCAGCCCCAACCGGCGCTCGATGAAATCACGGATCGGTTCGCCGAATTTCCACAGCAGCGCTGCCACCAGAAAGAATCGCAACGCACGCGCCGCGATCGAGGCGACGATAAACACCGGCAGCGACAATTGCGTCACGCCAGAGGCGATCGTGATCACCTTGAAGGGGAATGGCGTCACCCCGGCAACCAGCACTGCCCAGGCCCCATAGGTGTTATAGGTGGCGGCGAAGTCGGTAAAGTAATCCTCTTTCCCGTAAAACTGCAAAATCTGGACGCCGACAGAATCATAAAGCGCGAAACCGATGAAATAGCCGAACAATCCGCCCAGAACCGACGCAATCGTTGCCACAGCCGCAATAATAAAGGCGCGTGACGGGCGCGCGATGATCATCGGGATCATCAGCACATCGGGCGGGATCGGAAAGAAGGACGATTCGATAAAGGCCACTGCCGCCAGCGCCCAAAGCGCATAGGGCGTACGTGCCAGAGATATCGTCCAGTCATAGAGTGCGCGCAGCATGGCAATGCCTTTGTTGGTCAGGCTGCTTAGGGCATGTCAAAGCGATCCCGTCAAGCCGGTGCAAATGCGATTGACGCCGTCCGCAGGCCGGATTAGGAAGCATCCCAGTGCCGATGTGGCGGAATGGTAGACGCAGGGGATTCAAAATCCCCCGGTGGTAACATCGTGTGGGTTCGAGTCCCTCCATCGGCACCAATAGCGTATTTTGATACGCAAATTTACCAAAATTACCATGATTGACGGGGACTGGCGTTTCACGCTGTCCTTTCGGTGCGCTGGCCAGGGATCGTTTTCCGGGCATGCCACTTGGGATAGGTCAAAAATTTCGGCTGGTCATAGATTTGCCTTAAATATCGTGTTTGGTCTTAATTTGTATCGGGCGGTTTGCCCGGATGTTTTGTAACCTGGCGCATGTTGCGCCACCTGGCTGGGACACTCAAACCATGGAACAGCCCATTGGTAGGATGACGCATGATCATGCGTTGATGACCTCATTCGCTGACAGACTTGTTGAATTTGCCCCGCATGATCTGCTGGATCTGAATGGTAAACATGTGCGCCGGATCACGCGCGATGCGGCACAACCGAACGCCAGTATCGTGACTTATCGGGATGACAGCGCGTTGTCCTTTGCGCAGATCGCGCGGATCATTCCGTGTTTTACCGCCCATACGCTGATCGCCACGCCGGATGGCGAACGCCCGGCACAGGCGCTGCGCCCCGGTGACAAGGTATTGACCCGCGACAACGGGTTTCAGCCGATCACTTGGGCCGGTCGCAAGCAGATGACGATGCGAGGCCTGCCGCTGACCGCCGACATGCGCCCGATCCGGATTCGCAAAGGCGCGTTTGGTGCAAATTGCCCCGAACGTGACATGGTCGTATCGCCCAATCACCGGATGCTGATCATCGATAAATCCATGTCGGCGACCGCAGGCGAGACTGAGGTTTTGCTGGCCGCCAAGCATATGACGCATCTGCCCGGGGTTGCGCCGCTGCGACTGCCGCAGGTGACCTATATCCATTTCATGTGCGCGCAGCATGAAATTGTCTTTTCCGATGGCACCTGGACAGAGACATTCCAGCCCAATGACGATTCGTTGCACGGTATCGACGCGGCGCAGCGCGATGAATTGCTGCGCCTGTTTCCTGAACTGGTCAGCAATAACGGACGAAAAACCTATGGCACAGCGCGCGCGACGGTGACGCAAGCACCGCTGGTCCCGGCCTAAGGCGTGGTACTACGCCAGTTTTCCCAGTCTTCCGGCGTGTCCAGATCCAGCCGGGCGCGCTGACCTGGCAGCGGAACAAGGCAGGTCTGCGCCTGATGTGCCCGGATGATCACAGCACCGCCGTGATCGCCGGTCAGGTCGGCGAAACCGGGCCGCAGACTGGCGTCAAAGATGATCGGGTGACCGGGCTTGCCGTCTTCGGTCGCGCCGCGCCAGATCAGATGATCCGGCGCATGATCGCGGGCCTGCAACATGGTGCCCAGATCATCGCCGGTGATCGCGACGAGATCGGCCAGCAGGATCATGAAAGCCGGACATGCGGGCAGTTGTGCTACCGCAGCGCGCATGGTTGCCGATAAACCCTCTGCCGCCTCCGGCACGGTCAGCAGGGTCACATCCAGATCGCTGATCACCGCCGCGCGGGGGTGATCCGGGCCGGGCAGGGCTGCGAACACGGGCTGACCGCTGGTCTGTGCCATCATCACCTGACGGCGCAACAGCGGCATGCCATCGACCTGTTCCAGCAATTTATCCGCACCACGCATCCGGCGCGATGCCCCGGCAGCAAGGATCAGGACCGGAATCATCAGCAAAGGCTACGGAATGATCCGTGTATATTTGCTGCCTTCCAATGTCGCGCCAAGGCGCAGACCGGTCTGGCCGAATACCACCGCAATGACGGGCGACAAAGATGTGATGGTTTCCGCGCGCAACATCTCGCTCTGGTTGCTGACGGCGTAATCAATATTGGCGCTGGCGGCCCATCCCGGCGATTGGCGGAAATCTAGCAATGCATCGGGCGTCATGAAAAACAGCACATAGCTGTATTGCTGCGCGCCGATCTGCAGCCCGGCAGACCCTGCGGTGGCGGAATAATAATCGACCGTCGATGGCCCGACCCGCAAGGCACCGCGCCCGAAAGACCCGCCCAGACCTAGACCGGCATTGGTCACCAGCGGCATCACCAGCATGCCAGCCGCCCGCGAGGCCAGATCACGGGTGCCGGGGAATTCACTATACATCTGATTAAGGGTCGCGTCAGCGCGCGCATCAATCATCGCTGAACCGCCACTGCCGACACCGTTGTCGCAGGCGGCCAAAGTCGCCACTGCGATAGCACCAAGCGCGAACCCGCGCCGTGAAAGACTGCTCATATCATGTCCGCCTATGTTCAAACCGGGGCGTTAACCGCCCTCATGGTTGTAAGAATACGCGATTGTGAACAGACTGTCACGCCTTTGGTCGATCGCAGGCGGGAATTGACACAAAGCCTTGGCTGTTCGTCAGGCCATGCATGGCACGCCGCATCGCCCGCATAGTCCAACGGGCGATACGGCAGGGCCGGACGTGCAGGATCAGTCGATCACTGTGCCCGCGACACCGCCGACGACTGCGCCGGGAGGTCCAGCGACGACAGCGCCACCAAGCGCACCGGTCGCCGCACGTTCGGTGGTATTGTCGCCACAAGCAGCAACGGCAAAGAGTGCCAGAAAGCCCATGATCACGCGGGAAGAATTCTTTGTCAGCATCTGTTGAGGTCCTTATTTCAGATAGTTCAATGTATCTGTATAACCTCGATAAACTGCTTTTGTTCCCTCGTTGACCGACGCGTCCCCTGTGACAGCCTGGCTGTGTAAACGAAATAAGCCTGGTGCCTGCGCCAGGACCGGTTGCAGACGAAATCACCCCAGTTCCGTCTAGCGTTGCAGCACCTTTGCTGCTTCGATGGCGAAATAGGTCAGGATGCCGTCGCAGCCCGCGCGTTTGAAGCCAAGCAGGCTTTCCATCATCACCTTTTCGCCGTCCAGCCAGCCATTCTGGATCGCGGCCTGCATCATCGCATATTCGCCGCTGACCTGATATGCATAGGTCGGTACGCCAAATGTATCTTTCACCTGACGGCAGATATCCAGATAGGGCATGCCGGGTTTGACCATGACCATATCGGCCCCTTCGGCCAGATCGCGGGCGACCAGACGCAAAGCCTCATCCCGATTGCCGGGGTCCATCTGATAGGTTTTCTTGTCGCCGGTCAGCGCGGCAGAGGCGCCGACCGCGTCGCGGAACGGGCCATAAAAGGCGGATGCATATTTCGCCGCATAGCTGAGGATCGTCACGTTGCTGTGGCCCGCGCTTTCCAGCGCGGCACGGATCGCGCCGATCCGCCCATCCATCATATCCGACGGCCCAAGGATATCGGCCCCGGCATCAGCCTGCGCCAGCGCCATTTTGACCAAAGCCTCGACCGTGCGGTCATTCACGATCTCGCCGTTTTCGACGAAACCGTCATGGCCGTTGATGTTGTAGGGGTCCAGCGCGATATCGGTCATCACGGCGATATCGGGGGCGGCGTGCTTGATCGCGCGGATCGCCTGATTGGTCAGGTTGTCGGGGTCCCAGGCCATGGCGCAATCTTCGGTCCGCGCCTCCATCCCGGTATAGGGAAAGATGCAGATCGCGGGGATACCCAGCGCCTGTGCCTCGACCGCGGCCTTCGCTATCCGGTCCACGGTGCGGCGCATCACGCCGGGCATGGACGCGACCGGCGTTTCATCATCCTTGCCATCCATGACGAAGACCGGCCAGATCAGGTCATCGACCGTCAGCGTGTTCTGGCGCGACAGCGCGCGCAGGGCGGGCGTCCGGCGCATCCGGCGCAGACGGGTGACGGGAAAGGCGGGGGTGATCGGGGTCATGGCAGCGGCCTTTGTAACAGGGATGCCTGTTGGTCGCATGGTTTTTCCAGCACCACAAGTCTGGGCAATCGCCCGCGCGCGCACTAGGGTCACCGCATCCTTTACGCGAGCGAGCATTATCGTGACCCTTTCAGAAGTCATTTTCAGCCAGGTCGAATTCCGCACATTTTCAAATATCTGGTACTGGTTATCCGTCGCGGTGACCTGGGCCTGCGTTAGCCATTGGATCATCGGCGTGCCCTCTGACATGATCCACAGCGCGCGCCGTCATGGCGGGCAGGCGATGCAGGATCTTGATCAGATCACAGCGATCAATCTGCGCCGTCTGATGACGATTGCCGGCACGCCGGGGCTGGTGCTGGCCGGGTTCAGTGCGTTTTTTATCACCACAGCGGGGACTTTGGGCTTTGTCTACCGGGTGGAACTGGCACAGGGCCTGTTCTGTCTGGCCTTGCCGCTTGTGCTTGTCGCCGCGCTGACCTGGCGTAGCTGCCAGCGCCTGACCGCTGATCCACTGACCGGCGATGCGCTGGTCAAGGCGCTGTTGCATCTGCGGTTCTGGATACAGGTGATCGCGATGACGGCGATCTTTTTCACAGCCCTTTTCGGCATGTATGCCAACCTTGCCCGCATGGCAGTGTTTTGAGCGGTTGACACGGCCCCGGTGCAGGATATCTCGGCGCAATGTCTGATCGCAATCATATCATCGTCAGCGGCGCGCCCGAAGGGTTTGATGCCAGATTGATTTTGGCCGAATTGGCCAAGGGTCAGCCGGTTCTGCATGTCGCGCGCGACGACAAGAGGCTGGCGGCGCTACAGGCGGCTTTGGCGTTTTTCGCGCCATCTGTGCCGGTCTTTGTCTTCCCGGCATGGGATTGCCTGCCCTATGACCGGGTGTCGCCCAATACCGATATTTCTGCCGCGCGGATGGCGACTTTGGCAGCCCTTGTTCACGGCATGCCCGGTCAGTTTATTCTGTTGACCACGTTGTCTGCTGCGACGCAGCGGGTGCCTGCGCGGTCCGTGCTGCGCGAGGCGGCCTTTACCGCCACGGTTGGCAAACGGCTGGATGAAAGCGCCTTGCGCGCCTTTCTGGTGCGGATGGGCTTTACCCAAAGCCCCAATGTGATGGAACCGGGTGATTATGCCGTGCGCGGCGGGATCATCGATATCTTTCCGCCCGGCCAGTCCGGCCCGGTCCGGCTGGATCTGTTCGGCGATGTGCTGGACGCCGCGCGGCGGTTTGATCCGGCGACCCAGCGCACGGTTGAAAAACTGACCGAGGTGGAACTGGCCCCGGTATCCGAGGTGATCCTGGACGAGGCGGCGATCACGCGGTTCCGGCAGAATTACCGGATCGAATTCGGGGCGGCAGGGTCGGATGATCCGCTGTATGAGGCCGTCAGCGCCGGGCGCAAACATGCGGGCGTGGAACATTGGCTGGGGTTCTTTCAGGATAATCTGGAAACCCTGTTCGATTATCTACCAAAGGCGACGATCACGCTGGACGACCAGATCGGCCCGCAGCGGCTGGCGCGATGGGACAGTATCGCCGATCAATATGGCACAAGGATGCATGCGCTGACGCAAAAGGGGCGGATGGATTCGGTTTATAAACCTGCGCCGCCGCAATTGCTGTATCTTGATGATGCGGCATGGACAAAGGCCGTCGCCGACCATCGTGTCATGCAATTCTCGCCGCATAAACAATCTACCGGCCCCGGTGTGATTGATGCAGGCGGGCGCATGGGCCGCAGTTTCGCGCCTGAGCGCCAACAGGAAAACCTGAGCCTGTTCGGGGCCTTGGCGAGCCATATCAAAGCGCGCAGCGCTGTCGGTCCGGTGGTGGTCGCGTCCTATTCCGAAGGCGCGCGGGAACGGCTGGAAGGCTTGATCGAGGATGAAGGGGTGGGGGAAACCATCCTTGTCACCGACTTTTCCCGCATTGGCAAAACCGGTGTCTATCTGGCGGTCTGGCCTTTGGACCAAGGGTTTGAAGCCCCCGGGCTGACCGTGATTTCCGAACAGGATGTGCTGGGCGACCGGTTGATCCGCAGCACCAAACGCAAACGCCGCGCGGATAATTTCCTGTCAGAGGCCAACAGCCTGACCCCCGGCGATCTGGTCGTCCATGTCGATCACGGCGTCGGGCGGTTTCAGGGGATGGAGGTGGTCACGGCGCTAGGGGCCGCGCATGAATGCCTGCTGATTGAATATGCCGAAGACAGCAAGCTGTATCTGCCGGTCGAGAACATCGAGCTTTTGTCGAAATATGGCCATGAGACGGGCCTTCTCGATAAACTCGGCGGCGGGGCATGGCAGGCGAAAAAGGCCAAGCTGAAGGAACGTATCCGCCAGATCGCCGAACGGCTGATCCGGGTTGCCGCCGAACGGGCCCTGCGCAAGGCACCAGTGCTGGAACCGGAAGCTGGGTTGTGGGATCAGTTTCTGGCACGCTTTCCCTATGCCGAAACTGATGACCAGCTATCCGCCATCGCCGATGTGCTGAGCGATCTGGAATCCGGCCAGCCGATGGACAGGCTGATCTGCGGTGATGTCGGTTTCGGCAAGACCGAGGTGGCGATCCGCGCCGCATTCGTCGCCGCCATGGCCGGTGTGCAGGTGGCAATTGTGGCCCCGACGACCTTGCTCGCGCGGCAGCATTACCAGAGTTTCGCAGAACGGTTCCGGGGGTTCCCGGTGAACGTCCGGCCTCTGTCGCGGTTTGTGTCAACGAAAGATGCCGCCCTGACCCGCGACGGGATCACCAAAGGCACGGTCGATATCGTTATCGGCACCCATGCTTTGCTGGCGAAATCGGTGCGGTTCAAGAACCTTGGCCTGTTGATCATCGATGAGGAACAGAAATTCGGTGTCCAGCACAAGGAACGGCTGAAAAGCCTGCGCACCGATGTGCATGTTCTAACCCTGACGGCGACGCCGATCCCGCGGACCTTGCAGTTGTCGCTGTCCGGTGTGCGCGATCTGTCGGTGATCGGGACGCCGCCGATCGACCGTCTGGCGATCCGCACTTATGTCAGTGAATTCGACACGATCACCGTGCGCGAGGCGTTGTTGCGCGAACATTATCGCGGCGGGCAAAGTTTCATCGTCGTGCCCCGGATCACCGATATGGATGAGATGGAAGCGTTTCTGCGCGATGAAGTCCCCGAGGTCAGCTATATCAGCGCGACCGGGCAGATGGCGGCGGGCGAACTTGATGACCGGATGAACGCCTTTTACGACGGCAAATATGACGTGCTGCTGGCGACGACGATTGTGGAATCGGGGCTGGATATCCCGACCGCGAATACGATGATCGTCTGGCGCGCGGATATGTTCGGGCTGTCGCAGCTCTATCAAATCCGGGGCAGGGTGGGCCGGTCCAAGACGCGGGCCTATGCCTATCTGACCACGAAACCACGCCAGAAACTGACCGATTCCGCGCAGAAACGGTTGCGCGTGCTGGGGTCGATTGACAGCCTTGGCGCGGGGTTCACGCTGGCGTCACAAGACCTCGACATTCGTGGCGCGGGGAATTTGCTGGGTGAAGAACAATCCGGCCAGATGCGCGAAGTCGGCTATGAATTGTATCAGCAGATGCTGGAAGATCAGATCAACGCGATCCGGTCGGGTCAGGCTGAAGGCATCATAGATGACGGACAATGGGCGCCGCAGATCAATCTGGGCGTGCCGGTGCTGATCCCCGAAGATTACGTGCCTGATCTGGACGTGCGGCTGGGCCTGTATCGTCGCCTGTCGAATCTGACCACCAAGGTGGAACTGGAAGGCTTTGCCGCCGAATTGATCGACCGTTTCGGCAAACTGCCGCGCGAGGTCAACACACTGTTGCTGGTGGTGCGGATCAAGGCGATGTGCAAACGCGCGGGCATCAGCCAGTTGGACGCCGGGCCGAAGGGCGCGACGATCCGGTTTCACAACGACAAATTCGCATCGCCTGCGGGGTTGGTGGATTTCATCAATGACCAGCGCGGGCAGGCTAAGGTCAAGGACAACAAGATCGTCGTACAGCGCGATTGGGCCAAGGAACGTGACAAGATCCAAGGTGCGTTCAATATCGCGCGGGATCTGGCAGGCAAGCTGGCGGAAGATACGAAAAAAGCAGGGTGAACCCTGCTTCTTCCGGTCTTCGACGGGGATTACATCAAATTGCGCCCTGCGCGAATTGACGTGCTTGGAAGATGTTTCAGGTCTCGCCTGGGCGTTTGATCTTGGTGGTCAGCCAAAGCGCGAGAGCCGCAGCAACCAGCGCGCCAATCGCCATCGGCATTGGGGTGCCATCGAACATCAGCGCGACGGGGGCGGCAAGGATCACGGCCCCCACGGTCGAGATAGCGGCGATGATCGAGGCGGCGAGGCCCGCGATATGGCCCATTTCTTCCATAGCCAGCGCATTGAGGTTCCCGATGGTCAGACCGGCCTGAAAGAAATTGCCGGTGACCCAGATCACGTAAGTCCCAAATGCCAGCCAATAAGGGCCGTTTGCTGCCGTGATCACGATCATCGCCAGCGTCAGGCCGATCTGGACGGTCAGCACGGTCTTGATGATCGCGCGCATCCCCAGTTTCATCACCAGTTTCGCATTCAGCAGGCTGGCCGAGGCCGCAATAATCGCGATGCCGCCGAACCAATAGTGGAAATGCGCCCCCTGGCCAAAGGTCACGTCAAACACCTGCTGGGTCGAGGACAATACCACGAACAGCATCCCGAAGGTCAGTGTCTGGATGATGATCGACAGCCGCGCGGTGCGATGCGCGAACATCTGGGCGGTGGCATCGTAAAGCGCGGCAAAGCTGAGCGGGCGGCGGTTTTGCGGGGCCAATGTCTCGGGTTGGCGCACCAGCAGCCAGATCACGGTCACGGTTGAGAACAGCATGAAGGCAGCAAAGATCGCGCGCCAGCCGAAGCCCAGAATGATGAAATGGCCCAAAGTGGGGGCCAGGGCAGGGACCAGCGCGAAAACTGCCATGACAAAGGACATGATCCGCGCCATATCGCGGCCTTGGTACAGATCGCGCACCAGCGCCATCGCGACGACGCGCGGGCCAGCGGCGCCCAGACCCATCAACACGCGGGCGAAGAGCATCATTTCCAGTGATTGCGCTCTCCACGCGATCGCGCAGGCGATGACATAGACGATCGCGCCGCCGACCATCACCGGTTTGCGCCCGAATGCATCGGACATCGGCCCGGTAAACAGCGTGCCGACCCCCATGCCCAGCACGAAGCTGGTGATGATCAATTGCGCATGGTTCAGGTTGGTGGGGCTGAGCGTCGCGCCAATCTCTGGCAGGGCGGGCAGCATGGCGTCGATGGAAAACGCGACCGTGGCAACCAGCATCGCCATCATCGCGATGAACTCGGTCTGGCCGAGCCTTTGTGTGGGCGCGATCATTCCGCGTCTCCGACCTGGGCGATGATATCGCTGATGACTTTGACCCAAAGATCGGGTGGCTGCGCGCCCGGGACCGCATGCTGATTGGCCACGACAAAAGTCGGCACCGAAGTGATCCCCATTTCGCGGCTATGTGCGTCGCGCGCACGGATATCGGCCGTATCGGAATCAGACGCCAGCAGGCGGGTGATCAAAGCGGCATCCATATCGGCGGTATCGGCGATATCGGCCAGTACTTCATCGCTGCCGATGTCGCGGCCTTCGACGAAATAGGCCTTGAACAGAAGGTCAACGACAAAGGTCTGCCGCGCCTCGATGCCGGCCCAATGGATCAAACGATGGGCGTTGATCGTGTTGGGGACAATCTGCATCTTCTCGAAATTGATCGTGACACCGGCCTTTTCGGCATGGTCGGCGACGGGCACATAGGCTTTGGCTGCGGCTTCCTTGCTGCCGAATTTGGTTTCCATGTAGATTTTCCGGTCCATGCCGCCTGCGGGCATGTCGGGGTTCAACTGGAACGGGTGCCATTCGATCGTGAATGGATGGTCAGGGAATTGCGTCAATGCGGCATCCAGATTGGCCTTGCCGATATAGCACCAGGGGCAGATCGGATCGGAAATGATGTCAAGCTTGACCATGTGATGGCCCCCTGTCAGTTGTGAAATGCAAAGATGCCGCAGGCCTATCCCCGGCCCGTGTCAGTTGCAAGATCGCGCGGCGCTGCTTAAAGAAATGTCATGTCTGATTTTGATCCGCGCAACCTGATCCGCATTGCCCATGAAAATGGGGCGACCTCTGTGGCACAACCTCTCGACCTTGGCGCGCGGGTGCGTGAATTGCGCAAGGCGCGCGACTGGACGCTGGAACAGGCGGCACGGCAGGCCGGGCTGGCGCGGTCTACATTGTCAAAGATCGAAAACGGGCAGATGTCGCCGACCTATGATGCACTGAAAAAGCTTGCAGTCGGGCTGGGCATTTCGGTGCCGCAATTGTTTACCCCGCCGTCCAAAGGACAGGTCAATGGCCGTATGGCGGTGACCCGCGATGGCGATGAGACCACGCAGATCACCACGACCTATGAACATGCGCTGCTGGCCGAGGCGCTGAGTACCAAGAAAATGCTGCCCTATCGCGCCCGTATCCGTGCCCGCAGCATGGAGGAATTCGACGGTTGGGTCCGCCATGACGGCGAGGAATTTCTTTATGTGCTGACTGGCCAGATCCGGCTGTATACCGAATTCTACGAGCCTATCGCGCTAAAGCGTGGCGACAGCGCCTATTATGACGCGGCGATGGGGCATAATGTCGTGTCGTTGAGCGCGGAGGATGCGACGATCCTGTGGGTGACGTCGCTTTCCTGACTTTTATGCGCTCCGCGCAGGAGTATTTGCAGAAATAAGAAGCGAAAGGCCCGGGGATGATCCGGGCCTTTGTCGTTTCAGTCTTCGTACCACCAGGCATCGGGTTGCCAGCCGGGCCAGTCGCCGAAGATCGGCAATGTGGCGGGATAGCGCAATTCCTTTGCATGGGCGATGCGGCTGATGTTCCATTGATAGATCGGGATCACATAGCGCCCTGCGGTCAGGATGCGGTCCAGCGCCTGCACTGCGGCGATGAAATCGTCCTGGCTTTCGGATGTCAGCAAACGGTCGATCATCGCATCGACAGCGGGAGATTTGATACCCATCACATTGCGCCCGCCGGGTTCGTCAGCGGCGGCAGAGCCGAAGTAACTGTATTGTTCATTGCCCGGCGACAGCGACACCGCGACCCGGTAATAGGTCATGTCGAAATCATAGGCGTCGGTGCGTTCTTTATATTGCGCGCCATCCACTGTGGCGATCCGCGGGGTGATGCCGATCCGCCCCAGCGCCTGCATATACATGTCAATGATGGCGCGATTTTCCGAACTGCCTTGTTCCAGCAGGATTTCAAAGCTGAAGGCGGTGCCATCCGCATCACGCAACACGCCGTTCTGGACGGTCCAGCCGGCCTGTTCCATCAGGTCAAGGGCGGCGGCGGTGCCCGCGCGGTTCCGCTCGGACCCGTCGCCCGTGGGCAGGCTGTAGCCTTCGATCGTGCCGGGGGTCAGATCAGCGGCGAAAGGTTCCAGAAATTCCAGAACGCGGCCGGTTGCGGGGCCATGATCCATCGCCAGTGGCGAGTTCGACCAATAGGATGTGATCCGCGGCTGCGCGCCGCCGGTCATCGCCTCATTGATGAAATCGAAATTGAACGCCTGGATCAGCGCATCGCGCACCCGCCAATCGGCAAATTGCGCGCGCCGTGTGTTCATCACGAAACCGGTCATACCCGATGGGCGTTCATGGCCCAGCACCGACATCACCACATCGCCGTCGCGGGCGGTGGGGAAATCATACTGCGTTTCCCAGCGCGCGACGTTGAATTCACGGTTGCTGGTGACTTCCAGCGTTTTGAACGCCTCGAATGCGGCGGTTTCATCGCCGAAGAATTCGATCCGCACCTCGTCAAGATTATGCTGGCCGCGCTGGAACGGCACATCGGCGCCCCAGTAATCAGGATTGCGGCGCAGCGAGATATAGCGACCGGCTTCGAACCGGTCGATCACATAGGGCGAAGAGGTGATCGGTACGATATCCAGCGTGCTTTGCGCGAAATCGACGCCATCCCATTGCGCCTTTTTCAGAATCGGCCGCATCCCGGCCAGCAGCGCCAGTTCCCGGTCTTCGATGTTGAAGGTGAAGCGGACAGAACGCTCGCCGGTCTGTTCCATGCTTTCCACCCGGGTCCAGAATCCCAGATAGCGCGGATGGCCGATGGTGCCCAAAGTCTCATAAGACCACATCACATCTTCGATGGTGACCGGGCTGCCATCGGAAAACCGCGCCTCTGGCCGCAGGGTGAATTCGACCCATTCGCGGTTCGGTCCGGTTTCAATCGATTCGGCCAGAAGCCCGTAAAGGGTGAAAGGTTCATCCAGACTGCGCGCCATCAGACTTTCCCCGACAAAGTAACGTAATTGCCACGATACCGAGCCGCGCAGGATGAAGGGATTGAGGCTGTCGAATCCTCCGACCTCGGCCGTGACGATACGCCCGCCTTTGGGTGCATCGGCGTTCACATAGGGCAGGGACACAAAATCCGGTGGCAGGGCAGGGTCGCCATACATAGCTATGCCATGCTGGGGTTCTGCCTGCGCGAGACTGGCGGTCAGCAGGACCGCGACGACCGTGCGGCATAAAGCCACAAAGGTGCCGAATTGAGATGCCATTTTTGTGATGTCCCTGTGTGAATTTTGATTTGCTTGAGACCACCGTAAAGATGGTTTTGAGCCTTTTCAAACTTTTAGCTTGGAGCCGGGCAACAGATTGCTTATAACAAGGGCACTGCTCGATAGGTTTCTTGCCTGTATGAAACCTGCCTCAATAACTTTACGCCCGCCTTGTGCGGGCGTTTTTTTATGGGCGATGGTGCCGCATGGGTGACCTTTGCAAATGCAGCATATAGGGTGAGTCGCAAAGCAACCGCATCGGAGCGATCATCATGACCCTGCAAGGAAAAACCGCCGTTATCACCGGATCGACCTCTGGTATCGGCCTTGGCATTGCGCGCGAACTGGCCAAGGCTGGCGCGAATGTGGTGCTGAATTCTTTTTCCGACACGAAAGAAGACCATGCCCGTGCCGCTGAAATCGCCGACGTCACCGGGGTCGAGGCGAAATATGTCCAGGCCGATATGTCCGATGGTGATGATTGCCGCCGGTTGATCGTGGCTGCCGGGGGCTGTGACATTCTGGTGAATAATGCGGGTATTCAGCATGTCGCCCCGATCCAGGATTTCGATCCCAAAAAATGGGATGCGATCATCGCGATCAACCTTTCATCGGCATTTCACACCACCGCAGCTGCGGTCACCGGCATGCGTGAACGCGGCTGGGGACGAATCATCAATATCGCCTCGGCACATGGGCTGACCGCATCGCCGTATAAATCGGCCTATGTGGCGGCGAAACATGGCATTCTGGGCCTGACCAAGACGGTGGGGCTGGAAACCGCCCGCGACCCGATCACCTGCAATGCGATCTGCCCCGGTTATGTCCTGACCCCGCTGGTCGAGGCGCAGATCCCCGATACGATGAAGGAATATAACATGTCGCGTGAGGCTGTGATCAACAAGGTCATGCTGGAACGTCAGCCATCGAAAGAATTCGCCACGGTCGAGGAATTGGGCGGCACCGCCGTGTTCCTGTGTTCTGACGCTGCAGCGCAGATCACCGGCACGTCGATTTCCGTCGATGGCGGCTGGACCGCGCAATGAAGCGGATCAACCTGGCCCTGCAAGGCGGCGGCGCGCATGGTGCGTTCACCTGGGGCGTATTGGATGTGCTGCTCGCCGATGAAGACATCGAGATTGCCGCGATTTCCGGCACCTCGGCAGGGGCGCTGAATGCGGCGGCGCTGAAATCCGGCTGGGTCCGCGATGGGCGCAACGGCGCGCGCGAAAACCTGGACTGGCTGTGGGAACAGGTCGGCGCTGTGCGCGACGAAGGCATGTCAGACTGGGTGTCGTCGCTGACACCCTCTGCTGCGGTGCTGGCCAAGGCGATGAAATATTCGCCCGCCTATGCGATGATGGATATGACGACGCGGATGCTGTCGCCCTATGTCTATGGCCCGATGATGCGTAATCCGTTGGAAAATATCGTCAAGAAATTCCAATATGACGCAGTCTGCGCAAAAGCTGGGCCGGAATTGCATATCTGCGCCACGAATGTCCGGTCCGGCAAGATCCGGGTGTTCACCGGAGATGAGATTTCATCTGATGTGATCATGGCCTCGGCCTGTCTGCCGACATTGTTTCAGGCTGTCGAATTCACCGACCCCAAGACCGGCAAGTCAGAGGCATTCTGGGATGGGGGCTATACCGGAAACCCTGCGCTTTATCCGTTGTTTGCCAAAGAGTTACCGGACGATATTCTGGTTGTGAATATCAATCCTCTCTACCGCGAGGAATTGCCGACAGATGTGCAGGCAATCCAGAACCGGATCAATGAGATCAGTTTCAATTCATCGCTGTTGCGTGAATTGCGCGCCATCGCCTTTGTCAAACGACTGATCGCGGATGGATCGCTGACAGCCGGCACGATGAAAGATGTGATCGTGCATATGATCGCCGATGATGTGTTGATGAATGAACTCAATGTCGCGACCAAGACGATACCGCAGGCCATCGTACTCGCCCGGCTGAAAGAGGCGGGGCAGGCGGCAGCGACGGCTTTTCTGAAAAATCACCGGGCCGATCTGAATGTCAAAAGCAGTATCGATATGGATATGATGTTCAAGTAAGCAGCTTGATCGCCAGTGCCCACATCACGATGCCGATCAGCAGGTCCAGCCGTCGCCATGCGCTGGCGGATTGCATGATCGGCGTCAACAACCGCGCGCCATAGCCAAGGCTGAAGAAGAACACATAGGACGCCAGCACAGCGCCGATACCGAATGCGGTTTTCAGCCCGGTATCGGTGAATTGCGTCGAGACAGCGCCAACCAGACCCAGCGTATCCAGATAGACATGCGGGTTCAGCCAGGTAAAGGCGGCACCCGTCGCCAACACCGACCACAGGCTGCCGGACTTTCCCGCCACCTGCATCGCATAATCACCCTTTGCCGCAGCAACGAACCGCAACGCCCCGTAAACAAACAGGAATGCGGCACCGCCCCAGGCCATGATCTGCGGAAAGCTGGGGTAGAGCGTGACGATATAGCCAAAGCCAAGCACACCGGCCGTGATCAGCAGCGCATCCGATGTGGCACAAAGCAGGCAGAGCCAGAACACATGTTGCCGCGCCAGCCCTTGGCGCAGGACAAAGGCGTTTTGCGCGCCAATCGCCAAAATCAGCGCGAATCCGGTGGCGAAACCGGTGACGCCAGCCGTCAGCATTCTATTCCGCCGCTGCCGGCAGGTCAGCCACGGCTTTGTTGTTGGGGTAAACCAACCCGGCAGAGATCACCAGTTTTGCTGCATCTTCGACACTCATTGACAACTCCTTGATATCACTACGCGGCAAAAACAGCAAAAAACCCGAGGTCGGGTTCGGCGTGGTTGGCAGGAACACGGTCACGAACGTTTCGCCATCCGACAATTGGGATGCAATCTCTCCCTTGGCATTGGTCGAGACAAAGGCGATGGCCCACAGCCCTTTGCGGGGGTATTCAACCAGACAGGCCTTGTCGAAAGAGGTTTCGCGTTGCGAAAAGACAGTTTCGGCGATCTGTTTGGCCGCATTATAGACTGACCGGACCACTGGCATCCGGTCCACCATACGTTCGCCCATATGCAAAAAAGACCGCCCGATCAGACCTTTGCCCAGCCAGCCGACAAAAATGGTGAAGATGAAAAAGATCACCACACCCACACCGCGCACATTGACGGTGATTTCATTGCCCGGTGTGCGCCCCAACAGCCGGTTGATCAGCGGTTCGGGGTGGTAATAATTCGGCACAAAGGGCCAGACCCAGCTATCGACCCAGCCTACAACCGTCCAGATCAGCCAGAAGGTCAGACCGATGGGGGCAACGATCACCAGACCGGCCAGAAAATTGCCGCGCAAGCGGGCAACCATACTGGGCCTGGACCGGCGTTTGAGGTCTTTCAGGACAGGATCAGACATGCGGGCATCCGGCTAAGGCAACACGCTACAGGTAAGGTTGGGCGCGCGCAGCGGCAAGCAGCATTAACCCGTTGCGGTGCTTTATTTTAGCATCGCCAGCGCGATTTTTGCCGCCAGCCGCGCATTGTTGCGTACCAGCGCGATATTGGCGGTCAGGGACCGGCCTTCGGTCAGGGTGAAAATCCGGTCGAGCAGGAAAGGCGTCACGGCCTTGGCGCTGATTTTCTGTGCATCCGCCTCGGCCAAGGCTTGCGCGATGATCGGGGCGAGGGTTTCTGCCGCGATTTCATCACTGGCGGGAATCGGGTTGGTGACCAGTTGACCACCGGACAGGCCCATGCTGGCCCGCATCCGGTGGCTGGCGGCGATCTGGGCGGCATCATCCATCCGCAACGGGGAAGGCATGTCGGATTTGGCAGACCAGAATGCGGGGATCGTGTCCTGCCCATAGGCAATAACGGGCACGCCCAAGGTTTCCAGCACTTCAAAGGTTTTCGGCAGATCAAGGATCGCCTTAGCCCCGGCGCAGACCACGGTTACAGGCGTCACAGCCAGTTCCTGCAAATCGGCAGAAATGTCAAAACTGGTTTCCGCACCTTTATGCACGCCGCCGATCCCACCGGTGGCAAAGACATGGATACCCGCCAGATGCGCCGCGATCATCGTCGCCGCCACTGTTGTCGCCCCGGTGCCACCCGTCGCGATACACGCCGCCAGATCCGCGCGCGACAGTTTTGCCACATTCTGCGCCTGACCCAACGCATCCAGCTCCGCCGATTCCAGCCCGATATGCAACTGTCCGTTCATCACCGCAATCGTCGCGGGCACGGCACCGGCATCGCGCAGATCCTGTTCGACCAGCCGCGCGGTTTCCACATTCTGCGGGAAGGGCATGCCATGGGTGATGATCGTGCTTTCCAGCGCGACAATGGCAAGGCCCTTGGCGCGGGCCTCGGCGACTTCGGCGCTATAGACGATGGGAAGGCTCATGGTATTTCTCCTGAAACATAGGTGGCGGCGGCCTGACAGGCGCGCTGCAAAGCATCGGCGCGACCCATGCCCTGCGCTTCGGACGCGATATGGGCGGCCATGAATGTATCGCCCGCGCCGGTCACGCGGGTGACCATGACGGCAGGCGGTGTCTGGGTGATGATATCGCTGCCTGTGGCCTCTGACGCGGATTTGCCGCCATCGGTGACCAAGGCGCGCCTCGCGCCGCGCGCGATCAGGCCAGCGGCGGCATCCGCCGAAGAGGTGAATTCCGTCTGGCAGAGCAAGCCTGCCTCTTCAAGGTTAACATATAATGTCGCGGATGGATGCCCGAGCAATGCCAGCAACCGTTCCGCCTTGCCCGGTGACGCTGGTGCGACACGCAGATCAGCATCGCGGAACAAAGGTGATGTTGCGATTTCGCGCAGCAAATCCACCGTCAGATTGCCATCCAGCGCCACGGCACCAGACCAGGGCCGATCTACTGACCCCAAGGCACCACTGGCCAAAGGGCGCAGGATCTTGTCGCCCGCCGCCTCCAGCGAATGGGCATCGGCGATGGCGGCGATCAGACCATTGGCACCTTCGATGGCCATATAGACATCGGTTGGCAAATCCTCGGACCGGTAAACATGATCACAGACCAGCCCCATACCCGTTGCGGCGGCGATCAGTTCGTCGCCTTCACCGTCGCGGCCAACATTGGTCAACAGGGCAGGCGTCATGCCAAACCGGCGCAGGGTCATCGCGATATTCATCGCCACACCGCCGGGCAGGCGGGTGATACGCCCCGGCACGTCAGAGCCCACGCGCATATGGCTGGGCGCGCGCCCGATCACGTCCCAAAGGACCGATCCGATGCAAAGAATATCCGGCTGATCTGTCATAACGCGCTTCTGCCGCGAAGCGCGCGCAAGAGCAAGAGAGCTTAAGCCCCTTGCGCCCCATGGCAGAGACGGTTAAGGGGGCGGCACTTAATCCCGCAGGCGGGGGCGGGTGTCTTGGGGAGAAATCCCAAACATCCACCGGTTGGCCAACAGGCTGATCCCCCGCTGAGGCTGAAACCGGAAAGGAAACGACCATGGCTCTTCCAGAGTTCTCCATGCGTCAGCTTTTGGAAGCTGGCGTTCACTTTGGCCACCAGACTGCGCGCTGGAACCCCAAGATGGGTCAATACATCTATGGGTCGCGCAACGGCATCCATATCATGGACCTGACACAGACTGTTCCATTGCTGGATCAGGCGCTGCAAGTCATCCGTGACACCGTCGCCAAAGGCGGCCGAGTTCTGTTCGTCGGCACCAAGCGTCAGGCACAGACACCGATCATGGAAGCTGCTGAAAAATCAGCACAATTCTACATGAACCACCGCTGGCTCGGTGGCACGCTGACCAACTGGCAGACCGTGTCGCAGTCGATCAACCGCCTGAAGGCGATTGATGAGGCATCCGCCAACGGCTTCGCTGGCCTGACCAAGAAAGAACGTCTTGGCATGGAACGCGAGCAAGGCAAATTGCAGGCATCGCTTGGCGGTATCCGCGAAATGGGCGGCGTACCTGACCTGATGTTCGTCATCGACGTCAACAAAGAAGACCTCGCCATCGCCGAAGCCAACAAGCTGGGCATTCCCGTTGTCGCAGTGGTTGACACCAATTGTTCGCCTGCTGGCATTGATTATGTCATTCCCGGCAATGACGATGCGGCCCGTGCGATCGCGCTTTACACCGATCTGGCCGCCCGTGCTGCCCTTGACGGTATGACAGCGCAACTCGGCGCTGCTGGCGTTGATATGGGTGCGATGGAAAACTACGCCGAAGAAACGCTGGCACAAGAAGCAGCTGACGCTGCCGAAGCCGCCAACGCCTGATA
Organism: Loktanella sp.; assembly: GCA_017390475.1. GTDB lineage: Bacteria > Pseudomonadota > Alphaproteobacteria > Rhodobacterales > Rhodobacteraceae > Yoonia. The sequence goes on from JAFPBO010000051.1 coordinate 224,431, forward strand.
GCGTCACAAAACTTTAGGGCAGGGGCGTTATGCCCCGCCTGACCCATTCCGTTATAGGAGAGATAACATGGCAATCACCGCTGCAATGGTGAAAGACCTGCGCGACAGCACAGGCGCAGGCATGATGGACGCCAAAAAGGCGCTGACCGAAACTGATGGCAACATGGAAGCCGCCGTTGACTGGCTGCGCACCAAGGGCCTTGCCAAAGCCGCCAAAAAGGCTGGCCGCACCGCCGCCGAAGGTCTGGTGGCTGTTGCTGTGAAAGACGGTAAAGGGATCGCTGTTGAAGTGAACTCTGAAACCGATTTCGTCGCGAAAAACAGCGATTTCCAGAAGATGGTGCAGAACATTGCAACCGTTGCTTTGACTGTTGATGATGTCGACGCGCTGAAAGCGGCTGATCTGAACGGCAAATCCGTCGAACAGACTGTGACCGATACGGTCGCCGTGATCGGTGAAAACATGTCCGTGCGCCGGATGGCCACTTTGTCGGGCGGGTCCGTTGTGACCTATGTCCACAATGCTGCAGCACCAAACATGGGCAACATCGGCGTTCTGGTCGCAATGACCGGCGACAATGAAGGCTTTGGTCGTCAGGTCGCCATGCATATCGCCGCTGCCAACCCATCGGCTTTGTCCGAAGCTGACCTTGATCCAGCAATGGTTGAAAAGGAAAAGCAGGTTCAGATCGATATCGCCCGCGAATCCGGCAAGCCCGATGCGGTGATCGAAAAGATGATCGTCGGTCGCATGCAGAAATACATGGCCGAAGTCACCTTGCTGAACCAGCAATTCGTCGTGAACCCTGACCTGACCGTGGCCGCTGCTGCCGCTGAAGCTGGCGTGGAAATCACTGGCTACGTGCGTCTGGAAGTCGGCGACGGCATTGAAGTCGAAAAAGAAGATTTTGCCGCTGAAGTTGCCAAACTGAACGGTTAATTCCGCTGAAATGACCAAAGCGGCGCGCAGCAATGCGGGCCGCTTTTTTGTTTTCGGGGGCTGGACGGCATCGCCCGGAAAGTTAGGGCAATGCCGCTATGATCCGGCCATAAAGCGCTTAATCGCCGGTCCCAAGATAAGTCACCAGCGCCTCCATCGCCAAAGGATAGCCCGCCGCGCCAAAGCCGCAGATCTGGCCGATCGCGACAGGGGCGATATAGGAATGTTGGCGAAACGCCTCGCGGGCATGGATGTTGGACAGATGCAATTCGATCACCGGCAACATGATCGACGATATCGCATCCATCAGCGCGACCGATGTATGGGTATAAGCACCGGCATTCAGGATCACGCCATGCTGCACACCACGCGCGGCATGCAGCATGTCGATCAGCGCGCCTTCATGATTGCTTTGCGCAAAGGTCATGGTGACGCCCAGGTCATCAGCTTTGGCCGCACAGAGATTTTCAATATCTTGCAGCGTGGTAGGCCCATAAACTTCAGGCTGGCGGGTGCCCAGCAGGTTCAGGTTCGGGCCGTTCAGGATCAGGATGTGATGTTGCATGCCAACCCTGTAGCATCATTCAGTTTCGCGGATAAAGTGAAATGATCACGGAGCGTATTGCAAATAGTTAACATAATACTGATTATACGCCAAAGGATGCAGGCAAAGCCCGCCCTAGGGCTTGTCCGTGACAAAAGCTGTGCGGTCGCCCTTGGGCCGTGCTTCATCGGGCATTTCGCCGGTGACCAGATAGATCACCTGTTCGGCCATGTTGGTGGTCAGATCGCCCATCCGTTCGATATTCTTGGCCATGAAATGCAGATGCATACAGGCGGTGATATTGCGCGGGTCTTCCATCATGAAGGTCAGGAATTCGCGAAACAGCGCATTATACATCTGATCGACTTCGTGATCGCGCTGGCGCACATCCTCGGCAAGTTCCGCATCGCCGCGCACATAGGCGTCCAGCGTATCTTTCAGCATCCCCTCGACCTCGCGCGCCATCCGGCGCAAGGCGGTGTCGGATCCGCTGACCGGCTGCATTTCCACCAGAACAGAGGTGCGTTTCGCGATATTCTTGGCGTAGTCGCCGATCCTTTCCAGTGACGCGGCCAGTCGCAGCACGGTCAGGATCGCGCGCAGATCCTTGGACACCGGCGCACGCAAGGCAATGGTGCGCGCCGCTTCTTCGTTGATCTGTTCTTCCAGCGCGTCGATGGCGTGGTCCGCGTTGCGCACTTCTTCGGCCAGTTCGACATCGCGCTCGGCCAGCGACCGTGCGGCTTTCAGGATCGCATCTTCGACCAGCCCACCCATTTTCACGATCAGCGTGGTGATTTGTTCCAGATCGCGGTCATAGGCGGATGAAATATGGTCGGACATTGCGGGCTCCTGTCGGGTCAGGTCGTTTAATATATTTCTTCAAATTGCATGTGACACAGGCCTAAAGCTTTTATGACAACGATGCCACCGGCAAAAACACCGATACAATGGTGCCCTGCCCCAGCTCGCTCTCGATCAGCAGTCGGCCCCGATGGCGGTTGATGATATGTTTGACAATGGCCAGCCCCAGACCGGTGCCGCCCACCTGACGCGACCGATGGCTGTCGACCCGGTAAAACCGTTCTGTCAGCCGCGCGATATGATGCCCGGCAATACCGTCGCCCTGATCGGCAACCCGGATCTGCACACCCTGCCCGCGCAGCCGCAGATGGTTGACCGGCTCTTCCAATGTGACCAACACCTGTTTTCCGGATGCACCGTATTTGATGCCGTTTTCGATCAGATTGGAAAATACCTGGGTCAATTGCCCGGCATCACCTGGTACATGCTGCACCGGGCATTTCAGATCCAAGCGTACCGCCACATCCGCCGCCGATGCCTGTGGTTCCAGCCCTTTGATCACCGAGGCCAGCAAGGCGCCCAGTTCGACCTGTTCGCGCGGGCGGACGCGTTCATCTTCTTCTACCCGGCTGAGCGACAGCAGATCATCGACCAGCCGGGTCATCCGGTTTGCCTCATGCGCCATGATGCCCAGAAACCGCGCCCGCGCCGCCGGATCATCACGCGCCGCCCCGCTGAGCGTTTCGATAAACCCCAAAAGCGCCGTCAGCGGCGTGCGCAATTCGTGGCTGACATTGGCCACAAAATCGCGGCGCATCTTGCCGACATCTTCGGCGGCGCTCTGATCCTCAAAGGTCAGCACCACATCATCATCTGCCTTGGCGACCAGCACGCGAAATGGCGTATCCTTGTCGCGTTCGCGGGTCACAAAGCGCACACTTGTCTTGCTACCGCTTTGGCGCACCGCGGCAATCGCATCAATCACCGCAGGCTGGCGCAACGCGGTAATGTGATGTTTGCCGATCAGATCCGTGCCTAAAAGCGCCTCCAGCGGTGTATTCGTCGCGCGAATCCGGTCATCGGGGCCGATCACCAGCACTGGCAAGGGAATGGCATCAATCAGGTTAAGAATACGTTCGGTCGACAAAATAATCCCTTTCAGCAAATGCAGCCGTATCAGTGATGCGTTCATGTGTCACATTTATGACAGAATGCCAGCCTGTTGACTAAGTCTTGCACGCCAGAGATGAACTGCATTAACCATAATGCACCCTTAGTTAGTATTGTGTTCACTATATGTCATTTCGTCCCGACCCGCTCTCCGCCACGGGGGTAACAGCGCCCAGACATGTCAAGATTCTGGTTGTCGGCGATATCGCCCGCTGGGCCACATTGGGCCGACCAGATGCTGATCTGGGGGCGCTTGCCTTTGTGGATCTGGACGAGCTGCATGATGAAAATATCACAGAAATCGCGCCTGATGTGGTGCTGTCTCCCTTGGTTGCCACAGGTTTTGACGCGATTGATGTGGCTGAACGGCTGCAGAGTACAAGGTTCACCGGGCGCTATTGCGTCATGGCCAGTGGTGCCATTCCCGATACTGATCTGATCCGGCGGGAAATCAACGCCGTCGCGCCGCAGTTGGATGTTGATCTGCTGGTATTCGCTACAGCGGCCGCAGGTTCTGGCTGAACCGCAGCGCGTTTTTCTGGTAATGCAGCGCCGAGGCTTTCAGCCGTGCAACCGCCTGTTCATCCAGTGCGCGCACCACTTTGCCCGGCGCGCCCATGACCAGTGATCCGTCGGGGATATGCTTGCCTTCGGTTATCAGCGCCCCTGCCCCGATCAGGCAATTTTCGCCGATCACAGCGCCGTTCAGCACAATCGCCCCCATCCCGATCAGTGAATTGGCCCCGATGGTGCAGCCATGCAGCATCACCTTATGGCCAATCGTGCAGCCCGCACCGATCGTCAGTGGAAAACCCATATCAGTATGCAGCACGCAATTTTCCTGAATATTGCTGCCCGCGCCCACGTGGATCGTTTCATTGTCACCGCGCAGGGTGCTGCCGAACCAGATCGATGCCTGCGCCGCGACCACCACACGTCCGATCACGTGACAGCCGGGGGCAACCCAAGCGTCAGCAGCGATTTCCGGTTCCAGATCACCAAGGGCGTAAAGGCTCATATCAACTCTCCGAACTGCGTCTGCAGGGCGCGGACATGATCCACCAATTGCGGTTGCTGGCTGCGGCGCAGCCGTTCGGCGCTGATGATGGTTTTCAGCGCGGCTTCGGTCGCGTCGATATTGTCATTGATCAGCACATAATCATAGCCATCCCAATGGCTGATCTCGTCCCAGCTTTTCTGCATGCGTTTCTCGATCACCTCGGGTGCGTCCTGCCCCCGGCTGACCAGACGGCGGTGCAATTCGGGGATGGATGGCGGCAGGATGAAGATCGACAGCACATGCGGGCTCAGCGAGGAATTGCTGATCTGCTGCGCACCTTGCCAGTCGATATCGAACAAGACATCGCGCCCAGCCTCGATGGCGTGCTGCACCGGGGCTTTGGGCGATCCGTAGTAATTGCCAAAGACCAGCGCATGTTCCAGCATTTCGCCATCCGCAACCTGCGTCTGAAATTCCTCGGTGCTGACAAAATAATATTCGCGCCCGTCCTCTTCTCCGATGCGCGGCGCGCGTGTCGTGGCCGAAACGGAAAACCGCAGGCTGTCATCCCAGACCCGCAACCGCCCGGCCAGCGTGGATTTGCCCGCGCCCGATGGCGAGGACAGGATGATCAAAAGGCCGCGTCGTTGCATGGTTTACTCCACATTCTGGATTTGTTCGCGCATCTGTTCGATCACAGCCTTCAGGTCAAGGCCGATTGCCGTCAGTGTGCTGGATTGCGCCTTGGCGCATAAGGTATTGGCTTCGCGGTTGAATTCCTGTGCCAGAAAATCCAGCTTGCGCCCGGCCGGATTATCCTGCGCCAGCAGATCGCGCGCCGCTGCCACATGGGCGCGCAACCTGTCGATTTCCTCGGTCACGTCGGATTTGACAGCGATCAGCGCCAGTTCCTGCGCGATGCGGGCCGGATCAGCCTCTGCGACACTCTCCATCACCCGCGCCAAAGCGGCCTGCAATGTGGCGCGCTGCGCTGGCGCGCGTTCTGCTGCGGCTGTTGCGGATTGTTCGATCAGCTCAGCGATCCGTGACAACTGGCCAGTGATGACATCCAGCAACGCAGCACCTTCGCTGGCACGCATCGCGGTGAAATCCGCCAGCATAGCGGCGAAATCCTGCGTCAGCGCCGTGACCAGCGCCCCGTTATCTGCCTCCGCCACAGCACCGACCAGTACGCCGCGCTGCGCCAGCACATCCGCCGCAGTCGGTTGGCCCAACGTCACCCCCATCGCAAAGGCGCGTTCCTGCACATTGTCCAGAGCCTGTAGCACGGCGGTCAGTGCCGCCTCGTCCAGCCGCATCCCGCCGCCGGCTTCATCCCGCGTTAACCGTAAGGTCACCGTCACATTGCCCCGCGTCAGGGCCGCTGTTATCTGCGCGCGCAAGGCCTGTTCCAACCCGTCCAGACCGTCGGGCAGCCGCAACCGCAGATCCAGCCCGCGCCCGTTGACGCCGCGCATGTCCCAGACCCAGGATACGGGGCCCAGATCACCGGTACGGCTGGCAAAAGCGGTCATGGAACGGATCATCGCGGGCCTCATCATCATGCTGCGCGCAGCTAAAGGAAAATGCACCGCCGGGGCAACCCCGGCACCATCGCATCTTCCGAGTATAAATATCCCCGCCGGAGGCTCCGGCGCAGCCGGAACGTAGGGTGGATCTCAATCCACCCCCAGCCAGATTAACCATTTAGCACTTTGTTAAGTGATCTTTCCGAAAATCTACGCTAGCTATTGCCGGGTAAATGGTTTGCCGTTCCGCCGTGAACGGCGTTTTTCAGTTCCGAGGTGCCGATGTCCGCCCCCCTTGATCATTCCGAAACCGCCCGGCCCGGTGCCGATTGCCCTATCCTGCATAATCTGGAAAGCTATTGGCAATCCCTGCGCCACGCAACGCACCTTCCCGCGCGCAGCGCGATTGCGCCCAACCGGATCGATGCCGCCCTGCCCTATGCTTTCATCCTGCAACGGGTCGCCCCCGGCGTCGCGCGGATGCGGGTCGCGGGCCAGCACATTCATGATCTGCTGCGGATGGATGCGCGGGGTATGCCGGTGTCGATCCTGTTCGCCCCTGACAGCCGCGACCGGCTGTGTGATCTGGTCGAAACCGCCTTTACCCAGCCTGCCATCGTTGCGGCCAGCCTGATTTCACCGGCACAAACCTTTCGGCCTGCGCTGACAGGCACGATCCTGCTGCTGCCGATGCGCGACGATCGCGGCCAGATCAGCCGCGTCTTGGGCGCGCTGGTCACGGCAGAGCCCACAGGCCATCTGCCGCGCCGCTTTGATATGGCAAAAGTGCCGGTGCGGATCGACAATCTGGCGATCACGCTGGCCAGCAGCGGAACTGCCCCAATGCGAAAGCCGGACGCAGCACGCCCGGCTTTGCGGTTGATCGTCAATAACGCCTGATCAGCTGGCCTTGGCCTGGCTGATCTTGTTGCGGCGTGATGACAGCTCTTCCGCTACCAGAAACGCCAGTTCCAGCGATTGCGACGCATTCAGGCGCGGATCGCAAGCGGTGTGATAACGGTCTGACAGGTTCTCATCCGTCACCGCGCGCACGCCGCCGGTGCATTCGGTCACATCGGCGCCGGTCATCTCGAAATGGACACCGCCGGGGATCGTGCCTTCGGCATTGTGGATGGCAAAGAATTCCTTGACCTCGCGCAGCACGCTTTCAAATGGGCGTGTCTTGTACCCGGTCGAGGATTTGATCGTATTGCCGTGCATCGCGTCACAGGTCCAGACGACATTGGCACCTTCTTCCTCGACCGCGCGGATCAGCCGTGGCAGGTGATCACCCACCGCCCCTGCCCCGAAACGCGCGATCAGCGTCAGACGGCCCGGCTCATTGTCGGGGTTCAGCGAGGCCATCAGCGCCTTGAGGTGGCCTGACGTCATCGACGGACCACATTTCAGACCAATCGGGTTCAGCACACCTTTGCAGAATTCGACATGCGCGCCATCCGGCTGCCGGGTGCGGTCGCCGATCCAGATCATATGGCCAGACCCTGCCAGCATCTTGCCCGATGTGGAATCCAGACGGCACAACGCCTCTTCATATTCCAGCAACAAGGCTTCGTGGCTGGTGTAGAAATCCACCGTCTGCAATTCGTGATTGGTGTCGGTGGTCAGACCGGCAGCCTGCATGAAATCCAGCGTATCGGTGATCCGGCTGGCCATATCGGCGTATTTCTTGACCTCGTTTCCGGCAGTGAAACCCAGCGTCCATTGATGCACCTGATGCACATTGGCAAAGCCGCCTGTCGAAAAGGCACGCAACAGGTTCAGCGTTGCGGCGGCCTGCAGATAGGCCTGCAACATGCGGTCAGGGTCGGGATTGCGCGCCTCTGGCGTGAAATCGAACCCGTTGATGATATCGCCACGGTAGCTGGGCAATTCCACGCCATCGATCACTTCGGTAGGTGCAGAACGTGGCTTGGCCATCTGGCCCGCCATCCGGCCGATTTTCACCACCGGCACTTTCGCGCCATAGGTCAGCACCATCGCCATCTGCAACAGCACTTTGAACGTGTCACGGATGCCATTGGCGGAAAATTCCGCAAAACTTTCGGCGCAGTCGCCGCCTTGCAGCATGAATGCCTCACCCCGGCTGACGGCGGCCAGCGATTTGGTCAGTTTGCGGGCTTCACCTGCAAAAACAAGCGGAGGATAACTGGCAAGACGTGCCTCGACCGCGCCAAGGGCAGCAGCGTCGGTATAGTCGGGCATCTGGACCCGTGGCTTTTTGCGCCAGTCCGTTTTTTGCCAGTCAGTCATGGTCTTGCTCCAGTCAACTATTTCGCATTTTTGCCCGCGTGGTATAGCGCGCCTGTCCGGCAGGGCCAATGCCAATCTGCATTGCCGACATTTACCCTTGTCGCGCACGGTGAAAACTGATGATGTCCGGCGACAACCCAGCCAAAGTAATCAGCCATGAGCCAAGCCCCCCAGATCATCGATGTCGGCCCCGTGGTCAAACCGCGCCGGTTTGTTTTCGTCCTGATGGATCAGTTCACCATGCTGTGCTTTGCCTGTGCCGTCGAAAGCCTGCGCATCGCCAACCGCACGGCAGGCAAGCAGATTTACGATTGGGTAATCATCGGCGATGGCGGCGATATCGCCACCTGTTCCAATGGCTGCGCCTTCAAGCTGGAATCGGACCTGATCGAACTGGATCGCGATGATACGATCATGCTTTGCGGCGGTCTTGACGTGCAAAAGGCCACTACCAAACGCATCCTGAACTGGCTGCGGCGCGAGGCACGGCGCGGTGTGCAGGTCGCGGGTCTGTGTACCGCGGGCTATGCAATGGCCAAAGCCGGGTTGCTCGACGGCAAGCGCGCGACGATCCATTGGGAGAATCAGGATAGTTTCGCCGAAGAATTCGAGGATGTGATCCTGACCAGATCGGTCTTTGTCGTTGACGGCAACCGGATCACCACCGCCGGTGGCACCGCGTCCATTGATCTGATGCTGAAACTGATCGCCGACCATTTCAGCGAAGAACTGGCCAATGCGGTTGCCGATATTCTGATCTATTCGTCGATCCGCACAGATCAGGACACGCAACGCCTGTCGATCCCAACACGGATCGGTGTGCGGCACCCGAAACTGTCGCGCGTGATTCAGTTGATGGAAGGCAATATCGAAGAACCGATCAGCCCCGCCGTGCTGGCGCGCGATGTCGGCATGTCGACGCGGCAGTTGGAACGGCTTTTCCGCCGCTACCTCGCCCGCTCGCCCAAACGCTATTACATGGAACTGCGCCTGCAAAAGGCGCGCAACTTGCTGATGCAGACAGATATGACAGTGATCAATGTGGCGCTGGCCTGCGGTTTTGCATCGCCATCACATTTTTCCAAATGCTACCGGTCGCATTACGACACCACGCCCTATCGCGAACGCGGCAGCCATGCGGCGCGGCAGCCCGGCTGACGCAAGGGCAGCGGCCAATTCACTGAAACCAAACCATTCTAAAGGCCAAATCACTTTTGGTTCAGCCTTTCCTTTTGGAAACAGCCTGCTAATCTGCGGCACAGGATAAAAAAGTCCGAACAAGGGAGACGACAAATGAAAAAACTGATGATGGCGACAACCGCCATGACATTGATCGCTGGTGGCGCATTCGCAGAAGACGTCAAGATCGGTGTGGTTCTGGGTTTCACCGGCCCGCTGGAATCGATCACGCCCGCCATGGCTGCCGGTGCTGAACTGGCAATGGCAGAAGTCACCGAATCCGGCCTGCTGCTGGACGGTGCGACAGTATCATCCGTGCGCGCGGACAGCACATGTATCGATGCTGGCGCGGCCACTGCTGCGGCAGAACGTGTTGTGACATCGGATGGCGTCAATGCCATCATGGGTGCCGATTGTTCCGGTGTGACCGGCGCGATCCTGCAGAACGTCGCCCGCCCCAATGGCATCGTGATGATTTCGCCATCCGCGACATCGCCCGGCTTTACCACAGTCGAAGATGACGGTCTGTTCTTCCGCACAGCCCCGTCTGACGCGCGTCAGGGTGTGATCATCACCAACATCCTGCAAGACCGCGGTTACAGCTCTGTCGCTGTCACCTATACCAACAATGATTATGGCAAAGGTCTGGCCGACGCATTCCAGGCTGAGTTCGAGGCCGCTGGCGGCACCGTGACCATCTCTGCCGCGCATGAAGACGGCAAGGCAGATTATTCTGCTGAAGTCGGCGCATTGGCCGCTGCCGGTGGTGAAGTGCTGGTTGTTGCCGGTTACGTCGATCAGGGTGGGTCCGGTGTGATCCGGGCTGCGCTTGACACAGGCGCATTCGACACATTCTATCTGCCCGACGGTATGGTCGGCGCAGCCCTGAATGATCGTTTCGGGTCTGAACTGGACGGTACATTCGGCGCCTACCCCGGCACCGACAGCCCGGGTGCGACCCTGTTCGTCGACATGGCAGAGGCTGCTGGCTTTGATGGCACCGGTGCATTCGCACCTGAATCCTATGACGCTGCCGCGCTGATCATGCTCGCGATGGCCAAAGCCGGTTCCGCCGATTCCGCTGATTTCAAAGACCACGTCATGGACGTTGCCAATGAACCCGGCGAACTGATCTACCCGGGCGAACTGGCCAAAGCGCTGGAACTGATCGCCGCTGGTGAAGACATCAACTACGAAGGTGCCTCTGCCGTTGAACTGATCGGGCCCGGTGAATCTGCTGGTAACTATCAGGAAATCGAATTCGTCGATGGCGTCTATTCCACCATCGGTTATCGTTAATCTGATCTGACAGGATCATAGGCGGCGCGGGGCAACCCCCCGCGCCGCTTTTTCAAAGCAAGACGGGCGATAACGTCCGCGCGCGGGGAGCAAAAATGATTGTCGTTGAAAATCTGGTGAAAACCTTTGGTGGTTTTCACGCTGTCGATGGTGCATCCTTGCGCATCGAACAAGGGTCCATTACCGGACTCATTGGTCCAAATGGGGCCGGAAAAACCACGCTTTTCAATGTGATCGCGGGCGTTCTGAAACCAACCTCCGGTCGCGTCACGATGATGGGCGAAGACATCACAGGTTTGGAACCGCATCAGTTATTTCACAAAGGGTTACTGCGCACCTTTCAGATCGCGCATGAATTTTCATCTATGTCTGTCCGCGAAAACCTGATGATGGTCCCCGCCGCGCAATCGGGTGAAACTTTGTGGAACGCGTGGTTCGGACGCAAGCGGATCGCCGATGAAGAACGCGCCCTGCGCGCCAAAGCCGATGAAGTCATCGAATTTCTGACCATTGATCACCTGAAGGACGAACGCGCGGGCAATCTGTCCGGCGGGCAGAAAAAACTGCTCGAACTGGGGCGCACGATGATGGTCGATGCGAAAATCGTCTTTCTGGACGAGGTCGGCGCAGGCGTGAACCGCACCCTGCTGAACACCATCGGCGATGCCATCATCCGTCTGAACAAGGAACGTAATTACACCTTTGTCGTGATCGAACATGACATGGATTTCATCGAACGGCTTTGCGATCCGGTGATCTGCATGGCCGAAGGCCGCGTGCTGGCCGAAGGCACGCTGGCAGAGATCAAGGCCAATGAACAAGTGATCGAGGCCTATCTGGGCACCGGTCTGAAGAACAAGGATATGGTGGCCACATGACCAATGCCTATCAGGACAGTCGCGGCAACAAGGACCGGTCCATCACCAACCCTGCCGGTCAGGGCAGCGAGATGCCACGTAACAAAAGTGGCAAGGTCACAGCCGCCCCAAGCACGGCCTTTCTGATCGGCGAGGCGATGACCGGCGGCTATGGCAAGGGCCCCGACATCCTGCACGACTGCACCATTGCCGTGGACCCCGGCGAAATCGCCGTGATCGTCGGCCCCAATGGCGCGGGCAAATCCACCGCGATGAAGGCCGTGTTCGGCATGCTGAATGTGCATTCGGGCCGCGTCTTGCTGGATGGCGAGGATATCACCGCGCTGACGCCCCAGGACCGGGTGGTCAAAGGCATGGGGTTCGTGCCGCAAACATCCAACATCTTCACGTCGATGACAGTCGAAGAGAACCTCGAAATGGGTGCCTTCATCCGCCGCGACGATTTCCGCGATACGATGGCGCAGATCTATGACCTGTTCCCGATCCTCAAGGAAAAGCGCTATCAGGCCGCAGGCGAATTGTCCGGCGGGCAGCGCCAGCAGGTCGCAGTTGGTCGCGCGCTGATGACCAAGCCCAAGGTGCTGATGCTGGACGAACCGACCGCCGGGGTCAGCCCGATCGTCATGGATGAACTTTTTGACCGGATCATCGAGGTCGCGCGCACCGGCATCCCCATTCTGATGGTCGAACAGAACGCGCGGCAAGCGCTTGAAATCGCAGATAAAGCCTATGTGCTGGTACAGGGCCGCAACGCCCATACCGGCACCGGCAAAGAATTGCTGGCAAACCCCGAAGTGCGCCGCAGCTTTCTTGGGGGATAAGAGATATGGATTTTCTCAACGCAATCGTCGTGCTGGCCAATTTCGTGATTGTGCCGGGGCTGGCCTACGGCGCGCAGCTTGCCCTTGGGGCGCTGGGGGTCACGCTGATCTATGGCATCCTGCGGTTCTCGAATTTTGCCCATGGCGATACCATGGCTTTTGGTACCGCGATCACCATTCTGGGCACCAATGCGCTATTGGCGCTTGGCATCACCTTTGGCCCCTTGCCTACCGCACTGCTGGCGCTGCCAATCGGGATCGCGGGAACCTGTCTGTTGCTGCTGGGCACCGATTGGCTGGTCTATAAATTCTACCGTGTGAAAAAGGCTGCACCGGTCATTCTGGTGATTGTGTCCATGGGGGTGATGTTCGTGATGAACGGCATCGTGCGTTTCATCATCGGCGTCGGTGATGTCAATTTCGCCGATGGCGAACGTTTCGTCGTGACCGCACGTGGGTTCCGTGATGCCACCGGACTGGCCGAAGGGCTGGCGATCCGCACGACGCAGGTCATTACTGTCGTCGTCGCGCTGATCGCGATGGCGCTGCTGTTCTGGTTCCTGAACAAGACCCGCACCGGCAAATCCATGCGGGCTTTCTCTGATAACGAGGATCTGGCGCTGCTGTCGGGGATCAACCCTGACTGGGTGGTCAAGGTGACATGGATGATCGTGGCCGCACTGGCCACCACGGCGGGGGTACTTTACGGGCTGGATAAATCCTTCAAAGCCTTCACCTATTTCCAGCTCTTGCTGCCGATCTTTGCGGCCGCCATCGTGGGTGGCTTGGGCAACCCTCTGGGCGCTATCGCCGGTGGGTTCGTGATCGCTTTCAGCGAAGTCACCGTGACCTATGCCTGGCGCCGTGTCGTGGCCTATCTGGTGCCAGAGGACATGGCACCAGATGGTCTGCTGCAACTTATGTCGACTGATTATAAATTTGCCGTCAGCTTTGCGATCCTGATCGTGGTATTGCTGTTCAAGCCGACCGGCCTGTTCAAAGGGCAATCCGTATGAACCCCGCTATCCGCACACCGCTGCTGTTTGGTTTTGTCGCTGTTCTGATGATCGGGACCGGCATTGTGCAAGGCTGGAATTCGGCCTTGCTGATCCTCAACATGGGGCTGATTTCGGCGATCATGGCGCTGGGGGTTAATCTGCAATGGGGCTTTGCCGGGCTGTTCAACATCGGGGTCATGGGCTTTGTCGCACTGGGCGGTCTGGCCGCCGTGCTGGTCGCCAGCCCGCCGACACCGGGGGCATGGCAGGCGGGTGGCTGGAATATCCTGATCGGGCTGGTGCTGGGCGCTGCCACTGTCGTGGGCGCAGTGCTGGCACAAAGCCGGATGCAAAAGGGCCGCTTGCGTACAATAACGACATTGGCGATCCTGATCGTGGGTTTCGTGGTCTATCGCGCGGTCTTTGATCCTGGCGTGAACGCGGTCGAGGCGATCAACCCATCGGTCAGCGGCCATCTGGGCGGTCTGAACCTGCCGATCCTGCTGTCATGGCCGGTGGGCGGTTTGCTGGCTGCGGGGGCCGCATGGATCATCGGCAAAACCGCGTTGGGTCTGCGGTCCGATTATCTGGCGATTGCGACATTGGGCATCGCGGAAATCATCATTGCCGTCCTGAAAAACGAAGACTGGCTGTCGCGCGGCGTCAAAAACGTCATCGGCCTGCCCCGCCCTGTCCCGTTCGAGATCGAATTGCAGCAAGACCCCGCCTTTGTCGAACGCGCGCTCAGCTTTGGCATGAACCCGGTCACTGCATCGGGGATCTATACCAAACTGGCCTATGCCGGCCTCTTCGTCATCGTGTTGCTGATCCTGCTGTGGATGGCCGAAAAGGCGCTGAATTCACCATGGGGCCGGATGATGCGCGCGATCCGCGACAATGAAACCGCCGCCCGCGCAATGGGCAAGGATGTCACCGCACGGCATTTGCAGATCTTCATCCTCGGCTCGGCGATCTGTGGTATTGCAGGCGCGATGATGACCACGCTCGACGGGCAATTGACGCCCGGCAGCTATCAGCCTTTGCGCTTTACCTTTCTGGTCTGGGTGATGGTGATTGTTGGCGGTTCCGGCAATAACTGGGGTGCTGTGCTCGGCGGGCTGCTGATCTGGTGGCTTTGGGTGCAGGTGGAACCGATGGGGCTGGCGCTGATGCAACTGCTGTCCAGCGGCCTGACCGATGGCAGCGCCTTGCAGACACGGATGGTCGATGCGGCGGCGCATATGCGGCTGCTGACGATGGGCGTGCTGATGCTGATCGTGCTGCGGTTCAGCCCGCGAGGGTTGATTCCCGAACGGTGACTTGTTCTTCACCTGTGCCCTGCTAGAAAGGGCGCAGGTGGCAATGAGGGCAGCATGATCTTGATTTTCCGGTGGCTGGTCAGGCTGACCACGGCCCTTATTGTGCTGGTCGTGGCAGTCGTGGCGCTGGCCTATTATTTCGCCACACGCTCTCTGCCCGATTACAACGGCACCGCCGATGTGCGCGGCATTTCCGCCCCGGTGGAAATCGTGCGCGACAATGCCAATGTGCCGCATATCTTTGGCGCGACCGACCCCGATGTGTTCTTTGGTCTTGGCTATGCCCATGCGCAGGACAGGCTGTGGCAGATGACCATGCTGCGCCGCACCGTACAGGGGCGGCTGTCAGAATTGTTTGGCGACCGCACCCTGGGCATTGATGAAGTCATGCGGCGCTATGATCTTTATACCGCCGCCACAGCCTCGGTCGGCGCGCAGGACGCACAGACCGCCCAGGCGTTAGAAGCCTATGCCGCAGGCGTCAACGCCTGGCTGGACGAGGTGAATGACGGTGCCCGTGGCCGAGGTGCCCCCGAAATGTGGCTGTTCAATCACCCGATTGCACCTTGGCAACCGGCAGATTCGATCGCGATTCTGAAACTGATGGCGCTGCAACTGACATCTTCGCTGGAAAATGAGGTTCTGCGCGCCCGCGTGTCTCTGGTGGTCAGCCCTGACAGGCTGCGCGATATCCTGCCCGATGATCCCACCAGTGGTGTGGCGGCTTTGCCTTCCTATGCCGCATTGGTGCCGGATGTGCCACCGGGCCAGCCCAACAGCCGCATGGCCTATGACCCGTTGATGCCGGTGCCGCCGCGCGCGCTGGCCGGGGCGTCGAATGCCTGGGCAGCCGATGCGCGGCGCTCTGCCACGGGATCAACCCTGATGGCCAATGACCCGCATCTGGGGCTGACCGCGCCCTCGATCTGGTTTCTGGCAAGGCTGGAATTACAGGACGGTGGCGTGATCGGCGGCACCATCCCCGGCGTGCCGGTGATCCTGTCGGGGCGCAGCGCCAATCTGGGCTGGGGGCTGACCACGGCCAATGTCGATGATCAGGATATCTTTCTGGAACAGGTCAACCCTGCCAACCCTGATGAATATCGCGGGCTGGACGGCTGGCAACGCTTTCGCGCCCGCGATTCCATCATCAATGTCAAAGACCAGCCCGCCGTCACCATCCGCCTGCGCTGGACCGAAAACGGGCCGGTGATGCCGCCGGATCAGTTCGACCTGCGCAGCATCACCCCGCCCGGCCATGTCACCGCGATTGGCTGGACGGCCTTGTCGCAGCAAGACACGTCGATGACCGCCGCGATGGCATTGATGCGCGCGCGTTCTGTCGGTCAGGCGATGGCGGCGGGTGAATTGCATATCGCACCGGCGCAAAACATCACCCTGGCCGACCGTAACCGGGTGGCGATGCAGACCATCGGCGCGATGCCGATCCGTGATCCCGGCCATCAAAGCCAGGGCCGCTATCCCAGTTTCGGTTACCTGCCGGAAAACCGCTGGCAGGGCATGTTTCCCTATGACAACAATCCCCGTTTCGTGAACCCCGAGGGTGGGATCGTCGGCAATACCAACAACAAGATGATCGACAGGCCCTTCCCGGATCACGTCTCTTTCGATTGGGGCGACACGCAACGGGTGATCCGCTGGCGCAACCTGATGCAAGCGCGCGAGGTGCATACCCGCGACAGTTTCATCGAGGCACAGCTGGATACCGTCAGCGTCACCGCGCGCACCTTGCTGACCTTCATGGGCGCTGATCTGTGGTTCACCGGCGATGCCGCCCCCGATGGCACGCCGGAACGCCGCCGCCAGATCGCGTTGGAATTGCTGGCCGCCTGGAATGGCGAGATGAACGAACATCTGCCCGAACCGCTGATCTATGCCGCCTGGGCGCGGGCGTTTCAGGCACGGGTGATCCGTGACGAGCTGGGGCCATTGGCGGCAGAATTCACCCATCTGGACCCGGTGTTTCTGGAACGGGTCTGGCGCGATATCGACGGGGCCGCGGTCTGGTGCGATGTGATCCAGTCGTCAGAGGTGGAAACCTGCGCCGATATCGCCAGTCAGGCACTGGATGACGCGCTGATCTGGATCACCGAAAACCATGGCCCCGCGATCGAGGCTGTGCGCTGGGGCGACGCGCATGAAGCGACCCATGATCATCCGGTGCTGGGCTCCACGCCGATTCTGGGCTGGATCGTCAATATCCGCCAATCCACCAGCGGTGGGGATAACACGCTGATGCGCGGACGCACCCGTGGCACCGGGCCTGCCCCGTTCCAGAACGTCCATGCGGCGGGCTATCGCGGGGTTTATGATTTCGCCGATCCTGATTCATCGGTGTTCATCTCGTCCACCGGGCAATCAGGGCATCCCCTGTCGCGCTATTACGACAATCTGGGCGATCTGTGGCGGCGCGGCGAATATATCCCGATGTCACTGGACCCGGATCTGGCGCGCGCGGCAGCCGTGGGGGTGACCGTTCTGGAGCCGGCGGAATAAAAACTTTTATGTCTCCGGCGGGGATATGTAGGTGAATTCGCGCATTGCGCGATTTCACCAGCTCGGACGATGAGGATCAGAGGCGGCTGAAACGCTCTTCCTGCAAGGCTGTCCAGAAAACCGTCATCTTGTAGCCGTCTTCGATCTGTTCATCCGAAGTGACAATCCCAGCCTCAAACAACCACGCGCGTTTGCGGCCCTCGGCAAAACCAAGCGTCAGCACCGCCTCGGTCCGGGGATCTTTCAGCTTTTCCGGGATCGCGGCGAGCAGGGCATCCATCCCCTCGCCCGTAACGGCGGAAACTGCGAACAGGTCTTCGGTGCGGCTGGCCTGATTGACGCGGGCCTCGCGCGGCTCGCCCTCTAACAGGTCGATCTTGTTCCAGACCTCGATCAATGGCGCGCCTTCGGCGACACCCAGCTTTTGCAGGATCGCCATGACGTCGCGGGATTGTTCCTCGGTCTGGTCATGGCTGATGTCGCGGACATGCAGGATCAGATCGGCGTCCAGCACTTCTTCCAATGTGGCGCGAAACGCCGCGACCAGTTCTGTTGGCAGGTCAGAGATGAAACCCACCGTATCGGACATGATAATCTCATCGCCCGTCGGCAGAGTGATCTTGCGCATCGTCGGGTCGAGCGTGGCAAACAGCATATCCTTGGCGAAAACATCCGCGCCGGTCAGGCTGTTGAACAGTGTGGATTTCCCTGCGTTTGTATAACCGACCAGCGCCACAATCGGGAACGGCACCTTGGCGCGGGACGCGCGGTGCAGGGCACGGGTGCGACCGACCTTGTCCAACTGCCGGCGCAGCCGAACCAATTGGTCGTCAATGGCACGCCTGTCGGCCTCGATCTGTGTTTCGCCGGGTCCACCGACGAACCCAAGTCCGCCGCGCTGCCGTTCAAGGTGGGTCCAGGCCCGCACCAGACGCGTACGTTGATAGGACAAAGCCGCCATTTCGACCTGCAACACACCTTCGGATGTGCGGGCACGGTCGCTGAAAATCTCTAGAATAAGCCCGGTGCGGTCCAGCAATTTGACCCCCCAGGCCTTTTCCAGATTGCGCTGCTGCACCGGGGTGACCGGCCCATCGACCAGCACAAGTTCAACCTCGGCGTCATGCAGGGTGGCTTTCAATTCCTCGATCTTGCCTTTTCCGAACAACTTGCCGGCATGCATCTTGGGCAGGCGCACGATATCAGCCCCCACCACATCAAGATCGGGCAAGGCGGCAGCGAGCGCCACAGCCTCTGCCAACGCAGGCACTGGGGCGCGGCGGGTATGGTCGGATTTCAATTCGGGGTGCAGCACCCAGGCCCGTGTGACGGGCTTGTCGTGTTCAAGCAATGTTATTCTTCGCCTTCATACAGGCTGATCGGTTGTGCGGGCATAATTGTGGAAATCGCACTTTTGTAGACAAGCTGTGATTGACCATCGCGGCGCAGCAACACGCAAAAGCTGTCAAACCATGTGATCACGCCCTGCAGTTTCACACCATTGACCAGAAAGATCGTCACTGGCACCTTGGTCTTGCGGACGTGGTTCAGAAATGCATCTTGCAGATTTGCTTTATCGGCGGCCATGACGACACCCTTTTTTTGTTCTTGTGACCGTTGACCGGCCCCCCATTCCACCCCAGTATGTCGTGCCGGTTGCAGAGTTTCCAGCCCCAAAACACAAGCGACCCACCGCTTAGCGTTGCCAGATCTCTGGGTTGAACAAAGCGATGATCGCCAAAGTTTCCAACCGCCCCAAGACCATGGCCCCCGCAAGAACCATCTTGGCCGCATCCGGCAATTGCGCATATAGGATCGGCGTCTCGGCCGCGACCGTCGCCAAAGGCCCGGTGGTGGACAAAGCCGCTACTGTCAGCACCATGCCGGTTTCAAATGTCACCCCGGTCAGCGACAACAGCACCATCACACCCGCGATGCTAAGCGCGAAAAGCATGAAGAAAACCCATGAAATATAGGCACCTTGTTTGCGGATGCGCCGCGCTTCGCGCCCGCCACCACCGACAGATGAGGGCGACAGCAGCCGTTCCTGTTCGCGTTCCAGATGCCGGAACAACGCATAAATCCGCAGTAGTTTCACCCCGCCTGCGGTAGTCGCCACCCCACCGCCGATCAGCGCCAGCCCGATCAGGAACAGGCCGGGCGTGCTGAGCCGTGACCAATCTGTCGCCCCGTCCCAGGCGCGCGATTCAAAGCCCGTCGTCGTCAGGAAAGACGTCACGGTGAACAAAGCGCCCCAGAATGATGTGAAAACATTGCGCAGGCTGGTCCAGCCGCTGCTGTCCGGTGTCCCGGTATAATGGCGCGCAAACAGCAGCAGCGTCACCAGAACAATCAACACGATTGCGGTGATGAATTCAGGATCGCGCCACAGAACCTGATTTCTTTCACCGGTGATTCCGCGCGAAAACGTCAATCGCGACAGGGCAAATGCGAAAAAAACAAAGATCAGCAATTCGCCCAGAAATCCCGAGGCGGCAAAATTCAGCCCGCCAATCGGCGTGATGCCAGAGGTGGACAGCACCGCCATCGCATGGGCAAGTGCGACATATGGCCGCTCACCCAGCATCAGCAGGCCGACCCACAGCACCAGTGTCAGCCCCATATAGACTGGTGTCAGCGCCAGCGTGTACCGCACCAGCCGTTCCGACGGGTCAACCACAGCGCCGATCTGGCTGAATGTGCCGGTGGTGCCCTTGCCGACAGCGGCGGTGGCGCGCACCTCGAACCCACCCAGATTCATCGGCGCAAAGATCGACACCGCCGTGATCCAGACCAAAAGCCCGCCCAGCCAGCCGACAGTGGACCGCCACAGATGTTGCGATGGTGTCAGCGCGCTGATCCGGTCATAGGTACTGGCCCCGGTGGTGGTAAAGCTGGACACCATCTCAAACCAGGCATCCAGAAATGTGGTATTGCGAACTGCCTCATAGAACGGCAGCGCGAACATCAGCGGCAATACCGAAAACGCAGCCAGCAGCCCGATCAGCTGACTGCGGGCCACGTTGCTGGGCGCATAATTCGACATGGTCAGCCCGATCAGCAGCGTCAGCACCGAAAACAGGATGAACCCATAGAAAAACACCCGCATCGTGGTGAAATCTTCGACGATGGCGGCATGAAAGGCAGGTACCAGCATCGCGATGGCGCCCAGCCCCATCAGGATCACAAAAAACGGAAGGCGGATGATCCACTGCATCAGAAAAAGTCGATACTGACCTGCAACAGCCGTTCCACCTCTGGCACATCGGGGGTCATGGCGAAAATCGCGATCACATCGCCTTCTTCGATCCGTGTTTCCGATGTGGGGCGGATGACCTTGCCTTCCTTCATCATGCCGCCGATCAGCACGCCTTCGGGGAAATCGACATCCTTGATCTTCTGCCCTGAGATGGGCGAGGTGCCCAGCACCTGCGCCTCGATCACTTCGGCCTCGGCATCGCCGATGGAATAAACCCCGCGCACACGGCCATGCCGGATATGGCGCAGGATCGAACTGACCGTGGTGGCGCGCGGGTTGATATAGGCGTCAATGTCCAGCGGGCCCATCAGAGGCACCAACGTCGGGTCATTGACCAGACAGATCGCCATCTTGCAGCCCATCTCCTTGGCCCGGACCGAGGCAAGCAGATTGGTCTTGTCGTCATCGGTCACTGCCAGCACTGCATCGGCACTGGCAATCCCCGCCTCGTCCAGCAAGGCGGTATCAAGCCCGTCGCCATGCAGCACGATGGTCCGGTCCAGCGTGTCGGCGGCGCGTTCTGCTGCGATCCGGTCTTTTTCTATCACCTTGACCCGGACCCGGTCGGTGCGCGATTCCAGCGCCAGCGCGACCCCCAGCCCGACATTACCACCACCGATGACCACAATCCGTTCCTGTTTCGCCTGGGTCTTGCCGAAAATCTCTAAAGTGCGGTTCAGGTCTTCGGTATGGGTAAAGACATAACAGGCGTCGCCAGCGAAAATCTGATCCCCGGCAGAAGGGACGAACAAGGTGCCGTCACGCCGCAGCCCGACAACAATGGCGCGCAGGGTGGAAAACAGATCGGTCAATTGCCGCAGCGGCGTGTTGATGACGGGGCAATCTTCTTCAATCGTGATGCCCAGCAACTGGGCGCGGCCATCCAGAAAACTTTCGGTGTCAAAGGCCGCCGGGGCCGCCAGCCGTTGCAGGGCCGCCTCGGCCACTTCGCGCTCGGGCGAGATCACGACATCAATGGGAAGATGGTCCTTGCGGTACAGATCGCCGTAAGCCGGGTCCAGATAGGTCTGCGCGCGCAGCCGGGCGATCTTGCGCTGAACCGAAAACACCGAATGCGCGACCTGACAGGTGACCATATTCACCTCGTCCGAATAGGTCGCGGCGATGATCATATCGGCATCACGCGCCCCTGCCCGTTCCAGCACATCGGGGTGGCTGGCATAGCCTGCGACACCCTGCACATCCAGCGTATCGGTGGCGCGGCGCACCAGTTCGGGATTGTTATCCACCACGGTGACGTCGTTCTTTTCACCCGACAGATGGCGCGCGATCTGCCAGCCGACCTGCCCCGCGCCACAGATGATGACTTTCATTCCTCGATACCTTCGATATAGGCGACACGCCCGCCGGATTTCGAGGTGGTCACCACACCCAAAGATTTCAGTTTACGGTGCAGCGCCGACCGTTCCATGCCGACGAATGATGCGGTGCGGCTGATATTGCCGCCGAACCGGTTGATCTGGGTCAGCAGATATTCGCGTTCGAACAATTCCCGCGCCTCGCGCAATGGCAAGGTGGCCAGCCCACCGGCCAGCACGATCCGGCTGTCATCATCAGTATGATCCTCGGTCGATGGCAGTTCACGCGCAGATATGTCACCGCGACTTTCACCAAGGATCAGAACACGTTCCATCACATTCTTCAACTGCCGCACATTGCCCGGCCAATGCATCGTCTGCAAAAGCGCGCGGGCATCATCGGCCAGTTTGCGCAACGGCAGGCCCTGCGCCGTGTTGAACTGCGCGATGAAATGTTCCGCCAGCAACGGGATATCCTCGCGCCGCTCTTCCAGCGCAGGCACGGCGATCGGCACGACATTCAGCCGGTGATACAATTCCTCGCGGAACACACCGGCAGCGATGGCGGCAGACAGATCGCGGTTAGTGCTGGAAATCACCCGCAGATCGACCTGCACCTTGTCATTGCCGCCGACCCGGTGAAACCGCTGATCCACCAGCACCCGCAGGATTTTTGACTGCGTGCCCAAGGGCATATCGGCCACTTCGTCAAAATAGATCACACCGCCATTGGCCTCTTCCAACAACCCCGGTTCAATCCCGCGCCCTGCATCTTCACGGCCGAACAAAACCTCTTCCATCCGGTCCGGCGCGATAGAGGCGGAACTGACCGTGATAAACGGGCTGCTGGCACGGGCCGAATGGGCATGGATGTAACGCGCGGCGATTTCCTTGCCCGCCCCGGCAGGGCCGGTCAGCATCACTCTGCCGTTGGATTTGGTCACCTTGTCCAACTGCGATTTCATCGTGCGAAAGGCGGCACTTTCCCCGATCAGCTCTGCATTGACGCTTTCGCCGCGTCGGAGCTCATTATTTTCCCGGCGCAGGCGCGATGTTTCCATTGCCCGACGAATAACGACCAGCAACTGATCGATATTGAACGGTTTTTCAATGAAATCATAAGCACCCTGTTTGATCGCGGCGACCGCAATCTCGATATTGCCATGGCCCGAGATGATGACAATCGGCACCTCTGGGTGGTCGCGTTTCACCGCCTTGAGAATGTCGATCCCATCCATGCTGCTGTCTTTCAGCCAGATATCAAGGATCATCAGCGCCGGGGTCGCCGTGGCGATCTGCGCCATGCATTCATCCGATGTGCCCGCCAGCCGTGTGGTAAAGCCTTCGTCGCGCAGAATGTCAGAAATCAGTTCGCGGATATCGCGTTCGTCATCGGTAATCAGGATATCGCCCATATTGTCCTCACGCTGGTATTTTGGTTTTGAGCGACGCTGCCAAGGCCGCCGGAAGCTGGATCACCACCATCGCACCGCGATGCGTCTGGTCGTCGAAAATCTCGGCATCGGTCAGGGTCAGGCTGCCGCCATGTTCCTCGATGATCTTTTTGACAATCGGCAGGCCCAGCCCGGTGCCCTTGTCACGGGTGGTGACATAGGGTTCAAACAGCCGCACCCTGTCTTCGGGCAGGCCGATACCATTGTCAGAAATCGAGATTGTGACACGGGTATCTTCGCGCTGCATCGCAATCCGGATTTCCGGCTTATAGCCGTCAGACCCGTGTTTTTCTATATAGCTTTCAGTGGCTTCACCTGCGTTCTTGATCAGGTTCAGCAAGGCCTGACTGATCATTGTCGCATCCATATCCGCCAGTACCGGATCAGCCGGCAGATCACAGCTGATCCGCACCTGCGGCTGGCCCGCCCGTTGCAGGGTGACAGCATCGGCCACCACCTTGGTCAGATCGTTCAGCACCAGCACCGGTTCCGGCATCCGGGCGAATTTGGAAAATTCATCAACAATGCGGCGCAAGTCATTGGTCTGGCGAATAATCACATCGGTCATCTGATCCAGCGCATCACCATCAGCGCCGACCTGAGACCGGAATTTACGCTTGATCCGTTCGGCAGATAGCTGGATCGGGGTCAGCGGGTTCTTGATTTCATGCGCGATACGGCGGGCGACATCGCCCCAGGCCGCCATCCTTTGTGCGCTGACCAGATCGGTGACATCGTCAAAGGCCACAACATAGCCTTCCAGCGCGCCACCTTCGGTGCGGCGCGGCGACATCCGCACCAGCAGGCTTTCCTGCGTGCCTTTGCGGATCAGATTGATCTGATCCTGCACTGAATCGTGCCCGGACTGGCGGACCTCATCAAACAATGCTCCGAATTCCGGCACAGCGACCGACAAAGACGCATCCGCTGCGGCATCGCCGACCGACAATAACCGCCCGGCCGAAGGGTTCACAAAGGTCACCCGCCCGTCAGCATCAAGGCCGACAACGCCCGACGTGACCGAACTCAGCACGGAATCAAACAGCCGCCTGCGCCGTTCGGACATCCGGTTGCTTTCCAGCAGCGCCTCGCGCTGGCCTTTCAACTGGCCGGTCATCTGGTTGAAATAATGGCCCAATTGCGAAATTTCATCGTCGCCGTCATCCTCGATCACGCGCACATCCAGATCGCCTGAACCAACCCTTTGCGATGCGGTCACCATGCGCCCGATGGGCCGGGACAGCCGTTCGGCAAACCACAGCCCGCCCCAGATCGCGCCCAGGATCAGGATCAGCGCAAAGCCAAGGTAAAGCAGGCCGAACTGGAACAGCATCCGCCCCCGGTCGCTGGCCAATTGTTCGTATTGCTGCACCGTTTCAGTGGTCTCATCCAGCAAGGCCAGCACATTGCCATCAACCGCACGGGTGACGTAAAGGAACCGATCAGGAAAGGTCTCCAATGGCAGCAGCGCGCGGAATTCATTGGATGCCGCATCCTCTATGATCAGCAGGCGTTCGGCGCGGGCGCGGGCAAAATCATCCGCGCTGGGTTGTTCATAGTGGAAATCATAGGAACCCACGGCGCGCGCCGCGATCGTGCCTGCGCTGTCGATGACAAAAGCCTCGCTCAGGCCCCGGTCGATCTGCCCCTGCACCTCGGCCAGCGCAAGGCGCAGATCACCGTCATCCATAAACAGATCGCGCTGACGTTCGCGGTTCAGATAGGACGCAAGGCCCTGCGCATCGCGGGTCAGGTCCTGAATATGCTCTTCTTCATAGGCCTGCGCCGTGGTCAGCGAGGTCCGCAGCACATTGCCGACAGGTTCCGAAAACAGCCCGTCCAGCGCGACCGACAGCAACAGCACCGAAAACACCGCCACCAGCACCGTGGGAATCAGAGCCGAGACGGCAAAGACGCTGGTCAGCCGCAGATGCAGCCGCGATCCGGCCGATTTGGCGCGCCTGGCCGCGATCATCTTGGCCACCAGCCGCATCACCAGCGCCATCACGATCAGCACATAGACAAGGTCGATCAGCAGCACCAGTTGCAGCATCGGCGATGCCGCACCCTGCCCCAAAGGCCCGACCACGACATAGGTCAGCCCGGCCAGCATGGGCGCGCAGATCACCAGCGTCATGGTCAATGCGTTCTGCACATGGCGCTGGCGGAACCAGCGACCCAGACGGGCAAAATCGACTGTCAGAAGTGACCGCTGCACGCTGCGCCTTGTCATTGATCCGGGGTTGCCCCCGGGTTACCGCTGTTCGCATGGCCCAATTTACAGTCTGACGCAGATGGGCCACGCTTCTGTTGCGGTTTTACATCAATTTGCGGCGGCGTGTCACGCGGATATCAAGGTCTGTAATCTTCTTGCGCAAAGTATTGCGATTGATCCCCAGCAGGTCGGCACATTTGGCCTGATTGCCACCAGAGGCATCCAGCGCGATTTCGATCAGCGGCCCCTCCACCTCTTTCAAGATCCGGTTGTACAGGCCCGGTGGCGGCAATACCCCGCCATGCAGGTCAAAATAGCGGCGCAGATGTTTGGCGACAGAGGCGGATAGTTTCTCCCCCTCGCCCCCCGACCGCAAAGGTTCAATCGCGGGCTGGTTGCCCAGCACCATTTCGACTTCGGCGCGCGAAATATCTTCTTCCGCTGCAGTAAAGACCAGACGGCGCACCGCATTTTCCAGCTGGCGCACATTGCCCGGCCAGCTATAGGCGCGCACCATATCCAATGCAGCGGGGCCGAACCGGCGCGCGGGCGCGCCTTCGCGTTCGGCGCGGGCCAGAAAATGTTCCGCCAGCAGCGGGATATCATCGACACGTTCGCGCAGGGACGGCACCGCGACGGTGACACCGCCCAGCCGGTAAAACAGGTCTTCGCGGAATTTGCCGTCTTCCATCCGGGCCATCAGATCGGTCTGCGATGTCGCCATGATCCGCGGCGCGTTATCGCCCAAGGCATCCAGCATCCGCACGATCCGGCCCTGATCGGCATCCGACAGATCACTGACCTCATCAAACAGGATGGTGCCACCGCGCGCCTTGCTCAGGATCGTGGAAGGGCCATCCATCCCTTCCAGATCAGCGGCAGAGACAGTGATGAAAGGCAGGCTGCGCCGGTCAGAAAAATCATGCACGGCGCGCGCGATCAGTGATTTGCCGGTGCCGCTTTCGCCAGTAATCAGCACCGGCAATTGCGTATTCATCACCCGCGCAACCAGCCGGTACAGCGCCTGCATCACCCCAGTGCGCCCGACCAGCGGCAGGTCACCCCCGGTTTCGGTCGCATTGACATCGGGTGCGCGCGAAATCCCCGGCCGACGCTTGGTTTCCAGCGCCCGCGCGGCGCGTTTCATCAGATCGGGCAGGTCAAAGGGTTTCGGTAGGTAATCATAGGCATCCGCCTCTGCCGCCTGAATAGCGGTCATGATCGTATTCTGCGCCGAAATCACGATCACCGGCAGGCCGGGGCGCAGCGCGGCGATCTTGGGCAATTGTTCCAATCCGTTGCCATCAGGCATGACCACATCCGAAATCACCAGATCACCCTTGCCCTCATCCACCCAGCGCATCAGCGTCACCAGCGATGACGTGGCATGCACCTTGCAGCCCGCCCGAGTCAGCGCCTGGGTCAATACGGTGCGGATCGTGCGGTCGTCATCGGCAACCAGAATTGTCCCGTCCATCAATCGTCTCCTGTTTCAATCTTATGCGCGGTGCCGACCGTCGCCTGCATCATGATGCAGGCCGCGATCATTGCTCTGCCTCGGCATCTTTGGGGGCCAGCGGCAGCGATATGCGGAACACCGTCCGCCCCGGCACAGAATCGACCGATATCCAGCCGCCGACGTCGCTGATCAGCTTCGACACCAGCGCCAGCCCCAGCCCGGTGCCGTTTTCGCGGCCCGAGACAAAGGGTTCAAACACATCTGCGGCAATGCCCGGTGGCAGGCCGGGACCATCATCAATAATCTCGATCTGCAATGGCAGCCGCGACTGCGTGCCATCGGCACGGCGCACCCGCAAGGATGTGTCATAAAACGTATGCAACCGGATCGCGCCGCCGTCCTTATTCGCCTCGGATGCGTTTTTCAGCAGGTTCAGGAAGACCTGCAGCAATTGATCCGAATCCGCCATAGTGCGGGGCAGCGATGGATCGTAATCCTCGATAAACAGCATATGCGCGCCGAACCCGACAGAGGCCGATTGCCGCGCCCGGTCCAGCACATCGTGGATATTGACCGGTTTCAGCAAGGGTGGGCGCAGATTGCCGAATTGTTCGACCTGTTCCA
Organism: Loktanella sp.; assembly: GCA_017390475.1. Classification (GTDB taxonomy): domain Bacteria; phylum Pseudomonadota; class Alphaproteobacteria; order Rhodobacterales; family Rhodobacteraceae; genus Yoonia. The sequence continues at coordinate 252,030 of JAFPBO010000051.1, forward strand.
GCAATTTTACGATCCGGCGGCTTTCCTCGACGATCAGATCGGTCAGTTCCTGATCTTCCTTGCTCAGCCCCATCGACAGCAATTGCGCGGCACCCGTGATCCCCGCCAGCGGGTTCTTGATTTCATGCGCCAGCATTTCGGCCATGCCGATCGCCGATTTCGCCGCCTTGGCGGATGATTGGTTCTGGCTGATCCGGCTGGCAATCTCGCGCGGGCTGATCATCACGATCATCACATCGTCACTGCCTTGCAGCGGCGCGAATTGCAGGTTGCATTGCATCGGCGCATGTTCGCCGCTGCCGACGTCGACATCATTCACGAAAAGTGACGACCGGTTCGCGCGCGCCCGAGCGAATGGCACCTCTAAAGGCGCATCGATCAGCACCTTTTCCCAGATCCGCTGCCCGATCAGCGCGCGGGTGGACAGGTTCAGAAAACTTTCCGCTGCTGCATTGCTTTGGATGATCACATCATCGCCGTCCAGCAGCAAGGCTGGCACCGGCAAGGATGACCAAAGCGCGCTATCCTCGATCATGCCGCCACCCGCATCGCCAAAGCATCCGGCAGATCGCGCAGCACGTCATCAGGGTTGGCATGGGTCAGGATCGCCTTGCGCAAAGCCCCCGGCGTGCCCGCATCATCCATATACCACCCCAGATGTTTGCGCGCCACGCGGCGGCCCATATCAATCCCGTAGAACGATAACATCGCCGTGTAATGCTTTGCTACCATATCATAAAATGCCGCACCCTGCGGTATCACCGGAACCGGCCCGCCATGCAGTGCCGCCGCCACCTGCGCCAGAACCCAAGGCCGCCCCTGCGCGCCCCGCCCGATCATCACGCCATCCGCCCCCGATTGCGCCAGCGCGTCACGCGCCGCCTGCGGCCCGGTGATATCGCCATTGGCGATCACCGGAATGGTCACCGCATCCTTGATCGCGCGGATCGCCGCCCAATCGGCGGCACCTTTGTAAAATTGACAGCGCGTGCGCCCATGGATCGTGACCAGCCTGATCCCCGCATTTTCCGCGCGCCGCGCCACATCGGCGGCATTCAGGCAATCATGATCCCAGCCCAGCCTTGTTTTCAGTGTCACGGGAACCTGCACCGCATTCACAACCGCCTCGATCAACCGCAAGGCATGATCAGGATCACGCAGCAAGGCCGACCCCGAATAGCCATTGGTCACTTTCTTGGCCGGACAGCCCATATTGATGTCGATCATCGCCGCGCCATTGGCCTCGATCATCCGCGCGGCTTCGGCCATCCAATGCGCCTCGCGTCCGGCGATCTGCACGGCGGTGCCCGCCTGATCAAACCCCAGTTCCGCCCGTTCGCGGACGCCGGGTTTCGCCTGCACCATTTCCTGACTGGCGACCATTTCGCTGACCACCCATCCCGCCCCGAAAGACGCCACCAATTGCCTGAACGGCAGATCGGTGATCCCGGCAAGCGGTGCCAGCGCCACAGGTGGCTGCAAGGACAATTGGTCAAGACTGATGATCGTGTTGTAAGCCAAGGATTCACATGCGCCTAAAGGGTGTGCGTTGATGGTGAAATAGGGCGGATGCGACGACATCACAACGCCACAAGGGCCGAATAATCCACGTTCTATAGCATATGATTAAAAATTAGGCAATCCGCCCGACAAAGAGACGAATTGCGCCGCAGCGCGCAGCGCTTTACACCTCTGCCAGCAACAACAGGATCGCCATGACCACCATCGCCATCATCGTCGCCGCAGGCCGTGGCACCCGCGCGGGCACAGAGATTCCCAAGCAATGGCAACGGCTTGGGTCGCGCAGCATTGCCGCCCATGCAATGCAGCCCTTTGCCGTTCATCCGGGGATTGCGGGTCTGGTTCTGGTGCTCCACCCTGACGACATCAACAGCAATCTGTGGCAGGATACGCCGCCTGCGCAGGTCGTCGCCGGTGGGGCCACGCGCAAGCAAAGCGTCATGGCCGGGCTGGCGGCTGTGCCCGCTGGCACGACACAGGTGCTGATCCACGACGCCGCCCGCCCTTTGGTCACGGCTGCGATCATCGACCGGGTCTTGGCGGCGCTTGCAACGCATCAAGGGGCCGCCCCCGCCGTCGCGGTAACAGATACGCTCTGGCATGGTGACGCGGGGAATGTCACCGGCGTACAGGACCGCAGCGGCCTTTATCGCGCGCAGACGCCGCAGGGGTTTCACCTTGCGCCCTTGCTCGCCGCGCATCAGATGCATGTGGACGACGCCACCGATGATGTTGGCGTCGCCCGCGCCGCCGGGCTGGACGTCGCCATCGTGCCGGGCGATGAAAGCAATATCAAAGTGACCAGCCCCGGCGATTTCGCCCGCGCGGCCAAGCTGATGGGACAGAAGATGGATATCAGATGCGGCAACGGCTATGACGTCCACCGCTTTGGCCCCGGCGATCACGTCTGGCTGTGCGGTGTGAAGGTCCCGCATGGGCGGTCCCTGCAAGGCCATTCCGACGCCGATGTCGGCTTGCATGCCGTGACCGATGCGATCTATGGCGCGCTTGGGCAGGGCGACATCGGGCAACATTTCCCGCCTTCAGACCCACAATGGAAAGGTGCGGAAAGCCAAATCTTCCTGCGCCACGCCGTGGATCTTGCCCATGACGCCGGATATCAGATCAGCAACGTCGATTGCACCTTGGTTTGCGAATACCCGAAGATCGGCCCGCACCAGCCCGCGATGAAAGCCGCGCTTGCCGCGATCATGGGGCTGGACGCCGACCGCATCAGCGTCAAGGCGACCACCTCCGAACGGCTGGGCTTCACCGGCCGCGAAGAAGGCATCGCCGCCCTCGCCACAATCACATTGGTGAAACCATGAGTCATCTGATCGCGACCTTCTTCTACATCGGCCACCTGCGCCCCGCCCCCGGCACCTGGGGGTCACTCGCCGCGCTGCCCGTCGCTTATGCGTTGGCCGCCTTGGCAGGCCCATGGGCCTTGGTCGTGGGCATCGTGCTAGCCTATGCCTTGGGCCTCTGGGCCACCGGCGTGGAAACCGCAGGCAAAGCCGACCATGACCCCTCTGAAATCGTGATTGACGAGGTCGCAGGCCAATGGATCGCCCTGCTCCCTGTGGTATTCGGTGCCGCCTCCCGCGATGCCGATCTGCTCGCTCTCTGGCCCGGCTGGGTCGCCGCCTTCCTGCTGTTCCGGTTGTTCGATATCACCAAATGGGGCCCCATCGGCTGGGCCGACCGCAAACACGGCCCGACCGGCGTCATGCTGGATGACGTGATCGCGGGTATCTTCGCCGCCATCGGCGTCATCGCCCTCGCCGCGCTATTCCATCTGGTGCTGTTATGAACGCCGCCGCCGTGCTGGATGCGGCCAAAGCGCGCGGCATGATGATCACGACAGCGGAAAGCTGCACCGGCGGCATGGTGAGCGTGGCCCTTACAGATGTGGCAGGCTCATCGGCGGTGTTCGAACGGGGCTTCGTGACCTATACGAATGCCGCGAAAATGCAGATGCTTGGCGTGCAAAAGGCCACGCTCGACGCGCATGGCGCAGTCTCCGAACAGGTGGCGGCGGAAATGGCGAAAGGCGCGCTGGCACATTCCGCCGCGCAACTCTCTGTCTCGGTCACTGGCATCGCAGGGCCGGGCGGGTCAGACCACAAACCCGAAGGCCGCGTCTGTTTCGGCATCGCCACAACGACCGGGTGCCAGACAGAAACAATCGAATTCGGCGCTTTGGGCCGCGCACAAGTGCGGCAAGCCTCAACAAATCACGCCTTGGGCTTACTCTTGGCCGCCTTGTCATCATAAAGCTCATGCGCGCGGCGCTCGAACGCGCGCACAATCCGCTGCATCGCCTCGTTGAAAAACATCCCCGCCGCGCCCTGCAACAACCGGTTGCGGAATTCGAAATCGACAAAGAACGACACTTCGCAGCCGCCCTCCACATCTCGGAAATTCCACTGGCTTTCCATATGTTTGAACGGGCCATCCAGATAGGCGGTGTCGATCCGGCGCGTCTCGGGCCAGAGCGTGACCTGTGACCCAAACGTCTCACGAAACACCTTAAACGAAATCACCAGATCGGCCAGCATGATGATATGATCGCCATGATCGGTAGTCTTGCGAATGCGCGCGGCAGCGGTCCATGGCAGGAATTTCGGGTAATTCGCCACATCGCCGACCAGCGCATACATCTGATCCGCATCAAAGGGCAAAACCCGGGTTTCTGAATGTTGTGGCATGGCCTGTCTTTCGCTGCTCGGATCGGGTGTCGGCCAAAACGGGCGCGGTTTCAAGGGCCGCACCGCATATTTGCACCATTGTCGCAGGCCAGCATTTACGGCACAACAGCCCTGCCCAGACCCGGAGAATATGATGCCCGCCGACCATCCCCCCTATGTGATCGACCAGATGATCAGCGCCAAATCCATCGCCGCCCGCATCGAAGAATTGGCGCGCGAGATTGGGCAGGACTTTGCCGGGACCGACAAACTGGTCGTCGTGGGCCTGCTGCGGGGGTCTTTCGTCTTTATCGCCGATCTGGTGCGCGAACTCGATCTGCCGGTCGAGGTGGATTTCCTCGAAGCCTCCTCCTATGGCGACGGCATGGAAACCAGCCGCGAGGTGCGGATATTGAAAGACCTGCGCGGTCAGATCGAAGGCCGCGATGTGCTGGTGGTCGAAGATATCGTCGATACCGGGCACACCTTGGCGCATGTCACCAAATTCCTGCTATCGCGCAACCCCGCCCGACTGCGCACCATCGCCCTGCTGGATAAACCCGCGCGGCGCGAGGTGGATTTCAAGGCCGATTGGATCGGGTTCGAAATCCCCGATGAATTCGTTGTCGGCTACGGCATCGATTACGGCCAGCGCAACCGCAACCTGCCCTATATCGGCAAGGTCCGGTTCACCTGATGAACCCGATGTGGCTGATCCGGATGAAACGCTGGGTGCAGAACCCGCCGTCACCCGCACGGATCAGAATGATCGCGGCAATTGTCGCGATCTGTCTGCTGCTGGTACTGGTCGAACGGACCATCGGCTGGCCTGATGCGCTGTCCCCCAATAACCTGCGGCAGATGCGCTGACATTTTCGTGTTTATCGAATCGAACAGAGCCGGGCTAACCTAGGGTCAACGCAGCCCAACCGGAGACCGCCATGCATCGCAAAGCCATTCTTGCTACCACCGCCCTTTGTCTGTCCGTCAGTGCCGTTCTGGCGCAGGACCTGAACGAAGAACAGCAGCGCGCGCTGACGGCGCGACAGGCGCATATGGGGCTTTACGGGTTTTACCTGACCCCTCTGGGCCAGATGGCGCAGGAAACCATCCCCTATGATGCACAGACCGCCGCCGCTGCCGCGGGCAATCTGGCCGCCATGGCTGCGATTGATCAAAGCGCCTTCTGGGTTGATGGCACCGACAGCAGTATCGAAACCAGCCGCGCGCGGGCAGAAATCTGGACCGACCCAGATGGCTATCTGCAGGTCAAGCAAGGCATGGCAGAAGCGACAGAAGCACTGGCGCTGGTCGCCGGTGACGGGCTGGATGCGCTCAAAGGCGCCTTTGGACCGGTCGGACAATCCTGTGGTGCCTGCCACCAGACCTATCGTGCGCCCGCAAATTAATGACCCGCTGGCCGTGGATTGCAGGGCTGCTTGTCGCAGGCATCGGCGCGGGATGGTTCACGACCAAACCCTCACCGCTGCCCGCCTCTGCGCTTGACGGGATCACCGGCGATGCCACGCGCGGCGCGGTAACTTTCGCCGCCGCTGGCTGTGCCTCCTGCCACAACGCACCCGACGGCCCGCTGGATGTGCTGGCAGGCGGCAAAAGCTTCACCAGCGATTTCGGGACGTTCATCGCGCCCAATATCTCGTCCGACCCGGTGCATGGCGTCGGCGATTGGTCCGATCTGGACCTCGCCAGCGCGATCATGCGCGGCGTGTCGCCCGAAGGCGCGCATTATTACCCGGCCTTTCCCTATACCAGCTATATCAAGGCCGATATTCAGGACGTCGCCGATCTGATCGCCCATCTGCGGACCCTGCCCGCCGATGCCACCCCCAGCCAGCCGCATGATCTGCGCTTTCCCTACACCATCCGCGCCACGCTCGGTCCGTGGAAAGCACTTTATCTGCGCGACGATTGGGTGATGGACGCCCCCACGCCCGAACTGGAACGCGGACGGGACCTGGTCGAGGCTCTGGGCCATTGCGCCGAATGCCACACGCCGCGCAATGCACTGGGCGGGCTGGATCGCGCTGCATGGCTGACAGGTGCGCCCAACCCCAGCGGCGAAGGGCGCATCCCCGATATCACCCCCGCCGGGCTGACCTGGTCAGAACAACAGATCGCGGAATATCTGAAAAGCGGCTTTACCCCGGAATTCGACAGTGCCGGTGGCACCATGGCCGATGTGATCCGCAACACCGCGCAATTGAGCGATGAGGACCGTCTGGCCATCGCCGCCTATCTCAAAGCTCTGCCCGAAACCCTATCTTCCGAGTAAAAATATCCCCGCCGGAGGCTGCGGCGCAGCCGCAATAGGGGCTCTGCCCCCAAACCCCCAGGAGTATTTTCAGAAATAAGAAGGGGCCGTCAGGCGATCCCGAGCTTTTTATTCCGTGCATCCCGCAGCCGGGCAAAGTCATCGCCTGCGTGATAGGACGACCGGGTCAAGGGCGTGGCCGAAACCATCAGGAACCCCTTGCCATAGGCGGCCTTTTCATAGCCTGCGAATTCCTCTGGCGTGACGAAACGGTCGACCCGGTGGTGTTTCGGCGTCGGCTGCAGATACTGGCCAATGGTCAGGAAATCGATATCGGCAGCGCGCATGTCATCCATGACCTGCTGGACAGATTGCTTATCCTCACCCAAGCCCACCATGATGCCGGATTTGGTGAACATCGACGGGTCGAGCTCCTTGACCCGTTGCAACAGGCGCAGGGAATGGAAATAGCGCGCGCCGGGGCGGACTTCTGGATATAATCCCGGCACTGTTTCGAGGTTGTGGTTGAACACATCGGGGCGCGCTTTTACCACCACCTCCAACACCGATGGATCGCAGCGGATGAAATCCGGGGTCAGGATCTCGATCGTGGTCCCCGGCGATTGGCGGCGCACGGCGCGGATCGTCTGGGCGAAATGTTCGGCACCGCCGTCTTCGACATCGTCGCGGTCCACGGACGTGATCACCACATGGTTCAGCCCCAGTTTCTTCACCGCATCGGCGACGCGGCCGGGTTCGAACACATCCAAGGCCTCCGGCGGTTTGCCGGTGGCGATATTGCAGAAGGTGCAGGCGCGGGTACAAACCTCGCCCATGATCATCATCGTGGCATGGCCCTGGGACCAGCATTCGCCGACATTGGGGCAACCCGCCTCTTCACAGACCGTCACCAGCTTATGTTCGCGCATGATGTTGCGGGTGTTTTTATAGCCTTCGGATGTCGGTGCCTTGACCCTGATCCAATCCGGTTTCTTGGGCTGCGGCGCATCTGCGCGGCGCTGCTTTTCAGGGTGGCGCTGGGCCGGGATTTTCAGATCGCGTGGGGACATGGGCTCGCTCCGCTCAGATATAGATAACAGGTAGCGATGCGCGGGGGATTTGTCCAATCCCAAGCAACAGCGCATGACAGGGCTGCATAGCGCATATGCAGCTAACCGATCAGCGGACCGCCCGGTAGCTGCGCATAATGCCGCGCCAGCCGGTCAAGACCGATGCGCAGCACGATCTTGCCGGACCGCGCCGACCAGCCCATGGTTTTTTCGGTCTGCTCCAACCCTTCAAGCAGGCAGCAACAGCGCAAGACCACATCGCCCAGTCCCGGCCCCAGATCATGCAGCGCGGCGCGCAGCCTGTCATGCGCGGCACGGCTGGTGGCGCTGGCCCCGGCCAGAACCGGCGGGATCTGACCCAGCGCCGCCCGGTGCCAGCCGCGCCGATCACCGGTGGCCAGCTGTGCCAGTTCGAAATCCTCGCGCAGCCGTTCGCCGGTGGCGACGAGGGCGCGGGACAGAAAATAGCCGCCGTCCCGGTCCCGCCTGCGCGCCAGCACGGTCAGCGGGCTTTCGGTATTGTGATAACGCAGATTGCCGGAATCGCTGTCCAGCGCCATCATGTCCCACCCGGCATCTGCGGCGGTCGGATGATCGGCAAAGCCACCGGCGCGGTTTTCCTCTTGCGCTGTCAACCGGCGCAATGCGGCGCGGCCGGTGCCGGTGATGAAATAGCGCGCGACCCGCGCCTCTGGATCGGCGCAGGCGATCCAGTCTTTCAACGCCATCGCCTGCGCGATTTCACGGTCAACGCTGGTGGTGCGCAGCTGTTCGCCGCTCTGGGTTTCGCGCACCACCACGGCGGTATCCATATCACGCGCGGCGGCCAGCACTGCGCCATATTCACAAAGCCGGCGCAGGATCCGCAAGGCTTCCTGGTCGATCCGGTGCTGGGTCAGGGCAAAGCCGCCCATGGTTTCTGGCAGGTGGTTGTCCAAGGTCATCTTTGCGGTTCCTTTCTGGCAATCGCTGGTGGTGGCGCTGGTCCGCGCCGAAAGTGATTTCAAAGCGCCGTCGATCAGCAGATCATCGCGGCGGATTTCCAGCCTGCGGACCTGCCGCAGAATGGTGGATGGATGGCAGGCATTGGCGCGCGCCACGGCCCGGATCGACAGGCCCGCCTCTGTATGGACCAGATAATTGCGGACGGCCTCTGGCACCCATGGCGGGAAATGATCGGCATGTTGCAGCCCTGGTTCTGTGGTCATTATCCTGTTCCTTTTCCGGCAACCTTCCCCGGTCCAGGCCGTGTCAGGATCACAACCTAGAGGCGTATGGTTACCCATGTGTTAACGTGGCTTTGGGTCTGTCAAGTATTCTTACCAAAGGATAAATTTTGGTTAGGGCAACGTTCTTAACTATTGCCGATCAGGCAACACCCGTTCCGGTTGTGTCATATTGGGCCATCCACCATGAAAGGCTGACCCCTATGCTTGATCTGATGACCCGAATTCGCCGCCTGCAACGCCCCAGCCTGCTGGCCCGTGCCGCAAGGTTCGGCGCGGATGATTATCGCCGCGAGACATATCTGCCGCGATTGCTGAAAACCGATGTCTTGCCGCGCCCCGCCGCCGCAATCATGACCCTGCTGGCAATCGAGGCTGATCTGGACCGGCGCCGGATCGCGGGCGACGCGCCCTATTCCCCCGGTCGCCATGTCGAATTTCTGATCGCGATTGCGGGCGAGGCGCGGTTGCTGCAAGCGATCCGGGTGCATGCGGTCTGATCCGCGCTGGCGCTGCCAGCACGGAGGCCTCCGGCGGGAGTATTTTTGGAAAAAAGAAGCAATAACCTTCCCCGCGGGGAAGGTTTTCGGCAGGGCGGTTTGCCCCGACGCGGCCGGGCTAGGTAAAGGCGTCGGGCATCGCGGCTTTCTTGTCAGCCACATAGGCGCGCAACCGCGCCTCGATCTCGGGGTCCAAGGGGGGTTGCTGATAGGTGTCGATCAGTTTTTGCACCCGCAGGCTGGCAAGGGCTTGGGTATCGCGCGCGCCTTCTTCGTCCCAGGTCTCAAACGGTTTGTAATCAAACAGGTCCGACCGCCAGAAAGCCGCCTTGAAATTCGCCTGCGTGTGTTCGCAGCCCAGGAAATGCCCGCCCGGCCCGACCTCTGCCAAGGCATCCATCGCCTGCCCGTTTTCCGACATATCCACGCCGCGCGCGAAATGGTGCAATGTGCCCAACTGGTCAGCATCCATCACGAATTTTTCGAAAGAGGCGACCAAGCCGCCTTCCAGCCAGCCGCAGGCATGCAGCATGAAATTCACCCCCGACAGCAGCCCCATATTCAGGCTGTTGGCCGTTTCATAAGCGGCCTGCGCATCGGGCAGTTTCGACCCGCAGAACGACCCGGCAGAGCGATAAGGCAAGCCCATCCGCCGCGCGAGTTGCCCCGCGCCATAGGTGATCTGGCTCGCCTCTGGTGTCCCGAACGTCGGCGCACCGGAATTCATGTCGATGGAGGCGACGAAAGTGCCGAAAATCACCGGCGATCCCGCGCGGATCAGCTGCGAATAGGCGACACCTGCCATCACCTCGGCCAAGACTTGCGTCAGCGTGCCGGCGACCGACACCGGGGCCATGGCACCGCCAACGATGAAGGGGCTGATGATCGACGCCTGATTATGCCGCGCGAACACCTCCAACGCGCCCATCATCACCGAATCAAAGGTCAGCGGCGAGTTGATGTTGATCAGCGATGTCATCACCGTATTGTCGCGCACGAAATCCTTGCCGAACAGGATCTCGCACATTTCTACCGAATCCTGCGCGCGGCTGGGCTCAGTCACAGACCCCATGAACGGCTTATCGCTCAGCACCATATGCGCCAGCAGCATATCCAGATGGCGCTTGTTCACCGGGATATCGGTCGGCTCACAAACGGTCCCGCCCGAATGATGCAGCCATTTCGACATATAGCCGAGTTTCACGAATTTCTCGAAATCCGCCATGGTTGCGTAACGCCGCCCCCCTTCGGCATCGCGCACAAAAGGCGGGCCATAAACCGGGGCGAGCACCAGATTTTTGCCGCCGATCACCACGTTCCGATCAGGGTTGCGCGCATGTTGGGTAAATTCCGCAGGCGCCGTCGCGCAGAGCTTGCGCGCCAGACCACGCGGGATGCGCACACGTTCGCCGTCAATCTGCGCCCCCGCATTGCGCCACAAGTCCAATGCAGCAGGGTTATCGACGAAATTCACCCCGATTTCGGCCAGCACCGTCTCGGCATTGGCCTCGATCACCTGCAGGGCCTCTTCGGTCAGCACCTCGTAATTGGGTATACTGCGCTCGATATATTTCGCAGTCTCGACGCTGACGGCGGTCCGTTCCGCGCGCCGCGCGGCCCCCCCGCCGCCGCGCGCCCGGCGTGGTGATGTGACTGCTGCATCAGACATGGCGATTCCCCCAAGGTTTGCGCCTTTCTACCGCCACAGGGCTCCTGCTCTTACCGTGTTTGCGCCGCCTCAGGCGTGAAAACGACATTCCCCGCCTCTTGCGCTGACGCGCGACTGGCATTACCGGAGAGCACATGGAAAACATCACTTATGAACGCCTGCTGATCATTGATTTCGGCTCTCAGGTCACACAACTGATCGCGCGGCGTCTGCGCGAATTGAATGTCTATTGCGAAATTCACCCGTTCCATAACGTGACGGATGAATTCCTGAAGGATTTCGCGCCCAAGGCCGTGATCTTTTCGGGCGGGCCATCTTCGGTCTTTGCCGATGGTGCGCCGATGCCGCCCAAATCGGTGTTCGACCTTGGCGTGCCAATCCTTGGTATCTGCTATGGCCAGCAAGTGATGATGCATGTCCTTGGTGGCAAGGTCGAACGCGGCCATGGCACCGCCGAATTTGGCCGTGCTTTTGTGACGCCTGTCGAAAAACTCGACCTGCTCGAAGGCTGGTTCCTGACCGACCGTGAACAGGTCTGGATGAGCCATGGCGACCATGTGTCCGCCATCGCGCCCGGTTTCGCGGTTTACGGCACCTCGCCCAATGCACCCTTCGCGATTACGGCGGATGTGGAGCGACATTTCTACGCCGTGCAATTCCATCCAGAGGTGCATCACACCCCCAATGGCGCGCGGCTATACGAAAACTTCGTCCGCATCGCAGGCTTTTCCGGCGATTGGACGATGGGTGCCTATCGCGAACAGGCGATTGCCGCGATCCGTGAACAGGTCGGCGATAAACAGGTGATCTGCGGGCTGTCCGGCGGCGTTGATTCTTCGGTCGCTGCCGTGCTGATCCATGAAGCCATCGGCGACCAGCTGACCTGCGTTTTCGTCGATCATGGGCTCTTGCGGCTGGGCGAGGCCGAAGAGGTCGTGACCATGTTCCGCGACCATTACAACATGCCGCTGATCCATGCCGATGAAAAGGAATTGTTCCTTGGCAAGCTCGACGGTGTCAGCGACCCCGAAACCAAACGCAAGATCATTGGTGGGTTGTTCATCGACGTCTTCCAGAAATACGCCAATGAGATCGAAGGCGCGGAATTCCTCGCCCAAGGCACGCTCTACCCCGATGTGATCGAATCGGTGTCCTTCTCGGGCGGCCCGTCTGTGACGATCAAAAGCCACCACAACGTCGGCGGCCTGCCCGAGAAAATGGGCCTGAAACTGGTCGAACCGCTGCGCGAACTCTTCAAGGATGAGGTCCGTGCCTTGGGTGCTGAACTCGGCCTGCCGCCCAGTTTCATCGGGCGTCACCCCTTCCCCGGCCCCGGCCTTGCCATCCGCTGTCCCGGCGAGATTACCCGCGAAAAGCTGGATATCCTGCGCAAGGCCGATGCGGTCTTTATCGACCAGATCCGCAAACACGGGCTTTATGATGATATCTGGCAGGCGTTTGTGGCGATACTGCCCGTGCGCACGGTCGGCGTGATGGGCGATGGACGCACCTATGATTTCGCCTGCGCACTCCGCGCGGTGACTTCCGTTGACGGGATGACAGCGGATTATTACCCGTTCAGCCATGATTTCCTTGGTGAAACCGCGACACGGATCATCAATGAGGTGACCGGCATCAACCGGGTGACCTATGATATCACCTCCAAACCTCCCGGCACGATTGAGTGGGAATGACCTGCAGGTCACAAAACCTGAACGCGACACATGATTTGACTTGCGCGTTCAGGTTGCGGCACCCTAAACAATAGACGAACGGTCGTCGCGTTGTGCGGTGGCAGCAGTCTGCGCAGCGGCACATTTATCGTCAGCCAGTAGCCCGCAATCAGCCTGCGCCGCTGTGCAGCACAGCCAATAGCACGGCCCCGGCACCAAGGCTCGCGCCGAAGACCGGCAGCGACCACAGATGGAATTGCCACCAGATCCCCTGTTGCCCGCCAAGCCGCAGGGCGATCAGATTAGCCAGTGACCCGATGGCCAGACCAAAACCGCCGACATTGACACCCCAGGCAAGCGCGCGCCAATCCTCGGCAAAGGGGGCCAGAAAAATCGCCGCCGGGACATTCGACATCACTTGCGACAGCAGCGCCGCCACCGCATAGGCGGCGCTGGACCCATCCATCGCGGCGGCGGTCAGGGACGCAAGTGCAGGCACCTGTCCCAGCAGCCCCAGATTGACGAACATCAGCACGAAAACCAGCAGCAGCGGCCAATCGACCCCGCGCAGCAGATGACGAAAGGCTAGCGCAAAGACCAGCAGAACAGACCCCGCCCCGATCAGCGCATAGCCCGCATTCACGGCCAGCAGAAATATCGGATAGGCCGTCAGCGACACCAGCATCAGCCCGCGCTGCAGCGGCACAGCGCCGGTGGTGTCATGCAGCACCAGCCGCGCCCGACCAAAGCCAAAGGGGATCAGCGCCAGCACGATGATCAGCATCGCCCCCGCAATCGGCAGCATGGCAAGGGTGAATTCCACAAACCCGGTCCCCGATCTTTGCCATAAAAACAGGTTCTGCGGATTGCCCACCGGCGACAGCGCGGAACCGGCATTCACCGCCAGCGCCTGAAAGATCACCAGCCGTGCCACAGGCAGGCTGGCCACGCGCGCCAGACCAAGGGTCAGCGGCACGGTCACGAACAGGGCCACATCATTCGTCACCACCGCCGAAAGCAGTGCCGCAAACACCACCAGGGCATAGGCCAGGCTGCGGGTATTATGCAGTTTCACGATCACCATCCGCCCCAGACGGTCAATCAGGCCCGATAGTTCCAGCCCCCGGCTGAGCACCATCAGCCCTGCCAGCGCCGCGACCGTTTTCCAATCCACCAGCGCGATCAGGTCGGGCCATTGCGCCGGGACCGCCCACAGCATCACCGGCAACAGGCCAAGCAGGATGATCAGCAGCCATTCGGCCGCCAGCCAGGCTTTTATGCGCGGGGAAATAATCATAGGCTGATGGAGCGGGAAAGCCTTGCCATGTCAACGTGTGACAGGCAGCGAGAACCCCCTGCGCTGAAATTTTGGGTGCTGCCAACCAATCCCATGCAGCAGCCGAACAGTCTGGCTGCCCTATGTCTGTTGCGCCGCGATGGGCGCAATACGCTGGCGGGTTCGACAATCACTTTTCCGTCATAGGTTCAAATTCACAGCGATAGCGCCTGTCCGCCTGCTGTCATCTTCTTGCTATCGATTGTATGGATGCACACCAAAATGAGACAAATTGTATACAATATTGCAGGCCTTTCAATCTGCGCCAGAAGGATCATATCAAAGTGCACAAGGACATCTTGGACGAGAAGGCTCGCGAGAACCCTGCAAATCATCATTTCACACATGCGATTGACGAGCTGTGGCAACTTGCCGTTCTCGCCGGGGCAGATGATGCCGAGATGGCCAGGACCACCAAAGCGCTGACCACAATTCTAGAGCAACGTGCGCTTCGCGCTTCGCGCGGCCCCAGGAATTAGCGATTCCGTGGCAATCAGGACCCGGCCCCTGATCGCCACAAATTGCTTTGTTGCGAACGCCCCGATTTTCCGGCGGTTAATTTAAGTGGTTAATTGGTGCACCCGACAGGATTCGAACCTGTGGCCTCTGCCTTCGGAGGGCAGCGCTCTATCCAGCTGAGCTACGGGTGCCTTAGGCGGTTCTATAGACGCGTGGGACCGCCCTCGCAATGTCAAAAGTCACGAAAACAGATCGTGGCACAATTCCAATGCGTCGATCAGCACATCGACCTCTTCGGAGGTGTTATAGACACCGAATGACGCGCGGCAGGTGGCGTTCTGGCCCAGATGTTCCATCAAAGGCATGCAGCAATGCGCCCCGGCGCGCACAGCGACGCCTTTTTTGTCCAGCACGGTGGAAATGTCATGCGCATGGGCCGCGCCGTCCAAAGTGAAGGAAAAGATCGCGCCCTTGCTGTCGGAATGGCCCTGCACCTGCACCCAGTTCAGCCCGGCCAGCCGGTCACGGGCGTAATTGCGCAGGCTGCGTTCATATTCGGCGATGTTCTGCATCCCCAGCCCGGTCATGTAATCCAAGGCGACGCCCAACCCGATCATCTGCACGATGCCGGGGGTGCCTGCCTCGAATTTCATCGGCGGATCGTTCCATGTGACATTGTCGCGCGACACGTCACGGATCATGTCGCCGCCGCCCATGAAGGGGCGCATTTCGTCCATCCGTTCACGGCGCACATAGATCGCGCCAGAGCCGGAGGGGCCATAGAGTTTATGCCCGGTGATCGCATAGAAATCGCAGCCGATGTCCTGCACATCGACGGGCATATGCACGGCAGCCTGTGATCCGTCCACCAGCACCGGCACGCCCTTGGCATGGGCCCCGGCGGTGATTGCCTTCACATCGACCACGGTGCCCAGCACGTTGGACATATGCGTGATCGCGACCAGTTTGGTCTTTGGTCCGATCGCGTCGATCACCTTTTGCGGGTCCAGATCGCCGCGCGCATCGGTTTCGACCCATTTGATCACCACGCCTTGGCGTTCGCGCAGGAAATGCCAGGGCACGATATTGGCGTGATGTTCCATGATCGACAGGACGATTTCATCGCCTGCTTCCATCCGGGGCATGGCCCAGCCATAGGCGACCATATTGATCCCCTCGGTGGTGCCGGAGTTCATGATGATCTCTTCCTCGGACCCGGCATTGAGGAAGCGCGCGATGGTGCCGCGCACGCCCTCGTATTTCTCGGTCGCGAGGTTGGACAGGTAGTGCAGCCCGCGATGCACATTGGCATATTCCTGGGAATAGGCCTGCGTGATTGCGTCAATCACCACCTGCGGTTTCTGCGCCGAGGCACCGTTATCAAGGTAAACCAAGGGTTTGCCATTGACCTGCCGCGACAGGATTGGAAAATCGGCGCGGATTTTTGCGATATCAAGGTTCATGCAGGGACCCCCGTTGGTCCGACACCGATCACTGTCAGCACGATCCCCGCGATCAACGCGGTGGCGATCAGTGCAAAGATCAGCGCCAGAACCGTTTTTCCAATGCTTTCGAACCGATGCAGGACATTGACGAAATTCAGCATGCAGCGGATCAGGATGACGAGTGAGATGATGCCGAAATACCCTGCGATCATCGGGCTGATGACAACCAGCAGGACCTGCACCGCCTCTAGCGAGACGCTGACCGTCTGGAACAGAATGATCGCCTTGAGACAATCCTCGACCGTGCCCTGCCCGCCCATCATCCTGCCGATATGGTAGATCGTGTAGACCAGCAGGAACAGGAACACCAGGATGATCGCGGCATAGCTGAACGGCGTCAGCACCAGACCCTGTTCCTGCAATACCACCGGCACCGGCGATACCGCCTGCAACAGCGCCAGCATCAGCACATTCATGATCGCGACCAGAGCCAAAGCGGCCCAGAGGTTGATCAGGCTGACACGCCATTCCAGCACTTGGCGCGCCGCGTTGGCCGGGTCTGTGACCGTGCCCCACAGGGCGCGCACAGCAGTTTGCGGTGTCATATTCATGGTTTGCTTTCTGCTTCGCGCATTGATTGCACCCAGATGACAGCAAAGGCGATCAGCCAGAATGCACCGATAATATTCGCCTCGATTCCCGGCCCGACGAAACCGCGCATCATGCCATGCAGCAGAATCGCGGGTGAGGTGGCCAGCATCGTCCAGAACAGGGCGATCCGCGCCCCATACATCGTGCCTTTGCCGCCGAACAGCTTTGCCACAAGATGTGTCACAGCGGCGATGAAATACAAGAACAGCGGCCAGACCATAAGCCAGGCCAGAAATTCATAGGCCATCAGCCGGTCAAGTTCCGGCACTTCTGCCCCCGGTGCAAGGTCGAACCCCGCAGCCATCCGCGACAGCCGTGGCCATTGCGCGATGAAGATCAGGAAACAGGCGATCAGCAGATAGGCAATCGCCCGATCCTCCCGCCTGCCCTGCGCCAGAATATCGCGCATCACCGCACGCGGCGCGCGCCATGTCCGCACGATGTCGCTGGTGACTGGCATCAGGCCCGCCGTGCCAGCCAGCCTTCCAGCCGGGTCTGCAGTTCTTCGGCCAGTGTTTCGTCTTCGATCTCGGCCAAGGCTTCGGCGAGGAACGACAACGTCAGCAGATTGCGCGCCGTATGCAGCGGCACCCCGCGCGAACGCAGATAGAACAAGGCTGTTTCATCAATCGCCCCGGTGGTGGACCCGTGTGAACAGGCGACGTCATCGGCGTAGATTTCCAGTTCCGGCTTGGCGAGGAACTGGCTGTCATCGTCCAGCAGCAGCGATTGGCTGATCTGATAGCCATCGGTTTTCTGCGCGCCTTGTTTGACGAGGATCTTGCCTTGGAACACGCCGACAGCACCGTTGCGCAGCACCTTTTTGAACACCTGACGGCTTTCGCCGCGCAGCGCGTCATGGGTCACAAAAACCGTGTCATCGTGATGGAAATCATCACCATCGCCAACGCAGGCACCAGCCACATGGGCAATCGCATCATCGCCGCGCATGTCGATCACGCATTCATTGCGCGTCATCACGCCGTTGAAGGTCAGGGTGAAAGATTTGAACACCGATTCCGTGCCAAGCTGCGCGAAACAATGCGTCACCGCCCGGCGTTCATGGTCATTGCCCTGCACGCGGATGTGGTGGAACTGGCCGGTATTGGCGATATCCGCCTCCAGACAGGTGTTCAGCCGCGCGGCACCGGGGCCGGTTTCCAGCAGGGTGAGGCTTGCGCCTTCCTCCACCCGCACGACATGGTGCAGGGTGACATCCGATGTCGTGGATTGGTGCAGATAGGTGATATGCACGGGCTTGGTCACGGCAGCGGTGGCGCGGATGACGATGCCATCCGTGGCAATCGCTGTGTTCAGCGCCGCAAAGGGGCGTGCCACAGGGTTCTGACCGCGTTCTTCCAGCGTGCCATAGATATCCTTGGCCCAATGGATATCGGTCTGGGTGACGGTGGAAAGCTGGTCAATCTCCAGCCCGGTGCCTGTCAGATCATCCGATTGCGCGGCATCAAAGACGCCATCAACAAAGACCAGTGATACCTTGTCCACGCCTGCGAACAACGGCCCTTCGCCATTATCGAACAGGGCTGCCGCAGGGGCATCGACCGCGACCAAAGACGCAGGATCGGTATATTTCCAATATTCATCGCGCCGCGTGGGCAGACCCATCGCGCTGACCCGCGCCAGCGCATCGCTGCGCGCCGCCTGCGCCCAGACCGCACCATCGGGGACCGTAACGGCCGCCAGCCGGTTGGTCGTGGTATCCAGTTTCAGTTGCGCGACTGCCATCAGGCCGCCCCCGCCAACAGATCGGCGTAACCGTTGTTTTCCACCTCAAGCGCCAGTTCCGGCCCGCCGGATTTGATGATCCTGCCGCCCGACAGGATATGCACGAAATCCGGCTTGATATGGTCCAGCAGGCGCTGGTAATGGGTGATCACAAGGAATGAGCGGTTGTCAGACCGCAAGGCATTCACACCGTCCGCGACCAGTTTCATCGCATCGACATCCAGCCCGGAATCGGTTTCATCCAAGATGCACATCTTGGGTTCCAGCATCGCCATCTGCAGGATTTCATTGCGTTTCTTCTCGCCACCCGAGAAGCCGACATTCACAGGCCGTTTCAGCATATCAGCGTCGATCTGCAATTCCTTGGCCTTGGCGCGGACTTCTTTCAGGAAATCACCGGCGCTCATTTCTTCCTGACCGCGGGCTTTGCGCTGTGCGTTGACGGCGGTGCGCAGAAAGGTCATGTTGCCGACACCGGGAATTTCGACGGGATATTGGAAGGCCAGAAACAGGCCAGCGGCGGCGCGTTCTTCGGGTTCCATATCCAGCAGATCGACGCCGCCCAATGTGGCAGAGCCATCGGTGACCTTATAGCCATCCTTGCCGGACAAGATGTAGGACAGGGTCGATTTGCCAGACCCGTTCGGGCCCATGATCGCATGGACCTCGCCCGGTTTGATCGAGAGCGACAGACCCTTGAGGATCGTTACTTCGGAATCGTCTTCCAGTTCGGCGTGTAGATTGTTGATTTCCAACATTTTATTCTTCCTTACTCAATCAATTTCCGCGCATGCCGGGTCCGGCAATGTTGCCTTTGCCGCGCGTCTCTGTGCGTTGCGCCATGCCATTCAATACCACGTCGCTGTCATCGGCGATCAGCGTGCCGCCGACCATGCCATCGACAATCACGCGCGCGCCGTCGCGCACATGCAGGTCGCCGCCGATCATGGTGCTTTCGAGGATATGGGCATCCTCTTCAATCACCAGATCACCCATATGCATCCCTTCGACGCGTTTCACCCGACCGATCCTTCAAGGCTGATGGCGACCAGCGCCTGCGCTTCCATCGCGAATTCCATCGGCAGGGCCTGCAAGACTTCCTTGCAGAACCCGTTGACGACAAGTGCGACGGCTTCTTCTTCGTCCATGCCACGGCTGCGGCAATAGAACAATTGATCGTCGTCGACCTTGGATGTCGTCGCCTCGTGTTCGACGCGAGATGAATTATTCTTCACCTCGATATAGGGCACGGTATGCGCCCCGCATTGATCGCCGATCAACAGGCTGTCGCATTGCGTATAGTTGCGGCTGTTCTTGGCGCGTGGGTGCATCGACACCAGCCCACGATAGGTGTTCTGCGCCTTGCCCGCGCTGATCCCCTTGGAGACGATCCGCGATTTGGTATTCTTGCCCAGATGCACCATTTTCGTGCCGGTATCGGCCTGCTGCATGTTGTTGGCGATGGCGATGGAATAGAATTCGCCCTGACTGTCGTCACCGCGCAGAATGCAGCTTGGGTATTTCCATGTCACGGCAGAGCCGGTTTCGACCTGCGTCCACATCACCTTGGCCCGGTCACCACGGCAATCGGCGCGTTTGGTGACGAAGTTGTAGATGCCGCCCTTGCCGTTTTCATCACCGGGATACCAGTTCTGCACGGTGGAATATTTCACCTCTGCATCTTCCTCGACAATGATCTCGACCACGGCAGCGTGGAGCTGTGCGACGTCCCGCTTGGGCGCGGTGCAGCCTTCGAGGTAGGAGACATAGGACCCCTTATCGGCAATGATCAGCGTGCGTTCAAACTGGCCGGTGTTTTCGGCATTGATGCGGAAATAGGTCGACAATTCCATCGGGCAGCGCACGCCCGGTGGGATGTAGACGAAGGATCCGTCGGAAAAGACTGCCGAATTCAGCGTCGCATAGTAATTGTCGGACTGCGGCACGACCGAGCCCAGATATTTCTTCACCAATTCCGGGTGATCGCGGATCGCCTCGGAGATTGAACAAAAGATCACGCCGGCCTTTTTCAATTCCGCCTGAAAGGTGGTGCCGACCGAGACAGAATCAAACACCGCATCAACCGCGACCTTGCGGCCCTCGGCGGGCATATTCTCTGCCCCTTCGACACCAGCAAGGATCGCCTGTTCCTTCAGCGGAATCCCCAGCTTGGCATAGGTCGCCAGCAGCTTGGGATCGACCTCATCCAGCGATTTCGGCTTGACCGCCATGCTTTTCGGGCGGGCATAGTAGAAAATATCCTGAAAATCGATCTTGGGATAGCTGACCATTGCCCATGTGGGTTCGGTCATCTGTTCCCAACGGGTGAAGGCCTGCAGACGCCATTCGGTCATCCATTCGGGTTCTTCATTCTTGGATGAAATCAGCCGCACGATATCGGGGTTCACGCCTTTGGGGGCATAATCCATCTCGATCTCGGTTTCCCAGCCGTGTTTATAGGTGCCTGACAGGGCCGCAACCGCATCGACTGTGTCCTGATCGACACCCTCTTTCACTTCGATTTTGTCAAAAGCAGTCATGTTCTTTCCCCTCATGCCGCCCGCAACCGCGCGCGTTTGTCTGTCCAGGCCTGCGCAAAGCGCAAGACCTCTTCTTCTGTTGTATCCAGCCCCAGCGACACCCGCAGCGCACAGGCCGCATCATCACCGTCCAGACCGAGCGCGCGTAACACGCGGCTTTGTTTGACCTTGCCTGACGAACAGGCAGATCCGGCGGAAACGGCAAAGCCTGCCAGATCCATCGTCATCACCTGCGTTTCGCCTTTCCAGCCCGGTGTCACAAAACACGTCGTGTTCGGCAAGCGTTCCGCGCCTTTCCCTACAAAAATAGTATTTCTGCTGGCAGCCTCAATGGCCTTTTCTAGAATATTTCTAAGTTGCGCAACCTGTTCCCAGCGTCCCGCCGCAAGATCAGCCTGTGCCGCAGCCGCCGCAGCGCCCATTCCGGCAATCGCCATGACGTTTTCCGTGCCCGATCTGCGCCCCATTTCCTGCCCGCCGCCCTTGATCTGCGCCGCCAGATCATGGCCACGCGGGATGATCAGCGCGCCGATCCCTTTGGGGCCGCCGAATTTATGCGCGGAAAGAAACACCATCTGCACGCCGGACCAGGCATAGGAAAAAGGCACCCGGCCGAACCCTTGGGTGATATCGGACACCGCCAAACCATCCGGCAATTGCTGCACGATCCCGGTTTCGGAATTGGCCAGTTGCAGCGTCGTGCGGGCCGGATCGGCAACCTGCACCGCACCATTCAGCACTGGCAGCACCGGATCAACCCAGGCATGGACCGCGTCATGTTCAACCGGTCCGGCCTGCAAGCCGCGCCCGGCCAGAGCAAGCGCCGCTGCCTCCGTCGCACCGGACACAAACACAATATCCGCCTCACCCGCACCGACAGCCTCGGCCAGCTGTGCGCGCGCGCGCTCGACAATCGCCTTGGCCGCGCGCCCTTCGGCATGCACGCTGGACGGATTGCCCGTCACATCCATCGCCGCCAGCATCGCATCGCGCGCCTCTGCCCGCAAAGGCGTGGTGGCGTTATGATCCAGATACACCCTCATCCCATCTTCCGAGCATAAATATCCCGGGGGAGCCCCGGATGACATCCGGGGCGGGGGCAGCGCCCCCGGCGACTCTCAATCCTCATCAACCACCTCGAACAGTGCCGGGACCGCCGGGCATGGGGCCAGCGAATTGCTTACCACATCTGACAGCCTTGCCTGATGCAGAAAGACATAGACATGCGCGCTAAGCCCTTCCCACAACCGGTTGGTCAGCGATTGCGCCCGGCTGCCCGAGGCCCCGCCAGAGGCCCCGGCCCCTTTGTGCATCGCCGATACGGTTTCATCCACGGCACCCAGGATTTCTGACACGCGAATATCCGAAGGAAGGCGCGACAAACGATAGCCCCCGCCCGGCCCGCGCACCGATTCAACCAGACCGGCACGGCGCAGCTTGACGAAAAGCTGTTCAAGATAAGGTAATGAAATATCCTGACGTTTGGAAATCTCAGTCAGATTGACCAGCGCATCGGCAGGCTGCAACGCCAGATCGGCCAGCGCGACCATCGCATAGCGTCCCTTGGTGCTTAACTTCATATCTGCATCCTGCCCATTTCCCGCAATTCCATTGACGGCGCAGGGCTGCATCATTACTTCAGCCCCAGCCAGCTTTGGTATCGAGACCCAAAGTTTAGAATCCTTCTAAGGTGCCCGAGTGTTTTCGTCAAGAAAGCACGCACCCAACCAGCGACGGAAATTATATGCCCGAAGTCATCTTCCCCGGACCCGAAGGGCGCCTTGAAGGGCGCTACCATCCGCAAAAAGACCGCGACGCGCCAATCGCCATCGTGTTGCATCCGCATCCGCAATTCGGCGGAACGATGAACAACCGGGTGGTCTATAACCTGCATTACGCGTTTTATAACCTCGGATTTACCGTACTGCGGTTCAATTTCCGCGGCGTCGGACGTAGTCAGGGCGAATATGATCAGGGCGTCGGCGAATTGTCTGATGCGGCATCCGCGCTGGATTATCTGCAATCGATGAACAGCAATGCCAAACATTGCTGGGTCGCGGGATTTTCCTTTGGCGCGTGGATCGGCATGCAATTGCTGATGCGGCGGCCGGAAATCACCGGTTTCATCTCGGTCAGCCCGCCTGCGAATATGTATGATTTCAGCTTC
This sequence comes from Loktanella sp., assembly GCA_017390475.1. Classification (GTDB taxonomy): domain Bacteria; phylum Pseudomonadota; class Alphaproteobacteria; order Rhodobacterales; family Rhodobacteraceae; genus Yoonia. The sequence continues at coordinate 274,995 of JAFPBO010000051.1, forward strand.
CTTGCCCCTTGTCCGGCCTCTGGCCTGATGATCAACGGCAGCAATGACCGGGTCGCGCCACCGCAGGATACGGTCACGCTGGTCAACAAGCTGCATGAACAAAAAGGCATCACCATCACCCATGATGAAGTGCCGGGTGCAGGCCATTTCTTTGAAGATCCGCATATGGATCCGATGATCGACACGGTCAAAACCTATGTCCGGCGGCGGTTGACAGAAAACACACGGTAGTCAGATGGCCGAAAGCTATTTGGAAAAAGTCGCAGGCGAATTGGCTGATCTGGCTTTGGCCGATCAGGCCGCCTCTGGCGATGTGCTGATTGTGGATCAGATCGGCGACATGCTGGGGACCTCGTCACAGATCCTGCAGGAAAGCTACCAGACTGCGGTGCGCGTGCGGCGGGCAGAGGCGCGGGCGCGGGCGTTTCTCGCCGACCGGGCGGCACGACAATATCAGGCCCCCGCCAAGACCGCGCCCCCGACGCCCGACAGCGGCCCGCGCCGGGTGATCCGCTGATGTCTGACCGGATCAACGCGCAGCTGGCCTTTCTGACCGAAGCCTGCAAACTCAAATCCGTGCTGCGCGCCACGTCTCTTTGCGACGGATCACGCCGGGAAAACAGCGGCGAACATAGCTGGCATATCGCGCTTTACGCGCTGGTGCTGGGCGAACAGGCCGGCCCCGATGTGAATATCGACCGGGTGATCCGGATGCTGTTGATCCATGATCTTGTGGAAATCGACGCAGGCGACAGCCCGATCCACGGCAATCACGACACAGCAGAGATGGACGCCATCGAGCAGGCCGCCGCCACCCGCATCTTTGGCCTGTTGCCGCCTGATCAGGCCGTCGGCTTCCGCGCGCTCTGGGATGAATTCGAGGCGGCAGAAACCCCCGATGCCGTTTTCGCCAAGTCCATTGACCGGGTGCAACCGGTGATCGCCAATCTGGAAACCGGCGGCGGCACATGGCCGGAATACAATGTCACCGCCGCCCAACTCGAATCCCGCGTCGGCGTCAAAGTCACGCGCGGCGCGCCCGCGCTCTGGTCCGCGCTGAAATCCCGGATCGATGCATGGTTCACCGCACATCTTCCATCTTCCGAGTAAAAATATCCCGGGGGTCCGGGGGCTGGCCCCCGGATTCTTCATAGCGGCTGGGGGCTGGCCCCCGGCGCGTTCTGTCAAAAACGACATTGCCCCTATACAAACAGGGTTATCAAGCGTAGGGCGCAGAGTTTATAAAGCTCTGAAAGCACAAGATTGATGACGACGATGATCCCGACCCTTGCGAATGCCCTGTCTGCCCAAGGCTATACCGACCTCACACCAGTGCAGGTGGCCGTGACAGATGCAGCGCTTGCAGATCAGGATCTGCTCGTCTCGGCGCAGACCGGTTCTGGTAAAACCGTGGGCTTTGGTCTGGCCATCGGCCCGACGATCCTGCCCGAAGATGGCTTGTTCGGCCCTGCCGGTCGCCCTTTGGCGCTGGTGATCGCACCAACCCGCGAATTGGCGCTTCAGGTCAAACGCGAATTGCAGTGGCTTTATGCGGGCACCGGCGCGACGCTCGCGTCCTGCGTCGGCGGCATGGATTTCCGTGATGAAAAGCGGGCGCTGGAACGTGGCGCGCAGATCGTTGTCGCGACACCGGGCCGGTTGCGCGACCATATCATGCGCAACACGATTGATCTGAGCGATATCAAGGCCGTCATTCTGGACGAAGCCGATGAAATGCTGGACCTCGGGTTCCGCGAGGACCTCGAATTCATCCTTGATCAGGCACCGCCCAGCCGCCGCACGCTGATGTTCTCGGCCACCGTGCCTGCGGCCATCGCGAAACTGGCGCAATCCTATCAGAAAAACGCTGTCCGCGTCGCCACCGCCAGCAAGGAAGGCCAGCACAGCGATATCGAATACCGCGCGCTGACCGTCGCCAACCATGATATCGACGCCGCGATCATCAACGTTCTGCGCTTCTACGCCGCCCCCAATGCCATCGTTTTCGCCAATACCCGTGCCATGGTCACACGGCTGACTACGCGTCTGGCCAATCGCGGTTTCGCGACTGTGGCTTTGTCAGGCGAACTCAGCCAGACCGAACGCACCCATGCCTTGCAAGCCATGCGCGACGGGCGTGCGCAGGTCTGTGTGGCGACCGATGTGGCCGCGCGCGGGATCGATCTGCCCAATCTCGAACTGGTGATCCACGCCGAATTGCCGACCAATGCGGAAACCCTGCTGCACCGCTCTGGCCGGACCGGGCGTGCGGGGCGCAAGGGTATTTCCGCGATGATCGTGCCTGCCAAGATGAAACGGCGCGCGCAGAACTTGCTGACATGGGGCAAGCTGGAAGCGACATGGGCCCTGCCCCCGACAGCCGATGAAGTCACTGCGCGTGATGAAGAACGCCTGCTGAATGATCCGGTCTGGTCGGAAACCTTTACCGACAGCGAACAGGAATTCGCCGCACGTCTGCTGGCGCAACATGCGCCTGAACAGATCGCCGCTGCCTATCTGCGGATCTATGCGGGCAAAACCTCTGCGCCCGAGGAACTGAGCGAATACAAGGATGGCCCTGCGGCCAAGGACCGCGACGGCAAGGAACGCGCGCCGCGCGATCATAAATCCTTTGGCCCGTCGCGCTGGTTCCGCGTCGATGTGGGCCGTGAAGGCAAGGCAGAGGCGCGTTGGCTTCTCCCGATGATCTGCAAGGCCGGTGGCATCACGAAAACAGAAATCGGCGCGATCCGTATCCAGCCGAATGAGACTTTTGTCGAGATTTCCGAACCTGCCGTGGCGGGATTCCTCGCTGCGATTGGCCCCGATATGGTGCTGGAAAATCAGGCGAAACTGTCCAAGATGGATGGCGCGCCGCAGATCGGCGAACGCGGCCCGCGTGCGACGAAACGTGATTACGACAGTGACACGCCAAAACCGCGCCGCCATGCGCCGCGTGATCAGGATGCGCCGCCCCCATCCGCGCAACCCGATGTCGCCGCGATCCAGCCGATCCATGGTGCCGCCGATGACACCAAGGCCCGCAAACCCCGTCAGAAACCCGAGCGGCGCGATCATGGCGATGCTTTGGTCGCCTATGGTGCCAAGCCAGCCTATAAAGGCAAATCCGACAGCAAGCCGCCCTATAAGGGCAAGTCGGAATATAAGGGTAAATCCGAAGGCAAGCCGCCCTATAAGGCGAAATCCGAAGGTGCGCCTTACAAGGGCAAATCTGACGATAGAAAGCCCGGCGGCTTCGCCCGGCCCGGCAAACCCGGTGGCAAGCCTGCCTATGGCAAGCCCGGTTTTGCCAAGGCCGATGGCAAGCCCAAGGCCAGCGCCAATGACACGTCCAAGCGGTTCGTCCCGCCGGGCGGCACCGCCAAGCCGCGCAAGCCGGGCGGCAAACCCGGTGGCGGCGCGCCGAAACGCGGCAAAAGCTGACGTCACAAAATTGTCACGGGAATCGTGACGCGAATCTAGCGGGCTGGCTTGCAGGGCCAGTCCGGCTGTATTATCGGCCCCACGAGCAGCAAATCAGGACCATATCAAATGGCGTCTTCCCAACCCAAACCGACAGCGCAGCCCGCACAAATGGGCCAAAGCACCGCCAAAGCCCAACCTGCCCAGATGCAGGCGCAGGTTCCGGCCAAACCGCTTTTTACTGATCTGGCGTCGATCTAAGCTGGATTTCGCGGGGCCAGCGGGTAATCTGCCTGCATGGCCGTGCTTGAGACAATCCGCAATATAGGCCCCGCTTTTGCCGGGTCACTTCGCGCTGTGGGGATTTCCACGGCGGAAGACCTGCATGATATCGGCGCGGACGCAGCCTATGCAAGGTTGCTGCAGAACGGCAGCAGACCGCATTTCATCAGTTATTACGTGCTGCATATGGCGCTGCAAGGGCGGCCATGGAACGATTGCAAGGGGGCGGAAAAAGCTGCTTTGCGGGTACAGTTCGATGCGCTGAAGGCGCAGCATGTTGATACCGACAGATCGGCGTTAGAGCAGATCCTCAATCAGATCGGCGTGGTCCCGGCGCAGAAAAGGCCACCAGCGTGATGCGGGTGGCCTTTGGGTCGGGGAGAACCCCGACCTACGGTGACTGATAACGTAGGTCGGGGTTCTCCCCGACCAAACGCAAAGACCGCCGTGTGATGAAAACCCGCCCACGTGAACGGACGACCCGTAGGTCGGGGTTCACCCCGACCCACCCGATATTTACCCGACGAGTTCGAGACCTGAGAAGAAGAACGCGATCTCTTCTGCCGCTGTTTCCGGCGCATCCGAGCCATGCACCGAATTCTCGCCAATTGACAGCGCGAATTCCTTGCGGATCGTGCCGTCAGCCGCGTCAGCAGGGTTGGTTGCGCCCATCACTTCACGGTTTTTCGCAATTGCATCTTCGCCTTCCAGAACCTGCACGACGATAGGTTCGGACACCATGAATTCACACAGCTCGCCAAAGAACGGCCGGTCCTTGTGGACGCCGTAGAATTGCTGCGCCTGTGCCAGTGTCAGCTGGATACGCTTGGATGCGACGATGCGCAGGCCTGCTTCTTCGAATTTCGCGACAATCGCGCCGGTCAGGTTACGCTTGGTCGCGTCGGGCTTGATGATGGAAAATGTACGCTGGATCGCCATAATTATGGGTCTTTCACTGTTTGGGTTGAACTGGCGCTGCCCTAACATGCGCCATCCCGCGTGAAAAGGCCCGCCAGCACCCCGCAACCCCATTTCCACCGATTGACCCGGCGCGCGCGATGGGGCAAGGCAAGCCCATGTTGAAAATATCAGATCTCACCTATTCCGTCGAAGGCCGCACTTTGGTCGAAAACGCCACTGTCACCATTCCCACCGGCCATAAGGTCGGGCTTGTGGGGCGCAACGGGTCGGGCAAGACCACCCTGTTCCGGATTATCCGGGGCGAAATGGTGCTGGATACCGGCAATGTCAGCATTCCCAAAGGCTGGAAAATCGGCGGTGTATCTCAGGAGGTCCCCGGCAATGAAGTGTCGCTGATCGACACCGTGCTGCGCGCCGATCAGGAACGCGAAGCTTTGCTGGCCGAGGCGGAAACCGTCACCGACCCCGACCGCATCGCCGAGGTGCAGACGCGTCTGGCCGATATCGACGCTTGGTCTGCCGAAGCACGCGCCGCGACGATCCTGAAAGGTCTGGGCTTCACCCATGAAGAACAGCAACAGCCCTGTTCGGCCTTTTCAGGCGGCTGGCGGATGCGCGTAGCGCTGGCCGCGGTGCTGTTTTCGGAACCCGATCTGCTGTTGCTGGACGAGCCGACCAACTATCTCGACCTCGAAGGTGCGCTCTGGCTGGAGGCCTATCTGGTCAAATACCCCCATACCGTGCTGATCGTCAGCCACGACCGCGAATTGCTGAACCGGTCGGTCGGCGGCATCCTGCATCTGGAAGACAAGGGGCTGATTTACTATACCGGCACCTATGACATGTTCGCCAAGCAACGCGCCGAAAAGCGCGCCTTGATGACATCGGCGGCCAAGAAACAGGACGCGAAACGCGCGCATCTGCAGGCCTTTGTGGATCGGTTCAAGGCAAAGGCATCCAAAGCGAAACAGGCGCAGTCCCGCGTCAAGGCACTGGAAAAGATGGAAACCATCCGCGCGCCGGAAGATGCGGCGCGCACGGTCTTTACCTTCCCTGAACCTGAAGAGCTCGCGCCGCCGATCATTGCCACTGAAGGTGCAGCAGTGGGTTACGGCAATACAATCGTGTTGCATGATCTGAATCTACGCATTGACCAAGACGACCGGATCGCGCTTTTGGGCCGCAATGGTGAAGGCAAATCGACCCTGTCGAAAATGCTGTCCGGGCGGCTGGATGTCGCGCGCGGTACGATGGTGACATCGAACAAGCTGCGCATCGGGTTCTTCGCCCAGCATCAGGTTGATGAGCTTTACGTCGATGAAACACCCCTGCAACACCTGATGCGCGAACGCGCCAGCGAAGGCCAAGCCCGGCTGCGCGCGCGTCTGGCCGGTTTCGGCCTGGGCGCGGATCAGGCGGAAACCGAGGTTGGACGTCTGTCCGGTGGCCAAAAGGCGCGTCTGTCGCTGCTGCTGGCCACCCTGCCCGCGCCGCATCTGCTGATCCTCGATGAGCCGACAAACCACCTTGATATCGAAAGCCGCGAGGCTTTGGTCGAGGCGCTGACCGCCTATTCCGGCGCTGTCATCCTTGTCAGCCACGATATGCACCTGTTGTCGATGGTCGCCGACCGGCTGTGGCTGGTCAAGGACGGCCATGTCAAACCCTATGATGACGATCTGGAATCCTATCGCCGGTTGCTGCTGACGCCGGAAAAGCCTGCCGAAAAGGACAAGCCGAAACCAAAATCCGCGCCGAAACCGACCCGTGATGAAATCCTCGCCCTGCGCGCCGATGTGCGCAAGAACGAAGAGCGTGTCACAAAAATCAATGATATGCGCGATAAGCTGGCCAAGAAGCTGGCTGACCCGGCACTTTATGATGATGCCAAAGCGGGCGAATTGGCGACTTGGAACAAGAAGTATGCCGAAGTCATGGATGGTCTGGGCCGCGCCGAGGCAATGTGGATGGCCAGCCTTGAAAAGCTGGAAAAGGCGGAAAAAGCCTGACATCCTAGCTTTGTGCGAAATACTCCCGCCGGAGGCCTAGAATCTTTTCCACGCCAGACAGGACCCGATGACCGAACTGCCCGCCCTGATCGCCGCCTTCACGACGCTGTTCATCATCATGGACCCGCCGGGGCTGGCACCGGTATTCATTGCCCTGACCCAAGGCATGACGCCCAGCCAGCGCCGGGTCATTGCGATCCGCGCCTGTATCGTCGCGGGCTGCCTGCTGATGCTGTTTTTGTTCGTGGGCGAGGCTTTGCTGGGTTTCATCGGCATTTCGATGGATGCATTCCGGATCGCCGGTGGTGTGCTGTTGTTCCTGACAGCCCTTGATATGCTGTTCCAGCGCCGTCAGGCCCGGCGCGAAGACAATGCCGCCGAAGGTCAGGCCGAACATCAGGATGATCCGTCGGTCTTCCCTCTTGCCCTGCCGCTGATCGTGGGGCCGGGGGCGATCACCACGGTGATCCTGCTGGCGGGCAACAGTCCTTCGGCGGCTGATTACGGCGCGATTTCGGGCGTGGTCTTTGCGGTGCTGATCATCACCTTTCTGTCCTTCCTCGCCGCGCCAATGATCGAACGTGTGCTGGGCAAGACCGGGCTGAACATCCTGACCCGGGTGCTGGGCATGTTGCTGGCCGCCTTGGCGGTGCAATTCGTGATGGACGGATTGCGGGGGTTTGGAATCGGCGCATAAGCCCTATATGAGGGGTCATGAGCACCGAACAGATCATGCAACTGACCTATCTCGTCCTGCTGGCCGCCGCGATTGGCGGCTCTGCCATTGTTGCCGGGCGTAACAATCTGGGCAAGATGGCGCAACAGGCCGCGATCTGGGCGCTGATTTTCATCGGTGTGATCGGGGCTTACGGGCTCTGGGGCGATATTTCCCAGAATGTCAGCCCGCGTCAGGCCAGTATGGGCGACGGGGTGATCACCGTGCCGCGCGGCCCCGGTGGGCATTATTTCCTGACACTGGATGTCGAAGGCACACCGGTCCGGTTTATCGTTGATACCGGGGCCAGCCAGGTCGTGCTGTCCGAACGTGATGCGCGACGGATCGGGATTGACACCGAAACCCTGACCTATTCCGGTATCGCCAGCACCGCCAATGGCACCGTCCCCACCGCGCCGGTGACCCTGGATCGCGTCACATTGGAAGGTATCACCGATGGTCCGGTGTCTGCCGTCGTCAATGGCGGCGAAATGGATGAAAGCCTGCTTGGCATGACCTATCTGGGGCTTTATGACCGGATCGAGATTGCCAACAACCAACTGGTGCTGACCCGATGATCCGATGCTTTGCCCTGATATTGCTGCTGGCCGCCTGCGCGCCTGCCCCTGAACTGCCGCCGGATTTTGATTCGAGCTTTGCGTTTTAAGAAGAACTTTCAAGCCTCCGGCGGGGATATTTCGGCTCGGAAGATGGGCAGATGCGCGCCTCGTCTTCTTTTTTCCAAAAATACTTCGGGGTAAGGGGCGGAGCCCCTGAGACTCTTATGCCTTTGCTGGCTTTTCCGCTTTTTTCACCCAGCGCCCGTCCTCCTGCGCCCAATATTGCGCGGCGATCCCGGCCTCGGTCAGGGTTTTCCACTGCACGCGGGCGCGGGCCTTGGCCGCGTCCTGGCTGTCAAACAGGATACAGGCGCGGTCCAATGCCTCGGCCTCTTTTGCGGTGACATCGGCACCGCCCACCGCCATCACACAGGCGAAACCATCGCTGGGCACATCGCCCAGCAGGATGGGCTGATCCGCATCATGCGGCCCGCCCGCCAGCCCATGCGGCAGGAAAGCATCCACCGGCCCCTGCCACAGCAGGTCATCCAGCCGCGCCAAAAGAGCCGGATCACTGCCACGCACCAGCACCCGCCAGCCCTGCCCGCGCGCCCTGTCCAGCAGCATCGGCAGCGTGGTTTCCAGCGGGCTGCCCTGCAATTCGTAAAAGAATACCGCGCCCATCTAGCCCTCAAAATTATCCGCGATCAGCCGGTTCAGCGCCATCACGCCCCAGCCGGTCGCCCCGGCGGGGGCCAGTGCCGTGTCCGCCGAGACATTGGCGACACCGGCGATATCAAGGTGGCACCATGGCACGTCATCCTTGACGAACCGTTGCAGGAATTGCGCCGCGGTGATTGATCCGGCATAGCGCCCGCCGACGTTTTTCATATCCGCAATCCGCGATTTGATCAGCGCGTCATAGGGTTTCGCCAAAGGCATCCGCCAGGCACCTTCGCCCTCTGCCTCTGCCGCTTTGAGGAATTGATTGCACAGCTGGTCATTGTTGGAAAACAGGCCTGCATTTTCATGCCCCAGCGCGACAAGAATGGCACCGGTCAGCGTGGCCAGATTGATCATGCCGCAGGGTTTGAACCGATCCTGCGTGTACCACAGCACATCGGCCAGCAGCAGCCGTCCTTCGGCATCGGTATTGATGATCTCGACCGTGTCGCCTTTCATCGAGCGGACCACATCACCGGGACGGGTGGCAGAGCCGGATGGCATGTTTTCCACAAGCCCGACAACGCCCACGACATTGGCCTTAGATTTGCGCAGGGCCAGCGTGCGCATGACACCGGCGACAACGCCTGCGCCGCCCATATCCGCTGTCATCTCTTCCATACCGGCGGCCTGTTTCAGGCTGATCCCGCCGGTGTCGAAAACCACGCCTTTGCCGACCAGCGCGAAAGGTGCGTCACCTTTTTTGCCGCCGTTCCAGGACATTACCACCACTTTGGTCGGGCTGTCAGAGCCTTGCCCCACCGCCAGCAAGCTGCGCATGCCAAGGCGGGCCAGATCAGCCTCTTCCAGTATTTCGACATCAAGCCCGAGGTCCTGCATCGCGGCCAGCCTTGCGGCGAAATCATCGGTGGTCAGCACATTGGCCGGTTCATTGGTCAGATCGCGGGTGAAAAACACACCTTCGGCGACGGCGGCCATCGGGGCGGCGGCTTTGGCCAATATCTCTGGTTCTGCGACCATGAACCGGATTTTGCCGGGGGCGGTTTTTTCGCCGGTCTTGTGGCTGTCAAACTGATAGCCGCGCAGCGCCAGCCCCAGCGCGATCTCGGCGGCGCGCGGATTGCTGCCGGCCAGCACCAGCAGATCCTGTCCGGCCTGCGCGCGGGCCAGCCCGGCACCGGCGCGGCGCGCCTCGCTGACCGAAGGCCGGCGGCCCAGTTTCACGACGCAGACCGCCTCTGCCGCCAGACCGACCGGATAGCTGATCTGGATCAGATCACCCACCGGCAGCTTTTCAAACGCGTCAGAGCCGGTCAGTTTTTCCACCGATTTCCGGGTCAGGCTGTTCAGTTTGCGCCCGCCCTGATCCATTCTTCCATCCAGATCCACGAAAACGGCGATCTTTCCCCGCGTTTCGGCAAGCTGGTCAAGGGCGGTTTCGCGAAACTGGATCTCGGCTGGGATGGGCATGGTGGCTCCTGTGTGAAGGCGTTGATGGGCAATAGGTAGCCCGTGGCCCCGGCAATGACCAGTTAGCTGTTCAATCCGCCCGTAGCTTGGGATAGTTTACCGCAAGTGGCGGGGCAAAGGACCGGAAATTGGCGCGATTTGACAGATATATGCTGTCCCAACTGATGATGCTGTTCGGCTTTTTCAGTCTGGTGCTGGTGCTGGTCTATTGGATCAACCGCGCGGTGGTGCTGTTTGACCAGCTGATCGCCGATGGGCAATCCGCCGGGGTGTTTCTGGAATTCACCGCCCTGTCGCTGCCCGGCGTGATCCGGATTGCGCTGCCTTTGGCGGCTTTTGCCGCCGCGATCTATGTCACCAACCGGATGACCAGCGAAAGCGAACTGGTCGTCGTACAGGCCACCGGGTTTTCGCTGTTCCGGCTGGCGCGGCCGGTGCTGTATTTCGGGCTGATCGTGGGGCTGATGATGTCGGTGCTGATGCATCTGCTGGTGCCCGCCAGCAGCGCTCAGCTGACCCTGCGCCAGGCCGAGATTGCGCGCAACATCACCGGCCGTCTGTTGACCCCCGGTGCCTTTATCGAACCGGTGTCGGGCATCACGGTCTATATCCGCGACATCACACCGGGCGGTGAATTGCAGGATGTCTTTCTGGCCGATACCCGCAGCCCCGAGGAACATGTGACCTATACCGCCGCCCGCGCCTTTTTGTTGCGCGAACAGGATGAAACCCAGCTGGTGATGATCGACGGCATGGTCCAGACCCTGCGGCTGGCAGATCAGCGGCTGTTTACCACGCGATTTGCCGATCTTTCCTATAATATCGGTGATCTGATCGCCGCTGGCACCGATGGCGGGCGGCGGGCCTCGCATCTGTCGACATGGGAGCTGCTAAACCCCACGCCGGAGCTGGAGGCAGAGACCGGCACGCCCGCGGCGCGGCTGATCGCCGACGGGCATGACCGGTTCAGCCAGTCGCTGCTGGGCACGGTGGCGGCGCTGATCGGTTTTGCCACGCTGATGGTTGGCAGCTACAGCCGGTTTGGCGTCTGGCGGCAGATCGTGGCGGCCATCGCGCTGATCGTGGTGATCAAGGCGCTGGAAACCGCCGGGCTGAATGCAGCGCGCGCCAATGCGCAGCTGTGGTTTCTGACCTATCTGCCCAGCCTTGGCGGTCTTGTCATTGTCTGGTTCCTGCTGTTCTGGGCCAGCCGCCCCTATCTGTTCCGCCGTCGTCCACGGCCTGCCGGGGCTGTTGCATGATTCTGCACCGTTACTTTGCGCGCCGGTTTCTGATGACCTTTCTAGGCGTGCTTGCGATTTTTCTGCTGATCATGCTGTTTCTGGATCTGGTCGAACAATTGCGCCGCTATGCCAGCGCCGATGCGACGTTTCAGGACCTGTTTGAACTGACTTTGCTGAATATCCCGCAGGCGATCTATCAGATCCTGCCGCTGATCATGATTCTGGCGGCGATTGCGCTGTTTCTGGCGCTGGCGCGGTCATCGGAACTTGTGGTGACCCGGGCTGCGGGCCGGTCGGCACTGCGCGCCCTGTCAGCGCCTTTGACGGTGGCTTTGCTGATCGGCGTGCTGGCAGTGGCGATCCTGAACCCGATTGTCGCGGCGACATCCAAGGAATACGAGGCGCGCGGCGGTGCCTTGCGCGGCAATGCATCGGTCCTGTCGATCGGGTCATCGGGGCTATGGCTGCGGCAGGGATCGGATGAAGGGCAGACCGTGATCCGCGCGGCCAGTGCCAATCTGGATGGCACCGTGCTGTCGGATGTGACCTTTATCACCTTTGCCCCCGATACCGGCCCCGCGCGGCGGATCAATGCCGAAAGCGCGATCCTGACCGATGGGGCCTGGGTGCTGACCAATGCGAAATCATGGACCTTTGGCGATGCGGTCACCCCCGAGGCCGGTGCAAACCAATCTGCCGCGCTGCGCATTGATTCCAGCCTGACGCCGGATCAGATCCGCGACAGTTTCGGCACGCCATCATCGATTCCGATCTGGGAATTGCCCGCTTTCATTGACCGGTTGCAGGCGGCGGGGTTTTCCGCACAGCGCCATCAGGTCTGGCTGCACAGCGAGATCGCGCAGCCGTTTTTCCTGATGGCGATGGTGATGATCGGGGCCAGTTTCACGATCCGCCATCAGCGTGGCGGGCGCACCGGGTTGATGGTGATGTTTGCGATCCTGCTGGCCTTTGTGATCTATTTCATCCGCAATTTTGCGCAGGTGCTGGGCGAGAACGGGCAATTGCCCGCCGCATTGGCCGCCTGGGCACCGCCTTTGGCTGCCATCGGGCTGTCGCTTGGTCTGCTTTTACATAATGAGGACGGCTGATGCGCTGGCTGGTTTTGATCCTGATGCTGCTGCCGGGTCTGGTCCGCGCGCAGCAGGCCGCCACTTTGGTGGCGGATAATGTGACGCTGAATGCGGATAACCAATTGGTTGCCAGCGGCAATGTCGAGGTGTTTTTCGAAGGCACCAGCCTGCGCGCCAGCGCGATCACCTATGACCGCACCACCGACCGGCTGCTGATCACCGGTCCGATTGTGGTGCAGGAACCAGGGGGTGCGCTGCTGACCGCCGACAGCGCCGATCTGGACCCAAGGCTGCAAGGCGGCATCCTGATCGGGGCGCGTCTGGTGCTGGATCAGCAATTACAACTGGTCGCCAATCAGATCGACCGGCAGGATGGCCGCTATTTGCAGCTATACCGCTCTGCCGCATCATCCTGTCAGGTCTGTGGCACCCGCGCGCCGCTATGGGAAATCCGGGCCGAACGGGTGGTGCATGACACGCTGGAAAAGCAGCTTTACTTTGAAAATGCCACATTCCGGGTGCGCGGCGTACCGGTGTTCTGGCTGCCCGCGATGCGATTGCCAGACCCGACCCTGAACCGCGCCAGAGGTTTCCTGATCCCGCGTCAGCGCAATACCAGCCAATTGGGTGCGGGGATCAAACTGCCCTATTTCGTGCCGCTGGGCGATCACGCCGATATCACGCTGACGCCCTATGTCTCGGCCCAGACACGGACGCTGGAAATCGCCTTTCGCCGCGCCTTTGTTTCCGGCAGTGTGAATATCCGCGGCGCGGTCAGCGAGGATACCCTGCAGGATGATACAAGGTCTTATCTGTTTGCCGATGGCAGTTTCGCACTGGCCGGTGGCTATCAGTTGCAGTTCAACATCGAAACCGTTTCGGACAAGGCCTATTTGCTGGATTACGGCTATAACGACCAGGACCGGCTGGAAAGCGCGGTCAATCTGGTGCGGGTGACCGATACCAGTCTGAATGAACTCCGGCTCAGCTATTACCAGACCCTGCGCGATGCCGAAAGCAATGCCACCCTGCCGCCGATCATCGGCGAGGTGCGCAGTGAGGCGCGGATCAGGCCGGAAGCGGGCGGCACGCTGACCTATGCGACCAGCATGGACACCGCCTATCGCACCGACAGCACCGACGGTGAGGCGGGCCGCGATGTGACCCGCGCCGGGGGCCGCGCGGATTGGCGGCAGGACTGGATCCTGCCATTCGGTCTGGCCGGATCAGCCCAGACCGGGCTGCGCGGCGATATCTACCGGGTCACCGATGACAGCGCCTTTCCGACAACATCTGTCCGGGTGGTGCCGAATGTCGCGGCGACGCTGCGCTGGCCGCTGATCAGGCAAGGTAGCGACGGCGGTGCCAGCCATCTGCTGGAACCGACGCTGAGCCTGAACTGGGCCGAAATCTATGGCCGCAGACCACCCAACGAGGACAGCACAAGATCGGAACTGGACCTGGCAAATCTGTTCGACCGGTCGCGCTTTGCCGGGCAGGATGCGATTGAAACCGGCGGCCAGCTGTCGGCAGGCCTGTCCTGGACCCGGCTTGGTGCGGGCGGGGCGTCATCGACCCTGACGATGGGGCGGATTTACCGCAGTGAGGCGCAACCGGATTTCTCCTCCTCTTCGGGGCTGGACGGGATACGATCCGATTGGTTGGTTGCCGGGCAATATGTCTCTCCCGAGGGGTTTTTGCTGGAATTACGCGGCCTGTTTGACGACACGCTGGAAACCACACGCACCGATGGCCGCGCGCGCTGGAGCGCGGGTTGGGTTGATCTGGGGGCAGCTTATATCTGGCAGGACCGCGATCTGGCCGAAAACCGCGGCTCGGCGATTTCGGAATGGACGCTGGATGCCTCTTTCGTGCTGAGCGATGCCTGGCGGATGTCGCTGGATGCGCGCTATGACATCGCCGCTGACCAGCCGGTGCAGGTCGGCGTCGGTTTCGGCTGGCAAAACGAATGTGTGACTATCGAAGTTTCGGCCTCGCGCCGCTATACGTCTTCCAGTAGTGTTGATCCGACAACCACTTTCGGGCTAAGCGGCTCTTTAGCTGGGTTTTCTGCCGGGCGATCTGCTGGTGGGCCTGCCGCTCAATGCCAACAGTGACAAGAAGAATAGAGGACCGCATGCGTGGATTGACCCTTTTAACCGCCCTGCTGGTGCTGACCCTGACATTGGGACAGACCGGTACAGCGACCGCCCAGAACCAGTTCGCCCCGGCGATCACCGTCAATGAACGGGTGATCACCCAATATGAGCTGTCGCAGCGCATCCGTTTGCTGGAGGCGTTCCGCACCCCCGGCAATGTCGCGCAGGTCGCCCGCGATCAATTGATCGAGGATCGGCTGAAACAGCAGGAAATCGACCGTGTTGGCCTGACCATCCCGCAAGACGCGATTGATGCCGCACTGGACGAATTCGCCGGTCGCGCCGATATGTCACTGGCCCAGTTCAACCAGATGCTGGCGCAAAGCGGCGTTGATGCCGTCACCCTGCGCGATTTCGTCACCATCGGCGTGTCATGGCGCGAATATGTCCGAGCCCGTTTCAACCGTGAAGTCACGGTGACCGATGCCGATGTCGCCCGCGCCTTGGGCCAGCAAGGTGGTGCGCGCACCGAGATCGAGGTGCTTTTGTCCGAAATCATCATCGCCGCGCCGCCAGAAATGGCCGATCGTGCGGGTCAGGCCGCCAATCAGATTTCGCAGATGCGTTCTTTTGCCGATTTTGAAGCGGCGGCGCGTCAGGTCTCTGCCTTGCCATCACGGGAAAACGGCGGGCGGCTGGATTGGTTGCCAATCTCGAATTATCCGCCGCAATTGCAGGATCTGATCCTTGGCCTGCAAACCGGTGAGGTCACCGCGCCGATCATGATCCCCAACGGGATCGCCCTGTTCCAGAAGCGTGGCCAGCGCGAGGCGGTCCGCCCTGCTCTGCCGCCCACCAGCCTTGACTATGCTGCCTATTACATCCCCGGTGGCCGGACCGAAGCAGGGCTGCGGATTGCCCGTGATGTCGCCAATAACGTCGATACCTGCGACGATCTTTACGGCATCGCCCGCAACCAACCGCGCGAGGTGCTGGACCGCGTGGAACAGGCCCCGGCGCAGATCCCCGATGATATCGCGCTGGAACTCGCACGGCTGGACCCGAATGAAGTTTCCACCAATCTGACCCGCAACAACGGTCAGACGCTGGTGTTCCTGATGCTGTGCCAGCGCAATCGCGGCGCTGCAGCCGATGCTGACCCGGATGTCGTGCGGAACCAGATCCGGGGGCAGCGACTGGGGACCCTGGCCGCCGCTCTGGTCGAAGACCTGCGCGCGCAGGCGGTGATCAGCGGCCGATGAAACCCATCGCCATCAGCTGTGGCGAACCGGCAGGCATCGGGCCAGAGGTCGCAGCCAAAGCCTGGGCCGCGCTGCGCCACGACCTGCCGATGGTCTGGATCGGCGATCCGACGCATCTGCCAGCGGGCACGCCCGTGCAGATCGTCACTGATCCGGGGGGGGTGACACCCGACAAGATGGCCGTGCTGGCGCGCGATTTCGGCAGTGGTGCCGTCGCGGGCCAGCCCGATCCCCGACATGCACAAGGCGTGATCGATGCGATTGCCACCGGGGTTGATCTGGTGCGCACAGGGCAGGCCAGCGCGATCTGCACTGCGCCAATTCACAAAGCCGCGCTGATCGACGGTGCCGGTTTCACCTATCCCGGCCATACCGAATATCTGGCCGCATTGGCCGGTGTGGAGCGTGTCGTGATGATGCTGGCCTGCGAGGGCCTGCGGGTTGTGCCCGCCACGATCCATATCCCGCTGGCGCAAGTGCCCGAAGCCCTGAGCGCGCGTCTGCTGACCGACACGATCCTGATCACCCATGCCGCCCTGCGCCGCCAGTTCGGTATTCCAGCGCCCCGTATCGCCGTGGCCGGGCTGAACCCGCATGCGGGCGAGGACGGCAAGATGGGGGGGGAGGAATTGGAGATGATCACCCCTGTGCTGGATGCCCTGCGCGCTGAAGGGTTGGATATCAGCGGCCCGCATTCTGCCGATACCTTGTTCCATACCGCCGCGCGCGCGCGTTACGATGTGGCGATCTGCATGTATCACGACCAAGCCCTGATCCCCATCAAGACGATTGATTTCGCAGGCGGGGTGAATGTCACGCTCGGTCTGCCGTTTATCCGCACCTCGCCCGATCATGGCACGGCCTTCGATATTGCCGGAAAGGGCGTGGCTGATCCGACATCGATGATTGCGGCGCTGCGTCAGGCCGGTGATATGGCAAAAAGATTCTATGCCTCCGGCGGGGATTACCGTGAATTGCCAAAGGCAATTCACGGAGCTCGGAAGATGGCATGAGCGGGATTGATGATCTGCCAGCGCTGCGGGATGTGATTGCGCGGCACGAACTGGCAGCGAAGAAATCCTTGGGCCAGAATTTCCTGCTTGATTTGAACCTGACCGCCCGGATCGCGCGGTTGGCGGGGGATCTGACAGGGGCAGATGTGCTGGAAATCGGCCCCGGCCCCGGCGGGCTGACGCGTGGCTTGCTGGCATCCGGCGCGCGGCGGGTCCTGGCGATTGAAAAGGACCCGCGTTGCCTGCCTGCTTTGGCCGAGATTGCCGCGGCCTATCCGGGCCGGTTGCAGGTCATCGAAGGCGATGCACTGGAGGTCAATCCGCTGGATTACCTGCAAGCCCCGATCAAGGTCGCAGCCAACCTGCCCTATAATGTCGGCACCGAACTTCTGGTGCGCTGGCTGACGCCGCCGCAATGGCCACCGTTCTGGGACAGTCTGACCCTGATGTTCCAGCGCGAGGTCGCGGAACGGATCGTCGCCCAGCCGGGCGGCAAGGCTTATGGGCGGCTGGCACTGCTGGCGCAATGGCGCGCCGATGCGAAAATCATGATGAACCTGCCGCCAGAAGTGTTCAGCCCACCACCCAAGGTGCATTCCGCCGTCGTGCATCTGACCGCCCTGCCCGCGCCACGGTTTCCCGCCGATCCCGGCGTGTTGAACATGGTGGTGGCGGCGGCGTTCAACCAGCGGCGCAAGATGCTGCGGTCGGCGCTGAAATCCGTCAGCCCGGTGATCGAGGATCATTTGCAGGCTGTGGGCATCAAACCGACCGAGCGCGCCGAACAGGTCGGGTTGGAGGCGTTTTGCGCCTTGGCGCGCAGCCTGGCCGCTGCGCGCTAAATCTTATTCAGCCGCTTCGGGCGAACTGTTTTCGGATGAGCTGTTTTCGGCAGCGCTGTTGGTTTCGCGCGTCTCTGGGCGCGGCTTGCGCGGGGCGCGGGGTTTGCGCGCGCGCGGCTGCTGCTGCGGCTTTTCCTCTGGCGTGTCGACCAGATTGGTGTCGGGCTGATCATCCCGCGCAGCATTGGTATCGCGCGGATCGGGCTGGTCATTGCCTGTATTCTGGTCGTTGTTTTGCTGATTGCCAGCCGCTTCCTGCGCCTGAATTCGGTCCTGCCGTTCCTTGTCACGTTCGGCCTGACGTTCGCGGTTCTGGGCCTCGACCTCTTCACGACGCTGATCGACCTCACGCTGGGCTTCGGCCAGCAGGCGGGTGTAATGTTCGGCATGTTGCGCGAAATTTTCCGCATTCACCCGGTCACCGGACAATTGCGCATCGCGGTGCAATTGATTGTATTTCTCGATGATCTGCTGCGGCGTGCCGCGCACTTTACCGTCAGGGCCAGAGCTTTCGAAAACCCGGTTGATGATATTGCCGCCCGAGGGACGTGGCGTGCGGTTCTTGTTCCGCGAACGTGACTTAGATGATCTCATAGATGTGCTTTCGAGCCTTTGGCTGACCTTGCGCTGGCGCGTTGTCGCGCTTTTGCGCGTCTCTTGACTGCAGGCCGTGCGATGGATTGGCGACATATCGGAGAGAGATAAACATTCTCTTATCCATCCGATGACATGCAATAAGCATGGCATTTCCGCCATGACAAGTCAAAATTGCCCTGACCCGGCATATTTGCGTCGAACCGCTGATCTTAACCCTGCCAATGGCCCAAAATACCACGGTTTCGCCCGTCCAGGTCGTTGATCACAGCCAAATCGGTGAAACCTGCAGCACTGAACATGGCGCTGACCGCTCTTGCCTGTGTCGGCCCGATCTCGACCATCAGACGCCCGCCTTTGGCCAGATGCGCGGGCGCGCCCGCCGCGATGATCCGGTAACAGGACAGGCCGTCGCCGTGATCGGTCAGGGCGCCGGCTGGTTCATGCAGGCGCACTTCGGGCTGCAGGCCGGACATTTCATCCGCCGCGATATAGGGTGGGTTGGAGATGATCAGATCAAATTGCCCGGTGACTTTGCTGAACCAATCCGACAGGCGCAGGTCCGCGCGCTGATCCAGCCCCAAAGCCGCGCTGTTCCGCGCCGCCACGGCAAGCGCGGCCTCTGAGATATCCACACCCAGCCCCCGCGCCTGCGGTTGTTCTGCCAGCAATGACAATAGGATACAGCCGGACCCGGTCCCAAGGTCCAGCACCTGCGCAAAAGGCTGTTCAAGTGCTGCGATCACGATGGATTCGGTATCGGGGCGCGGGTCCAGCACATCGGCGGTCACGACAAAGCGGTGGTTGTAGAAATCCCGGTAGCCCAGCAGATGAGACAGCGGCACGCGCGCCGCCCTTTGCGCGACCATATCGGCAAAGCGCACCGCATCACCGGCCACATGCGCCCAGATCAGCCGGGATTCGTGACCGGGGTCGGTGACCCCAGCTGCCGCCAGCCGCGCGCGGGCCTGATCCATAGCCGCGACATCTGCGGCGTTCAGATCCCAATAGCGCCCGCCCGCGAAAAACCCGCTCACGCGCCCATCTCGGCCAGCAGGGTCGCCTGCGCCTCTGATTGCAGGGCGTCAATGATCGCATCCAGATCGCCTGCCATCACCTGCCCCAGCGAATAGAGCGTCAGATTGATCCGGTGATCTGTCAGCCGCCCTTGCGGGAAATTATAGGTGCGAATCCGTTCCGACCGGTCGCCCGACCCGACCTGCGCCTTGCGATCAGCCGATCTTTCGCCGTCGATCCTCTGGCGTTCCAGATCGAACAGCCGGGTTTTCAGCACCTGCATCGCGATTTCACGGTTGCGGTGTTGCGATTTCTCGGCGCTGACCACGATCAACCCGGTGGGAATATGCAGGATACGCACCGCCGAATCGGTGGTGTTCACGTGTTGCCCACCCGACCCGCTGGCGCGCATCGTATCAATGCGCAGGTCATTGGGATTGATCTGGATATCGACATCCTGCGCCTCTGGCAGCACCGCGACGGTGGCGGCAGAGGTATGGATGCGCCCGCCGCTTTCGGTTTCCGGCACGCGCTGGACACGGTGGACACCGCTTTCATATTTCAGCCGGGCAAAGACGCCTTCGCCTGCGACCCGCGCGACCACCTCTTTGATGCCACCCAGTTCGGTCAGGCTTTGTTCAAGGATTTCAAACCGCCAGCCCTGATTTTCGGCATAGCGTTGATACATCCGCAACAGATCAGCCGCGAAAAGCGATGCCTCATCCCCGCCGGTGCCGGGCCGTATTTCCAGCAAGGCAGGCCGTGCATCGGCGGCATCTTTGGGCAGCAGTGCGAGTTGCACGGCATGTTCGCTGTCTGCCAGCGCTGCCTTCAGTTCCGGCAATTCATCCTCGGCCAGCGCGCGCATTTCGGGGTCTTTCAGCAGCGCCTGCGTATCGGCGATCTGCGCCAGCAGGTCTTTATAGGCCTGCACGGTTTCCACCACCGGGCGCAATTCGGCATATTCGCGGCCCAAAGCGGCGATATCGCCTGAATTGGCACCATCGGACATCTTCGCCTCCAGAAACTGGAAACGGTCGATGATCTGTTCGATTTTATCAGCAGCTATCATGCAGGACCGATTGGCCGATCAGGGCGCAGTGGTCAAGGGGCCAAGCTGGTCGAGCCATGCAGTCACCCGCGCCCGGTTGACCCCCATGTCGGACTGGCCAAAGCGCAAACGCCCATGCACCACCAGCAGATCGCCCTGCACGGCGGCGGTGGTGTGATCAGGAAACCCCCAGATCAGCGACCTTGTCTGATAGGTGATCATGCCATCATTGACAGATCCGGCGATCCGCCTGGTGCGCGGCGTGGCAGAAGCGATGCGGTCCAGCGCGGCCAGCACCTCTGCCCCATCAGCATTGATCTGGCGGGCGGCGCGGAACCCGCCCGGTGCGATCAGATCGCCCGGTTCATTCACCGTTGCGGTCTGGTGCCAGCGCTCGACATCGGTCGGGGCCAGCCGCACATAGGCCATCAACCCCAGCGCCAAAAGCGCGATCACGGCCAGAATATTCATCATCATCGGTAAGGCACCCCCGGCAGGATCGACAGCATTTCAAACATCAGATTCGCCCCGGTCAGCGCGGTATTGCCGGATGGGTCATAGGGCGGCGACACCTCCACCAGATCGCAGCCGACGATATTCAGCCCGCGCAGCCCCCGGATCAGCTCCATCGCCTGCGGCGTAGTCAGCCCGCCGATTTCCGGCGTGCCGGTGCCGGGCGCATAAGCAGGGTCAAGGCTGTCGATATCATAGGTGATGTAACAGGGCTGATCACCGATCTGCGCCTTGATCTCTGCCGCCAAAGGCGACAGCGATTTATGCCACAGATCAGGGGCCAGATATTGATTGAACCCCCATCCGGCGGCTTCGGTGAAATCATCCGCCGTATAGCCGGTGCCGCGCAGCCCAATCTGGAATACTTTATCGGCGGTGATGATCCCTTCTTCATAGGCGCGGCGGAAGACGGTGCCATGGGTTTCGCGTTCGCCGAACATCTCGTCATTCACATCGGCATGGGCATCGACATGGACCAGCGCCACCGGCCCGTGCTTGCCCGCCACTGCGCGCAACACCGGCAAGGTCAGCGTATGATCACCGCCAAGCGTCATCGGAATAAAGTCATGCTTGAGGTGTGCGGCATAAGTCTCTGTAATAATGCGGATCGTATCGGACAGGCTGAACGTATTGACCGGCACATCGCCGAGATCGGCACATTGCAATGCGTCAAAGGGCGCGGCCCCGGTCTGGATGTTATAAGGCCGGATCATCGCTGATTGTTCGCGCAATTGCTTTGGTCCCATCCTTGTGCCGGACCGCCATGACGTGCCGATATCCATCGGAATGCCGATAAAGCCCACATCAAGCCCCGCAGCGCTGTCCACCTGCGGCAGGCGCATAAAGCTTTGTGGCCCCGAAAACCGGGCCAGGTCATTGCCGCTGATCGGTTGATTTGGCATCATTTATTCCTTTTGTTCCAAAGCGCTAAACAGCATAATTCCATCGCCACATGCGCGCCTGCAATCGCCGTGGCCCCTGTGGTGTCATAGGGCGGCGAGACTTCGACAATGTCGCCGCCAACCATATTGATCCCCGCCAGATCGCGCAGCATCGCCGCCGCCTGCCAGCTTGCCAAGCCGCCCCAGACCGGGGTGCCTGTGCCGGGCGCAAAGGCCGGGTCCAGCGCGTCGATATCGAAGGTCACATAGGTCGGATGATCGCCGACAATTTTGCGCACCTCTGCCACCACATCCGACGCGCCGCGTTCATGACAGGCGCGCGCATCGACATAGCGCATCCCCAGATAATCATCGCATTCGGTGCGGATACCGATCTGGACGGATCGGGACGGATCAACCAACCCCAGCTTCACCGCCTTATACATGAAGGTGCCGTGATCGATCCGGCTCATATCATCATCGGCCCATAGGTCCGAATGCGCATCAAACTGAATCACCGACAGCGGGCCATATTTTTCGGCATAGGCCCGCAAGATCGGCAGCGTAATAAAGTGATCCCCGCCCAGCGTGACCGTCCCCGGCCCCACCGCGAGAATGCCCGCAATATGCGCCTCCACCAGATCCGGCACACCCGCCACATTGGCGTAATCAAAGGCCATATCGCCATAATCGACAATCGAGAACTCGGACAAAGGATCAAACCCGTCCCAGCCGTAAGGCGGATCATAGGGCTGCAGACAAGACGCCTCGCGGATCGCGCGCGGCCCGAACCGCGTACCGGGACGGTGCGTCACCGCCTGATCAAAGGGCACGCCGGTCACCACCAGATCAACGCCCGTCAGATCCTTCGTATAGGTCCTGCGTAGGAACGACGTCGCGCCGCCAAAGGCATTCTCAAACGCCAGCCCGCGCCGGTCCTTGCGGGTAAAGGCCAGATCAACCTGCCCTTTTGCATCCTCTAACGCCATCTTCCTACCTTCTTTTTTCCAAAAATACTCCCGCCGGAGGCTTGAAAGTTTTTATGCCACCGGCAAAGCACGCTCGACAATGCGGGCAAAGAATGACGCGCCGACCGGTGCCCCGGCATCGTCGAAATCATAGGCCGGATGATGCAAGCCAGCCGTATCGCCATTTCCGACGAACAGATAGGCCCCCGGACGTTCGTTCAGCATATAGGCGAAATCCTCTGCCCCCATCTCTGGCTTTGCATCATCAACAACATTTCCCGACACTTCACGTGCCACCTCGGCGGCGAAACGCGCCTTTTCGGCATCATTGATCGTCGCAGGATAGCCGATTTCATAATCCAGTTCTGCCGTGACCCCATAGGATGCCGCCTGCCCCGCGACAATCTCGGCCAGACGTTTTTGCACCATCGCCTGTACGTCAGGGTTAAAGGTACGCACCGTGCCATTGATATAGCCGGTATCGGGAATCACATTATCCGCCGATCCGGTATGGATCTGCGTCACAGAGACGACCAGTTCATCCAGCGTGTAATGATTGCGGCTGACAATGGTCTGGATCGCGCTGGCGATACCGACCACGGCGACAACGGGGTCAATCGTTTCATGCGGCATCGCGCCATGACCGCCGCGGCCTTTGACATGGATGTGAAATGTATCCACCGCCGCCATGATCGGGCCGGGCGTGGTGTAAAAAGCGCCGACCGGCGTTCCGGGGGCGTTATGCAGGGCATAGACCTCTGCAATGTCGAACCGGTCCAGAATGCCTTCCTGCACCATCACTTCGGCACCGCCGCCGCCTTCTTCGGCAGGTTGAAAGATCAGTGCTGCGCGGCCCGCGAAATTGCGGGTCTCGGCTAGATATTTCGCGGCCCCCAGCAGCATCGTGGTATGGCCGTCATGACCGCAGGCATGCATCGCGCCCTTGACGGTCGAGGCATAATCCAGCCCCGTCACCTCATCCATCGGCAGCGCATCCATATCGGCGCGCAGGCCGATGGTGCGGCCTGCACCCTGCCCGTTGATGATCGCGACGACGCCGCTGGTGGCAATCCCTTCGTGGATTTCATCCACACCGAAGGCGCGCAACTGTTCCACCACAAAAGCCGCCGTCTGATGGCAATCGAATCGCAATTCTGGATTGGCATGCAGATGCCTGCGCCAGCTGGTCATTTCTTCGGCATAATCGGCGATACGGTTGATAATGGGCATGGCTGGCGCTTTCTCTTTCTTCGCAATAGGGTCAGTTGATCCCAAGTTGAAGGTGGCTGCAATGGCTGACGATCCCCTGATCCACGACCCTGACGGCGGCATGCCACGCCTGCTGGAAATCATGCGCCGGTTGCGTGACCCCGCAACCGGATGCCCCTGGGACATTGCCCAGGATTTCAGCTCCATCGCGCCCTATACGATCGAAGAAGCCTATGAAGTTGCCGATGCCATCGCCCGCGCCGACTGGCCCGAGCTTGAGGGCGAATTGGGCGATCTGCTGTTGCAGACGGTCTATCACACCCAGATCGGGACCGAGGCGGGGCATTTCACCTTTGACTCTGTGGTGAAGAACATCGCTGACAAGATGGTCGCCCGGCATCCGCATGTATTCGGGGACGAGGACCGCGATAAATCCGCCGACCAACAGGTCGCGGATTGGGAAAAGATCAAGGCAGCCGAACGCGCGGGCAAGGCGCAGGACGGCGTGTTGGACGGTGTGGCGCTTGGCCTGCCCGCGCTGATGCGGGCGGTGAAATTGCAGAAACGCGCGGCGCGTGTCGGGTTCGACTGGCCCGATACATCCCATGTGCTGGACAAGATCATCGAAGAAGCGGGCGAATTGATTACTGCACGCGACACGCTGACCCATGCCGAGATCAAGGACGAGATGGGCGATCTGCTGTTCGTGCTCGCCAATCTGGCCCGGCATCTGGATGTCGATCCTGAAGAGGCCCTGCGCAGCACCAACGACAAATTCACCCGGCGTTTCAGAGGAATCGAGGCGGCCCTGGCCGCGCGCGGCAAAACCCCGGCGCAAAGCGATCTGGCCGAAATGGATGCGCTTTGGGAGGCCGAGAAGGTGCTGGAAAAGGCGCGAAAATTCCCTGAGTAAAATATTCAGGTATTGACCGAAGTAAAAGACTCAGGTTTACAGGCGCCAGTTCAACCAAGGAGCCTTCCCATGAACCTGCGTAATATTCTTCTGGCCAGTAGCTGTGCCGCCATCGCTGGACCGGCCATCGCTGATGTCAATATTTACACCACCCGCCAGCCTTTCCTGATCGAGCCGGTGATGGAGGCTTTCACCGCCGAAACCGGCATCGCGGTCAATCTGTCCTTTGTCGAGGACGGGATCGTCGAACGGCTGCGCGCCGAAGGTGACCGCTCGCCCGCTGATCTGGTGATGACGGTGGATATCGCCAATCTCAAACAGATCGTCGATGCCGGTGTCGTCCAGCCCGTCGAAAGCGAGGTGCTGAATGCCGCAATCCCTGCGGAACTGCGGTCGGACGAAAACCTGTGGTTCGCGCTGACCAGCCGTGCCCGGGTGATCTATGCCTCGAACGAGCGTGTCGCCGATGGTGAAGTCACCACCTATGAAGATCTGACCGATGAAAAATGGGCAGGCCGGATCTGTTCGCGGTCGGGGCTGAACAATTACAGCCTTGCCCTGCTATCCGCCGTGATCGCGCATAAAGGCGAAGATGGGGCACGCGAATGGGCTGCCGGCCTGCGCGAAAATCTGGCCCGCAAACCCGAAGGCAATGACCGTGCACAGGTGCGGGCGATCTGGGCCGGGGAATGCGACATTTCCTTGACCAATACCTATTACATGGGCGCGATGCTGGCTGATTCTGAACAGCAGGAATGGGCCAATTCCGTACGCATCATCTTTCCGACATTCGAGGATGGCGGCACGCATATCAACGTCTCGGGTATCGCGATGACCAATGCAGCCCCGAACCGTGAAGAAGCGCTGCAATTGATGGAATTCCTTGTCTCGCCCACAGCCCAGCAGATCTATGCTGAAGCCAATTACGAATATCCGGTGCTGGAAGGCGCGGAACTGTCGGAACTGGTGGCAAGCTGGGGTGAGTTTACCCCTGACACCGTCGATCTGAACGAGCTGGCCGGCCATCGCCCCGCCGCTGTGCGGATCATGGAAGAAGTGAATTTCGACGGCTGACGCCGCCGATCAAGGCGGGGGGCTGTCGGCCCCCCGCACCCCCCCGAGGATACTTATACTCTGAAGATGGGGTTGGTATTCTTCTGTAGCCTGATGCAATCTGGCGCTACGGGAGGATCATATGGATATTTCAACAGCAGTGGCGGTGATCACCGGCGGCGCATCCGGTCTGGGTGCAGCGACGGCGCGGGCGTTTTTGGCGGCAGGCGCGCGGGTGATGATATTTGATCGTGACGCGCAGGGTGCTGATTTCGCGCAGCAGATCGGCGCGCAATTTGCGCAGGTCGATGTCACCGATGAAGCCAGCGTTGCCGCCGGTCTGGCGCAGGTCGAGGGCCTGAATGTCGTGATGAATTGCGCCGGTATCGTCATCAGCGAAAAAACCCTTGGCCGCGACGGGCCGCACCAGCAAAGCAGCTTTGCCCGCACTGTCGATATCAACCTGTGCGGCACGTTCAATGTGGCACGGCTGGCCGCGGCGCGGATGGCACAGGGCGGTGTGATCATCAACACAGCCTCGGTCGCGGCGTTTGAAGGGCAAAAAGGGCAAGCGGCCTATGCCGCCTCCAAGGCCGGGATCGCCGGGCTGTCGCTGCCGATGGCGCGCGATCTGGGGCGCGCGGGGATCCGGGTGATGGCGATTGCGCCGGGGATTTTCCGCACGCCGATGCTGGAATCGCTGGGTGACGAGGTGATGGCGGGATTGGCCAAGGATGTGATCTATCCCGCCCGGCTGGGCGATCCGGCAGAATTTGCCGCCCTCGCGCGGTTTATCGTGGAATGCGATTATCTCAATGGCACCACGATCCGGCTGGATGGTGGCTTGCGGATGCCGTGATCAGCTGGCGGCTTTTTCTTCCAAGGCCAGCCATTCGTCTTCGGCATCGGACAATTGCATCTGCCGCGCGACCAAAGCATCGCTGGCCTTGGCGAATTTCACCGGATTGTCGGTGAACAATGCCGGATCAGCCAGCAATTCTTCCAATTTGCCAATCTCTGCTGTCAGGGTCGCGATCACGCCCGGCAAAGCCTCCAGCCGGTGTTTTTCGGTAAAGGACAGACCGCCGGTGGATTTCTTTTCCGCCTGTTTGTCCTTTTTCGCCAATGGCTTGGTCGCTGTGGCGGATTCGGTGAAATCGCCGCCGCGCTGGTCGCGATAATCCGACCAGCCGCCAGGATAGACCACGGCCTGCCCGTTGCCTTCCATCGCGATGGTCGTCGTCGCCACACGGTCCAGGAAATCGCGGTCGTGGCTGACCAGCAGCACGGTGCCGTCATATTCGCCCAGAATATCCTGCAGCAGGTCCAGCGTTTCGATGTCGAGATCGTTTGTCGGTTCGTCCAGCACCAGCAGATTGCTTTCACGCGCCATCAGACGGGCCAGCAACAGCCGGGCCTTTTCGCCGCCCGACAGGGACCGGACCGGCGCGCGCGCCTGTGCCTCGTCAAACAGAAATTCCTTGAGGTAGCCGACAACGTGTTTCGGCGTGCCGCGCACCATGATCTGGTCGGATTTGCCGGATACACCCAGTTCGGGATCAGAGGCGAGGTTTTCCCACAGCGTCATATCTTGGTTCAGCGCCGCGCGTGACTGGTCGAACACGGCGATATCGAGCTTGGTCCCGAGTTTCACCTCACCCGCGTCAGGCTCGACCTGCCCCAGCAGCATCTTGATCAGCGTGGTCTTGCCCACGCCATTGGGGCCGACAAAGGCGATCCTGTCGCCGCGTTGCACGGTCAGGTCCAGCCCTTGCACGATGGTCTTGCCATCGAAGGCCTTGGTCAGCCCGAAACATTCCATGACCTTGCGGCCAGAGGTCGATCCCCCCTCAAACGCCATCGCAGCGGTGCCTTGCCGCCGGATCTGGCCCGCCTTTTCAGCACGCAGATCCTGCAAGGCCCGCAAACGCCCTTGGTTCCGGGTCCGGCGGGCGGAAATGCCTTCAACGGCCCACCGCGCCTCTGCCTTGATCTTGCGGTTGAGTTTATGGCGCTGCTGGTCTTCGTCTTCCCAGATCTTGTCGCGCCATTCCTCGAACGCATCAAAGCCCTGTTCGGCACGGCGCACTGCACCCCGGTCAATCCACAGCGTGGCCCGCGTCAGCGCGCGCAGAAACGCCCGGTCGTGGCTGATCAGCACAAAGGCCGCGCGGGTCTGTTTCAATTCATTCTCGAGCCAGGCAATGGCTTCGATATCCAGATGGTTGGTGGGCTCGTCCAGCAGCATCAGTTCCGGCGCTTCGGCCATCAGTTTGGCCAATGCCGCGCGGCGACGTTCGCCACCCGATGCGGTAGCAACAGCGCCTTCGGGGTCGAATTTCAGCCCTTCGGCGACCATATCGACCTTATAGGCTTCCTCGGGCGGCAACCCGCTGGCGGCATATTCGCCCAGCGTGGTAAACCCGTCCATCGTCGGGTCCTGTTCCATATAGCCGACCTGCACGCCGGGCGACGCGACCCGTGTGCCGCTGTCGGCCTGCACCAACCCGGCCATGACCTTCATCAAGGTCGATTTGCCTGATCCGTTGCGGCCAACCAGCGCGACACGGTCGCCGGGTTGAACGACCAAAGACAGGTCAGCAAAAACAGGATCGCCGCCGAAAGTCAGCGCGATATCGGAAATCTGGAGAAGGGGTGCACGTGCCATGCCCGCCTGCTATTGTGTGCCACGTACCAGCGCAAGGGGTTTTCAACCGGCCCCCATCACCGCGCGCAAGGCTTTCGCGCGCGCCGGTGGGACAGCGGCGATATCGACACAGGTAAAGACATGCAAAGTGTTCATCTGCCGGTCGATCACGGCATGATCGCTGACCCAGCCGCCCATCGCCAGATAGGACCGCAGCAGCGACGGCAAAGGCGCCTTGCCGCGCCCGGCCATGTCTGACAGGCGCACCACCTCTGCCGCTTTGATTCCGGGGCGCAACGGCGCTGGCCCGATTGATTGCGCGGCAAGTTTCGCCAATGCCAGCCCGTAAATATCCGGGTCGATGCCTGCGAAACTGGTGCAGCCGAACAAGATCTGCACGCCTTCATCATCGACGATCTGGGTCAGCGCGCCCCAGGCGGCGCGGACCACATCAGCATCCAGCACATCCGGCGCGATGCAAAACCGGCCCAGTTCCAGAAACGGGCCGGACTGGCCGGCCATGCCTGCCAGATCATAATATTGCGCCGCATAGCTTTGCGGCAATGCTGTGGCATCCGGAATCAGCAGCATCCGTGCGGCGGCGATCAGGCGGCCATTGCGATCCTCGATCATCAGATGCTGGCAGCGCGGGTCGAAATCGTCGCAATCCAGCCCAGGACGACCAAAGAAACACAGATGCCGCAGCGCCTGGCAGGCCGTGATATCCTCGTTACCAGCGCCGATTCTGGCGCAATACCGTCCGAACTGCATCGTAATTGTCATGGCATCCTGCCTTGGCGACGTGCTGTCTGCACCCTAAATCAGGCGTGAGACAAGGAAAAGGAATATGTCGATGGACAAGATTATCAAGTCAGACGCCGAATGGCGGGCGCAACTTTCGGACCTGGCCTATAAGGTCACCCGCAAACATGGCACCGAACGGGCGGGCACACATGAGGATTTCCCCAAGGATCCCGGCACCTACATGTGTGTCTGCTGCGGTGCGCCTTTGTTCGACCAAAGCACCAAATTCGAAAGCGGCACCGGCTGGCCGTCGTTCTATGCACCGCTGGATGAAACGGTCGTGGGCGAAACCACCGACCGCAGCTTTTTCATGAAACGGACAGAGGTGCATTGCGCACGCTGTGACGCGCATCTGGGGCATGTCTTTCCCGATGGGCCAGCACCGACCGGGCTGCGCTATTGTCTCAACGGGGTGGCGCTGACCTTCGAGCCGGCAGATTAAAGTGGGTCGTTATTGGCGCCCAGCAGGGCGCCAGCATCGATCCGCCCGAAAGAGCCCAGCAATTGCGCCAGGGCACCGACATTGCTGATCCCGTCATCGGTCACGCGGCGGTCCAGATTGATGACCCGCCCGTCTTCCAGCCCATAGCGGTTGATCGCGCGGACCCGGTCATTGCCGTCAAAATCAACAGCCAGCACCGTGCGATCCACCTCGCGCGGGGCAAGCAGGCCGGTATGCACGAATTGGCTTGATACGTAATAGATCGTATCCGCCGCCAGCCCGCCATCCGCGGTCGGCGGCCCGAACAGGGTGACAACCTCGCTCCGGGTGGTCTGCCCGACCTGTACTTGCGCGATTTCGCGCGCATCAGGGGTAAAGCCATGAAACCGGTTGATGGGTGAACAGGCCGCCACCGCCAGCAGCGCCAGAACAAAACCAGAGGCCCGCAGCCTGGCGCGCAACGTAACGGTGGTCATGATCATGTGAGGCCCCTTGCTTTGGCATCTGATGCCTTTTATCCCCCCTACATCACCGCCCGCCCCTGATCAAGAATGGAAGCACCCTTGCCCCCGATCCCGCACTCACCTTTGCGTTTGGCCGATCTTGTCGCCAGCCGTGGCACCGAATTTGCGCTGACACCGGATACGGGCGCGCGCAGTGCCATCGCGGATGCCTTGGGAATCACCGGGATCAAGAAACTGCGCTTTGACGGCAAATTGACGCCGCAGGGCCGCAAAGACTGGGTGCTGACCGCTACTTTGGGCGCGACCGTGGTGCAGGACTGCGTTGTCACGCTGGCCCCGGTGACGACCCGGCTCGACGAATCCATCACCCGCAGCTATCTGGCCGAAATGCCCGAAGTCTCCGGCACCGAAGTCGAGATGCCAGAGGATGACACGATCGAGCCCCTGCCCGATACAATCGACCTTTACGCTGTGCTGACCGAGGCGCTGGCACTCGCCCTGCCGCTTTATCCACGTGCGGAGGGGGCCGAACTGGGCCAGATCGTCTATACTGAAAAAGGCGTCGCGCCGCTGACGGATGAGGCTGCCCGACCTTTCGCAGGCCTCGGCGCGCTCCGCGACAGTCTCAAGAACGACGACTGAAACATAAATCTTCCCGCATCTTCAGAGTAAAAATATCCCCGCCGGAGGCATCGACGGTGGCGCAGCCACCGGAAGACCCCAATTTAACAAGTGAAAAGGGGTTGCGCTGCGCGCAAATCGCAGTATTTAAGCCGCCTCTTTCACACTGCGTCTCGACAGGGCTGCCAGATTGGCGTAGGACCCCCGACAGATGCACCAATCAGGGCTACGCGCCCATTTATCATAGGGTTCCGTTATGGCCGTCCAGCAGAATAAAGTTTCCAAATCCCGCCGCAACAACCGGCGTGCGCACGACTCGCTCGTTGCCGCAAATCCAAACGAATGTGACAACTGCGGCGAGATGAAGCGCCCGCACCATGTCTGCCCGTCCTGTGGACATTACGCGACACGTGAAGTCGTCGCCTCCACAACCGAAGTCGATCTGGACGAAGAAGCAGCATAAGCTGTAGCGCAGGCATTACAGACATGACCCAGGGCCAGACGAGACCCGTCTCGACATCGGCGAATGTGCTGTCTGTAGATGCCATGGGTGGCGATAAAGGGCCTGCAACTGTTGTTGCGGGCCTTGCCAAGTTTCTTAAATCCACTCCTGCGGCCCGCGCAATACTGCACGGTCCGGCGGCAGAGTTGAATCCACTGATCACCACGCATAAGATCGCCGATCAGGTCACAGTGCATGATGCCAGCGATGTCGTCAAAATGTCCGACAAGCCCAGCAACGTGCTGCGGCATGGCAAGAAAACCTCGATGTGGTCCGCAATCGAAGCGGTGCGCAATGGTCAGGCCGCCGTCTGTATTTCATGCGGCAATACCGGTGGGCTGATGGCGCTGTCGATGCTGCGCCTCCGCAAAGCCGAAGGCGTCAACCGCCCGGCCATTGCCTGTCTCTGGCCATCGCGCAACCCGGCAGGGTTCAACGTGATGCTGGATGCCGGGGCCGATATCCGCGCCGATCAGGATGATCTGCTGACCTATGCGCTGATGGGGGCCTCCTATGCCCGATCCGGGCTGGATATCGCCCGTCCGCGTGTCGGCCTGCTCAATGTCGGGACCGAAGAACATAAGGGCCGCGCCGAACTCAAGGTTGCGCATGAACTGATCGCGAATGCCGCAGAACGCGGTGAATTCGATTATGTCGGCTTTATCGAAGGCGGCGATCTGCCCTCGGCCAAGGTCGATGTGATCGTCACCGATGGATTCACCGGCAATGTCGCGCTGAAAACCGGCGAAGGCACCGCCACATTGATCAGCGAATTGCTGCGCGGCGCATTGATGAAAAACCCGCTGTCGATTCTGGGTGCCTTGCTGGCGCGCGGATCGCTGAAGCGGCTGCGCAAACGGATCGATCCGCGCCGGGTCAATGGCGGGGTGTTTCTGGGCCTGAACCAGACCGTGATCAAAAGCCATGGGTCTGCCGATGCCACAGGCGTGGCGGCAGCCCTGCATCTGGCGTACCGGCTGGCGCAAAGCGGCTTTTCCGACAAACTGGCTGCACGGGTTGCATCCGCCGTGGCAGTTGCGCAAGATCAGGCGCAAGACATTGCGGCAGGACAATCTGCCGATAAAACAGGC
Source organism: Loktanella sp. (assembly GCA_017390475.1). GTDB lineage: Bacteria > Pseudomonadota > Alphaproteobacteria > Rhodobacterales > Rhodobacteraceae > Yoonia. Next base: position 307,380 of record JAFPBO010000051.1, read on the forward strand.
GAATAAAATGACGCTTCGTGCAGTTGTCAAAGGTATCGGGCATTATCTTCCCGAACGGATCGTGCCCAACAGCGAGTTCGAACAGACGCTGGACACATCCGATGAATGGATCAAGTCGCGCTCGGGAATCGAACGGCGGCATTTCGCGGCCGAGGGTCAGACCACATCCGAGATGGCGACGCTGGCTGCTGTCGCGGCGCTGGATATGGCCGGGATGCAGGGCAGCGACATTGACGCCATCGTGCTGGCCACCTCCACCGCCGATATGACCTTTCCGTCCGCGGCGACAATGGTGCAGCATGCGATTGGCAACACCACCGGCTATGCCTTTGATGTGCAGGCGGTTTGTGCCGGTTTCGTCTATGCCCTGTCGACCGCCAATGCGCTGATCACCTCGGGTCAGGCCAAAACGGTCATGGTGATCGGTGCCGAGACTTTCAGCAAGATCATGGATTGGACCGACCGGTCCACCTGCGTGCTGTTCGGCGACGGTGCCGGCGCGCTGATTCTGGCGGCCGAGGATGGCAGCGGCAGCAGCGATGACCGCGGCATCCTGTCCACCGATCTGAATTCTGATGGGCGCTATAAACATCTGCTGTATGTCGATGGCGGCGTGGCGACGTTGAATACCGGCATGCTGCGGATGGAAGGCAAGGAAGTCTTTCGCCATGCGGTCGAAAAGCTGGCCGCCACCGCCGATAAAGCCCTGCATAAGATCGGGCTGACCGCGGATGATGTCGATTGGGTCGTGCCGCATCAGGCCAATATCCGCATCATTCAGGCCACCGCCAAAAAGCTGGGCGTCGGCATGGACCGCGTTGTGGTAACAGTGCAGGACCATGGCAATACATCTGCCGCATCGATCCCGCTGGCCTTGTCGGTAGGCGTGGCCAATGGGCAGATCAAACAAGGCGATCTGGTCGTGACCGAGGCGATTGGCGGCGGGCTGGCCTGGGGCTCTGTCGTGCTGCGCTGGTAGGGTGAAATACGCGCAGAACTTGCTTTGCCAAGTCCTTGTTATTGACTCTGAAATTACCCCGCGCCAATGTAGCGACGATCAAGCGAGGGGATGAGGTATGACGGACAAGACGTTGACGCGCATGGACCTGGCGGATGCTGTCCATAACGAAGTGGGGCTGTCGCGCAATGACAGCGCCGACCTGGTGGAAAGCGTGCTGACGCATATTTCCGATTCGCTGGTAGCCGGTGACACGGTCAAGATTTCGTCCTTCGGCACCTTTGCCGTCCGCGACAAGGCAGCCCGCGTTGGCCGTAACCCAAAAACCGGCGAAGAAGTCCCTATTCATCCGCGCCGCGTTCTGACTTTCCGGCCTTCGCATCTGATGAAAGATCGTGTTGCCGCCGGGAACAAGTCCTGACCCATGCCCAAAGCCAAAGACGCCTTTCGCACGATCAGCGAGGTCGCCGATTGGCTTGACACCCCCACCCATGTGCTGCGCTTTTGGGAAACCAAATTCAGCCAGATCCGCCCGGTCAAAGGGGCGGGTGGCCGCCGCTATTACCGGCCCAGCGATATGGATCTGCTGGGCGGGATCAAGCAGCTGTTGCATGAGGATGGGCTGACCATCAAAGGCACGCAGAAACTGCTGCGCGAAAAAGGCGTGAAATATGTCGCCACATTGGGTCCGTCGGTATCGCTGGATGATGATCTGCCTGCCACCCAGCCGATTGCGGTGAAACCACCCGCCGCCAGCAAACCGGCGCCCGCTGAACCGGCACCCCGCAAACCAGAACAAGGCGCCCTGCCCTTTGCCGATGCAGCAGCGGCACCGCGGCGGCATAATGCCTTTGCCGCGCCGCCAGCGGAACTGCCGGACATGCCCGGCCGCCTGATCGGGCGCGCACCGGTCAAAGCGATGGCTTTGCGCAGTCATCTGGCGACATTGGTGCCCTTGCTGACCCGGCTGGCAATGCTGCGCGACCGGCTGGATCAGCGCTGAACCCGATGGGTCGGGATAAAAACTTTTATGCCTCCGGCGGGGATATTTAGGCTCTGAAGATGATGCTTTTCGGGCTTGTTCCTGCGCCAGATTCCAGTATGAACGCCCTCAGTCGGGCTATAGCGCAGCCTGGTAGCGCGTCCGTCTGGGGGACGGAAGGTCGCAGGTTCGAGTCCTGCTAGCCCGACCAACAATCGCCCGCTTGCGTTTTCACGCAGCGGGCGTTTTGGTATCCAAAAGGGACAATCACCATGCAAAACGGCGTTCTGGCAGACCATCAGATCCGCGACATGATTGCCAGCGGTGCAATCAGCGCTGCGGCACCAATCGTCGCCGGGCAAATCCAGCCTGCGTCGCTTGATCTGCGCCTTGGCAGCACCGCCTACCGCGTGCGCGCCTCTTTTCTGGCCGGGCGAGCGCGGACGGTGACCGAACGCCTCGCCGATTTCCAGATGCACGCAATCGATTTGACAGGCGGGGCCGTGCTGGAAAAAGGCTGCGTCTATGTCGTGCCTCTGATGGAAAGCCTGACCCTGCCCAGTGGGATGACCGGGGCCGCAAGCGCGAAATCCTCCATCGGGCGGCTGGACCTGCTGACCCGGATCATCACCGATCATGGCGTCGAATTTGACCGGGTGCCTGCCGGATATCACGGCCCGCTTTACGTTGAAATCTGCCCGCGGTCGTTTTCGGTCGTGGCCCAGCCCGGCCAGATGCTGAACCAGATCATTTTCCGGCAAGGCAAGACGCTGATGTCGGATGACGCCCTGCGCGCGCTACATGCGCAAACCCCCATCGTGTCGGGCGATCCTGTCATTTCTGACGGCCTCGGCTTCTCCGTCGATCTGCGGCCTGCCGAAGGCAATCTCGTCGGTTACCGCGCCAAGCCGCATACCGGGGTGATCGATCTGGCGAAGCTGAACCATTACGATCCGACCGAATTCTGGGAACCTGTCCATACGGATACCGGCTGGATCATTCTTGATCCCGGCGCCTTCTACATCCTCGTCAGCCGCGAATCGATTGTGATTCCGCCGATGCAGGCCGCTGAAATGGCCCCCTATCTGGCAATGGTCGGCGAATTCCGGGTGCATTATGCGGGGTTCTTTGACCCCGGTTTCGGCTATGCCGCCGCCGGTGGCGCCGGATCGCGCGGGGTGTTGGAGGTGCGCTGCCACGAAGCCCCATTCGTGCTGGAACATGGGCAGGTCGTGGGGCGCTTGGTTTATGAGAACATGGCCGCCTTGCCCGAAGCCTTATACGGGCAGGCGATCAAATCGAATTATCAGGGACAGGGGTTAAAACTGTCCAAACATTTCAAGACTAACGGTTAACCCGCCGCGTCACCTTGGCGCTGCGCTGCGCGCTGGCCTGTGCATCGGGGTTGGCCGGGGTGGCCCCGCCCGGTTTACGGCTGCGGTTGGCGGCCATCTGGATGCCTTTTCTGATGCCGACATTCATCAATTGCCGCACCAGCATGGAAATCAAACGGTTCATATTCATCGTTACGCTCCTTAACACTCAACACCAATTCACCTAGCACAAGACCGGCTATTCTTCAAACAGCTCGGATTGATCGCTGTCACCGCTATCCTCTTCGTGATCACCCAAGACATTCGTCCCCGGCGGCGGTCGGTTTTCCAACAGCCCCGCGGCGCGCAATTCCTTCAGCCCCGGCAGGTCGCGGGTGTTTTCCAGACCAAAATGATCAAGGAAACCCTGGGTCACGACAAAGGTCACCGGCCTGCCCGGTGTCATCTTGCGGCGTCCGAACCTGATCCAATCCATCTCGATCAGCTGGTCAATCGTGCCACGGCTGACGCTGACACCCCGGATTTCCTCGATCTCGGCGCGGGTGACAGGCTGGTGATAGGCGACGATGGCCAGCGTTTCGATCGCAGCGCGTGACAATTTACGGATCTCGACGATTTCCTTTTGCATCAGGAAACCCAGGTCGGGGGCCGTGCGAATGGCCCAGGCATCGCCGATCCGCACCACATTCACGCCGCGCCCTTCATAGCGTTTGCGTAAGTAAGCCAAAGCCTCGGCCGGGTCACAGCCATGCGGCATCCGGCCTGCCAATTGCTGCACGGTAACCGGATCGGCGCTGGCGAACAGGATCGCCTCGACCATGCGTTCCTGTTCGCCCATTGGCGGGGCCTCGAACAGGCTGTCGTTTTGCGGTTTAGCCATGACGCGGGTCTTTCTTGCGGATCTGGATCGGGGCAAACATATCGCTTTGGCGGATATCGATCTTGCCTTCCTTGGCCAATTCCAATGTCGCGGCAAAAGTCGCCGCCGTGGTGGACCGCCTGCGTTGCGGGTCGGCATCCCAGCCATCGGGCAGATAGCTGACAATATCGGTCCAGTCACCGGCAAAGCCGATCAGATGCCGCATCCGCTCCAGCGCCTGTTCCATCGTCATGACATGCTGGCGGTCCATCACGAAAGGCCGGAAATCATCGCGGGTCCTGATCCGCGCATAGCCCTGCATCAGATCCAGCAGGCTGGCGGTATAGCTGATCCGGCGGACCCGCTGCACATCTTCGGTAATGCCACGGGTGAAAAAATCGCGACCCAGTTGATCACGCGCCATCAGTTTTGCCGCCGCCTCGCGCATCGCGGCCAGCCGTTCCAACTGGAACGCCAGATGCGCGGCGAGTTCTTCGCCCGATGGTCCTTCTTCGCGCGGGTCGGGCGGCAACAGCAGGCGGGATTTCAGAAAGGCGAGCCAGGCCGCCATCACCAGATAATCTGCCGCCAGTTCCAGCCGCAGCGCCTTGGCCTGTTCGACAAAGGCCAGATATTGCTGCGCCAGCGCCAGAATGGAGATTTGCCGCAAATCCACCTTTTGCGTGCGCGACAGGGTCAGCAACAAATCCAGCGGCCCTTCAAAGGCACCGACATCGACAATCAGCGCCTCGGCGGCGACGCGGGCGCTGATACGGGTCGTGTCATCCTCGAAATCATCCTGTTGCATCGGACCTCACGCTATAAGCGCGTCAAATTCGGCCTCAATAGCTGCAATGTCAATCATTTCGGGCGTTTTGCGCAGGGCCAGTGCCCGATTTGCGCGATCCTGCGCCGTTGCCGTCATCGGGCCTGTGGCGTCGGCCACCTGCGTCATCTCATCTGCGTCACCGTTGCAATGCAGCACAAGATCGCAGCCCGCGGATACTGCCGCCCTGCTGCGGTCGGCCATACTGCCTGCCAGCGCCTGCATCGACAGATCATCTGTCATCAACAACCCGTCAAAGCCGATCTGATCACGTATCACCTGCATCATCACGGGGGATGTCGTGGCGGGCTGATCCGGGTCCAGCGCCCCGAACACGATATGGGCGGTCATCCCCATCGGCAGATCGCGCAGCGCCGTGAACGGCGCGAAATCATGCGCGGCCAGATCATCGACGGATGCCGTGACCCGTGGCAAGGCCAGATGGCTATCCGCCTGCGCGCGGCCATGGCCGGGGATATGTTTCAGCACCGGCAAGACGCCGCCGGCCAGTAGCCCTTCGGCACAGGCGCGGGCGGCGGCAACGACTGTTGGCACATCATAACCATATAACCGGTTTTGTAGGAATGGATGCGTCGCAGCCTCGGCAATATCGGCCAAGGGAGCGCAATTGACGTCAATGCCCACCGCACGTAATTCATGCGCGATCAAAAGGTAACGCAGATATTGCGCGCGCAACGGATCGCGGGCGCGGGCCATCTGGTCCAGCGCGGGCAGATAGTCGCGCCAATGCGGGCTGCGCATCCGCTGGACCCGGCCACCTTCCTGATCGATCAGTATCGGGGCGTCACGGCCGACACAGGCGCGCAGATCACCGGTCAGGCGGCGCAATTGATCGGGATTGTCGATATTGCGGGCGAACAGGATGAACCCGAACGGATCAGCTTCGCGGAAGAAACCACGTTCCCACGCCGTCAGCGCCAGCCCGGCAGGCCCGAAAATCGCCGCTGTCTGCGTCACTTAATTGACCACAACGGCGATACATTCCGCGCCTTCGGCTTGCAGGGCCGCACAGAACCGGCGCGCATCATCGCGGTCGGCGAAACCACTGGCGCGCAGCCGATACCAGGTGCCGCTGGTCTGGGTGCTGACCTGCACCACACGTTCACGCCCGTTCATCAGGGAACCGAACCGCGACTGCAGCCTTGCCCATTCCTGTGCCGCCAGTTCCGCCGATGAAAACGCGCCCAATTGCACAAGATCGGTACCGACGGCAAAATCCGTGGTAGTCACAGCGACATCGCTGGCCGCGGGGGTCGCAGCAGGGGCGGCAGGTGCCGCGGCGGGCGCAGGTGCCGCATTGGCGCGAAGCGACGCCGGACGGACCACAGGCCGCAATGATACCGACACCCCGCTGACGGAGGCAGGAATACGGTCCATCGCAGCGATCTCTTCGGCCTCGTCCGCAGCGGTGATATCGGCAACCATCGCCAGCACATCGTCGACCGTTGAACCGGTGCTGGCTGCGCCGGTCTCGGCCAGGTCGGTCCCCGGCAACAAAGCTGCAGGGATCATCGTCTCGGCATCAGTGGGGCTGGTGGGGGTTACGGCCATATCTTCCTGCGCCAGACCCTGGGTCGTTGGGGCCAGCACCAGACGATCCTCGGGTCCTGCCGCCTCGCCACGCGCGACCAGTTCATTGACAGACAGACCGGCATGGCGCGCGATATCGCCGCCGGGGTTGTCCGGCAAGACGCGCATATCTCCTTCCATGGCGCGGACCACGGGAATGCCGCTTACATCGCGCATGATCAGCTTGTAACCCCAATAGCCGACACCGATGATCAAGGATAAAGACACCAGCGCACCGATGACATTGACGAAACTCTGCCCGCGCCCGTTGCCCGATTGCCCGCTGCCCGTTTGCGGGGCATGCCCCTGATCATAAGTCGCCATCACTGCCTCACTGCCCATGCCATTTGCGGCTTGTGGGGTCTTGTTAACTGCTCAATGCGGCGGGGTTGCGTTAGCGCATTTCTTCCGCCGGTGTGACGCCAAGAATACCCAAACCGTGCGAAATAACAATCGCAACGGCCCGGATCAGCGCAATTTTCGCTTGTGTTGTATCAGAATCACCCTCTTGCAGGAAGCGGAGCGATGGATCGTCATTGCCGCGGTTCCATAAGGCATGGAAATCCGATGCCAGATCATAAAGGTAAAAGGCGATCCTATGCGGCTCATGCCCCTTGGCCGCAATCTCTACCAGCCGTGGCCATTCGGCGATTTTACGCGCAACTGCCAGCTCTGCCTCATGGGTCAGGCCGGACAGATTGACTGCTGCCAGCGTAGCATCATCCACCGCCACACCGGCATCCACCGCCTTGCGCAGCACCGAATTGACCCGCGCATGGGCATATTGAACGTAGAAGACAGGGTTATCCTTGGATTGTTCCAGCACCTTGGCGAAATCAAAATCCAGCGGCGCGTCATTCTTGCGCGTCAGCATGTGGAACCGGGTCACATCCGGCCCGACCTCATCCACCACATCGCGCAGGGTGATGAATGTCCCTGCCCGTTTCGACATTTTGAACGGCTCGCCGTTCTTATAAAGCTTCACCAATTGGGTCAGCTTGATATCCAGCGGCACCTTGCCATCGGACAGGGCGGAAACCGCTGCCTTCATCCGTTTGACATAGCCGCCGTGATCCGCGCCGAATACGTCGATCAGCATATCAAAGCCGCGCTGCACCTTGTCGTAATGATAGGCGATATCGGGCGCGAAATAGGTCCATGCGCCATCGGATTTCTGCACCGGCCGGTCAACATCGTCACCATGCGCGGTCGAGCGGAACAAGGTCTGCTCACGCGGTTCCCAATCCTCGGGCACTTTGCCTTTGGGTGGTTCCAAAGTGCCGCGATAGATCAGCCCCTTGGCGTCAAGTTCTGCAATCGCTTTCTCGATTAAGCCACTGCCATATAATGATTTTTCAGAATAGAAACTATCCATCTCGATGTTGAGTTGCGCCAGATCTTCGCGGATCAGCGTCATCATCGCCTCGGTCGCGAATTCGCGGACTTCTTCGAGCCAGAATTGTTCGCCCTTGTCGAGGAAGGCATCACCGACCTTATCCTTGAGCGCCTCGCCCACCGGGATCAGATAGTCACCGGGATAGGACCCTTCGGGCCAGTCCACGCTCAGATCATGCGCCTCGACATAGCGCAGATAGACTGACCGGGCCAACACATCGACCTGCGCACCGCCGTCATTGATGTAATATTCCCGGGTCACATCGTAACCAGCATAATCCAGCAGGCTGGCCAGCGCATCGCCGAACACCGCGCCCCGCGTATGACCGACATGCAGAGGCCCGGTCGGATTGGCAGAGACATATTCCACCATCATGCGCTTACCCTGTCCCAGGGTAGAGCGGCCGAATGTGGCATCCCCCAAGGCCGATTTCACGATCCCCTGCCAGGCCGCAGGCACCAGACGCATGTTCAGAAACCCCGGCCCGGCGACATCGGCGCTGGCAACCATATCATCAGCGGCGAGCTTCAGCGCCAAAGCATCGGCAATTGCGCGCGGGTTTTTGCCCGCAGGTTTCGCCAGCACCATCGCGGCATTGGTCGCCATATCGCCATGGGCCGCATCGCGGGGCGGTTCGACCGCGACAGCATCCATATTCAGATCAGGCGGCAGCGCGCCCTCGGCAACCATCTGGTCAAGACAGGCCAGCACGCGGCCCCGCATATCGGCGAAAAGGTTCATTTTACGGTCCATTTTTGATGGGACGGGTGTATCACCCCCGCCGCCCGCGTCAATTCCCGTCGATCACACCGGGCGGGATCACCTCGCCCCCGATCAGGCGCTTATGTTCCTGAATGGCGAAACGGTCGGTCATGCCCGCGATATAATCCGCGACGATCCGGGCAAGGGCGGTCTGATCCGCCGCATCGGCCACATCCTTGCGCCACTGCTTGGGCAATTCGCCGGGGTTTGCGATGAAGAAGGGGAAGAGTTCATTGACCATCTTGGTCACGACAACCCGCATATCCACCACCGCAGGGGCGCGATACATGCGTTCAAACAGGAATTTGCGGATCACTTTCAGGTCAGTCCAGAGTTCCGGCGAAAACTGGATTACCATCCGCCCGGCATGGCGGATATCATGCACCGTGGCTGGGTTCAGATCGGCCAGATTGCGGCGGCTGACGGCGATCACATCTTCGACCAGCACACCAAAGAACCGCCGCAACGCCTCGTGCCGACGGCGGTAATAGTTCAGGCCGGGATATTTTGCATCGACCCGCGCGAAGCAATCGCGCAGGATCGGCAATTCCGCCAGATCATCGGTGCTGAAAAGCTCTGCACGAAGTCCGTCATGCAAGTCATGGTTATTATAGGCAATATCGTCGGAAAGTGCAGCAACCTGCGCCTCTGCACTGGCATGTGTGTGCAGTTCTAGATCGTGCCGGTCATTATAGGCGGCCAAAGCATAGGGGATATCCCCCGTCACCGGCCCGTTATGTTTGGCGATCCCTTCCAGCGTTTCCCATGTCAGGTTCAACCCGTCCCATTCCGCATAATGCCGTTCCAGATCGGTGACGATCCGCAGGGCCTGCGCATTATGATCAAACCCGCCATAGGGCTGCATCAGCGCATCCAGCGCTTCCTCGCCCGTATGGCCAAAGGGCGTGTGGCCCAGATCATGCGCCAAAGCCACAGCCTCGGTCAGTTCGACATTCAGACCCAAAGTCGCGGCAATCGTGCGCGCCACCTGCGCCACCTCGATCGAATGGGTCAGGCGGGTGCGGAAATAATCGCCCTCATGCTCAATAAACACCTGCGTCTTGTGTTTCAGCCGCCGAAACGCGGACGAATGAATAATCCGGTCCCGGTCACGCTGGAACGGCGAACGAAAAGTGCTTTCTTCTTCGGGGTATAGCCGCCCGCGCGGGTTTGCGGGGTCGGTCGCATAGGGGGCTGTCATGGGTTTGCCTGTTGTCGCTGTTGCCTGCCCACCTTATATGGGAAGGATGAACAAACCGATAGGTGCCGCAATGCTGACAATCCCCCCCAAAGTCACCGCCCGCGCCTTTGAACGCCTCGCCGAAATCGGTGCCAGCGCCCAAGGCAAGGCGCTGCGCATCGCCGTCGAAGGCGGCGGATGTTCGGGTTTTCAATATGAAATAGATCTGGATGAGGTGAAGGGCGATGACCTTGTCCTGTCCGATAGCGGCGAAACCGTGGTGATCGACCCGGTGTCCCTGCCCTTCCTCGCCGATGCCACCATTGATTTCACCGAGGAACTGATCGGCGCGCGTTTCGTGATCAACAATCCCAATGCGGCCTCCTCCTGCGGCTGCGGCACATCGTTTTCGATGTAATGAAGATCGCGACCTTCAACATCAACGGCGTGAAAGCCCGGATCGACACGCTGACCACATGGTTGCGCGATACCCAGCCCGATGTCGCGATCCTGCAAGAGATCAAATCGGTGGACGAAGGTTTCCCCCGGTCCGAGATCGAGGATTTAGGCTATAATGTCGAAACCCATGGGCAAAAGGGGTTCAACGGCGTCGCTTTGCTATCGAAACTGCCGTTGGAGGATGTGACGCGCGGCCTGCCCGGCGATGAGACGGACGAGCAGGCGCGCTGGATCGAAGCAACTGTCGTGGGCGATGTCGCTGTGCGGATTTGCGGGTTATATCTGCCGAACGGAAACCCGGCACCGGGGCCGAAGTTTGATTATAAATTGGCATGGATGGACCGGCTGCTGGCCCGTGCCCGCGATCTGCTGGCGGAGGAACAACCGGCGATCATGGCGGGCGATTACAACATCATCCCGCAGGCGATGGATGCGGCCAAGCCCGACGCATGGCGCGATGACGCGCTGTTCCGGCTGGACAGCCGTGCCGCATTTCGCCGTATCCTGAACCTTGGATTTACCGAGGCGTTCCGTGCACGCGAAATGGGGCCTGGGCATTATTCCTTCTGGGATTATCAGGCAGGGGCTTGGGAAAAGAACAACGGCATCCGCATTGACCACCACCTGCTGACGCCGCAGGCGGCGGATCTGCTGGCCGATTGCTGGATCGAGAAGGATCTGCGCGCAGGCGATAAACCGTCCGATCACGTGCCGGTCTGGGTCGAACTGCGCCCCTGACGGGGCTTGTGGCCTCCGGCGGGGATATTTTTAAACAGATGAAGATGTCACGTCTTGGTTATAGAGCCAGCCGAGCCGATTGATGAAAGCGTCGGGAGCGATTTTTCCTAAGGCTTTCAAGCCGGTGTGGGCGATTTTGCGCTGCAACCCCGGCAGATGATAATTGCGCGCATTGGCATTGGCGGCAGCGATGGCGCGGGCCACGCGCGGGCGGCGGGCGGTCTGGTAAGCTTGCAGCGCCTGCGCCAGATCGGCTTTCTTATCGCAGCAACGCGCCAGCACATAAGCATCCTCGATCGCAAGATTCGCGCCCTGCGCCAGAAACGGCAGCGTCGGATGCGCGGCATCGCCGAGCAGCGCGGTGTTCGTGCCGTGCCAATGATCCGCAACCGGATGGCGGAACAGGCCCCAGAGCTTGGTCACCTCCACCTGCTCCAGCATATCGCGCACCACCGGCGCGCAATCGGCGAAAGCAGCACGCAGATAGGCGGGATCATCGGTGTGGTGCCAGCCTTCGGCGGCCCAAGTATCGCGTTCCTGCACGGCGACGATGTTCAGCCGGTCGCCGGGCAACGGATAGGTGACGACATGCCGTCCCGGTGCCATCCAGATGCGCGCGACAGGGTCAGCCTGCTGCGCCGGAATAATCGCGCGCCACGCCACCTGCCCGGTGAAAAACGGCGCATCCGCCCCGTTCAGCACCGGGCGCAGGATGGAATGCAAACCATCGGCACCCACCGTCAGGCTGGGTGCAACCCGGCCTGCCCCGGCATCAAACGACCCATCCGCCGCCACCGCCGCGATCCGCGCATTCAGCACGATCTGCACGCCATGATCGGCGCAGGCCTGTGCCAGCAAGCCAATCAGATCAGCGCGGTGGAGAAATCGGTAAACAGGATTTTGGCGGGTCAGGTCAAACCGTGCAATCATACGCCCGGTCAGCGCATCGCTGGGCACCACAGCCGCCGCGGGCAATCCGGCACGCGAAAGGGCAGTTTCCAGCCCCAGACCATGCAAAGCCCGCGCGCCATTTGGGGTGATCTGCAGCCCTGCCCCGACCTCGGAAATCGCGGCAGCCTGTTCGTAAACCGTGACATTGGCGCCGGTCCGGGCAAAGGCCAAAGCCGCTGTCAGCCCGCCGATGCCGCCGCCGATGATGGCGACATCGTGGGATGCATTGAACCCCACCTTAATCGTCGCGATGGACTTTTTCGCGGCGCTCGTGGCGTTCCTGTGCCTCAAGGCTCATCGTCGCGATGGGGCGGGCATCCAGACGTTTCAGCGAAATCGGCTCGCCTGTGATTTCGCAATAGCCATATTCGCCATCCTCGATCCGGCGCAAAGCCGCGTCGATCTTGCTGACCAATTTGCGCTGCCGATCGCGGGTGCGCAATTCCAGACCGCGGTCGGTTTCCTCGGACGCGCGGTCGGCCACATCGGGGATATTGCGGGTCTGGTCTTTCATGCCGGCGACGGTGTCGCGGCTGTCTTCCAGAATCTCTGCCTTCCAGTCCAGCAGCTTGCGGCGAAAATACTCCGTTTGACGTTCGTTCATGAAAGGTTCGTCATCGGCGGGACGGTAATCGTTAGACAGAAAACTTTCGGCTTTCATCGTATTTCCCTTGGCTGGCACCTTGGGGGGTATCTGGTTGGGCAGTCGCGACAACCCACCCCCATTTGTTGCGCCGTTTACTCCTTTGACCCGGCCATGTCACCCCCCCAAATGCGCCTTGCCGGGGTGTTGATGAACCGGCATGACGTGCTAGCTTGGCTTGAAATCAAAAGGTTAAAAGATGCAGTTTTCCGGCACCGACACATATATCGCCACCGATGATCTGAAGATGGCGGTCAATGCCGCCGTGACCTTGCAGCGCCCGCTGCTGGTCAAGGGCGAGCCGGGCACCGGCAAGACCGAACTGGCCCGGCAAGTCAGCACAGCGCTTGGCCTGCCGATGATCGAATGGCATATCAAATCGACCACCAAGGCGCAGCAGGGCCTGTATGAATATGATGCCGTCAGCCGGTTGCGCGACAGTCAATTGGGCGATCCGCGGGTCAATGATGTCGGCAATTACATCAAACGTGGGAAACTATGGCAGGCTTTTGGCGCGGATGGCCGGGTGGTGCTGCTGATCGATGAGGTCGACAAGGCAGATATCGAATTCCCCAATGATCTGTTGCAGGAACTCGACCGGATGGAATTCCATGTCTACGAGACCGGCGAGACGGTCAAGGCGATCCACCGGCCCATCGTGATCATCACATCCAACAACGAAAAGGAACTGCCCGACGCCTTTCTGCGCCGCTGCTTTTTCCACTACATCCGGTTTCCCGATATCGACACTTTGCGCCAGATCGTCGCGGTGCATCATCCCGGTATCAAGGATGCGCTGCTGACCACAGCCCTGACGCAGTTCTATGAGATCCGAGAGACACCGGGGCTGAAGAAAAAACCTTCCACCTCGGAAGTGCTGGATTGGCTCAAACTGCTGTTGGCCGAGGATCTGACCGCCGAGGACCTGCGTCGCGACGGGGCAAAGGCCCTGCCCCGCCTGCATGGCGCCTTGCTGAAGAACGAGCAGGATGTGCATCTGTTCGAACGGCTGGCCTTTATGGCGCGCGGCCAAAGGTGAGCCTGCCGCACAGGGACGTGACTGGCCATGGCACAGGCGGGCGCTATGATCGGTCAGGTACAGCAAATACCGGGAAAACCATGAAATACCTGATCCTTGTCGCCGGTCTGTTGCTGGCCGCCTGCGCACCACAGGCCCCCACCGGCCCGCTGCTGCCACCCGATCAGGGCGCGATCCTGCTGGAATTTCCGCCGATGCGCAGCTTTGCTGCGGCCAGCCCCGGCCGTGCGACCCGGCCCAATGCAGAAATCACCCGTGATTTTTCCGATCTGTCGTTCCGGTTGGAAAGCGGTCGGGTGCTGCCGGTCTTTACCCGGTTTGAAACCCCGGTCACCGTGCGGTTCAACGGCACCCCGCCCGCCCATCTGAGCGCTGATCTCGAAGGTCTGCTGGCCCGGCTGCGCGCAGAGGCCGGGATCGACATCCGCAGCAGCGCCGCAGCCGACGCGAACATCGTGATCGAACTGGTGTCACAGCGCGAATTGCGCCGGGTCGCGCCGGGGGCTGCCTGTTTCGTGGTGCCACGGGTGCGCAACTGGGCCGAATTGCGCCGCGAACGCAATTCTGCCGTGATCGACTGGACCACATTGCAGGTCCGCGAACGCGCCGCGGTCTTCATGCCCGAAACCGCCACGCCGCAGGAAATGCGCGATTGCCTGCATGAAGAGCTGGCACAGGCGCTGGGGCCGTTGAATGACCTCTACCGGCTGGCGGATTCGGTGTTCAATGATGACAATATGCATGCCGTGCTGACCGGCTTTGACATGCTGATTCTGCGGGTGACCTATGCGCCTGAATTGCGCAGCGGCATGTCGCAGGCCGAGGTGATGGCACTGGTGCCCGGTATCCTTGCGCGGCTGAACCCGGCAGGCGAAAGGCCCGGTGCGCAGGACCCGCTGCCCACCACCCGTGACTGGGTTGCCGCAATAGAGGTCGCCCTGGGCGGCAGCGGTGCGCCTGCAGCGATCCGGCGGCAAGAGGCCGCGCGCGCCATCGCCATCGGCCAGGCGCGCGGCTGGTCCGGGGTGCGGCCCGGATTTGCGCAATATGTCTTTGGCCGGTTGCAGATCAGCAATGACCCGGGGCTGGCGCTGGGGGCTTTCACCGCAGCTGCGCGGGCCTATCAGGGCAACCCGGATCTGCTTATCCACAGCGCCCATGTCGATGTGCAACTGGCCGCCTTTGCCCTGATCGCGGGGGATGCAGAGGCAGTATTGGCCTTGACCGGCCCCGCGATCAATGTCGCACGGCGTCATGAAAACGCCGCCATCCTGACCCTGCTGATGATGTTCCGGGCCGAAGCACTGGACCTGCAGGGGCAGACGGACGCCGCCATGGCGCTGCGGCTGGACAGTCTGGGATGGGGCCTATACGGATTTGGCAGCCGGGACGAGGTCGTGGCAAGGCTGAATGAAATCGCCAGCCTGTCGCGCCCACAAAGTTAGGAAAGAGGCCAGAAATGATCTATCCACTGACAGGACTTGTATTCGGGGCCTTGCTGGGGGCCTGGCGCGCAAAATCACGGGGCGGCACCTTGCCTGACCTGCTGCAATGGGGGGCTGCCTTTGGCATCATCTTCGGGATTCTGGGCCTGTTTCTGCTGATCGCCATCGAACGCAGCATGACCTGATGTTCCTGCCCTTCTTCGACAATCTGCGCAAAGCCGGGGTGCCGGTGTCCTTGCGGGAATTTCTGTCGTTTCTCGAAGGGATGCAGGCAGGGCTTGCGACCTATGATGTGGATGCTTTCTATTACCTTGCCCGCACGGTGATGGTGAAGAACGAAACCCATCTGGACCGGTTCGACCGCGCCTTTGCCGCCAGTTTCGCAGGGCTGGAGGCGATATCGCCCGAAGACATGCTGAACGCCATCGATATCCCCGGTGACTGGCTGAAAAAACTGGCTGAAAAGCATCTGTCAGAGGCCGAGAAGGCCGAGATCGCCGCCCTTGGCGGGTTCGACAAGCTGATGGAAACGCTCAAAGAACGGCTGGCCGAACAGAAAGGCCGCCATCAGGGCGGGTCAAGATGGATCGGCACGGCGGGCACGTCGCCCTTTGGCGCCTATGGCTATAACCCCGAAGGCGTACGGATCGGACAAACCGAAAGCCGCCACCAGCGCGCGGTCAAGGTCTGGGACAAACGCGAATTCCGCAATCTCGATGACAACGTCGCGCTGGGGACGCGCAACATCAAGGTGGCACTGAAACGGCTGCGCCGCTGGGCGCGTGACGGGGCGGCGGATGAACTCGACCTTGACGGCACGATCCGGGCCACGGCGGAACATGGCTATCTCGACGTGCAGACGCGGCCGGAACGGCGCAATGCGGTCAAGGTGCTGCTGTTTTGCGACATCGGCGGTTCCATGGACCCGCATGTCAAAGTGGTCGAGGAACTCTTCAGCGCGGCAAAATCGAAATTCAAACATTTCCAGCATTTCTATTTTCACAATTGCCTGTACGAAGGCGTCTGGAAAGACAATCGCCGCCGCTGGGATGCGCAAACCCCAACATGGGACGTGATCCATACCTACGGCCCTGATTACAAATGCATTTTCGTCGGCGACGCCAGCATGTCACCTTACGAGATCGCCTATCCCGGCGGCGCAAATGAACATATGAACGCCGAGGCAGGCGCGGTCTGGCTGGCGCGCGCACGGGATCATTGGCGCGACACGCTCTGGATCAATCCGGTGCCAGAGGCACATTGGCCCTATACCCAATCCATCACGATGATCCGTGATATTTTCGGCGCAGACCGCATGGTGCCGATGACACTCGACGGGATCAACCGGGGCATGAAGGCGCTGGTGCGGTAAAATGACTTTTATGCCTCCGGCGGGGATATTTATACTCTGAAGATGATTGGAAACGGGCGGGCGGGCCCCATATCTGTGACATGATGAGATTCCTACCGATCATATTGGCGATCGTTTACGGCTATGCGATGTTTCGCTTCTCAGTCTGGCGCACCTCGCGTGAATTGGACGAGAAATCGACGGAACTGGCCGATCCGATCCTGAAAGTGCTGATGGACCGCATGGCCAAAGCGCTGGAAATCGAGCGTATCCGCGTCCACATCTATGAAATCCCGCAGGTCAACGGGCTTGCCGCCCCCGACGGGCGCATTTTCATCACGCGCGGATTCTTTAACAAATACCGCGCCGGGCAAGTCACGTCAGAGGAAATGGCCAGCGTCATCGCGCATGAATTGGGCCATGTCGCGCTTGGCCATTCGCGCCGCCGGATGATCGATTTTTCCGCCCAGAATGCGATGCGCACAGCACTTGCGATGATTTTCAACCGCTTTCTGCCCGGCATCGGCCCCTGGATCGCCACCGGGCTGATCAGCCTGATCGCCGCCCGCCTGTCACGCGATGATGAATTCGAGGCGGATGCCTATGCCTCGGCCCTGCTGGTCAAGGCAGGTATCGGCACCGGGCCGCAGAAATCCATGTTCACCAAGCTGGAAAAACTCACTGGGGCCAATGGTGCCGCCACCCCGGCCTGGATGCTGAGCCACCCGAAAACCCCGCAACGCATCGCCGCGATCGAGGCGAATGAGGCGAAATGGCTCTGACCACGCCCTGACTTCTTTTTACCAAAAATACTCCCCGCGCGGAGCGCATAAAAGTTTTTACCTTTCCATCGCGCCCTTGCCTGCGATGATCTTGTCCCGCGCCCGCGCGATCCGCGCCAGTTTCGTCGTCTCTGCCTTTGCCCCATTCACCATGATGACATAGCTTTTCTGCCGCCCCGGTGTCAGCGCGGCAAAAGCCTCTGCCAGTTCGGGGTCATCGTCCAAAGCGCTGACCAATTCATCGGGCAGATCAATCGCGCCCACCTCTTTCACCGGTTTGATCCCTGCCACCGCATAGGCCACCGCCTCAGCCAGATAGGCGCGGATCACCGGGGCCAGCCGCGCCACATCGTCAGGCGTGTTCAGCGCGATCATATCGGGATGGGTGGTATTCTGCCCCTGCCGTGCCAGCACGCCCTCGGGATCGCGCAACAGCGCCGCGTTGAAGAAATTCAGCCGGATTCCCGCGCGGGTCGCGCCGATGATCGCGATATTGCGCCCGTCATGCACGTAACAGGGGTGGCCCCATTTCACCGCCTCTGTCAGCCCCGCCTCAAGGCAGATCGCGCGCAGCATCCGCAGGCCGGGTTGCCAGAGCCGGGCCGCGCAATCATCGCTGTCAAACCGCGCGCAACGCCCGCAGCCTTTGTCGAAATAATCCTCGATCTGCGTGATCACCGGCCCTACTCCGCCGTCAAAGCCTTGCCCAAACGCGGCAGCCGTGCCTTTTTCAGCAAAGCGCGCAGGGTCCAGTCTGCCCCCGACAGCCGCTGCGCCTCGGCCAGCACGGCCTCTGCCACATTGCGCACAGCATCAGGGGAATCGCGCCACAAATCCAGCAGAAATCCATCGGGATCCAGCCGCGCCAGCCCTTCATCCTCCAGAATATCGCGGGGAAAATCCTTGGCATTCATCGTCAGGATCGCATCGCAGGACCCGGCCACCGCCGCTGTCAGCACATGGATATCATTTGGATCAGGCAGCCAATAGCGCCGCTCCAGCCCAGTATCATAGCGGATCAGCGCATCGGGAAATCCGGCGGCAAGCGCCGCGATCTCCCCGCGCGCCCAGACTTCCTCGGCGGCGCCAAGCTTACCCGCCGCGCGCGCCCATTCTTCCAGCACACGCGCAGACCAGCGCGGCGCGAACAAACCCTGCGCCGCGACGCCCAGCACCATTTCCCGCATCACCGTGGGATAAAGCACACAGGCGTCGATCAGCACCCTCATAGCCGGAAGAACACAGCCTTCAGATAGCCGCTTTCGGCCAGATGCGGCAGCAGCGGATGGTCCGGCCCGGCAAAGCCGGTATGGATGATCTGCCCGCGCCGCCCGGCCCGGCCAATCCCGCGCGCCGATGCATTGCGGAACCGGGTCAGATCGACCGCATGCGAACAGGAACACAGCACCAGATAGCCATCCGGCGCCACCAAAGCCGCCGCCAGACGCGCGACACGTTCATAGGCGCGCAGGCCCGCCTCGACCGCCGGTTTGCCAGGAGCAAAGGCGGGTGGGTCGCAGATCACGATGTCAAAGATTTCGCCCGCTTCGGCCAGTTCGGTCAGCACATCAAAGGCATCGCCTTTACGGGTGGTGAACCTGTCCGCGACGCCCATTTGCGCCGCGCCCTGTTCGGCCAGTTCCAGCGCCGGGGCCGATCCATCGACCGCCAGTACCGAGGCCGCACCCTGCGCCAAGGCCGCCAGCCCGAAGCCGCCGACATGGGAAAACACATCCAGCACCCGCGCATCCCGCGCCAGACCGGCAGCAAAGGCGTGATTCGGACGTTGATCGAAGAACAGGCCAGTTTTCTGCCCGCCCATGATATCAGCCATATAGACCGCCCCATTCATCGGCACCGGCACAGGTGCTGTGGGCGCTTGCCCGGCAAGCACATCCATCCGCTCTTCCAGACCTTCCAGCGTGCGGGTCCGGCCCGTGCCATTCATGATGACAGTGGTGACCCCGCTCACATCCTGCAAAGCCGCGACCAAAGGTGCGATCAGCACATCGGCCCAGGCCGCATTGGGCTGGACCACGGCGATATCGCCGAAACGGTCGATGATCACGCCGGGCAGACCGTCGGCCTCGGCATGGATCAGGCGGTAAAACGGGTCGGGGTAAATCCGCGCCCGATGCGCCAGGGCACGGGCAATGCGGGTGGCAAACCAGGCCTGATCAATCACCGCTGCCGGGTCCTGATCCAGCATCCGGCAGATGATCTTGGACGCCGGGTTGACAGCGACCACACCCATCGGGGTGCGGTTGGCATCTTCCAGCAGAGCGATGCTGCCGGGTGACAGACCGCGGGTGCGGCGGTCTGTCACCAGTTCATTGGCATAAACCCAGGGAAAGCCGTGGCGGATCGCTCGCGCCTCGGCTTTTGGTATCAGGCGTACGATGGCCCGGTCTGTTGCAGCTATTGTCATAAATGACGCTGTAGGCTGCAACCGACCGGGTTTGTCAAATCAATTCGCTACGCAACACGCCAGCCAAGAAATCGATCACCCGCACACGCTGGGTTTGACCGATCGCCTCCAGGCGGACAGCTTCGTTGCCGCCGGGTGCCGCCAGTTTGGCGACGATCCGGCGCTGTGGTTCCAGCACGTCACCGGTGCGGGCATCACGCACCGTCATCAGAAAGATGATATGATGCGTACCGCCGAAAGAATAATTCGTCCGCTCGGTCACACCGTGAAACCGGACCAGCACGATATCGGCGATGATCGGCCGAGTCCCGCCAAAAGTGCCGACATTGCGCCTTGCAGCTTCTTGAAACAGATTGCCGATCTGGGTGATACGATCCCCCATCGGATCACCGCGCCAGACGACATCCGCGGCAGGATAAATCGAATTGGCCTCGGAAACCACCAGATCCGGCGGGGCAGCAAAGGTGATGCCCTGCAATTCATACGACCTTGTCCCATCCACCCGCCGTTCAGACAGACCACCCGTGGACGAACAAGCAGAGAGTGCGCCCAACAAGAGCGACACCACAATAAATCTGCGTAACATTTAACAACTCCAACTGGTTAACGTTTGCAGGCCATAGCATAAATCTGCTATGCAGGTAAATGTAAAACCAAAGCCCGGTGAAACGGTCCCGCCCCACTTGTTAGCGCTAACACATTCTGCTACCCTGCACAAAAGTCAGCTAGGGGAAATCTGATGCCGCTTCATCCGACCATTGCCGCCGTCACCGACCGGATCCGCGCCCGTTCCGAAGCGCCACGGCGCAAATACCTTGATACCATGGCGCAGGCCGCCGCCGAAGGGCCCCGGCGCGCGCATCTGACCTGTGGCAATCAGGCCCATGCCTATGCCGCCATGGGCGACGACAAAGCCACACTCAGCGCGGCAAAGGCAGGCAATATCGGGATAATTACCGCCTATAATGACATGCTTTCGGCGCATCAGCCGTTCGAGACCTATCCGGACCAGATCCGCGCCGCCGCCCGCGCTGTCGGCGGCACCGCCCAGGTGGCCGGCGGCGTGCCTGCGATGTGCGATGGCGTCACCCAAGGCCAGACCGGGATGGAATTGTCGCTGTTCTCACGCGATGTGATCGCGCTTTCTGCGGGGATCGGTCTGTCGCATAACGTTTTCGACTCGGCGATTTATCTTGGGGTCTGTGATAAAATTGTCCCCGGACTGGTGATGGCCGCGGCGACCTTCGGCTATATTCCGGGTATTTTCGTCCCCGCCGGGCCGATGACATCGGGCCTGCCCAATGATGAAAAGGCCAAGGTCCGCCAGCAATTCGCCACCGGCGAGGTCGGGCGCGACGCGCTGATGGCCGCCGAAATGGCCAGCTATCACGGGCCGGGCACCTGCACCTTTTACGGCACCGCCAATTCCAACCAGATGCTGATGGAATTCATGGGGCTGCATATGCCCGGCTCGTCCTTTGTCAATCCCGGCACCGCCCTGCGCGATGCGCTGACCGTGGCCGCGACCGAACGGGCGCTGGCGATCACCGGATTGGGCAATGACTACACCCCGGTCTGTGATGTGCTGGATGAAAAGGCTTTCGTGAATGGCCTGGTCGGCTTGATGGCGACCGGCGGCTCCACCAATCTGGTGATCCACCTGCCCGCAATGGCGCGGGCGGCGGGGGTGATCCTCGATCTGCAGGATTTCTCTGATCTCTCTGCCGTGACCCCGCTGATGGCCAAGGTCTACCCGAACGGTCTGGCCGATGTGAACCACTTCCATGCCGCAGGTGGGCTGGCCTATATGATCAGCGAATTGCTCGATGCGGGCCTGCTGCATGACGATACCACCACGGTGGCAGGTAAGGGTCTGGAACTTTACACCCGCGAACCCAAACTGTGCGATGCTGGCGTGGTCTACGAATCCGGCCCCAAGAAATCGCTCAATGACCGGATCCTGCGCCCTGCCGCTGATCCGTTCCACAAATCCGGCGGGCTGATCCAGCTCAAGGGCAATCTGGGGCGTGGCGTGATCAAGACCTCGGCCGTCGCCCCCGAACGGCATATCATCGAAGCCCCGGCGCGGATCTTTCATACACAAGAGGCCGTCAAAGACGCGTTCAAAGCCGGTGAATTCACCACCGACACCGTGATCGTCGTGCGCTTTCAGGGGCCGCAATCGAACGGTATGCCGGAATTGCACAACCTGACCCCCACCCTGGCGGTTTTGCAGGACCGCGGGCTCAAGGTTGCGCTGGTCACTGACGGGCGGATGTCCGGTGCCTCCGGCAAAGTGCCCTCTGCGATCCATCTGTCACCCGAGGCGGCAGATGGCGGCCCGATCAGCCTGATCCGCGACGGCGATGTGATCCGGCTCGATGCGACGACTGGCACGATCGCGGTGCTGGGTGTCGATCTGGCGACCCGCAGCCCGGCCAAGGCCGACCTGACCGGCAATGGCACCGGCGTCGGGCGCGAACTCTTTGACATCTTCCGCCGCTCGGTCGGCCATGCTGCTGATGGCGCGGGCGTCGTCGTCTGACGCCCTGACTTCTTTTTTCCAAAAATACTCCCGCCGGAGGCAGCGCAACGACCCCGGCGCAAAGCAACAGAAAGACCAGATGATGACCCCTCAGGATGCTTCCACCGCCGCTGCAAAAATCTGCAACCTCGCGCCGGTGATCCCGGTCTTGGTGATCGATGACGCCAGCCTTGCCGCCGATCTGGCCCGTGCGCTGGTCGCAGGCGGTCTGCCCGCGCTGGAGGTGACCCTGCGCACCCCCGCTGCCTTGGACGTGATCCGCGAAATGGCGACGGTCGCAGGTGGCCATGTCGGTGCGGGCACATTGCTGACTCCCAAAGACGTCGAAAACGCCAAGGCCGCCGGTGCCACTTTCGGCGTCGCCCCCGGTGCCACCGACCGGCTGCTGGACGCCTGCGAGGCCAATGACCTGCCGCTGCTGCCCGGTGCCGCCACCGCCTCCGAGGCGATGCGGCTGCTGGAACGCGGCTATAGCGTGCAAAAATTCTTCCCCGCCGAGGCCAATGGCGGTGCGCCCGCGCTGAAAGCCATCGGCGCCCCGATCCCGCAGGTCAAATTCTGCCCCACCGGCGGCGTGACCCTGCAGAACGCCCCCGCCTATCTGGCCCTGTCGAACACGCTCTGCGTCGGCGGGTCCTGGGTCGCCCCTGCCGATCTGGTCAAAGCCCGCGACTGGGCCGCGATCACCGCTTTGGCGGCAGAGGCCGCGTTGCTGGGGTCCTGACCCCAGCCGCCCCTAGGGGCCATCCGGGAAACGAACGTCCGCCATAGCAGTTGTCAGCAGCGGTTTTCTGCGCTTTGCTGATAGCTGACCGCCGCCTTTGCGGCGCTGTGACGATTGCCCTCGCTCCGCAGATAGCCGACGAAACAACGGCGGCAAAACCGGCCCGGCCTGACTTGTCAACGCCCACAACAGGCGTCACAACACAGCCAGCAAGTCAGTTCGGCCTCACCTTTCAGCTTCTGGGTATGATGCGACGACCAGCCAGATCCTTTTCGTCTGCCTTCGGAGCTTTCGCATCATGGGCTACAACCACGATTTTTCCGGCCTTACTGAAAAACTTCATTGCATCACACCGGTCCGATGGCGTCAGTTCGACAATGGTCTGATCGCCTATTGGCAGGCCACGGGCGACCAAGGCGCGACCGGGCAATATCTTTCTGCCAATCCACGGCTCAGTATCTTTTTCGATGATATGAGCTCGATTTCTGCGACCGCCGGTGCAGAGACCCGCAAATTGGCGCGGGCGATTTTCGTGCCTGCGGGCATGCCGCTCAGAACCCGGTTTTCCAAACCGCTGACATTTGCCCATGTCGATATCCATATCGACTACGCCTGGGCGTTACAGTTTCTATCCGCCGCCCTGCCAAGATCGACGGCGATCCGGATTCTGATGCAACCGGCAGAGCGTGACGATATCGCCGATATCGAGCCTTTGGCCCGGCTGCTGGTCGATGAAATATGCGCCCCGACCCGCCATGCGATCTTTGCTGAAAGCCTGGGCATGTCGCTGATCGCGGGCATTCTTGACCTCGGGCAGCCAGACCCGGATATCGGCAATGCGCGGCTAACCGCCGCGCAGATGCGCAAGGTGGCGCTGCGGTTCCACGCCGGTGGTGGGCAACGCCTGAGCACCGCACAGATGGCCGCAGCGGTAAACCTGTCGGAAAGCTGGTTTTCGCGGGTGTTCAAGAACACGACCGGCATGACGCCGCGCCAATGGCAATTGACCAAACGCGTCGATCAGGCGCGCGATCTGTTGGCGGAATCCAATCTTGGCGTGGCGGATATTGCCGACCGGTTGGGGTTTGCGGATCAGGCGCATCTGACGCGGGTGTTCCGCCAGCTTGTCGGCGAAACACCGGCAAGCTGGCGGCGCAACCGCTGATGGTCTCGCCCGGCCGGATCAGCCAGACGCGACCCCTAGTCATCACCAGCTATGGCGCAGGGATGCGGTGAAGGTCCTGCCACTGTTGTAATAATCCGCCGTCGCACTGCCGACAGTATATTGTTCATCCAACAGATTGCTGACCTGCAGGGTCAGTTCCGTCTGCGCGGTCAGGTCGTAGGATACCGAGGCGTCAAAATATGTCTGCGCCGGGCTTTTGCCGCTGTCGTTATAGGCATTGTAATAATATGGCCCGACATAGCGCGCGCCCAGGCCGACAGCGGCGGCGCTGTTCGGCAGATCGTAATGCAGCCAAAGCGATGCGATATGGTTGGGTACTGTTGCGAATTCATTGCCATCCACTGCGACGCCACGAATATTGCCCCGGACAAATTCTGATTGCTGATAGCTGTAGCCACCGATCAGGGTCAGGCCATCGTCCAGTTCTGTCTTGGCTTCCAGTTCGAAACCCCGGACCCGCGATTCACCGACCCGCTGGCGTTCGATGACACCGCTGGGCAGCACGACCGGCACGACCACATTCTTTTTGGTCAGATCATAAACCGAGGCGGTGAACAGCGCGTTGATATTTTCCGGCTGATATTTGATCCCGATCTCATATTGCTCGCCGCGTTCCGGTTCGGTGCCGATGGATGGCGGTGCGACCGACTGGACATAGCTGGCATAGCTCGACACTTCATCGGTGACCTTATAGGTCAACGCCCCCCGGTAAGAGGTTTCCGAAAAATCGGCCTGCGTCGTGGTTCCCGTCAGCCGGTCGGTGTTTGCGATATCCAGCCAGTCATGCCGCAAACCGACGGTCGCGATGACCCGGTCCGAAAATGACAGGTTCTGTTGCACGAAAACCGATTGGGTCGTGTATTCATTCGCCTGGACGCTGTAGGGCGTCGCGCCGGTCGGCCCGCCGGTATAGGTCGGATTGCTGATATCAATCGGCGCATGCGTCCCAAAGATCGACGCGCTGGTCGTCGACGCATCGCGGAATTCGAAACCGGCCAGCGTGCTGCTGTCTACGGTTCCGAAACTGGTGTCATATTGCAGGATGACATTGCCAATCACTTCTTCGGCGGTGCTGTCGGTGCCGAAATAGAACCGGTCCACCATCGTGCCGACCCGCGCGGCATTGTCGGACAGATAGATATAACCAAAATCATCGGTCAGATCACTGTACCGCAGATTGGCGCGCAGCTTTAGCCCATTGTCGAATTCATGGCGCAAACCGGTGGAAATGGTCAGCCGTTCGACATCATGATCGTTGAAATCCGGTTCGCCGAAAAACGCGCTGCGATCATACAGCCGGTCAAGCGGGTAACCGCCACTGTTCGGCGTGCTGTCACGTTTGAGGTAATCGACCGTGAACGTCAGTTCGGTGTAATCCGTCGGGGCCCAGGCCACAGAGCCAAGCAGGAATTGTTCATCATCGCGTGAATCTGCATATTCCAGTTCAGCATCCTGCAGCTTGCCCACCAGACGATAGGCAACACTGCCTTCATCGTTCAGCAGATCGCCGAAATCGAAACCCAGCGCGCTATGGCTATGCGACCCGTAAGACCCGAAAACCTGTCCGAACCGTTCGAATTTCGCAGTCTTGGTGACGAAATTAACGGTGCCGCCCGGATCGGACGTGCCGAACAAGGTGGAATTGCCACCGCGCATCACCTCGACCCGGTCAAAGGCAAAAGGTTCCTCGCGCACCCCGCGCATCGACCCAAGCGTCAGCCCGTCACGATAGGTCGAGGCCTGAAACCCGCGCACCAGATAATAATCATTGCGGTCATCGCTGCCATAGTAATCCGTGACGATACCGGGCGTATATTCCAGCACGTCTTCGACCTTGATGGCATTGCGCTGCTGGATTTCCTGCTGCGTGACAACAGAAACAGAGGCGGGCGTATCCAGCACACTGGTTACAACCTTGCCGCCGGTCCAAAGCTCTTTGGCGACGGTTGAATTGGCATCGTCATCCGCAGCGGCATCCATATCCACAAAGATCGTGCCCAACCGGTAATATCCGGTTTCGGGGTCGACTTGCGCGACAACACTCAGCGGCGCGGCCACAAGGGCAGTACACCCCAGCAGTGTCGCAAAGGATCGGGTCTTGCGACGTGGAAAAGAGTGAAAGGGTGACCCCATGACATGGCTCCAAGGTTTCTGACTGATGATTGTGCTGGCGTGCCGTCGCGCGTCGACAGCTTGCTTGCCGCTTTGGGGGCGGGCCTGCGCCCGTAACCCCGCCGCGTGAATTGCCGGAACCGCGCCACCGGGATTCGGCGGGCAGGCCCTTGCATCGGCGGCAGCTAACGCAGGATCGCAGGAATGTGTATTGTATAAACCGACTGTTTTTGTCGGATTCTCTGCAATCCTTTTAAAAACAGTCAGGTTTCCCCCGCATTGCGGCGAACCGCGGCTTGACGCGCCAGAGTTCAGATGGAAAGTCGACCAAAAAAATCAACTATAATCTTCGGCTTGGAGGCCGTTTTCCCATGCTCGGACATATGAAAGCGATGGCAGCAACCTTTGCCTTGATCCTTGGACTCACCGCCGCGACGCCGGGTGTTGCCGACGATTTCCCCGTCACCGTCAGCCATGCCTTTGGCGACACCGTGATCCCGGCCCGGCCGGTCCGGGTCGCCACCGTCGCCTGGGCCAATCACGAAGTGCCTTTGGCGCTTGGCATCGTCCCGGTCGGTTTTGCCCGGGCGAATTTCGGCGATGATGACGGCGACGGGCTGTTGCCCTGGGTGGCAGAGCGGCTGGAGGAACTGGGTGCCGATGTCCCACCCCTGTTCGACGAAGGTGACGGCATCGATTTCGAGGCGGTGGCCGCAACTCAACCCGATATCATTCTCGCCGCTTACTCCGGGCTGACAGAATCCGATTATGCCACGCTCAGCCGGATCGCCCCGGTCATCGCCTATCGTGACGGCCCATGGTCAACCGGCTGGCGCGACATGATCCGTCTGAGTGCGGCTGGCCTTGGCATGACGGCGGAAGGTGAAGACCTGATCGCGCGGATCGAAACGCAGATCACGGATGTCACCGCGCAATATCCAGAAATCGCAGGAAAAACAGCGATGTTTGTGACGCATCTGGATGTCCGCGACCTGAGCGTGATCCGGTTTTATTCCGCCAATGACACGCGTGTCGAGTTTCTTCAGGACCTTGGGCTTGGTTCACCGCAGAGCGTTCTGGACGCCACCATTCCCGGCCGCTACTCCGCCGAGATGAGCGCTGAAAATATCGATGCCTTTGCCGATGTCGACATCATCGTCACCTACGGCGGAACGGCGCTGTTCGACAAGCTGCGGGAAAATCCGCTGACATCGCGGATGAAAACGGTCGCGAACGCGGCAATTGTCCTGCTGGGCAATGATCCGGTCGGGACCGCCGCCAATCCGACGCCGCTGTCGATCCCATGGGTGCTGGACGATTACGCAGCCCTTCTGGCCGATGCAGCACGCAAGGCAGAATGACATCCGCCGGGTCCACCGCGCTGACGCTTGACCTCTTGCGCGCATCGCGGCGTGGTCGGGTCCTGTGGCTGCTGGTCGTGCTGCTGGTGCTGACCTGCGCCTGTATCCTGTCGGTCAGTTTCGGCACCCGTGATGTTGACTGGGCCGATATCATCGCAGGCGTCCGGGGCAGCACAGAGACGATGGCGCAAGCGGTGGTCGCGGTCCGGGTGCCGCGCACGGTGCTGGCGATCCTGGCGGGTGCCGCACTTGGCCTTGCCGGGGCGGTGATGCAGGGCGTCACCCGCAACCCCTTGGCCGATCCCGGCATCCTGGGCGTCAACGCCGGGGCGGCGATGGCGGTGGTCATCGGGATCGCCTGGTTCGGGATGCAAACGCTGCATGCATTTATGTGGACGGCGATCCTTGGCGCGGGACTGGCGGCCTGTTTCGTCTATGCCATCGGGTCTTTGGGGCGCGGCGGCGCGACGCCGCTGAAACTTGCACTGGCGGGCGCTGCCACTTCCATCGCCGCGGCCTCTTTCACGGTGGCGATCATCCTGCCCCGCAATGATATCGCGGGCGGGGTGCGGTCCTGGCAGATCGGCGGCATCGGTGGGGCCAGTTTCGAGGCGATCCTGCCCGCCCTGCCGTTTTTGATGGTTGGATCGTTCCTGTGCCTGCTGTCCGCGCGCAGTCTGAACCTGCTGGCGCTGGGGGATGAGGCGGCCGCCGGGCTTGGCGCACGCGTGGCCTGGGCGCGCGGGATCGCGGCCTTGGGGGCGATATTGCTATGCGGCGCGACAACCGCAATCTGTGGGCCAATCGGGTTCGTCGGGCTGGTTGTGCCGCATCTGTGTCGGCTGCTGGTCGGGGTCGATCACCGCTGGCTGTTGCCGTTTTCCGCATTGACAGGCGCTGTGCTGTTGATCCTCGCCGATGTGGCGGGACGGCTTATCGCCCGCCCGACAGAAATGGACGTGGGGATCGTGACCGCCTTTATCGGCGCGCCAGTTTTCATCTGGATCGTGCGCAAACGCCGGGTCCGGGACCTGTGAATATGGATGAACATGCAAAAACCGTAACATGGATCGCCACTTTGCGCCGGGCGCGGCACCAGACCAGGCTGCGGTTGGGCCTTGTCATGGTTGGCCTGCTGCTGATCGGCACCGGCCTGACATTGATCACCGGTCCCACCATGACCGCGCCCATGGACGTGCTGCGCGTTCTGACAGGGCATGACCTGCCGGGGACCAGCTTCGTCGTGCTGGAACTACGGCTGCCGCGCGCAATCCTGTCGATCCTGACCGGGATGAGCTTTGGTCTGGGCGGCGTCATCTTTCAGACGCTGCTGAAAAACCCGCTGGCCAGCCCCGATATTATCGGCATCAGCGCCGGGGCCAGCGCCGCCGCCGTCTTTGCCATCGTCATGCTAGGGTGGAGCGGTGCGGCAGTTTCGGTCACCGCCGTCATCGCCGGGCTGGCGGTGGCGCTGCTGATCTACCTGCTGGCCTGGCGTGATGGGGTGTCGGGGGCGCGGCTGATCCTGATCGGCATCGGGATTTCG
Source organism: Loktanella sp. (assembly GCA_017390475.1). Taxonomy (GTDB): domain Bacteria; phylum Pseudomonadota; class Alphaproteobacteria; order Rhodobacterales; family Rhodobacteraceae; genus Yoonia. The sequence continues at coordinate 336,577 of JAFPBO010000051.1, forward strand.
GCAATGCTGGACAGTATGATCGCCTATGTCCTGTCGCGCGCCCCGGCCTGGACCCTGCAGGACGCGATGCGCTGGCTGACCGGCAGCGTCAACGGGGCAACCCTAGATCAGGCCGTGCCGGTCTTGCTGTCACTGCTGGTGTTCGGCGGCATCCTGTTGGCCCGACGCGGCAATATCGAAGCCATGCGGCTGGGCGATGATACTGCCGCAGCACTCGGCGTGCCACTGATGCGGGAAAAGGTGGTGGCGGTGATGTCCGCCGTCGGGCTGATCGCGGTGGCCACCGCCGTTGCCGGGCCGATCGCCTTTGTCGCCTTTCTGTCCGGCCCGATGGCCAAGCGGATCGCAGGTCCGGGACGGTCCCCGCTGATTGCCGCGGCACTGGTCGGGGCGCTGCTGGTACTGTTGGGTGATTACGCGGGCCAGCACCTGCTGATCGGGCGCTATCCCGTTGGCATCGTGACCGGCGCATTGGGTGCGCCTTATCTGATTTTCCTGATCATCCGGTCAAACCGCAACGAAAGAGAAACATGACCCACTTGACCGCAAAAGCGATCAGGGCCGGATATGGGCCACGCCTGATCCTTGACGATCTTGATCTTGCCGTGCCACCCGGTGCGATCACCGCCATCGTCGGGGCCAATGCCTGTGGCAAATCCACGCTGCTGCGCTGTCTGGCGCGGCTGTTGCGGCCTGCGACGGGTCAGGTCGTGCTTGACGGCAGGTCGGTGCAGGATATCCCGACCCGTGAACTGGCCCGCAATCTTGGCCTTTTGCCGCAAGCACCGACCGCGCCGGACGGGATCACGGTGGCGGATCTGGTCAGCCACGGACGCCACCCGCATCAGGGCATGCTGTCGCGCTGGAACAAGGCCGATGATCTGGCTGTCGCCGCCGCACTTGACGTCACGCAGACCGCCGATCTGGCCGCGCGAGATGTCGACGCATTGTCAGGTGGCCAGCGGCAACGAGTCTGGATCGCCATGGCGCTGGCGCAAGAGACCGATATCCTGCTGCTGGACGAACCAACCACGTTTCTGGACATCGCGCATCAGGTCGAGGTGCTTGACCTGCTGGTCGATCTGAACCGTCGTCGGGGCACGACCATCGTCATGGTGCTGCATGACCTGAATCTGGCGGCCCGCTATGCCGATCATCTGGTGGCGCTGTTGCGCGGCAAGGTGCATGCGGTCGGTGCGCCTGACAAAGTGCTGACCGAAACCATGGTGGCACAGGTCTTTGGCGTGCGCTGCCGGGTGATGACGGACCCGACCTCTGGCAAACCGATGATGCTGCCGCTCGGGCGGCACCGGCTGACACCGCAAATCCCGTTACAGGAAAAGACATCATGACCAGTATTGCGCAGGCGACGGCGACCTTCACCGGGACTTTGCCGGACGACCTGATCCGGCACATCGCCAACCCACAGTTCGGATTAAGTCTGCAAAGCCCAAAGGGCGGGGGGCTTGCTGCACACGATCTCAACGGATCAGGTATTTCTCGGCCTCCCGCCCATCACCACCATACACGACGTTCAACGGAGAAGTATTTTGGGAGATAAGAAGCGGGAAGAGGCTAAAGCCGCCGTCCGGCCCGCCCGCCACGGCGGCGCGGGGGCGCGCCGCTGCGCAGTGCCTGTCGCAGCAGACAGGTCATCGGATGATCGGCCGGTTCACCGGCGTGCCGGTCCAGCAGGATCTGTGCCAATACCGGCACATCCTGCGGCGAATCCAGCGCCCATTCCAGAAAGATCGTGCGGCATTCAGCCTCGGTGATCCCGTCGATCCGGTAGGCTTCGCGGATCAGCGCCTTGGGGTCATGCGGATCGCCCTTCATCTGTCGCCCTGCAATTTGCGGTCGATCACCGCCGCCGCCGTTTCGCGCAGGTCGGTCATCCGTGCCAGCAGGCCGTCCAGATCATCGCAGCCGGTTTCGCGCAGGATCATCCGCCGTGCGCCTTCGCCCAGATCAGCCGGGACCAGCGGCCCACCTGTTAGCAGCCGCAAAGCCGCCTGCAAGCGCCAGAACAAGGTCGCCGCATCGCAGACCGCAGCGCAATCGGCCGGGTCGAGCCAGCCCGCATCGCAGCCCGCGTGCAATTGCGCCGTCACATCGCGCGCAGCACTGCCCGCCAGCAAGGCCGCTGTCTGGGCTGCCAGTTCGATATCCTGCAACCGGCCCGGCCCGTTCTTGGCATCCCAATCGCCATCCGGCCCTTTGGCCTGTGCCAGCCGCGCGCGCATATCGGCGACATCATCCAAAACTGTTGCACCCTGCCCCTTTTCCACCAGGATCGCCTGACGAAACGCCTCGATATCCATGCATAGCCCGGCATCCCCCGCCAAGGGCCGCGCGCGGGTCAGCGCCAGATGTTCCCAGGTCCATGCCTCATTCTTCTGGTAATGGGTGAATGCCTCCAGCGAGGTCGCCACCGGCCCCTGCCGTCCAGAGGGACGCAGCCGCATATCAACCTCGTAAAGCCGCCCTTCGGACATCTGCGCCGATAAAGCAGTGATCAGCGCCTGCGTCAGCCGCGCGAAATAGGCGCGCGTGGCCAGGGGGCGCGGGCCGTCGGAACTGTCCACACCATCGGGGTCATAGATCACGATCAGGTCCAGATCCGACCCCGCATTCAGCCGCGCCGCGCCCAGCGATCCCATGCCCACAACAGCACCACCACGCCCCGGCGGTGCCCCATGTTTGCGGGCGAATTCCGCCACGATCAGCGGCCAGAGCGCGGCGATCACTGCCTCTGCCAGATCGGCATATTGCTGACCGCTGGTGGTCGCATCGATCAGCCCGCGCAGATGATGCACCCCGATGCGGAAATGCCATTCCTTCGCCCAGCGGCGCGCCGCGATCAGCTGGCTTTCATAGTCGGTCAGCCCCGCCAGCAGCTTGGCCAGTTCATCACGCAAAGGCGCCATACCGGGCCAGGGATCAAAGAAAGCCCCCCCGATCACCGCATCCAGCACAGCCGCATTGCGCGACAGATATTGCGCCAGCGCGGGCGCGGTCGCGGCGATATCGACGATCAATTGCGTCAGTTGAGGATTTGCTTCGAACAGCGAGAAAAGCTGTACCCCCGCAGGCAGCCCCGCCAGAAAACCGTCGAATTGGGCCAAAGCCTCGTCCGGGCGCGCGGCCTCGGCCAGGCTGGCCATGATCTGCGGCGTCAGCCGGTCGAAAATCTCTGTCGCGCGGCTGGATCGCAGGGCGGGATAATCATGCCAGCGCGCCACCACATCCTGCCCCCAGGTGATCTGCTGTTTCGGCGTGGCATCGGGGGCAAAGAAATCCTCGGTCAGGCTATGGACCTCGTCCAGCCTGTCGGTCAGGTCACGGCGCAGCGCGGCAACATCTGTCCCCATAAAGGCCGCCAGCCGGTCAAACCCTGCCCCGTCCTGCGGCAGGTGATGGGTTTGCGCGTCATTGATCATTTGCAGCCGGTGTTCGACCTCGCGGTGATGCCGATAGTGGTCCAGCAGGGTCGCCGCGACATCCGCCGGGATCCACCCGGCTGCGGCCAGCGCATCCAAACCTTCCCCGGTGCCGCGCAGGCGCAAGGAATGGTCACGCCCGCCCGCGATCAATTGCCGGGTCTGGGTGAAAAACTCGATCTCGCGGATGCCGCCACGCCCCAGCTTCATATCATGACCCTCTAGTGTAAGAGCGCCGCCCAACCCTTTGTGATCGCGTATTTTCAGCCGCATGTCATGGGCATCCTGAATCGCTGCGAAATCCAGATGCTTGCGCCAGACAAAAGGACGCAACGTTTGTAAAAACCGCGCACCCGCTGCCTTGTCGCCCGCGCAGGTCCGCGCCTTGATATAGGCCGCGCGTTCCCATGTGCGCCCGACGCTTTCGTAATACCTCTCTGCCGCATCCATCGACAGACAGACCGGCATGACAGATGCATCCGGACGCAGCCGCAGATCGGTGCGGAACACGTAACCGCCCTGTTTCACCTCTGACAGGATCGCGGTCATCTTGCGGGTCACACGGATAAAGGCCGCGCGCACCTCATATATTTCGTCCGGCGCGAAACGATCATCGTCAAACAGACAGATCAGATCGATATCTGATGAATAATTCAGCTCGAACGCGCCCATCTTGCCCATGGCCAGCACGACCATCCCGGCTGATTCCTCTGGCGGGCCTTTGGGCAGTTTGCCGCGCGCGACCTCTGCCGCGACCAGCCGCGTGACACAGGCATCGACCGCCGCATCGGCAAACCGGGTCAGCGTGCCGGTGACCATTTCCAGCGGCCAGACACCGCCCAGATCCGCCAGCCCGGTGATCAGCGCGATCCGGCGTTTCATCTGGCGCAGATGCAGCAGCAAGGCGTCCAGCGTGACCTGTTCCAGTTCCGCCATCAGACCATCGACAGCCGCCTCTGGATCATCCAGCGCGGGGAACAGCCACTCTGCCTCGCTGCTGATCAGCCCAGCCAGATAGGGGCTGCATCCGGCAGTGCCGCGCAGCACATCCGCAACCTCGGGCGGCATGTCGGGCAAAGAGGCCAGCACATCCGCCCCGCGGGCGGCGTCATAGGGCAAAGGCGTGCGGGTGATCCGTTTGATAAAGCTCATGGCCGCACATTGGGTGACAGGCGTGGTCTGGTCAATCACCAAGACACGGCTAAACTGGCGCAAACACTGGAGAATGACAGATGAGCAAAAGCCTGACCCGCGTCACCCGCGCCCTTGCCGATCACGGCTTGCAGATCACGCCTTTGGAAATGGGCGATCAGACCCGCACCGCCCAACAAGCCGCCGATGCCGCTGGCTGCGCGCTGGACCAGATCGCCAAATCGGTGATCTTTGCCGGGCAGGACAGCGGCCGCGCGATCCTGTTCGTCACCGCAGGCGGCAATCAGGTCGATGCCGTCAAGGCCAGCCGGGTCGCGGGCGAACCACTTGGCAAGGCCGATGCCGCCTTGATCCGCGCGCAGACCGGTTTTGCCATTGGTGGGGTTGCACCGATCGGGCATCTGTCGCCGATAACTGCCTTCTTCGACCCCCGGCTGCTGGATTTTGCAGAAATCTGGGCCGCCGCAGGGACCCCGCGGCATATATTTGCGATCGCACCACAGGTCTTGTTGCAAATATCTGGCGCGCAAGCGGCTGATTTCACGGCCTGATTCCGGTTAATGTAAAAAACCTTCACATAGGGTCTTGCGCGAACCCCGCGCAGGCCCAATATTGGTCATGTGAAAGACATTCACATCAACCCGCTGCCCTGAAGGAGAAGCGAAATGACCACAGCAACGCCCCATGCGGGGATGTATAATGACAGCCGCAGCTTTTTCGCCCGTGCCGAGGCGTGGCTGGACGCGCGCGGCAAATTCGGCTGGATCGCGGCGATGATCCTTGGCTTTATCGTGTTCTGGCCCGTCGGTCTGGCCCTGCTGGCCTATATGATCTGGGGCAAGGGCATGTTCAGCAAATCACGGCGCAATGTGACCGCCTGTTTCGCCGCCCCGATGAGCAAATCCAGCGGCAATGCTGCCTTTGACGCGTATCGCGACGAAACCATGCGCCGCTTGCAGGAAGAACAGGACAAATTCGAAGCCTTCCTGGAACGCCTGCGCGATGCCAAGGACAAGGCCGAATTCGACGCCTTCATGGACGAACGCGAACGCAAGACCAACAGCGAACAGACTGCCTGATATTGGATGGGTGCTTTGGCACCCATCTTTCCCCGCCCTGCGCGCGGATTGACCCACCGCCTGATACGGGGCTTGGCGCAAGAGTTTTCCATTGCTAAGCTTCGCCAAACCATTCGGGTTCAGACATAAATGCGCCATACTCTTCCGATTGCCCCGCAGTTCTATGTGACGGCACCGCAGCCCTGCCCCTATCTGGATGGCAGGATGGAACGAAAGCTGTTCACAGCCCTGCAAGGTGAAACCGCCACCAAGCTGAATGATTCCCTGTCAAAACAAGGGTTTCGCCGGTCGCAAAACGTGCTTTACCGTCCGTCCTGCGCGGAATGTTCCGCCTGTATGTCCGCCCGGATCAATGTCGCCAATTTCGCCCCCACGCGCAGCCAGCGCCGGGTCCAGACCCGCGCCAGCCACCTGACCAGGCGCGCCACAGCACCCTGGGCGACCGAAGAACAATATGATCTGTTCCGCACCTATCTGGATAGCCGCCATGCCACCGGCGGGATGGCCGATATGGATATGTTCGAATTCGCCGCCATGGTCGAAGAAACCCCGATCCGTACCCGGCTGATCGAATATAGTGACTGCGGCGAACTGCAGGCGGTCTGCCTGACGGATATCCTCGATGACGGGTTGTCGATGGTCTATTCTTTCTTTGACCCCGCGCAGGAAAAACTCTCGCTCGGCACCTATATCATCCTGGACCATATCCGCATCGCGCGGGAACTGGGTCTGCCATACGTCTATCTGGGCTATTGGGTGCCTGGCAGCCCGAAAATGGGCTATAAAGCCAAATTCAAAGGGCTGGAAGTATTCCGCAATGGCCATTGGTCCGCTTTGACCACGGCCGACAGTTTCGACACCGCGGTGCATCCACTGTCCACCGAACCCATCGCCGAACAGGTCGCAAAGATCGCCCTGCCGGACGGCCGGAATTAGGGAAGGACTGGATGTGTGCAAAACCGCCTGACGAACGGTTTCGCGCTGCCCTACCCGAGCAAATTCGGCAATATCGTCACCACCCAGGGGAAGAACGCCAGCAGCAGCAGCGCGCCGATCTGGATACCAATGAACGGCAGCACGCCTTTATAGATCTGACCGGTCGTGATCGACTTGGGTGCCACGCCACGCAGATAGAACAGCGCAAAGCCAAAGGGCGGCGTCAGAAACGAGGTCTGCAAATTCACTGCGATCATGATCGTCACCCATTTCGGGTCAAAGGTGCCGCCATAGATCACCGGGCCGACAATCGGGATCACAATGTAGATGATTTCCAGAAAATCCAGCACAAACCCCAGGATGAACAGGACCAGCATGACCAATAGGAACACCTGCCATTCATTGTCAAAGGATCGCAGGAATTGCTGGATGTAATGTTCACCGCCAAAGGATATCAGCACGAGGTTCAGCAATTGTGACCCGATCAGGATGGCAAAGACCATCGCCGTGACCTTGGCGGTTTCGCGCACCACCGGCGTCAGCACACCGCCGGTCAGCAAGACCCAGCAGGACCACAACAGCCCGAACATTGCATAAAGAAATGCGGCGAAGGCCACCATGAAGGCGATCCGGTCTTCCAGCAAGACCACCTCACGGCCCATGCGCATGTCGAAATTATAGCCCACGATCAGCATCAGAACGAGAGCACCGGCAGTCAGCAGGACGATCCGGCCTGACAGGCCCTGATCCTTGCGCTTGCGATAGGCCGCCAGCAGGATCGCGCCGCCTGCGCCAAGGGCCGCCGCCGGTGTCGGGTTGGTGATGCCTCCCAGGATCGACCCCAGCACCGCCACGATCAGCACCAGCGGCGGAAAGATCACCCGCAGGATATCATTCTGCGCCAGATAGCCCGCCGCGACCCGCAGGCCCGGATAGGCGATCAGCAGCGGCACTGCGATCAGCAAGGTCGTCACCCCCGGCGTCGTCAGCGGCGAAATCAGCACGACATCGACCAGCAACAGCAAGCCGATACCCGCAACCCCCTGCCACAAGGGCCGGTGATCGGCCACCGGGGCAACACCGCGCGCCAGTGCCAGCATCAGCCCCAGCAATACGGCCGCCACAGCAATCCCGGTGCCGATCGGCGGCGCATCGACAGCGCGTTGCGCGACCCGTTCGGCGCGTTCCTCGGGCGAGAGTTGCCGCGCCTGGGTTACACCGCCTGCCGCATCAATCGCTGCCTGTTCGGCAACCGCATTATCCCAGGATTCCTGGCCATGCAGTGCGATCATGCTTTCTGCGCATTGCGGGCTGACGCGGGTGCGCAATGATGCCGACTGCCCCGATTCCGTGAAACTGCCCACCAGCACCGACTGGCTGCCGACAATCCCCGCCTGACCCAACCCGACGACCAGCACGATGATGCCGACAGGCACGCCCAGCAACCACGTCAGCTTGTCATTGCGGCTGCCGGTTTTTGTACCGGTACCCTGGCTGAACCGCACCGCCGGGGCCTTTGTCGGGTTCAGCAAGGCGAAAACAAAGGAATACAGCGCATAAAGCACTGCCAGCAGGATGCCGGGCAACAAAGCCGCCTGAAACAGCGCCCCGACCGACACCACGGCAGGTTTGCCCAGATAGGTCAGCGCATCATTGCAGCCCGCCAGCTGCGCGCGTTGTTCCTGTGCCGTGGCATAAAGATCGCCCGCCAAAGTCCCCAGAAGCACGATCACGATAGAGGGCGGGATGATCTGCCCCAAAGTCCCCGATGCCGCGATCACCCCGGTCGCCAGCTGCGGCGAATAGCCGTTCTTTAGCATCGTCGGCAGCGCCAACAGGCCCATCGTCACAACCGTTGCACCAACAATCCCCGTCGATGCCGCCAGAAACGCGCCCACGATCACAATCGACACGGCAAGACCACCAGGCAGCGGGCCAAAGACCCGTGCCATTGTGGTCAGCAATTCATCGGCAATCCGCGACCGTTCCAGCACGATGCCCATCATCACGAACATCAGCACGGCCAGCAGAATTTCAATCGAATTGCCTGCCAGCACCTTTTCGTTGATCCGGTTCACCATGAAACCGATATTGCGGTCCAGTGCGGTTTCCCAGCCCTGCGGGAACAGCACATCTTCATAGCGTGGCAATTCGGGGTATCGGAACACCGATATCGCATCGGGCCTGACACCTTGGGCAATCAGGGCGCGGTAATCATCGGACCTTGTATCCACCGCCGCATGGATCAACAGGCCCGAGGAATCCAGGGCCGCGATAATCGCGAATGAAATCACCGCTGACCCGCTGATCGCAAAGGCCACCGGGAACCCCGACAGGATCCCTGCAAACAGCGTCAGGAACAGGATGATGATGCCGATTTCGATGCCGTCTAATCCGAAAAGCATATCTGCCCCGCCCTAATGTATTTTTGCGACAATCTCGGCGGTGTCATCGCCCAGATTATCTTTGTCGAGGAATTTACCCTCGCTCGCCTCGCCCTCTTTCCATTCCAGATAAGAGCGATAGAAAAACGCGACCCCCTGCACCATCACCATCCCGGTGAAGACCAGCAGCAGGATCTTGAACAGGAAATAAGCGTCAAACCCATTGGCCGATGTGCTGATCGTCTCGATATTCCATTGCAGCACCTGCGCGCGCTGGATCAACCGTTCCAGCGTGTCGGATGCCGACGGGTTCGGCAGCACCAGATGCCGCCACAGAAAAAACCAGCCGTAAAGCCAGATCACAATGGACGCGGGCATCATGAAAAACAGTGATCCCAGCATATCGACGACACGTTTGGCCCGATAGCTGATGGCGGAATAGAACAAGTCGACCCGCACATGGCCGCCTTGTACGAAAGTATAGGTCACGCACATGGTGACGACGATGGCGTTGTAAAGCTTCAGCTCATCCGACCACCAGCTGACCGGTTTCGAAAACGTGAAACCGAAACCGATGCTGATATTGGACACCGCAAAGACGCCTTGCAGAAAGATGATGACAATCTGTTGCAGCACCATGATCAGCCCGGCCCAGGCCGCGACCCGGCCCACCACATTGGCAAAACTTTCCAGCTTGCGCACGCAGCCCCACATGAATGTGTTCCAAATCAACCCGGCGATCGTGACGATCAGAAACACCACGAATACGGCAAAGAACAATTCCACCGAGGCACCGTAATAGATGAACCGGGCAAGTGCTGCCTTGGCGGCCTCATCCATCGGCGCATTGATCTGCGGCACCCAGGCCAACCACAGGCCGGGATTCAACAGCGCAAAGCCGATGTTGTAAAACGCCTCGATCAGATGCGCTGCAAACCAGCCGATGGCGTTACCGCCCCATGCTTCGACCAATCCCATGATCTTTCCCCGTTCATGTTGGACGCGCTGCAAAGAAGGCCCGCAGCACCCGGCGCGGGCCTTCCAATGTTGTCAGGGCGTCTTAGCCTTTGACGCGGTTGCGCTGAGCCAGATATTCACCTTCGGAAATGCTGTTCCACTGCGCGGAACTGGCCATAGAGGCGAAATAGCTTTCATGGCAGCGGGCATAAATATCGTTGCCCATGCCTTCGGCGACAACTTCATCCGATGCGGTGCCGAAAGCATCCCAGATACTGTCGGAAAATTCCAGCAATTGCACGCCACCGGCCTGCAGCCGCTGCAAGGCGGCGGCATTGCGCGATTCAAACAGCGACATGGTCCAGATATTGCTGGCACGGCTGGCATTTTCGATGATCACCTGCTGCGCCGGTGTCATGCTTTCATAGACATCCAGGTTCAACGTCAGGTTCAGGTTTGGCCCCGGCTCGTGGAAACCGGCGGTGTAGTAGAACTTGGTGATTTCCTGGAAACCGGCGGTTTCATCCGCCCAGGGTCCGATCCATTCGGTCCCGTCAATCGCGCCCGAGGCCAGCGCCTGATAGACTTCGGCACCCGGCAGGTTCTGCACGCTTGCGCCCAGCTTGCCCAGCACCTGACCACCCTGACCGGGCATCCGGAACCGCAGCCCCTGAAAATCCTCGACGCTGTTCATTTCCTTGGCGAACCAGCCACCCGATTGCGGCCCGGTATTACCGGCAGAGAATGTTTTCAGGCCAAAGATGCTGTAAAGCTCATCCGCCAGTTCGCGGCCGCCGTCATGGTCGAACCAATTGGCATATTCCATAAAGGTCATGCCGAACGGGATCTGCGAAAAGAACGAAAACGCCGGATGCTGGCCGAGGAAGTAATAATCAACCCCGTGATACATATCGGCCTGCCCGGCAGCGACGGCATCGAACACTTCAAACGCGCCGACCAATTCGCCCGCGGCTTTCAGGTCAACGGTGATCTGGCCATCCGTCATCGCGGTGATCATATCGGCACAATATTGCGCGCTGTCATGCACACCGGCCAGACCACGCCCCCAGGTGGTGACCAATGTCAGCGTGCGGTTGCCCTGTGCATAGGCCGGGGCAGCCAGCGCTGTCGCCGCAGCGGCAGAGCCGCCAAGCGCAGAATTCTTCAGAAAAGACCGACGGTCCATGATTTCTCCTCCCAAGTGATGCAGGCCTTTCTGGGCGTGACCGCCCCGACCCCTGTTTTTTAACGTGACACTAGAAATATCGTGGCGCAGAGCGGCGCGATATCCGCAGAACTACGTAGAAATCGCATTTTCTGCGCCCGCGCGATCATCGCATTTGCGTCATGCAGGCTTTGCACGTAACGATCTGGCGATGACTGCGCGCTTTCCCCTTTTGCCGACCAGTACGCCTTTGACCTATGGGCAAAAGGTGTTCCTGCTGGCGACCCTGCCCTTGCTGTTGGCGGTATTCCTGATCTGGCAGGTGGTGTCAGACCAGTTCAACCAATTGGCCGAAAGTGAATTGAAAGCGCTGGAAACCCGGCTGATCGAGGCGAAACGCGAAGAGCTGACCAATTACGTCTCGATCGCCATGGCCGCCGTCTCTGGCACCACGGGCCGGGCCACCCCCGATGACCAAGACGCCAAACTGGCCGTCAGCCGCGTTCTGGCGGCAATGTTGTACGGGCAGGACGGCTATTTCTTTGTGTTTGACTATGACGGGACCAATCTGGTCGCGCCGCGCCAGACCTTTCTGATCAACCGCAACTGGTCGGGGCTGACCGACCCCAATGGCATCGCTATCACCGACGAACTGATCCGCATCGCGCGCTCGGGCGGTGGCTATCACAGCTTTGACTGGCCCAAACCCTCGACCGGGCTGGACGGGCGGATGCTGGTCTATGTGCGCGGCTATCAAAGCTGGCGATGGGCCATCGGTACCGGCGTGTTCATCGACGATATTCTGGAAACCGTCGCCGCCTCCCGCGCCGAGGTCGAAGCGCGGATCAGACGCACGTCTTTCTATGTCTCGGGCATCGCCATTGCGGCTGTGCTCGGGGTCTTTCTCAGCGGTATTGTCCTGACCATCCGGCAGCGGCGGCTGGCTGATGGCAAGTTGCAGCAACTGACCCAGCGCATCATCGACACCCAGGAAGAGGAACGTGGCCGCGTCGCGCGGGAATTGCATGACGGCATCAGTCAGATGCTGGTCGGGGTGCGCTATGCGCTGGAACTGACACGGCGCAAACTGGGGCCAGACAGTGCCACCGGCGACAGCCTGAACAAAGGTATCGACCAGCTTGGGTCCGCTATTCAAGAGGTCCGCAGGATCAGCCGCGACCTGCGACCGGCGGTGCTGGACGATCTGGGGTTGGGTGCAGCGCTGCGGTCGCTGACCGATGAATTCAGCGACCGCACCGGGATCAGCACCGATCTGGTCACCATCGTGTTCCGCAACCGGCTGGATGACGAATCGCGGATCGCGCTTTACCGGATCGCCCAAGAGGCGCTGACCAATATCGAACGTCACGCCTGCGCCGATCAGGTCCAGGTCAGCCTGCATGGCAGCCGCAAAGGCGCGGTCTTGCGGATCAGCGACAACGGGCGCGGGATGATCTGGCCGCCACCGGCGCGCACCGGCAACGGCGGCGGGCTGGGGCTGCGCAATATGCAGGAACGGGTGGAACAACTGGGGGGCTTTCTGTTGGTTACCGCCAGCCCCGGCGCAGGCACCAGCGTCGAGGCGCATGTCCCGCTCAGCCATATGCTGGGCCCTGACACCACAATCGCAAAGGAAAGCACCGCATGATCCGGGTTCTGATCGTGGATGACCACCCGATGGTCGCCGAAGGCATTCAGGCGATCCTTGAAAGCTATCCCGACATCACCGTCGTCGGCACGCTGCACAACGGGCAGGATGCGGTGGACCGGGTCTTGTGGCTGGACCCGGATGTGATCTTGCTGGATGTGAACATGCCCGGCCTGACCGGCCTGCATGCCGCCGAGATGATTCTGGAAAAACGGCCCCAGACCCGGATCGTGATCCTGTCGATGCATGACAGCCCCGAATATATCTCTACCGCGCTGAACCATGGCGCGATGGGGTATATCCTCAAAGACGTGCCAACCGAACAGATCCGCGCCGCGATTGATACCGTCATGGCCGGCGGGCAATATCTGTGCACCGGGGCCAAAGGCGCGATAAGCCCCAAAACCCGCGACGGGCGCGAACCGCTGACCAGCCGCGAACAGACCATCCTGCTGCAACTGGCGCAGGGCCAGTCCAACAAGGATGTGGCTTTGCTGCTGAATATCTCGGTGCGGACCGTGGAAACCCACCGCAACAATATCAAACGCAAACTGGGGATCAGCTCTACCGCCGGGCTGACGCGCTATGCGCTGGAAAACGGCGTATTGCAGGGAACCGGCAAATGACGGCGCCGCAGCCAGCAGGTTCCTGCAGCGATGTGGCAGCAGTGCCAGACCGGCCGTTGCGCGGGTGATCATCGGACAGTTCTTGCTGTTTTCTGTGCTGCCCAGACAGGCCCGCAAAATGGGCGAAATCCGGGCCAAAACCCAAAAACTTCGGCCATTGCCCTTGGCTTTTGCGGAATCCTGTCCATTTGCACAGATCAGGTGCAGCCGCGCTGCCATATTCACCCGGCCCCCGGGCTTGCACCCGCGCGCCACAGCGCGGATGTATAGGCCCAGAGCCATCAACAGGAGCAAGCAATGACTTATACCCCTCCCGAGGTCTGGACATGGGACGCCGAAAGCGGCGGCAAATTCGCCAGTATCAACCGCCCCATCGCCGGTCCCACCCATGACAAAGAGCGGCCGCGCGGCGAACATCCGCTGCAGCTTTATTCATTGGCGACACCGAACGGCGTCAAAGTCACCGTGATGCTGGAGGAATTGCTGGCAGCCGGTCACACAGGTGCCGAATATGACGCCTGGCTGATCGACATCAACAAGGGCGATCAATTCGGCAGCGGTTTTGTCGGCGTGAACCCGAATTCCAAGATTCCCGCCCTGTTCGATCAGGATCAGGGCCTGCGGGTCTTCGAAAGCGGGGCTATCCTGCTGTATCTGGCGGAAAAATTCGAGGCCTTCCTGCCAAAGGACATCAAGGGCCGCACCGAAACGCTGAACTGGCTGTTCTGGTTACAGGGTTCTGCCCCCTATCTGGGCGGCGGTTTCGGCCATTTCTACGCCTATGCACCGGAAAAATTCGAATATCCGATCAACCGTTTCGCGATGGAAGCCAAGCGCCAGCTGGACGTGCTGGACCGGCAGTTGGCCGATCACCGATTCATCGCGGGTGAGGATTATTCCATCGCCGATATCGCCATCGCGCCGTGGTACGGGGCCGTGGTCAAGGGCGAGGCCTATGATGCCGCCAAATTCCTTGACACCGCCTCTTACAAACACGTCAACCGCTGGGTGGCAGAGGTCCAGGACCGCCCTGCCTATCAGCGCGGCAAGATGGTCAACCGCACCTGGGGCGATGAGGCCGGACAATTGCCCGAACGGCATTCTGCGGCTGATTTCGACAAATAGCCAACAGCCGGGGGCCAGCCCCCGGACCCCCGGGATATTTCCACTCGGAAGATGAGGGAGCGGCGATTTTGTTGCTGCTCTCTTGCGCTTACGGCATGCGTGCCCCATCTGTGGCGCAACAGCGAGGGCTTTATGATCACCTATCTCATTTTAGTTGGCGGCCTTCTGGGCCTGTTTTTGGGCGGCGATTGGTTGGTGAAAGGGGCAAGCGGCATCGCGCTGCGCTTTGGCATCTCGCCGATGATCATCGGCCTGACCATCGTGGGTTTCGGCACCTCGACCCCGGAATTGCTTGTCTCGCTCAATGCCGCCCTTGGTGGCCAGCCCGGTATCGCCATCGGCAATGTGGTCGGGTCCAACATCGCCAATATTCTTCTGGTGCTGGGCATCGCCGCCTTGATCGGGCCGATCACCATGCGGATGGCCGATGTCGGCAAGGATATTTATTGGATGACCGGCGCGGCACTGGTGCTGCCATTGATCTTCTGGGGTGGCGAAGTCGCCCTGCTGGAAGGGCTGGTGCTGGTCCTGGCCTTGCTGGTCTATCTCTATTTCAGCTTCAAAGGCTCGCGCAGCGACGAGGAGCAGATCGAAGCCCCCACCAGCCTGTGGATCGGCATCGGCCTGACCCTGCTGGGGCTGATCACCGTCATGGCCGGTGCGCATTACCTGGTGCAAAGCGCCAGTATCATCGCCCGGCAATTCGGCATATCAGAGGCGATGATCGGCCTGTCCATCGTCGCCATCGGCACATCGCTGCCGGAACTGGCCACCACGGTGATGGCCGCGATCCGGGGCGAACGTGATATCGCCCTTGGCAATATCGTCGGATCCAACATTTTCAACATCCTCGCCATTCTGGGGATCACCGCGATTGTCGTGCCGATTCCCGTTGATCCACGGTTCCTGATGGTGGACACGCCATTCGTCATCGTGATCACCCTGCTGGTGCTGGCCCTGGTGTTCTTTGTTGGGCGGATGAACCGGATCATGGGGCTGCTGATGCTGGTCGCCTATATCGCCTACATTGCACTGACCCGCGCCCTCTGAAAGAAAGTTGCGACAAACCGACCTTTTGCGACATTTTCTCCAGCGGGGCGGTTGACCGCCCTGCCAACAGCGATTAGAACCGGCCACAGCAAAAGGAAACCTGATGATTGTCGTCGTACTAATTGTGGATCACATGCGCATGGGCCGGTAACGGATTTTCCATAACGACCCCATGCGCCCCCGACACAATCGGGGGTTTTTTTATGACTTACGCAACAAACCGGATAGGACGCGAGTGAGATGAACAAAACCATGACGGGCGCAAGAATGGTCGTACAAGCCTTGATTGATCAGGGCGTGGACGTCGTCTTTGGTTACCCCGGTGGTGCCGTCCTACCGATTTACGACGAATTATTTCAGCAAAACCAGATCAAACATGTGCTGGTGCGCCACGAACAAGGTGCCGTGCATGCCGCCGAAGGTTACGCGCGTTCCACCGGCAAACCCGGCGTGGCGCTGGTGACATCCGGCCCCGGCGCGACCAATGCGGTCACCGGGCTGACCGATGCGCTGATGGATTCCATCCCGATCATCGTTTTGACCGGGCAGGTTCCGACTTTCATGATCGGCTCCGATGCCTTTCAGGAGGCCGATACCGTCGGGATCACCCGCCCTTGCACCAAACATAACTGGCTGGTCAAAGACACCGAAAAGCTGTCCGCCACCCTGCATGAGGCGTTTCATATCGCACTGTCGGGTCGCCCCGGCCCGGTGCTGATCGACATCCCCAAGGATGTGCAATTCGCCACCGGCACCTATACCGAGGCGCGGCAGGTCGAGACGCATTACAACCCACAGGTCAAAGGCGACCTCGACATGATCACCGAACTGGTGAAAGCCATGGAAACCGCGAAACGGCCCGTGTTCTATACCGGCGGCGGCGTGATCAATTCTGGCCCGGCGGCGTCACAATTGCTGCGCGAACTGGTCGCCGCGACAGGTTTCCCGATCACCTCCACCCTGATGGGCCTCGGCGCATACCCTGCCTCGGGCGAGGCTTGGTTGGGCATGCTCGGCATGCATGGGCTGTACGAGGCGAATATGGCGATGCATGATTGCGATCTGATGATCAATATCGGCGCGCGGTTCGACGATAGGATCACCGGACGCATCGATGCCTTCAGCCCGCGCTCCAAGAAAGCGCATATCGATATCGACGCCTCTTCGATCAACAAGGTCGTCCACGCCGATTTCCCGATCCTCGGCGATGTCGCCCATGTGCTGGAAGATTTGCTGAACGTCTGGAAATCCCGCGGGCGCAAGACCAATGCCGAAGGCCTGTCCAAATGGTGGGACCAGATCAAGGACTGGCGCAAGGTCGATTGCCTGAAGTTCAAGCAGGAAGGCAAGGTCATCAAACCACAATACGCCCTGCAACGGCTGGAAGAGCTGACCAAGAAACACGACCGCTATATCTGCACCGAGGTCGGCCAGCACCAGATGTGGGCCGCGCAATATCTGGGGTTCGAGGACCCTAACCGCTGGATGACCTCTGGTGGCCTCGGCACCATGGGTTACGGTTTCCCCGCCTCCATCGGTGTGCAGATGGCGCATCCGGATGCTTTGGTGATCAATGTCGCGGGCGAGGCATCATGGCTGATGAACATGCAGGAACTCGGCACCGCGATGCAATACCGCCTGCCGGTCAAGCAGTTCATCCTGAACAACGAACGGCTGGGCATGGTGCGGCAATGGCAGGAATTGCTGCATGGCGAGCGCTATTCATCAAGCTGGTCCGAATCCCTGCCCGATTTTGTGAAACTGGCCGAGGCCTTCGGCGCCAAAGGCATCCTGTGCAGCGATCCTGACACGCTGGATGATGCGATCATGGAAATGCTGACCCATGACGGGCCGGTCCTGTTCGATTGTCTGGTGGAAAAGCATGAAAACTGCTTCCCGATGATCCCCTCGGGCAAACCACATAACGAAATGCTGCTCGGCGATGCATCCACCAAGGATGCCATCCAGGCCGGCGGCGCGGTGCTGGTGTAAACCGGTTCAACTCAAGAATAAGGGAGACATCATGTCACCGCTCAAGATCAAAAAAGGCTCGACCAGCCATTCTGCCTATGACCTAAGGCCCAGCTATTCCGATACAGTGGAACGGCACACGCTGGCCGTACTGGTCGAAAACGAACCGGGGGTTCTGGCGCGGGTCATCGGCCTGTTCGCCGGGCGCGGCTACAATATCGAAAGCCTGACCGTCGCCGAAGTCGACCATCAGGGCCACCGCAGCCGGATCACCATCGTCACCACCGGCACGCCGCAGATCATCATCCAGATCAAGGCGCAGCTGGGCCGGATCATCGATGTGCATAAGGTCAATGACCTTACCGTCGAAGGGCCGAGCGTGGAACGCGAATTGGGTCTGTTCAAGGTCGCAGGCAAAGGCGATCACCGGGTCGAGGCCCTGCGCCTTGCCGATATCTTTCGCGCCAATGTGGTGGACAGCACGCTGGAATCATTCGTTTTTGAGATCACCGGCACGCCGGAAAAAATCGATGCTTTCGCCGATCTGATGCGGCCTTTGGGGCTGCAAGAGGTGGCGCGCACCGGCGTCGCCGCCCTCTCCCGCGGCGCGGTCTGATCCGCCGCGTCACCGCGACGGAAGCGCGCCGCGGGGGAGTATTTTGGGAAAAAAGAAGCCAAAGCCCGTGCCCGCTTCTTATTTCTGCAAATACTCCCGCGCGGAGCGCCCGAACATACCGTCAGGGATGTGAAGGCTCTTAGCGCGGCAGAATCCCTGCTGCTTCACCGGCGGCAATTTCCTCGGCATCCAGCAGGCCATCGCCATTGGTGTCGAGTGCGGCAAAATCATCCTCAGTCACGTCAGGAGCTGCGGCCTGCACTTCGGGAAAGCTGTACATGCCGTCACCATTCACATCAATCGCGGTCGATTGCGCAAAGGCAGGCAACGCCAGCAGCAGGGTCGCGGCCACCGGGGCCAGCAAAGTCTTGATCGGGGTCATTGTCTTCTCCTTGATCGGATAATGCGATTCCTATCTGGGGGTAATCCACATCAATTACCAGTGCTCGCCGATCACGATGGCTTGCCCCCGCAGCAGACAGGCGACAAGGTGCCGCAAATCAGTTAAGGACCGACCCCATGACCGCACGCAAGATCATCATCGACACCGACCCCGGCCAGGATGACGCCGTTGCCATCCTGCTGGCACTGGCCTCCCCAGAAGAGATCGACCTGCTCGGTATCACCGCCGTCGCAGGCAATGTGCCGCTGCCATTGACCGAGAAAAACGCCCGCATCATCTGCGAACTGGCCGGTCGCACCGATATCAAGGTTTTCGCCGGTTGCGACGCGCCTTTGTCGCGCCCCTTGGTCACTGCCGAACATGTCCACGGCAAGACCGGCCTCGACGGCCCGCAGATGGCAGACCCGACCATGCCCCTGCAGGACCAGCATGCCGTCGATTTCATCATCCAGACCCTGCGCGATGAACCCAGCGGTACGGTGACCCTTGTCCCTATCGGCCCTTTGACCAATATCGCCACAGCGTTCCAGCGCGCCCCCGATATTATCCCGCGTGTGCAGGAAATCGTGCTGATGGGCGGCGCTTATTTCGAGGTCGGCAACATCACCCCGACGGCGGAATTCAACATCTATGTCGATCCGGAAGCCGCCAAGATCGTCTTTGACGCCGGTGTTCCCCTGGTCGTGATGTCGCTCGACGTCACCCACAAGGCACTGACCACCAAGGCCCGCATCGACGCCTTCCGCGCCATGGGCACCAAGGTCGGCGATATGGTCGCCGCATGGACCGATTTCTTTGAACGTTTCGACATGGAAAAATACGGATCAGAAGGTGCGCCTTTGCACGACCCCTGCACCGTGGCCTATCTGATCGACCCGAGCCTGTTCACCGGGCGGCTGATCAATGTCGAGATCGAGACCGGGTCGGAACTGACCCTCGGCATGACAGTTGCAGATTGGTGGGGCATCACTGACCGGCCCAAGAATGCGCTGTTCATCGGCGATATCGACGCCGAAAGGTTCTACAAACTGCTGGCCGAAAGACTTGCCCGCCTATGAAGATTGATTTTGACAACAGCTATGCCGCCCTGCCCGCGCAGATGTTCACGCCGCAATTGCCGACACCCGTGGCGAACCCCGTGATCTTCGCGCGCAATGTTGCGCTCGCCGCGACCTTGGACATTGACCTGAACGCCCCCGATGCCGCGCAGATCTTTGCCGGTAACCATATCCCCGATGGCGCTGCCCCCTTGGCGCAGGCCTATGCTGGTCATCAATTCGGCAGCTGGAACCCCCAGCTTGGCGACGGCCGCGCGATCCTTTTGGGCGAGGTGATCGGCAGCGACAACATCCGCCGCGATATCCAGTTGAAAGGGGCCGGTCCCACCCCCTATTCCCGCTCCGGCGATGGCCGCGCCTGGCTCGGCCCGGTGATGCGCGAATATCTGGTGTCAGAGGCGATGCATGCCTTGGGCGTGCCCACCACCCGCGCGCTGGCCGCCGTGACCACGGGCGAGGATGTCTATCGCGAAACCAAGCTGCCCGGCGCGATCATCACCCGCGTGGCCCAAAGCCATATCCGCGTCGGCACCTTTCAATTCTTCGCCGCGCGCAAAGACATCGATGCGCTGCGCGCCCTGACCGATCATGTCATTGCCCGGCATTACCCCGATGCGGATGGCCCTGCCGCCCTGCTTGACGCTGTCATCGCGCGTTACGCGCAGCTTGTGGCGCGCTGGATGGGCCTCGGCTTTGTGCATGGCGTGATGAACACCGATAATGTCAGTATCGCGGGCGAGACGATTGATTACGGGCCCTGCGCCTTTGTCGATGCTTTCAGCCATGCGGCATTGTTCAGCGCGATTGACCAACAGGGCCGCTATGCCTATGCCAACCAGCCGCAGATCGCGGCATGGAACATGGCACAATTCGCGACATCGCTGATCCCGCTGATGCCGGACCGGGACAAGGCGGTGCAGGATTTCACTGCCGCCGTCCACCGCTTTATCCCGATCTACAGCGCGGCATGGCTTCAGATTTTTGCCGCAAAACTGGGGATCACCGACCCCGGCCCCGAGGATGCCGCCCTGGTCACCGACCTGCTGGCGCTGATGGACCGCGACGGCGCGGATTTCACCGCCACTTTTACGGCGCTTGGCAGCGATCAGGCGCGCGATCAGTTTCTGGATCGGGAAGCATTTGATAAATGGGCCGCGCGCTGGAAACCCCGGCAGGCGGCGGATGCGCAGGCGATGATGGCGCAGGCCAATCCGCAGATCATCCCGCGCAATCATCAGGTAGAGGCGGCGATTCAAGCCGGGGTCGCGGGTGATTTCGCGCCTTTCGAAGCCCTGCTGGCCGCGGTGACGCAGCCATATACTGTGGACGAGGGCCGCGAAAAATTCACCCGCCCGCCGACATCGGACGAACGGGTGACGCGGACGTTTTGCGGAACGTAAATGGAACGGCTTTATCTGGTGTAGAGGCCCCGGATTAAATCCGGAGCTGCGGTGTGCTATGTTGTGGAGGTCCCGGATCAAGTCCGGGACTGCGGCGGGTGTGCGATATGGTTGAGGTCGAGGCCCCGGATCAAGTCCGGGGCTGCGGATGCCTTAGGCGCCACTGCCTCTGCTTCACGCAGTCCCGGATTTACTCCGGGACCTCAACGCCAACACCAACCGCGACCCTCGCAGTCCCGGATTTACTCCGGGACCCCAACGCCAACACCAACCGCGACCCTCGCAGTCCCGGATTTACTCCGGGCCCCCAACGCCAGCACCAACCGCGACCCCCGCAGTCCCGGACTTGATCCGGGACCTCAACGCCAACATCAACCGCGACCTCGGTTTACTCCACCACCCGCACAGCCGCCATCACATCCGGCTCACCGACAACCGCGCCATTGGCACCGGTGCCGCGCTTGATCGCGTCGACAATCTCCATACCCTCGGTGACTTCCCCAACAACCGTATATTGGCCATTCAGGAAATACCCCGGCTCAAACATGATGAAGAACTGGCTGTTCGCAGAATCAGGGTTCTGCGACCGGGCCATGCCAACCACACCCCGTTCAAACGGCAATTCCGAAAACTCTGCCGGGATATTCCCCAGATCAGACCCGCCGGTACCCGCACGCGACATATCAGACCCCATCACGCCGTTTTCGACATCACCTGTCTGCGCCATGAACCCATCGATCACGCGGTGAAAGACGACATTGTCGTAATCCCCCGCTTCGGCAATCGCGGTGATTTGGGCGACATGCAAAGGTGCCACATCCTCGAACAGATCAATGACGATGGTGCCATTGGCTTCACCGGCAATATCAATCTCAAGTCCGGCGCTATAGGCCGGGCTGGCCAGCAAGGCCAATGCGATCAGAGGCTTATACATCGGCTGCCACCTTCACGCTGATCATCCGGTCAGGGTTCGCAGGCGGCTCGCCCTTGGTGATCGCATCGACATGTTCCATCCCGGAAATCACCTGACCATAGACAGTATACTGCCCGTTCAGGAAATCATTGTCCTTGAAATTGATGAAAAACTGGCTGTTCGCCGAATCCGGGCTGGAGGACCGCGCCGCACCGATCGACCCACGCGCATGCGGGATCTTGGAAAATTCAGCCTTCAGATCGGGCATATCGGACCCGCCTGTGCCCGCGCGGCGGATGTTGAAATCCTTTTCCATATTACCATTGGCCACATCACCCGTCTGCGCCATGAACCCGTCGATCACCCGGTGAAAGGCGACATTGTCATAGGCACCGGCACGCGCCAGCGTCTTCATCCGCTCCACATGGCCCGGGGCCACATCGGGCAGCAGTTGGATAATGACATCCCCGCCTTTGAGCGTCATGATGATGGTGTTCTCTGGGTCTTTGATCTCGGCCATTTGGGGCTCCTTCGCTTTGCAATTGCCCTTGGACATATGGTGCGCGCGCAGAAAAGCCAAGGCAGCGCGGTTGACGCGGGCACATCATTGCCGCAACAAAGCGGCAAGCAACCCCAAAGGATGGATCACATGGGCTGGAAAACACTCGACGACATGGATTTTGACGGCAAACGCGCGCTGGTGCGGGTCGATATCAACGTGCCGGTGGAAAACGGCGTTGTCACCGACACCAGCCGGATCGAACGGATCATCCCCACCGTGGACACGATCCACGCCATGGGTGGCAAAGTGATCCTGCTGGCGCATTTCGACCGGCCCAAGGGCAAGGTCGTCCCCGAAATGTCGCTGGAACATATCGCAGGCACCGTCGCCGATGTGCTGGGCCTGACGGTGACTTTCGTCAGCTCCAACTACGCCGAAGCCGTGGACGAGATGGAGGATGAAGAGGTCCTGCTGCTCGAAAACCTGCGCTTCCACCCCGGCGAGGAAACTAATGACGCGGCCTTCGCTGCCCGCCTCGCCAGCCTCGGCGATATCTATGTCAACGACGCCTTCTCTGCCGCCCACCGCGCCCATGCCAGCACCGAAGCCCTCGCCCATCTGCTGCCCGCCTGCGCCGGGCGTCTGATGGAAGAAGAACTCGGCGCGCTCGACGCCGCGCTTGGCAACCCCGCCCGGCCGGTCGTGGCCGTGGTCGGCGGCGCGAAAGTCTCTACCAAACTGGACCTTCTGGGCAACCTCGTCGGCAAGGTCGATCATCTGGTGATCGGCGGCGGCATGGCGAACACCTTCCTCGCCGCGCAAGGGATCAACGTCGGCAAATCGCTCTGCGAACATGATCTGGCCGACACCGCCCGCGATATTCTGGCCAAGGCACAGGCCGCTGGCTGCGAAATCATCCTGCCCCGCGACATCGTCGTCGCCCGCGAATTCAAGGCTGGCGCGGCCTCTGAGACCCTCGCCCCCGAAGCCTGCCCCGACGACGCAATGATCCTCGACGCTGGCCCCGAAACGGTTGCCTATATCAGCGCGGTCCTGGACAAGGCAAAAACCCTGATCTGGAACGGCCCGCTGGGTGCCTTCGAGATCGCCCCCTTCAACGCCGCCACGAATGCGGCCGCGCGGCACGCCGCCAAGCTGACGGTCGAAGGCAAGCTGATCTCCGTCGCCGGCGGCGGCGACACAGTCTCTGCGCTAAACCAAGCGGGCGTGGCCGATGATTTCACCTATATCTCGGGTGCCGGTGGCGCGTTTCTGGAATGGATGGAAGGCAAGACCTTGCCGGGGGTCGCGGCGCTGGGGTGATCGGGCGGCGGGGAGAACCCCGCCCTACGACACTTGATCGCGTATTAAGAAGACGGTTTCGGAACGTTGGCACCGCGCAGAAAAACTGCCTCCCTACCATTTTCGCTAAACTTCAAAATGGGAAAGCCACCGAACTGCATATATCCCTTGCAGGGTTCAAGTAATGCCGAAAAGTTCTTTTCTTTCAGTTGGGCTTCCAGTTCCTGTGGCAATGGTCGCGGCAACATTTCCCAACGCTTTGGTAAGCTTTCATCAGGCTTCCAGCCATCTATCGCAAATACTGCGCGACTGACCCCATCGACCAAACCGATTGCAATTGCATTCTCTTTGCTCCGCCACTTTGCTGAAATGATCCACGCGCGCTTGGTGGCAGCAACATAATCTGGTTGTTTTCCATCCGCACGCATTCGCCTGACAACATTCTGGATATTGAAGATCAATACCGGGCGTTCACACAATTCGATTGGAATATCTTCAACATTAACGTCCGGCGCGGCCCATGCATAAATATTGTCGCGACCGAGAACACCTCGTCGATTTGAGTAATGACCGCCTTGGTCATTGAGAACATGATGCCCACATAGCCGCAAGGTATCGATCAACGCCGCCTCAACGGCAAAAGCCTCAGCCTCAGTCGTCAGACCGCTGCGCAGAATCTTCCAGTCGACATCCTCCCCTCTGCGCCAGATTTCATGAATTCTGGTGACCTTTGCCGAATTGTTCGGCTCGGATATGCGATCTCTTGCCTCCTGAAAATGGCTGAAAACACGGGCGTTTCCTTGACCTTCCCTGCCTCCGGCTTTCCCCACGTAAAAAAACTGACCTGTCTCGGGATCAAATAGCCCATAGACATGGTAGCCAAGCATCGCGTTGATATTGCCATCAAACGGCCTTTCACTGTTTGGAATATGCGGGAGTTTCATAATGCTTCCTATCTCCTCTACTCGTACCGTGACCCTAGCGCTGGCAGCAGACTGGCCGAAGTAGCTGCGACGATCAAGTTTCTCCGTAGGTCGGGGTTCACCCCGACACCCCCACCAACACCCCGACACCCCCCCCCCCCACACACCAAAAATCCCCGCCGTTCGCGCTAACACATTTGCAACCGCCCGCCTGCCGCTCTAACCCTTGCCGCAACCGTCGCTGCCAAAAGGGCCCCGTCCATGAAAACCACCCGCATCGTCCAGAAAATCCTGTCGCAATACGAAGGCGATACCCCCGGCGTCAAAGCCCAGCTCGCGCGCATCCTGATGGCGGGCAAATTGGGCGGCACCGGCAAGATGATCATCCTGCCCGTCGATCAAGGCTTTGAACACGGGCCCGCCCGCAGCTTTGCCGCCAATCCCGCCGGTTACGACCCGCATTACCATTACCAACTGGCGATCGACGCAGGGCTCAACGCCTATGCCGCCCCCTTGGGCATGATCGAGGCGGGGGCGGACACCTTCGCAGGCCAGATCCCGACGATCCTGAAAGTGAACTCCGCCAATTCCCTGATCCCTGATGCCGCCCCAAAGACGCAAGCGATCACCGCATCCGTCGATGACGCCCTGCGCCTTGGCTGCTCTGCCATCGGTTTCACCATCTACCCCGGCTCTTCCGCCGCGCTGAATATGTTCAGCGACATCGCCGAAATGCGGCATGAGGCCGCCAGCAAAGGCATCGCCACCGTCATCTGGTCCTATCCGCGCGGTGAAGCACTCGACAAAACCGGCGAAACCGCCATCGACATCGCCGCCTATGCCGCGCAGATCGCGGCGCTGCTCGGCGCGCATATCATCAAGATCAAACTTTCCACCGATGACCTCTCCCTGCCAGAGGCGAAAAAGGTCTACCAGGACAAGAACATCGACATCGCCACACAAGCCGCCCGCGTGCGGCACTGCGTCGAGGCCGCCTTCGCCGGTCGCCGCCTGACGGTGTTTTCCGGCGGTGCCGCGAAAGGCGCCGATGCGGTCTATGACGATGCCCGCGCGATCCGCGACGGCGGCGGCAACGGCTCGATCATCGGGCGAAATTCCTTCCAGCGCGAACGGGGCGATGCTTTGGCGATGCTCGCCAAACTGGTGGAAATCTACCGCGGCCGCGACTGACCCCGCATTTTCCGGATTAACTTTGCCGGGCCATTGTGCCAGACTACGCATAGTGGCCCGGCAGAGGCGACACCAGAGGAGCGCAGTCAGTGAAACGCAACAGGCCAGCCATGGGCGCGGTATTGTATTTCCTCGGCATGATCATGCTGGGGCTGTATTTCACCTTTTCCGCCGTGCAGGGCCAGAACGGGTTGTTCAAACGCGTCGAAGTCCGCGGCGAAGCCATCGCCCTGCGCGAAGAACTCGCCTCATTAGAGGCCGAAGTCGCCCGGATGGAAAACCTCACCACGCGGCTGTCCGACACCTATCTTGACCTCGACCTGCTGGATGAACAGGCCCGCGACGTGCTCGGCCTGATCCGCGCGGATGAGATTGTTATACGGTAGGGTTGGTGGTTTGCGGAAGAGCGAACGTTGTCCAGCCTTTGGGAGTCTGATTGTCAGAGTCTTACGCATTGCAAACACCAACTTGATTCAGACTTCGCCCGATGAAGTTGAAGATTAAGATGAAAGCGACGGATGCCGTAGATTACCAACGTCTCTATGTGGCCGTTGTAGACATAGGCACTGCGCGCTCCTATGCTCAATACCTATTGAAGAAAGGCTGGCATGGTTGGCCCGTGCTCCGGAGGGGATCGGTTCGCGTCCAACAGGGGGCTTTCACAGAAGCGTTAATCATCGCTTACGGTCGTTTATGGTCACCTGAGGTTCTTAAAGGATTTGTGTGGTCAGATGTTGACGACATCTCACTTCACGACTGTATGCTGCGCCTACGGAATAAAGTTGTCGGCCACTCAGTTCCTATAAGCTACACAGTCAAACCATGGGTGTCAGACGAGTTCAGCACACACATTTTTGGCCAACCGCATCTTCATTTCACACGCGTGGAACTAAAGCGACTTGACGACATGCTTGTTCGTTTCATCACTGAAATCCAAGACCATCGGCTCGCGCTGCTAACGACCTATGTCGGGCCGGAAAAAGCGAAAAAGATGCTGGCTACCTAGAGTGGATCAAACATCCCCCATCTTCCGAGCCCAAATATCCCCGCCGGAGGCCCGGCGCAGCCGGACCAGCTACGCCCGATCCGCGCGGGTCAGATCAGCTCCCGGGCGGATTATCCGCTTTATCTAACACGATGCCGCAGATATTGCGAAATGTGATCTGTTGGAAAACCACAGGGCAAGCGCCTAGGCCACAAGGAGAGACGTCGATGAAAGCCGTTCTGTTTGAAAAATTCGGCGAAACCCCCAGGATTGCCAATCTTCCCGACCCGACACCGCAACCCGATGGCGTGGTGATCAAGGTCGAGGCAACGGGCCTGTGCCGCAGCGATTGGCATGGCTGGATGGGGCATGATACCGATATCACCTTGCCGCATGTGCCGGGTCATGAACTCGCCGGGATCGTGCAGGCCGTCGGCAGCGATGTGCGCCGCTGGCGGGTGGGTGACCGGGTCACGGTGCCTTTCGTCGGGGGCTGCGGTCATTGCCCGGAATGCCGGGCCGGTCATCAGCAGGTCTGCCATGACCAGTTTCAGCCCGGTTTCACACATTGGGGGTCCTTTGCCGAATATGTCAGCATTCATCATGCCGATCTGAACCTTGTCGCCCTGCCCGAAGCGATGGATTTCGCCACAGCGGCCAGCCTTGGCTGCCGCTTTGCCACGTCATTCCGCGCAGTGGTCGATCAGGGGGCCACGGCGGGCGGTCAATGGGTGGCGGTGCATGGCTGCGGCGGTGTCGGGCTGTCGGCGATCATGATCGCCAATGCGGTTGGTGCGCATGTCGTCGCCATTGATATCGACGCGGCCAAGCTGGATTTCGCACGCGACATCGGTGCCGTCGCCTGCATCAATGGTGCCACGACCGCCGATGTCGCCGAGGCGGTGATCGAATTGACCGGCGGCGGCGCGCATGTGTCGATCGACGCTTTGGGTAGCCCGGTGACCTGTTTCAATTCAATCCAGAACCTGCGACGGCGCGGCAAACATGTGCAGGTCGGGCTGATGCTGGCCGGTCACGCCACGCCGCAGATCCCGATGGCCAAGGTGATCGCCCACGAGCTGGAAATCCTTGGCAGCCATGGCATGCAGGCGCATCGCTATGATGCGATGCTGGCAATGGTCCAATCGGGCAAACTTGACCCCGCGCGACTGGTGTATGACAAGATCAGCCTGGCAGAGGCACCCGCAGCCCTGATGGCCATGGACAGGTTTCAGGCCGTGGGCGCGACGGTGATCACCAGCTTTGGCTAAGGCGGCAAGGCGGCATGGTTTGAAACGGCCGGGTTTTGGTGGCATCTGTTCAGCCACGGCTCATTGACCGCAGGAAAGACCGGAATTTGCAGGACCCGTTCAGCCTATATCCGCCGCACAGGATGCTCGCCGAAAGCATTCTGGCAGGCGCAGAGCCTCTGGTGCTGATCTCGGCCCTGCCAGGCACCGGGCGGTCAACGCTTTTGGCGCAGATTGCGGATATGTCCGGCGCGCAGGTCGTCACCGCGCCACAGGATGTGCCGGCAAATGCCCCGCTCGGCCTGATCGATTTGCCCGCCGACGGGCAATTCGCTGTACTGCCGGGCAAAACCCGCATCATCATCAGCGCCGCGCCGCAACAGATCGCGGATTTCGCCAGGCTGCGGCTTTATGGTGATCTGCGGATTATCGGCAATGCCGGTCTGTTTCTGGCACCGGATGATGATCCCGCCTTTGACCAAAGCGGCGGCTGGCCCGCTTTATCAGCGTTTTTCAGCCGCCAGATGCCAGATGCTGCCACCCGGTCGATTCCCACCGCCTATATCCGCGATACGGTGCTTGCCACGATCAATGGTGGCACGGTGGCGGTGCTGCATGCGCTGGCGCTGTCCCGGCGCGGGCTGGACGCGGCCCCGCTTGACGCCGATGCCTGCGCGGAATTGGACTGGCTGCAACCGCTTGTCGTACAGAATGGCGGTCGCTGGACCTATCGCACCCCGGCGCTCGGGCAGATGTTCCGCGATGCCATGGCCGGGCTCGCGGTCGAACCGCGCACCAGCCGCCTGTTGGAGGCAGCGGGCGAACCCGGCGTCGCGATCCGTTCGGCATTGGCGGCGGGGCATCGGCGGCGGGCCCTGGCCATACTGGAACGCGGCGGCGGCGTCATGCTGGGCCATCTGGAAGGCCCCGCAGAGGCGCGCGCCGTGCTCGATGCCTTCGGGCAGGACCCCGATCCGTCCGTGCTGGCGCTGCGCGTCATGGTCGCGCTGAAAAGCGGGCAAGCCAGCCATGCCGCCCTGCTGCTGGATGCCGCCGAACAGGTGATCCTGAATGCGGCAGCAGCGCCTGACCGCGCCGCATTGCTGACCCGGCAGAATATCCCACCCGAATTGCGCATGGTCCGCCTGCTGATGGGCGTTTACAGCGACAAGCCGGTCAGTACCAATTTCTATGGTGAATTCGCCGCCCTGCTGGCAGAGGCCCCGCCGGAAAACCATCTGCTGCGCGGATCGGTCTATAACGTGGCCCTTGATGAACAGATCCGCAGCGGTCGCATGGGCGAGGCGATTGCAACAGGCGAACGCGCCCTGGCGCATTACGATGCAGCAGGCGCACCCTATCTGGCGTTCTATATCCATGTCCATCTTGCGCTGATGCATCTGATGGCAGGCGCACCAAATGACGCCGAACCACGGCTGAAACTGGCGCGACAGAAACTGGATGAAACGCCCTTCGACACCCCGCAGGATGATCTGTTTCTGGAACTGCTGGATGCGCAGGTCGCCTATGAACAGGGCCGCTCGGAAAAGATGGCGCGCTTTGCGGAAACCGCCTTTGAACGCTTTGCCTATGGCGAACTCTGGCCGACCATCGCCGCACAGGCGCTGGCCTTTGGCGCGGAATCCCTGCTGCAGCTGCGCGGGGCTGCGGCGGCGCTGCAATATATCGACAGCTGGCGGGTGCAGATGTGGCGCACAAGGCGGTTTCGCCTGCTGGTCGAACAACGCGAAGTCCTGATCCTGCAATCCGCCAACCGCTGGCGCGAGGCCCGCACCCAGCTTCAGGCGATGGCGACACGAATCGGCCATATCTGGATCGACAGCGCCGGTGAGAACCTGACCGATCTGCGCGATGCAGAGGATCTGACCCAGGCACTGATCTGGCTGCGGCAAAAACTGCTGGAACGCCCACGCGACACCATTCTTGGCGATCAATTGGCGATGTTGGCGGCCAATCCGCATCTGTCCTGGCGGCAAAAGCAATGTCTGGCGATCTGGCAGGCCTGGTCAGCCCGCCGTCGCGGCAAGATAGGCGAGGCGCGCCGCCTTTTGGCGCATGTGCTTGATACGACAGCGGCACGGTCCTGCCGCGCGCCGGTGCTGGAAGAACGCCAGCTTGTCGTCGCCATGCTGGATGATCCGCGCATGGCCGGTGGCCCGATGGACGGCAGGCCGGTGCCCCGCGATCTGCGGCGCGGGGCGCTGGATGTCGCGGTCACCGGGCTGTTGTCGCGGCAGGAATTGCGCGCGCTGTTGTTGCTGTCCGAAGGTTGTTCCAACAAGGAACTGGCCCGCGAAATGCGTGTCAGCCTGCCAACGGTCAAATTTCACCTGCGCAACCTTTACGCCAAACTGGGCGCAGCGGACCGGCGGCAGGCGATTGATATCGCGCGCAGCCGTCACATCCTGACAACCTAAACCTATCCCTAAAGCACCAAAACCTATCCCTCGGGTGGCTGGATCATCGCGGCCTGACCCCGCAAGCTGACGGCAGTTGAACACCTGCCGGAGACATCATGCCACCCAGCTTTGCAGAATTCATCCTCAGGCGGATTGCCGGTTTCATTGCCGTGCTTCTGGTCTTGTCGATGATGATTTTCGTTCTGGCGCGTGTGGTCCCCGGCGATCCGGCACGCATGGCGCTGGGTCCGGCCGCCAGCGCCGCGCAGGTTGATGCGATGCGCGCGCAGATGGGGTTGGATGACCCGCTGCCCCTGCAATATGTCAATTTCCTGACCGGTGCCGTGCAGGGTGATTTCGGCACCTCACTGATTTCCGGCCGCCCCGTCGCCGCCGAGGTCATGGGCCTGCTGCCTGCGACACTGGAACTGGTGCTGGCAACCTTGGTGCTGATGCTGGTGCTGGGCGTACCGCTTGGCGTGTTGTCGGCGCGCTATCAGAACCGCTGGGGCGATACGGTGCTGCGGCTGTTTTCGCTGATCGGCGTGACGATGCCCGCCTTTCTGGCCGCGATCCTGCTGCAATTATTCGCCGCCTATTACCTGACCGACTGGCCGATCCTTGGCCGGATGGAACGCGGCATCGGCGCACCCGTGGGGCCCACCGGCCTGCTGACCATCGACGGCCTGCTGGCCTGGCGTCTGGACGTGACGCTGAGCGCGCTGCAACATCTGGCCTTTCCCGCCATCGCCCTGTCGCTGTCCGGCATAGCGCAGATCATGCGGATCACCCGTTCCGCGATGATCGAAAACCAGCGCCGCGACCATGTGCAGACCCTGCGCAGTTTCGGGGTGCCGGGCCGCGTCGTGACCTTCCGCTATCTGCTGAAACTGTCCTCGGTCGCGCCACTGACCATCATGGGGTTGGAATTCGCTTCGTTGATCGGGAATGCCTTTGTCGTTGAAATGGTCTTTGCCTGGGGTGGGTTCGCGTCACATGGGCTGGAATCGATCCTGCAAAAAGACCTCAATTCCGTGATGGCGGTGGTCATGCTGTCGGGTCTGTTCTTTGTCGTGGCAAACCTGCTGATCGATATCATCGTCGGCCTGATCGACCCCCGTATCCGCATGAAGGAGGGTCGCTGATGTCTGTTCAGGAAACACCCCACGTGATCCTCACCGCGCGCCGCATGGCCTGGCTGCGGTTCCGGTCCAACCCCGTCGCGATCATCGGCGCGCTGATGGTGCTGTCGGTGCTGATCTGCGTGGCCTTCGCGCCATGGATCGCGCCCTATCCTGACCATAGCGGCAATGTACTGGATTTCAGCAACCGGCACACTGCACCCAATGCCGATCATTGGCTTGGCACCGACAAGGTGGGTCGCGATATCCTGTCGCGCGTGATCTACGGCTTTCGGGTGTCTTTGTTGCTGGTGGTCGGCGTGCTGGGTGTCGCAGTGCCGGTCGGGGCGGCGCTGGGGCTGGCTGCGGGTTATTTCGGCGGCCGGACAGAGTTTTTCATCACCGGTTTCACCAATGTCATGCTGGCGATTCCGCCATTGGTCATGGCTTTGGCGGTCGGCAATATCCTGAACCCCAATCTGATCAATGCGATGATCGCCATCGCCCTGTTGTGGTGGACATGGCATGCGCGGCTGGTCTACCGCGTCGCCAAATCCGTCGCCGCCGAGGATTACATCGAGGCCGCGCGCCTGGCCGGTGCATCGCATTGGCACATCCTGACCCGCGAAATCCTGCCCAATTGCATCGCGGTGATTTCCGTCAAGACCACGCTGGATGCCGCTTTCATCATCCTGTTCGGTGCAACCCTGTCGTTCCTCGGCCTGGGCGTGCGCCCGCCGACCCCTGATCTGGGGTCCATGGTCGCCGATGGCCGCCAGTTCCTGCCCGAACTCTGGTGGGGCGTGCTGGGGCCCGCGCTGGGGATCTTTTACGTCACGCTGGGTTTCAACCTGCTGGGTGACGGGCTGCGCGACATGTTCGATGTAGAGGTTTAGGCAATGGCACTTCTTGATATCCAGAATCTGAACCTGTCCTTCACCAGCTACGGCCAGCGCACCCATGTTTTGCGTGATGTGTCGCTCAAGATCGAACCGGGCCAGCGCGTCGCGCTGATCGGCGAAACCGGGTCCGGCAAATCGGTGACGTCCAAGGCGATCCTCGACACCCTGCCCCGCAATGCCGCGGTGGAAAGCGGCCAGATCCTGTGGCGCGGCAAGGACCTGTTGCAGGAAACCAGCACCACGCGCGAGGCACTGAAGGGCATCGAGATGTCGGTGGTGATGCAGGACCCTTTATCCTCCTTCAACCCGGTGTTTTCGATCGGCACCCATCTGGACGATGTGCTGTACTGGGCCGACCGGCGCAAAGGTGAAAGGCGCAGCCGTGCCGCCCGGCGCGATCACATCCATCAGGTGCTGCGCAAGGTACAGCTGTCGGAGCCTGAACGGGTCATGCGCGCCTATCCGTCCCAGCTATCAGGCGGCATGCGCCAGCGGGTGCTCATCGCCTTGGCGCTGATGAACCGCCCCGCGCTGCTGATCGCCGATGAACCGGGCACCGCGCTGGATGTGACGACGCAGGATGAAATCCTCAAACTGCTGAACGCGTTGGTGGTGGAAGAAGGCCTGTCATTGCTGATGATTACCCATAATCTGGGCGTCGTGCGCATGACCGCCGATCAGGTCTATGTCATGCATAAAGGCGTGATCGTGGAAGACGCACCGTTGAAACGGCTCTTCGCCGCGCCGCGCACCGATTACGCCAGGGAATTGATCGCCGCGATCCCGCCGCTTTACGGACCAAAGGTCAAGGATCAACCGACCACACCGCAACCGACCTTGGTCAAGCTGGAAGGTGTCGGCAAGGATTTCACCGAAAAACGCCTGCTGCGCGCGCCCCTGATCAACAGCGCCGTCAAAGGCGTGGATATCGAGATCGCCAAGGGCGAAATTTTCGGTCTGGCCGGCGAAAGCGGCTCTGGCAAAACCACCGTCGCCCGGATGGTGATGGGCATCATGCGCCCGACATCGGGCCGGGTGATCCTTGATGGCCAGCCCCTGACCGAAAGGCTGGATGGCCGCGCCGACCGTGGCTTGGCGCAGATCGTCTATCAGAACCCCGGCACCTCGCTGAACCCCAAACGCACGGTCGGCCAGACCCTGCAGGTGCCGTTTGGGTTTTCGGATGTGCCACGGTCTGACCACCCCAAACGGATCGCCGCGCTGCTGGACCGCGTCGGGCTGGGCGCGGAATATGTCAGCCGCTATCCGCATGAATTGTCCGGCGGACAAAAACAGCGCGTGGCGATTGCCCGGGCGCTGGCCGCCAATCCGCGCCTGTTGGTGCTGGATGAACCGACCTCAGCGCTGGATGTATCCGTCCAGAAAAAGGTCATCGCCCTGCTGGAAGAACTGCGCGATGAACTGGGTCTGACCTATCTGTTCATCAGCCACGACCTGTCGCTGATGCGCAATTTCTGTTCACGCATTGCGATCATGCTGCGCGGGCAGGTCGTGGAACAGGGCACCCCGGCAGAGGTTTTCGTAAACCCCAGCCATGCCTACACCCGCGCGCTTATTTCCGCGATTCCCGTCATCACCGATGAAGAAGAAGCGCAGAAACCCAAAGTCACCGATGAAGAACGATCAAAATTCCTCGTGTCCTCTGCGGCATGAGCAAGAAGGAGAAAAACAATGGTAATCAGACTGGGCATTGATGTCGGCGGCACCAATACCGACGCGGTGATCCTTGATGGCCGCCGCGTGCTGGCGGGCGTCAAGCGGATGACGACAGAAGACGTCATGACCGGCATCAGCGAAGCCCTCGAAGCGGTGATCGCCGAGGCAGGTATCGCCCGCGACGCGATTGACGTGACGATGATCGGCACGACGCATTTCACCAATGCCGTGGTGGAACGCCGCGCGCTGGACCCCGTCGCCGCGATCCGCCTTGGCCTGCCCGCCACCGCCTGCCTGCCGCCGATGGTCGACTGGCCCGCAGACCTGATCGCCGAAGTCGGTGGTCACCGTTACCTGCTGCATGGCGGTTACGAATTCGACGGGCGCGAAATTGCACCGTTGGATGAGGATGGCTTGCTCAAGGTTGCCGATGACATCAACAGCAAGGGCATCCGCGCGGCGGCGATTTCTTCGGTCTTCTCGCCGATCAACCGCGCGATGGAAGAACGCGCCCGCGATATCCTGCAGGAACGCTGCCCCGGTCTGGCTGTCGTCATGTCGTCAGAGATCGGCCGCATCGGCCTGCTGGAACGCGAAAGCGCCGCGATCATGAACGCCAGCCTGCTGACGCTGTCGAACCAGACCGTTTCTGCCTTCGGTCGCGCGCTGTCAGAGGCCGGGCTGACCTGCCCGTTCTACGTCACCCAGAACGACGGCACCTTGATGGCCGCTGACATGGTGCGCCGGTTCCCGGTGCTGACCTTCGCCTCTGGCCCGACCAATTCGATGCGCGGTGCCGCTTTCCTGACCGGGCTGAAAGACGCCATCGTGATTGATATCGGCGGCACCACCACTGATGTCGGCGCGTTGCAACATGGCTTTCCCCGGCAAGCATCCAGCGTGGTCGATGTCGGCGGTGTGCGCACCAATTTCCGCATGCCCGATGTGTTTTCCATCGGCCTTGGCGGCGGCACCCGTGTCGATGGCACGGCAGATGCGCTGGCTGTCGGTCCGCGATCTGTCGGCTACCGGCTGACGCAAGAAGCATTGGTGTTTGGCGGCAAGACCCTGACCTGCACCGATATCGCTGTTGCCGCTGGCATGACCGATATCGGCGACGCCAGCCTTGTCGCAGACCTTGATCCTGCGCTGGTGACTGCCGCCCGCGCCCGGATTGCCGAAATGCTGGAAACCGCCGTGGAACGTACCCGCATCAGCCCCGAACCGATGCCGGTGATCGCTGTCGGTGGCGGCTCGATCCTTGCGCCTGACAGCATCGGTGGCCTGGCCGTATTGCGACCCGAAAATTTCGCCGTGGCCAATGCCGTCGGCGCCGCCATCGCGCAGATTTCGGGCGAGGTGGATCGTATCTTCTCACTCGAAAGCCGCACGCGCGACGAATGCCTTGCCGAGGCAGAGGCAGAGGCCCGCGCCGCCGCCATCGCCGCCGGGGCCCGCGAAGAGACGCTGGAAGTGATCGAACGCGAAGACGTGCCGCTGGCCTATCTGCCCGGCAATGCCACCCGCATTCACGTCAAAGTCGTTGGGGAAATGGGGGCGCTCGATGCTTGATGATACACAAAAAGGCCGCCTGCTGACCGAAGACGATATCGCGGCACTGGAAATCGGTGCGGGCATCCTTGGCACCGGCGGCGGCGGTAACCCATACATCGGCAAATTGCGCGCACGTGAAATGCTGCGCGCGGGCTATGAAATGCGGCTTCTGTCGCTGGATGATCTGGATGACGAGGCGCAGGTCGTCGCACTTGGCGGGATCGGCGCGCCCCTGATCTCTTTTGAACGGATCAAGGAAGGCCGCGAAGGTCTGCGCTGCCTGCGTGCGCTGGAACATCGGCTGGGCTTTACCGCAGATGCCATCGGCTGCGAAGAAATCGGCGGGCAGAATGCGATGGAACCTCTGATCGTCGGTGCCATGGCCGGGCTGCCGGTGGTGGATGGCGACGGGATGGGCCGCGCCTTTCCCGAAATGCAGATGACCACCTATGCGATCTATGGCCATCGGTCGACCCCATCCGTCATGTGCGATCCGCATGGTAATGTCGTCACCTTTGACCATGCGATCACCGAAAAATGGCATGAAACCATGGCGCGGGCCTGTGTCATCGCGCAGGGCGGTGCCTCGGTGCTGGCCTCTGCGCCGATGTCGGGCGCTTTCATGAAACGCTATGCGATCCCGCACACCTATACCCAGGCGATTGGTCTGGGTCAG
Organism: Loktanella sp.; assembly: GCA_017390475.1. Classification (GTDB taxonomy): domain Bacteria; phylum Pseudomonadota; class Alphaproteobacteria; order Rhodobacterales; family Rhodobacteraceae; genus Yoonia. The sequence goes on from JAFPBO010000051.1 coordinate 373,003, forward strand.
GCCGTGATCGACGCGCGCAAGAACCATGATGATCCGGTCGCGACGATCTGCGAACGCGAAGGCGGGCAGCATGTGTTTTCCGGCAAGATCACAGATCTGCAACGCCATTTCAAAGGCGGCTTCAACGTCGGCATCGCCCAGATCGAAGGGCTGGATGATTGCCGGGGATCACAGGGTGAAATCGTGATCCAGAACGAATTCCTGATCTTCCGCCGCGACGGCGAAATGCAGGTCTGCGTACCCGATCTGGTGGTGGTGCTGGAACTCGATACCGGCCTGCCGATCACCACCGAATTGCTGCGCTATGGCCAACGGATCGCGGTGCTGGCCCTGCCCTGCCATCCTCTGTTGCGCAGTGATGAGGCGCTGAACGTGGTCGGCCCGGCGGCCTTTGGCCATCCTGATATCACCTATGCGCCCATGGCAGAAAAGGGGAAAGCATGACCCGGATCATCGGACCTGACGACATGGATGCCATCTCGCTTGGCGGTGCCTTTCTGGGCACCGGCGGCGGCGGCGACCCCTATATCGGTAAACTGATGGCACGCGCGATGATGACCCAGCACGGCCCGGTCAAGGTCGTCAATGCCGCCGATGTGCCTGACGATGCGCTTTGCGTGCCGGTCTGCATGATGGGCGCGCCGACCGTGATGGTCGAAAAGCTGCCCAATGGCGACGAAGCCCTTGCCGCCCTGCGCGCGCTGGAGGCCTATCTGGGCCGCAAAGCCGATTTCCTGATCTGCATCGAGGCGGGCGGGCTGAATTCCACCATCCCCTTTGCCGTGGCCGCCGCCACCGGCCTGCCGCTGATCGACGGCGACGGCATGGGGCGCGCCTTCCCCGAATTGCAGATGGTCAGCCTGACCCTGCACGACATTTCCGCCACGCCGATGGTGATCGCCGATGACAAGGGCAATACGGGCGTGCTGAACGCCGTGTCCAACCAATGGACCGAACGTCTGGCCCGTGCGGCGACGGTGGAAATGGGTGGCGCGGCTTTGGTGGCGCTTTACCCGATGTCGGGGCTGCAGATGAAAAAGGGCCTGCTGCATGGCACCCTCAGCCTGATCCACGACATTGGCCAGACGATCCTGACCGAACGCGCCGCCAACCGGCATCCGGCAGCCGCACTGATCGCCATGCGCGGCGGCTTTGATCTATGCACCGCGCGGGTGCTGGATATTGAACGCAAGACAACCGGCGGCTTTGCCCGTGGCCGTGCGCGCCTGCGTGGCATGGATGACGATGCGGGCCGCGAATTCATCCTGTCTTTCCAGAATGAATTTCTCTGTCTGGAAGATGACGCAGGCCAGCCGCTGGCCCTGACGCCCGATCTGATCTGCGCCCTGGACGCCGATGGCGGGCTGCCGGTCACGACGGAACACCTGCGCTTTGGTCTGGCGATCCGGCTGATCGGCCTGCCTGCCGATCCGCAATGGCGCAGCGTGGGCGGGCTCGCGCTCGCCGGTCCGGCCTATTTTGGCTATCCGCATCCGTTCCAACCGCTAGAGGAACTGGTGCAGGCAAGACAACCCAGAAAAAAACCACTCAACACGGAGGCTACGAAATGAAAAAACTGCTTTGCGCAACAGCCCTTGCCGGGACGCTCGCACTGGGGGCCACCCTGCCCGCCCTTGCCCAGGATCCGGTCGCGATCACCGTCAATATGGTGCAGATCATCGGCAGCATCGACCCCGCCAAGGTCAGCGACTATACCGAATACATGGCAGCGGTGAACCTGTATGACGGGCTGACCAGCGTCGATCCCGCTGGCAATGTCATCCCGCAACTGGCTGAAAGCTGGGACATTTCCGATGACGCCCTGACCTATACATTCCGGCTGAAACCCCATGCCACCTTTACCGACGGCACCCCTGTCACGGCAGCGGATGTGGTCTATTCGGTGCAGCGGCTGATGGCGATCCAGCAAGGCGCCAGCTATCTGTTTGAAGGCATCGTCGCACCCGATGCCGTCGTCGCCATCGATGATCACACCGTCGAATTCACCCTGTCCGAGGTCTATTCCCCCTTCATCGCCGTCACCCCGCTGATCTTTGTGGTGAACCAGGCTGCGGTCGAAACCAGCGATGATGATATCTGGGGTGAAACCCAGCTTGCCGAAACCCCGCTGGGTGCCGGGCCATATACGCTGGAAAGCTGGGCGCGCGGGTCGGAAATGGTCCTGCGGCGCAATGCAGATTACCACGCAGGCTGGCCAATGGACCGCCCGATTGACGAGGTCCGGCTGGTCGTGACACGCGACGAATCCACCGTGCGGTCACTGGCGCGGCGCGGCGAACTGGGTCTGTCGTCGCAATACCAGTCCACGGAAACCTATGAAGGCATCGCCGCCCAGGACGATTACCGCCTGATCGAGGCAGCAACGGCCACCGGCTATTACCTCAAGCTGAACAACCAACTGGCCCCCACCGACGATATCCATGTGCGCCGGGCGATTGCACTGGCGACCGATTATGAAACGATCCGCAACGTGCTCTACCCCGGTGCCGTGATGACCGGACCACTGGCCAGCGCGTTCAGCGATGCGGTGCCGGAAGATGCCACAGACCCGGTCTTTGATCTGGATGCCGCGCGCGCCGAACTTGAACAATCGCCCTATTTCGATGGCTCACCGATTGAACTGATCCATACCTATGTCGCCAACACGGCATTTCAGGAAGAAATCGCGCTGCTGCTGACGTCAAATCTTGAACAGATCGGCTTTAGCGTCACGATCCAGCCAGAGCCGTGGAACCGCGTCACCGAACTCGCCACATCCATCGAAACCACACCGCATTTCAGCCAGGTCTTCTATGGGCCAACCTATCCGTCACCGGATTCGGTGTTCTATGTGCAATATCATTCCAATGCCGCAGGCAATTGGGCCTCGATGGATTGGGTGATGGATCCTGAAGTCGATGCAATGATCGACGCATCCCGACTGGAAACAGATCCTGATGCGCGCAATGAAATCTACAAGGACATCAGCACGAAACTGACCGAAGATCAGCGGTCGATCTGGCTGCTGGCGCAGCAACAGCGGCATGCAGTGCATGTCTGTCTGGAAGGCTTCGACTGGGTGCCGATGCAAAGCGTGGAATTCGACTTTTCGCGCTATTCCTGGACCTGCGATTAATCTGTCAACACAGGCCGGTCCGCCCCCGATCAGGGGGCGGGCCAGCCCGATGCGGTTGCTTAACTTTCCTGACGACGCGCCACCAGTTGCCTGCGCCCCAGCGCCCACAGCCGTGGCCCAAAGACCGACAAAAAGGCAATCGCATAGATGGTCAGGGCGATATTGGACGTCACCAGAAAGCTCCAGTCCCCGCGATTGATCATCAATCCGCGGCGCAGCTGTTCTTCGGCCAAAGGCCCCAGGATCGCCCCCACGAGCGCCGGTGCCAGCGGATAGCCGAAACGGCGCATGACAAAACCGATCAGCCCGAAACCCAGCAGCAGGATCAGCGCAAAGGCAGAACCTTGCGCGCCGACAATGCCCAGCGTCGCAAATGTCAGAATCCCTGCATAAAGCCAAGGCCGCGGGATCGTCAGCAAACGCACCCAGATGCCGATCAACGGCACATTCAGCACCACCAGCATAAGGTTGGCGATGAACAGACTGGCGACCAGCCCCCAGACCAGATCAGCGCTGTTGGTGAACAGCAATGGCCCCGGTTGCAGCCCATATTGCTGGAACCCCGCCAGCATCATCGCCGCTGTCGCCGATGTCGGCAGGCCCAGCGTCAACAGCGGGATCAGCGTACCGGCAGCGGATGCGTTATTGGCCGCCTCTGGTCCTGCCACGCCTTCGATCGCACCCCGACCTTCGTCGAAATCCTTGCGCGCCTGACCTTTGGCCAGCTTTTTCTCGGTCGTGTAGGACAGGAAGGTCGGAATTTCCGCGCCACCCGTCGGCAATGGGCCGAACAGGAAACCCAGACCGGCACCGCGCATATAGGGCTTGATACAGCGTTTGATATCCTCCCAGTTCAGCCAGACCGACCCGCTGACCGCCTGCGCCTTGGTCTTGTGGTTGATATGCTGCGACGCCAGATACATCGTCTCGCCAATCGCGAACAGGCCGACAGCGACAATCGCGATAGAGATATTGTCGCTCATCTCTGGCACGCCAAAGGCAAGGCGCACCTGCCCGGTCAGCTTGTCGGTGCCGACAAGGCCGATGGTCAACCCGATGAACAGCGCCGTCAGGCCCCGGCTCATCGACCCGCCGAAAGCGGCAGAAACCGTCATGAAAGACAGCACCATCAGCGCGAAATATTCGGCCGTGCCGAATGACAGCGCGACCATCACCATGAACGGGGCCACCAGCGCCAGCCCCAAGGTACCGACCATGCCGCCAAAGAACGACCCGAATGCCGCCGCCCCCAGCGCCTTGCCGCCAACCCCGCGCCGGGCCATCCGGTTGCCTTCAAGCGCGGTCATGATCGACGCGGTTTCCCCCGGCGTATTCAGCAGGATCGACGATATCGCCCCGCCATACATGCCGCCGTAATAGATACCGGCGAACATGATCATTGATCCGGTTGCACCGAATGACAGGCTGACCGGCAGCAACAGCGCCACGGTCAGCGCCGGTCCGATCCCCGGCATGACGCCGACCGCCGTGCCCAGCATCACACCGACAAGCGCGAACATCAGGTTCATCGGCTGCATCGCGGTGCCCAGACCGTCGATCAGGAATGTAAAGACGTCCATGTCAGCTACCTCAGCAATTGGTCAATGGCGCGCTCCAGCGGGCCGTTTGGCAGGGCCAGTCCCAGCGCATAGCGGAACAGCAGGAAAAGCAGCGTCGACATGGTCGCACCGATCGCGAAATTAAGCAGATGGGTTGTCTGGCCAAAGGCGCGGGCCGCAAGCGCGAACAGCACGGTCGAGGCAAGAATGAAACCGGTACCGGAATACAGCATCAGGATTTCTGCGCAGATCGCGGCAACGATCCAGCCAAGCCCGGCCAGGTTCAGCTTGTCACGTGCCTCGAACCCGCCACGCCATGCGGTCACGGCGGTGATACAGGCCAGCACGACGATACCGGCGGCGATGATAAAGGGGAAAATCTCGGGCCCGAATTGGGCATAGGACCGGCGCACCGGATAGCTGGCAGCATCCGAATAGATCAGCAACGCCAGCCCGAACAGGCTGGCCGCGATCACCAGCCCGGCCAGATCGCGCAGGCCGGTACCGTTGCCGGTCTCATCTTCGCCATAAAGCCGGATTTCGGGCTCTGTTTCTGCGGGCGACAGCCGGGTTTCCCCGGCTGCCTTGTTGTCTTCGCGCGACATTTATTCAGCAATCCCAAGGTCTTGCAGGATCGCTGTGGTCGCTACGACCTCTTCTTCCAGATAGGTGGCAAAATCGTCACCAGCCAGGAATGTGTTCACCCACCCCTTGGTCGCAAGTTCGGCATTCCATGTGTCCGATTCAGCCATCTGGGTGATCACATCCAGCAAGGCGGCTTTTTCATCATCGCTGATGCCCGGCGCTGCTGCGATCATGCGCCAGTTCTGCACGTCGATATCATAGCCCTGTTCGATGAATGTCGGCGCATCCAGATAATCCTGACGTTCCGGCGCAGTGATGCCGATCACCTTCAGGGCACCCGCATCGATCTGGGCGGAAAACTCGGAATAACCCGACACACCGACAGAAACCTGACCACCAAGGATCGCGGCCAGAGCCTCGCCACCACCGGCATAGGGGATGTAATTGATCTCTTCCGGGGCGACGCCCGCGACCGCTGCGAATTGCCCGGCAGCGATATGATCCACACCACCGGCAGAACCACCGGCCCAGGTCACCGCACCGACATCTTCGTTCAGGGCAGCAGCAAGATCGTCCGCACTGTTGATCGGGCTGTCAGCGGCAGCGACGACAACCACATATTCACCGGTCAGACGCGCCAGCGGTGTCACATCGCTCAGCGATACGGGCGATGCATTGGCGATAACCGCACCGACCATGACATAGCCACCGACAATCGTCGCCGTCGGGCTGCCGGTGGACCGGTTGACGAATTGCTGCAACCCGATGGTGCCACCCGCCCCTGCCACATTCTCGACCTGGATATTGGACACCAGACCTTCGCTTTGCAGCGTCGCCTGAATGGTGCGCGCGGTCTGGTCCCAGCCGCCGCCGGGGGCGGCCGGTGCCATGATCTGCATTTCCGACATCTGCGCCATCGCCGCAGGGGCGATCAGCGTGGCGGAAACAAGCGCCGCAACCTTGAATAGTTTCATTGGTAGTCCTCCCGATATGAAATCAGACCCCGCAGGGTCACATCCCGGCCAGGAGGTGGATAGCCGCCCGAGCAAACGGGTCATGGCTGTGCCATTGCGTCAAAAGGATCCCCCCTGATGCCGGCGTCAACCGCGACAGGCCAGACACCTCCCATGTCCGGTTGGGATGACTATATCGTGACTTCCTGTCATCGTCCTGTCATCGTCCTGTCATCCGCCCGCTCAGGGGTTGGACGGTCTCACGATCTCGCGCCAGGTCGCCAGAAACCGGCTGCGGCGCTGCGGGTCAAGCCCGACCATCAGCACCGGGGCCAGCACGATGGGCTGGACAGCACCGCGCCCCAGCGTCGATATCCGTTCCAGCGTCCATGTGCCCGCCACCCCCGGCATGATCGCACCCAGCGCCGACGGACCCGCCGCGATCTGTTGTCCGGCGGGCGACAGCGCGAAATCGACAAAGCCACGCGCCAGATCGGGTTGCGATGCGCCGCGCGGGATCAGCATGCTGCGGGTCAGCACCAGAACATAATCATCCGGCACCACGATTCCGATCCGCGCCCCCGCCGCCTGCCGCGCAAAGGCATAGGACCCCAGCACATTATAGCCGATGATCAGATCACCCGCCGCCACGCGGTCCAGTATCTCGGGGCTGGAATCGCTCAGATAGGCACCAACCCGGCCAAAAGCCGCCGCCAACCGCCAGAATTGTGACGAAATCTGTTGATCCTGCGAGGCAAGCAGATAGCCCACGCCGCTGCGCGCAATGTCATAGGTCGCCACCTGCCCCGCGAACCGCGCCGATTGCTGTTCCAGCAATTCCGCCAGTTCCAGATGGGTGCGTGGCTGGGTGCCCGGCGGCAAAAGCAGCGGATTATAGATGATCACCGCCGGTTCATAGGTAAAGCCGATCACCTCGGCCCGCCATTGCGCCCAGCCCGGCAGATTTTCCAGCCAGGGCGAAGGATAGGCCAGGGCATAACCATCATTGGCCAGCTTGAGCTGCAGATCAGAGGCGGAACTGATCACCAGATCAGGCCCCGGCCGCAGCGTCCCGTCAACCACACCATTGTAAAGCGTATTGCTGTCCAGCTCGACATATGTCACCGCGACACCCGGATTCTGCGCCTGAAACCCGGTGATGAAAGGCGTGAACAGCGCTGTATCCGTCGTGCCCGCAATCACCATACGGCGGGTTTCCACGGCAGCGGCAGGAAAATCGCTTTCTGCCGCGCGCAGATCACCGGGCAGTATCGCGCCCGGCAGAAAGGCGCAGATCAGCAGCGCAAGGATCTGGCGACGCGGTGCCAGCTGTGGCGCATCCACGACGACAGGCAGGGTTGCGACCACCTCCAGCCCGCCACCGGGGCGGTCCTGCAGCGTCAGTCGCCCGCCATGTCCGGTCACCACGCGCAAGGCAATGGCAAGGCCCAAACCAGAACCCAGCTTGCCTTCACCGCTTGCCCCACGTGTGAACCGCTCCAGCACGCGGGGTTTGTCCGCATCCGCGATCCCCGGCCCCCGGTCCAGCACCGCCAGCCGGATCATCCCGTCCTTTGCAAGAGTCACATCCACCGCGATCTCGCCTTCGGAATAATGCAGCGCATTGTCGATCAGGTTGCGGATGGTTTCACGCAGGCCCACATGATCACCCCTGATCACCGCAATATCGGCCCCGCTGCCGGTCTGGCGGCGCAGGCGCGGGCGCTGATCAAGGTCCAGCCGCCCGATCACATCATCGACCAGCGCAGTCAGGGACAGGGCCTGGCTCTCGTTCGCCTCCATCCGGTGGGCGATGGTGGCATCCATCAGCAATTGCGTCACCAGATGGCTGGCCTCGACCGACATTTTGTGGATTCGCCCGACACGGGCGCGCAAGGCGGCTTCATCCGGCTCATCCAGCGCCAGTTCGGATTGCGCGCGCAGCGATGCCAGCGGATTGCGGACCTGATGCGCCGCTTCGGCAACCAGCCCGCCCATCCGCGCGGTCGATTGCGCCAGCCGGGCCATGAACCCGTTCAGCCCGCCAACCAGATGCTGCACCTCGACCGGGACCGGCACATCAAAGGGCGACAGGTCATCGGGCCTGCGCTGCCGCAAGGCACGTTCGATTGATACCAGCGGCGCAAAGGCGCGCCCGACCACCACCCAGATCAGCCAAAGCGAAAGACAGGTCAGCAAGCCGACAGGCACCAGGGCGGCGCTGACGATCTGATGGGCCAGCGCTTCGCGCGCACTGCGGGTTTCCGCCAGCCGGATCGTCACCCAGCCGGTGCCATCCACGGTGGAAATCAGCCGGCCCAGCCGGACCATCCGCACCGGTTCGGCGTTATAGATGCTATCCGACCACACCGGATCGACAGCATCGGCCAGCGGGACATCAAGGCCCAGATCGGGATAGCCCGTCACATGTTCGCCATCCGGGCCGGTCACAGCATAAAACAGACGATCCTCGCCCGACACCATGGCAAAGGCAGCAAAGGGCAGTTCCACCGCGACTGCCCCGTCTTCGACCTGCACGGCACCGGCGATGGACAGGGCGGCGGCAGACAACAGCCGGTCATAGGCTTCGTCCACGCTGCGATTGGCATAATCGCGGATGAACACGACAAGCAAGGCCGCCGCCGCCAGCAGCATCGTCGCCGCCAGCAATAGAATCCGCCGGCGCAGCGACGGCGGGCTAGACCTGCGCATCCTCGACCACGCGCAAAAGATACCCGACACCACGCACGGTCACCACCTCGACCCCGGCACCCGCAATCTTGCGACGCAGGCGCGAGACCAGCAGTTCCAGCGCATTTTCCGATCCGCCATCCTCCAGATCCGTCAGGCGCGACATCAGCCTTTCGCGGGTCAGCACCCGGCCTGCCTGCGTCATCAGCGCCTCCAGCAGACCCAGTTCGCGGCGTCCCAGATCCATGATCTTTCCATCCAGCGTCACGATCCGGCCCACCGGATCAAGCACCAGCCGCCCAAGTTCCAGCCGCGATGTGAATTGACCGACCGGGCGGCGCAGCAAGGCGCGCAGCCGCGCCTCCAGTTCACGCATGTCAAATGGTTTGACCAGATAATCATCAGCCCCAAGGTCAAGCAGGCTCACCTTGTCATCAATCTCTGCCCTTGCGGTGATGATCAGCACCGGCAACCCCCGCTGATGTTTACGGATTTCGCCCAGAATGCTGATCCCATCGGCACCGGGAAGCGTCAGATCAAGGATCAGCGCATCCGTATCGCTCGCCTCCAGCCAGGGGATCACGTCGCGGCCATCCTTGTTCCAGGTCAGAATATGCCCGATCGCCGTCAACCGCCTTTCGATGGCCTCGCCGATATCAGGATTGTCTTCAACAAGCAGGATTTTCATAGCTGATTGTGCGGTCAAGTCCGGCAGCATGTAAAGTTCAATTCGGCGCTGCCCCGCGCATGGTCACGGGGCCGGACCGGCCCGCGTCCGCATCCTGTGCCGCCACGTCATATTCCCGGTTCCAATCCCGTCGTAAATACCTTAACCTGCCAGATAGTTTAACACTAAACTATATGCTGCACCGGCGGAGGAGAACACATGCCACCCAAAAAGCCAGCCCCAAAATCCAATGTCTCAGCCGAGGAATTACTGGGCCATTACCGCGAAATGCTGCTGATCCGCCGGTTCGAGGAAAAAGCAGGCCAGCTTTACGGCATGGGCCTGATCGGTGGCTTCTGCCACCTCTATATCGGGCAGGAAGCCGTCGTTGTCGGCCTTGAAGCCGCGGCAAGTGAAGGCGACAAGCGCGTCACCTCCTACCGCGACCACGGCCATATGCTCGCCTGCGGCATGGACCCCAAGGGGATCATGGCAGAACTCACCGGGCGTGAAGGCGGCTTTTCCAAAGGCAAAGGCGGCTCCATGCATATGTTCTCGAAAGAGAAACATTTTTACGGTGGCCACGGCATTGTCGGCGCGCAGGTGCCACTCGGCGCGGGTCTGGCTTTCTCCGACAAATACAAAGGCAATGACCGCGTCACTTTCACCTATTTCGGCGATGGTGCGGCCAATCAGGGCCAAGTCTATGAAACCTATAACATGGCCCAGCTCTGGGACCTGCCTGTCATCTTCGTGATCGAAAACAACGGCTATGCCATGGGCACATCGGTCGTCCGCTCGACCAAATCACCCAGCCTCTGGGAACGCGGTGCCGCCTACGGGATCGCCGGTGAAGAGGTCGACGGCATGAATGTGCTGGCGGTGAAAGAGGCAGGCGAACGCGCCGTCGCCCACTGCCGCGCGGGCAAAGGGCCATATATCCTCGAAGTCAAAACCTATCGCTATCGCGGCCATTCAATGTCCGACCCCGCCAAATACCGGACCCGCGACGAGGTGCAGAAAATGCGCGACGAACGCGATCCGATCGAACAGATCCGCGATATGCTGCTGACCGGCAAACATGCCACCGACGAAGACCTCAAAGCCATCGACAAGGAAATCAAGGCCGTCGTCAACGAAGCCGCCGAATTCTCCAAGGAAAGCCCGGAACCGCATCTGGACGAACTTTGGACCGATATCTACGCCACAGAAATCCCGCAGGAGGCTTGAGCCATGGCAATTGAAATTCTGATGCCCGCCCTGTCGCCCACGATGGAAGAAGGCACGCTCGCGAAATGGATGGTCAAGGAAGGCGATAAAGTCGCCTCTGGCGATATCCTCGCCGAAATCGAAACCGACAAAGCCACGATGGAATTCGAAGCCGTCGATGAAGGCATCATCGGCAAGATCCTGATCGAGGCCGGCACCGAAGGCGTGAAGGTCAACACCGCCATCGCCGTCATGGTCGAAGAAGGCGAAGACGTGCCTGATGACAGCGCCCAGGCAGAAAAATCTGCCGAAAAAGAAGAAAAAGCCGAATCCGCCCCTGCCAAGACCCCCGCAGCGGCGAAACCCGCCGCCCCCGTCGCAGACGTCACCCCCGACTGGGCCGACGATGTCGAGGTCAAGGCAACCACCGTCCGCGAAGCGCTTCGCGACGCGATGGCAGAAGAAATGCGCCGCGACGACAATGTCTTCCTGATGGGCGAAGAAGTCGCCGAATATCAGGGCGCCTATAAAATCAGCCAAGGGCTGCTCGATGAATTCGGCGCCAAACGCGTGATCGACACCCCGATCACCGAACATGGTTTCGCGGGTATCGCCACCGGTGCCGCCTTCGGTGGCCTCAAACCCATCGTCGAATTCATGACCTTCAACTTCGCGATGCAGGCCATCGACCATATCATCAACTCTGCCGCCAAGACGCTCTATATGTCCGGCGGCCAGATGGGCGCACCGATGGTGTTCCGTGGCCCCAACGGGGCCGCCGCCCGCGTCGGTGCGCAGCACAGCCAGGATTACACCGCCTGGTACATGCAGATCCCCGGCCTCAAGGTCGTCGCCCCCTATTCCGCCGCCGATGCCAAAGGCCTGCTGAAAACCGCGATTCGCGACCCCAACCCGGTGATCTTCCTCGAAAATGAGATCATGTATGGCAAATCTTTCGACGTCCCCGTCATGGATGATTTCACCATCCCCTTCGGCAAGGCGAAAATCGAACGCGAAGGCACAGATGTCACCATCGTCTCCTTCAGCATCGGCATGACCTACGCCCTGAAAGCCGCCGAAATACTGGCCGAAGAAGGCATCAGCGCCGAGGTGATCAACCTGCGCTCCATCCGCCCGATGGACACCGAAACCATCCTTGCGTCGGTGCGCAAAACCAACCGCTGCGTCACGGTCGAAGAAGGCTGGCCGCAAGGTTCTGTCGGCGGCTACATCAGCAACGTGATCATGCAGCAGGCGTTCGATTACCTCGACGCCCCGGTGATCAACTGCACCGGCAAAGACGTGCCGATGCCCTATGCCGCCAACCTTGAAAAACACGCCTTGCTGACGGCTGACGAAGTCGTCGAAGCCTGCAAATCCGTGACCTACCGCTAAGGAGAGACAGAGATGCCCACAGAAATTCTGATGCCCGCCCTGTCCCCCACGATGGAGGAAGGCACACTCGCCAAATGGCACGTCAAGGAAGGCGACAAAGTCTCCTCCGGCGACATTCTGGCCGAGATCGAAACCGACAAGGCCACGATGGAATTCGAGGCCGTGGATGAAGGGGTGATGGGCAAGATCATGATCCCCGAAGGCACCGAAGGGGTAAAGGTCAACGATGTCATCGCCGTGTTGCTCGAAGAGGGCGAAAGCGCCGATGATATCGCTGCGCCGGAGAAATCGCAGGATAAGGTCCCGGATCAAGCCCGGGACGGCGACAGCGCTACCTCCGCAGCCCCGGCCCCCGCGCCGGGGCCTCAACAGAAGACATCAAACGAAACCGACACAAAAGCCCCCGCCGCCCCCGCAAAGGACGGCGAGCGCATCTTCGCATCCCCCCTCGCCCGCCGGATCGCCGCCGAAAAAGGCCTCGACCTGACCGCTGTCACCGGCTCCGGCCCCCACGGCCGCATCGTCAAAGCCGACGTCGACTCCGCCAAACCAGCGGCCAAGACCGACGCCCCAGCCAAGACCGAGGCCCCCAAAGCCGCCACCATGGCAACCGGCCCCAGCACGGACGCTGTCATCAAAATGTACGACGGTCGCCCGTTCGAAGAAGTCAAACTCGACGGCATGCGCAAAACCATCGCCGCGCGCCTGACCGAGGCGAAACAATCCGTCCCGCATTTCTACCTGCGCCGCGATATCAACCTCGACGCGCTGATGAAATTCCGCGGCACGCTGAACAAGCAGCTCGAATCCCGCGGCGTCAAACTCTCGGTCAACGATTTCATCATCAAGGCCTGCGCCTTGGCCCTGCAACAGGTCCCCGACGCGAATGCCGTCTGGGCCGGAGACCGCACGCTGAAATTCGAAAAATCAGACGTGGCGGTTGCGGTGGCCATCGAAGGCGGCCTCTTCACCCCCGTCCTGCGCGACGCAGAGATGAAGTCGCTGTCGGCCCTCTCAGCCGAGATGAAAGACCTCGCCACCCGCGCCCGCGACCGCAAACTATCCCCCGGTGAATACCAGGGCGGCAGCTTCGCGATCAGCAACCTGGGCATGTTCGGCATCGATAATTTCGACGCGATCATTAACCCGCCCCATGCCGCCATCCTCGCCGTCGGCGCTGGCGTCAAAAAACCCATCGTCGGTGCCGATGGCGAACTGGCCGTGGCGACGGTGATGTCGGTCACGCTATCCGTCGACCACCGCGTCATCGACGGGGCGCTGGGGGCGAATTTGCTGCAGGCGATCAAGGATAATCTGGAAAATCCGCTGACGATGTTGGCGTAATTCAGGTGACAAACAGAAAAGCCCCGCCAGATGGTGGGGCTTATTTGTTAAGGCTATTGAATCTGATCCTTAGTCAGCCAAATACTGCTTTGACTGCGGGAAGAGTATGCTCATTCCCTTTTTCGCACTCGTCCATGTTCCAGAAACGTTTGCACACTTGGTCGATAACTTCAAAGCGCCTGAATGATGGTCTTGTTTGAATGACTTCAACTTTTTTTGGGTAGTCTTTTACATCTTCCCGAATATTCAGGATGCCCTTGCCGCATCTATATCCAACAAAAACGCGTCTAAGCATGAAAACGTTGTCTTCATGTTCCTGAAACGGCAAGAAATAGTTTTCACCCATCTTACGAACTTTGTCCGGCGTTAACGGAACATGCAGGCGTTGCTCTTTTTCATAAGACCAATCTTCTGACTTTGTGCCCAAAACTTCTTTGATATTATCAATATTAACTTTTTCTTTAAATCCGGCTAGGGTCAGCCCAGGAAACAGCTTCTCACCCTGATATTTGACTTTGAAGACATGATCATCTGCGACCTCAATTTCGAGACACGCTCCCTCGTGATTGTCGGTGTAATGCGCCCACATAGCCGGAGAGTGTCGCGTTTCACTCAAGCAGATCAGTCCGATCATTAGTGCAAATTTATTAATTTGCTCTTTGTGTACCCTTCTGAGCTCTCTGTCGGATGTGTCATACGCTGCCTGTTCAAAAGGATCATTAAGGCTTCCGTACCTACCATAGCGCGATAATTTCACCTGCTTCTCTTGTAGGATTGTACGAAGGAACTTTTGACCGGTATAATAATACAAAATCAAAATAATTACCTCCAACTTAAGACCAAGGCTCCCCCTCACTCCCGAAACAAATGATCCATCGTCACCGACGGCTGCGCGCATCCGGCCTCGCCGACGATCCGCGCTGGCACCCCGGCCACGGTCTTCATCGGCGGCACATCGTCCAGCACCACGGACCCCGCCGCGATCCGGCTGCAATGGCCGACCTTGATATTGCCCAGCACTTTCGCGCCCGCGCCGATCAGCACGCCATTGCCGATCTTGGGGTGGCGGTCGTCGTCCTCTTTCCCGGTGCCGCCCAAGGTCACCGAATGCAGCATTGACACATTATCGCCGACGACGGCGGTTTCCCCCACCACGATCGAATGGGCGTGATCAATCATGATCCCTTTTCCGATCTTTGCCGCCGGGTGAATATCAACGCCGAACACTTCACTGACCCGCATCTGCACGAAATAGGCCATGTCGCGGCGGCCCTGTTGCCACAGCCAATGCCCCAGCCGATAGGCCTGCACCGCCTGAAACCCCTTGAAGAACAGCAAGGGCTGGATGAACCGGTGGCAGGCCGGGTCACGGTCATAGATCGCCACCAGATCGGCCCGTGCCGCCAGCGTCAGCGTCGGGTCCAGCACATAGGCGGCATTCGCGGTCTCACGCAGAATCTGCTCCGACATCTCGGCAGAGGCGAGTTTCATCGCAATTCGGAACCCAAGTGCGGAATCAAAGGTCAGGTGATGCAGCACACCGGCATGAATCAGCCCGCCCATCAGCGGCTCTGCCTCGATGGCGGCTTCGGCTTCTTCGCGGATCCGGTGCCAGACCGGATCAAGATGGCTCAGGGCGGCTTTGGTCTGTCGCATCGGTTCGTCCTTTTCCTAGACCTCTGTTCTAATCCGGATCGGGGGCTTTCGCCAAGACCAAAGCAGTGATCTGTCACATCACGATGGTTGATCCCCGATCCGCAGCGCGATCATCGCCAGACAGCGCAGATATTCCGGCCCCAACGTCGCCGGGCGCGGCACCATCGGCAGCCGCGACGCCGCCGACATCAACGTGCCCACCCCGTGGGCCGGATGCGCCCGCCCGGTGCGCAGGTAATGGCGGCTGCCACAGGCGGTCGCGACCAGAATCTGTTCCAGCAGTTCACCGCGCGCTACCTCCGGCACTGCCAGCAACACGCGCGTGACCCATTCCAGATCCGCCAGATGCAAACCGCGCATCAGACCACCCCCCGCGCGGTAAAGGGGCCGGGGCCAAATCTGTCCGACACCTGCGCCACCTCCACCCGGAACGGCGCGCCGCCATGATCCGCCGCGATCTGTGCGGCGGGATAATGCCACTGCGGCGCGGTCACCGTGACATTGCGCCGCGCAATGCCGTCGCGGATCACCCGGATCTGATACAGCTCTGCCGCCTCGCCCAGCGGGATGTCGCCATCGGCCCAAAGATCACCGTCAATCCGGCTGCATCTGATCCATGACATCTGCAGCCCCTCTGCCTCCCGGCGCAGCCGCAGATGCGCCACCGGATAGGGGCGCAGCCCATTCCCGGCAAAGCTGTCCACGCGATAGCGGAAACTGGCATCCCCCAAGGGCCGCCGCGCCGGACCATAGCGGATATGCCGGTCCAGCCCCCGCGCCCGCGACGGCAGCACCATCTGATCGACGCGCCCGTCCAGCAGCACGACTTTCGACCCCGCAGGCCAGAGGTCCGGCATGATCCCGCGACTGCCCGCCTGCCCGCGCAACAGCCCCTGCAACCGATACCCGCCATCACCCAAAGCCACGGCGGCGCGGAATTGCAGCACCTCCCAGTGACCTGTCGACCCGTCGCCAATGGCGATCATATTGGCCCCGGCCAGCACCGCCTGCGCCGTCACCGACGCCAATGTGCCGCCGACCAGCCGCAGATCAAATCCCGCCTGCCGGTCCCACAGCCCGGCAGGCCCGCGCAGCAGCGGCGTCAGGCTTTCGCCGATCACGCTGGGATCGCGCCGGATATCGCTCAGCACATAATCGCTGTCCTGCGCCGCGGAATAGACCGCCACCGACCCCGGCCAAGGCGCGCCCGCCACCGCCAGATGCGGCGCATGCGCGATTTCATCACCGCGCAGCAAGGGCAGGTCCAGCAGCAGCAGTTCCACCGGCACCGGCGCGGCAAAGGGATGCAGCACCGCCGCCCGATCCTCTGCCGGGTCCGGCTGATAGGTGCTGGCGCTGATCCGCACCGCCTCGACCAGCCGCAGCCCCGCATCCTCGACCCGGTCGATCCGGTAGCGCCCGGCATGATCCGGCAGGTCCAGCGCCACCACATCGCCCGCGCCCAGCGCACGCGACGGCGGCAGCGCGAAACTGATCGTGTCGCGCGCCACCCGCGCCTCTTGCAACCAGCGCGCGGCGATATTGCGGCCCTCGGCGCGGGTCAGCGCCAGCGGCAAGTCATGGCGCGCCACCGCCACGGCGGCAACATCGGCATGGCGCGCCTCTGCTGCTGCCGGTTCATAATCGCCATCCGCATCCAGATGCAGCACCGCGACCCGTGCCGCCGTTTCCGCCGCTGGGGCGCGGGTCAGCGCAAAGGCCCGGTCCTGTTCCGGGTCCAGCGCCAGATCGTCATGACCCAACCGCGCATCCACCCGTGCCGCGCGGTTCTGAAACACCAGCAACCCGTCACGTTCCACCGCGTCAAAGCCATAGGCCAGCATCAGCACCTGCAAGGCCGCCCGCCCGCTGGTGACCCGGTCCAGATGATAGCCGCGCACAAGGCCGAACAACCGCGACACATCATAGCGGCGCACCCCGGCCTGATCACAGATCGCCGCCACCACCGCCGACAGCGGCAGATTGCTGGCCCGCCCGTTCAGCCAATGCCCGCGCGCATAATTGCCCGCATCGGCCCAAAGCCCGCGGTTGCCCGGAAAGAACGGATAGGGCCGTGCATCCCAGGCCCAGACATGCATCCTTGCGGTATCGACCATCCGGCCGCCATAGACAGACGAGATCGGGTTACACGCCGGATCAGCATAATGCTGTGTCATCGCGCGCAGATATTGCATCTGCATCAGATCATCGCGGTTGCCATTCGAATAATGCGGCAGACCGGATTCCGATGATTTGAGATCCAGAAACCTGTTGGGCTGGTTCGCCCCCTTATCAATCGCCGCACAGCCAAATTCGGTGAACCACACCGGTTTCGATGCAGGCACCCAGGCCGTCGGTTCCGCCTGTCTGACCCCGCCGATCCGTTCGTGATGGGCATGGGACCACCATCCGGAGATATCCTTGACGCGCCAGACCCAGGGTTCCCCCGCATCATCAGTGATCGGCACACGGCGTTGGGCATTGCGGGCCTCTGGCGTCGGGTAATACCAGTCATAGCCTTCACCCCCCGCGATATTGCCGCGCAGATAGGCCAGATTGTGGATCGTCCCGGCGCTGGCATCGGCGTGATCGTCGCCATCGCGCCAATCGGCCAGGGGCATGTAATTGTCGATCCCGATGAAATCGATATTGTCATCGGCCCAGAGCGGGTCCAGGTGGAACAGCTTGTCCGCCGTGCCTGCGGGCTGATAGCCGTGATATTCGCTCCAATCCGCAGCATAGCTGATCTTGCAATCCGGTCCCAGAATGGCGCGCACATCCGCCGCCAGCAGCCGCAAGGCCGCGACCGCCGGAAACCGGCCAGTCGCGCCACGTATCTGCGTGAACCCGCGCATTTCCGACCCGATGCAGAATGCATCCACCCCACCCGCAGCCGCACACAGATGCGCGTAATGCAGAATGAACCGGCGATAGCCGCCCTGCGCCGGGCCGGTGTAATCCACCCGGCTGCCCTGTACCGTGAAATCCTGCGGCTGTGCGCTGCCCATAAAGGCCGCCACCTCGGCTTCTGCCCCGGCGGTGCCATCCGCCGCCCCGCTGGTGATCCGGCCCCGCCAGGGCAAGGCAGGTTGCCCCACCGCCCCGGTCCAAGGATCAGGCAGATCATTGCCCGGCAGTTGTTCCATCAGGATGAACGGATAGAACACCGTCCCGATGCCGCGCGCGCGCTGGTCCCGGATCGCCTCGACCACTGCTGCATCCGCAGGCGTGCCGCCATAGACCGGCGCATCGGCCTGATATGGCACGCGCTGCGCCATGCTGCGGGTCAGCCCTGACACACGCCACGGCATCGCCTGCGCGTCGACATCCTTCTGTTCTACCCGTGGCAGCACCTGACAGGACCCGCAGCGCAGGTCATCACCGAACCATGACACCACCAGCACCAGCGATTTGCAGCGCGGCAGATCGCCCTGCAACGCATCCATCGCGACGGTATAATCCGCCTGCCCTGCGGGGCTGTTGATATTCACCGCCACCTGTTCGCCATAGCGCGGCGACAGCGTGACCGGCGTCGTCGCCAGCCCGTATTCACCAGTGCCGGGGATCAATGCGACGCCTTGCAGGCCGTCGGCCAAGCCGCCCGCCAGCCCGGCGCGCACCACCTCGAAGGTCAGCTGCGGGATGCGGTTGCCGAACCGGCCCAGATCCAGATCCTCGATCACCACATAGGCGGTGCCGCGATAGGCAGGCACCTGCCCCGCGCCCTCGATCGCGGACATGCAGGGGTCGGGCAATTGATCGGCAGTACCGTGATAGAGCCGCATATTCAGATCATCCGGCGCAATCTCGACCCCATCGGCCCAGATCCGGCCAATCCGGTTGATCGGCCCGGCGCATAAAGCCACCGCAAAGCTGACGTGATAACTATGCGTCGTGGTCTGCGGCGCGCGGGGCGCACCTTTGCCGCCACCACCGGTGGTGCTGCTGGACTGGCTGAAATGGCTGGCCCAGATCACCTGCCCGCCGACGCGCATGCGCCCGTAGACCTGCCCGATATCCGCGCCTTCTGCCGCGCCGGTCAGGCGGAACCGGTCCACCTGCCCGGTCTCGACGGCATCACTGCCCGCACCCAGCAGGCGCTGGTCGATCCGCGCGCCCAGCATCGCACCGGCGGCGCGGCCCGCTGTCGCCATCGACAGGCCCAGAACGCTGCCCCCGATTGCGCCACCCAAGGCCGTGCCTGCGGCTGCAAGAACTATCGTTGCCATGTCAGTTTTCCTTTTGTGCAAAGATGAAACGGGCCGCGACCCGCCGCGCCCAGGGCGCAGACAGCGGGCTTTCGACCACGCCATGCCCGCTATAGGCATGGATAAAGGCGGGGTTTGCGCCGGTGGCGCTGACCAACCCCAGATGTTTCGCCACCCCGCCTGCGCGCATGCGGAACAACAGCACCTGGCCGGGCTGGATTGGTCCGGTGGCGGCAGGCATATGGCGCAGCGCGGCCTTCCAGAGCAATTCCGCGCCCTGCGGTTCGGACCAGTCGCTGGTATAGGCAGGCACCGGTTCCGGCTCTGCCCCATGCAATTCGCGCCACAGGCCGCGCAACAGGCCCAGACAATCGCAGCCCACGCCCTTTGCCGCGCCCTGATGCAGATAGGGCGTGCCGATCCAACCCCTTGCGGCGCTGATCACGGCGGTCATTTGCCGCGCCTGCTCTGCCCGGTCAGGTTGCCGTCACTGCGCGGCACCGCGACCAGCCAATCATCGCCGGGGATATCGGGGAAACCCTGAAAATTCAGCAGATTGGCGAATTTAACCCGGCAGGTCTGGGCCGCCTTGTCGCAGCCTGCGGTCAGGGCCAGCAGATCCGCCACCCCGACCGCAGCGCGGATCGGGTCCCAGAGCGTGATTTCACGCAGACCATCCAGCAGCCGGTCGGTTTTGACCGGGCCGCGCAAGCCCTGCGCCGCACCTGTGGTGACCAGCAGATCGCCACCGGTGAACCAGCCGTCATGAAACATCGGCAGCCCGGCGAACCGGAACACCCGACCGCCATCCACCGCGACGGGCGGCGCGGTGAACCGATAGGCCGGATCATCGGGATTGAACCGGCAGCGCGCATCGCCCAGCACCGCCGCGCAGGACGGCAGATAGGACCGCCCCTGCGGCTGGTTCAACGGCTCTGTCAGCCCGCGCAATTCGGCCTGAAAACCGCCCTTGGCGCGGGTCATCTCACCCAATGTCCCGGCGAAACGCAGATCGCGCTGCACGACATCATCCCAGCGCACCCGCCAGACCCGGACCTGCGCTGCGTCATAGCGGCCTGCGGTGATATCCGCCTCGGTGATTGCATCAGAACTCAGCGCGCCGACGGCATCACTGTTATTCACCGACAGCCCGGTGGTGCTGGCCACGGCCCGCGCTGACAGCCCGGTTTCGGGCGCAAAGCGGATACCATCAAAGGTCAGCGCCAGATCGTGATCGGTAAAGCCCAGGGTCACCCCATCGGCCCGCGTCACTGCCCAGCAATGGCACAGATGCGTCGCCCCGCTGGCCAGATGATCAGACAGCGCGTTCATGGCCGCACCTCGATCACCGGCACATCGGGGGCCTCGCCCGCCTGAAACCGCGACATCGACGTGCGGATATGATCGGTGGCAAAACGCACCGGCACGTCGAATTCATAACCTGCGGTGATCTCTGCCCCGAGAGCGGGCGGATCGGCGAAATGCACGACGCCGGTGGCGGGATCAACGGTGTAATCCAGCCCCGGTGCCATCGGATCGCCGCCACGGGTGATGCGGATCGTCCCGGCCACCGGTTTGGTGATCGGGCGGCGATAGCTGGTGTCGCCGGACCGATAGGTTTTCACCAGTTGAAAGTCCGTCGTCACCGCGTCACCGATGCCGATCAGCTGATCCGGGATCGTGATATCCTGCGACGGCAGGCAGGATTTGTAATCGGACCAGTCTTTCCAGCGAAAGCCGATCAACTGGCCCTGCCGCGCCTCGAAAAAGGCGATCAGGGTCGCCAGATCATCCAGCGCAGACAGGCCCAGCCCCGCATCATAGCGCCTGCGGCTATGCGCCCAGGGGGTGTTGCGTTCCTCATGCCCATTGGCGAGGCTGACAATCTCTGTCCGCCGTTCCGGCCCGCCAGTGGCGCCGAATGACAAGGCGGCGGGGAATCTGATTTCGTGAAACATCGGGGTGATCCTTATGAATTGCGCTGGCTGCGCTGCATCGCGCGGGCCAGCTGGCTGGCGATCTGCGATTGGCTGCGCTGAAAGCCCTGCACATCCGGGGTCGTGATATGCATCGTGACATGCACGGCATTGCCGCCGCCTTGCACACCCAGCCGCCCGTCCGGGCCGCGCGCCAGCGGCATGATCGCCTCTGGCCCCGCTTCGCCCATCAAGCCGGTGCCGCCGCGCATCGCGAATGGCGTCGGGCTGGTGACCACGCCGCCCTTGGCAAAGGGCATGACGCGGCCTTGTGAAAACGGCGCACCATCGGCAAGAGGCATCAGGCCCGCGACAAGGCTGTTAAGGCCCCCGGCCAGCTTGCCGCCGAAATGGTCGGTGACGGGTTTGACTGCCGCGCCGTAAACCGTGCCGGACATCGCCCTGCCGAGGCCGGCAAAGACATCACTCAGGCTCTTGCCATCCAGCACGAGGCCATCCAGTGCGCGGCGCAGCCCGGTGGAAAAGCCGCTTTCAAGATTGCCCAGATCACGGGTGGTATCATTCAGCGCGGTCTGGGTGCCGCGCAACTGCCCCTCAAAGGCGGCGGTGACGGCAGAGGCATCGCCAAGGCTGCGTTCCAGCGCGTTGATATCGCTGTCGAAATCGTCGATACGGTCAAGATCGGACATCGGGTGTTTCCTTTGCTTTATCGGGGAAAGCCTGCGCCAAAGCATCCAGCCCGGCGCGGGTCATCGGGGCGGGCCCGGCCTGCGCGCCCAGCATCACGTGCAGTTCCGCAGGCGTCAGCGCCCAAAAGGTGGCAGGCGGCAGCCGCAGGGTGCAAAGCCCGGCGCGCAGGAGGCCGGGCCAGTCCAGCCCGGTCATTGCGGCACCGTGAAGGCGCGCGCCAGCAGCGTGGCCGCCAGCCCTGCCGCGCCGACCGGGCCGCCGGGGAAATCGACGGCCAGCAGATCATCCGCCTGCCCGCGCCAGCCAGCACCGCGCAGCCCGGCGACGATCACCGCCACCACATCGCGGCTGGAAAACGCCCCGGTTTCAAACCGCGCCACCAGATCGACCAGCGACCCGGTCTGCAGGGCGGTTTCCAGTTCGGCCAATGCGCCAAGGGTCAGCTTGGCGTGATGCACCGTGTCGCCGATGGTGACGGCGACTTCACCTGCATAAGGATTGGCCATCAGATCAGCACCGTAAAGGCCAGTGCCCCGGCAGAGGCGAGCGCAATTTCATAGGTCGCCTCGCCATTATGGCTGCCGGCGTAATCGATGCCGGTGATCTGGAACCGGCCCTGCAAAGTGCCGAAACCGGGGATGATGACCTGAAAATCCGGGGTCAGCCCGGCAAAGAATATCTGCCGCGCGCGGGCATCGGTGCCCGCATCCTTGAACACGCCAGAACCAGAGATCGCGGCGGTTTTCACCCCGGCCCCGCCCAGCAATTCGCGCCAGCCGCCGCTGTCGAGATTGGTCACATCGACGGTTTCCGCATTCAGGCTGATCCGCGTGGCGCGCAGGCCTGCGAGCGTTTCAAACTGGCCATCGCCAGTCATGTCGATCTTGACCAGCAGGTCTTTTCCGTTCTGGGCTGTCATCGCTTCGTTCCTTATCAAGGGGTTAAGTGTCATCGGCCACGCGGGCGCGAAAGGTCAGGGTAATCCGGCGCGCGCCATCCTTGCGGGCGGCGCGGGCCTTGGAGAAATGCAGGCCGACCAGCGTGCCGCGCGTCAGCGGCAGGGCTGCGTCAAGCAAGGCGTCGCAGACCGCCGCCGCGGCCTGTTTGGCGGCGGCAAACCCACTGTCCTGACTGTGCAGCGTGATGGTCAGTGCGTGATCGGCACCTTGGCCGGTCTGGTCAGAGGCGTCGCGCACCTCTTCGCCGCCCAGCAGCAGGTAAAGTGGCGGCACCGGACCGGCGGGCAGCGCGTCGTAGATCGCAGTCCCGATCAGCGCGGTCAGCGCGGGATCGGCTGTCAGCCTGCGATAGATCGCGCTTTGCAGGGCGGCGGCGATGGCATAGGTCATGTCGCCACCTGCGCGGTTGCGGTGCAGGTCAGATACAGGCCCTTGGGGTCGGCATCGGCCACCGCGTCGATCCGGTAGATCTGCGCGCCCTGCCGGAACCTTTGCCCCGGTACGGGCCGCGATGGCGCGCCATAGGGCGCGGCGCGCAGGGTGATCCGGTAGGTCATCCGTGACAGATTGTCTGCGGCGCGCCCGGTGCCGGGCCGGATCGCGGCCCAGATCATCCCCATCGGCTGCCAGTCGCTGACAAAGCCACCGGCACCGTCGGGCGATTGCACCTGATGTTCCAGCATAAGGGCGCGGGTCATTTGCGGGATGCTCATCGCCGTGCCCCCAGCCGCAGCGGCCGATGCGGCGCGACCAGCGCCAGCACCGCCGCCGGGATCACGGCATAGCCGCCGACAGAAAAATCATGGCGGCTGTCATAATGATGCGCCGCCAGCATCAGGCTGGCCTCGGCCAGATCGGCGGGCAGATCGGCCCAGTCGGGCGCGAAACCGGCGCGCAGCCCGATGCGGATCGCGCCATGCGGCGGAATCCGTGGCAACAGACCGGCCTTGGCGACCAGTCCGGGGCGCTGGCTGTCTTGCAGCAGATACCAGTGATCGGCATTGGCGGCGGTTTCGCGGCCATCGGCGGTGATCCTTGTGACATGCAGAATGGCGCTGACCGGGGTCACCGGCAGGATCTGGCGCACCGGATCGCGCCAATGGGTCACGGTCCAGTTGAAATCGCGGCGGATCAGGATCTTGCCGGTGCGTGCCTCGATCTGCGCCATGGCGGCGCGCAGATGGCGCAGCAACAGCCCGTCCTGATCGGCGGCATCGGCAAAACCGCTGGCCAGACGCAGGTATTGTTTCAGCTGGGCCAGTGGCAGGACCAGGTCCTGTATCGGTGTCTGTTCGACTAACATCATGGGATTGCTCCGAAAATTCTGGGGTGGCGCGGACCCGGATACGCCTTGCCGCTCTGCATCTCTCGACGGAAGGTTGGTTGCTGGACCATGCAGCGCGGGGCGCATCCGGGGGCGGGAGGGCGCGCCTGTGACGGCGCGCCAGCCTATCGCGGCAGCATCAGCTGACCGCGAATTTCAACAATTTGATTGCGGCGAAATCGCTGACCGCGCCGCCGACGCGTTTGGTGGCATAGAACAGCACATGCGGCTTGGCCGAGAACGGATCGCGCAGCACCCGCAGATCGGGCCGTTCGGCGATGGTGTAACCCGTGCCGAAATCGCCAAAGGCGATCGGCGTGGCACCATCCGCGATATCGGGCATGTCTTCGGCAATCAGCACCGGATAACCCAGCAACCGCGCCGGTTCGCCCGCTGCCAGACCGTCGGACCAGAGGAAGCGGCCATCATTGTCTTTCAGCTTGCGAATGGTTCCGGCGGTTTTGGAATTCATCACGAAAGTGCCATTGGCGCGGTAAGCCGCCCCAAGCGCATAGACCAGATCGACGATGGCATCGCCGCCGTTGATGTCACCGCGCAGGCCGGTCGATACAAAGCCGATAAAGCCCCATTCGTGGATTTCATTCTCGACCTGCGGATAGGTCAGGATGCCCTTGGGTTTGTCGATACCGTCACCGTTGATGAAAGCCCCCGCCTCTGACCGGGCGAATTTATCGGCGATGCGGGTGGCAAGCCAGGTTTCGATATCAAAGGCGCTGTCATCCAGCAGCCGCTGCGAGGCCTTCGGCAGGGCAGAAAGTTCATGCAGCGGGATGCTGATCCGGTCGATCTGTGGCGTGGCGGTATCGGTGACCGGGCCGGTTTCCGTCGCCCAGCCTGCGCCCATTTCGGAATGATCGACCAGCAGGTCATAAGAGGTGGCATCGACGCTGACCACGCTGGCGACAGCGCGGATCGAGGCGGTGGCGGACAAGCTGCCCTTGATCACATCGGCGGTCTGCGGATCGACCAGATAGCCGCCGTCAGCGGCCATGGCGGTGGACATCGCCTTGCCGTCCAGATCCAGCCCGCGCAGGGCATCATCATCGCCAGAGCGCAGATAGGCGGCAAAGGCTTTCTGATGCGGGGCTTCTTGCGCGGCGGCCATGGCCAGCGCCGGGCGGGCATTCATCAGTGTTTTACGGTCAAGCTTGTTCATGCGTTCATCCTGTTTTTGCAATTTGGCGTTAAGGTCGGTGGTAAAAGTGGTGAAATCAGCCAGAAATCCGCTGATCTGGGTGGCCAGGTCGGTGCCGGGCATAGCGTCGCCGGTCCGTGCCTGTGGCGCGGTTGTGGTCATGGTCAGGTCCTTTGGTCGGGGTTAAAGCGGTGACAACAATCGACGCGCGGCGGCAAAGGCCGCGGTCAGCTGGCGCAGCTCATCCGCGCCAGCGGTTTCGGCCTTTGCGGCAATGCGCGCATCGGCCAGCATCGGGAAAGTGACCAGAGACACTTCCCACAGATCCAGTTCGGTCAGGTGGCGCGCGCCCTGATCATCCTTGCGCGCCCTGATGGTGCGATACCCAATCGACAAACCGTCGATGGCCCCGGCGGCGATCAGCGACGCGGCCTCGCGCGCCTTGGCGATATCGGTCAGCAGCCGGCCCTTGACCCAAAGGCCTTTGGCATCCTCGACCACCTCGTCCCAGATACCGATGGGCTGGGCCGGGTCATGCTGCCAAAGCATCCTGATCCGGCGTCCCTGCGCCAGGCTGGTGTGATAGGCCCCGCGGCTGACGATATCGCCGCCCTGATCGGATTTGCCGAACAGCGAGGCATAGCCCGAGATCACCTGCCCGTCGGTGACGGTCACGCGGCCCGGTCCGGCGCAATATTTATGTTCGAGTTTCATGGGGTCCCCCTGCTGAGTGCTTTGACGATTTCGAAAACCAGCAGACCGGCACAGCCGCCGACAATGATCCAGATCTGCCATGCGAGCCGTGCGATGATGTATTCGATCTTGCCCAGCCGCAGATCGACCTGGGCGAACCAGAAATCAGAGGCCGGGGGCGGTGCGGGCTTTGGCCCACGCAAAGCGATGATCTTAGTGTCCATGACCGACCTCCTGCGCGGGCAGGCCCAGCAGGCTGCGTTTTTCGGCATCCGTCAGGAAAGTCGCGGCCCCGACCCGTTGCCAGAGACTGTCGCGTTCCTGCGACAAGGCGGGGATCTGGTCCTTGTCGGGGCGGATTTCGATCCTTTCACCGGAAAAATCCGACAGCCAGTCGGCAATGACCGAGCTGACCCGCGTGGCCAGCGGCAGCACGGTCAGCCGGTAAAAGGCGCGGTTGGCTTCCTGATAATTGGCATAGGTGGCGTCGCCCGGAATTCCCAGCAGCATCGGCGGCACGCCAAAGGCGATGGCGATTTCGCGGGCGGCGGCGGCTTTGGTTTGCTGAAATTCCATATCCGACGGCGAAAAGCCCATCGGTTTCCAGTCCAGCCCGCCTTCGAGCAGCATCGGGCGGCCCGCGTTGCGCGCGCCCTGATGCTGGGTTTCCATTTCATCGATCAGACGGTGATATTGATCCTGGGTCAGCGCGGATTGGCCATCCGCGCCACGATAGATCATCGCCCCCGATGGCCGTGCCGCATTGTCGAGCAGGGCCTTGGACCAGCGCGCGGCGGCGTTATGCACGTCAATCGCGGCAGCGCAGGCCTGCAGCGCGGAAAAGCCGTAATGATCATCCTGCGGGTGGAACGATTTGACATGGCAGATCGGGCTGTGGTTTTCGGCACAGGCAAAACGGTGTTTGCGCCCGTCCACGGTATATTCATAACCCGCAGGCCAGCCATCCGGGCCGGGGATCACCGCCATCCGGTCAGACCGCAGCACATGCATTTCGGCAGGCAGGTCGCTGGTGCCCACCGCCTCCAGATAGCCATTGCCGGTCAGCAGCAGCTGGCCAAAGAGCGATTCCAGCAATTCGGCGCGGCCTTGCGCGGCATTGGGCCGGGCCAGCAAAGCCTGCACCGGGTGATGATCATAACGCTGGTCATCATCCTGCACGATCAGCGGGATCGCGGCGGCGGCTTCGGCGATCAGTTTCACCGCGCGATAGCCGATCGGATTGGCCAGAAAGCCGGTCCGGGTCAGCGAGACCACATCGCGCGGCGACCATGCCACCCGGCCTGCGCCCGGCATCGCCATGATCCGCCCGCTGGCCGAAGCCTTGACCGCAATGGCCGGGGGTTTGGGTTTGCGGTTGAGAAAATCGAACATTGTCTACTCCTTGGTCGGGATCTGATGATCCTTGCGTCTTGAAACCAATTTATCCGGCAGGGATGAGAAAGTGCTTACCGGTGCGTACGGTGCCCGGCGCAACACCCTGTGGCGGGGACGGGTCGGCGCCTCCGGCGGGAGTATTTGGAGAAATAAGAAACACGGCGGCTGCCTTGTGCTGGCCCGGCTTCTTATTTCAAAAAATACTCCCGCGCGGCGCGCCCGAACATCCTGCAGGGATGTGACGGATCACAGGCTCCGGATCTGCGGATTGCGCCATCGGGCGGCGGGATCGATCATCAGATCCTGCAAGGCCCAGACCAGCGCATCGACCTGGTCGGGGGACCCGACACCCTCATAGCCGGCCGGAGTCATCTGGCACATCTGGTCTTCGAGATCGCCCAGGCCGCGCAGATGCCTGACCCGGCCCTGTTCATACAGCGCCGCAACAGGTTCGGCGCGTGCGACCTTGCCCTTGGTGGCATGGACCGCGCGGAACGGCACCAGCGGGTCGATCTGGCGGATCACCGCCTCCACCATATCGCCGCCCTGATTGACCTCGGCGACCAGCCGGTCGGCACCATGCCGCTGCATCGCCGCAACCGCCGCGCGCGCCCAGATCGCGGGGCTGGCCCCCTGCACCGAGGCATCCTCGATCACATAGGCGCGCCAGTCCTGCACCGGGCCTGCCATCACCACGCCCGCGACGATGATGCCGCAGGCATCCGATCCGGCATGGGATGTGGTCGGCGGATCGACAGCAACGACGATCCGGGTCAGGGATGGCAGCGCATCGATCTGGCAGGTCGCGAATTGGGCGCGCTGCCAGAGCGCGCCTTCGACATCGTCAAGCAATTCGCCCTCCAATTCCTGCCGCCCCAGCGCCGTGCCGGCATATTGCGCCGTGACCTCCGCCAGAAAGCTGTCGGCCAGATTGGCACGGTTGGCGCTGGTCGGCGCATGGGTTGTCACCGTGCTGTCCCGCGCGAGCAGATCGCGCAGCATGCCCGACCGCTGCGGTGTCGTCGTCACGCAGACCTGTGGGTGATCACCCAGCCGCAGGGCAAATTGCAGCATCGTCCAGGTCTTGTCCGCCTTGCGCCATTTCGCCAGTTCATCGACCCAGGCAGCGTCGAATTGCGGCCCACGCAGGGCCTCTGGTTCCTGCGCGGAAAACAGCATCGCCTGCGCCCCGTTGCGCCATTGCAAAAGCTTGCGGCTGGCAATCCATTGCGGCCGGTTGTCGGGCGGGGCGATGGCCATGATGCCGCTGTCGCCGAAGACCATCACTTCGCGCCCCTGATCGAAGGTTTCGCCGATCACCGCCACCCGCCGGGCGCGGCCGGGGGCCAGCGGGCTGGACCCTTCGACCATGCTGCGCAGCCATTCGGCGCCTGCGCGGGTCTTGCCCGCACCCCGCCCGCCCAGAATGACCCAGGCCCGCCAGTTGCCCGGCGGCGGCAGTTGATGCGGCATGGCCCAGAAGGCGAAAAGATAGGGCAAGGCCGCCGTCTCAGCCCGCGTCAGGCTGGTCAGGAAGGCCTGCTGCTGCTGCGGTGTCGCGCAGGCGATCAAGTTTGCGCCCAAGTTCATCGCGGATCGCGTCAAGGTCGGCAAGATGGGCGGGGTCAGTGGATTGTGCGACATTGAATGCCTCCTCTGCGGTCAGCACCTTGAGATGCGCCGCGATCAATTGGTCCATACGGGTGATGACAGCGCGCGGGGTTTCCTCTGACAGATCGTCAGCGGCCCGCAGGCTGTGGTCGAGCAGCGCACGGATGCGCCCGAACAGATGGGTGATTTCAGCAACCCGGTCGTGGGCCTTGGCCAGCACAGCGGGATCATGGGTTGGGGGGATGTTCATGGTAAGATGACCTGCAAGGTGCCTTCCGCAGGTCGAGTGGGCCGTGTTTGGTGGCCCATCCAGCAAGTGCCAATCTACCCCGGGTTGTCGAGCAATGCAACGCGCCCGCGCCCGGGGTGCGGGCGGGGCGTTAGCGTTTTGGTGATGCAATTAACGGGGGAGGTCCCGGAACGGGGTCCGGGACTGCGGCGGGGGGTGCCTGTGGTAGGGTAAGGTCCCGGAGCGGGTCCGGGACTGCGGAGGCGGTGGATTGGTGGAGATGTGGGAGGTCCGGGGCTGCATGGGGGGATTGTGGTAGCTGCGCAGTCCCGGACCCCGCTCCGGGACCTCAGCCTCCAGCCGCAGCACGACCCAGCCCACCGACACCACGTCGCGGCCAGGAAATGTCGGCAGGCATTTCCTGGCGGGGGAAGATTTTTCGGATGAAAAATCTTGGCTAGGGCGCGTCAGCCTCGGGAGTGGCGGCGCGCTCTGCCTCGATCCGGCGCCAGACCGCGACGGCGCGGTTGTGATCGTCCAGATTGGTGGTGAATGTATGCCCCCCGGTCCCGTCCGCGACAAAGAAGATATAATCGGTCGTGTCGGGATTGACCGCCGCCTCGATACTGGCGCGGCCCGGATTGGCAATCGGCGTCGGCGGCAGGCCGGTGATCACATAAGTGTTCCACGGCGTTTCAGCGCGCAATTCGCTTTGCCGGATGCCGCGGCCCAGCACGCCTTCGCCACGGGTGACGCCATAGATCACGGTCGGGTCGGTCTGCAAACGCATCCCCTGCCGCAGACGGTTGACAAAGACGCTGGCAACCTGGCGGCGTTCGTCGCTGACGCCGGTTTCCTTTTCAATGATACTGGCCAGGATCAGCATCTCTTCGGGGCTGTCCAGCGGCAGATCATCATCCCGATTGGCCCAGGCGGTGGCGATGATATCATTCTGCCGTGATGTCATCTGCGCCAGAACAGCGGATACCGCCAGGCCCGGTCTCAGGTCATAGCTGCCGGGGGCAAGCGTGCCTTCTGCCGGGGTTTCGGTCACATCCGCCTGCAATATGCTGATCGCGCTCATCGCGTTCAGCACCTGCCAACTGGTCACGCCTTCGGCCAGGATCAGCCGGAAACGTGTGTCATTCTGGGTACGGACCTCGGCGTATTCTTCCGGGTCTTCGCCGGCGACCGGATCAAATGTCACCAATTCCACGAAACGGTTGGTCACCGGGTCAAGGTCGCGCACCACGCCCTGCACCTGATTGACGCCGACCCTGTACACAACCTCTGTGCCGCAGGTATTGGCGCCGCCACGGGTGATGATATCGACGATATCTTCCATCGAGGATTGTTCCGGCACCAGAAAGCTGCCCGCTTTCAGCAGATTGGATTTATCGGTGTAATCCGCCCCCATGCGCAGAATCATCCGCGAGGTGACCGCATTCTGTTCCGCCAACCGCTCGGCCACGCCCGACATCGAGGCACCGGGGGCAACCTGAAAGCAGATCGCCTGCGCCAGCGGTCCGGGGTCGCGATATTGTTTCGCGCCCCAGCCGATGGCACCGGCCAGCAGGAACAACGCCACGATGAAAAACGTCAGCGCATTCGATGCAATATGTCGCCACATCAGGTCGGTTTCCCGAAGATCACGCTGGCATTGGTGCCGCCAAAGCCGAAGGAATTCGACAAAGCGATATCGATCCGGCGCTCGCGTTTTTCGTTGGCGCAAAGGTCCACGACCGTCTCGACATCGGGATTGTCGAGGTTGATTGTCGGCGGTGCCACCTGATCGCGGATCGCGAGGATGGAGAA
The DNA here is from genome assembly GCA_017390475.1 of Loktanella sp. GTDB lineage: Bacteria > Pseudomonadota > Alphaproteobacteria > Rhodobacterales > Rhodobacteraceae > Yoonia. Next base: position 404,215 of record JAFPBO010000051.1, read on the forward strand.
AATCGCCTCGATCGCGCCAGCGGCACCCAGCAAATGCCCAGTGGCGGATTTGGTCGATGACATGCTGAGTTTCGCCGCAGCCTCTGGCCCGACAAGCCGTTCAACGGCGGAAAGTTCGATGGTGTCAGCCATGGTCGAGGTGCCGTGGGCGTTCACGTAATCGATCTGCTGCGGTTCGATCTTCGCATTCCGGCAGGCGGCGCGCATCGCGCGTTCGGCCCCTTCATGGTCGGGCGGCGGGGCGGTGATGTGATGCGCGTCGCCGGACAGGCCGTAGCCCAAAACCTCGGCATAGATTTTCGCGCCACGCGCCTTGGCATGTTCATATTCTTCCAGCACGAGGATGCCCGCGCCCTCGCCCATGACAAACCCGTCGCGGTCTTTGTCCCATGGCCGGCTGGCCTTGGTCGGGTCGTCGTTATGCGCGGTGGACAAAGCCTTGCAGGCGTTGAACCCGGCGATGCCAAGCTCGCAGATCGCGGCCTCTGCCCCGCCTGCGATCATGACGTCCGCATCGCCGAACTGGATCAGCCGCGAGGCGTCGCCGATGGCATGGGCACCGGTCGAACAGGCGGTGACGACAGCATGGTTCGGGCCACGGAAACCGTAGCGGATCGAGACTTGGCCAGAGATCAGATTGATCAGCGCGCCGGGGACGAAGAAGGGCGACACGCGGCGCGGGCCTTTTTCGGTCATCATCACCGCCGTGTTGGCGATGGAATTCAGCCCGCCAATACCAGAGCCGATCATCACGCCGGTGCGTTCCTGATCTTCACGCTCGGTCGGCATCCAGCCGGAATCTTCAATCGCTTGTTGGGCTGCCGCCATGCCGAACAGGATGAATGTATCGACTTTGCGCTGTTCTTTCGCTTCCATATAGGTGTCGGCGTTGAACGTGCCGTCGCTGCCATCGCCCAGCGGGACCTCGCAGGCATATTGGGTGGTCAGGCGGGACGGATCAAAGCCAGTGATCTTGCCTGCGCCGGATTTTCCGGCCAGCAATGCTTTCCAACTGTTTTCGACCCCGTCAGCCAGCGGCGTGACCAGCCCCAGCCCTGTTACAACGACACGACGCATATAATGCCCTCACCTCTTGGCGTATTTTTGCCTTGATACCCCAGCCCGCCACATAGGGGCAAGGGCGCGGATCAACCTGTGGGCGCAAAGCTGCGCCTCAAAAGCAAAACGGCGCCCCGAGGGACGCCGTTTGCACCCGGATGACCCGGATTTATTGTGCGCTGGAGATGAATTTCACCGCATCGCCAAAGGTCTGGATGGTTTCAGCAGCGTCATCAGGGATTTCGATCCCGAATTCTTCTTCGAAAGCCATGACCAATTCGACGGTGTCGAGGCTGTCTGCCCCAAGATCATCGATGAAAGACGCAGTTTCAGTGACTTTGTCTTCTTCAACACCAAGATGTTCTACAACGATCTTGCGTACGCGGTCTGCGACATCGCTCATGTCAATTCCTCATGTCTTTCTGGGCAAGCGCCCGTTTTCAGATTCCCTTGCGGGAGTAGCAAAGCGGACAACGGCCCACGATTCAAGCTGCGAGGCTCATAGCAGAGAAATTCGTCTTGGCAAACGCTTTCCCGGCCATCGCCTGATCAGAGCATGGCCATGCCGCCATTCACATGCAAGGTTGTTCCGGTGACATAGGCGGCCTCATTGCTGGCCAGATACAGCACGGCGGCGGCGATTTCCTCGGCCTCGCCCATGCGCCCGGCGGGAACCTGCGTCAGGATGCCGGTTTTCTGGTCATCGGTCAATTTATCGGTCATCGCGGTGGTGATGAACCCCGGTGCGACACAGTTCACCGTGATCCCCCGGCTGGCGACCTCATAGGCGATGGATTTGGACATGCCGACCATGCCGGCCTTTGATGCCGCATAATTCGCCTGACCCGGATTGCCCGTGGCCCCCACGATGGAGGAGATATTCACGATCCGGCCCCAGCGCGCTTTCATCATGCCGCGAATGACGCCTTTGCACAGCCGCATGGTGGAGGTCAGGTTGACGTTGAGCACATCGGCCCATTCGTCATCCGACATCCGCATGAACAGGTTGTCGCGGGTGATTCCGGCGTTGTTCACCAGAATATCAACGCTGCCCATCAGGTCCGCGGCCTGTTTGGGCAGGGCCGTGACAGCCTCTGCATCCGACAGGTTGCAGGGCAGGACATGGGCGCGATCGCCCAGTTCGGCGGCGAGTTTTTCCAGCGGTTCAACGCGCGTTCCGGACAGGGCGACGGTTGCGCCGGCGTCATAAAGCGCCTTGGCGATGGCGCCGCCGATGCCACCCGAGGCACCAGTGATCAGCGCGGTTTTTCCTGTGAGATCAAACATATTCGTTCCTTTATTCATGCAATGCGGCAGCCATGGCGGCCACCTCTTCGGGGGTGCCGATGGCACTGGCGGTCAGGTCGCGGTTGATCCGTTTGACCATGCCGGACAAAGCCTTGCCTGCGCCGATCTCATAGACATCGGTGACGCCTTGGGCCGCCATGAAAGCCACGCTTTCGCGCCAGCGGACGGAGCCGGTGACCTGAGCGACCAGCAATTTGCGAATCTCTGCGGGGTCGCTGACCACATCGGCCAGCACATTGGCGACCAAGGGCACGGCCGGGGCGTTGATGGTGACATTGGCAAGCGCATCCTGCATCACCGCCGCCGCCGGGGCCATCAGGCTGCAATGGAAAGGTGCGCTGACGGGCAGCAGGATGGCGCGTTTGGCACCCGCAGCCTTGGCGATATCCAGCGCGCGTTCGACCGCGGCTTTGTGGCCGGAAACGACGACCTGCCCCGGATCATTGTCGTTGGCGGCCTCGCAGACCTCGCCCTGCGCGGCCTCTTCGGCGACGGCCTGCGCCTGTGCGAAATCGAGACCCAAAAGGGCGGCCATCGCGCCGATGCCGACCGGCACGGCGTCTTGCATCGCGCGGCCACGGATGCGCAACAGGCGGGCGGTATCGGCGATGGAAAGCGCGCGCGCGGCGGCAAGGGCGGAATATTCGCCCAAAGAATGCCCGGCGACGAAACTGGCGGCGGTCACATCGACGCCTTCTGATTCCAGCGCCCGCATTGCGGCCAGCGATGTCGCCATCAAGGCAGGCTGCGCATTCTGGGTCAGGGTCAGATCGGCGATATCACCGTCCCAGATCAGGGAGGAGAGTTTTTCGCCCAAAGCGTCATCCACCTCGTCAAAGACGGCTTTGGCGGCTGGATAGGCCGCAGCCAGCGCCTGCCCCATCCCGATTGTCTGCGCCCCTTGGCCGGGAAACACGAATGCCCGCATCTGGAATTGCTCCTTATTCATTGTCTGGCTGTGGGTTTACCGCGTGGTGCGGGCCACGGCAAGCAATGCAGCACAGATGCACAAAGGCTCTGCATGGGTGGGTGTTTGCCGCCGCGTCAGGCGCTGCTATCTGCAGTGCAGCATTTACAGGAGATGACGATGCCCGCAGCCAATACCGCGCAGACCTATGGGTCGGTGACCAAGACATTCCACTGGCTGACCGCCTTGCTTATTCTGGCGCTGGTGCCTTTGGGGCTGGTGGCCAACTGGCTGCCTTATGAAACCGATGCTGAACTGGCGCTGAAGGCGCAGGTGTTTTCCGTCCATAAAACACTGGGGGTGATGGTGTTTTTTGTCGCCTTGGCGCGGATTGCCTGGGCTTTGACCCAGCCAAAACCCGGCGATCTGAACCATGACCACAAGGTGCAATCGGCGCTGGCGGCGGTGGTGCATTGGGTGCTGTATATCTCTTTGGTTGCGGTGCCGCTGTCGGGCTGGGTGCATCATGCGGCGACGGCGGGTTTCGCGCCGATCTGGTGGCCTTTCGGGCAGGGCCTGCCTTTTGTGCCACTGAATGAAACATTGGCCGAAAGCGCCGCTGCGCTGCATTGGCTGTTCAGCAAGATCATGATTGCCTCGATCCTGTTGCATGTCGTGGGGGCGCTGAAACATCATCTAATCGACAAGGACGCCACATTGCGCCGGATGTGGTTTGGCAAGGCAGATGCGCCTTTGGTGCCGGCGCATCGTGGGTCGCTGGCCGCCCCTGTCGGCGCTGTGGTGATCTTTGCGCTGGCCACCGGGGGGGCCGCAGCGGCGGGGCTGTTCCGTGAACATGACAGCATGCCACGCGAGGCGCTGGCCAGCGTGGCGTCGGAATGGACCGTCACCGAGGGCGAGATCGGGATCAGCGTGATCCAGATGGGCAGCGCGGTGCAGGGCAGCTTTGCCGATTGGACTGCCGCGATCAGCTTTGACCCCGCTGTGACCGGTGCCGCTGGCGAGGTGACGACAACCATCGCGATCCCGTCTCTGACGCTGGGATCGGTGACCAGCCAAGCGATGGGCGCGGATTTCTTTGACAGCGCGACCTATCCGACGGCGACCTTTACCGGGACGATCATTGCGGATGCCGGGGCTTATACCGCCGATGGTGTGCTGGTGATCAAAGGGGCCGAGGTGCCGGTGAGCTTTCCGTTTGATCTGCTGGTGGACGGGGATACCGCCGAAATGAACGGCACGGTGACACTGGACCGCCGCGATTTTGCGATCGGTGCGTCGATGGCCGATGAGGGCAGTTTGGGTTTCGCCGTCGAGGTGGTGTTAAGGGTCGTCGCCCAGAGGTAGGGCAGGGTTCACCCGGTCGTACCGGTTGGGTGAAGGTGGGTCGGGGAGAACCCCGACCTACGGGCCTTGATCGATATCGGAACATGCGATGCGTCCAGTAGGGCGGGGTTCACCCCGCCGCACCGGTCGGGTTGGCGTGGGTGAAGGTGGGTCGGGGAGAACCCCGACCCACGGGCCTTGAACGGTATCGGGACATCCGACGCGTCCGGTAGGGCGGGGTTCACCCCGCCGCGCGGGTTGTACCGCGTTCAGGCGCCCTGCTCAGCCATGCTGCCTTTGGCTCAGCCCGCCGTCGATGGTCAGGCAGCTGGCAGTCATGAAGCGGCATTCATCCGAGATCATGAAAGTGGCGGCGCGGGCGATTTCGCCGACCTCGGCGATCCGGCCTTGCGGGTGCAGCGCCAGTGTCGCGGCGCGGGCGGCGGCGGGGTCGGGTTGGCTGTGCCACCAGTCCAGCACCTTTTGCGTCGCGACATAGCCCGGTGCGATGGCATTCACCCGCACCCCCTGCCCGGCATATTCCAGCGCCAGCGATTTGGTCAGCCCCAGCAGCGCGTGTTTGACCACCGGATAGGGAAAGGTGCCGGGGATGATGGTCAGGGCATGGGTCGAGGCGATGTTGACGATGGACCCGGTCCGGGCGGCGATCATGCCGGGCAGCACGGCGCGGGCGCAGGACCACGCGCCTTCGAGGTTGATCGCGAATGCGCGTTGCCATTCAGCAGCGCTGGTGTCGAGCGGCGCGTGAAACACATTGACCCCCGCGTTATTGACCAGCCCGTCAAGGCTGCGCCCGGCCTGCGCTGCGGCATCGGCAAAGACCTCTGCGACGCGCGCCGGATCGGCGATATCGGCGGCGGCGTGGTAGATACGGCCGCCAGGACTGGCTGACAGGTCGCTGACCGCCTGTGCCAGGGCATCACCGTCAATATCGAGCAGGAACAGATCGGCGCCTTCGCTGCGGAAATCGGCGGCAATCGCCTGGCCGATCCCCTGTGCCGCGCCGGTGACGGCGATGAACCGTCCTGCCAATCTGCCCTGTGTCATCAGCACCCCCTACCATTCCGCCACCGAACCATCGGCATGCCGCCACAACGGATTGCGCCAGCGGTGGCCGGTTGCGGCGGCGGCGATGACGCGCTTTTCGTCAATCTCGATCCCCAGACCGGGGCCTTGCGGGATATCGACCATGCCGTCCTTGTAGGTGAAGACATCGGGATCGACCAGATAGGCCAGCAGATCACGGTCCGGCCCGTTGTAGTGGATGCCCAGAGATTGTTCCTGAATGAAGGCGTTATAGCTGACCGCATCGACCTGCAGACAGGCGGCCAGCGCGATGGGTCCGAGCGGGCAATGCGGGGCCAATGCGACGTCATAGGCTTCGGCCATGGCGGCGATCTTGCGGCATTCGGTGATGCCACCGGCATGGCTGAGATCGGGCTGGATGATATCGACGACCCTGCTTTCCAGCACCTTGCGGAAATCCCAGCGCGAATACAGCCGTTCCCCCAGTGCAATCGGCGTGGCAGAACCGCGCGTGACCTCTGCTATGGCATCCAGATGGTCGGACAGCAGCGGTTCTTCGATGAACATCAGCCGGAACTGGTCCAGCTCGCGGATCAGCTGTTTGGCCATCGGGCGATGCACCCGGCCATGGAAATCGACCGCCAGCCCGATATTGGGCCCGACGGCGGCGCGGACTTCGGACAGGGTGGCGACAAGCTGGTCGATCCGGGCATGGCTGTCGACGATCTGCATCCTTTCGGTGCCGTTCATCTTGAGCGCGGTGAAACCGGCGGCGACGGCCTTGACCGCCTGCGCCGCGACATCGCCGGGGCTGTCGCCGCCGACCCAGGAATAGACCCTGATCCGGTCGCGGCAAGCCCCGCCCAGCAATTGATGCACTGGCTGGCCGTAGGCGCGGCCCTTGATATCCCACAAAGCCTGATCGACGCCTGCAATCGCGCTCATCAAAATCGGGCCACCGCGATAGAAGGCACCGCGATACATCACCGACCACAGATCCTCGATCCGCATCGGGTCTTTGCCGATCAGATAGTCAGACAGTTCATCGACCGCCGTCTGTACCGTATGCGCGCGGCCTTCGACGATGGGTTCGCCCCAGCCGCAGATGCCTTCGTCGGTTTCGATCTTGAGGAACAGCCAGCGCGGTGGAACGATAAAGGTTTTCAGCGCGGTGATTTTCATGCTGCGGCCCCGCGCAGGCGCTGGCCTTGGGCGTCGAAGTAAAGTGGGCGTGCAGGCAGGGCCAGACCGATGCTGTCGCCCGGGGCGGGCCGGTTTTCGCCGCGCGCCTCGGCCAGGATCGCCTGACCGTCGGGCAGGGTGCAATGCAGGATCGAGGTACCGCCCAGGTTTTCAACCACTGCGACGCTGGCCGTGATATCCTGACCGGGGCTGAATTGTTCCGGGCGCACACCGATCACCTGTGCCCCCGCCGGGGCCGCCACCGGATGCCCGGCCAGCGCGCCATCTTTCAGGTCCAGCAGATTCATCCGGGGTGATCCGATGAAACCCGCCACGAATGTATTGTCAGGATCATTGTAAAGTGTATCGGGCGCACCGACCTGTGCGACCTGCCCATCACGCAAAACCACGATTTTATCACCCAAAGTCATCGCTTCGACCTGATCATGGGTGACATAGATCATCGTCGCCCCCAGCCGTTTGTGCAATTGCCCCAGTTCGACCCGCATCTGCGCGCGCAATTCGGCGTCGAGGTTGGACAGAGGTTCATCGAACAAAAACGCCCGTGGTTGGCGCACGATGGCGCGCCCAATGGCGACCCGTTGCCGCTGTCCGCCGGATAATTGCGCCGGTTTGCGGTCCATCAGGGGACCCAGTTGCAGGATGCCTGCGGCCTCTGCCACCCTTGCGGCGGTGTCTTGTTTGGTATGGCCGGTGCGGCGCAGGCCAAAGCTCATGTTCTGCGCCACGGTCATATGGGGATAGAGCGCGTAGGATTGGAACACCATGGCGATGCCACGGTCGGCGGGGGCAATGTCATTGACCACCTCGTCGCCGATGCTGACCTGCCCGCTGGTGATGGTTTCCAGCCCGGCGATCATCCGCAGCAAGGTGGATTTGCCACAGCCCGACGGGCCGACGAAGATGCAGAATTCGCCTTCCTCCACTGTCAGGCTGACATCGCGGATCACGTTGAGCGCGCCGAAGCTTTTGCGGATATTGTGCAGCGTGATCGCGCTCATGCTGTTGGCTCCTGCGTCAGGGCGGCTTTGGCCCAGTCGCGCAGGGCGGCAGGGCTGATCGCCGGGACATCGGGCTGCGGTGTCGTGATGGTGGCCTGCAAGGCCCGCGCCAAGGCGGCGGCGACCGGCCGGTCCGGTGTGGTCAGGTCCACCGCACAAAGCACCAGATGGCCTTTGCCGACCCGCGCTTCGGCCAGCAGCGCCAGATCGCGGTTGCTGTTCCAGTCGTCGATCACATCGATGATCCGGCCAAAACCCAGCCCGGCCAGATCAAAGGCGCGCCGTCCGTGGGTCAGTTCCCATTGGTGCCAGCCACTGGCCTGTTCTGCCGGGAATTGTGCAAAAACCGGGTGTTCCAGCCGGTTGATCAGCCCCAGCGTGGTGGGCGGCTGGCCGTTGGTCCAGACCGTATTCCAGAACACGACCGTATGACCAAGCTCTGCATTCGGGGTGATCTGGTCGGGGGCGGGGCAGAAGACCAGGGTGTCGCCTGCCTCCAGCCGCGCAATTTCAGCCGCGCCCAGCGTGGTGGTGATGGGCAGATCGGCCTTGCCCGCAGCAAAGACCCAGAGGTCCCAGCTATTTTCGCCGCCACCGGCAGACAGATGCAGCCTGTATTGCCCCTGTGCCAGACCAGAGGTGTCAATCGTGATCTGCCCCAGATCATGCAAATCGCCGGTGGCAAGCGCGCCATGCGGCAATTGGCCTTCGGCGCAGGTGGCACCGCTGGCGTCACGCAATTGCCATGTCGCATTGCCTGCGGGCAGGTCATCGGCGCTAAAACAGGAAAGTTCGGCGCGGGCGCTGAAGGTCTCGCCCTGCGTGAAAACAAAACCTTCGGCCCGGATCAGCGGCACTACCGGCCCGCAGAACCGCGCAAAAGCGTCGCGGTCATCATAGGGTTTGTCCTGCCAGAAGGCATCGACCACGCCGACCAGCGCGGTGCCCTGCCCCGAGAAATCCTGCAGGCCCAGCAATTGGAAACCGCCGTAATCGGGGGTGCGCAGGCTTGCCTCGATGTCTTCTTTGTAGAGTGCGGTCTGCAAGGTGCCGGAACAGATCAGCTTTTCGCGGGCGCGGTCGCGCTGGCCCTTGGCTTGCAGGTCCTGTTCCACCAGATCAAAGGCATGATTGGCCAAAGGCCCGTCATAAAGCGGCCCGGCGTCCAGATCGGGATAGGCGCACCATTGCCCGATTTCATGGCCAAGCAAAGGCTGCGGCTGTTTGCGGACCCAATCGGACCAGTCGGTCATGGTTTCCAGCGCGCGTGCGTTCAACCGGCTGGCCAGCCCTTCGCCCCAGCGATGACTGCGAGGTTCAGGCTTGGACAGGTAATCGGCGCGTTGCAAGGTCGGCCAGCCGGAGCCGCCGCTGTAGATCCGGCGCGGATCTTTCTGACACCAATGGTCCAGAAACCGTTCCAGCCAGGCATGCAAGCCGGGGCCCGCGACCTCATTACCCGCTGTCAGCATGACAAAGGACGGGTGGTTGCCATAGGTGGCGATGATCCGTTCCGCCTCTTGCCGGACCAGCGCGTCAAGGCCGGGATCGGCCCCCAGCACGCACCAGACGGGCGTTTCGACATGCAGATAAATACCCATGTCATCGGCGACCTGAAACGCGGCGCGCGGCGGGCACCAGCTATGGAAGCGGACATGGTTCAGCCCATGCGCCTTGACCGCGTCAAAAACGATGCGCCAGCCGTCCTGATCCATTGGCGGATGGCCGGTTTTCGGGAACAGGGCGCAATCCAGCGTGCCGCGCAGAAAGATCCGCCGTCCGTTCAGCAGGATATGCCGCCCGACCCGGTCGATCCAGCGCAGGCCGAATGTGGTTTCGCGCCGGTCCAGACAGATACCGTCGCGCCACCATTCGGCGCGCAATTGATGCGTGACGGGCGAAAATTCATCCCATTGCGGTGTGCCTGCGGGCAGGTCCAGACGGCAGGTCAGCGGGGTAAAGGCAGATGTGATCTTTACCGGCTGCGCGCTTGTCACCTCGCGCCCGTCGGACAATATGGCGGTCAGCCGCAGTTCATCCTTGTGTTCGCCTGTCGTCCAGAAGGTCGGCCAATAGCGGTTGGGGTCCAGCGCGTCGAGTTCGACCGCAATATCAATCGCATCATTGTCAGAGCTGACGTCGAGTCTGGCGATCCTTGCGCCGCGCGCCTCGATCCTGATCGCGCCGACGATACCGTTCCAGTTCGATTGCGTGTGATCAGAGGTCGCATGCGACACATCGGGGTTGGTGTCCTGATGCGCACCGCCGACCTGCGGAAAATCGCCATTGTCGACGCAGATCACCAGCCGGTGCTTGCCCGGTGCGAGCTGGCCCAGCAGGAACGTATTGGGCGTGCAAAGCCCCAGATCGCGGCCGATTTCCAGCCCGTCCAGCCAGACCCGGACCGCGCCATGCGGGCGTTCCAGAAACAGGTCATGATACAGCCCGTCATGATCGGCGGGCACGTCGATGTCGCGGGCATACCAGGCCGGGCCGACATAGGGGTTGCGCCGGGTCAGAAAGGCCATGCCAGCCGAAGGGCCAGCCGGGCATTTGCGCGCCAGATCGACGGTGCCCGGCAATGCGATCACATCGTCGAACCGGCCATTATGCCAGCCATCGGCCAGCCCCTGCCGCTGTGCGTCAAGCGCAAATTCCCAATCGCCGTGAAGCGCAATTTCTTTGATCATCATCTGTTCCAGTATCGAAAATGGGGTGACCGGCGGCAGCCATGCCGCCGGATCAGGGGGTTACGGTTACAGTCGGGCGGCCAGCCGGGTCTGCGCCTGTTCCAGCGCCTGTTCCGGGGTGGCGACGCGGCGGACGATATTGTCGACCGCGCTTTGCATGGTTTCGCCGACCAGCCGGTCATTGGTGTTCAGCGTCCATGGCGACATGGTCGCCTGCACCTCGGCAAAGACGGTGTTGACGTTCTGCCCGGCGTAATAGGGATCTTCGAAATTGATCCATTCGGCACTGCCTGCGGGCAGATAGCCAGGGTACAGATCGTCATTCTGGTATTGCTGTTTGAGGCTTTCGTCATCGGTGACCAGCCAGTGGATAAAGGCCCATGCCGCCTCTTTATTCTGCGAGGTTTCCAGAATGCCGATGTGATCGCCGCCATAATTCCAGGCGCGGTTGCCGGTGTCATCTGCCGGGATCGGGGACACACCCCATTTGCCCGCATCATCCGGGGCAAAGGCACGTTTCAACAGACCGCCGAACCAATTGCCCGACATGATCGTCGCGATCTGGCCATTGCCAAAGGCGGATTGCCATTCCGGCGACCACATCACGAAAGGCGAGATCAACCCCGCCTCTGCCGCCGCATCGACCAGATCGAGGCCGTCGCGGATCACGGCATGATCCAGTTGCAGATTGCCGTCGGCGTCAAACCAGCTGACCCCGGCCTGCCCCATCCGGGCGGTCAGGATTTCGATACCATTGGCGATCATCCAGCGTTCATTGGGCCGGACAAGCTGCGCGCCGCCTTCGATCAGGGCGGGCCAGGTGGCGAATTGATCTGCCACTGCATCGGGGTCCGATGGCAGGCCGACCGCGTCAAAGATATCGCGGCGATAGAACAACGCGCCGGGGCCGGTATGTTTGGGCAGGGCGACGATCTTGCCCTCGGCTGTGGTGACGTTTTCGACGGTGAAATCCGCGAAATCGGCCAGCAGGCTGCCCGCGTTATAGGGCTCTGCCGCCAGATCGACCCATTGCGGGCGCTGCGCCAGCAAGGCCAGTTCGTTGATCTCGATCATCGCGACATCGGGGCCAGAGCCGGACAGTAACGCGCGCTGCACGGTGTTGAGGTAATTGGAATTGGCATTGGGAAAGCCCTGCACCTCGACCCGGATATTGGGATAGGCGGCGTTGAAGGCGGGCAGCAATGCGTTGATCGTGCGGTCATTATTGGGCCAGGTCCAGACCGTGATTGACGCGCTCATATTCGGGTCCACCTGCAAAGGCGCGCCTTGCGCCCAGCCGGGCCGTGCGGCCAGTGCCATCAGCCCCGAGGCCAGCATCATACGTCTTGTCAGTTCCATCGTTTCCTCCCTTTGGATTGATCGTATCGTCGTCGTTACTTGACCGCCCCCGATGTCAGCCCCGCGATGAATTGCCGCGACAGCAGCGCGAACAGGATGAACACCGGCACCAGCCCGATCAGCGTGGCCAGCATGACAGCGGGCGTGTCCGAATAATGCGTCTGTGACAGCATGGTCAGCGCCAGCGGCACGGTGAATTTCGTGCCATCGCCCAGCACCACCAAAGGCAGTTGGAAATCATTCCAGGTGCTGATCACGGTCCAGACACCCAGCGCCGCCAGACCGGGCCGGATGATCGGCAGCACCACATAAAAGAAGGTCGCAATCGGGCCGGAATTATCCATCTCGGCGGCTTCATAAAGCTCATGCGGGATCGAGGAGCCGATATAGGTATACATCCAGATCACCCCGAAGCCTGACGCCATCGCAGGCACGATCAATGGCCAGAAGGTGTTGAGCCAGCCGAGCCAGCTCATCTGCAGAAAGAACGGGATCAGCGCCAGTGAAGGTGGGAAAAACAGCGTGGCAAAGGTCATGGCGAGCAGGAACCTATGCCCCGGCCGCCCGGCGTAACGCGCCAGACCATATCCCGCCAAGGCCGAGATCAGCACCAGACCCACGGTTTTCGGCAGCACGACGATCAGGCTGTTCCAGATCGGGCGCAAAGGCGGAAACACCGCCTCGATCCGGCTGTAATTGACGAAAAGCTGATCGCCGAACCAGATCGGCGGCGGGAACTGGAACACCTCTGGCAGGGTGCGGGTCGCGAAAACGGCGGTCCAGTACAAGGGCAGCACAAAGAACAGCGACAGCACGATCATGCCAAGGGTCAGGACAAGGTTCCACCGGGTTTCGCGATTGCGCCAAAGACGTTTCATCGTGTGGCCCCCATGCCTGCGCTGATCCGGCGATAAAGCAGCGTCATCGCCACCACGGCGGCGAAAATGTACCAGCTGACCGCGGCCCCGAGGCCAAAGTCAAACTGCGTGAAAGCGGTGGCATACAGATACATGCCCAGCGTCGTTGCCGCATTGTCAGTACCGCCCAAACCTTGGGTCAGGACGAAAGGTTCGTCGAACATCTGCAGACCGCCCAAGGTTGCCGTGATGATCGAAAACGCCAGCGCGGGCGCCAACAGCGGCAGGGTGATCCGGCTGAACACCGACCAGCGGCTGACGCCTTCCAGACGGGCGGCCTCATAGATATCGCGGGGGATCGCCTGCAATCCGGCCAGAAAGATGATCATATGCCAGCCGGTCCAGCGCCAGATCACCAGCAGGATGACCAGCGGCTTGATCCAGAATTCGGAATCGAACCAGCTGAAAAATGTCGGCGTGCCGGTGATTTCACCGATCAGCATATTCACCAGCCCGCCATTGGCGGTGAAAAACACCCGCAGGATGATCGCCGCAATCGCAGGGGCGACCAACAGCGGCAGCAGGAACACCAGCCGGAAATAATTGCGGCCAAACAGCGCATATTCATTGATCAGGACCGCCAGGGTCAGCGCCAGACCGCAGGTGAACAGCGTCGACCAGAACCAGACATGCACAGTGTTCCAGACCGCCTTGCGGAACACAGGATCACCCAGCGCGGTGCTGTAATTGTCCAGCCCCACGAAACGCGGCGGCGAAAATCCGTCCCAGTCATGCACGCCGAGCCAGGCGGAAAACAGCACCGGAAACACCGAAAACGCCAGAAAGATCACCAGAAACGGGGTCATGGTCAGCCATAGCGGCCCCGCACCTTGCATCAGCTTTGGTCGATAACTCATGGTCCCCCCGCCCCTCCCCGACTGGTTCTGACAAAGTATTGTCGGATGAATGGGGGTCCGTCAAGCATTAATCAGACTAATGAGGATCACAGGTGTTCTGACGCTGCTATGAAAGGGTTTCAGCGAAAAAACCGCTTGGTTGACGGTCTTTGCAGGTGCAGCTATGCATTGATATGTATGATGAATGAGGCGGAATGAATGACGGATGACGGCAGCCTGGCCAGTCGCGGCAAACCGCGCGTGCATAAGCAGACGGTGAAAACGCTGGCGTTTTCGATTCTGCGCGGCGATTTTCCTGCCGGGCATGTGCTGCCGCCGGAAACTGAATTATGCGACACATTGGGCATCAGCCGCAGTGCTTTGCGCGAATCGATCCGGGCGCTGAAAGACAAGGGCATGCTAGTCGCCCGCCCGCGCCATGGCACGATCGTCCAGCCGCGCAGTGCCTGGCAATTGCTGGATGCCGATCTGCTGAGCTGGTCGATGGAGATTGATCCGGGTGCCGAATTCGTGCTGTCACTGTTCGAGGCGCGGCAGGTGATCGAACCCGCCGCCGCAAGGCTGTCGGCCCTGCGCGCCACGCCGGATGATCTGGCAGCGCTGGAAACCGCCTTTGCCGATATGACCAGGGCCAAGGCCGCCGGTGATTTCCCGCGTTTCAACGAGGCCGATATCGCCTTTCATCTGGCGCTGTTGCGGGCGTCCTCGAATGTGGTGTTCATCCAGTTGTCGAATATGATCGGCACCGCGTTGGCGATTGCCTTTCGGATGTCGATTGCCCGCGCCCGCGAACCCGGCGCGTCCCTGTCCAAACATGGCGATCTGATCACGATGATCCGCGCCCGCGATCCGGTCGGGGCAGAAAACATGATGTCACGGCTGCTGGCGATTGCCGCGATTGATCTGGGGCTGAATGGCGGGGAATGATGGGGGGAAAGAGGTCGGGGAGAACCCCGACCTACATAATGGGAGCGACGACACGCCGTCGCGCGGGGTTTACCACGCCGCCGGGACCCAGATCGGGCGCACCCCGACCCGCCAAACGAGCAACGACACACCGTGTATGCCGGGATTCACCCCGCCGGGGGCGGCTGCGGGGTCTTTGCACAAAAAGACCGCCCCGGGATCCCCGGCGCGGTCTGGTACTGATCAAATCGCTTCTTTCAATGTAAACTCGTTTACGCGTTTCACTGAAAACCCGATATATTCACGCGACATAGATTGATTGACCCAAAGTCAACCCGGTTCGCTTACTCGGCCAGCATCGCCTCGATCGAGATCATGACCTGCACTTCGTCGCTGATGAATGGCGCGAAGGCACCCAGTTCATAATCAGAGCGCAGCAGGGTGGTGGTGGCGTCGAAACCGGCCCATTCACGGTTTTCCATCGGATGCATGCCGGCCTGGTTCAGTTTGGCATCCAGCACGACTTCGTTCGTCACGCCGTTCAGGGTCAGATCGCCGGTGATCAGGGCGGTGTCGTCGCCGGTGACTTCGATACCGGTCGAGGTGAAGGAAACGGTTTCGTCATCAGCAGCGTCAAAGAAATCGGCGCTCATGAAATGTTCGAAACGGCCTTCCCAACCGGTCAGCATGGTGCGGACGGGGAATTCGACGGCGACAGAAGAGGCGGCAGGATCTTCCTGGTTGAAGGTGATCTCACCCTCGAAACCGGAGAACATGCCATAGGTGGTGGAAAAGCCAAGGTGGTCATAGGTGAACACGATCTGGCTGTGGCTGGCGTCCAGCACGTAATCCTGCGCAAAGGCAGGGACGGCGGCAAAAGTTGTCAGGGCTGCGGCGGCAAAGAGGTTTTTCATTTGGATGCTCCGGTTGGGCGTTTCATGTGTGCTGCTTATAGAGTTACCCCCCCACCCCGCCGCAATCCCGCAGGAATGCACATGACTTGTTCAGCCTGACACCGGGCGGTTTCCCGCTGCCGCCAAACGGGCTTGCATCGCGGGCCAGCCTGCGTATAAGGCCCCATCCTTCTGTGTATTGTTATGAACTGCGCAGACTCTCGTGGCTGGGGTGCAGAAGGGTCACTGCCCCGCCTTTGAAATGCGCTGAGAAAAGAACTGGAGTATACATGCCGCTATATGAGCATGTGATGATTGCGCGTCAGGACTTGTCCAACACGCAAGCCGAAGCCTTGATCGAACATTTCGGCACGGTGCTGACCGATAACGGCGGCAAGCTGCTGGAAAACGAATATTGGGGCGTCAAAACGATGGCCTATAAGATCAACAAGAACCGCAAGGGCCACTACGCCCTGCTGCGCACCGACGCCCCTGCCCCTGCGATCCAGGAAATGGAACGTCTGATGCGCCTGCATGATGACGTCATGCGTGTGCTGACCATCAAGGTCGATGCCCACGAAGACGGCCCATCGGTGCAGATGCAAAAGCGCGAAGAGCGCGGTGACCGGGGCGACCGTCCTGACCGTGGCGGCGAACGCCGCGAACGTCGTTGATCATTAAAGGATAGCAATCATGGCAACCAAACCATTCTTCCGCCGTCGCAAGTCCGATCCATTCGAAGGCGATGACGCCCCGAAGATCGACTATAAAGACACCCGCACCCTGCAGCGCTATATCTCTGAGCGTGGCAAGATCGTGCCAGCCCGTATCACCGCTGTCGGTTCCAAGAACCAGCGCGCTCTCGCCCGTGCGATCAAGCGTGCCCGGTTCCTGGCCCTGCTGCCCTATGCTGTTAAGTAAGGACATCTGACATGGATATCATTCTACTCGAACGCGTGGCAAAGCTCGGCCAGATGGGCGAAGTCGTGTCCGTCAAGGACGGCTATGCCCGCAACTATCTGCTGGCCCAGGGCAAGGCCCTGCGCGTGAACAAGGCCAACCTTGCACGTTTTGAGGCTGACAAAGCCCAGATGGAAGCCCGCAACCTGGAATCCAAGAAAGAAGCTGAAGCCTTGGGCGAAAAGCTCGATGGTCAGACTTTCGTGGTGATCCGCTCTGCCTCTGACGGTGGTGCGCTTTACGGGTCGGTCACGACACGTGACGCCGCCGAAGCCGCCACGGCTGACGGTTTCTCTGTCGACAAGAAACAGGTTGTGCTGAAAGGCGCGATCAAGGATCTGGGCCTGCATGACGTTGATGTCGTGCTGCACCCCGAGGTCACTGTGACGGTCACGCTGAACATTGCGCGTTCGCGCGAAGAGGCTGAACTGCAGGCCGCCGGGAAATCCATCGCCGAACTGGCTGCCGAAGAAGAGGCTGCTGCTGAATTCGAAATTCAGGAATTGTTCGACGATATCGGCAGCGCTGCTGACGAATTCGGCGACGACGACGACAAGTAATCTGATCTTTGACCGCAAAATTGGGGCCGCTTGCAGATGCAGGCGGCCCTTTTTTATGGCCGCGTGGTGCGCGCCAGCATGCACCTGACATGACAATCTTGTTATGGAACCTCGCCTTATCCCTGTTGTTAACCAGATATTGATGGGAACGATATAAAAGAGGGAATATGATGACCAAATTCACAGCATTCACCACCGCAACGGCGATCATGGTCGCGGCACCTGCTTTTGCGCAGAATTACACGCATGAGGTTCTTGCCGAAGGGTTGGAACGGCCCTGGGCGATGGAATTTCTGCCAAATGGCGATGACATTCTGATGACCGGCCGTAACGGAACATTCTTTCTGTACGAAGCGGCCACTGGCGACGTGACCGAACTGGGCGGCGCGCCGGATGTGGCGACAGCCGGTCAGGGCGGGTTGCTGGATATCGCATTGGCCCCGGATTTCGAGACCAGCAATGTCGTCTACATGACATGGTCCGGCGCGGTTGACGGCGGCACCACCACGCATCTGGGCCGCGGCACGCTGGATCTGGCGGCAGGGGAAGTGACGAATGTCGAAACCCTGTTTCAGGTCAGCCCCGGTGTGGACAGCAATGCGCATTACGGGTCGCGCATCGTATTTCATGACGGGCATATCTTTATGGGCACCGGCGACCGCAACAACAAGGATTTCGGCCCCGAACATATCGCCCAGAATATCGCGACAGAAAATGGCAGCGTCCTGCGCCTGACGATGGATGGCGAAGCCCCCGCCGATAACCCATTCGTCGATATCGCAGGGGCAGCACCGGCGATCTGGTCCTATGGCCACCGCAATATTCAGGCGATGACAGTGCATCCTGATACCGGCGCGATCTGGCTGGCCGAACATGGCGAAGCGGGCGGAGATGAGATCAATGTCGTCCAGCGCGGTGAAAATTACGGCTGGCCGCTGGCCGCTTATGGCGTGGATTACCGCACCGGTGAACAATTCGCCGCGGTGCATCAGGATGGTGACGGTTTTGTCGCGCCGGTGTATAATTGGGGTCCGGGCCGCGACGACCATTTCCCGCCCTCAGGCATGGCGTTTTATGACGGCGATGCCTTCCCCGACTGGCAGGGTCATTTGATGGTGGGCAACCTGTTCCATGAATATCTGGGCCTGTTCGCGGTGGATGGTGACGACGTGTCAGCCCCCGCGCGCCTGCTGGAAGGCGAAGGCCACCGCATCCGCGACGTGAAGGTGGGACCGAATGACGGGTTCATCTATGTGCTGGGCGATGGCGATTCTGCGCCGCTGCTGCGGATTACACCCAGCGAAGGGTGATTTGTTTTGTGGGTCGGGGAGAACCCCGACCTACATACCCATTCCAGGCAAAGAGAGCGTGACCCGTAGGTCGGGGTTCACCCCGACACACACACGCATGCTAGGCAAAGGGTGAGCGGATGCCGTAGGTCGGGGTTCACCCCGACAAACACACACGCATGCCAGGCAAAGGGTGAGCGGATGCCGTAGGTCGGGGTTCACCCCGACACACCTACAGCACCAACAAAAAAGGGCACCCGAAGGTGCCCTTTTCCACAAGCATTTGCTTGTGTTTATTCTTCTTCCAGCTTTTCAACGGCTGCCTGCAAATCTTCCTTGCTGACTTCTTTTTCCGTCATCGTGGCGGCGTCAAAGATGTGATCGACCACCTTGTCCTCGAACAAAGGCGCCTGCAATTGCTGGCGGAATTGCGCATTCTGCTGAACAAACTCAAAGAACTGGCGTTCCTGACCCGGATATTGCCGCGCCTGATTCATGATCGACTGGGTCATTTCCTGATCGGTGACCTTGACCTCGGCCTTCTGGCCGATATCAGCCAGCAACAGCCCCAGTTTCACCCGGCGTTCGGCGAGCGATTTATGCTCATGCGTGGGGGTGATTTCGGGGTGATCATGGCCCTGCACGTCAGGGTTTTCTTCATGCCACAGCTGATGCGCGATCTGGTTCGCCTCGGCCTCGACCAAGGACGCGGGCAGGTCAAAGCTGACCTCTTTGTCCAAAGCATCCAGCAGCGCGCGTTTAGCCAAGGCGCGCGAGGCACCTTTGTATTCGGCTTCCAGACGGTCGGCGATCTGGGTTTTCAGCGCGGCAAGATCGTCAGCGCCGAATTTCTTGGCCAGCTCGTCGTCAATCTCGGGCGCTTTGGGCGCGCGGACTTCTTTGATCGTGCAGGTAAAGACGGCGGTTTTGCCGGCCAGATGCGGTGCCTGATAATCTTCGGGGAAGGTGACTTCGACGTCTTTCGTCTCGCCGGCCTTGACCTTCAGCAGGCCATCTTCAAAGCCGGGGATGAAGGAATTAGAGCCCAGCACCAAAGGATAATCTTCGGCGGTGCCGCCTTCGAATGCTTCGCCGTCAACCTTGCCGACAAAATCCAGAACGACCTGATCGTCCTTTTTCGCCTGGGTTTTCTTGGGCTCGTAGGACACGGCCTGCGGTGAGGCGGCCAGATTGTCCAGGGCTTCCTGCACGGCGGCGTCGTCAGCTTTGACAACCATACGTTCCAATTCGATTTTCGCGAAATCGACAGCCGGAATATCGGGCAGCTTTTCATAGGTCACATCGACCTGCACATCATCGCCAGGTTTCCAGTCCTGATTGGTCATCTTCATCTCGGGCTGGGCCGCGGGGCGGTCGCCGGATGTATCCAGATGTTCGCGCACGGCATTGTCGATGCTGTCCTGCATCGCTTCGCCCATCAGGCGCTGGCCATGTTGCTTACGCAGCAATGCCATCGGGACCTTGCCCTTGCGGAAACCCTTCATCTCGATGCTGGGCTGGGCTTCTTTGAGCTTTTCTTCGACTTTCGCGTCCAGTTCAGCCGCCGTGACGGTGATGGCATAGCCGCGCTTGAGGCCTTCGTTCAGGGTCTCGGTGACCTGCATGTGCTGTCCTTCTTTCAACTAACTTGGTGCGGGTGGAGGGACTTGAACCCCCACGCCTTGCGGCGCCAGAACCTAAATCTGGTGCGTCTACCAATTTCGCCACACCCGCATGATCAAAAGGGGCAGGTTTGCGGGCCTGCCCCATGTTGGGCGCTGTCTAGCAAAGCTGCAGGCGGGATGCGAGAGGAAAAATCGTCATTGTGACAAAGGTTCAAACCCCCAGTTCGCGCAGCACCTGTGGCAGTATGTCGGGCAGGTCTTCGGCGATCAGGCCGGGGCCGAACGCCCGCGCGCAGGCGGCATGCAGAAAGGTGCCGGTGGTGGCGGCATCAATAGGCGCAAAGCCGCGTGCCAGCAGGCCGGTGATGATCCCGGCCAGCACATCGCCAGAGCCTGCGGTGGCCAGCCAGGGCGCGCTGCGGGCATAGACCGCGCCATGGATGCAACAGCGCCCGGTCGGCGCGGCAATCACCGTATCGGGACCTTTCAGCAAGACAATGCAATTTGCCCTTTGTGCCGCTGCGCGCGCCTGATCCACCCGCGACCCGGCCTGTGCCGCAAGATCGGGAAAGACCCGCGCGAATTCGCCGTCATGCGGGGTCAGGATACATTTGTCATGCAGCCGGGCGAAAAGTTCAGGGTTTTTTGCCAATATGGTCAGCGCATCGGCGTCCAGCACCAGCGGCGTGCCATCCAAAGCCGCCGCCAGCAATGCGGCCTCGCGCGGCCCCAGCCCCGGCCCAAGGCACAGCGCCGATATCCGCCGGTCCTGCAACGCCGCACGCAGGGCCGCCGCGTCTGACATTGGTCGCAACATCACCGCATTCACCTGCGCCGCATTCTCGGCCAAAGCTTCCGGCGGCACGCCTAAGGTCACCGCCCCCGCGCCGATCCGCAAAGCCGCACGCGCCGCCAGCCGGGCGGCCCCGCCCTGCCCGGACCCGCCCGCCAGGACCAAAGCATGGCCATGACTGTATTTATGCCCCGGCCCCTTGCCCAGCCGCGCGATGATCTCAGGCGGCAGCGCATCGACCAGGGTGATCGCATCCTCTGGCCGAAAGGCAGCGATCCCGATATCGACCATGGCCAGATGCCCACAATGCGCAGGTCCTTCCGCCAGAAAATGCCCCGGCTTGGGGCTGTCAAAAGACACGGTTAGCCCGGCCCGCGGCACCGGCCCCAAGGCCAGACCGCTATCCGCCGCCAACCCCGACGGCACATCAACCGCTACCAGCCGCGGCAGGTCCATCTGCGCCAGACAGGCGACAATGGCACCGATATCCCCGGATAACGCCCGCGACAGGCCGATCCCGAACAAGGCATCAATGTAAAGATCCGCACCCGGATGATCCCGCAGGGCCTGCGCTGTCAGCACCTGCACCTGCCCCAGGGCGCGCCAGCGTTCCTGATTCACCCGGGCATCCGGTGCGCCTGTCCCGGCAACGGCCAGCACATTCACCTGCCAACCCATATCATGCAAAAGCCGCGCCACCACATAGCCATCACCGCCATTATTTCCCGGTCCACAAAAGATCACCGCCCGCCGTGCCATCTTCCGAGCGGAAATATCCCGGGGGTCCGGGGGCTGGCCCCCGGCTGTCGCCACCGGCTCCGCAAGCTCCGGCCAATGCGCCAGACAGGCGGCCACCACGCCCTGCCCGGCGCGTTCCATCAGATCCAGCCCGGTGACCGCACCCTGCGCGATGGCGGCCTGTTCGGCGGCGCGCATTTGGGCGGCCGTCAGCAATTTGGTCATCAGCCCTTGCCTCCATGTTCTTTTTTCGCCCAATCCATAGTCCAGTTGCACATTCTTTGGGCAACACCTATGGTTTCAGGCGACCATTGCCCCGCCAGACTTTGCCACGAATTGTCCCGGTGCAACAGAAATGGTCTGACCACGATGAACAAAAAAACGCGGAGTCGCAGTGCCATGAAAAAGATCGAAGCGATCATCAAGCCTTTCAAGCTGGACGAGGTCAAGGAAGCGCTGCAGGAAATGGGCGTACAGGGCCTTTCTGTTGTCGAAGTCAAAGGATTTGGACGCCAAAAGGGCCATACTGAACTGTATCGTGGCGCGGAATATGTCGTTGATTTTCTCCCCAAGGTGAAGATCGAGGTCGTCCTGCCCGATGAACAGGTCGATGGTGCGATCGAGGCGATCATTGCTGCTGCCAAGACCGACAAGATCGGTGACGGCAAGATTTTCGTCTCACCCGTCGAACAGGCGATCCGGATCCGCACTGGCGAATCCGGTGACGAAGCCCTTTAACACCCCTTGCTCTCGCCCGCGCAGGGTGATGCAAGGTAACGCAGATACTCACGAAAGGTGCCCTTATGGACAATAAAGCTGTTCTGAAACTGATGAAGGATGAAGAGGTCGATTACGTCGATATCCGCTTCACCGACCCGCGCGGCAAGCTGCAACACGTCACCGTGGTTGCCGACCTTGTTGACGAAGACTTCCTTGAAGAAGGCTTCATGTTTGACGGCTCGTCCATTGCCGGTTGGAAATCGATTGACCAATCCGACATGAAACTGATGCCCGATGCGGCCAGCGCCTATATCGATCCGTTCTATGCCGAAAAGACGTTGTGCGTACATTGCAACGTGGTCGAACCCGATACGATGGAACCCTATGACCGCGACCCACGCGGCACAGCTGTGAAGGCCGAGGAATATCTGAAAGCCTCCGGCGTGGGCGACACCGCCTATTTCGGGCCGGAAGCTGAATTCTTTGTATTTGACGACGTGCGTTACAGCGTGTCGATGAACAAAGTCTCGTTCCAGGTCGATGCGCTTGACGGCGCATGGAACACCGATACCGAATATGAAATGGGCAACACTGGCCACCGTCCCGGCATCAAGGGCGGCTATTTCCCGGTGAACCCGATCGATGACGCGCAGGAAATGCGGTCCGAAATGCTGTCCACGATGAAGCGGATGGGCATGAAGGTCGACAAGCACCACCACGAAGTCGCGTCCTGCCAGCATGAGCTGGGTCTGATTTTCGGCACGCTGACGCATCAGGCCGATGAGATCCAGAAATACAAATATGTGATCCACAACGTGGCACAGGCCTACGGCAAATCGGCGACTTTCATGCCAAAGCCAATCGCGGGCGACAACGGTACCGGGATGCATGTGAACATGTCGATCTGGAAAGACGGCAAGCCTTTGTTCGCAGGCGATAAGTACGCCGATCTGTCACAGGAAGCCCTGTATTTCATCGGTGGTATCCTCAAGCACGCCAAGGCGCTGAACGCGATCACCAACCCGACGACCAACAGCTACAAGCGCCTGATCCCCGGCTTTGAAGCCCCCGTGCTGCGCGCCTATTCCGCGCGTAACCGGTCGGGTTGCGTCCGTATCCCATGGGCCGAATCCCCCAAGGCAAAACGCGTCGAGGCCCGTTTCCCCGATCCGGCTGCGAACCCATACCTGTGTTTCGCCGCTTTGCTGATGGCTGGCATCGACGGGATCAAGAACAAGATCGATCCGGGCCCGTCTTCGGACAAAGACCTCTACGATCTGCCACCGGAAGAGCTGGCATCGATCCCGACTGTCTGCGGATCTTTGCGCGAAGCCCTGCAAGAACTGGAAGCCGATCACGAATTCCTGCTGGCCGGTGACGTCTTCACCAAATCCCAGCTGGAAGGCTATATGGCGCTGCGCTGGGAAGAGGTTTACGCCTACGAGCACACACCGCATCCGATTGAGTATAAGATGTATTACAGCTGCTAAAGGCTGAATGATGGTAAAAGAAAAGGGCGCCCCGCAACGGGCGCCCTTTTTGCATGGCGTGGCTTGCGAAAACCCACAGAAACACCAATTATGGTGCAATAAGATCAGAGGTCATATGTCATGGCGAACAAGAAACCAAAATCAGCGACGGTCAACCGATCAGCCATGACAGGGCGCTTTGTTGTGCGTGAAGACGGCGGGCCTGCGACAACCCATCAGGTCAAGCCGAAATCAGCCGCCGTGATCCGCGAAAGTGTCGCAAAAAACAGGGACGCTTTGCAGCGGTTGGCAAATCGGTAAACGCCATTACCGCGTCACTTTTGCGGACGCCTTGGAAGCGCATGAAATGTCGCTTGATGCCTTCGGTGGGCTGCGCGGTATCAGCAATATTGATAATATCCTAGGCGCACTGGGTCGTCCATATCACGGCTATCACCGCATGATTTGGGCCAAGGGTGCAGCCCTGTTGCATGGCGTTGCGTCGAGCCACGGATTCAACGATGGCAACAAACGCACGTCTTGGCTGTTGACAGAGCTCTTGTTTGAGCGTTGTGGCTATGCGCTGGACTTGCGCGAGGATGACCGGCTTGATGATATAGTGGTCGCCGTTGTCGAAGGGACCATGACACAGACCGATTTGGAAAATTGGTTGAAGGAACGCACCGTGCGTACATGATACATATTTGCTGCATCAGATGATCGGTGATCGTCAAAGCAACAGCCATAATCAGGACTCAAACAAAAAAAAGCGCGGACCTTTCAGCCCGCGCCTTTCATCTCTCAATCTCACCCGGCGCTTATTTCCGCGCGTCGCCAATCAGCTTCCACAGGCCCGGCAGCAGCAGGGCCGCCAGACCCAGTTTCAGTGCGTCGCCCAAAAGGAACGGTGTCAGACCCCAGGCGAAGATCGGCTGGTCAAAGCCGTAGAGCACGCCGAGCCAGGCCACACCCGGCACATAGATCAGTACATTGCCGATCAGCATGGCGAGCGCCATCATCACCACCGACCGGTCCCAGCCGGCGCGGGCGGCATACCCGAGCGCCAAGGTTGCCAGCACATAGCCGACCAGATAGCCGCCGGTGCTGCCCATCATATAGCTGATGCCGTAAGCTTCTGCGCTGGAGCTTTGGAACACGTCAAAGCCGAGCATACCGACGATCATCCAGCCCAGCATCGTCGCCAGACCCAGACGCGGGCCATAGGCGGCGGCGACGGTCAGCACGGCGAAAGTGCCCATGCTGATCGCGACGGGGCTGCCGGGGACCGGGACTTTGATCTTGGCCATTACCGCCAGAACGATGATGCCCAGCACCACCATCAGCGCCTGTTTGACGCGCAGGGCGGTGCCCTGCTGCGGACCGAAGGCTTCGGTCAGGACTCTGTCATTCAATGCGAGGGCCATGTGCCGCTCTCCCCTATTGTGAATTCGTGACATATTTATTGCTGATGCTGCGTCGCGGCGCAAGCGCTCGTCGCGTCGGGTAGATTTTAATCCACCTTACCGGGTGTAATCCGTGACGGAGGTGTAATCCTTGCGCGGGCCATTCACCACCCAGGTCGCGCGCCAATCGGGCCAGCGGGTGAAATCATAGGTGACAGTATAATAATCTTCCCCGCAGGGATGGTCAGTGCCCGCCGCCTGCCCTGTTGGCGTGAAGCTGTGGAAATCACCGCCATCGGCGAAACGGATGACCACGCGGTCTGGCAGGAATTGCCAGCGATAGGCGCGTGTCGCCTGCATCGGCGGGGCGGTGCCGAACCGCATCTGGCCTGTTTCCACATAATCCAGCCCGTCATCGCCCATGGGTGTCAGCAGTGCCGTGCCGGTGAATTCCCCCCGCATCCCGCCATGCCGGTCGTCGATCCGGCGCGCCAGATGCCAATTCCCTGCAAAATCACTGCGCCCCAGCACATCAACATCCTTGTTCTTGGGTTGAGGCCGCGCCCCTTCCCTTTTATGACGCAAAGGCAATCTGCTGCCCAGACCCATCAAAAAGGTGCCTCTCATGATCCCACGTTATTCCCGCCCCGAAATGACCGATATCTGGGAGCCTGCCACCAAGTTCCGCATCTGGTACGAGATCGAGGCGCATGCCTGCGACGCGCAGGCCGCGATTGGCGTGATCCCGGCGGAAAATGCGGCGGCGGTGTGGAAAGCCAAGGATGTGGCCTTTGACGTGGCGCGGATTGATGAGATCGAGGCGGTGACCAAACATGACGTCATCGCCTTTCTGACCCATCTGGCCGAGATCATCGGGCAGGATACTGCCCGGTTTGTCCACCAAGGGATGACATCATCGGATGTGCTGGACACGACGTTCAACGTGCAATTGGTGCGCGCGAGCGATCTGCTGCTCGCAGGTATGGACCGCGTGCTGGCGGCGCTGAAAACCCGCGCGCTGGAACATAAGGACACCGTGCGGATCGGGCGCAGCCATGGCATTCACGCAGAACCGACGACAATGGGTCTGACCTTTGCCCGGTTCTATGCCGAAATGGACCGGAACCGCGCCCGTCTGGTCAATGCGCGGGCCGAGATTGCGACGGGTGCCATTTCCGGGGCTGTCGGGACCTTCGCCAATATCGATCCTTCGGTCGAGGAACATGTCTGCGCGCAGCTGGGCCTGACACCGGAACCGATCAGCACGCAGGTGATCCCGCGCGACCGGCATGCGATGTTCTTTGCCACTTTGGGTGTGATCGCATCCAGCATTGAAAACATCGCCATCGAGATCCGCCATATGCAGCGCACCGAAGTGCTGGAGGCAGAGGAATTCTTTTCCGCCGGGCAAAAGGGCAGTTCCGCCATGCCGCATAAACGCAACCCGGTGCTGACCGAAAACCTGACCGGGCTGGCGCGGCTGGTGCGGATGTCGGTGGTGCCTGCGATGGAAAACGTGGCCCTGTGGCATGAGCGCGATATCAGCCATTCATCTGTCGAACGCGCCATCGGGCCGGATACGACGATCACGCTGGATTTCGCGCTGCACCGGCTGGCGGGGGTGATCGAAAAACTGGTGATCTATCCCGAAAACATGCTGGCCAATATGAATAAATTCCGGGGGCTGGTGATGTCGCAACGGGTACTTTTGGCGCTGACGCAGGCCGGGGTGAACCGCGAAGATGCCTATAAAATGGTGCAGCGCAATGCGATGCGGGTCTGGGAACAGGGGGCCGATTTCAAGACCGAGCTGCTCGCCGATGCCGATGTGCTGGCTGCGCTGACACCCGCCGAGATCGAAGAGAAATTCGACCTCGGGTATCATGTGAAACATGTCGATACGATTTTCGCGCGGGTGTTCGGCGCGACGTAAGGCAGGGTCTACATCCGGGCGGGACCACGCCCGGATATCCAGGCAGGCGCGGTTTCAGTGCGGTGAAGCCGCGTAAGTGGGCTGTGACTGCGGCGTGGTCCGGTCATGATCTGCGGATGTGGCCGCCTGTGTCAGTGATGAGCGCGACTGCTGGCCCACGGGCATGCTCAGCACGACATAGCGGCGTCCATCCTCGGCATTGACATAGGGTTCGCCGATCATCCGTGGCGCGTAACCGAATTTACGCAGGGTGCGCATCAGTGACGGTGGGCTGAGCGACATCAGATCGGTTGCATTCTGGGCAACGGCCTGTTCGACAAGACCGTCGACAATCAGTTCCAGACAGCGCGCGCTGGCAGCCTGATCCTTGATCTCCGACGACACAACCAGACGGGTGCATTCCCAGATATTCGCGGTGACAAAAGCTTCTGGCACCACCGATGCGGGAATGCCGATGATCTTACCCTCGATTGCATCGCGCAACATATAAGTATGTGATCCCCAGCGGGCGGTTGTGGCCATGGCCCGACCCCCGCCGATCACCTTGCCGTCGCGCAGCACCAGCGAATAATAGGCTTGCGGGTTGTCGTATTGATCCATCTCCACATCATCGTCATGCGGGATGTCCCAACCCAGCTGGTCGACAAAAACTTGCTTGCGCAAGGCAAGATATTCGAAAAACGCAGTGCCATGTTTGTGCAATTGCGTCAGATTGAACGTGATCTTTTCCATAGGTCCCTCATTTGCCAGGCGATATTGCGGTCAGGCTTGCATCTCTGGATTGCAAAGCCTGCCTCACATTAACGATTTATCGCGAATTTTAGGTATATAAGAGGGAAAAAATCGACAAAGTGTCAGATTAAACCATATTGATTTGCCAAGGCCGCTGCCTGAGTGCCGGTTTTCGCACCAAGTTTGAGCTTGGCATTCTTTAGTCGCTGCTTGACCGCGCCTTCGCTGACGCCCAGGTCATGCGCAATTTCCTTGAGCCGCTTGCCGTCCTTGACCATGCGCAATGCTTCTAGTTCGGCGCGGGTCAGGTTGGTGGGCGGCGCCGTTTCGCCATGACGTCGCGTCAGGAAAGCATGCAGCAATTTGATTTCCAGATCACTGAATTCCCGGTCCGGACGGGTAAAGCTGCCAAAGGATCGTTGCGCGCCACTGCCGCTGTCCATCACCGACACTGTGACGCCAAACCGCAGGCCAAAGCTGCGCGCCTGCAGAATGACCCGTTTGGGGTCCTCTTGTTCCAGCTCGCTCCACCGGCAGGCACCGGTATTGCCATAGGCCCAGCGAACCGCCGGATCGAACAACATAAACCTTTGTTTAGTATAGTGATCTACCCAATCCGCAGGCAATGCATTGGCTTCTTCCATGGGGAAGGCAAAGCCGATGCGCAACGCAATGTAATATCCGGACGGCGCAAGTTGCGCGATATCGTCCGGCCCCAATAATGCACACATAAAAATCCCTCTGACCTCGCCGCTGCGACAAAGGTCTTGTTGTAGCTCAATTGTTACCTATACACTGGGGACACTCAACGGCGTTGCTTTATTATCGCCAGTTTAGACAAGTTAGCAACCAGAAAGCGAGTTCGCAATATGACTGGCACGGGGTTTGACCTCAGTAAGACACTTGGGGAATTCAAACTGCGCGCGGCCTCTGGCTATGCGATGGGTCTGCATATCAATTTCACCACACCGGCATATTTTTTCCAAAGCTATCCCCGTGCCTGGCTGGATCATTATTCACAGGCCGGGCTGTTGATGAGAGATCCGACGGTATCCTGGTGTTTTGAAAATACCGGATTTTGCCGTTGGTCCGACATGGATGATCCGGCGGGCGTTTTAACGCAGGCCGCTGAATTTGGCATGAGATACGGCATTTCCTATGCAACCAATCTGTCCGGCAGTCACAGCATGGCCGGTTTTGCCCGGCCCGACCGTGAATATACAGATTCGGAAATCGCGGAACTGACTGAATTATTTGACATCCTGCATGAGGCGACGCGCCAGCAGGCCTCGCTGCCGGCAGCGACGGTCGAGCAATTGAAAAAGATGTCGATCATCGTCACCCATCCGGGATCGTAACGGATTTTTCACCCCTGACATGGTAATCTGCGGGCATGAGCTTCATGTCCGACCTTCCCGATGCCACGCTGACCCGTCGCCGCAAGGCCGCGATTGTGGTGCAGATGCTGATCGCCGATGGTGGCAGCCTGCCGTTATCCTCTCTGCCCGAATCATTGCAGGAAACCCTGACTGCGGAACTGGCGGCGCTGCGCCTGCTGGACCGCGCCACGATGGATGCGGTGGCGGCAGAATTTGCCGGTGAACTCGACCGGATCGGCATGGCGGCACCCGGCAGCCGGGATGCGGCGATAACCGCGCTGGCCGATCATCTGAGCCCGGATCTGGCACAACGTTTGCAGGCGCAACGCGCCGCCGTGCGCGACGGCGATCATTGGCCTGTGCTGGCCGATCTTCCGGTGGACCGGCTGGCGCAGATCATGCAGGCCGAAAGCGTCGAAATCGGCGCTGTGGCGCTTTCCAAATTGCCGGTCACCAAAGCGGCAGAGGTGCTGGCAAAAACCCCCGGCGACCGCGCCCGCCGGATCACCTATGCCATGTCACTGACCGCCGCGATCGCCCCGGCCATGGTGCAGCGGATCGGCCGTGCGCTGGCACAGGATTACGGCAGCGACCGCCCGGTTGCCTTTGACAAAGCCCCGGCACAACGGCTGGGCGCGATCCTGATGTCCACGCCGCAGGACACGCGCGACGATCTGCTGAACGGGCTGGGCGCACAGGATGAAGATTTCGCCAGCGACCTGCGCCGGGCGATCTTTACCTTCAAGGATATAGCGACAAGGGTGAAACCCGCCGATATCGCCAATTGCCTGCGCGCAGTGGATGCCCCGGTGTTGAGCACCGCGCTGGCCGCAGCGCTGGCCGGGGATGCCGCGCTGGCGGCGGCGGCGGAACATATCCTTGACAATATCTCGCAACGGATGGCCGCGCAGATGCGCGACGATGCCCGCGACCGCGGCGCGGTGAAAAAGACCGATGGCGAGGCTGCGATGGCCACCGTCAGCGCCGCAGTGCGGGATCTGGTTGACAGCGGGGCGATCACCCTGCGCGACATGGATGCAGAGGGTGAGGCATGACCGCTGCGACAACCTGCCCGAAGGGGGAGTGTCACGGCGGATAAGGACTGGCTACGCCTGTCGAGCTGGCTGGTCGGCAGATGCGGCGGGCCTGCGGCAGGCGCGACAGGCCTATGGGGCGGGCGCGGGTTGCGCATTCTTCGCCCGATGCATCACCGGTAGGGTGGGTCAGGACCCACCTTACCTGCCCGATTGCCAGGTCAGCCCATGCCGTCAGGGTGCAATATCGGCGACGACCTGTGGCAGAACAGTCTTGCCACCTGCGATTTCCGCCAAGGCACTGTCGTAGGGTGGGTCAGAACCCACCCCGTCCGAGCCCCCGACCCAACATCGCCGCGCCCCACCTATCCGGTCACTGCCGTATTCGCGTGGACACAGGCCGCGGTTGCGCTTAATCCTGCGCCATGACCCAAGCCCATGCCCCCCTTGGTCTGACCCGGCATCCGGACAGCCCTTGACAGACTCGCCTTTGATCACCGGCAGCACCGCCGACTGGCTGGCTGATCTTGCCCTGCGCGGGCTGATCGGCACCGCCCGCCGCCTGCCCTATGCCGCGCGGGTGCGGATGATGGGCCTTGCGCTGGCCCATGGAATTGCACCGCTGGCAGGTTATCGCAAACGGGCCGAGACGCATCTGGCGCTGATCTATCCGCAGATGCCTGTGGCAGAGCGTCGCGCGCTGGCCCACGCCTGCTGCGACAATTTCGGTCGCACCCTGATCGAGAATTATTCCTGGCGCGATTTTGCCACAAGGCTGGCAGATACGATGCCCAAAGGTCCGGGGCTGGCCGCCTTGCAACAGGCTGCCGCTGACCGCCGTCCGGTGATCTTTGCCACCGGGCATTTCGGCAATCACGAAGCGCCGCGGCAGGTCCTGACGCGGCTGGGCTATGATATCGGCGGGTTGTACCGGCCGATGCAGAATGCCTTTTTCAACGCCCATTACGCCCGCACCATGACATCATGGGGTGGGCCGGTGTTTGAACAGGGGCGGCAGGGCACCATGGGTTTCGTGCGGCATCTGCGCGGCGGCGGCATGGGGACCTTGCTGTTCGATGTCGCGGCCAAGGGTCCGGCGATCCCGTTTCTGGGTCAGCCCGCCCATACCGCCACCTCGATTGCCGAGATTGCCCTGCGTACTGATGCGCTGGTGATTCCCTATTTCGGGGTCAGGCAGGCTGATGGGCTGTCATTCGAAATCGTGCTTGATGGCCCTGTCACCCCCGACAGCCCGCAGGCGATGATGCAAGAGATCACCCAGGCGCTGGAACGTCAGATCGCCCGGCATCCGGCGCAATGGTTCTGGGTGCATCGGCGCTGGAAACCGCGCCAGGACGGTTAGCGCAGCCGCGCCGCGCCGACAATCGCGCCCGGGCCGGTCTTTTGCAAGATCACCACCACTGGGTCTGCGCCTTCGACGCGGGCGCGCAGCTCTAGCGGGGTGGTCCCGTCCCACTGGCGCAATACCTCCCAGGAGGTGACGACATTGGCATATTCCATGACATTACCGGCATTTT
The DNA here is from genome assembly GCA_017390475.1 of Loktanella sp. Taxonomy (GTDB): domain Bacteria; phylum Pseudomonadota; class Alphaproteobacteria; order Rhodobacterales; family Rhodobacteraceae; genus Yoonia. Next base: position 435,882 of record JAFPBO010000051.1, read on the forward strand.
CGCCATGCCGGATATTGACGGTTTGCAGGGGGACATAGCGCACCAGCTGCACATCGTAAGTGCCCGGCACACCGGGATTGGCGGTGATCGTCACAATATCGCCGGTTCTGGTCAGCTGCACGTCAAAGCCGCTTTGCAGGCGGGCGTGGGCCTGCAACGTATCCATCACCTGCATCGGGCGCGATCCCACCAGCTGATCCACCCCACCCACCACCATCTGGGGTGTATAGATCGTCCTTGCTTCGGTGGCGCGGGCATAGGCCTGCTGCCGGGCGGTGTTTTCGGGCCGACCAAAGACATCGACCCAGCCGATGTAATCCCAGTAATCCACATGAAGCGCCAGCGCGATCACATTGTCCCGGGTCGCCAGATTGCGCAGGATTTCATCCGCCGGCGGACAGGCCGAACACCCCTGAGAGGTGAACAGTTCAACCACAACAGGGTTGTTCTGCGCCATGACTTGCGGGGTCTGCAAGAAACTGAAAATTGAGATCGCTGCAAAAATTAGACGCATGGTTCATCCCGATGACGGCTGCCCGCAAGAGTTAGACATATCTCCCACCGAATGCCAATCAAGCAATCGCGACTATCCGTGTGCTATGTTACAAAAGCACTCAATGTTTCAGCGCAATGCGACGAAAAATTCATCAATTGTGTGCAATGGTATACAAATAATCGCGACACCCCCTTGATCGGTGGCCCGGCATCGGGCAAAAGCGGCGCAATAGCCTTGCTTTGCATAAGCCACGAAAGGGATAGCCATGACCGTTACAGTCGGCAAAGATACCGCCAAAACCCGCAAGACCCTGACCGTCGGCGACCAGTCGGTCGCCTATTATTCGATCCCCGCCGCCGAAGCCGCTGGTCTGGGTGATTTTTCGAAATTGCCCGCCGCGCTGAAAGTCGTGCTGGAAAACCTGCTGCGGTTCGAAGACGGCGGTTTTTCCGTCTCTGTCGACGATATCAAGGCGTTTTCGGAATGGGCCGACAAAGGCGGCAAGAACCCTCGCGAAATCGCCTATCGTCCGGCGCGCGTCTTGATGCAGGATTTCACCGGTGTGCCTGCGGTCGTTGACCTTGCCGCGATGCGCGACGGGATCAAGGCCCTGGGTGGCGATGCCCAGCAGATCAACCCGCTGAACCCGGTCGATCTGGTCATCGACCATTCGGTGATGATCGACGAATTCGGCAATCCCCGCGCGTTTCAGATGAATGTGGACCGCGAATATGAGCGGAACATGGAACGCTATCAGTTCCTGAAATGGGGCCAGAAAGCGTTCAAGAACTTCCGTGTTGTCCCACCGGGCACCGGCATCTGCCATCAGGTGAACCTGGAATATCTGGCCCAGACTGTCTGGACCGATACCGACCAGAACGGCGAATTGGTGGCTTATCCTGACACCTTGGTCGGCACCGACAGCCACACCACCATGGTCAATGGTCTGGCCGTGCTCGGCTGGGGCGTCGGCGGGATCGAGGCGGAAGCCGCGATGCTGGGCCAGCCTGTGTCGATGCTGATCCCCGAAGTTGTGGGTTTTGAGCTGACAGGCGAAATGACCGAAGGCACCACCGGTACCGATCTGGTGCTGAAAGTGGTTGAAATGCTGCGCCAATTGGGTGTGGTCGGCAAATTCGTGGAATTCTACGGCGCGGGCCTTGATAACCTGCCTTTGGCGGATCGTGCGACCATCGCCAATATGGCGCCTGAATATGGTGCGACCTGCGGGTTCTTCCCGATTGATGACGAAACCCTGCGCTACCTGCGCAACACTGGCCGGGACGAGGGTCGCATCGCGCTGGTCGAAGCCTATGCCAAGGAAAACGGGTTCTGGCGCGGTGCGGATTACGCGCCGATCTATACCGCCACGCTGTCGCTGGATATGGGCACCGTGGTGCCTGCGATTTCCGGCCCGAAACGGCCACAGGATCACATCAATCTGGATGTGGCGGGCAAAGCCTTTGGCGATTACGTCAAGGGCGTGCGCGGCGGCGTCGATGCCACGGTCAAGGAAGAAGCCCGTTGGGAAGGTGAAGGCGGCCAGCCCGAACCCACCACGATCCCCGGCGACGAAGGCCACCACAGCCGTGGCTATGTCAAAACCGACGAAGGCAGCTATCAATTGCATGACGGGTCGATTGTCATTGCCTCGATCACATCCTGCACCAATACATCGAACCCTTATGTGATGATTGGCGCTGGTCTTGTCGCGCGGAAGGCGCGTGCCTTGGGTCTGAACCGCAAACCTTGGGTGAAAACCTCGCTCGCCCCCGGGTCACAGGTCGTGTCGGAATATCTGGAGGCTGCGGGCCTGCAAGAGGACCTTGATTCCATCGGGTTCAACCTTGTCGGCTATGGCTGCACAACTTGCATCGGCAATTCCGGCCCGCTGGATGCGCCGATCAGCAAGGCGATCAATGATTATGACCTGATCGCCACCTCGGTCCTGTCGGGTAACCGCAATTTTGAAGGGCGGATTTCGCCTGACGTGCGCGCAAACTATCTGGCCTCTCCGCCGCTGGTCGTGGCCTATGCCTTGGTCGGTGACATGAATGTCAATATCGCGACGGATGTGATCGGGCAGGATAAAGACGGCAATGACGTCTATCTGCGCGATATCTGGCCCACCTCGGCAGAGATCAATGAACTGGTCGAACGCACTGTGACGCGCGAAGCCTTCATCAAGAAATACGCCGATGTGTTCAAAGGCGACGAAAAATGGCAGGCGGTCGAAACAACGGATAGCGAGACCTATGATTGGCCCGCGACATCGACCTATGTCCAGAATCCGCCTTATTTCAAAGGCATATCCAAGGATGCCGGCACGATCCAGAACGTGAAAGATGCCAAGGTGCTGGCAATTCTGGGCGATATGGTCACAACCGACCACATCTCGCCTGCCGGGTCGTTCAAGGATACCACCCCTGCCGGGCAATATCTGATCGACCGTCAGGTGCCGGTGCGCGAATTCAACTCTTACGGGTCGCGGCGCGGCAATCATGAGGTGATGATGCGCGGCACGTTCGCCAATATCCGCATCAAGAACGAAATGCTGGATGGCGTCGAAGGTGGCTATACCACAGGGCCGGATGGCGCGCAGACCTCGATCTTCGATGCCGCCATGGCGCATCAGGAAAACGGCACGCCTTTGGTCATCTTTGCGGGTGAACAATATGGTGCCGGGTCATCGCGTGACTGGGCGGCGAAAGGCACAGCCTTGCTGGGCGTCAAAGCCGTGATCGCGGAAAGCTTTGAACGTATCCACCGGTCCAACCTTGTGGGCATGGGCGTGGTGCCGTTTGAATTCACCGGCGGCGATACGCGCAAATCCCTGGGCCTGACAGGTGAAGAAACCGTCAGCATCGCAGGGCTGGATGCGGTCAAACCATTGCAAGAGATGACAGCCCAGATCACCATGGCCGATGGATCGGTGAAAGAGATCACCGTGATATGCCGGATCGATACCGCCGTCGAGATTGAATATATCGAAAACGGTGGCGTGCTGCATTACGTGTTGCGCAATCTGGCGAAAGTGGCCTGATATTAATGGGGTGCGCAGCACTGCGCACCCTACCCCACCTGCGTGGCAACAAATTCGATCACATTGCCCACCAGGATCCCCAGCACAACAATCAGCACCAGCGCCAGCAGCAGGACCAGCCCATCGCGGGTGATCAGCGCGATGGCCAGCACCGCCACAACCAGCCCGATCATCGAAGAGGCGAATGGCACCAGTTCCAGCACCGGCACACAGGCTGCCAGCATGATCACGCCGACATAGATCACCCGGCGCATCGGTGCCGATGTCAGGGCCGCCAGCCGGGGCCGGGTCACATATTCGCTGATCCGCACGACATGGCGCAGGGTATGGGCGGCTTGCTGCACCTTTGCCCCGGATAATTCACGCCGCGCCAGAACCTGTGGCAACCAGATCCGGCTGCGCCCCAGCGCGCCCTGCGCCGCGATCAGGCAGATCACCAGCGCACAAAAGCTGGAAAACAACGGAATCCCGCTGAGCGGCGAGACCATCAGCAGCGCCGGAACCAGCAGACAGGGTGGAAATGCGGCATCGCCGAAACCGGTCAGCAGATCTTCGAACAGCAGGGTTTCAGCTTTGGCCACCCGCTGCAATGTCGCGACAATGTCTCTGATCGGGTGGCTTACCATAACCGCATTAACGCGATCGCTGTTGTGCGGTTCCATGCCAGCGGCTTAATCGCTGACCTTTTTGACGAATTGCGATTTTAGCCCCATCTGGCCGAAACCGGGGATCTTGCAATCAATGTCGTGATCGCCGCTGACCAGCCGGATGCCGGTGACCTTGGTGCCGACTTTCAGCGCGGTTGATGATCCTTTGACCTTGAGGTCCTTGATCACGGTGACGGTGTCGCCGTCTTGCAGGATATTACCAACGGAATCGCGGATCACATCGGTGTCAGTCTCAGCCACGACGGACCATTCATGACCGCATGACGGACAATTCAGCAGGGCATCGACGGCATAGGTGAAATCAGCGCCGCATTCGGGGCATGGGGGCAGTGTATCGGGCATGGGTTTCTTTCCTTGGTGGGGCGTGGCGGGGTGAACCCCGCCCTACGGGACATTTTGTAGGTCGGGGTTCTCCCCGACCGGATCACGGTGGCGCGTCAAACCGGCGCTGCCTCTTCCTCGACCTGCCGGTTCCACAGATGGGCATAGCGCCCGTCCTGTGCCAGCAAGGCCTCGTGCCGGCCCTGTTCGACGATCACGCCATCCTCCAGAACCACGATCAGATCAGCATCGGCGATGGTGGACAACCGATGCGCGATGGTGATGACAGTACGGCCCTGCCCCATGGCTTTCAGTTCTGCCTGAATTTCCATTTCGGTCTGGGTATCAAGCGCACTCGTCGCCTCATCCAGCAGCAGGATCGGCGGGTTTTTCAGCAAGGTCCGCGCGATACCGACGCGCTGTTTTTCACCGCCCGACAGTTTTAACCCGCGTTCGCCGACCTGTGTCTGATAGCCATCCGGCAGGCTCATGATGAAATCATGGATCTTGGCGGCTTTCGCTGCGACGATAATCGCCTCCTCGCCCGCATCCGGGCGGCCATAGGCGATGTTGTAATGCACAGTATCGTTGAACAGCACCGTATCCTGCGGCACGACGCCGATCTGGGCGTGCAATGTGTCCTGCGTCACGTCGCGGATATCCTGATCGTCGATCAGCAGCGCGCCGCCGGTCACATCATAGAACCGGAACAACAGCCGCCCGATGGTGGATTTACCTGACCCGGAGGAACCGACAATCGCGACCGTCTGACCGGGGGCGACATCAAGGTTGATCCCCTTTAAAATCCCCCGCGCGGCATCATAGCCAAAGGTGACATCGCGCAAGGTCACCCGCCCGCCGGTCACGACCAAGGGCTTGGCATCCGGCGCATCCTGCACCTCTGCCGGTTGGCCGAGAAGATCGAACATATCGCCCATATCGATCAGCGCCTGACGGATTTCGCGGTAGACCGTGCCAAGGAAGTTCAGCGGCATGGTGATCTGGATCATATAGGCGTTCACCATGACGAAATCGCCGACGGTCAGATCGCCGCGCTGCACGCCATAGGCGGCCATGACCATGACCAAAACCAGCCCGCCGGTGATCAGCACCGACTGGCCGAAGTTCAGAAAGGCCAGCGAATAATTGGTGCGGATCGCGGCATTTTCATATTGCGCCATCGCGCGGTCATAGCGATCCGCCTCCCATTTTTCCGCTCCGAAGTATTTGACGGTTTCGAAATTCAGCAAGCTGTCGATGGCTTTCTGGTTCGCATCCGTATCCTGATCATTCATGATCTTGCGGATTTTCACCCGCCATTCGGTGATCGCAAAGGTGAACCAGACATAAAGCGCGATGGTTCCCACGACGACCGCCAGATACCAGACGTCGAACAGGAAAAACAACACAACGGCGATCATCAGCAGTTCCAGCACCAATGGCCCCATTGAGAACAGCAGGAACCGCAGCAGGAAATCCACGCCTTTGACCCCCCGTTCGATGACACGGGACAGACCCCCGGTCTTGCGGGTGATGTGATAGCGCAGCGACAGGCGGTGGATATGGGTGAAGGTTTCCAGCGCCAATTGCCGCAACGCGCGTTGGCCGACGCGGGTAAAGATCACATCGCGCAATTGCTGGAAACCGACATTCATCAATCTGGCAAAGCCATAGGCCAGCGTCAGACCTACCGCGCCCAGCCCCAGTATAGTGGCGGCATCGGCACCTTCGGGCGCCAGGGCATCGACCGCTTGTTTATACAGGATCGGGGTGCCGACCGCGATCACCTTGGCCAACAGCAGTACCAGCAGCGCCCAGACGACCCGGCGTTTGACCCAGCCCTGCTCGTCCGGCCACAGATAGGGCAATACCCGCCGGATCACGTTCCAGCCCTGGGTGCGGCTATTGTTCAGATTGGCTTCGGAATGATTGGTGGGGCGCATCGGTCTCTCCGGCTGACCGGTTCTTCCTAGGCGGATGCCCGGCGATTGACCAGTGCTACGACGTCATCGGGCGGGTTCGGGGATGCGAAATACCTGACCCGGATAAATCAGATCAGGGTCGCGGATCTGATCGCTGTTCGCCTCGAACACCTGCACGTAAAAGATGCCAGCCCCCAGCGTTTCTTCAGCAATCGCCCAGAGCGTGGACCCCGGCTGCACGGTGCGGATCGCCACCTCGAACCCGGGCTGCGCGGTTTCTTCGGCCATCACGGCGGCGACATTGGCGGGTTCTTCACGCCGGAATGGGGTTTCCATCCGCGATACGACGGTGCCATCGCTGTCCACCTCGTCAATCCGCAAGGTATAAATGCCGGTATCGACATCGGGCAGATCGATGCGCCAGTCGCGCCCTGCCAGCACCGGTGCAGTCGAAACAGGCCGATCATCCAGATAGATCTGCACCTGTCCGTTGCCGGTGGCGCGACCGGACAATTGCAAGGTGCCTGCAGGATCATAGGTGATCGCGTCCAGCATGACATTGGGCGCAGGCAGCGCAGGCGCGCCCTGCGCGATCCGCAGGCCATCGGCATCGGCCTGCACGACAACCGGCGGGCTGGCGGCGGGCGTTGGATCAGCGGTGGCCAGATCTGCCAGTACCGCGACAGGCTGATCATCGGCATCCCCGATGGCGGGCTGGTCGATGGCAGGCATGTCCGCCAGCGCGGCGGGGGCCGTGATTGGTGCCACCAGATAGCTGCCTTGCGACGGCAGCGCGGCACCTGCTGGATCAGCCAGCAGCGACAGGCGGCGGGGCGCGTCAGATATCCCGGCCTCGGACAGCATCACGAAACTGCCGCTGGCATCAGCCGTGGCAGAGCCGATCACCTCATCGGCAAGGATCAGGTCCACCACCTGCCCCGGTGCCGCGCGCCCGGCGACAACCATGCCGCCGTCCGGGTCAAGGCGGAACGTATCGAATGTGGGCGGCGTGGCCGCGGGCACCATAATTTCTGCAGGTTCCGGTATTTCCGGCACTGGCGCGGGCATGACCACCGCAACATCCGGCACGGTTTCAGGCATAATATCCGGTGCCGGCCACAAATAGAAGGTGCCAGCCCCGATCACGACAATTGCCAAAGCGCCAAGCGCCCCCGCTTTGGTCTGGAATCCTTTGTCCTCGTTCACGACAGTGTTCCCCGCACAGATGGTTGAGCCAATCTAGCAAGCCCGCTATGACCGGGTCAAAGCGAAGCTGCAACAACGGGGTGCAAATGTCCGATTTTCCACGATCAGTGTGTGTTTATTGCGGCTCTCGCGACGGAATCAGCCCCGATTATGCACAGGCCGCATCCGATACCGGCGCGATGCTGGTCCGCAACAATTGGCGGCTGGTTTACGGCGCAGGCGATGTCGGGTTGATGGGACGCACTGCGCAGGCGGTACAAAAGGCGGGCGGGCGCACCTTTGGCGTGATCCCCACCCATCTGATGGCATTGGAAGTCGGCAAGCGCGATCTGGACCAGTTCATCGTGACCGAAACCATGCATGAACGCAAAAAGGTGATGTTCATGAATGCCGATGCCGTGGTGGTGTTGCCCGGTGGTGCCGGTAGCCTTGACGAGTTTTTCGAGGCCCTGACATGGCGGCAATTGGGCCTGCATGGCAAACCTATCGTGCTGCTCAATATCAACGGGTTCTGGGACCCGTTACTGGCACTGCTGCGCCATGTGGTGGATCAGGGCTTTGCCGGGGATGATATCCTTGGCTTTGTCAGCGTCGCCGATGATGTGGCGGCGCTGGAACAGGTGCTGGCAGCGGCGCTATAGCGCCGCCATCAGATCGGCGTAGCGGGTCAGCGAGATATTGGACCCACAGGCGATGATCCCCACATGCCGGTCTTTCAGATCATCCCGCAAGGGCCCGATGATCGCGGCCAATGACGCGGCACAGGCCGGTTCTGCCGTGATCCGCAAGATGGATTGGTAGATGTCCATCGCGCGCAGCATATCCGCGTCTTCAATCCGCACGATCCGGTCGACATAGTGCTGCACGATCCCAAAAGTATCGGGCAGCGCCAAAGGTGCCCCAAGGCTGTCGGCAATCGTCGCGACCCGGTCCAAAGTGACAGGCGTACCCTGCGCCAATGACCGGAACATGCTGTCGGCACCGAACGGTTCCACCCCGATCACCTCCGCATCGGGGCGCGCCTGTTTAATGGCGCAGGCCATGCCAGAGATCAGCCCGCCGCCGCCAATGGGCACGATAAAGGTATCCAAATCGGGTGCCTGCGTCGCATATTCCAAGCCACATGTCGCCGACCCCAGCACCATATGCGGCGCTTCGAACGGATGCATCAGCGTCCGGCCCTTGTTCGCCGCATCATTCATCGCCGCAAAAGCCGCGGCCATATCATCATAAAGCGCGACCTTTGCCCCCAAAGCCTCGCACCCCGCGATTCGCGCCGGGTCCACGCCGCGCGGCATGCAGATCAGCGCATCCACCCCTGCCGCCTGCGCCGCCCAGGCCACGGCCAGCGCGTGATTGCCACCGCTGGCCGCGACAACACCCGCCGCACGCTGCGCCGCATCCAGCCCGACAATCCCCAGATAGGCACCGCGCGCCTTGAACGATCCGGCCTGCTGGAACAATTCCAGCTTCAGCATGACGCTTGCGCAATCCGGCAAAACCCCATCCCAGCGCGCCGATGTCAGCGGCAGCACCGGGGTTGCGATCACCGCATCTTGCAGCGTGGCAGCAGCAGCGTTGATCGCCGCCAGATCAGGACCTGTCATCACATTCTCCAAAAGCAAAAGACCCGTGAGGATGTCCCACGGGTCTTTGCAATTGTCCATGTCGCTGCGGCAATTACATCCGGCTGGCGACGTTTTCCCAATTCACCAGGTTATCCAGGAAATTGGTCAGATAGGCGGGCCGCTTGTTGCGGAAATCGATGTAATAGGAATGTTCCCAGACATCACAGCCCAGCAGCGCGGTCTGACCAAAGCAGAGCGGGTTCACGCCGTTTTCGCTCTTGGTGATTGCCAGCGATCCATCTTCCTTCTTCACCAGCCAGGCCCAGCCAGAGCCGAACTGCCCGGCACCCGCTTCGCTGAATTTGGTCTTGAAATCATCGACGGAACCGAAGTTTTCAACCAAAGCCTTTTCCAGCTCGCTTGGCATCTTGCTGACGTCGGGCGACATCATTTCCCAGAACTGGTTATGGTTCCACAACTGGCTGATATTGTTGAAAATACCGTTCTGCGCCACGGCGGATTTGTCGTAGGTGCCTACAATGATCTCTTCCAGCGATTTGCCAGCCCATTCGGTGCCTTCAATCGCCTTGTTGCCATTGGTCACATAGGCATTGTGGTGGATGTCGTGGTGAAATTCCAGCGTCTCGGCGGACATGCCTTTGGCGGCAAGCGCATCATGGGCATAGGGCAGATCGGGAAGGGAGAATGACATGATTAGTCCTCTTTGTTGTTCAAACGGCTTCCTCTCTTAGGTGGCCCTCACGCGCCGCAAGGTCAAGAGCAAGCCATGGATCTTGCCCATCTTCCGAGCATAAATATCCCCGCCGGAGGCCTGCGCGCAGCGCAGTCAGCAAGCTCAGAACACCCCGACACGCCCGCCTTTGGCCGAGGCCACCAGCAAATCAAAGGCATATTCCGCGACAGATCGGAAACAGATCACCGCGAAAGTGTCTTCATCGGGCATCCAGAAGGCCGCAGGCACTTGCGACAGCCGCGAGCGGCGAAAATCACCGGGGCCGAAATGCGCGGGATGCAGATCGACGGGGGTCACTTTCGCCATGACCTCGCGCGCAAATTCGCCCTCCACAAAAATAAGCGCGCGGGCGTCAGAGACATTCTCGGCCAGATGATGCTGCCCCTGTAAGGCCGCATCGATCCGCCCCAAGGCACCCGTCACCTGTGCGTAGGGCAGCAGAATCAGGATTTCATCAGGCGACATCCAGCACATGGCGGTCTCACCCTCGGCACTGATCTTGCCGCGATCAGGAAAATCCTGCCCCGTCACATCCGTGCAAATGCCCCGCAGCGCGGCATCCGACAAATCCCCGCGCAGGGTGATCATCCCGCGCAAACCGGCCTCGCGCACAGTCACTTCGCCGGGCACCATCCGGCCTTGCAGGGCGCTGATCGCATCAGACATTCTGTTTTGCCCCTTCTTTGTCATAGAACACCGGATCAACGATGCGGGCCGCGACGGTCTTGCCCTCTTCCACCGTGTTGAAGGTGATCACCTCGCCCATTCTGTCGGGCCCGCGATGCACCAGCCCCATGGCAATCCCGCGCCCCAATGTGGGCGAGTGATAGGTCGAGGTGACGCGCCCTTCGGTATTGCGCTGCCCGTTGCTATTCACACCTTCGGCAATCGCATAGGCCCCGTCCGGAAGGACGGACCCGTCCAGCGTTTCTAAACCCACCAGTCGCCAGCGATCCGGGTTATCCATGAAACGGCGTTCCTGCGCGCGTCTGCCCAGATAATCATCTTTCTTCTTGGACAAGGCCCAATGTAGGTTCAAATCCTGCGGGATCACGGTACCATCGGTTTCATCGCCGATCATGATAAACCCTTTCTCGGCACGCATGATATGCAGGGCTTCGGTGCCGTAAGGCATCACGCCGAATTCCGCGCCCGCGGCCAGCAGCGTATCCCAGAACGCCAGACCCTGCCCGGCAGGCACGGCAATCTCATAGCTCAGCTCACCCGAGAAACTGATCCGGAACACCCGCGCATCGAACCCGCCGATCTGTCCCGCCTGCCATTGCATGAAAGGCAGCGCCGACAGGTCCATGCCGCCGATTTTGTCCAGCAATTGCCGCGCTTTCGGCCCGACGACAGCGACCTGGGCATATTGTTCAGTGACATTGGCGATGTAGACTTTCCAGTCCCACCATTCGCATTGCAGCCAGTCTTCCATCCAGGCATGAATCCGCTCCGCCCCGCCGGTGGTGGTGTGGCAGAGCCAGGTGTCATCAGACATCCGCGCGACCACGCCATCATCCATCAGGAACCCGTTTTCCGAACACATCAGCCCATAGCGGCATTTGCCGACGGCCAGATTAGACATCATATTGGTGTAGAGCATGTCGAGGAACCGGCCCGCATCCGGCCCTTTGACCACCAGCTTGCCAAGAGTCGAAGCATCCAGCAGCCCGACATTGTTGCGCGCATTGATAACCTCGCGGTTCACCGCATCGTGGACGGTTTCGCCTGCGCGCAGATAGGCAAAGGGCCTGCGCCATTGCCCGACAGGTTCGTTATCGGCGCCATTGGCGTTATGCCAATCCGAGATCGGGGTCTTGCGCAGGGGCTGGAAAATCTCATCCCGCGCAGCGCCAGCAATCGCCGCCATCGAAATCGGCGTATAGGGCGGGCGGAATGTCGTTGTCCCGACATTCGGGATCGCCGCACGCAGTGCATCAGAAAGAACCGCCAGTCCATTGATATTGCTCAACTTACCCTGATCCGTTGCCATCCCCAGGGTGGTATAGCGTTTGGCATGTTCGACGCTCTCGAACCCTTCCTGCGCGGCCAGCTGCACGTCAGAGACCTTTACATCGTTTTGGAAATCCAGCCATGTCTTGGACCGCAGCGCATAGCTTGCGCCTTGGGGCATCAGCCAGACCGGGGCAATCGCGCCCTCATCTGCGTCAACCGCTGCGGGCGCTTCGGCTACCGGTTCCGTGGTCAAGGCGGCAGCCTTGCCCGCGGCGACCGCATCCACCAGCACATCACCGCTGCGCAGATGCCCATTCGCGGTACCCGCAGCCAAGACGAAACCCGCACCATCGGCCCCCGTCGGCGGGCGGGCGCTATCAGGCCGGAACATCGCCTGCGCGTCATCCCATGTCAGCTTGCCACCGCAATGCGACCACAGATGCACGACCGGGGACCAGCCGCCCGACATGGCGACGCAATCGCAGGCAATCTCTTCCAGCACAGCGCCTTCACCGGCCTGCGCGCAGATCGCCACACCGGTGACACGTTTGCCGCCCTTGACCTTTGCGATGCCCTTGCCGGCAGCGACGCGAATGCCCAAAGCGCGCGCCTGATCGATCAGCGGCCCTGCGGGCGCGGGGCGCGCATCGACGATCACCGGCACCTCCAGCCCCGCCTGTTTCAGCGCAATCGCAGTGCGATAGGCGTCGTCGTTATTGGTTACCACCACCGTCCGGTCGCCAATCGACACACCGAAATTCACCGCATAATCGCGCACAGCCCCGGCCAGCAACACGCCGGGGATGTCATTGCCTGCAAAGGACAAAGGCCGTTCAATCGCTCCCGTCGCCGTCACGATCCGGCGCGCGCGAATACGCCAGAGCCGGTGACGCGGCCCGTCCTGATCCGGGGCATGATCATTCAGCCGTTCATAGGCCAGCGTATAGCCATGATCATAGACCCCCGCCCCCATGCAACGTGAATGCAGGGTGACATTCGGCATATTTTCAAGATCTTGCAGCGCTATCTTTACCCAATCCTGCGCCGCCATCCCATTGATCTTCGGGCCATCAACCACAGCACGTCCACCCCAATCGGCGGTCTGTTCGATCAGAAGAACCCGCGCGCCCGCCTCTCCGGCAGCCTTCGCCGCTGCTAGCCCGGCGATGCCGCCGCCGACGACAAGCACATCGACATGACAGTGGACATGCTCGTATGTATCCGCGTCCCGGTCATTGGGCGCACGGCCCAGCCCGGCGGATTGCCGGATGATCGGCTCATAGACATGTTTCCAGAAAGCACGCGGATACATGAACATCTTGTAATAGAACCCGGCGGGCAGGAACCGTGACAGATGCGTATTGATCGCACCAACGTCAAATTCCAGACTCGGCCAATGGTTCTGGCTTTTCGCCACCAGACCGTCAAACAATTCGGTGGTGGTGATGCGCTGGTTGGGTTCAAACTGCGCGCCTTCGCCCAGATTGACCAGCCCGTTGGGTTCCTCTGCCCCCGCTGCCACGACGCCGCGCGGGCGGTGGTATTTGAACGACCGGCCCACCAGCATCTGGTCATTGGCCAGCAGCGCCGAGGCGAGCGTATCCCCCGCGAATCCGCGCAATCTTTTGCCGTTAAAGGTGAAATGGACGGGTTTTGTCTTGTCGATCAGACGGCCTGCCTTGGCCAGACGCGTGCTCATGCGAAATCCCCCCATGTCCAGCCGGGGCGCTTGGCACTGATCCTGTCGCGGATATCCTGCGGCGGTTCTGTGGTCTGGGCGGGATAGGTCCCAAACACCTCCAATGTCGCGGTGCAGCGCGCGGCGAGGAACCATTTCCCGCAGCCATAGACATGCCGCCAGCGTTCGAAATGCACACCCTTGGGGTTTTCGCGCATGAACATGTAATCCTCGAAATCATCATCGGATGACCCGGGGCCATGGCGTTTGAGATGCGCCTGCCCGCCTGCATGCAGATCGGTTTCATCGACATCTTGGCCGCAATAGGGACAATGCAGGATCAGCATGGGCAGGCCTTTGGTCTGGACGCAAAAAAGACGGGCGCAAAGCTGCGCCCGCCTATCAGCGTTGCCGGTTGGATCGGATTATTGCAGGACAGGGTCCGCAGGTGCGGCCGGTTCGCCAATGGGATCAGCAGGTGGCGGTGCCATCGGGTCAGCCGGGGCCGGTGCCATCGGGTCACCCGGTGCAGGTGCCGTCGCATCGGGCGTGCTGCCGCCAGAGAACAAAGCGACCAGCAAAACCAGCGCAACAACACCGACGGCGATGCCGACCCAGAGCCTGGTGCCGGATTGTGAAACATTTGCCATGATGAAACCTCCTTCAAAAACAGTGTCATCAAGTCAGAAAACACGACACCAGACCGGGTTGTTCCGCCGCAGGCCACAGATCGGCGAAAGCCAGCCGGTTTGCGATGCGGGGATGGGCAGGAGATTGCCGAAGGGTGTGTGGAGGCGAGGTTGGGCATCAATGCGCCACCCCCGCTGCTACGCTTTCATCGATGAACTTGCCTTCACGGAACCGGAACATTGAAAACTCATCCGTCAGCGGCGATGCGCCCTTGGCGATCAGTTCCGCCATGGCCCAGCCTGATCCGGGGATCGCCTTGAACCCGCCTGTCCCCCAACCGCAATTGACAAACACGCCCTCCACCGGCGTTTTCGACAGAATCGGTGACCGGTCGCCGGTCACATCCACGATCCCGCCCCATTGCCGCAGCATTTTCAGCCGCGCGATCATCGGGAAGGTTTCGATCAGGGCGCGGACGGTTTCCTCGATATGGTGGAATGACCCGCGCTGGGTGTAGTTATTGTAACCATCGGTGCCGCCACCAATCACCATCTCGCCTTTGTCGGATTGCGACATATAGCCATGCACGGTGTTGGCCATGACGACGACATCCATGCAGGGTTTGATCGGCTCGCTGACCAGCGCCTGCAGGGCCACGCTTTCAATCGGCAGCCGGAACCCGGCCATCTGCGCCAGCACACCGGAATGACCGGCCACCACCAGCCCCAGCTTGTCGCAATCAATCGGCCCCTTGGTGGTATCGACACCGACGACACGCCCGCCGTCGCGGCGCACGGCTGTGACCTCGCATTGCTGGATCACATGCATGCCCATGTCGGAACAGGCCCGCGCATAGCCCCAGGCCACCGCATCATGCCGCGCGGTGCCACCACGTGCCTGCCATAACCCGCCCAGCACCGGATAACGCGGCCCGTCGATATTCATGATCGGGCAGAGGTCCTTGACCCGGTCCGGGCCGATCCATTCGGTCTGCACCCCTTGCAGCGCATTGGCATGGGCGGTGCGTTTATAGCCGCGCACCTCATGCTGGGTCTGCGCCAGCATGATCACGCCGCGCGGGCTGAACATGACGTTGTAATTCAGGTCCTGCGACATCGTCTCATAAAGACTGCGCGATTTTTCATAGATCGCTGCAGAGGGGTCCTGCAGATAATTGGACCGGATGATCGTCGTGTTGCGGCCCGTGTTGCCGCCGCCGAGCCAGCCTTTTTCCAGGATCGCGACATTGGTGATACCGAAATTCTTGCCCAGATAATAGGCGGTCGCCAGACCATGCCCGCCCGCGCCGACGATGATCACGTCATAGCGGGGTTTCGGTTCGCGGCGCGCCCAGGCGCGGGTCCAGCCGCTATGCTGGCGAAAGGCTTCGCGCGCGATGGCAAAGGCGGAATATCGGTTTTTCACACAAGCGATTCCTTGACAGATCCTTGCCCCTGTCTGGACCTTTCGCCGCTGCAAAAGGATACCGCCAGCGGCGTCTGGCTGGCAATTTACGACATCGTCATCAGACAGTGAATGGTCACCGGGTCGCAGCCCCTTTTCACGCCGCCCGCGCGGGGCTATGTCGGGGCCAGAAATGTGAGGAAATATGGTATTCTGGATAACAGCACTGGTCCTGACGCTGGCCGTGGCCATGATGATCGCGGTGCCGCTGATCCGCAGGCAGGATCATGAGGACGGCAATCCCGATGTCGCGATCTATCGCGCACAGCTAACCGAAATCGACCGCGATCTGGACCGTGGCCTGCTGGACCCCGCAGAGGCAGAACGGTCGCGCACCGAAATCGCGCGCCGCCTGCTGGCCGCCTCGAAAGTGGCAGCGGCCCCGGTCGCGGCCAGCAAACAGCATCTGCTGCTGGCCGCGCTGGTGGTGCTGGTGATCGGCGCTGTCACCTTTGTCACCTATACGCGGATCGGCGCGCCCGGATACGGCGATGTGCCTTTGCAGGCGCGGCTTGCCGCCTCGGAAGAGATGCGGGCGAACCGTCCGGCACAGGCATTGCTGGAACAGGTCGCCCCGCCACCGCCGCCGGTGGACCTGCCCGAGGATTACCGCGCGGCCATCGACCGGCTGCGCGATCTCGCCCCCGAGCGTCCAGATGATCTGGAAGCCTGGTCGCGGCTGGCCTTTCATGAGGTGGAATTGCGTAATTATGCCGGTGCCGCCGCAGCGCAGGAACGGGTCATCGCAATCATGGGCGATGACGCCGGTGTCACGGATATGACCCGGCTGCTGGATCTGCAGGTGGTGGCTGCCGGTGGTCTGGTCTCGCCCGAGGCGGAACAGCTGATCCGCCAGATCCTGTCCCGCGATGACGGCAGTCTGGCGGCGCGCTATTACCTGGGGCTGCTCTATGATCAGACCGACCGGCCTGATCTGGCCTATCGGCTTTGGCGCGATGTGGCGGAAAACGGGCCCGAGGATAATTTCCACACCGCCTCTGCCCGCCAGATGATCGAGGATGCAGCCTTCCGCGCCGGGATCAATTACACATTGCCCGCGCTGCGCGGCCCCTCTGCCGCAGAGATCGAGACCGCACAGGATATGGCACCCGACGACCGCGAGGCGATGATCGGCGATATGGTCGCAAGTCTGGCTGACAGGCTGGCCAATGACGGCGGCACCGCCGCCGACTGGGCACGGCTGATCACCGCTTATGGCGTGCTGGGCAATCTGGACGATGCGCGCGTCGTCTGGGTCGAAGGGCGCGATGTGTTCGGTGCCGACCCCGCCGCGATGGAAATTTTGAGAGAGGCCGCACAAAACGCCGGGCTGATCGAATGATCCTTGATACACCGCAGGATTTCGCCGCCGCCCTGCCAAAGGTGGGCGCGATTGCAGGGCTTGATCTGGGAACCGTGACCATCGGCATTGCGGTTTCTGACGTTCTGCGCAGCGTCGCGACCCCGCTGGAAACCATCAGGCGCAAGAAATTCACGCTCGACGCCGCCCGCCTGTTCGAGATTACCAGCCACCGCAGCATCACGGGCCTTGTGCTGGGCCTGCCGCGCAATATGGACGGGTCAGAGGGGCCGCGCTGTCAGGCCACCCGCGCCTTTGCCCGCAATCTGGAAAAGCTGACGCCGCTGCCGATCACCTATTGGGATGAACGATTGTCAACGGTCGCCGCCGAAAGATCCATGCTGGAGGCGGATATGTCCCGCAAACGTCGCGCCGAGATCATCGACAATGTCGCCGCCAGCTATATTCTGCAAGGCATGCTGGACCGGCTGCAGCACCTGGAACGGAACCCATGAGCAAACCCGACCCGAGCGATCAGATCTGGAAACGGGCCGAAATCGACAGCCCGTGTATCAAGACCTGCGTGATCGAGCCGAAGACGCGATTGTGCATCGGTTGTCTGCGCACGATTGACGAGATCACTGCATGGTCGCGAATGACAGCGGAGGTACGGGCCGAGGTGATGGCGGAACTGCCGGGACGGCAGGGGCAGATCGCGAAACGGCGCGGGGGGCGTGCGGGAAGGTTGAAGTGAGGGGGGAAGGAACGCTACGCGGGACATTCGGATCGGCGATTATGGTACCGCGCATTGGTGCCTAAGAAGGCCTCAACTGTGATAAGGTCTTCTAAATTGAGTTTCTAGGGAGTTAACCGCAATAATTCATGATCGCCCTGTTTTGGCACTTGATGAGTTGTTGGCAGCCTCTCTTGTTTCAGTAGCGCACGGCTGATCTGCGCCCTGATTTTGCATCAGACGTTGTTGGTGATCGGGTGCTGTGTGGGTTGG
>JAFPBO010000052.1 GCA_017390475.1 Loktanella sp.
GTGCTCGGAAATCCTTAGTCTCTTTTGCCTGACCAAGAGCGATGAAGCAATTTCGTCCCTTCGCCAGTTCCTTCAGATGATGCGCAGAGTCGGGACTCAGGTCTTGCTGGACAGTGATAATTAATGGCTCGGGATCTTCGCAAAGCGAGGCCTGTAGCACCGCCGCCTTTGCATCTGAAACGATAATAACGGCCTCCGCGTCGCGCGGGCCAAAAAGCCCAATGCCGTCACCACCACACTTGGCCGTTTCCACGACCGCATAAGCCGCCTGGTCAACAACGTCATATCCCACGACACTTCCGCGTCGATTGCGCTTCGCCAACATCAGATTTCCATGAGTGTCAGCGCGGATATCATTCGGAAACCGTCTTAGAATTACACTGATCTGTTCTGGAAGGTCTGGCGGGCTTTGGTCGGGTGCCAGTGCCCATTCTTGCCTAAGATAGGTGTGGTCCAGATAGGCTGGTGGTCTTTCCATTGCTCCTGTGCCTTGAAACATTTTGCGCAAAACATGACGGTATCGACGCAGGCGCATGATATCTGGCACCAGTTTTTCGAGTTCAAGTGAGACGTCAAATCTGCTTTGGCGAATTGCCCGGTTGTCGGCTTCCCATGTCATGATCTGACTGCGATAATCCTGTCGCAGAATACGACGGATTGCTTGTGCCATGATTGTCCGTCGGCCGGAGAGCCGGCTATGGATGCTCCTCGCCATCTTTGCCTGATGTGCTTCGATCTCTCGTCTTGCAAGCTTCGGCTCATCACGCCGGCGACAATGTTCCAGCCGCTGTGCCTCAACAATTTTCAACGCGCCACTGAGTCCGCCGACAAGGCCGTTATGTATACCTTGATCACATCGCCCGCGATTTACTTGCCGAGGCGCGTAGGCACTACGTTCAGCTCGGATTCAGGACCTGTGCGATAGTCGGGCTCAGCGCGACACGGTTTTCCATCGCCACCAAGTTCGGCACCGTGAAAACAACAACCCTCGCACTGGCCCTTCGGTCCGAGAGCTTTACGGCGAGGGCCATGATGGCTTTGTGACTGTCACATCCCTGAACGGGTCCGGCGACCCGGGACGTGCGATCCGGCGGATCTCCTTCGGTGCCACGATCAACCTGTTCAGCAACCAGACCAACCTGATCTTCGAAAAGTTTCACCCTTTCTTGTCGCCCACCCTGCTCAAAATGGATGCTTTGAGCACAAAAGTACATGAAGCGGCGTTGGCAGGGGTGTGTAAGAATATCGAGAACCGACAGCCCAGAGGATGACCATTGTAGCAGGGGGGGCGTCGGCGCCGCCTGCCGTGCCCCGTATTGCAAGGCGGCCCGGTCCCCCGCACTATGGCTCCAACGTTTCACAGCGAAGGAGCACACAGGTGCGCAAGCAGATTGATACGCGCCAGCTGCGGGTCTTGCAGGCGCTGCTGGAAGAATGCAGCGTCACGCGCGCGGCCAAGATCCTGGACCAGTCGCAACCCCATGTTAGTCTGACGCTGCGCAAATTGCGCGACATCGTCGGCGATCCGATTCTGGTGCGCAGCGGGTCCAAGATGGTGCTGACCGAACGCGGGCTGGGCCTGCGCGCCCATGTCCGCGGCGTGCTGGACGGGATCGACAAGATCGTGGGCAGCCCGGATGACTTTGACCCCGGCAGTGCAACCAAGGCGTTCCGCATCGCTTCGGCGGATTGCCTGGAAGCGATCTTTCTCCCGCCGCTGATTGCGCGGCTGCGCGGACAGGCCCCCGAATCGCGCGTGATCGTGCGCGGCATCGATGCGGGTTTCGATTATGCCGAAGCATTGGAGCGCGATGAATTGGACGCGGTGATCTGCAACTGGCCGGGCGCGCCAAGCCATCTGAAAACCGCGCATCTGATGACCGAAGATGTTGTCTGCCTGATGGGGCCGCAGCACCCGCTGGCCGGGCGTGGCGCGCTTGGCATCGACGACTATCTGGCGTCGGGCCATATCGCGCCGGTGGCCCGGTCGCGCGCCGATCCCGGCCCCATCGACATGCAGTTGGCCCAGCACGGATTGCGGCGCAATATCCAGACCATGGTGGCCGAATTCAACCTGATCCCGCACATTTTGATGGGCACTGATCTAATTTTCACCTCAAGTGCCCGTTTTTCAGGCTATTTCAGTTCGCTTATGCCGCTGCGCAGCGTCGCCGCCCCGCCCGAGGTGGGATCGCTGCGATTCTATCTGCTGTGGCACGAACGCGCGCAGTCAGATGCGCGCAATATATGGCTGCGGGGGCAGATTTCTGCCGTTGCCCGGTCGTTGGCCGCAGTGCCCGTCAAAGGCCCGGCACTATAACAGTTAATATATAAACAACGTAAACGACTGCCCGCTTGTGGCGGTTTGGTGACGTGGTAGCGTTTGGGAACCGGCCCGTTGCGGGCCGTCCGCCAGCCCCATCCCGGGTGGCGGTGCCTTAACGAACCAGGACGCTCATGTCGCATTCGACCTTGCAATCAACGCTTGAATCCACCCTTGAGGAAAAGGCCGGCCGCTGGTCCGGTCGCAACGCCGACAAGGACCGGCTGCGCGCCGGGATCTGGGAAGGGCTGGAGGCCAGCGGGCTGAACATCGGCCCGGTTTGGAGCCGTATCCCGAACTGGGTCGGTGCCGAAATGGCCGCGAAGAACTTGTCACAACTGGACATCTGGAAACGCGCGAAGGTGGTCAAGTGCAACCCCGATCCGCCGCAGATCGCGGTGCGGCTTCGCGCGCTTTATGACGGCAAGCTGCTGTACATGCCGGTGCCTGAATTCGGGTCGGGCGAATTGCCCTGGGTGCTGCTGGACCCCGAAAAGCTGGCCCGCGACGGCGTGCAGTTCGAGATGGCGGCAACCTCGCAAGGCGCGGTCAGCGTCGGGCAAAAGCTGGGCTTTGAGGATATTGCCCCGCTGGATCTGGCCGTCTGCGGCTGTGTCGCGGTGACACGGGCGGGTGGGCGCACCGGTAAGGGCGGCGGTTTCGCCGATCTGGAACTGGGCCTGTTCCGCGATCTGGGCAAGATCACCGCCGACACGCCGATTGTCACCACAGTGCATTCGTCGATGGTGGTTGACGATACGCGGCTGCCGATCATGGCGCATGACTCGTTGCTCAACTGGATCGTGACCGAAAAGGAAGCGATCGAGACCGCGCCGCAGGGCAGCCAGCCCGGAGGCGTGGTCTGGGATCTGGTGCAGCCCGATCAACTGGAAGACATCTGGTTCCTCAAAGACCTAAAAGCGAAAATTCTGGCCGCGAAGGCCAGCGCGGACCTGGGCTGAGGCCCATGTCAGGCGGGCCGACCTTATCCGCGGATAAGGTTAGGCCCTTCAGGGAGGCGACACGAAGGGGTTGCGCGGTGCATATCGCGCAGGCCCGCCCGGCGGATCAGGAGGGCCCGCCGTCCGACCGTAACCAGTCAAAGCGCCAGCCAATGGCGATACCCCCAACAGATGGAGCAACCATGTCCCCGAACACTCCCAGTTCATCCCACCTATCTCTGTCGCGCCGCAGCCTGTTGCGCACAGGTGCCGCTGCGGCGGCGGCCTCGCTGCTGCCGATGCGCGGCCTGCTGGCGCAGACCCCGCTGGTCATCGGCGCGATCTATGTCGGCCCGCGCGACGATTTCGGCTGGAACCAGTCGCATGCCGCCGCGATGAACATCTTGCG
Source organism: Loktanella sp. (assembly GCA_017390475.1). GTDB lineage: Bacteria > Pseudomonadota > Alphaproteobacteria > Rhodobacterales > Rhodobacteraceae > Yoonia. The sequence continues at coordinate 3,674 of JAFPBO010000052.1, forward strand.
CGGCGTGCCGGGTGTCACCGTGGTCGAGGAAGAGAATGTGGCCGAGACCAATGCCGTCACCCAGACCATGGAATCCATGATCAACCTAGAGGGCGCGAACCTGATCCTTGCGACCTCGTTCGGGTACTATTCCCCCTTTGTCGTTGATCTGGCTGCGAAATATCCCAATGTGCAGTTCCGCCACTGCGCGCCATTGTGGAACCCCGAAACCGACCCGGTGAATGCGGGCAGCTATTTCAGCTACCTCAATCAGGCGCATTATGTGAACGGGGGTTGCGGCGGGGCTGTCCAGTCCGACGGGCCTTCTGGGCATTGTTGCGGCGAAACCCGTGCAGACGGTGCTGTCGAATGTGAACTCATTCCTTCTGGGCGCACGGTCAGTTAATCCCGGCGCAAGCGTGCGGGTGATCTTCACCGGCGAATGGTCGATGCCGGTGCGCGAGGCCGAGGCGACGAATGCCCTGATCGACGCGGGCTGCGACGTGATCGGCTGCCATGTGGACGGCCCCAAGGTGGTGATCGAGACTGCCGAGGGCCGGGGCGTGCGCAGTTGCGGCCACAATGCCGACCTGTCGCCGCTGGCACCGAACGGTTTCATCACCGGCGCGGAAAGCAAGTGGGAAACCGTCTATACCACCTATGCCACGGCGCTGGCGGCGGGCGAGGCACCGCCCAACATGATCTCGGGCGGGTATCACAACGACATGCTGCGCAACACGGCCTTTGGCGCCGGGGCGACGCCGGAAGCTGTCACCGCCGCGCAGGCCGCGATTGAAGGGCTGAAGGCGGGCACGCCGGTCTATGCCGGGCCGCTGAACGACAACCGGGGCAATCAGGTAATCCCGGGCACGCTGGACAACTACGCGCCTGAACTGGAAAGCATGGATTATCTGCTGGACGGCATCATCGGGTCCACGAACTGAAGGCGCGCGGGTAGCCCACCCCCCCTTTGGGGCCGGGCGGCCTGTGACAGGTTCAGCGGCATTTCTGGTTGGAGTGCAGCGTATCCGCGCGTGCGGGCCTGATCTTGCGGCGGATCTACGCATTGTAGGGCTGCCGGAGTTGTGCGCGCGCGTGGCGGCTTCACCGCCCAACCAGAACCCGCTAGGCTGATTGCACCGGGGCTGCGTGGCCCCCTGCCTGAAAAATGTCCTGTGCCGACCCGTTTACTGCCGCTCCGCCCTGCCCCGAAGACCTTTCCGCACCGGACCTTACATGCTCAATACCCGCGTTCTCGAATCCGTCCTGATCCCGCTAGGCGCGCTGCTGGCGTCAGCCTTGATCTTTGCGGTCTTCCTTTTAGCCCTTGGCAAAAGCCCGGTGACGTTTTTGTCGCTGGTCTGGACCGGGGGGTTTTCATCGTGGTTTTCGATCCAGAGCGCCTTGCAGCGCGCGGCACCGCTGATCCTGACCGGGCTGGCCTTTGCCATCCCCGCGCGCATCGGGCTGACGCTACTGGGGGCCGAAGGGGCCGTCGTGATCGGCGGGTTTGCGGCGGCGGCAGTTGCGATCCCGTTGGTCGGTGCCGGGTTGCCCACCGCTATCGTCTGGCCGGTCATGGCGCTGGCGGCGATGGCGGTGGGCGCGGTCTGGGTCGGGCTGGCGGGTTGGCTGAAGCACCATCGCGGCGTGAATGAGACGATATCGAGCCTGCTGCTGACCTATATCGCCATTGCGATCGTCAGCTTCCTGATCGAGGGGCCGTTTCGTGATCCCGGATCGGCGAACAAACCGTCCACCATGCCGCTTGGCAGCGATTATCGCATCGGGGGCATGTTCGACAGTTCGGTGCATTGGGGGCTGGCGGCGGGGCTGTTGCTGGCCGCGGCGCTGTGGGTGCTGATGGCGCGCACCCCCTTTGGCTTTGCCGCACGGATGACCGGCGGCAACCTGCGCGCGGCGCAGGGTCAGGGCCTGCCGGTGGGGCGCCTGCTGGTCGCGTGCTGCGCTATTGCCGGGGCCTGCGCCGGGGTGGCGGGGTTCTTCGAGATCGCGGCGATCCACGGGCAGGCCAATGCCTCGCTGGCCGCAGGGTACGGGTTCACCGGCATCCTTGTGGCGTTTCTGGCGCGGCACAATCCGCTGGCCGTGGTGCCCGTGGCTATCCTTTTCGGCGCGCTGGACGCATCCGGCGGGCTGGTGCAGCGGCGCATGGAGATGCCCGATGCCACGATGCTGGTGCTGCAAGGCATCATCTTCATCGTGCTGCTGGTCAGCGATACGATGTACGGGCGCTTGCCCTTCCTCAACCCCAACCGGAGCGGAGCGCGCACATGACCGATGCCGACCCCATCGCCAGCCTGATGATCGTGTTCTATGCCCTGATCGGCGGGGCGATCCGAGTGTCCACGCCGTTCCTGTTCGTGGCCCTCGGCGAATGCCTGACCGAGAAATCGGGGCGCATCAACCTTGGCCTGGAGGGGAACCTGATCCTTGGCGCGATGATCGGCTATGCGGTGTCCTACAACTCCGGTTCCGCATGGGCCGGCGTGCTGGCGGCGGGCGGGGTCGGCGTGGTGCTGGGTGTTGCGCATGGCTGGATCTGCAAGCTGCCGAAGGTAAATGACATCGCCGTGGGGCTGGCCTTCATGGGGCTGGGCACGGGGCTGGCGTTCTTTTTCGGCAAGCCCTACATCCAGCCCTCTGCCCCGCGGCTGACCTCGGTGCCCTTGGGCGCGTGGTCGGACAGCCCGCAGGTGCAGCAGGCGTTGCAGGTCAACCCGCTGTTCTTCATCGGCATCATTCTGGCAGTGTTCTTGTGGTGGATGCTGCGCAGCACCCGCTGGGGGCTGGTGATCCGCGTCACCGGGGATTCCGCCGCATCGGCGAAAGCGATGGGGGTGAATGTGGACGGGGTGCGCCTACTGGCCACGGCGGCGGGCGGATGCCTTGCGGGTATCGGCGGGGCGTTTTTGTCGCTGTCCTATCCCGGCAGCTGGAATGAGGGGTTGTCGTCGGGCCAGGGGCTGATGGCCGTGGCGCTGGTGATCTTTGCGCGCTGGAACCCGCTGCGCTGCGTGCTGGCGGCGCTGCTGTTTGGTGCGGCGGGGGCGCTTGGGCCGTCGCTGCAGTCCATCGGGGTCAGCTTTGGCTACCACTTCTTCAACGCTGCGCCGTACATAGTGACGCTGGGGATCATGATCGCGTCAGCCCGGTCCAGATCGGCGGCGGTTGAAGCACCGCGCGAATTGTCGATTATCAAGTAACGAAAGGGGCGGCGGATGACACAGGCGAAGCTGAGCGATTGTATGCCCCAAATCGGGCCACATCCCGGGGGTGCGATGTCGCTGGAAACCCGGGCGATGACCAAGACCTTCGGTGCCCTGCGCGCGCTGGATGATGTGTCGCTGAACGTGCGCGCGGGGTCGTTCCATGCCCTGCTGGGCGAGAATGGCGCGGGCAAATCCACGCTGGTCAAATGCATCATGGGGTTTCACGCCGCCGACAGCGGTGCGACCCTGTTGGACGGTGCGCCCGTGGCCATCGCCAGCCCCCGGCAGGCGCAGATGCGCGGCATCGGCATGGTGTACCAGCATTTCACGCTGGTGCCTTGCCTGACCACCGCCGAAAACCTTGTCATCGCTCGGCCCGACGCGCCCGGCATCATCTACTGGCGGGCCGAGTTGCAGCGGCTGGAAGCCTTCATGGACCGCATGCCTTTCCGTGTCCGGCTGGACCGGCATGTCGCCGATCTGTCGGCGGGCGAGCGGCAAAAGCTGGAGATCCTGAAGCTGCTGTATCTTGACCAGCGCGTCCTGATCCTGGATGAGCCGACATCAGTGATGACGCCGTCCGAGGCGGATGAGGTGCTGACGCTTCTGGGCGGCATGGCGCAGCGGGGGGAAATCACGGTCCTGATGATCTCGCACAAGTTCCGCGAGGTGAAGGCGTTTTGCGACAGCTTCACCGTGCTGCGGCACGGGCGGGTCACCGGCAGCGGCTGTGCGCAGGACACCAGCATCGACGCGATGAGCCGCATGATGATCGGCGAAACCCAGCTGCGCGCCCGCGCGCCGCGCCTGACGGGGGAAGCGTCAGGGACGACGCGGGCGGCGGCACAGCCTCGCCTGACGCTGGACGCCGTGAGCGCCGATGATGCGACGGGCCGGCGGGTGGTGGACGCCGTATCGCTGGACCTGCACGCAGGCGAGGTCGTGGGCATCGCGGGCGTGTCGGGCAACGGGCAAAGCGCGCTGGTGGAAGTTCTGGCAGGGCAACGCGCGCTGTCGGGCGGGCGCGTGCTGGCGCACGGGCAGCCCTTCGCCCCGCGCCGCGCCGATCTGGACCGCTACAAGGTGTTCGGCCTGCCGGAAGAACCCCTGCGCAACGCCGTGGTGCCGCGCATGTCGGTGGCCGAAAACATGGCCTTCCGCAGCTTTGACAAGCCGCCCGTGGCGGGGCGTTTCGGCCTGATCTCACCCGCGCGGATGCGGGCGGTCGCGGCGGGGCTGATCCGGCGCTATAACGTGCAGACCCCGTCGGCGGATGCGCCCATTGAAACCCTGTCGGGCGGCAATCTGCAGCGCGCGGTGCTGGCGCGCGAACTGTCGGGCGATGTGGAGGTGCTGATCGTGGCGAACCCATGCTTCGGGCTGGATTTCGCATCGGTCGCCGAAATCCGCGCGCAGATCATGGAGCAACGCAACCGGGGCGCCGCCGTCCTGCTTGTCAGCGAGGATCTGGACGAGGTGCTGGAACTGTCCGACCGCGTGGCGGTGATGTCGGCGGGCAAGCTGGGCCCGGTGGTCGCGGTCGAGGCGACCGACCGCGACCGGATCGGGCGGGAGATGGGCGGGCATTGAGCGTTCGCGCAGAGTTGGCAACCGGATACGCACGCCGGCAGCCGGCAGTGCCCGCAGCACCTGTTCATAGAACAGTTGCGCCGTGCGCAGCAGTTCGCGATTGCGGTCCCGTACCACGAAATAAGGGGTGACGGCGATATCGGCCAACGTGTCCAGCAGGCTCAGCCGCGCGCCGAAATTCGCGGCTGCCGGAAGTTTATCTCGGCACGCAAAAAGGTCTGTGGCAAGCTTGCCACTATATTTCGGCTAACTCTGGCGGAGGTTGCCGATGGCGTTACGCTATTCACGACGAGTTTTTTTGTCCGCAGGTCTAAAGACAGACCATATCGAAATCGTTGAGGGCACGATCAGAATGAGAACGGCAGTGCTATTGATTTCCGTCTCGGACTGACCCATCGGGTCAATTCCTCAAGGAATTCAACACAGTCTGTCGTGATCATTTAACCGACGACAGTTCAGCATGCGTGCCGAACTGACCTTCGTGATAGGTCAGCGGCGACATGCTTTGCTGTATCCAGACATCTCGAATCTCACCGAAAATCACCGTATGGGTCCCGTGCTCCAAATGATGTGCGGTGCGGCAATCGAAGCTGACGCAAGCACCAATCAGTGCGGGTGCGCCGGTTTCGCGGACGGACCACTTGCCCATGTCGAACCGCGTTTCTCGTGCCGCGGGCGTGGCAAAGCGGGTGGCGATCGCGGATTGGTCGGCAGACAGAACATTGACGCAAAAGCAGCCTGCACGCAGCAGGTGATCGTGGATCGACGCGCTGCGGTTGATGCAGATCAACAGCGTCGGTGGCGTGGCACAGACCGATGTGACAGCTGTCGCGATCACGCCGTAGCGAAGGTCATCGTCAACTGTCGTGATCAGGCTGACACCGGCAGCAAGGCGGCGCATGCCATTCTTGAAATCGTCAGGCAGGGGCAAAAGGCGTCTCCATATTCAAAAGCTGAGGTGCGATTGTCGCCGCGATCCGCAGTAAACCTGCGTCAGAGGCGCGCGGGCAGACCAGTTGCAGGCCGACCGGCAGCCCCTGATGGCAGCCAGCAGGCAAGGCGATGCATGGCATCTGCAACGCGGTCCAGATCGCATTGAACACTGGATTTCCCGGGCTGCGGCCCAGCGGGGCTGTCCCGGGCGCAGCCGGCGCTAGCAAAGCCGCGATGCCTGCGTCTGCCATCATCTTTTCCAATTGCATCGCAAATCCAGCCAGACGATCCCTTGCGCTGAACGCTGCGCGCATTGTGGCTGATGTACGGCTGTTGACCCGGTCGCGGAAATCCTGGTGCAACCCACCCGGTTGCGTCCGCGCAAGAGGCAGGAAGGCCGCAGCCCCTTCTGCGAACATGATCTCCCTGTGCAAGCTGTCGATCTCTGCAAACTCTGCCGGCAACGTGAAGGGCAGGGTGCAAGGCAAGTTGGCAGCGCGGGTCAGCGCATCAATCATCGGCTGTGTCAGCCTGTCGTGATAGGGCGTGTGACACAGGCCTAGAGTTATATTGCCCACAGCATCATTGTCCGGCAAGTCAAACACGCCAGCGAGCAATGCCATGTCCTCGATATGGCGGGCATGAAAGCCGACGGTATCAAAACTTGGCGCATAGGGCTTCAGCCCCTCGGTCGAAATCAGGCCGAAGCTGGGTTTCATACCGTAGATACCGCAAAAGCTGGCAGGCCGGATGGTCGATCCCCCGGTTTGCGTCGCAATAGCAAGCGGGACATGGAAATCAGCCACCGCCGCCGCTGACCCGGCGGAGGACCCGCCCGGCGTATGCGCTGGCTGCACCGGATTACCCGTCGCGGCATCCCGCCCGGCGGCGGCAAATTCGGTCGTGTCGGTTTTGCCGATAATGATCGCCCCTGCGGCGCGCAGCATCATCACCACCGCCGCATCGCTGGCAGGCCGGTGCCCAGCGTAAAGCGGCGAATTATACGTGGTCGGCATGCCCGCAGTGGCAAAAACATCCTTTACACCGATGGGCAGACCCGCCAATGGGCGCGGATCGTTCGCCGTGATCAGCGCGGCTTCCGCCTCTGCCTGCGGATTGAGGCAAAGCCACGCCCTGACCGCATTATCGCGGGCGGCTATCCGTGCAAGACAGGCGCGTGTCAGATCAAGCGCTGTGAAATCTCCACGCCTGATCCCCCCTAGCGCCTGAACGGCACCAAGCTGCGTCAGTTCGTCGTTCATGGCTGCATCAGGTGATGTCCTGTCACCCCCTGAAATGCCGCGCCAAGCGCAAGACACAGCGCATCGTCATAAGGCCGCGCTACGATTTGTATCCCGAGCGGCAGACCACTTGGTCCGACCCCGGACGGCAGCATCAGCGCCGGAAAGCCGACCAGATCCCAGATCATCGTATTGCGAGAGATGATATCGAAACCATGTGGAGTTCCATCGATATCGATCCGCAAGCCATCAAGGTGCCCGGCCTCGCCGCCAAGGCCGGGGGTGACCAGCACATCAACGTCCCATCGCGCCAGAAGCCGTTCGATCAGGGCGCTGCGACGTCCCATGGCCAGCAGATAATCAGCCGCGGTAATTTGTTCGCCGCGCGCAATACGCGCTTTCAGACCTGCATCCTGTTCATCACGCCGGTCTTTGTTGTGCCGCTGGCTTGCGGCGAGTTCGGCTGTCAGGATGGTCCAGCCGGCCTCGTGATTGGCGGCCATCTCGCCGAATGTTGTGGCTGTGTCGATTGGCACGCAGGTCGCGCCCAGTGTTTCCATGACCTGCAGCGCCGCGCGCCAAGCCTGCAGAACCGCGGCATCGACGCTATCGGTGAACCAGCCGTCCGGTACGCCGATGCGTAATTGATGCAGTGGGCGCGGCTGCACCTCGCCCAGTATCGCCATGAGCTTCGCCAGATCCGCTGCGCAAAGCCCCATGGGGCCCAGATGGTCAAGCGTCCAGCTCAGCGGTGCGACCCCGTCAGTCGACAGCAAAGCGCGTGTCGGCTTCAGCCCGGTGATCCCGCACCAGCAGGACGGCACACGGATTGACCCGCCGGTATCGGTGCCAAGCGCGAAGGGCAGCATGCGCCGCGCGACAGCGGCACCTGATCCGGTCGACGATCCACCCGTCCAACGGTTGGCATCGTAGGGATTGGTCACAACACCATGCCTTGGATTGAACGGTGAGCCTGCGGCGAATTCCGTGGTGGCCAGTATCGCGACTGGGATTGCGCCTGCGGCACGCAGGCGGCTCACAGCATGCGCATCTTTTGCGGCAACACGGGATCCCGTCAACAGCGACCCACAGGTGATCTCTGCACCAGCGACATCGATGATCGCCTTTACCCCGAAAAGAATGCCTTCCAGCGGACGCGCCTTGCCAGCCTGCCAGCGAGCAGTCGAATCCTCCGCCGCAGCGGTGCAATCCAGCACCGACAGAACCGCCTCTGCCTCCGCCGGCGCGTTGACCGCCGCACGAAAGCGGGCGAATTCGGCGGCCGGGCTGGTCTGACCTTTTGCGTAACGCGAAAGTAGATCAGCAATGCCGTCAGGCGCGCCGATGGTGTCGCCTTTGTCAAGCGGCGGTGCCAAACGCCTGACACATGACTTCAGATCAAAGGCGCCAAAAGGGTCGGCGGGCGGCCCGAGGGGAAGGCCGCCCGATGGGATGGCGTCTTTCATTCAGCAGCGAGCGCCAGCTTGCTTTGACGGCATTGCATCAACGGCTGCACCTTTTGGCCAAAGGTATCCAGACCGTCAAGGAAATCATCGAACGTCATCATGATACCTTTCACGCCTTCAATGCTCGCCACATCATCTAGCATCCGCGCAACGGTCTCATAAGACCCGACCAAAGTGCCCATATTGAAGTTCACCGCACCCTGCGGCAGATTGATGTGCTTGGCGGTCGAAGTATCATCTGCGGTCTTGTCCTTGGACCCTTGGTCCGCCATCCAGGCCAGCGCATCAGCATCGACGCCAGAGCGCAGATGTTCCCAGCGCGCCATTGCCTTTTCATCGGTCTCGTCTGCGATGATCATGAACAGCACATAGGCACCGACATCGCGGCCTGCCTGTTTCGCGGCCTTCACCAAGGTTTCAGCGCCGTCCGAAAATGCGAGAGGCGTGTTGATCCCGACACCCATGACGAAATTGTAATCGGCATGTTCGGCGGCAAAGGCCATGCCCTTGGCGGATTGCCCGGCTGCGACGATTTCAACCTTGCTGGGCTGTGGCGAGAGTTTGCAATCATCCATGGTGAAATGCTTGCCCTTGAAATCGGACGTGCCGTTTTCCCAAAGATCGCGCATGACGCTGACATATTCGGCACCGTAATCATAACGATAGCCAAAATATGCGTCTCCGGGCCAAAGGCCCATCTGGGTATATTCGTTCTTGGCCCAGCCGGTCACGATATTGACACCAAAACGCCCTGGCGCAATGGAATCGATGGTCGCGGACATCCGCGCCACAAGGGCAGGGGGCAGCGTCAGGATCGCGGTGGACGCAAACAGCTTGATCTTGCTGGTCACTGCGGCAAGCCCGGCCATCAACGTAAAGCTTTCAAGGTTATGATCCCAGAATTCAGTCTTGCCGCCGAAACCGCGCAGTTTGATCATCGAAAGCGCGAATTCGAGGCCGTAGCCCTCGGCCTTTTGCACGACCTGTTTATTCAGTTCAAACGACGGCTTGTATTGTGGCGCGGTTTCAGAAATCAGCCAGCCGTTGTTCCCGATCGGGATAAAGACGCCCATGTCCATAGCAATACCTTCCTGTTGGGGTTTGTATGGACATAGTTTCGATTCTGGTGGTCCGTGCTAGGCTTTGGTCTGAATAAATGTCCGGACAATGCTAAAATTTTTGCAACGCCCGGAATTCTTGCTGCCTATTGGTGTGGTTGTCGAAATTTTGAACATGTCATGTTTCCGGCTCTCCCGCTGACAGCACGGTCCGGTAATTGAACCGTTCTGCTGGCAGGGTCTGAATCGCATATTCCAGCAAACGCCCGCGCGATGACAAATAGCGACGTGTCATGCGCAGAGCTAGCGATCCTGTGGGCAGCATCAGTTTTCCTGCCAGATCAGGTGTCAGTTGCACCGGAGTCAGTTCTTGATGGATCGAGGCAATCCGCTCTCCGGTGTAACTTTCGACCATATGGAACAGCGCCTTGCGCAGAACGTCCACGCCTTGCAACACCTCTGCCACACTTTCATCAAGATAGACCTCGTTCCAACAAAATGGCAGGTCTTCGCCTTTAAAATAACGCAAACCAGCGGCATAGGTAAAGGTGCGACCGGGGGCAACTCCCATTTCATACGCTACCTCCTGGCGGGCGATCACCTCTGTCTTGGTCTGGAAATGCAGTTCCGAATCGCGCGAGAAGTCAAACAGATCATGCCGCGACTGGCCCCGGAACCGGGTCCGCCAATCGTTGCCTTTGGTATTGACCATCGTGCCCACGCCTTTACGCGCGGTGACAGTGCCATTGCGTTTCAACTGATCAATCGCCTGACGCACAGTATAGCGCGACACCTGAAACGCGGTCACAAGTTCCGCCTCGGTCGGCAACAGGGTGCCGATGGGATAGATATCGTCGCGGATGCGTTGTTCCAGCTTATGGGCGATCTGCAGATAGAGCGGTGAAGCGCGGTCCAGATGGGGGGGCATATCGGGCTTGCGTCCTCTTGTTATTTGTCCGGACATATGTGTATCTGGAGCGAAACGATATAAACGTACCTGTGGCAGATCATATTATGTCAAGTCTACAACACTTTGGCGAGACTCAGTCTTCCACTTCGCAGGTGTGGCTGACGCTATCGCGGATGACCGCCGTCCAGATTGCCGCAACTTCAAGCGTTCTTGCTCTGACGGCACTTGCACCGATTGTCGCCGAAACACTGGGCGTTGGTGCTTACTGGATCGGGTATCAGGTCAGCTTTATCTATTTCGCGGGGCTGTTCGCATCGCTTTGCGCCGGCAGTTTGGTCGCGCGGCTCAGCGGCGAGGCGATCATCGCGACCGAACTGGTCCTGCTGATCATCGGTCTGGTGCTGCTGGCCAGCGCCAACCCGGTGCTGATGGTCGCCGCCTCCGTGCTGTTCGGGATAGCCTATGGCATCAATAACCCGGCCTCATCCGTCATTTTGCAAGAGGTAGCATCGGACAAACGCCGCAGCCTGATCTTTTCGCTCAAGCAAAGTGGGGTGCCTTTGGGTGCGGTCGTCGCCAGTGCTTTTCTGCCGCTGTTGGCGCTGTGGCTATCAAGCTGGCAGGCCGCAATCCTTGCGCTGGCGTTCTTGCCTGCGATCCTTCTGCCGCTGACATTGCGGCGGATGTGGCACCGGCCAGCGCGCAGCCTGGGGAGGTTTCCCGGCATATTTTCAACTGCCGTGAACGAGCAAAAGGCGATCATGCGCGATCCGGCCTTGCGCACGCTTGCTGCGCTGGGTTGTCTTATGTCGGCAATGCAATTGACTGTGACAGCCTTCGCAGTTGTGTCACTGGTCGAGATCGGGTGGTCGATCCCCGCTGCTGGTGCCTTGGGCGCGGCTTTGCAGATCGCTGGCGCGACAGGGCGCGTGGGCTGGGGAATTGTTGCTGATCGGTTTGGTCCGTTCCGCGTGTTGTCGGCGCTGGGCTTTGCGGCGGGGGGGTTGTCACTGGTACTCTATTTCCAGCCTTTATTGCCGCAACCGGTTCTGGCCTTCGTCCTTGTGGCGCTCGGGGCCTGCGCCTCTGGCTGGAACGGCGTGTTTTTGGCAGCAATCGCCCGCACGGCACCACCGGGGCGCGTCGGTGCTGCGACTGGGGCCATCCTGTCTTACACCTTTATCGGGGTCATCATCGGCCCATCCCTGTTCGCAGCACTTTACCATGTCCTCGGAAGTTATCCGCTCTGCTTCGCCATCGGCGCGATTCCCGGTCTCATAGGCGGCGTGCTGGGCTATCGTCGGCACAATGCGAATAGCTTTGTCCGGACATAAAAAGCAGCAAGCGTCGGTGATCAGCGCTATTATTTTCAGCAAAAAATAAAAGTAACTGAAAAATACCTAAAATAGGCTTCTATCCAACCTAGTATGTCCGGACAAATAAAGTTGTAATCACTCATGGGGACATGCCAATGAAATTTCGCGCCACCTATCTGCTTTTACCTTTCCTGATTCCCGCCGTTGCACAGGCCGATGCCATGGACGATGCGCTGGCCCTGATCGAAAAGCATCGGGAAATTCCAGCCTTCGTGCCACAGGGTGATCCGTTTGATGCCCGCACCTGCATGGCTGATAAATCAGTCTTTTCGATTCCGGTGACGATGACGATCCCGTTTGCGGTCGCTCTTGAAGATGCGATGTCGCGCGCTGCGGCCGATGTCGGGTTTCGCTATACCGTTTGGGAAACGCAAGGCGGGATGGATTCCTACATCCAGGGTGTCGATCAGGCTGTGTCGCAAGGCTATGATCTGGTCGATCTTGCCGGTGGTCTGAATCCTGTCGTGATCGGGCCACAACTGATGCAGGCGCGCGAGGCGGGGCTGACCGTCACCACGACCCATCTGTATGACGAAACGCAGGAACAGGCTGACATCGTTGATGCCTCGGCCAAGGTGCCATTTTCCACAGTCGGTGACATTCTGGCGGCTTGGGCATTCGTCCAGACCGACGGCGCGCCCAATGTCCTGATCATCGGTTCCGACGATGTTCTGCCGACGACGCCTTTTGTCGAAAGCATTCAGGCATCGCTGACCGAATATTGCCCCGATTGCGCGCAGCAATATCTCAACGTGCCACTGGCCGAATGGGGCACGCGTATCCAGTCTGGGGTGCAATCGGCCATGCTGTCGAACCCTGATATCAATTTCATCATCCCGATCTACGACAGCATGTCACAATTCGTCACCCCCGCCTTGCGGATCGCCGGGGCCGATGTGCCGATCGCAAGCTTCAATGGCACGCCCTTCGTGCTTGATATGGTTCGTGAAGATACGGTGCAAATGGTGATCGGGGAAAGCCTTGGCTGGGCCGGATATGCGGCGGTCGATGTGCAGATGCGCCAGCTCTGCGGGCTGCCGGTGCCGGATGATCTGGGCATCCCACTGGTGATTTTCGATGAGTCCAATATCGAAACCGTCGGCGTTCCGGCCAATTTCGACGATGGCTACGGCGATGCACATATCGCCGGTTTCCGCGAACTCTGGATGCTGGACTAAGCCATGAATGTCGAGCCGCTGTCCCCGCCCGGTGTCACCACTCATGACGCCGATATCCTGCGGATGTCACATATCAGGATGAAATTCGGCCCTGTCGAGGTGCTCAAGGATGTCACCCTGACACTACGCCGCAAGGAAATCCTTGGTCTGTTGGGGGCGAACGGGTCCGGCAAGTCAACGCTGATCAAGGTGCTTGCCGGGTTCAATTCGCCCGAACCCGGCAGCGTCGTGCGGCTCTGGGGTGAAGAACTGCCCCTCCCGCTCGATGCGGGGCGGATCCGGCAAATGGGGGTTGCCTTCGTGCATCAGCATCTGGCCTTGGTGCCAAGCCTGTCGGTAATCGACAATATGCTGATTTCGGACACTTCGCTGCGGCCTTACGGCATCAACTGGGGCAAAGAACGGCGCCGGATATCGGCCCTGATGGCCGAATTCGGCCTGACCATCGATCCTGACGCGATGGTCGGGTCACTGTCCCCGGTCGAGCGTGCCTTTGTCGCCATCGTCCGCGCCTTTGCCGAATTGCGCCGGTCTGATGCAGGCCGGGGCGGCGAAGGCATTCTGGTGCTGGATGAACCGACGCCGTTTCTGTCCGTGGCTGATGTCGACAAGCTTTTCACGCTTCTGCGCGGCATCCGGGCGACCGGCGCGTCGGTGATCATCGTCACCCACGACATTGACGAGGTGTTGAGCCTGACCAACCGTGTTGCCGTGATGCGCGACGGGCGGCTCGCGGCGATGCTGAACACGCAGGATACCAGCCGCCAGCAAATTCTTGATACAATCGTCGGACGGGCGATATCGGCCTATGAACGTGCCGCCAAAACAGCGCCCACGCAGCCCAATGTGACGATCAAGGGCTTGTCCGGTGGCCGCTGCAAAGGGTTCGATGCAACGCTAAAAAAAGGTGAAATCCTTGGTGTCACCGGGCTGATCGGCTCGGGCTTTGCCGATGTGCCGTATCTTTTGTTCGGTGCAACACCCGGTCAGGGGCAGATCACGGTGGGCAAGACACAGCTGGACGCGGCCCATCTGCCGCCTGCAAAGGCGCATGGCGCAGGCATTGCCCTGTTGCCGGGCGACAGAATGGGGCAGGGCGGTGTGGCCACCCTCTCAGTCACCGAAAATGCAACCTTTCTGGCATTGCCGCGCATGCGACACGGCCTGGGGCTGAGCCATGCAATGATGACACGCGCGACCAACGCGCTGATCGCAGCGCATGATGTGCGCCCTGCCAATTCGTCGGCGGACCTTGGCAATCTGTCGGGTGGCAATCAGCAAAAAGTATTACTGGGCAAATGGCTGGCCGAGGAACCGCAGCTTTTATGCCTCGATGAGCCGACGCAGGGCGTCGACTATGGCGCGCGGCAGCAAATTTTTGCAGCCTTGGATCAGGCCGCAGCGCGTGGCATGACGATCCTTATCGCCTCGACCGATCACGAACAGCTCGCACAGCTTTGCGACCGGGTGATCGTGTTTCGCCGAGGCGTGCCGATACAGGAACTTGGCGGCGCTGAGGTCGCAAAAGAAAAGATCGCACGCGCCTGTCTGGGCAGCGATCTGCCCCAAAACAATGACGTCCCTCAGGATACGGAGGTCTTTGCATGACCGCAGGAACGACCAACCCAACCGCCGCCAAACCCCGCCGCAGCTGGACAAAAGAGATGGAGCGTTTTGCCCTGCTCGGCGCTTGGGCGGTACTGATCGCGGTTTTCGCGTTGGCCGTGCCGGATACATTTCTGACATGGCGCACATTCAGTGCGATGTTCGGATCGCAGGCGGTGCTTGTTGTGCTGGCACTCGCGATCCTCGTGCCGCTGACAGCGGGGGATTTTGATCTGTCCGCCGCCAATGTGCTGGTCTTTACCGCAATGCTGGTCGCGGTCACCAATGTGCAGCTTGGTTTGCCGATTGGCCTGTCCATCGTGCTGGCGCTGGGTATCGGGGCGCTGATTGGTGCAATCAATGCGTTCTTCGTGCTGTTTTTTCGAATTCATTCCCTGATCATCACCCTTGGCGTCGGCACCTTCCTGCAAGGGCTGACGCTATGGATGTCGCAAAGCCGTACGATCTCGGGCATTTCGATGGAGCTTGTGCAACTGGTCGTGATCCAGCGGCTGGTCGGCATCCCGCTGGCCTTTTACTACGGTCTGGCACTGGCGCTGATCATGTGGTGGGTTTTGGAATACACAATTGCGGGCCGCAAGCTGCTGTTCGTCGGGCGCGGGCGCGAGGTGGCACGGCTGAACGGCGTTAAGGTTGACAGGGTCCGCGCCATGGCGCTGGTCACCTCATCCACCCTCGCCGCGATTGCCGGGGTGCTTTATGCAGGCATGACAGGCTCTGCTGATCCAAACTCGGGGTCCAGCCTGTTGCTGCCGGCCTTCGCTGCGGCCTTCCTTGGGGCGACGACTCTCTATCCCGGACGGTTCAACCCTCTGGGCACGCTGTTGTCGGTTTACTTCCTGATCACAGGAATCACGGGGCTGACCATGCTGGGGGCCGATGCCTATGTGCAAAGCCTGTTCTATGGCGGCGCACTTGTCGTAGCTGTGTCTCTGTCACAGCTTGTACGTGGCCGCCAACCGCAAAGTTTTGGCTGATGATGGATGAAATCCTGATTGCCTTTCTGGGCATCCCACCAACACCCCAGGACCGCGCGATCTATGCGGATCAACTGGCACGACTGCGGGCGATTGCGGATAATCCCTTGTTGCCCCCGAAAGATGGGCTGCAAAAGTCTGACCCGCTTGGGGCAGGCCATCCATGACCCTGCCACCTCTCACCACGATAGCCGCGTTGCGGCAGGCACTGGATCAGCGCACCGTCTCGGCACACGAGCTTGCGCAAGATGCCACCGCGAAAGCGGGTCTTGGCCGCGCCTTCGCAACCATCCGCGCGCTGCCGGGCAGGGATGGCCCCTTGGCCGGTATCCCACTGGCGCATAAAGATATGTTCGACCGCCCCGGTGAAGCGGTCGGTATGGGCGCACATGCATCGGCCGCGACGATAGGCACCGGAACCGCGACTGTGCTGGATCGCCTCGATGCCGCAGGGCAGGTCGATATTGGACGGCTGCGGATGAGTGAATTTGCCATGGGGCCGTCCGGCCATAATGCCCATCACGGCATGCCGGACAACCCATTGGTGGCGGGCGCAATCACCGGGGGGTCGTCCTCTGGCTCTGGTGTGGCCGTCGCAGCGGGGATCGTCCCGGCAGCGCTCGGGTCCGACACTGGCGGATCGATCCGCATTCCGGCGGCCTGCAACGCTGTGGTGGGCTTCAAACCGACACAGGGGATGGTGCCTGTCGGTGGCGCCATGCCGCTGTCCTGGACGCAGGATTGCATCGGCCCGCTTGCGGCATCTGTCGGCTGTGCGCGGCAGATGCTAGAAATCATCAGTGGGCAGCATTTTCCGGCTGTCACCGGCCCCCTGCGGATTGGTCTGCTATCCGGGCCGATGCAGTCAGGCGCCTCTGCCGCGATGCAAACCGCAATGGCTGAGGTCGCGCAAGAGCTTGCCCGCAACCACCACAGCCTGACAGATCTGCCGCTGGCATTTTTCGACGACCTGACCGAACCCGCCAATGTCATCGCGATGAGCGAGGCCGCAACAATCCACGCCGACCGCCTGCGCCAGCATTCGCTCACCTACGGCCCACAGGTCCGCGCCCGGCTGATTCAGGCCGCTGCGATCTCCGCGCAAAGCTATCTGCGCGCCCGCCAGATCCGGCAGGCAGCGCAACAGCAAATGGCTGCGGTTTTCACCACAACCGACGTGATCCTGATGCCAACCTTGGCCGATGTGCCGCCACAAGGTGCCGCTGTCGATATTGGCAACGACCCACAGCTTGACCGAGTGATCGCCGGACTGACGCGGTTCACGCGCCCGGCCTCTTTCCTCGGCCTGCCCGCCATAAGCCTGCCCATCGCAATGACGCAAAATGGCCCGCTTTCCTTGCAAGTCATCGGACCACCTTACAAAGAAGCGCGCATAGCCGCCATCGCCGCGCAGATCGAGGCGATCACAGCGCTCAGACCCGTTCAAAAATTCGCTGCATAGAACAAGGATTAACCATGCTCGATTCCAAACCATCGCTCGACAACAACGCGATCTCCCAGCTTTTCACCGAGGCCCGCAGCCAGAACGGATGGCGGGACAAAAAGGTGTCAGACGAAACATTGCACGCGCTTTGGGATATCCTGAAATTCGGTCCGACATCGGCCAATTGTTCGCCGGGCAGGTTCGTGTTCATCACCAGCGATGCGGCAAAGGAAAAGCTGCGCCCTGCACTGTCGGGCGGCAATCTCGACAAGACGATGTCTGCGCCGGTCTGCGCAATCATCGCATGGGACCCTGCGTTTTATGACAAATTGCCCAAGCTTTTTCCCCATACTGACGCCCGCCCATGGTTCACCGGGTCAGAATCTGTGGCCCATGAAACGGCATTCCGCAATGGTACGCTGATGGGTGGCTATCTGATGCTGGCCGCACGCGCGCTGGGCCTTGATGTCGGGCCGATGTCGGGCTTTGACGTCGGCATGGTCGAAAATACGTTCCTCCCAGAGCGTGGCTGGAAAGCGAATTTCCTTTGCAACATCGGCTATGGCGACCCTGAAAAGCTGTTCGACCGCCTGCCGCGCCTCGCTTTTGATGAGGCTTGCGCTATCCTCTGATGCCTAATCCAGCGAGGTGTTTAAGCGCTGCCGCCTCGCTGACGACATCGGCATATTTCGCATTCATATCAAACAGATTTGCCTGATGCGGCGCATCATGTCTGTCCCCGCAGGCATCGGCGACAACGATGGTTCGAAACCCGTGGCTCATTGCATCGACACAGCTGGCACGCACGCAGCCGGATGTGGTCAGCCCCGTCAGCAATATGCTGTCGCAGCCAAGAAAAGTCAGGGTCGACGCCAAAGACGTGCCGAAAAATGCGCTGGGATACTGTTTTTCCAGGATGATCTCACCGGGTTGCGGTACAAGCCCCTTTGCAAAATCGCCCGTCGTGCGTCCGGGCAGGAACGCTTCCAAAGGTTTCGCTTTCTCAAAAAAGCGACCCCCTGTCACACCTGCCATATCATAAGTCACCTTTGTCAGGACAATAGGGATATTGGCGGTCTGTGCAGCCCTACGCAGCCGCAAGGCCGAGGCTAGTGCGCTGTCAATCTGTGCATAGAGCGGGCAGTCTGGATCAAAGTAAGCCTGCGCAAAATCGACAAGTATCAAGCAGGGATGGCGTCCAAAACCGACGGAGTTGTTATAGACATGCGCATAATTCTGCTGAAGGTCGGTCATCTGAATCCCACTGTTTTTCCTTCTCTTTAATGTACGGACAAAAGATATGTTCGCAATAGGATTCATGCGGCGTTTCCGAAGCAATGGCTGCTGGATCCTTACCCAATTAAGCGGGTTCCGCTGCGGCAAGGGTGGTGGCCAATTCCGCACTGGCTGTGATGCGCTGCACAAAAGGTCGTTTTGCATCAGCCAAGCCGTTGATGATCATGGCAGGCTCCGTCGATGACGTGTCGGATTACGCCGCCATGCGCCAGATTTTTGAACAGGCCAGCGGGACGACACGGCATCTGCTGACGTTTCAAAATGCTAACCACAACGCCGCCGCCCCGATGCCCGCGCCTTCCGAAAGCTGGCAAGGCCCTGATGGCGCGGGCGGCACTTCGTTTGATCACTATGCCGATCCCGTCTGGGACAGTTTGCGGATGAACAATATCGCCCAGCATTTTGCCACCGCCTTTCTGGACCTGCATTTGAAGGGCGACACCGACAAGGTCGCCTACCTCGATCTTATCCCCGAGGCGGCTGACGGGGTCGTGGCCTTGAACGAGGACGGCACAGAACGGCCCGACCATAGCTACTGGCGCGGCTTTGCGCCACGCACTGCCGCCGGTCTCAGCTTTGAGACATTGGCACCAGATACGGAGTAAAGGACGCTGCGCAAATTTCGCTATGGTGGCTGCGGCTTGTCGGCACCTTGCTGAGAATTCCAGCTTGGCGGTGTCAGCCTTACCGTGAAACACAAAGGTGCAGACGGCAGTACCATCCGGATGAAGGCAACTACGGATAAGATCGGCAAGTTATACATCAGTTAACTTAACGTGGCAAAAACGATAGCCACGTCAGCGCGGAGCGTAAAATTACTCGCTACTGAAATAGGATCTGATCTGCCCATCATCGCGTTGAAATAGCACGCATGGGCCCACGGACCCTCGTGGGTCATACGAAAAGCCCAGTTTGTCCATGGCAACAAAAATGTTTCTCACACCGGACAGACCATAAAGGTGATCATGCAGTTCAAGAAAAACCCGATCTACACCGTTCAGGCATGCCGCAGAGAGAAGCTCGCGCTCTGCTCCCTCGATATCCATTACGAGTACGTTCACTGCTTTTTCTGAGATAAATTCATCAATATTTGAAGATGTGATTGAAATTGTTGTTTCGTATGGCCCTTGGCTTTCTAGCAGTGATGACATCCAGAAATCTTGGCGTATATAAAAAGTATGGTCGGTGGCTTCGCTCGCAGTTAGTAGCCCATGTTCGAACTTTGTATTTTGAACTCCATTAACTTCAGCGGTTTTTCGCGCCAAGTTGATAACATGTGGATTGGCATCAAATGACCATATTTGTACGTCTGGTGTCTGAGCCATGACAGTGGTTATTATTCCTAAACCGGAACCTAGCTCAAGAACGCGATCCCCAGGACGCAGAAGCGTACGAACGCTGCGCACCTCTTTTGCTTCATATTGTCCACTGACTATAGATTCCCAGATAATCGGTGACACGTCAGACTTTGAAATTGGGACGCTGATCCCGTGAATCATAAGCGGTGAGAATATAGTCTCATCATATTGGGTAGAAGTCATTGTTGCCTTTCGAGTTTATGCTTGAGCCCAGCAGTGGCTATTAAGTTGAGACGACAAAACAGGGTGCCCAAAAAGGAAGCCTTGCACAGTGTTACAAGATAGCTGCCGAACGATATCATATTGCTCAACAGTCTCAATTCCCTCTATGATAACTTCTTTTTTCAACAATGCTGCTAGGTCACTTACGAGTATAAGAAAATCCCGAGCCCTTTGATCCGATGCGATGTCTTTAGCAAATGATCTGTCGAGCTTAATTGTGTCGAACGGCATATCACGCAAAACTGCTAGCGAAGAATATCCTGTGCCGAAGTCGTCTAGTGCTACAGTGATGCCTGTCTGTCTTAGGCGCTGGATGACTTGAAAAACGTCGTCCCTCCCTTCCAATAGAACTGACTCTGTAATTTCCAACTCAAGGCGCCTAGGATCAAGACCGGTGGACTCTAGAATTTCATGAACAAGGTCGGGGAAATTTGGTGCTCGCAGCTGTATTGATGATAGGTTTACTGCGACCTTTGCAAACTGCGGCCAACTAGAGGCTTCTGTGCAAGCCTTCATCAGGACGCTACGTCCTAGATCATTAATAAGACCAATCTGTTCCGCCAGAGGAATGAACACCAACGGTGGAACAGGCCCTTGCGTAGGATGTTCCCAGCGCGCAAGTGCCTCGGCACCGCAAACTTGACCCGACTTGGCATCAACTTGAACTTGATAAGCAACGTCGATTGCATTGTCTGCAACTGCAATCCGCAAATCATCCTCTAACATCTTGAGCTCGTCAAATTCAGTCTGCATGTAGCATTCAAATAGACAAATACTGTCTTTGGTAGACTCTTTTGCGCGATAGAGCGCAATATCTGCCTGTTTCAACAACAAATGAGCATTGAATTCAGATTGTGGTGTACTCGTGACGATGCCTATACAACAACCGATCTGTATTGTTCTATCAAAAATTCGATAAGGCGCACTTAATGTCTCTACTAATTCTTGAGCATAGATTCTACTTTCTTCGGCAGTTTTATCTAGCGCTAGACAGGCAAATTCATCTCCCCCCAATCGGCAGAACGTATGCAAATTGTTGCCAAAGAAACGAATTCTCTCTCCTACTTGATAAAGTAAGGCATCACCCACATCGTGTCCCATCTTGTCGTTGACGGCTTTGAACTCATCAAGGTCGATGAGGATCAAGCTCATCGACGACTTTTGGGTAAGAGCGGACTGTCCGGCTGCCTCAAGTTTCTTCCAGAACAGTGTTCTATTCGGAAGGCCAGTTAGTGCGTCGTGGTGGGCTGCATGTTCTAGCCTGAAATTCTTCTCGCGAAGCTCTTCTCCCGCTGCATTCAAGTTACTGTTAAGAAGTATACTCTCTTCTTGCGCATATTTGAGAAGTTTGTTTTGGCGAAGCAAAAGCAGAAGAAGGCCACACCAGCACGAGATCAAAATGACAACAACCAGGCCAAAGGTAGTCTGCAGCCTTTCAAGTTCTTGAAGGTTGTCTTCTACCAAAATCCAGCTTCTTTGTATGGCTTGTGAAGACAAGCCAGTCATTGGCCCGATCGAGGAGGAAAGCCGGACGAAGCTTTGATAAAGCTCCTGATCACTTATCGTCTCGAGGCTTCTATCTAGATCCGCTAGAGCACTTTCGAGAGTGCTGAATGGCTGCTGTTGCCTGTCTAGATTTTCAATGAAAGTCCTTAACGTACCTTCTTTTGAAGATTCCAACCGACTGATTGCTATGTCTAGCCGTAGGCGAATATCTGAACGCGTCGACTGCTGGTCATTTAGCAGATAACTCGCTATCGCCACTTCAACACGTAACATTTCCTGCACAGTCTGGCTGAGTGCCCAAGCGTCGTTATGATGAACAACGTCCCTAAGAACCGCCTGACGCTGGCCTACTGTGATCATAAGTAGAAATGTTGCCGCAATAAAGACGGCAATCAAAAGGTAAAGTATGCGGGTCAAAGATCTTACCTTATAATTAGTCGTGTTACCTGCCAAGCAGAACGACCATAGTAGGTCTGATTTTTAAGATCACTATTACTGTCGAAGGGGTATATAACAAATATGGGCCCTTTATCACGAACGCTCATAATTTCACCATTGCGTTTGATCGCGAAAATAAAACCAGTGTCCAATGCGTCTGACAAAGGAATTTCGACCTCGTAGTCGTTCAATGCGATGGCTCTAATCGTTTCACCTTGCGCTCCAACAAGTCGGAGGAGGTCTGTCGCCAATACTCCCGCAAAGGTCACTTCACCGTCAAACCAAGGCGTTGTAGTGGTAATATCGACTAGCCCGATTTGTTCGAGCATATTTCGGTCAAATTGAGCTGTATCGCCTTCGTTTGTATTGGCAATATTTCCAGATATAGTCAGAATAACTTCACCAGAAGGAATAGGGAGCGCGTCAGCTGTGACTGCTGTCACTGAAAATAAAATACAGTAACTGACAATTATCACATGCAATAGTCTGAATGGTTTAAACATATCTATAAATTTCCTGCTGTCAGCTACCTCTAGCAGCGCTGTGCAGAGTTAGCTTTTTTGCTTGATGTGGTCTTGTCTTGGAACTACCGAGGTTCGTTTTGAACTATTGATGCTCCCGTTAAAGAGTTGATGTCAAGCAGCTCAAGCCTAATTTCCTTACGATCAGATAAATGTATCGGACAAATTTCTATCAACCTTTCGCGTCAACGCACATGGATCAACGAAGCGAACAGTTTGGGGTCGAAGCTCTGCTGTTCAAATGTAGGCCCCTCAGTGAGGACAGATACTGCGTCATGAGAGTGTAGCGATTCCTGATGGCTAGCTAGAACGCGGAAGTAACCAACACGTTTATTTGCTTTTAGTGAAGCGCAAAAAGAACGCGCGGCATCCTCGACAAAGATTGGGTTGGCAGCGTTCAACTCGGCAAAGGCTTGTTCATCCTCCCGCTTGACCATGACCTGCGTTTCGGTTGGGACGGCTGACCTGGCCATCTCAATCAGGTCTTCAAACCAAAGCTGTTCGCCAGGCATTTCAAGCGACAGGCGCGCGACAGAACGTTGTGAATGAGGTGTTGCCAGTTGACCCCGTGTCCTGCGGGCATGCTCTGAAAGCTCGAGTGAACACGGGCAAGTGGAAGAATAAACGTAGTCCAGATGGATCATCCTCTTGCGCTGGCCTTCCACCTCCACCAGCTCCAGGGCAAGATCGTAGTACTGCCAACCCGAAAGACCAGAGCGTAATGAACTGATCCGGGCGGGAAACGAAAACCTCAGTTGAATACGTGCATCAAAACTGTCTAAGTCACGTTGATAATCGTCTAGTGCATGCTCAATTACTTTCATAGAAAAGGTGCGTTCAGCATGAACATAGAACGACCTCATTATTCGGCTCATGTTGATGCCTTTTCGTTCGGCTGCAAGACTTACGGTTCCGGTGACTGATGTTTCTAGCCCTATCTCTCCGCCGTCTTTAAGGCGGTATCGGATTGGAAGTCGAAAGTTCGAGATACCAACATGCTGGATAGTAGTTGGAGCACCTACAATGAGGCTAGTGGGGCCATTTTGCAGGTCAGGAAGAGAGCCGCGATAGGCGTCATCCACGACAAAATCAGCGGGGTAGGCGGAACTCAACACAGGATATGCAGCTAACACATGAGGAGAATCCAATGCAACAAGGTCGTCATCACTCGCTTGATTGGCATAGTCACGCAGGACCTTGATTGCAGCCAGAGCCTGTTCGCGCGTAGGTCGTATTTCAGGGCGTAAATTCATTGCTTGTTTCTCCATCGATAGCTCAGCCACAGCTATCCAACGAATATGCTGCTACTTCAAAACAAATTAGCAAACTATCACTGATAGGCTAGGTGTTTGATCCAATGGTTTGACGGTGCGATACTTTGTCAGGAATGGAAGAAGGCATTATGTGACAGGGTCGTCATGGGGCTGCCGTATGTCCGGCACCCCACATGCAATCCACACCTTCGTGCCCGCCTGAAATGAGACAATGCCCGCAGCCTCGGCCCCGGCGTCATCCGGGTGCAGGTCGGGGTGCCTTTTGCGCACCAGCTTGCGATAGGCCTTTTTGATATCCGCCGAAGGGGCCGATTTGGTCAGGCCAAGCGTCTGATATGGGTCGGTCGTCTGTCAACCTTTTCTATGCGGCGGCATTGCCACGCTCAGCAGATATATTCCATTGTCGGTCCGGCCCTTCATGCACATCAGGGCCCGGCAAGACGCGCAGTGCTAGCGAAGACGATGGTCGCTGGGCCGTCGCCCGGCCTTGGCCGCGCGTCGATGGAGTGCAAAATGGTATCACCAGACTTGCCAACGGCATCTGCGCCGCCTGTACTTTCGCCGCAGCCCGGCATCGCCGCTTTGCCCGCGGGGCGTCTATCTGTCATCGTCTGGCCTAAGGCGTGTCTGATCGTGACAGACGGTCTGAACCCCGGCGATGCGTTGATCGTGGATGCGGCACATATCACCGACGGACAAACGGTGCGGGTGGCGCAGCCCTGATGCTCTAAGTGCTCAAGATCGTCAGCGGCTATCTGACCGCCAGCACCGAACGCCGAAATCAACCGCGATGAAGGCACGACTTTCCTGATCTCAACTCATGATAAAAAGATCGCAGGTCCTTGCCGTCGGCAGATTGTGGTGGGCGAAGGCGTGGTGAAGGGTGACTGGTTGCGGGCCTACCCTAGATTTCCCCTGAATGCTGACAGCCTCAGGCGGATCTGCTTCTCGATCTCCACAATGGCAAAGAACACAATCCCTGTCGCGAGGATGAGTAACCCATCGATCACCGGGACCGCAGCGGTGCCGAAAATGCGCTGCGCGATGGGCCAGTAAGTGACAAGCAATTGCGCTGACACCGCAATGGAAACACAGATCCAGACTGCCTTTGTCCCTTTGATTGCTGACCATTTCAGTGATGTGCCACGAACATTGCGGATCAGGAACAGATAGAAAATCTCCAGCACCACGATCATGTTCATCGCCATCGTCTGTGCCAAGGCGTGGTCATGGCCTTTGTCGATTGCGTAAAAGAAGATCCCGAAGATTGCCGCAACGAAAAGCGACGCGACAAAGATCACCTGCCAGACCAGCGCCCCCGTCAGCAAAGGCGCATGGCGTGGGCGGGGCGGGCGGCGCATGGTGCCGGGCTCTGTCGGCTCAAAAGCCAAAGCCAGCCCCAGCGTCGTTGCAGTGATCAGGTTGATCCACAGGATCTGCACGGCAGAGATCGGCAGCGCCATTCCGAGCAGCAGGGCAATGATGATCGTGCCTGCCTCGCCTGCATTGGTGGGCAGGGTCCAGGAAATCACCTTGCGGATGTTGCTGTAGACCGTGCGCCCTTCACGCACAGCAGCGGCGATGGAGGCGAAATTATCATCGGCCAGTACCAATGCGGCGGCTTCCTTTGCCGCCTCTGATCCGCGCAGGCCCATGGCAATACCGACATCGGCCCGTTTCAGCGCGGGCGTGTCGTTCACGCCGTCGCCGGTCATGGCGACGGTCAGCCCCTCGGCCTGCAAAGCCGTGACCAGGCGCAGTTTATGCGCGGGCGAGGTGCGGGCAAAGATGTTGGTTTCCATTGCCGCAGTGGTCAGCGTGGCATCGTCGAGATCATCAAGATCAGCACCCGTCAACACTGAGCCGGGGTTTTTCAGCCCGATCTGCCGTCCGATAGCGGCGGCAGTGCCGGCATGGTCGCCTGTGATCATCTTGACCGCAATGCCCGCAGCATGACAATCGGCCACGGCTTCAATTGCTTCGGCGCGCGGGGGATCGATCAGGCCAACAAGGCAGATCAAGGTCAATTGTCCGTCCAGATCGCCTTTGGTCAACCTGTCCTGTGGGGCCTCGCGCAGGGCCAGCGCCAGCACGCGCTGACCTTGGTTGACGATCTGTTCGACTTCCTCAGTCCAGAACGCAGGCACCAAGGGTTCGGGTCCATCCGCGCCAGCTTGATGGCTGCACATCGCCAGCACGCGTTCAGGCGCGCCTTTGATAAGGACAAGGCGCTCGTTTTCCGGCCCCGTGACCAGCACCGCCATGTAGCGATGGACAGCGTCAAACGGGATGTCATCCTTTCGTGTCCAGTCGTCAGAAATAGTGCCGGTCTTGGCGGCAAAGGCCAGTAAGGCACCCTCCATCGGGTCGCCTGCGACCTGCCATTCATCTTCCTTTTGCGACAGATCCGCGTCATTGCAGAGCAGCGCCACCAGACCAGCCTCATGCAGCAACCCCTCATCGGGGGCAGGGGTGATGTCACCCAAAGGGGCATAACCGTTGCCTGCCACAGTGAAACGTTCATCGGCGGTCACGACACTGGCGACCATCATTTCATTGCGCGTCAGTGTGCCGGTCTTGTCGGTGCAGATGACGGATACCGCCCCGATCGTCTCGATCGCCGGTAAGCGGCGCACGATAGCATTGCGCCGCGCCATGGCCTGCACACCGACCGACAGGGTGATGGTCATGACAGCGGGCAGACCTTCGGGAATGGCGGCGACGGCAAGCCCGACGACAATCATGAAAAGATCGGCAAAGGCCATTTGCGCGACGAAATAACCAAAGGCCAGCAGGGACGCCGAAACCAGCAGGATGACCAGCGTCAGCCATTTTGCGAAACGGTCCATCTGCGTGACCAGAGGTGTCGTCAGAGTCTCGACATTTCCCAGCATCCCACTGATCTGGCCAATTTCGGTCGCAGCCCCAGTGCTGGTCACGACACCCCGCCCGGTCCCTGCAGCAACGAGCGTGCCGCTGAAAGCAACACCCGTCCGATCACCCAATGGCGCGATGACAGGCACCGCGTCGGTGGATTTTTCGACCGCGATGGATTCTCCGGTCAAAATAGCCTCCTGCACTTGCAGGCCCCTGACCTCGATCAGGCGCAGGTCTGCGGGCACTTTGTCGCCCGGCTCCAAAAGGACCAGATCGCCCGGCACTATATCTGCCGCATCGACATCCATGCGCCTGCCGTCGCGCAGGACCGAGGCATGCGGTGCCAGCATCGACCTAATCGCCGCCATCGCCGTTTCGGCGCGGCCTTCCTGCACGAAGCCGATAATGGCGTTCACCAGAACGACGGCAAGGATCACGCCGGTATCAATCCAATGACCAAGTGCTGCCGTGACAATGGCCGCAGCAATCAGCACATAGATCAGCACATTGTGGAAATGCCCAAAGAACCGCAGCACTGCAGATTTGCGTGGTCCTTCTGGCAACATGTTGGGGCCATGCGCGTCAAGCCGTTCTGCCGCCTCGGTCACGGACAAACCGTTTGACGTGGTCGAGAGCGCAGACAGTACGTCATCAATCTCTGCCGCATGCGGGTGCTGCGTTTCAGACAGGGCAACATGTCTATTCATAGCATTCTTCCTTTCAGACCCGCGGAGCGACCATCAAGACAACGTTTACCCCTCAGGATGTTTCTATGTCCTAATCTACGTCAGCCCGGCCCATTCTCTGCCTTGGTAGTGTCGCTTGAACATGTCACGTTCAGGAGCCGACTAATGCCAACCACCAAAAAACGCGGGTTCCGTTTCCCTTCGGCCTTCACGATCCTGTTTGCATTGATTGTGCTTGTCGCGGCTTTGACCTGGATCATCCCCGCCGGACAATATGAACGTGTCGCATCAGAGGCTTTGGGCACCGATGTTCCGGTTGCGGGCAGCTATGCGCGCAGCGATGCCAATCCGCAGGGCTTTTTCGATGTGATCCTTGCCCCCATCGCGGGCTTTTATGATCCGCTAGAATATACCGCCCGCGCCATTGATGTGTCGTTGTTCGTGTTGATCATCGGTGGGTTCATCGGCGTGGTGACCGCATCTGGTGCGATTGATGCAGGCATTGCGCGTGCCATGCTGCGCCTCAAAGGGCGCGAAAACTGGATGATCCCGATCCTGATGGCGCTTTTTGCACTGGGTGGCACGACCTATGGCATGGCCGAGGAAACGCTCGCCTTCTACGTCTTGCTGATCCCGGTGATGATCGCCGCGAAATATGACGCAGTCACAGCCGTGGCCGTGATCCTGCTGGGTGCGGGCGTGGGCGTCTTGGGGTCCACGGTGAATGCGTTTTCAACCGTCATCGCGTCCGATGCGGCGGGCGTCAGTTTCGCCGATGGGTTGCTGTTGCGGCTGATCATTCTGGTGCTGGGCTGGCTGGTTACGGTGGCCTTCGTGATGCGTTATGCCGCCAAGGTCCGCGCTGATCCGTCAAAATCGCTGGTCTTTGACAAGAAATCCAGCAACGAGGCGCATTTTCTGGCCGAAACCCAGACCGAGGCTTCACCTTTCACCGGGTTGCACAAGATCGTTCTGATCCTTTTCGCGCTGACCTTTGCGGTCATGATCTGGGGCGTTGCTATCGGCGGCTGGTGGATGGCGGAAATGAGCGGGCTGTTCCTTGCCGCCGCCATTCTGATCGGCATCATCGCCCGGCTGGTCGAGGGTAAACTGGTCGAAAGTTTCGTGAATGGTGCGCGCGATCTGCTGGGCGTGGCGCTGATCATCGGGCTGGCGCGTGGCATTGTGGTGATCATGGATGCCGGGCTGATCACCGACACGATCCTGCATGCGGCAGAAAACAGCGTGACGGGTCTGTCGCAGACGGCCTTCATCATCGTGATCTACTGGATCGAGGTCGGGCTGTCGTTCTTTGTGCCCTCCACCTCTGGTCTGGCTGTTCTGTCGATGCCCATTCTGGCCCCGCTGGCCGACTTCGCGGGCGTCCAGCGTGAACTGGTCGTCACCGCCTTTGTCACCGCCAGCGGCATGGTCAATCTGATCACCCCCACATCTGCCGTCGTCATGGGCGGCTTGGCCATTGGCCGTGTCCCTTATGAGCGCTGGCTACGCTTTGTCTGGCCACTTCTCGTGGTTCTGACTCTTATCGTCATGGCAGCCCTTGCCCTGGCCACCTTGTTAGGAGGCACACCAATATGACCCTCACCTATGGCGTTCATTCCGAAGCGGGGCAGCTGCGCCGTGTAATGCTGCACCGGCCCGGACCGGAAATGGCGCGGTTGACCCCCGCCAATGCCGAAAGCCTGCTGTTTGACGATGTGCTTTGGGTCAAACAGGCGCGTGCCGACCACATGGCCTTTGTCGATATCCTGCGTGAACGCGGTGTCGGCGTCGTCCTGCTGCGTGAAATGCTGCAAGAGGTCATGGTGATCCCCGAGGCTCGCCGCTGGCTGCTGGATGCCCGGATCAACGACAATGCCGTGGGCGTCGGCCTTGCCGCTGACCTGCACGCCTGCCTGATGGAAATGCCAGCCGAGGCGTTGACCCATATCCTGATCGGCGGGATGAGCCGGGCCGAACTGCCGATCCCGATGGCAGGCGTCGTCGCCCCGATGCTCCGGGACGAGGATTTCCTGCTCGCGCCCATGCCCAACCAGATATTCACGCGCGATTCTTCCTGCTGGATCTATGGCGGCGTGACGCTGAACCCGATGTTCTGGCCGGCACGGCGTCTTGAGACGCTGAACCTTGCCGCGATTTACCGGTTTCACCCGGATTTCGCGCAGGCGGATTTCCCGATCTGGTATGGCGATCCGTTGGTCGATCACGGCCTTGCGACCTTGGAAGGCGGCGATGTGATGCCTGTCGGCAACGGCGTCGTCCTTGTCGGTATGGGCGAGCGCACGACGCCGCAGGCGGTCGGTCAACTGGCGCGCGCACTTTTTGCCAAGGGCGGGGCCACGCGGGTCATTGCCTGCCAGTTCCCACGCGCGCGGTCGTCGATGCATCTGGATACCGTCTTCACCTTTTGCGACCGCGATCTGGTCACCGTCTTTGCCGAGGTGACAGACGCCATCGTCACCTATTCCCTGCGCCCCGATGACAAAGGCGGGGTCGCCGTGACGTCCGAGAAATCTCCGTTCCTGGATGTTGTGGCCGAGTCGATGGGGATCAAGAAACTGCGCACCGTTGCGACCGGCGGCAACGCCTATCAGAGCCAGCGTGAACAATGGGATGACGCGAACAACCTTCTGTGCATCAGCCCGGGCGTGGTGGTTGGGTATGAGCGCAATGAACATTCCAACACCCTGCTGCGCAAGGCGGGGGTCGAGGTCATCACCATTTCCGGCGCAGAACTCGGGCGCGGGCGTGGCGGATCGCATTGCATGACCTGCCCACTGATCCGCGACCCCATTTAAAAGGATTATTCCCATGCCTCAGAACCTCCATGGTCGCAGTTTTCTCAAACTGCTGGATTTCACCGCCGATGAATTGCGCTTTCTGCTGCGCCTTGCCGCCAGCCTGAAAGAGGCGAAATCCACCGGGACCGAAAAACGCCTGCTTGAGGGTAAGAATATCGCCCTGATCTTTGAAAAAGACAGCACCCGCACCCGGAGCGCGTTTGAGGTCGCGGCCTTTGACCAAGGCGCGCATGTCACCTATCTGGGCCCATCGGGCAGCCATATCGGCACCAAGGAAACCATGAAAGACACCGCCCGCGTGCTGGGCCGGTTCTATGACGCCATCGAATATCGCGGTTTCGGCCAGACCGAGGCAGAGGTGCTGGCGCGTTTCGCCGGTGTGCCAGTCTATAACGGGCTGACGGATGAATTTCATCCCACCCAAATCCTAGCAGATCTGATGACGATGCGGGAATATACGCATAAGCATCTGTCGGATATTTCGTTCTGTTTTGTCGGCGATACCGGCAGCAATATGGGGTCATCGCTGATGGTCGGTGCGGCGCTGATCGGCATGGATATAAGGCTCTGCGGCCCGCAGAGCCTCTGGCCGGATCAGGACTTGGTCGATCAATGCCACAAACTGGCCGAGGTCAGTGGCGCGCGGATCACCCGCACCGAAAAACTCGCCGAAGGGGTGCAGGACTGCGATTACATCTATACCGATGTCTGGGTCTCGATGGGTGAACCAGAGGAAGTCTGGGCCGACCGCATCGCGCTATTGTCACCCTATACGGTGACCCAGGATGTGATGGACCTGACGGGCAACCCGCATACAAAGTTCCTGCATTGCCTGCCTGCTTTCCATAACCGCGACACCAAGACGGGCGAGGCGACCTTTCAGACCTACGGCATCGATTGCATGGAAGTCACGGATGAGGTGTTTGAATCCCCAGCCTCCGTCGTCTTCGATCAGGCGGAGAACCGGCTGCATTCTATCAAGGCGGTGCTTGTCGCCACGATAGGGGCGTAAGATGCGGATCGTGATCGCCTTGGGCGGCAATGCCCTGCTGAAACGGGGTGAGCCGATGACGGCCGCGGCGCAGCACACCAATGTGCGCATTGCTGCTGCGGCCCTCGCGGATCTCGCACAGGATCACCAGATCATCGTGGCCCACGGCAATGGCCCGCAGGTCGGGCTGATGGCGCTGCGATCAGCCGCCTATGCGCCGGATAATCCCTGGCCTTTGGATATTCTGGGTGCCGAAACCGAAGGCATGATCGGCTATCTTATCGAACAGGAGTTGATGAACGCCCTGCCCAAAGGCACCGACTGCGCCACCTTGCTGACCCGGGTCGAGGTGGACCCGGATGACCCTGCCTTTGACCGCCCCACCAAACCCATCGGCCCGGTCTATACGGCGGCAGAGGCGGAGCTTGCCCGCAGCAAAAACTGCTGGTCGATGGTTGAGGAAGCCAAAGGCGCTTTGCGCCGCGTCGTACCATCGCCCTTGCCCATCGCGATCCTCGGCATCGCCCCGATCCGCCTGCTGGTCGAGGCGGGGGTCTGCGTGATCTGCGCCGGTGGCGGTGGCATCCCGGTCGTGCGCGGGCTGGATGGCCAGATGGAGGGGGTCGAAGCGGTGATCGACAAAGATCGCACATCGGCCCTGCTGGCACAGGCGCTGGACGCGGATATCCTGCTGATGCTGACTGATGTCGCCGCCGTTTTCCGCGACTGGGGCGGGCCGGATCAGGCCGCTATCGGCTGTGTCACGCCGGATGAATTGGACGAGATGTCATTCGCCGAAGGCTCGATGGGGCCTAAAATCACATCAGCCTGCGATTTCGTGCGCGCAGGTGGTGCTATGGCGGGTATCGGGCGCTTGCAGGATGCGCGCAAGATCGTCGAAGGGCTGGCTGGCACGCAGGTGCGGATGGAACCGTTGGGCGTCGAAAATCAGATGCCTGACGGCAAAAATATCGACCATATCCCAAAAGACCAACCTGCATCAGTGCAGAGCAGCGCGTAAACCGTCATCGTGAACCATGTCCTGCGTTTCCCTCCCTCTCCCAAAGGGCAGGCATTGATCGACCCGCTTCACCCGATGTGTCCTGTTCCATTCAGCGCATCGGGTGGGCGCACCCAACGCCAGGTCGCATATTTGCGCAGAAAAGGATTACCCGATGACCCATTCCATGACCGGCAAGATTGCCCTGATCACCGGGGCGGCAGGTGCCATCGGCCTTGCCACCGCGAAATTGCTGGCATCCCAAGGTGCGACAATCGCCGCGACTGACATGGTGGGCGCTGACTTCGGCCCGCTGCGCGCCGCGATCCCGGATGCCGACCGCTTGCTGGTGATCGAGGCGGATGTGACCGATGAAGCCGCCTTTGGCGCTGCGGTCAAAGCGACGGTCGAAAAGTTCGGCACCATTGACATTTTCTTCAATAACGCCGGCATCGAAGGCCCGGTCGCCCCGATCCCCGATTTTCCCACTGATGGGTTCCGCAAGGTGCTGGATGTGAATGTCACTGGCATCTTTCTTGGGCTGAAACTGGTCATCCCTGTCATGGCCAAGGCAGGGCGCGGCAGTATCATCAATTCGTCCAGCGTTGCCGGATTGACCGGCTCGGCGGGGCTTTGCGCCTATATCGCCAGCAAACATGCGGTGCTGGGCCTGACACGGGCGGCTGCGGTCGAATGGGGTGCGAAAGGCATCCGCGTCAATTGCATCAACCCAGGTCCCATCGAAAGCCGGATGATGTCCTCCATCGAGGAAGGTGCCAGCCCTGGTGCCGGTGCCGCCGTCCATGACGGATATGCCGCAACAATCCCGATGCAGCGTTACGGCACGCCCGAAGAGGTGGCAGGTGTCGTCGTTTTCCTCGCCTCTGACGCTGCTGGTTATGTCAATGGCGCGGCATATACGATTGACGGTGGCATGACTGCCGCCTGATCAGCGCAGCAGCGGGCCGTCGTGATCCAGATAGGTTTTGTCGAAATCCGCCAGCAATACGAGGCCGTCAAGATCGTGGATCGTGACCTGCCCGTGCTGAAAGGTCAGCAAATCATCCTCGCGCAATTCGCGCAGAACGCGGTTCACATGGACCGCGCTGAGCCCCATCGCATCGGCAAGCAGATATTGGGTTAGCGGGCAGGCAAAACCAGTCGCCGATCCAAGCCCTACCAGTTTCAGTCTGGCACCCAGTTCCAGCAGAAAATGGGCCATACGTTCCTTGGCATCGCGCCGCCCGATCCCGACCAGATGCTCGACCACCATCGCCTCATCCCGCGACGCGGCCCAAAGGACGGCGGTGGCAAGACGCGGCATTGTGCTGAAGGTTTCAAACAGATCCTTGGCGGGAACCTCTGACGCCTCGACCTGTGTGATCGGCTCGATATTGTGGTCGGCGGTGCGGAAGAGGACCGACCGCAGGCCGAGAAAATCACCGGGAATCTGAAAATCGACAATCTGCCGCGAACCGCTTGTCTGGATTTTGTACGAACAGACCCAGCCTGACGCCAGAATATAGGCAGATTGCGCACTCTGGCCCTGATGCACGATATCGCGCCCGGCAGGAAAGACCTTGCGACGGCCATAGAGCCTGTCCAGCGCGGACAATTCTGTGTCCGACAACGCCACAAAGGCCCCGAGTTTGCGTGCGAATGGGCTTTGAACGGCTAGCACTATGGGTGCTCCTGTTTTGGGTGAATTTGGGGCGCGGGATTCAACCTAACAATCCTGCGCGGCAAGTTACGTTCCCAAAAAGAGCGAAACCGCTGATCTGCCTCAGTGCGGCAGAATGCAAAGCTGCGATGGTCTAACGAAAGCCGGTAGGTCAAACACTCCGGCTGCCTTCTCATCCATCCGCGAAAGGTCTGTCCCATGCCTGACATCCCCGACACTGCTGGAACCGCAGCGCTCGCGATCTGTGAATCTTTGCTGTTGGCAATGAATGACCGCAACATCCTGCCGGAACATGAAATTGTCGGCATCCTGCGTGATGCAGCGGCGGCCCATGCGCATGATCCGGGTGATGACGGCAAGGGAGATCTGCACAAGGCTGTCGCCGAGCTTATCAACGGCATCCTTGCTGGAGGAAACTCCGTCCGCCGCAAGTAACATCAGACAAAGCGCATTGTTCGGAACACTCTGACCTGTTCGTCAGTTTACACATAAAGGAGATATCATCATGAACTGGGATCAGATCGAAGACAATTGGCAGGCCATGACGCGCCGGATCCGGCCAGAGCGGCCCGAAACGACGACACCACAGCTAGCTGCTATCCCGACTGCCGTCGATATGGGCGAAACCGCCGTTGATTGGCCCGAGTCGACGGAAATCTCGCCCGTATCCGCCGCGCGCATGATTGCGTAGGTCGTCATCACGTGTCGGCAGACCAGAGGCGCCTTTGCGTCACTGGTCTGGCTGGCTGACCGCAAAGCCTGATCTTTGGCAGGACGGGACGGTTGTCCGGTCAGAGCTGTTCGGCACCGAGAGGCTTGAACACCACGCGCTTTCACTGGCGGCAGCGCAGGTCGTGGCAAAACATGCGCGGGGGTGGGGCAATCCCTTTGCGGGTGGTTTGCCCCGTGTGCAGCCCTTGCCAAAGCGTGTCAGGGATAATGCTGCCGTTTTATTGAGCGCTTACCGTGCAAGCGCGCGAACTTCGCAAGCCGGGCGCGCGATCGCCCCAGCCGCAGAATGGCTGCTGGATAACTTTCATCTTGTTGAACAGCAGCTTTGCCAGATCGAGGCCGATCTGCCGATAGGTTACTACCGGCAATTGCCGAAACTATCGGTAGGTCCCTTTGCTGGCTATCCGCGGGTTTTTGGCCTGACCTGGGCCTATGTCGCCCATACCGACAGCCTGTTATCCGGCCCTGTGCTGGCGCGATTTGTGGCGTCTTATCAGACCGTCAGCCCGCTTTCGATTGGCGAGCTTTGGGCGGTGGCGATCACATTGCGCATCGTGCTGGTCGAAAACATGCGCAGGCTGGCCGATCAGATCACCAAGGGCGAGGCATCGCGGCTGATCGCAGATGATATCGTTGACCAGGTTCTTGCCGCGCGCAAAGTATCCGCAGGTGCTGCGCAGGACGCGCTGTTATCTGCCGCGGCTGATCTGCCTAAGGATTCTTTGGATGAAATTGTGGCCGCCCAGATCGCCAAACGCTTGCGTGGCTTCGATCCGGCAGAGACCCCGCTGCATGCTTGGCTCGAAAGCCGGTTGCACGATCAAGACTCATCGATAGAGACAGTCGTGCAGCACGCACAGCAAAGGCAAGGCGCATCAAATGTGACCATGCGCAATATCGTTACTTCAATGCGGCTGGCGTCAGAACTTGATTGGGCGGATTTTGTCGAAGATGTCAGCCTGATCGATAAGCGGCTGCGTGCCACGTCCGAATTCGCCGCAATGGATTTCGCGACCCGCAACAGCTATCGCACCGCAATCGAGGTGCTGGCGCGCGGGTCAGACCTGAGCGAGATTGCTGTGACTGATGCCGCGCTTGACATGGCGGGGCAGGGTGATGGCGCCGCTTCTGACCCCGGCTATGGCCTGATCGGCCCGGGGAGGCCGCTGCTGGAACGGGCCGTACGTTTCAAGAAGACGCTACCGGTGCGGCTGGGCCGCTGGCTGCTGAAGCTCGGTCTTGCAGGCTATCTGGGTGCGATTGCGCTGACCTCTGTCGTTGTTCTAGCACTTGCGCTTTGGGCTGCGGGGGCGGACAGTTCCGCGCTGATTATACTTGGGCTGACAGGTCTGTTCGCCGCATCCGAGGCCGGAACGGCGCTGGTCAATCTGGCCGTCACGCGGATCAAGCGTCCGCGCTTGCTGCCGGGGCTGGATCTGGCCAAGGGCATTCCACCTGATCTGCGGACCATCATCGCCGTGCCGGTTTTGCTGAACGATCTGGATGATCTGGCCGCACAGGTCGCGCAGTTGGAGGTGCATCACCTGTCCAGCACTGATGGCGCCTTGCACTACGCCCTGCTGTCTGACGGACCGGATGCCGACGCCGAACATCAGCCCGGTGACGCCGCGCTGTTGGCCGCGGCAAGGGCCGCGATGGACCGGCTGAACGCAACCTATCCCAGTGAAGATGGCGACCGATTTGTGTCTCTGCATCGTCGCCGGCAATGGAACCCCGCCGAGGGCGTCTGGATGGGCTGGGAACGCAAACGCGGCAAACTGCACGAGCTGAACCGCCTGCTGCGCGGCGCACCGGACACCAGCTTTCTGCCACATCCAGCTTTGCCGAAGGGCGTGCGTTTCATCATCACGCTGGATGCGGATACCCAGCTTTTGCGCGATACCGTGGCAAGGCTGATCGGCAAGATGGCGCATCCGCTGAACCGCGCCGTGTTTGATCCGGTCACGCAGCGTGTCAGCTCTGGCTACGGCATCATCCAGCCGCGCGTGACCCCGGCCTTGCCTTTGGGCCGAGAAGGGTCAATGTTCCAGCGCGTTTTTTCCAGCCCAGGCGGAATCGAACCCTATGCCCGCGCGGATTCCAACGTCTATCAGGACCTGTTCGGCGAAGGATCATTCACCGGCAAGGGTATCTATGACGTCGACGCTTTCACCGCCAGCCTTGCCGGGCGGGTGCCGGATAATACGATGCTGAGCCATGACTTGTTTGAAGGCATCTTTGCACGTGTTGGTCTTGCCTCTGACATCGATGTGGTCGAGGCGTTTCCTGCGCGTTACGATGTCGCGACCAAGCGGCAGCACCGCTGGGTGCGGGGTGACTGGCAATTGCTGCCATGGCTGATCCGGCGAGGCAGCGGTCTGTCGCGGCTGGGGCGTTGGAAAATGGCCGATAACCTGCGTCGTGCGCTGGTCGCGCCGCTGAGTGTCTTGTCGCTGTTTGCAGGATGGCTGATGCCTTTGCCGGTTGCGACCGTCTGGACCATTGTGGTGCTGATGATGCTGGCACTGCCGCATCTGGTTGGTTTGCCCTTTGCTGTGTTGCCGGGCCGGGCGGGCATCACGTCGCGCAGCCATGTCGCGGCGCTGGCCGCTGATGCACGCAGGGCAGCGGCGCAGATCGGTCTGAACATCGCATTTCTGGCCGATACCGCATGGCAGATGGCGGATGCCTTTTTGCGCAGCTTCATCCGGCTGACGATGACACGCAAACATCTGCTGCAATGGGTGACAGCGGCGGCATCAGGCGCGGGGACCCGTCCGGGGTTTTGGGCGCAATACGCCAGAATGACAGGAGGCGTTTTGCTGGGTCTTTGCACATGCGGTCTGGCACTGGCGCTGAACCCCGCCGCATGGTTGGTGATCGTGGCTTTTGCGCTGCTCTGGCTGGCTGCCCCGGCGCTGGCTTATCACGTCAGCCGCCCGATGGCTGCAATGGTCAAACAACCATTGCAAGAAGCCGAAGCCCAGCACCTGCGCCTGGTCGCGCGCCGCACCTGGCGGTATTTTGAGACCTTCGTGACCGAAGCTGACAATTATCTGCCGCCTGACAATTTTCAGGAAATCCCGGTGCCAAAAGTGTTTCACCGCACCTCCCCCACCAATATCGGGCTTTACCTGCTATCAACCACCGTAGCGCGCGACATGGGCTGGATATCTCAGGCCGAGGCGCTTACCCGAATAGAACAGACCCTGCACACTATAATGAGGATGCCGCGGTTTCGCGGCCATCTCTACAACTGGCACGACACGCTGGACCTGAGCGTGCTGGACCCGGCCTATGTCTCATCCGTCGACAGCGGCAATCTGGCCGGGCATCTGATCGCCGTGGCACAGGCCTGCCGTGAATGGCAAAACACGGCTTTGTCCAGGGCTGAAAGGCGCGCTGGACTGGCTGATGCTGTGCTGCTGGCGCAAGCGGCGCTGCGTCCCGGTGATGAGGCTGTCGCCAAACTGCTAGAGCAATTGCGCGCGGACCAAATGTTGCGCGATCTGATACCGCTGGCGGTGCAGGCGCGCAAGATCGCTGCGCCGGACA
Source organism: Loktanella sp. (assembly GCA_017390475.1). Taxonomy (GTDB): domain Bacteria; phylum Pseudomonadota; class Alphaproteobacteria; order Rhodobacterales; family Rhodobacteraceae; genus Yoonia. The sequence goes on from JAFPBO010000052.1 coordinate 41,644, forward strand.
GCGAGCTTGGTTTCTGGTGTCAGGCAGTTGAGGCATGTATCGCAGCGCATCTTGCCGATACCGCGCTGGATGCCGAAAGACTGACCACCGTCGAAACCCTGGCCCGCGATTTGGCGATGGAGATGGATTTCGCCTTCCTGCTCGACCCGGAAAAGAAACTCCTGTCCATCGGGTTCTCCGTCGCGACCAATACAATCGACGCCAATTGCTATGACCTGCTCGCGTCCGAAGCGCGGCTGGCCAGTCTGTTTGCTATCGCCAAAGGTGATGTCCCAACACGGCATTGGTTCCGGCTGGGGCGGGCCGCGACGCCGGTGGGCACCGGATCGGCGCTGATTTCATGGTCGGGCAGCATGTTTGAATATCTGATGCCATCCTTGGTGATGCGCGCCCCGGCGGGGTCGGTGCTGGATCAGACCAATAGGCTGATCGTGGACCGCCAGATCGCCTATGGCGCGGATCACGTCATGCCTTGGGGCATCTCTGAATCTTCGTACAACGCCCGTGATCTGGAAATGACCTATCAATATTCCAATTTTGGCGTGCCGGGTCTGGGCCTCAAACGCGGGCTGAACGCAAACCGGGTGATTGCGCCCTATGCCACCGGCCTTGCCACCATGGTCGATCCGCAAGCAGCCTTGCAGAACTTTGCCCGGCTTGCTGATATCGGTGCAGAGGGGCGCTATGGTTTTTACGAAGCTGTCGATTTCACGCCGTCGCGTCTGCCTGCCAAGGCGGGCCACGTCATCGTGCAAAGCTTCATGACGCATCATCAGGGCATGACCATCACCGCAATTGCAAACGCGCTGGATGATGGCCGTTTGCGCGCCCGCTTTCATGCCGAACCAATGATCCGCGCTGTGGAGCTTTTGTTGCAGGAACGCGTGCCGCGCGACGCCAACGCCACGATTCCCCGCCCCGAGGAGGTGCCGAGCAAAGCAATTGAGGCGGCGAATACGCCCGTGCTGCGCCGTTTCGATCACCCGGGCACCAGCGCCCCGACGGCACACCTTCTCTCGAACGGCACCTATGGCGTCATGCTGACGCCCACCGGCGGTGGGTTCAGCCGCTGGCGCGATCTGGCGGTCACGCGCTGGCGGTCGGAGCCGGGGCAGAGCAGCCATGGTACTTTCATCTTCGCGCGCGACGTGAGATCAGGTGTGCGCTGGTCCGCTGCTTTGCAGCCTTTGCCTGGCACGCAAGCCCATCATGCGGCAGTCTTTGGTGAACATCACGCAGCCTTCACCTGTCAGGATGGCAAGCTGGCGATGACCACCGAAATCGTCGTGTCAGCCGAAGATGATGCCGAGGCGCGGCGTGTCACCCTGACCAATACCGGCAATCAGCCGCGCGAGATTGATCTGACCTCCTACGTCGAACTGGTGCTGGCCCCGCCTGCCGCCGATCTGGCACATCCGGCCTTCAGCAAGATGTTCGTGGTCACCGATTTCATGCCCGAACTGGGCGCGCTGATCGCCACTCGTCGCCAACGCTCACCGCATGATCCAGAGGTCTGGGCTGCCCATATCGCTGTTGTCGAAGGGGCCGAGGCGGCACCCTTGCAATATGAAACCGACCGCGCGCGGTTTATGGGGCGCGGGCGGACCATCGGCAACCCGGCAATGGCGGACAGCGCGCTGTCGGACACGACCGGCACCGTGCTGGACCCGATCTTTGCGCTGCGCCGCCGCGTTATCGTGCCGCCGGGTGGCATAGCGCGGGTGACCTTCTGGACGATGATCGCGGATACGCCGGAATTGCTGCTTGATCTGGTCGACCGGCACCGCGACCCATCCGCCTTTGCCCGAGCGGAAACCCTGTCATGGACACAGGCGCAGGTGCAGTTGCGCCATCTTGGCATCACGCCTGCCAATGCGGCTGATTTTCAGCGTTTGGGCGGCATGATCCTGCGCAGTGACACAAGGTTGCGCCCCAAAGGTGCCGATAGCGGCGCTGGCCCGCAATCATCGCTTTGGGCGATGGGGATTTCCGGCGATCTGCCGATCATCCTGTTCCGCATCAGCGATACCGAGGATGCGAGCGCCTTGCATGACGTGCTGGCGGCGCATGAATATCTGCGGATGCGCCAGTTGGATGTCGATCTGGTGGTGCTGAATGACCGCGCCTCATCCTATGTGCAGGATATGCAGGTGCTGATCGAGGTGGCTGTGCGGTCCGCCCAATTGCGCCCGCGCAGCGCAGGACAGCCGTTCGACACCCAAGGCGCGATCCATATGCTGCGCGTTGATCTGATCAGCGATGCGCAACACGCGCTGCTGTTGTCGGTGGCGCGGGTCAGCCTGCTGGCCAGCCGTGGCACGATCGGGTCGCAGCTTGACGGGCTGGCACCTGGATTGCCCGGCATCGTCAGCGGGCAGGCACTGCCGATCACAGCCCGCATTCCGCCCGAGGATCCGCCGCTGCCCGCGCTGGAGTTTTTCAACGGCACCGGCGGTTTCGCCGAGGATGGCCGGGAATATGTCTCCATCCTGCGCGACGGGGCGACCACGCCCGCGCCATGGATCAATGTGATCGCCAACCCCGGTTTCGGTTTTCAGGTTTCCGCCGAAGGCAGCGGCTCTGTTTGGTCCGAAAACAGCCGCGAAAACCAGATCACGCCGTGGTCCAACGACCCGGTCAGCGATCCTGCGGGCGAGGCGATCTATCTGCGCGATCTCGACAGCGGTGCCATCTGGACACCGACAGCCCTGCCTGTCCGCAGCAACGGCACCTATATCGCGCGGCATGGCTTTGGTTACAGCCGGTTTGAACACAATGCCCATGGGATCGCTGCCGAGATGGTGCAGTTCGTGCCGATGGATGCCCCGGTCAAGATCACCCGCCTGACCCTGCGCAACACAGGCGACAAGATGCGCCGTTTGTCTGTCACCGGCTATGCCGAATGGGTGCTTGGCACGTCGCGCAATGCGACGGCGGCGCATCTGATCACGGCGCGGGACGCAGAAACCGGAGCGATCTTCGCGCGCAATCCTTTTGCCACCGCCTTTGCCGGCCGCGTGGCTTTTGCCGATCTGGGTGACGGTGTGACGCAGTATAGCGCCGACCGCGCAAATGTACTGGGCCCTTTGCGCGACATGGCCAGACCTACAGGTCTGGGCGATCTGTCGGGGCGCAGCGGTGCTGCCCTTGATCCCTGCGCCGCTTTGCAACGCGACGTGATGCTCGCACCGGGTGAAAGCGTCGAAATCGTCTTCCTGCTCGGCCAGACCGCCACGGAAGATGCCGCCCGCGATCTGATCCTGCGCCATCGCGCGGCTGACCCTGACCAGACTCTTGCGGCGGTGCGGCAGCATTGGACCGATCTGCTGGGCGCGGTGCAGGTCACCACGCCCGACCGGGCGATGGACATCATGCTCAACGGCTGGCTGATGTATCAGACACTCGCCTGCCGGATCTGGGCAAGGGCGGGGTTCTATCAGGCCAGCGGTGCATATGGTTTCCGCGATCAGTTGCAGGACGGCATGGCGCTGACCGCCCTGCGGCCAGAGATGACGCGCGCGCATCTGCTGTGCGCCGCCGGACGGCAATTCCCCGAAGGTGACGTGCAGCATTGGTGGTTGCCGCATTCGGGCCAAGGCGTGCGGACCCGAATATCAGACGACCGGATCTGGCTGGGCTATGCGGTGGCCGAATATATTTCGGTCTCGGGCGATGATGCGGTGCTTGATGAGCAGATCCCGTTTCTTGATGGGCCAGCCTTGCCACCCGGCGCGCATGATGACTTCTTTCAACCCGGCACCTCGGACACAGGGGCGAGCTTATTTGAACATTGCGCGCGCGGCATCGACCTTGCCATCGGCCTGACCGGCGCGAACGGGATGCCGCTGATCGGCACGGGTGACTGGAACGATGGGATGAACCGGGTCGGCGAAGCCGGGCAGGGGACCTCGGTCTGGCTCGGCTGGCTGCTGATCGCGAAGATTGACCGGCTCGCCCCTTTCGCCGATATCCGCGACCCTGCCCGCGCCGCAGCTTGGCGCGCGCATCGCAGGACCTTGGTGCAGGCGATCGAGCGCGACGGCTGGGATGGCGCATGGTATCGGCGCGGCACCTATGACGATGGCACCTTGTTCGGATCAGCCAGTTCCGACGAATGCCGCATCGACAGTATCGCGCAATCCTGGGCGGTGCTGTCGGGCGCGGCGGACCCCGCACGCGCAACGACAGCCATGGCCAGCATGACGACGCATCTGGTGCGCCCGGACCCCGGTCTGGCACTGCTGTTCACCCCGCCCTTTGACCGCACCGCTCAGGACCCCGGCTATATCAAAGGCTATCCGCCGGGCCTGCGCGAAAACGGTGGCCAATACAGCCATGCTGCGATGTGGGCAATTCTGGCGCAATGCCGATTGGGTGACGGCGATGCGGCAGCCGCGCTCTTCGCGCTGGTCAATCCTATCAACCATGCGCTGACCCCGGACGATGCCGCGCGTTACAAGGTCGAACCCTATGTCGTGGCCGCCGATGTCTATGGTGCCGCCCCGCATGTAGGGCGCGGCGGCTGGACATGGTATACGGGATCAGCGGGCTGGATGTATCGCGCGGGAATAGAAGGGCTGCTGGGCCTGACCCGCCAGGGGCCGGACTGGGTGTTGAACCCCGGTTTCCCCAAAGCTTGGCCCGCGCTCAAGGCTACCATCGACATTGGCAACGCGCGGTTGGAGATCACGATCCAGAATGAAGATGGCGCCGGGTTTGGCATTCTCTTTGCCATGCTCAATGATGCGCCTGTAGTGCTCGACAAAGGCGCGGTGCGGCTGCGCCTGATGGACGGGCACCATAGCCTTGTCATCACCATGAAGGCCCGTTGATCAGCGCTTGTCATCCTCGCCGCGCCCGATCCAGCCCATGCGGCGGAACCAGATCAAGAGCGCTACAGCGATCCCCGCCATCGTGATCAGCACCGCCGGATAGCCATAGCGCCAGCCAAGTTCCGGCATCGACCAAGGCCCCGCGGCGGGATCGAAATTCATCCCGTAAACCCCCACGATAAAGGTCAACGGAATAAAGATCGTCGCGATGATCGTCAGGACCTTCATCACCTCGTTCATCTTGTTGCTGACGCTGGACAGATGGATGTCGATCAGGCCGGAACAGATTTCACGATAGGTTTCGATCATCTCGATCAACTGGGCGATATGGTCCTGACAATCGCGCAGATAGATCAACGTCTGCGCGTTGATCAGAGTCGACTCCTCGCGCAGCAGCGCATTGAGCATGTCGCGCATCGGCCAAAGCGTGCGGCGCGCGGTCAGCAGATTGCGTCGGAGCGTATGGATCTGCGCCATCTGCCTTTTGCCGGGCTGTGTGATGACGTCATCTTCCAGATCCTCGACCTGTTCGCCATATGTTTCGAGGATCGGAAAGAATGCGTCAATCGCGGCATCAATCAAAGCATAAGCCAGATAATCCGCGCCGCGCTGCCGGATCTGACCGCCATGTGCGCGCAGGCGGTGCCGCACCGGATCGAAACTGTCGCCCGGACGTTCCTGAAAGGTCACGACATGATCGTGCCTCAGCACCATGGTCACCTGTTCGGTTTCCAGCCGCGACGCGCTGACCACCGGCATCCTCAAGACGATGAATAGATAGCCGTCATAAGCCTCGACCTTGGGGCGTTGGTGCAGGTTGACGATGTCTTCCAGCGCCAGCGGATGCAGGCCAAAAGTCCTGCCGATCTGTTGCAACGTCGGAATGTCGCCCAGCCCGTCGATATTGATCCAGCGCACGGCCGGGCCTTTTGCGGTGACCGCAATCTCGCTGGCCGTAACCGCAGCTTGCTCGGCAAAACCGTCAGGCCCATAGGTCATCAGCTGAATCTGCGGCGGCACCGCCTCGGGTGCCACCGTCATAGTGCCGGGGGCGGCCCCCGGTTTGGTCCGGCGTCGGTGTTTGTTCCGTGACGGTTTGGGGTGGGACAAGGTGAATCTCTTTTCAGGTGCAGGTCAGATATAACCTAACCCTGCAAGGTAACGATAGTCCGCGCGATAGGGGCAAGCAGATAGGTGACCACCTGAGACGATCTGGGCATGGAAGGCGATTTTACGAACCAGCAGAACTCGCTTTATGGCCGCAACTCTGCCTCCAGCACATATGGTTATTCCGGCATTGACTGCATGACTGCCGACGTGCGCGCAGCCATCTGCCACAGATCGATGCAATCATCGGCATGTCAGAAGCTATCCGCGACAAAACCCTGTCTACCTTCCCGATGGGGCGAGTTCCTGACGACCGAGCCACGTGAAGCCAACACCCAAGGCGGCGTGCTGCCCGCTATCTTCGGGACTGTTGCCATGACCGTGCTGATGGTTGTCGTCGTGGTCCCATTCGGAGTGATCACGGCGCTCTGTCTGCGGGAATATGCCAAACAGGGCAAATTGGTGTCTATTGGCGGATCTCGGTCAACAACCTTGCTGGTGTGCCGTCTATTGTTCACGGCGTTTTTGATCTGGGTTTCTTTGCCTAAACGATGGGCACGACGATTGACTAATTATTCTATCCTGAACGATTGCCATCGCCGACCTTCGGGACGGGCGACCAGGTTCTGTCGTATCATCTGACCGCGGACGGCTTTGATGGGTTTTCAGCGGGCACGGGTGACAAGGCGGTTCTTCTGGTTGCCGAAAAGTCCCCGATATCTTCGTCTTGGACTGGATGATACCAAATCTTTCCGGGTTTGAAGTCTGCCGCCAACTTCGTGCGAACCCTGAAACCCGGTCCATCCCAATCACGATGTTTTCTGCGTGGTCGGAAGACCGGATCATGTGCGTGTTTTGCAGGTCGGTGTGGATGATTACGTCAAGAAACCCTATTTTGTGGTCGAACTAATGGCGCGGAACAGATCCTTGCTGCGTCGGACAAACCCGGTGCTGTTAGGCGAGATACTGGAATTTGAAGACATCAGGGCCGATGCTGAAAGCCACCGTGTTTATCGCGGCGATATTGAGGTGCATCTGGGACCAACGGAATACCGCCTGCTATTGGCGCTATTGGAGCGACCTCGCCGGGTTCTGAGCCGGGAACAGTTGCTGGATGCGGTGTTTGGCCAGGATATCTATGTTGGGTCCCACACGGTTGATGTACATGTCGGGCGGCTGCGCAAATCATTGATGATCAAGAACAGCTCCAACCCTGTGCGCATTGTGATCGGCGCAGGCTATGCTTTCGGCTAGGCACGCAATAACGGGATTGAAGCTGGCTGCGTTTCCCCGGCACTATGACGGCTTGCGTCGTATACGATGCGACGCCCCCCATCACAGACCTGAATTGCCGCGCGACCGTCACGGACAAATTTTGCCCTCCGTAACGAAACTGTCACAACGATTCTCTAGGGATGGCACGGATAGATGAACGCGTAACCCTAGGAGATATAAAGATGAAGTTTAAGCAAACATTTTTGGCATCAACCATCGTTACCGGTCTGATGCCCTTCGGCGCGGTGATTGCGCAAGACGGTGGTCAAGTCAATGTTGTCTGCGTGGTATCTGAATGGTGTGACGCGATGAAAGCCCCGTTCGAGGCCGCGACCGGCTATCGCATGGAATACCTGAACCTGCGGTCCAACGAAAGCCTTGTGCGTCTTCGTGCCGAAAGCTCGAACCCGACCTTTGACGTATTCTATGGTGGCACCGGCGATCCGCATCTGGTGGGTTTCAACGAAGGTGTCACCGAATTTTATCGCCCGGCAAATTATGAAGAGCTGAACGAGCAGTTCCGCAATGCCATCGGGGAAACATATCTGCCGCTTTACGCGAACCCCATTGCTCTGGTCGTGAATCCGCAAGTGCTGGAAGATGCCGGTGCGCCGATGCCCGAAAGCTGGGCCGACCTGACCAACCCAGCCTATCGCGGTTTGATGGGCATGGCTGATCCGAACAGCTCTGGCACCGCCTACACCGTGATCGCGACGCTTGTGCAATTGCTGGGTGAAGAAGAAGCTTTTGAATTGCTGGCTGGGATGCATCAGAATATGGCCGAATACACGCAGTCCGGTTCCGGTTCCCTGGGTCCTGTGGGGCAAGGCGAATTGGGGATTGGTGTGATCTTCATGGCCAGTGCTGTGCGTGACAAGGCAATGGGTTTCCCGATTGAAATCGTCGTGCCATCCGAAGGCACCGGATATGAAATCGGCGGGATTTCTCTGGTCGCCAATGGCCCGAACCCCGAGGGCGGCAAAGCTTTCATCGAATATGCGCTGTCGGTTGAAGGGCAGGAACTGGGCAATGCCGCTGAACAATTGCAGATCAAGGCCAACGTGAATGCGACGCAGGCAGAAGGCACACCGGATCTGTCTGCGATCAACGTCATTGACTACGATTTCGCTACCTATGGCGACCCTGAGCTGCAAGGCCGTCTGATCGCGCGCTGGACCAACGAAATCTTCCCCGTGCCACGCCGGTGAACAGCGTGAACCACATTATACATGCCGGGCGGAGACGTCCGGCATGACTTTTATCACCCTGCGCGATAGCCTGACCGCCCACCGCGGGCTGACAACGCCTGTGGTCTGGGCCCTTGTCGCTCTTGCACTGTGGTTGCTGTTGCCTTTGGGTCGACCAGGGCGGGCGTTTTTTCCGCTGAACTATGATTTCCACGCTTTTGCGCTGCCGCCGGGGTTTTATTGGCTGGTGCCGGTCGCCGCTGTGGCAATCTGGTTGCTGCAAACGACGCGGCTGATTTCAATGGATCGCATCAGCGACTGGCAAGCTGCCTTGGCACTGAGCGCTGCGGGCGGGGTGATCTTTTTCTTGTTCGGCACAGGCACGCATTTCGGCTGGGGCGCTTTGGGCACCGTTTTGGCGCTACTGGTTTCCGCAGGATCCGCGCTCAGCAGCAATTCGCGGATCAGAGGCGACACCTTTGTCGGCGCAAGCGTGTTTATCGCGCTGGTTTTTGTAACCGTCTTTATCGTCTTCCCGCTTCTTTTGGTGCTACGCACCGCCGTGTGGATTGACGGCACACTGACGCTAAGCCAATTCGCACGAACATTTGCCAGCCCGTTATTCTTGTTTCTTGACAACCCGTTCACCGAGATTTCCGAGATGGGCCGCGTTACCACCATGATCTGGATCGGTGCAGTGACGGGCGCTGGCCTGTCGGTATGGCGTACGGGGCGAATTGCGCTGTCATGGCGGATGATCCGCCCGATCGTGATCTGGACCCTGTCCGGTATGGCGATCGGCTGGGCGCTGGGCATCATGATCTGGGGGCGCGGCGCGCTTCCGTCATCTTTGCTGGTCGCCTGTATCGCGGCACCGGGCGGCACAGCGCTGGGATTTGCTTTGGCGTTGTTGGGCCAACGCACCCGCAGCAAGCCGCTGCGCGGGATGCTGAGCGTTGTCAGTGTACTGCCTTTTATCACTCCGCCTTTCGTCATCGGTTTTGCGATCATCTTTCTGTTGGGGCGGCGTGGCATGGTCACCTATGATCTGCTGGGGATTTCACCTATCGATAACCCGCTTTATGGTATTCCCGGTGTGGCGCTGTCACAAATCCTTGGGCTTGCTCCTGTCGCCTATCTGATCCTGCGCGGGTCGCTGAACGGGCTGAACCCGGCCCTGGAAGAGGCGGCCCGGACATTGGGCGCAAGCCGCTGGCGGGTATTTTGCGATATCACATGGCCGCTGGTCCGCCCAGGCATTGCTGCATCAATGTTGCTGGCTACTATTGAATCCATCTCTGATTTCGGTACTCCGTTGGTGCTGGGCGGGGACCGGAATTTCCTGGCGACCGAAGTTTTCCTTGCCCTGACGGGGCGCTATTCCCAACCGGAAGCGGCGGTTTATGGCACAGTCCTGCTGGCCATCGTCGCGCTTGTCTTTGTCGGCAGTCGCGTCGTTCTGGGCGCGCAAGGCTTCACCACCGTCACTGGCAAGCCGGCCAGTGGGGCGTTTCTGCCGCTGCCTGTCTGGTTCGAGGCCATCCTGACCGCTGTCGCACTGTTCTGGTTCGTGTTCATTTTGGCGTTGTATCTGACGATTTTCTACGGAAGTTTTGTGCAATTGTGGGGTATCAACAACACCCTGACCTTCCAGCACTACCGCGAGTTCTGGCAGGTCGGCTGGCCGGTGTTGTGGTATACGATCAAGCTGTCCGCCGCATCTGCTGTGCCTGCGATGATGCTGGGGGGGCTGATCGCCTATTTGGTAACGCGGCATCGCTTTTTGGGGCGCAGCTATCTGGAACTTGGGTCGCTGCTGTCATTTGCCACACCCGGCACGGTAATGGGGCTGGCCTATATTCTGGCCTTCAATGACGGTGCTTTGCTGATGACCGGCACGTCCGCCGTGATCGTGCTGGCGCTTGTGTTCCGCAACATGCCGGTGGCGATCCGCGCGTCGATGGCGGGGTTAAGCCAGATTGACCGCAGTCTCGAAGAAGCCTCATCAACTCTGAAAGCCGGGTCTGGTGTCACGATGGTCAAGGTGTTGGCCCCGTTGCTGCTGTATCCGCTGCTTGCCGGGCTGATCTTTGCCTTTGTGTCGGCGATGACCTCGGTCAGCCAGGTGATCTTTCTGGTTGGTGCGGGCAATAACCTTGCCACGGTGCTGCTGTTATCCTGGGTCGAACAAGGGCGGCTGGGGCGTGCTGCGGCAATGGCGACAGTAATGATCTTTGGTCTGTTGGCGTTGATCCTGCTGCTGCTGGTCGTGTCGCGCCGGGTTGATGTGCGCAATAGTAAAAAAGGAATGAAATAATGGCCGCCGCCGCTGTGTCGCTTAACGCTCTGACCAAGCGGTTCAATGCCGCTCCACCGTCGGTGAATAACATCAATCTGGACATCAAGCCGGGCACCTTGGTCACTTTGCTGGGGCCGTCAGGCTGCGGCAAGACAACGACGCTGCGGATGATCGCCGGGCTGGAAATCCCGAGCGAAGGCCGGATCATGATCGGTGATACCGATGTGACCCGTATGCCACCCGAACGGCGCGATGTGACAATGGTGTTCCAATCCTATGCCCTGTTTCCGCATATGGATGTCTATTCTAACGTCGCTTACGGCTTGCGCGTCGCCCGCCGTCCTGTAGCCGAGGTGAAAGAGCGTGTTGCGGAGGCGCTTGCGCTCGTCGGCCTTGGCGGTTTCGGGGACAGGCGTGTGGATGCCTTGTCCGGTGGTCAGCAACAACGCGTGGCCTTGGCGCGTGCGCTGGTGATGAAGCCCAAGGTGGTGCTGTTTGACGAACCTCTGTCCAACCTTGACGCCAAATTGCGTCGTCGGGTGCGTGGTGAAATCCGTGCGCTGCAACAGCGGTTGGGGCTGACGGCGGTCTATGTCACCCATGATCAGGAAGAGGCGCTCGCGATTTCTGACAAAGTCGTCGTGATGAACGCAGGCCGGATCGAACAGATCGGCAGCCCGCATGACCTGTATCACCGCCCCGCCAGCCTGTTTGTCGCCGATTTCGTCGGCCGTGCAAATGTGTTGCAAGCGCAGTGGGATGGACATGCCGTGCAACTGGGAGAAATGTCGTTGCCGATGGACAGCCCCTTACCTGCAGGGCCAGTGCAGTTGATCCTGCGGCCCGAAGGCGTGCGCCTTGCCCGCAACGGCGAGGCTGGCCTGTCCGGGCGTATCACCGACCTGGCTTTTGTTGGTGGCGCCACTGAGGTCAGTTTTGACACAGCCCTTGGTCAGGTCGAAGCGGCCGTGCTGGAAACCGAAGCTGCAGGGCTTTGTGTGGGGGACACCTATCGGCTGGCTTTTGATCGGTCGTCTACCCATATTCTGCCGGCCAATGCGGTCTGAATAATCTGTCACGGTGCAACAGGATTTGCTGCGCCCCTTACAAGAAGAAACATATGTCTGCCAAGCGCCTACACCTGATCCGCCATGCCCAATCCTTGCATAATGCCGCCGCACTGGCCGTCCCCGACGAAGAGTTGATCAAACGCGATCCGGCTTTGCGCGATGCCGCCCTGTCGCCGCTGGGCCACCACCAAGCAAAGGCCTTGGCGGACGAGATGACGGCGGTCAAAGACATCGAACTGATTGTGATTTCACCCTTCACCCGCGCGATCCAGACCGCGCAGCATGCTTTTGGTGATGCGGACATCACAAGGCTGATCCATGATCTGCCGCGCGAAAGACTAGACAGTTTCTGCGATGTGGGGCGCCCGCCTGCACAACTTGCGCAGGATTTCCCGCATTTGAGTTTTGCGCATCTGGATGATCCGTGGTGGTATCACGACCCCGCGACCGATGACCCGTTCACGCAGGAACCATGGGATGTGCTGGATCAGCGGATCAACGGTTTTGTCGCGTGGCTGCAAGCGCGGCCTGAAAGCTGCATCGCCGTTGTCGCCCACAGCACCTTTCTACGGGTCTGGACCGATACGCCTTTCGCGAATGCACAGCGCTTGGAAATTACGCTCTAAAGATGCTTTCTAACAATGTGCCTTTTGACCAAGACAGGGCGAGAAGAGGTGTTGGCCGTGCCAGAATGGTTCCTGTCGCGAAATACGGACAGGGCCAATTTGCGGCGCTGAGAGGTTCCAACAAGGCCAAGGGATGTGTTTTCGTTTGTGGTCTCACAAACCATTGTCGGGTCGGCGATCAGATCACCAAATGCGCGCGCCGATTGAGCGACCAGCGACTGTTTTGCGCCGATTTTTGGTGCGACGGAAACAATTGTCTCACCGCCAAGAATACGCTCAACAGCTTTATCTTTGAGCGCGGCAGGCCACTGGAACCTGCCATTCGCCTGTCGCGACACCACGATGCCCCAGACCACCTGGGTCTCATTCTGCGCAGTATCCAACACAATCAGCCCCTGTCGATGAACATGCTGAGTATCGCAAATACCTTATTTCATTGAAACATGGGGTCTATGTCAGGTTTGCCTATCAACAATGACGCGGGTGAATCGGCTGGATTGAAACGTCACAGCCTGGCGTCGGAAGAACACGACGATGGGCAAGACCACTTGACAGATGCGTGGCGCTGACGTGCCAATGTTGGTGTATTTGGAAAGGAACGTGCCGATGGCAACAGAAGGGTTAGGGCAGGTTATCGGGCCTGCCATTGTGCTGATGGGGGCTGCGGTAGTTGCCGTGCCGCTTTTCCGGCGTCTCGGACTGGGATCAGTGCTGGGTTATTTTGCTGCTGGGGCGCTCGTCGGCCCGTCGTTGTTGGGGCTATTCACCGACCCTGACGCAATCTTGCATTTCGCTGAACTTGGCGTCGTGATGTTTTTGTTCGTGATTGGGCTGGAACTGCGCCCGCAAAAGCTTTGGGCGCTGCGCGGGCAGATTTTCGGGCTGGGACTGGTGCAGGTCAGTCTGGCGATCATCTTGTTGTCACTGGCGGGTATGGCGATTTTTGCGCTGCCGCCGGTCACTGCGTTTATTGCTGGTGCAGGTTTCGTGCTGTCCTCGACCGCGGTGATCATGTCCACCCTGCAAGAGAGGGGCGAGATTGCCAGCCCTGAGGGACAGAAATCCGTCTCGATCCTGCTGTTCGAGGATCTGCTGATCGTGCCGCTGCTGGCGGTCGTCGCGTTTCTGTCACCGGTCGCACAAGGCGACGGCGGAGTCATTGCGCTTGTCATTGCGCTTGGCGGTCTGCTGGCGCTGCTTATGGCAGGACATTGGTTGCTTGATCCGTTCTTTGCCTTGCTCGCCCGTGCCCGGGCCCGTGAGGTGATGAGCGCGGGTGCCTTGCTGGTCGTGCTGGGTGCCGCACTCTTGATGGAGACGGTCGGACTGTCGATGGCGATGGGGGCCTTTGTGGCGGGTGTGCTTCTGTCCGGTTCCAGCTATCGCCACCAGATCGAAAGCGATATCGAGCCGTTCAAGGGCCTGTTGATGGGCCTGTTCTTTCTGGCGGTTGGCATGTCGCTCAATCTGGCGGTGGTGGTGGTGGAATGGCCACTGCTGCTGGCCATGCTTGTCGCCTATGTGCTGGTCAAGGCAGTCGCAATCTACGCGACAGCACGAGTCTTTGGCGGGGCCAATCTGCCCGCCTTGCGCCGCACCGTGATGTTCGCCCAAGGTGGAGAGTTCGCCTTTGTCCTTTATACTGCGGCTTTGGCCGGTGGCGTGATCGACGCGCGCGAGAATGCGATCTTTTCGACTGTTGTGATCCTGTCCATGGCAATCACCCCGCTGATACTGATCATCGCGGACCGGCTGCTGCGCGAGTCTGATTCATCGCTGGACGGCGTAGAGAAAGCGGATGGCCTGCGCGGTCAGGTGCTGGTGATCGGCTTTGGCCGCTTTGGCCAGATTGCCCTGCAAATGCTGCTGGCACGCGGGGCACAGGTTTCGGTCATCGAAAACAACCCCGACCGTATCCGTGATGCGGCACGCTTTGGGTTCAAGGTCTACTACGGTGATGGCACGCGGCTCGATATCCTGCATGCGTCGGGGGCTGACAAGGCGCAGGTGATCCTGATCTGCGTGGATGACCGCCGCGCGGTCAGCACGATTGCCGAACTGATCCAGCACGAGTTCCCGAATGCCAGCGTACTGGCGCGCAGCTATGATCGGGGTCATGCGATGGAACTGATCCGCGCTGGCGTGGATTTTGAAATCCGCGAGACGGTTGAATCGGCGCTGATGATGGGGACAGAGGGGCTGCGCCGCCTTGGCTGGGACGAGGCCACAGTGACGGAGGCGCTCGAGGATGTGCGCCGCCGCGATGCACAGCGGCTGACTGAACAGGTCCAAGGCGATATCATGTCAGGTCGTGACAATATACTGACAGCGCCGGTACCAGAACCTTTGATCTCGGCCAAACCCGCTTTGAAAGGAAATTTGCAATGACAAAGAAAATCCTTGGCCTCAGCGGCAGTTTGCGGCGCGCATCCTTTAATACAGGATTATTGCGCGCTGCAGCCGAAGTAGAGCTGGACGGCGTGACGATTGAGGTGGGATCAATCCGCAACGTGCCGCTTTACGATGGCGATCTGGAGCAAGCCAACGGTTTGCCGCCTTCGGTCAAAACCCTGCAATCACAGCTTCAGGCCGCGGACGGAATCCTGTTGGTCACACCCGAATACAACAATGGCATTCCCGGCGTGTTTAAAAATGCGATCGACTGGATGTCACGTGGGCCAGGATTGGCGATGTGGGTCGGCAAACCGGTGGCGGTCATTGGCGCCTCGCCCGGCGCATTTGGCACGATCATGGCGCAGGATCACTGGTTGCCTGTGCTGCGCACCCTCAAGGTCGATTTCTGGGCCGAGGGACGGCTGATGGTCTCACGCGCAGGCGGTCTTTTTGATGCTGATGGAAACCTGACCGATACCACCAGCCGTGAACGGCTGGCGGATTTTCTGCGTAGTTTTTCCAAGGGCATCTGATCAGATATCAAGGCAGCCTTCATGCAGGTTGCCAAAACAGAGTGCGCCTCAGACGGCAATTTGCTGTCCAACCAAGTTGCAGCCACAGCCAGATCGAATGTGCCAAGTTCATGGTGAGTATTCGTTCTGGAAGTGTGTCGCACATCTCGCGGCATTCAAAGCCCCCATGGGTACTGCATGAACCAACGCAACGAAATTGGGTTAGCTGGCTACATCGCGGCGCCCTGTGGCGCGCTAACGGCGGACCAGATCATTAGGGCTCCGAAAGCTACAAAGATGATACCAGTTAGCATCCGTCCACGCCTCGCATGCTTAGGGTTGCGCAGTAGCCGAACGAAGTGGCGGGCTCCGTAGGCATAGCCGCCAAGAATGATGAGCTTCACGATGACGAAGGTTGCAACCAGAAGGGCGAGCACGGATGCTCCGCTGCCGACCGGGAGGAACTGGGGGAACAGCGCGGCAAAAAACAGGATCGCTTTCGGATTGCTGATGCCGACACCGAAGGAGTGAAGCCAAAGCCCCAACCCGCTGTCCCCACGCGATGCCTCTGGGTCCGTCGGGTCCGATTGTGGCGCAGGATGACGCAGAAAGCTCCATCCAAGCCAGATGATGTAGAGCGCGCCTGCAAGTCGCAGGGCAAGGAAGGCAACCGGATAGGCCAGCAGCAGCGCCCCCAGCCCGATGATGGAAAGCGTGGCCAGTAACGCGATCGCCAGCAAATCACCGCTCAATGCGGCCAGCGCGCGGCGCCACCCGTGGGTGATGGCGTTGTTCACGATAAACACTGTTGACGGGCCCGGCGTCGCAGCTTGGGCCGCGCTGACGAAGAGAAAGGTCAGATAGGCTGAAAGTTCCATTCTCGTTTCCTTCTGAGACGCTGACATGGCGGACGTGAACTGGGCTGGCGCAGCCTGTCCGCTTTGCTGCGTAGTCTTGCGGCGACCAAAGCCAAGGATCGCGCGTTGGGTGAACATTCCATACTTCCCCATTGCTCCACGATTATGGCCGCGGGCACGTACGCGGGCGTTGTTTCCTGCAAGCAATTTGTCGTTCCGTTGGGCAACAAGTTAGTGGCATACTCGGGCAAGCTGTGTCGCGAAACGGGGAACGTCAAAATGGATATAGAGGATCTGGATACATTCGTCGCCGTGGCCGATACCGGGGGTATATCGGCCGCAGCGCGTCGGCTTGGCGTCTCCAAATCCATCGTCAGCCGGCGGCTATTTCGGATCGAGGCGGAACTCGGCACACAGCTTCTCGCACGGACGACCCGCGGCGCCGCGCTGACCGAGGCGGGATCGACATTCAGGGACCATGCGGCCCGCGCCAGCGCCGAAATCAACATGGCCAGAGAGACGATCCTGCCGACCGGCGGATTGCGGGGCCGACTTAGGATCGCCATGCCGCTGTCCATCGGCCCGACGCATTTCGCACCGGTACTTGCCGAAATGGCGCATCGCCACCCGCACCTTCATATCCAGAGCTCTTACAGTGATCGCTTCGTTGATCTCATCGCAGAGGGTTTCGATTGCGCGCTTCGGGTTGGATATCTTCCGGATTCCAACATGATTGCGAAGCGCATCGTCACAATCCAAGGAAGGCTTGTCGCAAGCCAAGACTATATCACTACACACGGCTCGCCAGAGACCCCAGACGAAGTCGTCGCCCATGAGGCGCTCATGCAAGGCACCGAGAGCTGGCAATTCATGGATGACGGCAAAATCGTGACAGTCCAGCCGCAGGGCAGGTTCAAGGCCGACAACGCTGTGGCGCTTGCTGCTGCTGCGGCCTCGGGGCTTGGTATCGCCTTTCTTCCCGATTGCATCACCCATGACTATATCAGGTCAGGTGCCCTTGTCCCGATAATGACGCGCTATCCCCCACCGCTGGCTGGTGCCTTTGTCGTCAGACCGCCAGGTCTGCATCCCGCACGGAAGATCAGGGTGCTGATTGACACTCTGGTTGACCATTGCATACGGAACCCGGACATCTGGGGTCTCGGCCGCGAGGACCTGCAGGCCTAATCTGCAAGGAACTGGGTGGCGGTTGGTCGCCATCCATGGACACGGCCGAAGCGTTCCGTATTTCGCGACACAGTTTGATGCATAGCATGGCTAGCCACCGGGATGCGGCTTCGCCAAACTCGGAACCAGACGAAACCACAACGCCCCATCGCGCGGGCAGGTTGGATGAGTCATGATCAGGCCCTGACATCGGCAGGCAAAGTGTCGGTTGCGAGCAAACGAGAGGACGACGCGCATGAGTTGGAACCCCGCACTTGACCCCGGCTGTCCCGATGAGACCGGCATTGACGCAATCGAGACACTCATAGTCCCGCGGTCCCGCGATCTGGGCGGGTTTGAGGTCCGGCGCGCCCTGCCAGCACCCAAACGGCAGATGGTTGGGCCGTTCATCTTCTTTGATCAGGCTGGGCCAGCCGAATTGCTGACCGGGCAGGGCGTCGATGTGCGTCCGCATCCGCATATCGGGCTGGGCACCGTGACCTATCTTTTTCGCGGCGATTTTCATCATCGCGACAGCACCGGTGCCGATCAGATCATCAGTCCCGGCGCGCTGAACTGGATGGTGGCCGGGCGCGGCGTGACCCATTCGGAACGCACCTCGGCCACGGCCCGCAGTGGACCAAACAGCCTGTTCGGGATACAGACATGGCTGGCCCTGCCCGACAGCCATGAAGACATGGCGCCCAGTTTCGAGCATCACGGTCAGGAGGCGCTGCCGATGATCGAGGATCATGGCGTTTCCGTTCGGCTGATCCTTGGCAGCGCTTATGGGAAAACCGCGCCTGCAACTATGCTCTCGGAAACCTTCTATGCCGACGTGAAACTTGAACCCGGACGCCGCTTACCGATGCCGGATGATCACGAGGACCGGGGCATCTATATTGTTGAAGGCTCTATTTCGGTTGCGGGGCAGGATTTCGACGCTGGTCGGATGATGGTTTTCCGCCCAGGCGACAGGATCACCGTCGCCGCAGGCGAACGGGGCGCACGGCTCATGATCCTTGGCGGCGCCACCTTTTCCGGACCCCGCTACATCTGGTGGAACTTCGTCGCCTCGTCGCAGGAGCGCATAGAACACGCGAAGGCCGAATGGCGTGCCGCAAACTGGGGCAAGGGACGTTTCGATCTTCCGGCCGATGACCGCGACGAACATATTCCCGCGCCGGAATAGCGGGCGTTGATGACGTAAAGTGACCTGACCGCGCAATTGACAGATGCCGCATGGAGAAGACCCATAATGACGATCAACTGGCCCCAGCTTGACTACCTTGGGTGGCGCGACACCTGTTCTGCGCTGCACCTGTATCTGCAGATTGTCGGCAAATACAGGTTGGCGCATACGCCATGGCTAAACCATTCCTGGAATGCGACATTCTATGTCACGCCGACCGGCCTCGCGTCCTCGCCGATACCGGACGGTCCGGGCATAGAGATCCGGTTTGATTTCCACGAGCACAAGGTCGTGGGCACATGCGGCAACGGCCGGATGGCAAGCTTCGCGCTGGGGCCGACAACGGTGGCGGCGTTTCGCGCGAATTTTGTAAAGCTGATCACAGACCTCGGTGGCACGCCGACCTTCAACGATACGCCGAACGAGGTGCCCGATCCCGTCCCGTTCAGCGAGGATCATCGCGACCGGCCCTACGACCGGGACGCCGTACAGCGCTATCACCAGGCGTTGGTGGCGATCGACCGGGTCATGGGCAGGTTCCGGACTTCGTTTCTTGGCAAGTCCAGCCCGGTTCACCTGTTTTGGGGCGCGCTGGATCTCGCGGTCACCCGTTTTTCGGGTCGGCGCGCGCCACTGCACCCTGCCGGTATCCCATCGCTGCCGGATGATGTGGCGCAGGAAGCCTATGATCGGGAAGTCTCCTCTGCAGGTTTTTGGCCGGGCGGGAATGGCATCGACTATCCCGCCTTCTATGCCTATGCCTATCCGGCGCCCGGTGGGTACCGGGCTGCGTCGGTCCAGCCTGATGCGGCATTCTGGCATGATGGCCTGTCGGAATTCCTGCTGCCTTATGATGCCGTTCAGAGTGCAGCCGATCCCGACGAGGCGCTGATGGCTTTCCTCGTCTCAACCTACGAGGCCGCCGCCGATCTGGGAGACTGGGACCGCGATCTTCTGGAATGCGCGCAGGGGCAGCCGCGCCAAGTCCGGCGGCCCAGTGCGGAACTGACAAAGGACGCATCATCGCCAGGCAAAATCCCGGTCGAACGAGAAGATGGCGCGTCGAAGGGACGTTACAGCGTGGTTATCGACGGCCACGCGGCCGAAATGACCTACAGTCGGGCTGGTGACGGGTTGATCATCATCGACCACACCGAAGTGCCCGCCGCCTTGCGAGGCCGCAAAGTCGGAGAGCGGTTGGTGCGACAAGCGGTCGAAGATGCGCGGCGCGACAAGGTCGCCATTGTTCCGCTTTGTCCGTTCGCCAAAGCACAGTTCGGACGCCATCCGGAATGGAGGGACGTACTGCAATCGAACACCTAATGTTCACCGAACCGGCGATGACGGCGACTTGCCTTACAGAAACTCTCCACTTGAATAGCACGGTTTTTGGGGAGGCACGCCAGTGTCGCCCGGGGGTGCCAAATTATCAAAGCCTTTGTGAACAAACGGCAACACTGCGACGGGAGAATTCATATTTGAGCATTCGATGCTTGCATTAATATGAATATGACGCAGTTTGTGGCCATTAAGTTTGGTGATTGAGGACGTTTGCATTGGGCATTAACACGGCAGTGAGCCAGCTTGTCGTGACAATCCTGCAAGGCGTGGGTTTGCTCGCGATCATTGTCGTTATCTTCGGTTTCCTACGAAAGTTGCAATTGGACTCGCTGAAGCAGTCACTGCTGCTTGGCGCAATGTTCGGCCTTTCGATATTATTGCTTGATGTCATCTCATACGCAACGATGACCGGCCTTCATTTGAATGGCAGGTTCATGTGTGTCGCTCTGGCGGCGGCTTTTGGTGGTCTTCCCGCCTTGATCGTCGCAGCACCAATTGGCGCGCTGTCACAAAGTTGGTCAACCGATCTTGCCGGACTCGCCAATCTGTTTGGCCCGACGCTTTGCGGTGTTGTCGCGTTAATCTGGCGTTGGAAAATCAGATCGCTGACCCGCGGTCCCGTCAGCGCGATGATCGTGCTTGGCCTGATGCTCACTGTCCCGCTGGTGGTTCTTCACGTCGTTTCAAGCGACGGTGCACATCCTCCGCTGCTTTTGTTGTCGGGCGGCGCGACGATCGCCGCCGTGCTCCTGACAACGATGGTAGGGCTTTCCCTGGAGCGGCAAAAAGACAGTCTATTGCGTGAGCAGGCCCTGCTGAAAGCGTCGCTTCGCGATTCCTTGACCGGCTTGCATAATCGCCGCAGCTTTGATGCCGAACTTGCCCGCGTGCTCGCCCGGCCAGGTAGCCACTATCTTCTCTATGTCGACATTGATCACTTCAAGGCACTAAACGACCGGTTCGGTCACGTTTTCGGCGATGTGGTTCTGCAGAAAATCGCCGGTGCGATGAGTCAGTCAGTGCGCCATGATGACATCGTTGCGCGGATTGGCGGCGAAGAATTCGGCATTATTCTCCCGGATATCTCTCGCGATGCGGCACAGGCTCTGGCTGAACGTCTGCTGGCCGTCGTCTCTGCGTGCAATTTTGATGTTGCAGGAGAGCGTGTCGCGATAACCGTCAGTATCGGGGCCGCCCACGGACAGCAGGTACAGACCGCCAATGCGCTTGTCGGGATCGCTGATGCAGCGCTCTATGAGGCAAAGAACCTTGGAAGGCGGTGCGTTGTCTTCAGTACGGATGACCCGCAGGCCTCTACCTGTCCTGCTGAACCGATCGTGAATCTGCATATTGCGGAGGAAAAGGGTATTTGATCGAAGTGATGAAGCGGGACATGTATCTTTTCAGACGCGGCTTCTTTACCGGCAAAACGAAATCTAAGACCTGAGGTCACGGTGTTTTAGTCAGCCATCAAGGCTCGTCGCATCGTGTGCTATCGCTATAAATTGGTGCTGGATGAAACAGTCATCTTAGTCAATAATGTGATTATCAGAATTTTTTCGTGTTTTTTGTAAATGTATGTGTGTGTCGCCACTTGTTTGGTTCATGAAGAGCCCTTCCATAGAAAGTGGCAGCCTTGAAAAAGGACATAGACAGTGAATCTGTTGCAATCTCTGTATTGGATGCGGTTGCGCATCCCGTCTGGATATTTGCACGCGATACATACCATATTCTTTATGCCAACCCCAAAGCGCTAGACTGGCTTGGCTATGACAGGTCGGAACTGGAAACGCTTACGATCATCGAGCTTCGGCCTGAAGAAGAACGTGAGCGCCTCAAGCAACAAGTCCAGAACTTTACTCAGGAATCCTGTGATGCAGGGCTTTGGACCATTACCGCAAAATCGGGCCACCAACATCGTGCCACCTTTTATTGGCATCGGATGCAGTTGCGTGGAAGCGATCTTGTTCTGGCTACGATTATTGATCAAAACCAGACATTGCAGGCGCAGCATGCATCACTGACAAAAGCTATTCAAGTCGCGGAGCAGGAAGCGCTATGGGCGGAAGATGCATATCGAAAAATATTTGAAGCAGTTCCAGGCAAAATGCTGGTTCTGGAACCCAAAACCTATCGCATAATTGCTGTGACTGACGCGTTTCTTCCGATCATGATGAAGGAACGGTCAGAGATCTACGGAAAGCTTTTATTTGATATCTTTCCGGACAATCCTGATGATCCAGATGCAGACGGCGTCAGTCACTTGCGGGCGTCACTTCGGAAGGTCGAAACGCTTGGTTTGCAGGATGCAATGCCGGTTCAGCGGTATCCGATACGCAATCGCGATGGTGTGTTTGTCGATCGGTTCTGGATGCCGTTCAACAAACCGGTCTTTGATAGCGCGGGCAAACTTATCTACATTATTCACCGCACAGAAGATGTGACTGCGCTACAGACTGTTGGTCCGCAGAACCGGCCAGACGAAAGTGACCAGCGATCCGGATCGCAAATCGATGTTTCACAGGCGCAGGAACTACAATCCGCAGTGATGTTGCTGCATGAATACGAAACGCGGTTGCGAACAGTCAGGCGGCTGTTCAAATTAGGCTCATGGGAATTCGATGTCGAACGTAACATCTACCACTTCTCGGACCGTGTGCTTGAAATCTTTGGGATTTCACCGGCAGATCGTGCACCGTTTAATGATTCTGTGTTCATGTCGCTTGTTCATCCCGATGATCGCGAGCGGATAAAATCAGAATTCACGCAGTTCCGGCAGAACCGAGAGCCGATTATCGCGTTCGAGCACCGTATCAAGCGACATGATGGCAGCATCGCTTATGTCAAAGGAATGGCAGAGCGGCATCACGTCGGCGCGCGCGAACTTGTTTTAGGATATATTCAGGACATTTCGGAATTTGCTTTAACTGAAACCAAACTGGCGGCAGCCCAGGAACTGATCCAGATCGCAGGCGAGAAACTCCAGATCGGCGGCTGGCGCATTGATCGGGACATGCAGAGTTTGGTGTTGTCGGACAGCATGTATCGCATGTTTGAAGCTGATCCCGGCATTGAACCAGATTTTGGTGAAGGGTCAGACCTTCTTCAGTCGCCAGACCGGGACCGAATTATGAACCTGCTGCGCCGCTGTATCATGGATGGCCTCAGCTTTGACGAAGCTTTCACAATTAACACTGTGAAAGCGCGGCCTATCAGGGTCAGGTTGCTGGGTTGGCCACATCTGGATCAGGCTGGTCGAATCATCGGGATTCAGGGTGCTGCGCAAGATCTCACTTTGCTGTACGAAGCTGAAGAACGGGTGGCAGAGGCGGATAGCCAAAGGCGCACAATACTGGAAAGCATCAGTGACGCCTTCTTCACGCTCGATCATGATTTCCGCTTTACCTATTTGAATTCTCGTGCGGAAGATCTGTTGTTGCGTGGCCACGATAGTTTGATCGGTAAAGACATCTGGCAGGAATTTCCGCAGGCGATTGGGTCGGCATTCGAGTCGAGTTACCGTCGCGCAATGCGCACGGGCAAGACACAGCATTTTCAGGACCATTTCGCATTACTTGAGAAATGGTTTGATGTCTCGGCATATCCGGTCGCAGACGGACTGGCTGTATATTTCCGGGACGCGACAAAGGACGTCGAGAAAGCGCAGCATCTCAAATTGTTAGAAGCCGCCGCTTCACGCCTGAACGATGCTTTGGTGATCACAGAGTCAACGCCAACCGACAGCACGAAATGGCCAAAAATTGTCTACGTAAACCCCGCCGCAGAAAGAATGACAGGCTTTTCTCAAGCCGAGCTGGTCGGCACGAGCCCAAGCATTATGCAAGGGCCAGATACACCCGGACCCGAGCTGGAAAAACTGCATCGTGCGATGCGCGCGCACTTGCCAGTCAATGTCGAACTCAAGAATTATAACAAAGCAGGCCGCCCATATTGGGTCGACATCAGCATGTCGCCAGTCTTCGATGACGCTGGCAATTGCACCAATTTTGTTGCTGTTGAACGCGATGTATCGGACTGGAAGAAAGCACAGGCCAAGCTTGAATTTGCTGCGGCCCATGATGCCGTCACCGGGCTTTGCAATCGTGCCCGATTTGAAGAGAATCTGAAGCGTGATCTGCAGCGTATGAAGTCTCGAGGGCAGCGTCTTGCGCTGATATTGATCGATTGTGATAACTTCAAAGCAGTGAACGACACACTTGGTCATTCCGTAGGAGATGCCTTGTTACGCGCAATTGCTGAGAGACTCTCTGCGATTTTGCGCCCGGATGCTGTTTTTGGTCGCCTTGGTGGTGATGAATTCGTCATATCTGTACCTGATATTGAAATAGCAGACGCCATGCAGTTTGCTGAATGGCTGCGTCGTGCGATGTTAGATCCCTTTATCGCTGACGGTGAACGCCTGTCAGTCACTGCAAGTATTGGCGTCGCAATATCACCCCACGATGCACAGGATGCCGACCAGTTGATCCGCAATGCCGATATGGCGATGTACCGTTCAAAGGCGACTGGTAAAAATCAGGTCACAAGGTTCGACAAATCGTTGCGTGACGCGACTATCCGGCAAGCCGGTCTGACACAGGCATTACATGTGGCGCTTACGGAACAGACGGGCTTTCGTCTTGCGTATCAGCCCTTGTTTTGCGCAAGACGCAATCGGGTGATCGGCGCGGAAGCCTTGCTGCGCTGGGATCACACAGAACGTGGCAGCGTCAGCCCGGCCGAGTTTATCCCGGCCGCTGAAAATGCAGGGCTCATTCGGATGCTTGATCGTATGGTCATCGACAATACGATTGAACAATTGGCCCAATGGCGGCGGAACGGTTTGGCTTTTCCTATCTCAATCAATCTGTCGGCAATCAGCCTTCAGGATGCAGGGATCGGCGATGACATCGTGACCAAACTTGCCGCATCGAATGTCGCCGCAACACTTTTCGGTGTGGAAATCACCGAAAGCCTGTTTCTGGAAAGCTCCCAAAGTGTGTTGACCAACCTGCATGTGTTACGGCAGGCGGGGGTGAGGATTTCAATTGATGATTTTGGAACGGGACATTCCGCGCTCAGCTATCTGCAGAAACTGCCTTTGGATGCGATCAAGATCGATCGCAGCTTTGTTGAACGCATCGAACATGCCGAGGGCGTTGGGAACCCATTGATCACAGCCATCATCGCCATTGCAAATGCCTTGCAGTTGCGTGTTGTCGCCGAAGGCGTAGAAACGCAGGACCAAGCGGATTGGCTCATTCAAAACGACTGTGACGTACTTCAGGGATTTTTACTGGGCAAGCCGGTGGATGCGATTCGTTTTATAGAAAAATACGGCGATCTTTTGGGGCGCTAACCTGACCCACGCCTCGCCGTCAGACTTGAGCAATAACGTCAATCACAGGCCGAACCCGTCGAAACGAAGCCGAAAGCTGGCATCGACCTGGTCAAAAATATCGACTGTCGAATCGCGGCTGGTCACACCGATCTCGACTAATGGTCCGCCGCTTGCTTGCCATTGATAGGTCAGCCCGATTGACTGGTCTTCTCTGCTGGTGCCCAGGAAACTGCCACCGCGTGCGGTGACGCGCCACAAACTTAGGCTGACCGGCTGGCGTGCCATCAGCCAGTGAACATCCAGAGCCATCCGATGCGCAAGCGCAGTGGTCCCGTCAACCGGAACACCAAACGTAACTGATGTTTCGGTGACAACCCTGTCCCAGACAGACTCTATGCCAAGGGTGGTGGTGATCTGCGCATATTCATCAAATTCGGTGCGGGCAAGCTGTCCGCTGACCTCGTGCCAGCCATGGTCTGTTTCAAAGATGGTCGACAGTGCCATACTGCCCCGTGTGATGCTTTGGTTGGTCAGGTCACGCGCGCTCCACCCTTGCACAAGGCAGGCATCAAGGAAGTTCCAGCGCACAAGATGGTCACGCGCGCAGAGTTGCACCGATCCATCAAAAACGCCAAGCGTGCTGGCTGGTGCCCATCCGGCCGCGCTACTGACTGTGGCTTCAAGATAGCTGCCCCGAGACAATGCCAGGCGCCCGACTCCACCGGCACCGAGCCCCAGAACTATGCCGGGGATCGCAAGCAGATCAGGATCCGCGTCGAACACCAGACCACCGAGCGAAAAACTGTCCTGGGCCAGTCCGCCGTTGATGTTTCTGTCATAGGCAAGGGTAGGACCCGCCGAGCTGTCCAGCAGAATGATGTTCGGCGTGTCGGCGTCGTGGTAAAAGCCTTGACGCGTCAGCCCGCTGCGCATCGCATCAACGATTTCGCGCGGGGCTTGACCGGTCTCGATCCATTTCCCCCATACAAACATCCGCAGCCGTTCAGACCGTGCCAGTTGCGCGACCTGTGCGCTTGACGCGAAAGACTGCTTATCGACGCTATAGTCTGTTTCGGCACTGGCCATACTGCCCGCCGCTGACGCGGCCAGCACACCGGCAAGCAGACATTTAAGGTGTTGGCGCAAGGGCATTGGGATCGACACCGGCGAAAGCGCCATCAATCTTCACCACAGCGCCCTGATCAGTGCCGGATGCGGTGTAAAGGCCGGCAGTCGACAGCCCGTGCTGGCTGTTCGCATATGCCGGAGTGCCCCCGACATTGCCACGCAGGGTGCCATTAACCTTGTAAATCTCAGGGCCGACAGGATTGTGTACATCCACCGTGATCGGCCCGCCAAAGGCGCCACTGCGTTTATCAAACGGCAAACCGGCGACCACAATTTCCGTCCGTACCACTGATGCACCTGCTTGCCCGGTACGCAGATTAAGATCGGCCGTGCCCGCGTCGAAATCGAGCACCAGATCGACTAGTCCCCTGCTATCGCTACCCGACAAAAGCGGGCCATCGTCAATCGTCACCCAGACAAAGTTATCGCCCCGCAAATAGTAGAGACCTGTAGCGCCTGCCATCTGTTCCAGCGGTGCCTGATCCGTTGTCAGCCGCAACAGCCGGGTCGCGCTTGCGTCCGGTGCCGTGCCGGGGACTTCGGCGATCACTTCGATCACGACATTATTCGCATAAATCTGATCGTTCAGCGCAATCAGGCTGCGATAGCCGTCGGGCGAGTCCGGGTTCGTATCCTCGAATTGGGCCAGAATTTCTGCGTCACCTGGTTGCGACCGATTGACGCGGACCCGGTTGGCTCGCGTCGCATCGGTCAGATAAACCTCGAATGCCGGGTCATCAGGCACATTAACCGCCGGTTCATCAGGTTCGGCCACATCCGGGGCCGGTGCCGTTGATGAGGAGCAGGCCGTCGCGAAAAGCAGCACGACTGCAAGCCGGAAAAAAGGAATTTTGTTCATGTGGTTCTCATGAAATGTCAAATTTAAGAAATACAAAACAATGGTATAGTAACAAACAACGGTGTTCGGATGTGGCGGAAATATCTGTCGGCGATGTCTGTAGTTTGCCGTCTTGGTTGCATCGCCTGTGTTGCGCGTCGGCTCGCTGCAGTAGGCATCATGGGAATAGTCCGGTCAAGCGATGAATGCGAGTGCGGGGCGTTGTCATCGCAGCACGGCGGGACCGGCAGTGGCGGTTTTCAGTCACAGTTGTCAAAAAAACTTTAATTAGCCTTATGGTAGGCGTCATGTCCAGATACAGTCGAGACGTTACGAGTGCTGCCCGCTTCGACGGCAATTTTTACGATCAGCGTTTCAATAGTGTGATTATTAGAAAAGTATTTGCCGATGAGATGGTTGGCTCTATTACCCGTGTGCAAACATCGGGCTGTTTTAACATGGTTGACTAGACGGCCGTTTTTGGGTCGTTTGGGTCTGGGATCGGTGGTTTTACTTGCTGGATGCACAGCAATACCATTGCTGCCCAGCCTACCTGCAGGTGTTTTGCAGACGTCCCAGCAGTTTTTCATCACGCAACTTCGCCAGACCTGGGCAACACCGGATGGAGCCTTGATCGCGATCGAACGCAATCTGGGCGCAGAACGAGAGCAGGTCATCGGACTTCAGAACGATACAACAATGGCGGGCGACAATTATCTGTGGCTTCGCGCCCGCGTATCGCGCAACCGCTTTGATCTGGGTGATCTTTTATCACGCGCACCTGCGGTTTCGACACCGTTTGCTGCGGTCAATGACCGCGATCTCAAGAGTGCACGCGATTCACTGGGAACCTACTTTTTTCTCGAATATCGCAGTGGCGGGCAAACGAACTGCGTCCTTGCCTTCCGGCAAATCGACAACACGTCGCGGCTGTTGCCAGCAGGCACAAATGTGCTTGAAGCGATGCTGCGCAACTGCGTCATCGGTGATTTCGCGCAGGCCCTGAGACCGATCACAGATCAGCAGATTTCAGTATCTGCGAATGCCACAGTCAGTGCGACGACCGGTGAAAGCCGGATGCTGTCACCGCTTGCTGCTCCACAACTGCAATAAACGTGAAAAGCTAATCAAGTGGGCATTGTCAAAAATTCATCGCGCAACCGGTTCTCTGCAACGCTCTTGTTGTGGGTCATCATCATCATCCCGTTCATTGCACTGGTCAGTGTGCCTACCTCGACCGGCGGTCAGGCATTCTTGTCGATAGTGGCGGTGGCGGTCGTAGCGCTGCTAAAGCCCTTTGCACGGTTGATGGTTGCGCGCTTTTTCCTGCTGGCCACGGCAAGCCTGATTGTGATGCGATACTATCTCTGGCGCGTGTTTGAGACGCTGCCTGAAGCTGGTTTCAACATTTCCTTTGTCTGCGCGATCCTGCTTCTGATCGTCGAAACCTACTCTATCGCGGTGTTTTTCCTCAGCGCCTTCATCACCGCCGATCCGACGCGCAGGCCGCTGCCGGAGACGGTCAAGCCGGAAGACCTGCCCACGGTCGATATTCTAATCCCCAGCTATAACGAACCGGTCGAAATGCTGAGCCTGACGATCGCTGCTGCAAAGAACATCATCTACCCACCTGAAAAACTGCGGGTGGTCCTGTGCGATGATGGTGGCACGGATCAACGCTGCAATTCCTCTGACGAAGTGCTGGCCAGAAACTCCCGTGCCCGGCGCGCAGAGCTGCAGGCGCTATGCCTCGAACTCGGCGCCACCTACAACACCCGCGCGCGTAACGAGAAGGCCAAGGCCGGCAATATGAGCGCGGCACTGGAAAAACTGACGGGCGAACTGGTTGTGGTTTTCGATGCCGACCACGTGCCCAGCCGCGACTTTCTGGCACGCACTGTCGGGTATTTTGCGGAAGATCCAAAGCTGTTCCTGGTGCAGACACCGCATTTTTTCATCAACAAGGATCCGATCCAGCGTAATCTTCAACTCAGCCCGGCTTGCCCGCCAGAAAATGAGATGTTTTATAGCAGGATTCACCGTGGCTTAGACCGTTGGGGCGGCGCGTTCTTTTGTGGCTCTGCGGCGGTGTTGCGGCGATCAGCGCTTGACAGTGTGGGCGGCTTCGCAGGCGAGACGATCACCGAAGATGCAGAGACGGCGCTTGAAATTCACGCCTCTGGTTGGAAAAGCCTGTATATAGACCGCGCGATGATCGCGGGCCTGCAGCCGGAAACATTCGCATCATTCATCCAGCAACGTGGGCGTTGGGCGGCGGGGATGATGCAGATGCTCATGCTCAAGAACCCGCTGTTCCGCAAAGGTCTACGGCTGCCGCAGCGGCTTTGCTACATCAACTCCATGAGCTTTTGGCTGTTTCCGTTGATGCGGCTGGTTTATCTATATGCTCCGCTTGTCTACCTGTTCTTCGGGTTGGAAATCTTTGTGTCCACCGTTCAGGAAGTCATGGCTTACATGCTGGGCTATCTGGCCGTTTCGTTCATGGTGCAGAACGCCCTATATGGCAGTTCCCGCTGGCCATTGATCTCCGAGATATACGAGGTTGCTCAGGCCCCATATCTGGCAAGAGCGGTGTTGCGCACTGTGTTGCGTCCGCGCGGGGCAAAGTTCAACGTCACGGCCAAGGATGAAACACTGAACCAGGATTACATCTCACCGATCCATTGGCCCTTGACGATCCTTTTTCTGACCATGCTGGCCGGTATTGTTGCACTGGTCATCCGCTGGATCGCATTTCCGGGCGACCACGCGGTGCTGACCGTTGTTGGCGGCTGGGCGGTGTTCAACTTTATCCTTGTTAGCGTTGCTTATCGCTCGGTGGCAGAGCGCCAGCAGCGCCGCGCATCACCACGGATAGAAATGGATGCGGCGGCAGAGGTCTGGCTTGAAGGCACAGCCGATCAGAAACTGTCAGGTCGCATCAGAGATGCGTCAACCAGTGGGGCAAAGCTTTTGCTGCCAACAAGTTTCGAGAATTTCAAGGTCACGGACCTGCAGGGCCTGGAAGTTCGCTTCATGCCCATTTTTCCCGATGTTCCACGTCTGCAAACCCCGGTTCGTGCAACGATCATGTCGGCAAAAGTCACGCAGGAGGGTATCGAGATCGGCACCCTGATCGCCGCCGAACAACCTGCTGCTGTGCGCGAAGCGGTCGCATTCCTGATTTTTGGCGACAGTGAGAACTGGCGCAAAGTGCGGAATTCCACGCGCACGCCCAAAGGCTTGATTGCAGGACTGATTTACGCGTTCTGGCTTTTTGTCAGCGGGTTTCCTTTTTTGCTGCGTGATCTAGCACGTGAACCCGGCCGTAAGGCGAACCAGGGCACAGAGGATGAATCAAAATCCGTGCCTGTGCATCTGTTGGCCTTCGGGGTCGATATCGAGAACCGCGAACAGATGGTTGCCGCTGCGCGCGATGCAGATCTGTTGGAGAAAAAGGCATGAAATCTCATTTTTGCCTGCTTTCCCTTGTGGCGCTACTGTGCACCGGCCAGCTTCAGGCACAAGTCACTGCTGACCCTGCGACGCCGGCTGACAATGGGCGCATTGACCTGCGATCAATGATCGACAGCATGACACCCACCCCGGTGCCACCAGCGCAGCAGACGCTGGGACAGACCGATCCGGCCATCCTGCCTTCTTTGCCTGTCCTTGAACGCAGCGCGGCTGAGGTTGATCCTGACCAGGCAGCGGCTGCTGACGTTGCGTTTTATCCGGCGCTGTCCGATCTGGGTGCTGGCGTGATCCGCCTTTCTGGCGAGTTTGCCGAGGCAAACCTGGTTATTGATGTGCCGGTCGTCACGGATGTTCAGGAACTGCGCATCGCTTACCGCACCAGTATCAATGTCCTGCCGGAACTGTCGTCGGTCACCGTTCTTTTGAACGGGCGAGAGATCGCGCAGTTCAGCCCGCGGTCTTTCGAAGGTTTTGCCACTGTGCAACTGCCTATGGAAAACCTGATAGAGGGCCAGAACCAGTTGATGGTTCAGATATCGCAGTCGCACCGTATTTTCTGTGGACCAGAAGCCAGTTTCGATATCTGGACAGAAATTGACCTGCGTCAAAGCGGCATCAGTGTAGCGGCGCAAACGGGTATACCCGATCAGGCTGCTTTGCGGCGCGCATTGATTGCTCAGCTTGCAACAGGCGAACCCGTCTATGTCGTCGCCGCACAACCTCCGACGCAGGATGAACTGGCCGAGCTGAGCCTGCGGCTGGGTGGGCTGACACCGCAACTTACCCCGAAAGTTGTCGTTCAGAACCCATTCGCGCCAGCACCAACCAATGCCGGGCTCTCGCGGATTGCGATAATTGACCGGGCAGGCCCGGATTTTCAGATCAGGCGCGCGCGCGATGGTGCTTTGGTGCTGGTTATGCGCAGCCTGTCAGATACAGATGTGCTGGACAGTTTCCTGCCGCGACCTGACCCGATCACAGGGCCAGTACGTTTTGTCCCCGGTTCGGATGTAACATTGGCCCAGATGGGGCTGCCACCTGTCGCTATGCGCGGCCGGTATGGACGGTCCGATCTGAATTTTCTTTTGCCACCCGACTGGCTGCTACTGGCATCGCAAAGTGCTGAAATCGGGCTGATTTATGATTACGCAGAAGGTTTGCCGGAAACCGCGCTGATGCTGTTGAAAGTTAACGACACGACCGTGCGACTGTTGCCGCTGTTCGGGCAGGGCGGCGAAGAAATTCCCGTGCTGCAGGTCAGTTTCCCCGCGCGGCTGCTGTCACCCGGCATCAATGCGCTGACGGTCGAAACGATCATTCCTGGCGAGCCACCGGATATGCCCTGTCCGCGCATCGAGGGCGAATTGCTGCGTGTGTCTGATCAGACAACCCTGCGAATTCCTGCGTCACCAAGCATGCAGTTTCCCGATCTTGGTGCCCAGCTTCTGAGGCTGGCCCCTGAGAATATCGCTGCAGTCACCCGTGATACTCGCGAAAATGTCGCAACATCGGTGGCTGATGCGCTGCACGTTCTGTTCCGGCCCTTGGCAGAAACAGCCACCACCGGAAGCCTTGCGATCACAAGCGTGTTCCATGCTGATGCGGTGCCTCTGGAACAACTGGGCCTGACTCGCCAGATGGTCGAGACAATGCTGGTGCCTGCAGCCATGATGACAGAAAGTGATACTGTTGCCGAAAACAGGTCACTGGGTGCCCGTGTGATCGGTTTTGTGGGAAACACGATAACTGCGATATCGGGTTTGGCGCGTCCGCGTGATCCTGCATTGGCGGATTGGGTGGACGGGCGGCATGGTGACGCTTTGTTGCTCATGCCTGATCTGCAGGACCGCGATGTGCTGTGGCTGGTCGTAGCACAGGGGGCCGACCCCGAACGTGTCGCCGCAGCTGTGACCGCTGGCCGTATCAGTGCGACAGGTCCCAGCGGTCAATTGTCAATCCTGACTCACGACGGTACATGGCAAAGCTGGATGTCCCCCGCGCAGGGGCCGGAATTGCTTGAACCGCTGTCAATCGCCAATGTCCGGACGGTTGCAGGAAATTATGCATCCTGGTCGCCGCTGGGCTATGCGACACTCATGGGTGCTTTGTTGATTCTATCCGTCATCGTCGCGCTTTTGTTCGTTGTCCGAAACCGTGGGAGCCGAAAACGATGAATCGTCGAGAAATACTGCTTGCAGCGGGATGCTGTTTGCTTCCGGGGGCCGGTTTTGGACAGAGTGGCGCTGCCATTCTGACGCATCCGCTGATGCCTGCATGGACAGCCTGGAAAGAAACCTATCTTGCGCAGGACGGCAGGGTTGTCGATAGCCTGCAACAAGGCGCAAGCCATTCCGAAAGTCAGGGATATGGCCTTCTTTTGGCTGCCACTGTTGGTGACGAAACCGCATTTGACCTGATCGACGATTGGACAGTGGCGACACTGGCGGTCCGGGACGATAACCTTCTGGCATGGCGTTGGCTGCCAACTGATCCGCGCGGGGTGTCGGATTTCAATAATGCAAGTGACGGTGATCTGTTCTATGTCTGGGCGTTGCTGCGGGCTGCTGACGCTTTTGATCGGCCTGAATTGCGTGACCGCGCATCTGCAATGGCCAGTGATCTGGCCACTAGCTGTATTGTGCCACATCCCGATCAGGGCGGGCGGTTGTTGTTTGCGCCGGCGGCGTCCGGGTTCAATCGCGATACCGGCATCGTCATGAATTTTTCCTATTACATGTCGCGTGCAATGTTCGACATCGCCACACAGACCGGCATCACTGCATTTGCCACCTGCGCCACGGATGGCGAAGCGTTGCTGGCAGACCTGGCTGCGACCGGCCTGACACCCGATTGGACAGAAGTCCGCGCAGGCGACCTGGTCACTGCCACTGGTTTGTCGGATGCTCATGGCTATGAAGCCTTGCGGGTACCATTGTTCTTGATCTGGTCGGGCAGGGCATCGCATCCGGCGGTCGCACGTCAGGCGGCCTTTCATCAGATGGCAGGTCTTTCCGGCTCTATGACCCCAACAGTGATGGACCGTCTGACAGGTGAAGTCCGTGAAACCAGCCCCGATGCCGGTTACGCGGCCATTGTCGCCCTGACTAACTGTGCCCGTCAGGGCCTTGACGGATCAAGCGTGCCGTTTTTCACGGTCGATCAACCCTATTATCCCGCAACATTGCACCTTATGACGCTTCTTGCGATTATCGAGGCAAATCCCAATTGTATTGTCACATGACCCCTATATCGCGCTTTTGTCTCAGCCTTGGATTTGTGGTCTTTGGATCCATTGCACAGGCTCAATCAACCCCGAACGCCGATGATTTGCGCGCCTTGCGGTTCTACATTCAACAGGAAGACACGCCATCGGTCACGGCCGAAATCCGGAGACTGCAAACTGTTTATCCCGAATGGTCGCCGCCAGAGACCTTGACCGATCTGTTGCAGACACAGCCAACAACTGAACTCGACGATATCTATGCCCGGATCGCCCGTAACGATCTGGATGGTGCAAGGCGCGTTCTAGCTGAAACACGTACGGCATTTCCGTCATGGACACCGCCGGACAACATCAATGGGCTGATTAACCTTGCGCAAGGGCAGATCGACTTTAACGCAGCCATTGGGCGGCGCGACATACCGGCTGCCATTGCGCTGGCATCAGAAATCCCCGATCTTTTGCGCTGCGATCGGATCAACAACACTTGGCAACTGGCGGATTTGCAGATTGCTGCGGGCAATGATGCGGCGGCGTTGGCTGCTTTCTCGCAGATCGTGCGGACCTGCACATCAGCGCCAGACCTGATTGCGACGATCGAAAAGGCAAATGCGCTTGCCGATGTTGAAGAGCTTCGCGATCTGGTCGCGACAGCACAGCGGCGTCTACCTGCTGCGACCGCGCAATTCGCGGCGCTCGAAACCCGGTTACTGGCCGGCCGCGGGGTGGCTGCAACTACACCGGCAACCACAGCGACGACCACACCGGCAACACCAAGCCCCACAGCGACACCGACGCCGCCGACAACACCGTCAACAACGACACCTGCCAGCACTGTCACGGCCCAGCCCACCGCTGCCAGCCCCGCGCCAGCGACCGCCCCACCGCTGTCGGCGCTGCGTTTGTCGGGGGATAATCGTCTCAATGCTGTCAGATCCGCAGCACAGGCCGAGAACTTTGCCGAATGCGCTGCAAGATCAGCGCAGCCGCGTTCGTTGGACGTGGCCTATGAACGTGCATGGTGCGTGTTCAACCTCGACAGACCGCTGGAGGCGCTGGCGCTGTTCACGGCGGCTTCATCCATGTCCGGTACTGTGGGGCGCGATGCCCGCTATGGGATGGCATTGTCATATCTGCGGCGCGACATGACCGATGCGGCGTCACAGCTTGCGGCAACGACTGATTTTCTCCCCGAACAAAGACGCACCGTCGAAGCGATCATTCTCGATCAGCGCGGTGTCAGGGCCTATCAGCAGGAAGATTACCCAAGCGCGATCCTGTTCTTTGACGGGCTTGAAAGACTTGAGGGCGGTCTGCGTCGTGATCTCGCGATCCTGCGCGCCTATGCCTATCTCAATTCAGGGGACCGCAGCACCGCGCGGGCTGAATTTCGGCGTCTGGACGCAGAACTGTCAACAGAGGAAACACGCACCGGGATGCGGGCTTCGCTGGGGTAGGAGAGGTGGATGTGCAAGGCCATGTGGGTTAGCTGTCTTTGGCTGACCCAATGGGACCTGAAAAGCTGTTTCCTAACGCTGGACCGCCATTGTCGGCGGTGTCACGGACTGTGACAGGCGCACGCAATTGCGGCCATGCCGCTTAGCCTCATACAGCGCTGCATCGGCCATTTCCATCCAGGCGTGACCATCGTGACTTGCGTGGCGCATGGCTATGCCGACGCTCGTGGTAACGACGAGGTCGGGATAATCAACCAACGCCAGCGCAGCGATGCTCCTGCGAACGGTTTCAGCGACCTCCTGGGCTGCATCTTCATCGTAACCGGGCAAGATCATCGCAAGTTCTTCGCCGCCAAGCCGACCGGCAGTGGCAATATCCGGGCAATTGTCTAGCAAGACGCCAGCCACGTCCTGCAGTACAGCATCACCAGCGGCATGACCAAATCTGTCATTGATCGCCTTGAAATGATCCAGATCCAGGAAAAGCAGCGCGGCGTCACGTTGTTGACCCATCACTGCCTCGATTTCCTGTACCAAGGCCCGCCGCGTGGAAAGCCCGGTCAATGCATCAACCGAAGCAACCTGACGCAATTCAAGCTCGTTCATTACCAGATCCGCAAAGCTGACCAACATCCGCTCTTGTTCGGGGCTGAAACTGCGCGGCTTGTAGTCAATCGCGCAAAGCGCGCCGATGGCATAGCCATCCGCAGTGATGATCGGCGCACCAAGATAGGACCGGATGTAAGGCTCGCCGGTCACCATCGGGTTATCCGCAAACCGCGGATCAAGGGTTGCATCTGCAATGTTCATACATTGCGTTTTGCGGATGGTGTGATCGCAAAATGCGATTTCACGCTTGGTTTCGGTCCCATCCAGGCCCTGAACCGACTTGAACCATTGCCGGTCCCGGTCAATCAGCGTGACCGCCGCAATCGGTACATCGAATATTGTTGTAACCAGTCTGGTGATCTTCTCGAATTCCGGCTCGCGCGGTGTGTCGAGAACGTGCAGGCGGTCCAGTGCGCATTGGCGCCCGAATTCGTCGTCTGGCCTGAATTTGATTGGACGGCTTGTCAAGGACGATCCTCCGCCATTTGTGCTACGACCTTGACCAGTTCCTGTTCGTAGCTTTCGATAATCTCACGAATGCTGTGGCGCACAATGCTTTCGTCCACGCCCGCCGCCCGCATCGTCTCGACGAGGTTCAGAACTTTTTCCAGGTGGCGCTCTGTCAACGTCTGGAGCGTCGGCGGAACAGCCTCTCCCAAGGCACGTTCCGCTACAGCCTTCATCGTCTTTTCAAGTGTCTCGGTCTCAACAATTTCGGTCACGGCAAAGCATCCTTCCGAACACCACAATGCATCAACAATATCTTATGGTAACAGCATAATGTTTCCAAGTTACCACCGCACATGCGCAAAGGCTAGCGTTTAACAAACGCCGCTGGGTCGTCCGACAACGCTCAGCGCCTAAGCTACGGCTTCGATGCTGACTTTCAGATTCAATAGAACCTCATAGTAGCGCAGCATGAAACAAGCTCATCCTTGAGTATAAAGATCGACAATTTAGAAAGTCTCAAACAACCGCTATAGATATTGGTGCTGCCTTTGTCGCAGGCCAAGTGGCCGTATGCGAGAATATCATCAGCCACAAAGAATAAAACGCTGGTCACTTTCAAGCGGTCGGGCGAAAGTTACGGCGTTTCATAGCTCTCTCCGTCAATCGTTAAGGCGAAGGTCTAAATTTTTGTAGGTTTTCAGGGAGTGGTGGCGTATATCTCGACACAAAGTGTTATCCTACGAACAACAGTCGTGATTTATCTGTCACTCCGCCACGAATTTTTTGTACTTTACACTTTTGACTTGTGATGCTGACTGACCAGAGTATCCGTTGTATATAACAACGTGATGTTAGCGCTGGTAAACATGAAGTCATAAAATTTTGCCCATTGATTGACCTGATTTAACACCGCTTGTCCGTTCGCGCTTGTTAGGCGAAACTCTCACAAATTATCTTGGCATGGTTTATCGTCTTGACTGATTTTGGAACAACCGACAAGTTTTATAGGGATGCACTAGACAGCGCACAGCAAGGCGTGTGGGACTACAACATCGAGACTGGCGCAAAGTTTTACTCAAGGACCTGGTATCAGATCCGGGGACTTAACCCGGATTCCTTGCCTTATAGCAACGATGATGCTGAGTGGTTGAATACAGTTCATCCCGACGACCGAAAGTTGGCAGAACAGCAGACACGGCAACTTAACGCTGGCCAGATTGACGAAGTGAACTATGAGTACAGAGAACGGCACGCAGATGGTCGTTGGATTTGGATCATGTGTCGCGGCCGGGCGGTAGAGTGGGATGCAAACAAGGATCCTGTTCGGTTTGTTGGAACCGATACAGATATCAGCGCAGTCAAGGCGTCAGAAGAAGAACTTCAACATACACATAAGAAGCTTCAGCTTGCTCTGTCATCCATTGACGCAGGCATATGGGAATACCGCAGTACCGACAATTCTGTCTTTTGGGATGCCAGACAAAGGCTGATTTATGGTGTACCGCTAGACCTATCTCCTCTGCCTCGCGACGTATGGGAGAAGTCAATACATCCTGATGATCTGGACGATGCAGTGAGGAAGGCAGACGAAGCTCTTGTCCAACGATGTGATTATTCGCTTTCATACAGAATTATACGTCGTGACGGTGAGATGCGTCATATCGACAGTCACGTCAGCTTTCTTCACAGGGACGATCAAGGATATTCGTTGGTCGGTCTTGACCTTGATGTCACAGAAGACTGGCTGCGGTCACAGGAATTAATTTTGGCCAACCAAAATGCTGAAAACCGAAATATAGAGCTTGAGAAGACACGTCAGAAACTTGAAAATACGTTGCTTTATGATACGCTTACTGGTCTCGGCAACCGACGCTCTCTTGAAAACCTGCAAAAGGCGACATCTTTAAATCCCAGCATTCACAAGTCAGGTCCAGCGGTCATGTTGATGAACCTGGACGGTTTCAAACAGATTAATTCGGTCTTTGGACACGACGCTGGTGATTATGTTTTGCGCCATACCGCAGACATCCTAAAAAATGTAAATCACTTTGATACGTTTCCTGTCAGAACTGGTGGTGATGAGTTTGCGCTTTTTCTACCTGATCCGCCCGATGACAATGCTATCTTGGAGTTGGCAACGGATTTGATTGCGCAAGTGTCACAACCCGTAAATTACCAAGGCTTTAAATGCAGGGTAGGGATAAGCATTGGTGTGGCAAGGACCGATCCAGATGTTGGTGACAGCTCGCAATTGTTGCGTGATGCTGACCTTGCGCTCAACAAAGCGAAATCAACCGGCAGAAAACGTGTCGCATTCTGCGAACCTGCCTTACGTAACGAAGCGGCACGCGTTAAGGGGCTGGGTGACGAGCTCCTGATTGCTGTTGAACGACGGGAATTTACCTGCGCTTACCAGGCCCAGTTCGATATGCAGACCGGAGAACTCAGTGGTATCGAGGCGCTTGCGCGTTGGCCACGTCGCGATGGGTTCATCAGACAGCCTTCTGCTTTTCTACCTGTTGCTGAAGTCATGGACCTTATTGCTTTGGTAGATAAAATTATTCTTGAGAAAGCTGTTGCTGATTTTCAATCCTGGAACAAAACTGGACTAAAGGTACCTAAACTTTCGGTAAATATATCCAAGTCACGGTTGAGGGATGGAAATCTGATAAATGACATCAAGTCCTTTGATATAGATTACACTACATTGTGTCTTGAACTACTAGAGTCCAGCTTTTTGGAAGAATATGATCCTTATATTTCAAATAACCTTGAAGGCTTGAAATCGCTTGGGATAGAATTTGAAGTTGATGATTTTGGAACAGGCCATGCATCAATTCTAAGTCTTGTCCGCCTTGAACCCAATAGACTGAAAATAGACCGAGCGTTTATTGAGCCAATACAACAATCACAGCAGCAGGCTCAACTTGTGAAATCAATTATTGAAATTGGGCATCTTCTTGGTATGAAAATTATTGCTGAGGGTGTTGAAACAACAGATCAGTATGACATCCTGCGCGGGATGGGATGCGATTACTGTCAAGGCTATCTATTAGCACGTCCAATGTCTTTCGCCGAGTTTACCAGGAAATTCACAGTGTAAGTTAAATTTTCTGTTGTCACCCTTCCTAGGCCTATGCTTTCCTGAAATAACAAAGCAAAATTTTAGGCTTTCGAAAACTATAGACCTTTCACCAAATATTCGTCTACAAACGCCGCGACTTTCAATGGTCGCCCTACAAAGTGACCCTGAACGATGTGGCACCCGTTCTGGTCCAGCCACTTAAACTGCGCTTCGGTTTCGACCCCTTCCGCCACACAACGCAGCTCCAGCGCCTCTGCCATCGACAAGATTGCGGAAACAATCGCATCGCCGCTGGAATTGCCGCAGCCAATTTCTGCGATGAAACTGCGGTCGATCTTGAGCTCGGCCAACGGAAGTTGCTGCAGATAGTTGAACGATGAATAGCCAGTTCCAAAATCATCAATAGACAATTGAATGCCCTCAGCTTGCAGTCGGCGGATGTTCGCAAATGTCACTTGCGTGCGTGTCATCAGCATGGTTTCGGTGATTTCGATGAGGACTAGTTCGTTGGGCACGCCGCGTAGACGCAGATGGTCCAACAGCTCGGCGGCAAAATTTTCCCGATGGAAACTTTGGGCAGAGACATTGATGGCAACGCACAGACGGTGACCCTGCTCTAGCTGCGCAGCGATCACACTGGACACCAGATCAAGGACCAGAAAATCGATTTCGGCCATCAGGCCCATGCTTTCCGCCAACGGAATAAACTTATCTGGTGGTACATCCCCATATGCAAGATCATGCCACCGCAGCAAAGCCTCTGCACCAACGAGCCGAGAGACAGAACCTGTTGTGAATTTGGGCTGCAAGACAAGCTGAAACTGCCTCTCTGACACGGCCCGGAACAGCGCTTGCATCATTTCACTACGTTGGTGTTGCTCAACCCGAAACTTGCTTTCGAAAAAGGTAAATTGGCACCGCCCGGCTGCTTTTGCCCGATACATCGCAATATCGGCATTCTGTAGAAATTCAGATGCGGTGCTTGCATCCTGCGGTAGCAAAGCTATGCCGATGCTGACAGTTGCGTACAGCGCTTGGTCCTGCAAAATGAAAGGTTGCGACATGTGATCTATTAGCCTGTTGGCAAGATCCCGCGCCTCTTTCTCATGCGCCTGTGGCAACAGTATGGTGAATTCATCGCCACCCAGACGCGCGACAAGATCGGTCTCGCGAACGTGCGAAACCAGCCGCTCTGCGACAAGTTGCAGCAGGCTATCCCCTGCATCATGTCCAAGGCTGTCGTTGATCGATTTGAAGTTATCAATATCCAGCAGCATAAGAGCCGCAGAATTTGCAGTATACTGGTCGCCAAATTCTAACCGTTGCAGATGATCCTGTAGTACCGCGCGGTTCGCCAACCCAGTCAGCGGGTCATGTGTAGCCAAATGTTCGGCAAAGGCCTTGGCTTTGTAAAGCGATGTCACATCAGACCCGACACCGCGATAGCCAAGAAAAGACCCGTCGCGATCGAAAAACGGCGCGCCGCTCAGCCTAATCCAGATCTGATCATCCGGATCGTCAGATAACTGAAAGATGACGTTCTGGAATGGCTGGCGCGTAGCGAGTGTTTCGCTGAACGCCCGCAAGTTCGTATCGGTGCGCATCCAGGGCCGCGGCCCGACGATCTCTGCGAGTGTGACGCCCAGAAAATCTCCTTGCAGGCGTCCGGTTGTGCTTTCGAAACTTTTTGAAAGATAGGTGAAGCGCAAATTGTTGTCCTGTTCCCAGAACCAATCTGAACTGATCTCTTCGATGTCGAAAAACCGCTTTTGGGCGTCGTCCCGTTCCGCCACCGCTTTTTCAAACTGGAGGTTCACCGCAAGAAGGTTTTGTTCGCGCGCCATTTGATCGCTGATGTCGATGTGAACGCCAGCCATCACCTGCGCATTTCCATCCGTTCCACGGCTGACGACCCGCCCGCGTGACATGATCCAGACCCAATGGCCTGCCTTGTGACGCATCCGTATTGTGTGTTCGAACTGCTGCCCGGCGTCGGAGAAGACACGCTTGAGCGCTTTTCGCGCTGCGACGATGTCGTCAGGATGACCAAGACGCTCCCAGGTGTCGATTGTGATCGGCGCAAGCTCTTCGACGTGATAACCGAGCATGCTTGCCCAAAGTGAATTCACGCTGTTCACGCCGGTTGCAATGTCCCACTCCCAGGTGCCGACCTGCGCGCCCTCGATGACATCCGTCAGTCGTCGTTCGGCACGTTTGAGATCGGTGATATCGATCCGCATGCCGACCCTGCCACCGTCAGGCGTCTTGCGGTTCAGTATCCTGACCCACCTTCCATCGGCCAGTTGGTGTTCGTGATCGGAAAGAGTGCCGCGTTCAACATTTGGGCTCTCGGCGTGTTCCATCTCTGCTTGCAGGATGTCCTCATATGCCGCGCCCTGGACAAGAGCGGTCGCGGCATTTGGTGAAAAATCGCGGTAGCGTTCATTGCAAAGCACCAACTTGTTGTTGCTGTCATAAAGCACGAAACCATCCGGCAATGCATTGATGGCGATGTCGCGTTGACTGCGCGCCTCGTTGGCCACGGCGGCCAATTTTCGCTGTGTTTCGATATTTGCATCAGCGATGGCTATCGCACGGACCTTCAGCAACAGCGCAGCGATCCCGTTCGCGACCGAGCGCATGAAAAAGACATCCCGTTCGTCAAGTTGTCGCTCTGCAACGACGGCATCATATCCGACGAACCCGATTACTTTCGTATCGTCCTGCATCGGCACAACAAGTAGGGACTTGATGTCCTGCATCTGCAGCGTCGCCTTTTGGAGGTGATCATCAGGCAGGTTATCAACCTGCGGGATATGGATGACGTCGCCGCGCGCAAAAGCCACGAACCAATCCGATATCAGACTGGTAGGCAGGCCCTGCAAGGCATCGATCATCGGTTCGATGCCGGGTCCGGTCCATTCATGCGAGTTATCGACGAACACGTCATCGCGAAGCACGAATACATATGTGCGGTCAAAACCACAAAGTTCGCCGATCATCTTCAGCGCGATATTGATGACGTTGTCCACGTCGTCAGGCCTGCCGCGCGACAGGATGTTCAACACCTGAACGGTACTGTGGTCTATTCCGGCACGAAAGCCACCCCTGGCGGTATCAGCCATCATTTTCATTTGAGGCAACAGTTACCCAACCTTTCTGGCTGCCGCGCGGATACCCAAATACGGCGCTTCGACAACTTTTTGCCGACAATCCTATGATCGCATATCGAATTGTTTCGATTTTGCCTTAAGACGCGACTCGATCAAGCGTTATTTTCTCTTTGTAGCGTCGGTTATTGCAAATGCTTAAATGGCGTCTCACTTGCGGCGGAGTGGTCCCTTGTTAATTCGCGCATATCAGTCACCGACCTATCGATAGGTTATCTGCAGAACCGACTATCGCTACGATCCGGACATGAGCGATCCACACTGATCAGAGCTAGGGTCAGGATGCATTGATTTCTGCTGCGCCGCGTGATTCACGGCTCCGAAAACGGAGTGGCGACATGAGCGATCTATACTGGCTGAGCGACACGCAGATGGCCAAGCTGGAACCCTTTTTCCCAAAGTCCCACGGCA
>JAFPBO010000053.1 GCA_017390475.1 Loktanella sp.
CATCTTAATCGCTTTTCTGGCAAAGGCCTCAAGATCTACCCATGGTAGCGCTTTTCCATCCCCCCTTAGTTCTTCCAAGACAATCCTTCTGCCTGGCTCTTCGACGGTTTCGAACCCGCGCCGTTTCAGTTCGAGCAGTAGTGTAGATTTCCCACCTCCCGAACACCCAGAAATGATAACGTGCCGACTGGCGCAATTGATGGGCATAGGGCTGTCCTCATCGTTTCTGAAACTATTAAAGACAATCGAATGGCCGTAAAGTCCCGCAAACCGGACCTTTCCCCGCCCCTACCCCACCAACTCCCCCTTCAGCGAATTGGCGCTGTCGTCCACGATCCGCACCCGGCGCACCTGTCCCAGCACCTCCATCGGCGCCTCGGCAAAGACCGCATGCAGATAGTCGGATTTGCCGATCATCTGCCCGGCCTCGCGCCCGGCCTTTTCGAACAGCACCTTAACCTCGCGCCCGATCATGCTGGCTTGTGTTTCTTGCTGCTGGTCGCGCAGCAAGGCTTGCAGGCGCTGCAGACGGTCGTTCATCACATCCTCGGGCAGTTGCGGTTTTTCCGCCGCTGGCGTGCCGGGGCGGGTGGAATATTTGAACGAATAGGCCTGCCCGTAATGTACATCGCGGACCAGTTGCAGGGTATCCTCGAAATCCTGATCGGTCTCGCCGGGGAAACCGACGATGAAATCGCCAGACAGCAGGATATCGGGCCGCGCGGCACGGATACGGTCGATCAGGCGCAGATAGCCTTCCGCCGTATGTTTGCGGTTCATCGCTTTCAGAATACGGTCAGACCCCGATTGCACCGGCAAATGCAGATAGGGCATCAGCTTTTCACAATTGGCATGGGCATCGATCAGCGCCTGATCCATGTCATTGGGGTGGCTGGTGGTGAACCGGATACGCTCCAGCCCGTCAATCTTGGCCAGCGCCCAGATCAGACCGGCCAGCCCGCCGTCATGGCCGTGATAGGCGTTCACATTCTGG
The DNA here is from genome assembly GCA_017390475.1 of Loktanella sp. Lineage (GTDB taxonomy): Bacteria > Pseudomonadota > Alphaproteobacteria > Rhodobacterales > Rhodobacteraceae > Yoonia. The sequence continues at coordinate 995 of JAFPBO010000053.1, forward strand.
CCCAGCAGGGTCAGTTCGCGCACCCCGGCGTCAACCAGTTCGCGCGCCTCGCGCAAAATCCGGTCGGCGGGGCGCGATACTTCGGCACCGCGGGTATAGGGGACCACACAGAAAGCGCAGAATTTGTCGCAGCCTTCCTGCACCGTCAGAAAGGCAGTCGGGCCACGTTTCGCCTTGGGCCGGGCTTTCAGCGTCTCAAACTTGTCATCATCGGGAAAGTCGGTGTCGAGCGCCTTGGCCCCGCCCTGCACCGCATTCTCCATCGCGGGCAGGCGGTGATAGCTTTGCGGCCCCACCACCAGATCGACCATCGGCGCGCGGCGCATGATCTCTTCACCCTCGGCCTGCGCGACACAACCGGCGACGCCGATTTTGAGATCGGGCTTGGCGAGTTTCAGCTCTTTCATCCGGCCCAGCTCTGAATAAACCTTTTCCGCCGCCTTTTCGCGAATGTGACAGGTGTTCAGCAGGATCATATCCGCGTCATCGGCGCGGTCGGTCTGGACATAGCCTTGCCCGCCCAAAGCCTCGGCCATGCGTTCGCTGTCATAGACATTCATCTGACAGCCATAGGTCTTGATAAAGAGCTTCTTGGGCGCGTTCATGGGGATATTTCCGGGAAAAAGGTCGCCCTGCTTCTAACGGGTCCGGGCAGAGCTTGCAATGCAATGGAAATTGACACAATTTGACCGGGCCCGTCACGGATGTTGTTATGCGTTACCTCAGTCTTGCCGCCCTGCTTGCGAACCGTGCAACAGCATTGCCTGCCGGGCCGGTCTGTCTGATCATCATCGAAGATATGGCCGCCATCGACAGCACGCTCCGGCACCATGCCGCACTCGGGTTCCGGTCTATGGTCGTGTTCTGCCCGGCAGAAGTGACCCTGCCCATAGATATCAAAGTTCCGTTGCACCGTGTGGATCACGCCGTGACACCCGCCGCGATGCCGCATGACATTGTGAACGCGGTCAGCGCCGCCCTGCCCGGCGAATGGATATACTACTGCCACAATGGCGAATATCTGTTCTATCCGTTCAGCGAACACCGCACCGTGGGCGAGATGCTCGCCTTCATGATCGAAGAACGGCGCGACAGTGTGATGACCCATGTCATCGATCTTTACGCCCGTGACCTGACCAGCCATCCCGATGCCGTCGATCCCAGCGATGCCTGGTTCGACGGATCAGGCTATTTCTCTGCCACAAGGGAAGATGCGGCAGGTCAGCCGCTGGACCGGCAGACCAGCGTCTATGGCGGGATCCGCTGGCGGTTTGAGGAACATATCCCCACCGACCGGCGCAGGCTCGACCGGGTTGCATTGTTCCGCGCCGCCAAAGGGGTGACGATGCTGCCCGACGGCCGGTTCAGCGCGGCTGAATACAACACCTATGCTTGCCCCTGGCATCACAACCTGACCGCGGCGGTCTGTTCGTTCCGCGCAGCCAAGGCGCTGCGGCGCAATCCCGGCAGCCGCGATGCGATCGACACATTCCACTGGCCCAAATCAGTCCGGTTCAACTGGCAATCCCAGCAATTACTGGATCGCGGACTGATGGAACCGGGGCAATGGTTCTGATCTGGCATGCCGCCGAACTGTCACCTGCAGGCAAACTTGCTACATTTGACAGGTTTTGATCCGCATTTGTCAGATAAGATGTGCGCAACCAGATTTTGCCAGGAATTAAGCGTCAGTCGGCATGCAATGCTGTCCGCCGACAAGCAGCGCCACAAAAGCGGCAGGCGGACCAGCGACCAAGGATGACGCCCATCTGCTCGCGGCAACTATGGGTCCAGAAAGTCCACGGATAGCTGATGCGGTTCGGGCGCTGCTCCAGAAGATACTGCATTAACGCAAGAGGCACCGCCAATACTACCGCTTGATCGACCAGACCATGGCAGTCTTATAGCCGCCCGCTTCCAGTAGCTCGATCTTGGATCGCCATCCGGCGGGGCAGACGACAAAGGCAGCTTTCAGCCCCCGGTCAGCAAATGCCGCCTCGGCAGCCCGAAGAAGGGTCGCCACATCGGCACCTGTGTTCGCAAGGGTTTCCGGATCGGCCAGATCGGGGTGATAGTAATCATCAATAACGCCTGTGCAGCTGATGTCATGTGCCGGCGGAAAATGCAGGCGAGACGCCGGTTGTGCGATCACGTAGCCTTCCAGCGTCTCGGGTGCCCCCATGACCAGCATATCCCGGTCCCGCAGCGTCAGGCTGCGCGTCATCCATGCTGCAAAACGCGCATCCGCTTGCGGATGAATGTCCCAGAATGCGTCAATATGACAAAGCACCTGCCGGTTCACTGCGCTCTGCGCGACGATACCGGCAATATCCGCATCGGTCGCAGGCCGGATATCGGCAGGCATCGCCTGTTTCCCCAAGTCCGACCGCGAAAGGTACAGCGTCAGTGGTGCGTAACCTCGCTGCTGAAAGGCATCGTGCCAAGCCTTGCCAGTCACAAAAGAGGATAGGATGATCTGGGCACCTGCATCCTCAAGCGCATTTTCCGCAGCATCAATAAGTGCGCCAACAGTCCCGTCGGGTGCATCTGATGCTGCAAAAGAGTCAGGCAGGATCAGCCCTGGTGCGCCTTTTGCCCCTGCGTAAATCGGCGGCACCGGCAGCAACATCGCATGGATGACGCCAGTGATCTGTCCGGCGTGAAGCGCGACCTGCCAGATCTGCCGGACAGGTTGCTGTCCAGAGGTGAGAGCAAATTCCAGCGCCTTTTCGATCTGAACCGGCGCGTCATCGGCCATGCGCCACAACACAGAATCCTTGGCTTGACGTTCTGCTGCATCCAGCAATAGCAGTTCGACCAATTTGGGAATGTCTTCAGGCGTTGCCGGGCGGATCGTCTGTGGCATGTCGGTTTCCCTTGATTGTCGCGGGTTGCGTTGCTGCCTGTATCGGCGCGCTTCGCCCGTTTGACAAAGCATGAAATCTGGACAAGCGTTTAGAAAAACTATCGCCTGGAACCTGCGAAAATGAAACAAATCAATTTGAACACGCTCCGCGTTTTCGCTGCCGTGGCGCGTCACGGCAATCTCCAGCAGGCAGCGGATGTGCTGCATCTGTCGCGCGGGGCGGTATCGCAGCGGATCAAACAGCTGGAAATCGACCTCGGCGTCGTTCTTTTCATACGCGGCGCACGAGGCGTATCGCTGACACCTGAAGGCGCGCGGTGCCGCACGGCTGTGGACGAAGCGTTGTCGATACTGCAAACCGCCTTCGTGGATATCGCAGAGGGGCGTGACCGCGTCACGCTCCATCTTGGATCGTCAACAGCAACGAAATGGTTGATGCCGCGCATGGAGGCTTTTGCCGCCAGATTTCCGAACGTCTCTCTGACAACCGAAGTTCACGACCAGCCATTGCCGCGCAGTCTGGGTCGGGGCGAAATCGCCATCTGGCCCGGAAAAGGGCCCGACCCAAAGCCGGTTCATCATTGCCGATGCTTGACTGACATTCGTCTGGTCGCAGTATGCAGCCCCAACTTTCTGCGGCCGGATTGGCCAATGGGACTGGAGACATTATTGACCTTGCCGTTGCTTCAGGACGCGCACCGGCGGTGGGAAAAACTGATCGCAGCAACAGGAACCGGAAACACGGACAAATTGCTCAACTTTGACAGATGCGCGCTGGCCCTGGATGCGGCCATCGGCGGCCACGGTGTTGCCATCGCACCGACTTACATGATCGAGAATGATCTGCGGGCCAGGCGGCTGGTCGAGGTTTGGGTTGATCCAGACCCATCTGACGTCCGGCTATTTGCCTCTTGGTCACGCGACCATGACGGTCAAACGCGGATCAGCAAGATCGTCGATTGGATTGCGTCCGAATTTGATGGCGCAGATAAACCGCTGGCGCAGTAACAAGACGCGCGCTTCGCAAATTCTATGCGAATGGGTCATAGTCCCACGATGCCGCAATGATCCTGTTGCTGACTGCGACCCTGTTCTTTAGCTATCCCCCATGACAACTTGGCGACCCGCACCCGGCATTCGGTTCAAAGCGCTCGGCCTGCACTGGCGTGGCGACCGGCTGCTTGCGTCAGAAATATTGGATGACGCCGGACATGTGAAAGGCGTGCGCCCCCTCGGCGGCACCGTGGAATTCGGCGAAACGGCAGAGGCGGCACTGATCCGCGAGTTTCATGAAGAACTCGGGATCACGGTCGCGCCCCTTGGCCCACCCGTTTTCATGGAAAACATTTATAGCCATGAAGGCAGTCTCGGACATGAAATCCTGGCAATATTTGATGTGGCGTTCCCGCCCGATGCCTTTGCCGGAAAGACGCGCATCGCGTTCAAAGAGGATAGTGGCACAGAATGTTTTGCCGAATGGTTCCCGGTTGAAACTTTGGATCGCCCCGGTCAACCGCGACTTTACCCCGAAGGACTGAAGGCACATCTACGCAAAGTGAAGTGAACAAATCGTCTCGAACCGTCGTATTCCAACAGAAGACCGCCGTGGCTCCCACGCACTTGCGAAACCAGGCTTTGCGTTCTATCCTTCAGCATCGGTCAAACTTTCACAACGGGGGGGGCACAAGCTGAACATGCGTATCATCCGCCGACTTCAGCATGGTCCCCGTTTCGCCCTGTAAATCCGTTTGCAGGGCTGACCAGAGACGTAAATCTCAATCGGTCTGCCCATAGCCGCATTGCGGCCCCCTTTGTTTGACCGAGATTCCCATGACAATTCTGAATATCAACGCTCTGGGCGTGACCCTTGGCGATCATCTGTTCCACGACCTTACCCTGACAATCTCCAAAGGCGACCGCATCGGGTTGGTTGCCGCCAACGGACGCGGGAAAACGACGCTGCTGGATTGCTTGGCGGGCATATCCGCCCCAACCACCGGCGACATCACCCGCGCACGCGGATTGCGGCTTGGATATGTGTCGCAGAACATACCGGCCGAGGCCCTCACCCAAACACTATACGATTGGGTATTGGCAGCACTTCCCGCAGAGCAGTCTGAACATGAAAGCTGGCGCGTGGATGTGGTGCTGGACGATCTGCGCGTACCATATGACTTGCACCACAAACCGCTGAAGACGCTCAGCGGCGGCTGGCAACGCACCGCCATGCTGGCAGCGGCCTGGATCACCGAACCTGACATCCTGCTGCTGGATGAACCGACCAACCATCTGGACCTTCATCGCATTGGGTTGTTGCAGGCATGGCTGGCCGCTTTGCCGCGCGATGTGCCTGTCGTGGTCACGTCGCACGACCGGGCCTTTCTGGATGCCACCACCAACCGCACCCTGTTTTTGCGGGCCGAAAGATCGCGGGTGTTTCAACTCCCCTTCACGGCGGCCCGCGCGGCACTGGATGAAACAGATGCTGCCGATGAACGGCGCTTTGCCAATGATCTGAACAAGGCGCAGCAGCTGCGCAAACAGGCGGCAAAGTTGAAGAATATCGGCATCAACTCGGGCTCTGACCTGTTGATTACCAAGACCAAGCAACTCAACGACCGTGCCGCCCGGATCGAGGCTGCGGCAAAACCTGCTCATCAGGATCGCAGCGCAGGCGACATCAGGCTGGCCAACAGCGGCACCCACGCCAAGGCGTTGATCACATTGGAGGATGTCAGCGTCAGCACGCCGGATGGCCGCCTGCTCTATCGGACCGGACAAAAATGGATTCTGCCCGGCGACCGGATCGTGCTGCTTGGGGCCAATGGCACCGGAAAAACGCAACTGGTCAAGATGATCAAACAGGCACTGGATGGTGATCCTGACGCGGTGAAATGCGCAGCTTCGGTCATACCCGCCTATTCGGACCAGCATCTGAGCCAGCTTTCTGACGACGACACGCCCATGAAAGCTGTGACCGGACAATCTGATATCGGAGATCAGCGCGCACGCGGCGTTCTGGTTAGCGCAGGTATCACGATACAGATGCAGGAAACAAGGATCGGCGCATTGTCCGGCGGACAAAAGGCGCGTCTGGCGATGCTGATCCTGCGGCTGCGGAACCCTAATTTTTATCTGCTTGATGAACCGACAAACCATCTCGACATCGAAGGGCAGGAAGCCTTGGAAAATGAATTGATCGCGCATGACGCCTCATGCCTGCTGGTCAGCCATGACCGCAGCTTTCTGCGTAATGTCGGCAACCGCTTCTGGTGGATCAACGGGACCAGGCTGGAAGAGGTAGAAAGCCCGGAACCGTTTCTCAGCAACGAGATGGGCGCAAACTAGGCGTGTCGGGAACGCCGCGATATCCAGCCCGGTGATATGCTGGATATCGCGCGTTGCGGCCAGGTACTGCATCATGCACACAAGCTATTGTATCAGGGCCATGTCGGTCGCGGCCCGTCACCCCGGCCAGCCAGCCGCCGGTCAAGGGCAGCACATTGGCAAGGTCAGCCCCGCTGCCGCCAGTTCTAAGGCCGGTTCTATGGATCGTCCTGCGGTCAGCGTAGGATCTCTTGGTGTGTCGCTGTGCCCCATAGTGTCGCACAACTGGTCAAGATGAGGCAAACTTGACGGCTGATGGCTATGTCGGTGCTTGTGCGCGATCAAACTGACCGTAATCGCGACGAATGCGGTAAACGGCACCGCTCTCTAACCCGGGCGCGTCAAGATTTTCATTCAGCAACGCCTGCGCGGCAGCATAGCCATCTGTCGTTGCCAGCGCGATGAACCTGCCTTTCGTGTTGACGCTTTCAAATGCGTTGAATGCTGATGCCGTAACCGGCTCAGCGCCATAAAGCGCGATCACATGTGGCACATCGGCAGGACCGACGAACGGCGCCTGCGTCGCTTGCGTCCCGGCAGTCCAATGCAGAACGCGCAAGCCAACGCGGATACGGTAATCTGCAAAATGGACCTGTCGTCCAGCTGATTGCGAACGACGGTGCGTCGCATCCTTGCGCCATGCGATGATGGCATCATCACTGTCCCAAAGCTGATGCGACAGCAGCAGGCCTGCATCGTTCAGCGCAGAATAGCGGTCAAGAAACCGCAGGCCGGTGTGCTGCGAAAGGACGGGACGCAACCGCGCGACATGATCGAAATAATGATCAAGATGACCGGGTTTGGGGCGGACTTCGAAAAACAGCGCATGCATGATCGGTTCCATTGGCAGCAGCTCTGAAAAGAGCAAAAATTTGATCAGAGTCAATCGTTACCAATTCCTGTCCACCGTGTAGAGATGTCGTGATATTGTTTTTGGCCTGCAACACCACCTAAAGTCCCGTTGGTCTGGCCGGTGATAGCCCGGCGATACTGCCAGGACGCATAGGGCCAATCCCCTGCCCGCCGGACCAGACCCGCGCGCACGGGGGCAGTCACGATCAGGTGCATGTGCCGCGCCAGATCAGCCTCGTCCCGGATCACATGTTCCCAGAACCGGCGCTGCCAGATGCCTTTTTCACCGCGGCGTTTCTGCACCGCTGTCCTTGTGTCAGACGCGGGCAGATGACGCGAAAAGGTTGATTTGATCATCCGCCAGCGACCGGAATAATCCGTATCCGCCGCAGGCAGCGTCCAGATCATATGCAATTCCGCAGGCAGGATGACGGCGGCATCAATGCGGAACGGCCTTTGCTGGCGGCACAGCCTGGTGGCATCGCGCAACAGGCCAATCTGGCCGATCAGCAGGTCAGACCCCTGATCCTGCAAACGGACAGTAAAGAAATAGGTCCCGCCGGGGACATAACGCCGGATATATTTCGCCATAAGGGCAACATGGCGCGCAGTGGTTAATTTATCGTGTAGGGTGGATCGAAATCCACCTTACTTGCGGCGCAGCCTGATCACGACATCGACCGAGGCAATCTCGGCCCCCGCAGGCGCCTGCGGCAAGCGGCGGATTTCCAGCTGATCCAGCGGCGCGTCAGTCAGTTTCGCGGTATCTTCCCAATAGAAATGCGGATGATCCGTCATATTGGTGTCGAAATAGCTTTTCGACCCATCCACCGTGATCTCGCGCATCAACCCGGCATCGCAGAACGCGCGCAACGTGTTGTAGACCGTGGCGAGCGACACTTTCTCGCCCGCCGCACTGGCGGCATCAAACAGGCTTTCAGCGGTGACATGGCGGTTCTGCCCGTCGCCGACCAGCAAATCCGCAAGCGTCAGCCGCTGCCGGGTCGGGCGCAATCCTGCCCCTGCCAGCCAATCCGTGCCGCGATGGTTTTGCATGTCTTTCATTCAGCCCGTCCTTTGCCTGCCCTACATATGGGAGAAAACCCACCAAAATCAAATGAAAATACACGTCAGCGCTGCGGACTTGCCCTGACAAGCGGGCAGATGCTAAGCCTGCACAAATCATTCTTCACAGGACAAGACCCGCTTATGGCCGATTTCCCCACCAGTTTCGACAAAGACGCCCTGCTGCAATGCGCCCGTGGCGAACTCTTCGGCCCCGGCAATGCGCAACTGCCCGCACCGCCGATGCTGATGATGGACCGGATCACCGATATTTCCGGCGATGGCGGCCTGCACGGCAAGGGTCACGTTGTGGCCGAATTCGACATCACGCCGGACCTGTGGTTCTTTGACTGCCATTTCCCCGGCAACCCGATCATGCCCGGCTGTCTGGGCCTTGACGGTTTGTGGCAATTGACCGGCTTCAACCTTGGCTGGCGCGGCTGGCAAGGGCGCGGCTACGCGCTCGGCGTGGGCGAGGTCAAGCTGACCGGCATGGTCCGCCCCGACCGCAAGCTGCTGACCTATAAGGTGGATTTCACCAAAGCCATCCAGACCCGCCGCCTGACCATGGGCGTCGCCAACGGCATTGTCGAGGCCGACGGCGAGGTGATCTATCAGGTGACGGATATGAAGGTGGCGCTGAGTGAGGGGTGATGGACTTTAGGATTACTACGCCACGTCAAGTCAGACCTCATATTACTTTTGGCGACAAAATTTATGACAATCTAAGTCGCATCGCCCAAAAACTGAGCCGTTAGCCACATTAAGGCCGATCCACACCGGAAAAGACATTCATGCTCTTTACACCTGATGTGATCGGCCAAGTCTTATAATTCTGCACCTTATCCAGCAATATCAATGCGCTTTATAAATATTGTTCTCAAAATCGTCGCCCAATTTCAGCAATCAGCTTTGCACCTTCGGCAGCCTTAGTGTTATCTCCATCTCTCCAAAACATTTTGTCACCCACATAGGAAGGTTCCTTTTGAGCAGGTACCGAAATAATCAGTACTCCAAGCCCATAATAAGGATTGTAGTCTATTGATGACAATACGTTTGACTTTAAGGGATCAGACAAATCTGATTTTTCAAAGTGAGTACGTACCAAGTTATGGTACTGTTCAAGGGACATACCTAGGGCACGGGCCTCTCGATCAACACCTACGACTTCCCATGATCCCACGCTTCGCGGCTGCACACCATCAAGTTCCTGAGCTCTAGCCGCATCTTTTTGAGTGTCGGACACACCAAGAATAACCTGTCCTGTTCGGTTTGGACCGTTGTTTGCAATCCCACAAACTGTTTCTACCAAGCGATCCAGCAACCCTGTGTTAATCTTTCTCGTACCGTAAAGCTCCAATACTCCCTGTTTTAGCTCAAATCGAGATAGCTCCATACCAGAGCTTCGTATATATCCGTCAACGTCGAGCGCCGAGTGATTTGCCAGCATATCTTTCGCCGGATCAATTGGTGATAACTCCGGCAAAATTAGAGCTTTGATCGTATCAATATTTTTTCTACGTTCAGCTGGAGAAGTCAAACGTCTAGATGTATCTATTCTCCTGGTTAAATTAGAAATCGCAGCTTTTACAGTCGAATATTCAGAAATTGATTTTTTTCCGATTGTAAATAATTCGTGAAATGCAATAAATATTAGAGAAAATACAGCAGGAAAAGCGTTGGAAGTTCTATTTTCATAGATAATGTTTCGTAATTTTTCAGAATCACCGCTTTGACAAATCAATTCAATTTGGTTAATGCAATAATCAAACTCCGCAGAAAATCGTTCAATGCCATATACCGCCATGGCGCCATTAAGTTGATTTGATTCGTCACTTCCTCGTGCATAAATTGCGTCCAAGGTATCCTTGGATCGTTCAAGCACCGTACCCAAGATAATTGAAGCGGCTATGTCTGCGATACACTGCTCATCCATGCTGTCGCGCAGATCATTAGAGTTTAGTACTCCCTGCTGAACCCAAAATACGTTCTCTGCTTTTATATCATAGCCGTGCTTCATCATCGGAAGGTCAATGGAAATCTCCGGCATTTTTGATATCGGCAAATATCTTGCGGACTGATCCCCCCTCACTTTGCAAGCTATCTGCCGAACCATTTCAGAAAATTCATTCTGAATCCCGGATTGGCGGCGCTCCTGCTCGCTCAACCGATGCCCATAAGAATTAATACGGTCAAATACATCATCAACTTCCTCGTCTGTTGCATTTCTCATGATGGAGAAAGCAAGAGAGTAATCAAGAATCGCTGAAACTTCTTTGCTAGTAATAAGCAACTCTTGAGACAACGGGTTAAACTTCCCTTCGTCCCAGTTTGCTTTTGCGGTTGGAAAGAGAGATATGTCAAAAAACCTTCCGTCGACAGTTGGGAATGCCCCTTCGATGAAAGAGATAAGCGCATTCAGTCGCTGTAGCCCATCAATAACCTCATATTGTGAAGCGGATTCTCCCTTCTCAGCAAAGAGGATTGCTGGAATGGGGTATCGCTTCATAACAGACTCAACCAGCTTTTGCTTCTCATGAAGCGTCCAAACTAACTTTCTTTGGTATCTTCGGTTCACAAATATTCGGTTTTCAGAGTGCCAACCGTAGGCGGATTGGACAGAGGTCGGCTGGGATGAAAGCTCAGACATTAAGTTTCTCACAATTTGATCTATTTTTCACGACGATATGTGAAGCCTTAGCGACCGTCCAGCCCAACTCATCTTCCATGCAAAAATTGGATCCGCTAGGGTCAGGATGCATTGATTTCTGCTGCGCCGCGTGATTCACGGCTCCGAAAACGGAGTGGCGACATGAGCGATCTATACTGGCTGAGCGACACGCAGATGGCCAAGCTGGAACCCTTTTTCCCAAAGTCCCACGGCA
>JAFPBO010000054.1 GCA_017390475.1 Loktanella sp.
CCTCTCAAATTGTCGCGGAGCGTCAATCAGAACCAAATCAAACGATTGCCAGCGACAATCAGAATGATACCATCGTAAATACCGCGACGTAGAATCTCACCCAGATTGACGCGCGCGTCTCATCCAGAATGTCGCGCCATACGGATCTGCCTACCTTGAAGGTGCATTGGCATATGGTCGCAGTGCAATTAACACTGAACGAACATTGACCATTGTTGGAATGGACCGTCTTGTCGGAGAAACCGATGCAGATATGATGGCGGCTCATGTCGAAGCTGGTTACACCATGGGGATGTTCACCCCATTTGTCGGCCTGCGGGCGCAATCGCACACAACAAAGGCGTTTACGGAAACTGCAGCAGAAGGCGCATCGACATATGCGCTAACCTATGACGATCAAACGACGAAGTCACTGCGCAGTGAACTGGGTGTTCAGATGCAGTGGCCGATTGGCGAAGCTCTTGTAGCATCGCCGACATTTGGACTGCGCGCTGCATGGGCGCACGAGTTCGCGAGCAACGACGCAGGTACCCGGTCGTTTGCAAGCATCCCTGACATTTCGTTTGCGACCTCTGGAGCTACCCAGGATCGGGACTCACTTATCCTGGCCGCGAATGTTGGGTTTGCGGCGGCCAATGGGGTCTTTGTCGAAGGTGGGCTGAACACCGAGCATTCCAGAAACGCGAGCAACATCGGTGGGTCGATTACGGTCGGATATACGTGGTAAGAACCGACCGGAGGAAGCATCTATTCTAGCACTTAAGATGGCCCATGCGAGTGGGCCATCTTCGCGGACAGCCTGGGCAATGTGCAGCTTGTCCCCGACCGGATCGATTTCGGTCCGTTCCCGTGGTAGTTGATGAGATCTGCATCCTGCCCCAGATAAAACGCTGCGGCTATATCGAAGGCGATGTCGATTACAAGGCGATCGCCGAACAGGTCTATCTTGCATCCGATGCGCTTAAGGTCATGACCCATCTGGGCTACGACGCGCCCAAGGTGGACTACAAATCCCATTTGATCGTGGGCAAAACCCTTGTTCCCGACCAACCTGGGCTTGCGTCGACAGCTTCGCAATTAAGCGGGGCTGATCCATGCCGGTCTGTTTCTGAATGCACGATCTGCAATCTTGTTCGTCGTCCTGCTGGTGGTCTTTCTTGGCGCTTGGGAGGCGTCAGTCACTCGGCAGGATCTCGGCGAGGCGTTGACCGAATGCGACGTCCGGATGGGTGTCGGCCAGCAACGCGCCGCAGCGCCACCCTCAAGCGATGTGTTGGTCAAGGCGTGGGAACAGCTGCGCGATCCCTTCTATGACGCTGGGCCAATGACAAAGGTATTGGCATCCATTTGCGGACCGATATCGTCAATCATCCCAACTCCTATGCGATCCGCTATCTTCGAGCCCCTATTGATCGGGCAAGTGATAGGTTTGCCCATTTTTGTACTGCTCAAAAAATCAACATGATAAATATTTGAGCGTATAATTCGAGCGTGAACGACTTTTAAGATGACCAATGTGAAGCAAAAGACAACCTGGCAACAGGGTTTGCTCTGATACGAGCTCATGCGGTCGAAGTGGAAGTGTCGGATCGGCTATGGGTTTGTGATCTTCATGCTTTTCGCCGGGGCGCATTCTGTTTTCAAAGAAATTTTTGGTACAATAGTGAGCCATTTCTTCAACGCGTATCTCGGTTACTTTTTTCGCTTCATGTCAATAGTTTTTGGGGCTTCGCGCGCAAAGCGCAAAATCTGATTTGTCTTTTTTGAGTGCTGGCCAGAACCACTTCGCAAGAAGCATTACGCTTTCCGCTTGCTTCATGAAGCGAGCTTTTCGTTGATATCTTGGATGACGATGAGAGCTGACGTTTGCCGGCTATCGGGACAACTCTTGCCAAGAAGCCAACGGATCGCTGATATTTTGGTCGATTGTCGGCTTGCCAAGAGATGCCTGAGGATGCAGCTTGTTCTGTAGGCGACATAAATAAGTCGCAAACAGACGGGGATGATATTTGTGCCAAGATCAGATTTCTGGTCCGGGCTGGCGGTGGCTAGTGTTGGGCTGCTCGCCTTGCTTTGGATGATACCCAATTACGCCGGATCAAATCCGTTCGCGCGCATGCCGCCGGGGTTGGTGCCGGGCATTGGTGCCTGGCTAATGGTTATTTGCGGTGGCGTCGTTGCGATCAAAGGACTGCTGCAGATGATGCGTGACAGTCTTGGCCTGGTCAGCGCAGATCTTAATTGGGGCGCATTGGCTTGGGCGGCCTGGCCGTTTGCCTATGTCGCTGTTGCAATCTGGTTCATGTCCTTCATCAAGATCACTTGGTTTGGTGCTTTTCTGATCGCCGGGATGCTGATCCTGCTGGGCGAGCGGCGGTGGTACATGATCCTTGGCTGCGCAGTCGTGCCGGTTGCGTTGCTGTATGTCCTGTCTGTTTATCTCATGCGCGTGGGGATCGTCTGATCATGGATTTTGCTGTTATCGGAACCGCCGCCGCCGAAGCCCTGACCCTTGCATCCTTTATTGGGATCGGCGGTGGGGTGTTGTTGGGCTATATCGTGGGCGTCATCCCGGGCCTGTCCCGGTCTGTGGCGATTTCAATCGCGATTCCGATGACGTTTTACATGTCGCCTTATATAGCGATTTCGTTCTTGATCGGTCTGTCCAAAGGCACTGCGGCAGGCAGTGCGGTATCGGCCATCCTGTTGAACGCGCCGGGAGAGGCGTCTTCGGCCGCAACAGCGCTGGACGGCTATCCAATGGCCAAACAGGGCAAGCCCAAGACCGCCTTGCAGGTCGGGCTTATTGCCTCTGTCATGGGGGATATTCTGGCGACGATCATTCTGATCTTTGTGGCAATCCCTTTTGCCCGCGTTGCACTGTTGTTCGGCCCTTATGAGATGGCCGCGATACTGGCCTTCGCGTTGGTGTTCATTGCAGGGTTGTCCGGGGGCAGCATCTTCAAAGGGCTGGCTGCGGGCGGGCTTGGCATTATTCTGGGCACGGTCGGGCTGGACAATCAGACTGGGCTGCCGCGACTGACCTTTGGCTATACCGAGTTGATGGACGGCATGCCACTGATCGCCGTCGCCATCGGCACGCTGGCCCTGTCCGAGATGTTCATCCAATCGGAAAAGCTACGCTACGAACGGGGAACGATGTCGGTCGCGATGAAGAAGGACCCCAATGATCGGATCACCTGGCCCATCTTCAAAAGCATTCTGCCCACGATCTTGCGCGGTACGGGTGTCGGCACTTTCGTCGGTGCCTTGCCGGGGCTGGGGCCATCGGTGGGTTCGTTCATGTCTTATGGCATGACGGTCAAGGCATCCAAAGACCCTGACAGCTTTGGCAAGGGCAATCCCAAGGGGATAGCTGCTGCGGAATCGGCGGATAACGCGGTGATCCCGGCGGCGCTGATCCCATTGTTTGGTCTGGGAATTCCGGGCAATGTGTCCGCCGCGCTGCTGATTGGGGCGTTTGCCATCCACGGAATCACGGTCGGGCCATTGCTGCTACGCGACAGCCCAGAACTGCTCTATTCGATATTTGCGGGGATGATACTCGCGTCGGTCATCATGCTCGCTCTGGGCTGGTTTGGTTTGCAATTTTTTGCCCAGATCACCCGAGTGCCGCCGCATGTTGTTATTCCAATCGTGATTTTCTTCTGCCTGGCAGGGATGATGTTACAGGGCTACGGGACGTTCGGGCTGATCATCCTGATGGGGTTTGCCCTGCTGGGCTATCTGATGAAGAAATTTGACTATAGTTTTGTCACCTTTCTTGTGGCTTTCATCATCACCCCAATGCTTGAACTGAACCTGCGTCAGAGCATTATTCTGTCACGTGGGAATTGGGCGATCCTGCTCGACCGTCCAATTGCGCTGTTCTTTATCGCCTGCACGGCTGTGGCGCTGATTGCACTTATCTATCGCACCTTCCAGACTGACAAGGCCGCTGCAGGCGCTCCGGTATCCGAATGATCCGGCGCTGAACTTGCCAGCGCCGGTCACCAGATTTGTTGCACAATAAATGTCTTCGCCATTGCAACAAATGCGCGCCGGACGACTGAAAAAGGAAATCCAGCACCCAGAAGACCGATGACCAACAGGAGAAAATACACATGAAAACAACTTTTGCAGCGATACTTGGCGCAACCATGCTGACGGCACCGATCGCCTATGCCGATGATTGGCCTACGCGACCGTTGACCATGGTGATCGGCTTCGCCCCCGGTGGCTCAACTGACATTCAGGGCCGGGTTCTGGCTAATGTGATGGAGCAGTACCTTGGTCAGCCGGTCAATGTCGTCAATCAGCCCGGTGGCGGCTCTGCCGTGGCCTTTACCCGGCTGATGAACGTAGAGCCGGATGGCTATACGTTCCTGTTTGGTGGCACCACAGCGCTGACATTCACACCGATCATCACACCGGTGGAATACGAGATTGATGATTTCGAATATCTGGCCTCGGTTGCTTTGGGGCAGAATGCGATTGTGACGTCGGCAGAGCAGCCCTTCACTACCTTCGATGAAATCATCGAATACGGGCGTGAAAACCAGATGACCTATGCCCAGCAAACCCCGCTGGATGAAGCGATCATCGGCGCGATTGCCGAACAGGAAGGGCTGGACCTAGCCATTGTGCCAACAGGTGGCGGCGGTGGCATGGCACCTTTGGTGCTGGGCCGCGAGGTTGATTTTGCCTATTCCGGTGGCACGCATGCGCAATACACCCCCACGGGAGAAATGGTGGTCGCGGCATTCATGTCAGCAGAGCGCAGCCCGTTCTACCCGGAAGTGCCGACCCTGATGGAACTGGGTTATGATTTTGCGATTGAGGATTATCGCAGCATCATCGTTCCCCAAGGCGTGCCGGAAGACGTGAAAGACCGTCTGATCTCAGCGGCGGAATTTGCCAGCGAAAGCGAGACATTCATCAATATTACTGAAGGCAACACCTTCTTTCCTGTGGTCTTCATCGGCCAGGAGGAAATGGAAACCAGTGTCCGCCGCATCCGTGCTGCGACCGAAGAAGTTATGGCTGAATAATCATGTCATCGCTGCCGATAGCTTTGTCGCTGTCGGCAGCTTCCTCGCGCGGATATCATCAGGCTAGAACTGTCATTATAGCGTGGACCGCGTCAAAATGCGTAGCTACGATATTCAGCCAGTCTTGTCCCGACTTTCCTTGTCTAAGAGAGGATAGCCGTCCCGACATACCGTTCAAGACAGCACCTCGACCAGGAAAAAACGATCCTTGTTCCATTGAATCGAGCCGAAAATACAAGCAATGTCGCGGTCATACCTGACCGAAAAACTGCTTCCTTCCCCTTGTAAAGTCGATCGATCAAATCGCCGCAACCGCCCATTGTGGCCATTGTGGCCATTGGCCTCACGGTCAAGCGCGGCGTTGCAGCGTCACTGAAGCTGGAGTCAACTCGAACTTCTGTCCGTCTGCAAATCGAAGCTTCAGTTGGGCGCTTGGCTGCTCTTCGGCGTTGTGGCAACACCGTGGACACCTTCCAAAACAGGTCTGCTTACTATCTTCTGCGACGTCAAAAGCCGACGGCTTGCTCGAAACCGATGGAAACGGGGCGTCCATGTCAAAGAGAAAATGGTGATCTTTCCATCAGTATGCTTGTCGGAGTGATGATATTTTCTGACGCAGAAGGCTCTCTCTTTGGTCGGTCTGTGATCGGCATGAAGCATGGCATAGAACCGGTGCCGGAGGGTGTGATCGACGAACCGTTGCGGGCCGGTGATACTTTACTGACCGTGGGTCCGTGGCGGGCCATTCACCAGCTTACCGACGAAAGGCGCGATCTGGTGTTGCTGGATCTGCCGGCAGAAAGTGACGAGGCGGTGCCAGCGCGCCACCGCGCACCCTTGGCGGTTGGCGTTCTGGCACTGGTTGTTGTGCTGACGGTCTGGGGCATCGTGCCTAACGTGCAGGCGGCCCTTTCCGGCTGTCTTTGCGGGGTCTTTTCCACTGCATTGATATGTCGGGGGCTTATCGGTCGATCCGTTGGCAAGGCCTGCCTGATCGTGGGCATGTTACCATTCTAGCTGGCATTGCAGCGCACCGGCGGGGTCGAGATTGCGGCACAGGCGTTGCTGGATATATTGGATGGGGCATCGCAGCAGCTGGTGTTGGCGGCGATCTTTGCCGTGATGGGGCTGCTGGGATTGTTCATTTCCAACACTGCAACGGCAGTTCTGATGGTGTCGGCCCTGCTCAGGTGATTTCGGCCTGTTGTGCGGATGCGCAACGACGAGAAAACCAAGGCCTCAACCAGCACCGACTGTTAGTGATCCATCACCTTGATTTACGATTTTTCATCCACGCTTAGTATTACGCCGCGGTGCGGCGACGCTGCGTGGGTTTAGTCGGTCTCTTCATCCAGCCGCAGTCTGTGACCGTTGCCAAGATCTTTCCACAGGGACAGCGGTGGGGTCTCGTCGCGGCCATATACAGGAGCCGTCGTCACTGTGGGGGCAGTCTGGCGTTCAAACCGCTGGCGCGGATGCGACACTGGCACCGCTTCCAGCAGTCGGCGGGTATAGGGATGGGCCGGGGCGGACAGGACTGCATGGGCAGGACCTTGTTCCACTACTGTTCCGCGGTAGAGCACCAGAATTCGGTCTGCTACACGTTCGACGACGGCCATGTCATGGGAAATAAACAGCAGTGCCATGTCTTCTGTGCGTTTCAGCCCGGCCAGCAAATCAAGGATCTGCGCCTGAATCGCGACGTCCAGCGCCGACACAGGCTCATCTGCAATCAGAACCTTTGGGCTCAGGATAAGCGCCCGCGCGATACAGATGCGCTGCCGCTGGCCACCGGAGAACTGGTGCGGATATCGATCCAGCGTCTCATCGGGCAGGCCCACCTTATCGACCACCGCCGCCATGGCGCGATCACTGGCTGCTTCGGTTTTGCCCAAGCCACGGATGCGCAGGGGTTCTGAAAGAATTTGACGCACCGACATGCGCGGATCAAGGGCGGCATAGGGGTCCTGAAACACCATCTGGATATCTTTGCGGGCCTGACGCAGCTCTTCGCCCGACAGGGTAAGCAAATCCTTGCCATTGAGAAATGCACGCCCCTGTTGGGCCGGCACGAGCCGCAAGAGCGTTTTTGCAAGGGTGGATTTACCGCATCCGCTTTCGCCGATGATCGCGACCGTTTCGCGGGGGTGGAGATCGAAGCTCACATCTTCAACCGCGTGCAAGTTGGCAACGTGGCGGCGCAGGACCGCGGACCGAACGGGAAACTGTGTGCTGAGATGACGGACCGAAAGGACCGGTGCCATTTCCGACGGGGGACGGGGTGGCGTGACGGCGCCTGAGTCGCGAAATTTAGGGGCAGCATCCAGCAATTTGCGGGTGTAATCATGCCCGGGCGTGTCGAATACCTGACCGGCAGTGCCCTGCTCTACAATCTGACCCTTCAGCATCACTGCCACTCTGTCAGCAATTTCTGCCACAACCCCCATGTCATGGGTGATGAATAGTACGGCCATGCCTGTCTGCTGTTGCAGGCTGCGGATCAATGCAAGGATTTCTGCCTGCACCGTGACATCCAGTGCGGTTGTCGGTTCATCGGCAATCAGGATGCGGGGACGGCAGATGAGCGCCATCGCGATCATCACGCGCTGTCGCATACCGCCGGAAAGTTCGTGTGGATATTGTGTCATGCGCCCTTTCGGGTCGGTCAGGCGTACCTGTTCCAGCATGTCGATGGCGATGTCCCTGGCGCTGATGCTGGCATCGGGCTGATGTTGGCGGATCGCTTCTGTCAATTGCGCGCCGATGGTCAGCACGGGGTTCAGGGATGTCATCGGATCCTGAAAGATCATCGCCATGCGCGCCCCACGCAGGGCACGCATTCGGTTCAAGGGTAATTGTGCCAGATCAAGCGGAGGCCCCTTTGCTTCATGGAGCAACATACGGCCACCAGTGATGCGCCCGCCCTGATGGTCGATCAGGCGCATCACTGATTTCACAGTCACTGATTTACCTGACCCGGATTCCCCTACCAACGCCAGAATTTCGCCTTGATGTAAGGTGAATGACACGCCTTGTACTGCCGGGGTGGCGGTGTTGCCGAAGCAGACATTCAGGTTTTCGACCGTGAGGAGTGGTGGGGAAGAAGCGGGCATGTGTCGGCCTTTCGTCGATCAGGCTGCGTCAGGGTTGGCGCGTACTGCCCAAGCTCGTATTTCAAGTAGCGAATCCCTGCGCGAGGCGGGCATTGTGACAACCGACAGGCCGGGGGGCGCATCTGGGTCAACCCAGTTGTTCCAGACCGGTACGAAATCAGGCCAGTAGGCGATGTCGGCGAGCCAAAGCTGCACCTGAACCACATCGGCGCGGCTGCTGCCCATCTGCCCCAGCAAATCGTCGATTACCGACAGAATGCCCCGGGTCTGCCCCATGAAATCCTCAGCTTTGTCGGGGGCTGTTAGACAGACTGAGGCTATGTCGCCAGCCGCCGACCCGAGAAAGATTTTCGGGCCCCAGCTGTCGATACGTCCTGTTTTTTGAATGTTCATGTCGCGGCCTCTGGGCGATAAGCGACGGCAACGATTTCAAGCAGCAGATCGGGGCGGTACAATTCACCCGACACACAGGTGCGGGCCGGGGGATTGGCTGAATCGACCCAGCCGTTCCATATGGCGTTCAACGCGGAGAAATAGCGCATGTCCTTCAACCAGATGGTGACGCTGAACAGGTCAGGCTGACCCACTCCTGCTTCGGTCATCAGTGCGTCAAGGCGATCCAGTGCCTCCTGTGCCTGCGCCTTGATGTCACCGTCCAGTTTGCGGGGTTGAATGCCGGTCATGTGGACCCACGGACCGCTTTTGCATAACAAGGTCCGTTTGGCACCATCCATGGTTTCGATTTGGCTGCGTGTGATCATAGTTTGGTCCTCTTTAGTGTGATTTCAGCTTTGGGTCGAATTGGTTGCGCATGGCATCTCCCAAAAGGTTCAGCCCCAATACGGTGAGAAAGATGGCAAGCCCGGGAAATAACGCCATCCACCACGCGCTAGAGATGTAGGAACGCGAATCCGACAGCATGCCGCCCCAGGTGGGGATGGTGGGAGGCACCCCAAGTCCCAGAAAGCTGAGAGAGGATTCCGCAATGATGGCATTAGCCATGGCAAAGCTGGTCATCACAATCACCGACAGCATGACATTGGGCAGTATGTGTTGGCGCATAATAAACCAATGCCCCGCACCCAACGTGCGGGCTGCGAGAATGAACTCTCGTTCTCGCAGGGCCATGGTTTCTGCCCGCGTTACTCTGCAATATGGAATCCAGCGCTGGGCGGTAAGTGCCACGATGACGATCGTCAGCCCCTGACCGACAAAAGCAACGATGGCAATGGCAAGCATCAAGGGTGGAAACGACCAGAAGATTTCGGCCAGCTTCTGGATCGCGCTGTCCACGATGCCCCGGAAATATCCTGCGACCACGCCCAGCCCGACACCCACAACGCTGGCGAACAACGCAACTGCTGTCGCAATGATCAGCGACACCCGCGCACCGTGAATGATGCGGCTGAAGATGTCGCGCCCCAGATGGTCGGTGCCTAGAATATGAGGCCCTGACCAGTCCGGCGGCGTAAGCGCCAGCATCAGATCCTGACGGCTGGGGGAATGGGGGGCCACCCACTGGCTGAACAAGCCCAGAACGATCAAAAGCACAACCGTGGTGATCCCGAACAGCCCCTTGAACCCGGTCATATGGCGATAGTCCCGACGTAACTTTTGCCAGCGAGTGGCAGCGTGACGGGGTGTTTCTGTGATGGCAGCCATGTCAGTTCATCCTGATACGGGGGTCGATAAGTGTATAGAACAGATCGATAAGCAGGTTCATGAGGATGAAAATACCGGTATAGACCAGCACCAGCCCGATGATCAGCGGGAAATCCCGCGCTGAAATCCCTGAAATCAGCAGGCTGCCGATGCCTGGCCATGCAAACACAGTCTCAACAATCATCGCACCTGATAGCAGCGTGCCGAATTCCAACCCTATGATGGTGACAACCCCGACCATGGCATTGCGGAATGCATGACGCCATAGCACGCGGCGTTCGCTCAGCCCCTTTGCGCGGGCAGTCATCACGAAATCCTCGTGCATAGCATCCTGCACTGCGGCACGGGTCATCTGTGTGATGATGCCCATCATGTTGGTGCCCAAGACAATTGCAGGCAGGGCAAGGTGTTTTAGGGTTGCCAACAGGGCATCCCAACGTCCCTGAAGAATGGAATCGATGATCAGAAAGCCCGTGATCCGATCTAGCCCCATCCCCCAAGGTTCACGCCCACCCGAAGGCAGGATGTTCATATGACCGGCAAAGAGCAGGATCAGGAGGATACCCAACCAGAAGTTTGGCATCGATATCCCGGCAAAGCTAAACGCCGATGCCACGCCATCCCAGAATGATCCGGGCCGCGAGGCCGCCAGAACCCCCAATGGAATCCCGACCAGAACAGCAATAAAGGTGGCGGCAAGCGACAGTTCGACAGTGGCAGGCAGCCGTTCCAGCACGATATCCATCACCGGCATCTTGTAGCGAAAGGATGTGCCAAAATCCCCAGTCAGGGCATTGCCCAGAAAATTCAGGAATTGGATGAATGGTGGCTGATCAAGGCCCCATGCCTCGCGAATGCGGGCCTTGTCGGCCTCGGACGCTTCGTCTGATATCAGCATGGTAACGGCGTCGCCGGGGGCAAGCTGCATCAATGCAAAAATGATGCCCGCCACGACGATCAGAACCGGCACGGCACCGAGCAGCCTTCGGAGAAAATAGAGATACATTCAGCCATCCCTTTGGGAAAAGAGGGCCCGGATATGCCGGGCCCTGTCAGGCACTGGAATTAGTTGACAAAGATGTCCCAGCCATCTGCGCGGTCAGCGGGGCGCGGTGCGAAGGTGATGTCTTTCGACACGCCCCAGCCCATCTGATGCTGCCACATGAAGGCCGCAGGAGCACGGTCAACAAGACGCTGGATGGCAAGCTGCATTTTTTCTGCCCGTTCGGCGGGATCGAATGCCGAACGTTCTGCAGCCAGCAGTTCATCCAGTTCGGGGTCAGAAAATCCGATGCGCGGCGACCCGCCAGTGGCGAAATACTGATGCAGGGCGCGCGATGGGTCGATCATCGATCCCCGCCCCATATAGTAGAACGGAACATTCCCCTGCTGCACATTGGCCCAGAGCGTAGCCCATTCAGGCGTGTCCAGCGTTACGGTAAACCCTGCCTCTTCCAGCATCGGGACCATTGCTTCGGCGATCTGACGGTCAGCGGTATAACGGCCCACGGGGGTGGACAGTGTCACTTCGACGCCTTCAAGACCGACAGATTGTAGTAAGGCCCGCGCCTTTTCGGGGCTGTACTCAAAGGGCGAAACTAAGTCCGGATCATATCCGATCTGTCCTTCGCTCACCGGACCATGAAGGATTGTCGCCTGCCCCTGAAGCACTGCGCGAACGATGGCTTCGCGGTTGATGGCATGGGCCACGGCTTGCCGCGCCTCAAGCACATCCCACGGATGGGTCAGGGGCGACATGGCCAGAAACATCATCTCGACCGAATTGGTCATGGCGATGTCAGCATTCGGAAGATCATTCACCCGGGGGATCAGCTGTGGCGGCACGCTTTGGGCGATCTGTACTTCGCCATTGGCAAGAGCCGTCACGCGCTGCTCCGGTTCAGGCATCAGACGGTACATGATCTGCGCCGGATTGTTGTGTGAAAGCATTGGGTGACCATCATTGCGCTCGATGATCACATGTTCGCCGATGCTGACTTCGACCAACTTATAGGGTCCGGCACCATAAGGGGCTTGGCGGAACATATCATCGCCCATTTCGTCATAAAGCGCCTTCGATGTCACTGTCACGCCGGCCAGATTGTCAGGAACGGTGGCGTCAGGGGTTTTAGTGGTAATACGCACAGTCAGGTCGTCGACCGCTTCGATATTTGTCCAATCGGACACCAGAAACCCTTTGGCAGAGGACGGGTTATTCGCCATGTAATCAATGGAATGAACAATGTCGGCGGCAACGACCGGATCGCCGTTGTGGCGGGTCAAGCCCTCGGGGAGAGTTACTTCCCAGGTCAGTTCGTCGATTGCTTCGACTTTTTCGGCAACATAAGGAATGAATTCGCCTGCATCGAAGTCGTAGCGAGTGACGCAGCCATAAACCTGGCACCAGACGCTGGACATCAGCACCACCGGATCAGCGTAGGGGTTATAGCCCGAAATAGTTTCGGTTGTCGCAACCGCAATGCGGGCGTCGGTGTATTCCTGTGCAGTTGCGGTGACCGCGACTGCGGCAATGGCTGCAGCGCTGAGGCAACAGAGTGCTGGTGCTTTCATGGTAATCCGTTCAGTTGGGCCAGTCGTTCAGACGAGGCGTTGCTCATTGAGTGACCATTGAGTAATTTTCTTAGGTCACTTGATAAGTGAACGTTTACTTACCTTAATGGAAGCATTATTAAGATATGAAGAAAATGAGGGCGATGAGCGGCAACGGAGTGTCCAAATTTTAGACATCTTGCCTTGTATTTGCGCGAAAACAGGACGAAATCAGTGGAAAACCTACTCAAAGATGAAGAAACCGATTCGCCACTTGGCGTGCAGGAGAGGCTTTTGGCCGCTGGGGCGGCCGAGTTTGTCAGACATGGCTTTCAGGGTGGCAGCATTTCGGCCATCGTAAAGGAGGCCGATTGCAATGTGCGCATGGTCTATCATTATTTCGGGAACAAGCTGGGCCTCTACCGCGCCTGTATTGAACGTGTGTACGCTCATCTCCGCGATGCAGAAGCCAATGCAGGGTTCTGGATGGCCCCCCCCGCCGAAGCGATTTCAGAGCTCGTGCGCTTCACCTTCGAATACATGCTGGACCACCCCGAGTTTCAGGGCCTGATGCGGATCGAAAACATGACAGAGGGGATGCATGTACGAGAGGTCAACAGCGTAAGCGACCGGGCCGCGAGACTATTTCAGAAAATCAATACCGTGTTGGACCAGGGCGTGAGTGATGGCAGTTTTCGCCATCGTCCCGACGCGGGAGCGCTGTATCTGTCCATTCTTGGGCTATGCACCATCCACATCACCAACCGCCACACGATGAGCGTTGTCATGGGCCTCGATCTGGCTGCGCCTGATTTTCTGGACGGCCGACGGGAGGACGTTGTGCGTATCATTCTGGCGTCGCTGCGACAATGACGGGGGCAATCACCACACCGCACCCAATGGCTACCGAAGCAGGTGCAGCTGTGTTGCGGGCCGGTGGCACCGCCCCAGAAGCGCTCATTGCGGCGGGCGCAGTGCTGACCGTTGTGATGCCGCATTTCTGTGGGCTGGGGGGCGACGCCGTGTGGTTGCTGGCGGACAGGCAGGGGCGACAGAAGACGCTGCTAGCCATTGGGCAGGGATTGGAGAACGCGGCACCCATTGGTCCAATTCCGCTCCGTGGGCCGCAGTCGGTCCTGACCACAGCCGGTGTGGTGGCCGGGTGGCATCATGCACTTTGCTTGTCCCATCGCGAAATGGGTGGGCGGGCGCGCTGGGGCGATCTGCTGGCACCCTCGATCAACTTTGCTGAAGACGGTTTCACCGTGACGTCTTCGCAGGAGTTCTGGAGCAGGTTTCGAGAGGCGGAAAGCGTGGATTGGCCCGGTTTTGCGTCTGTCTTTCTAGGGCCAGGCGGGCATCCGGCTGCCGGCCACATTCTGCGCCAGCCGGATCTCGCGCGCAGCCTGCGTGACCTAGCCGAACGAGGGGCGGAGGATTTTTACCTTGGTGCGCTTTCTCGGCGCATTGTGGACGGATTGCAGGCGCAAGGCGTCCCGATGTCGTCTGACGACCTTGCCCGCACCACTTGCCGCGAACGCAGGCCGATAGCTCTGGGTTACCGGGGATTGACCCTTCTGGCACCGCCGCCGCCGACACAGGGGGTGACAACCTTGCAGATCATGGGGCAGCTTGCGCAGTTCGATTTAGCTGCGATGGAACCCGGCAGCGCCGGTCACATTCATCTTTGTGTCGAGGCGGTGAAACGTGCATTTCTACAACGAGGTTTGATTTCTGACCCGGCATTTCGTGCCTTTGACAACATCGGCAGCCTTGAACCGTCACATCTGGCTGGCATGGCTGCGGATATCATGCCGCAGAAAGCCATGGCTTGGCCTCATGTTTGGCAACATGGTGACACTGTGTTTCTTGGGGCGATGGATGAGATGGGCAATGCGGTAAGCGTGCTGCAAAGCATCTACTTCGACTGGGGCAGTGGGGTGGTCGCCGGGGATACAGGCATTCTCTGGCAGAACCGGGGTGCTGCTTTTCACTATGACGCGGACCACATCAATAGTTTTGCACCCGGAAAATTGCCGTTTTACACGCTAAACCCCGGGATCGCCTTGCGCGATGGCAAGCCCTATCTGGCCTATGGCACTCAGGGTGCTGATGGCCAGCCGCAGACGCTCGCGATGCTGCTCACCCGACTGATCGATTATGGGCAATCCCCTGATGTGGCACTTGCTGCTCCGAGGTTTCTGCTGGGCCGAACATTCTCGGACAGCCGTGACAGTTTGAAACTCGAAGAGGATATTGGCAGCGAAGTGGGTGACGAACTGCTCGCGCGCGGGCATGAAACCTGTCTGGTCCCGGCCCAAAGCCCGATTTCAGGGCAGGCTGGAGTGGTGCGCTTCAGTGAGTATGGGTTTGAAGCTTGGCATGATCCTCGGCGCTAGAGGGTCAGGGTTCAAGCCAGCGCAGCCAAGGAGGTGTCGTCAATATCATTAATCCGGGTTTGCTCATCGTGGTCAAAAGATGTCGCCGCCTTAGTGTTTCGCAAAGGGCTTGGTCGAGTTGAAAGCCAGCGCGAGTTCAGCGACGCAGCGATCCACGCTTGCCTCACGATAAAGGTGTTGTTCGGCAGGCCGCTTCGCCAGACGACTGAGTTTGTCGAGAGCCGTGTTCGCCTGGACCTCCTGATCCTGTACGAACTTTGCTATCTATCCTTTAGCGCATAAGGTGGAGCATTGCTCTTCCATTTGCCGAGTAAACGATATGAGCGGACAAGCGTCGTCGTCACCACACGCCTGAGCTTCAGCAGATGGGCGACCGCCTTTGGGGACCCGAGGATGACGACCGCATTCCTTGACCGACCAACACACCGCTGCCACATCCATGAGACCGGAAACGACAGCTTCCGCTTGAAAGCCAGTGCAGCCGTAGCGGCGCGGAAAAAGAGGGAGGGCAATGATGTCTTGACGCAAGTCTGACACCTGAAACATAACCTTGAGGTGGCTCATTTCTCGATGAAAAGCCCGGCTTACTTCCGCGTGAAAATCTATCGATGACGCACAATAACTCGTACTCTGATTCCGGTTTTCATTTTCATCGACGAATATCATTGTCGCGGATATGTCGCCGCAACCGTTTCTCCGCGCCGCAGACAGTGAGACGATTTCATTAGTCCTTTGATACACCGCCATTACCGTCTTGATGGTTTTTGCTGCTATCGACCCTGCATCAAGAAAATGGGTGCAAGGTCGATCGCCGGGTCCTTTCACCCTTCCTCCGGGGTAAGGATTACACGAGAATGTTGTTCCTTCACGAAACACTTTTCCGCCTGATGGCCACGGGGGTGACGATCTGTTGTGCCGCAGGTCCCGTTGCCGCCCAGACATGGACTGGTGGGACAAACACAAATTGGTCTGATCCATCCAATTGGGATGGCGGCATCGCGCCGGGCACATCCGCCATCGCCATCATCGACAATGCCGCTCTGGCAAACCAGCCGCGGGTTAATGTCGCCCAGACCGTGGCCGAAACACGCATTTCTGTAGGCACATTGACACTGGCCAATACGCTGACAACCGATGTGACGCTGACAGGCGTCGGCAATCTGGAGATTGGCCTTTTCCAGATACTCAACGGATCTGTAGTCTTGGACAGCAGTGGCACGCTCATCAACGCAGGGATGGGCCAGTTTGATTTGCGCGCAGGCCAGTCTTGCGGGTGATGTCGGCTTGGTCCAGACGACCGAAGGTGTGGTCTTTCTGGCGGGCGATAACAGCTAGACCGGCATGACAACGATTCTGGATGGTGTGATGTTTGTAGATGGATCGCTTGCGTCCCAGTCGGTTCTACTGGCGGGCAGTGCGGAACTGATCCTGCGCGGCCAAGATGCGCTTGTTGCGGATCAGCCCACCGCGACTGTGGGCAGTGCGAGCCTGACCAATCTGCAAACGCGCAGCACCGGGGTCGAGGCCAGTATCGATATGCCCGCTATCGTGACTGATAGCGGCGCTTGGGTTTCGGGGCTGGCCTTGGGTGTGACTGATCTGAACGCGCGTTTCGCGGTGGATGGAGGCACGGCACGGATCAGCGGCACCGGCTTGTCGCTGACGGGTGCGGCCACCTGGTACGGCCAGCGTGGTGCCTATGTCGATGTGCAGGGGCGGATCAGCCGGATCACTGCGGACCTGCGCGCAAGCGCCACAGAGCTGGCCGAAGGTGAGAGCCTGACCGGACAGGCCGCCAGTATTGAGGTCGGACAGGAGATCGTCATCGGCCAGGGCCAAAGCGTGCTGCCGCATCTGCGATTGGGTCACGCGCGGCTGTCTGGCGACGCCTTTGCCGATAGCACTGGGATGCTGGTTGATCCCGGCACGCATCGGTCGACCAATGCCCGCATTGGCGCAACATGGCAGCAGACATTGGACGCGGGCGGCGCGGTCTTTGTGACTGGTCATCTCGACCACGATTTCAATCCGGTCACCCCGCATCAGCGTTAGGGCAGATGACCGGCGGACCGAGGCACCGGCGCGAACGGGTTTTGTCGCTATGATGCAGCGGCACCTTCGCAGGTGGTCTGGGATGACTATGCGGGGATCCATCTGTCGCTGCGCCGCACGGCGGTGGAACGGGCGCCGGGACACGCTGTGCCGTCTGTCGGTGCGCTCGCGCAGGCGCTGGGGCAATCGCGGCTGGCGGCGCAATTGCGCAGCCAGTTCATACATCTGGCCGAAAGAATGGAAGATCTCGACCCGGGCGAGCGCGGTTTCCTGTTGCACCAGACCGCAGAACTGGCGCTTTACAGCCTGAGCCGACTGCGCTTTGCAGGGGGCACCGGCGTGCGGGAACGTGCGGCGCTGTTTACCGCAGCACAGCGCCATATCGATCGGCATCTGACCCAGATCGATCTGGATTCAAACCGGCTGGCCGCAGCCCTTGGCACGTCGCGCGCCACGCTTTACCGTCTTTTTCGCTGATCATGATGTCACGGTGGCGGGGGCGATCCGCGAATTGCGGCTGCAACGGTTGATGCGGCTGTTGCAGACGGCGCCCGACGGGCTGCCCATCGTGCGGCTTGCCGAACGTTGTGGGCTGTATGACGCGCCCAATGTGAACCAGATGTTCCGCAAAAGATTCGGGATGAGCCCGCGCGACATCCGCGCAAGCAAGATAAGCGATCCCCGCTGACTGCATCCTTGGCTGCCGTGAGGCGGATCAGGGTGCCGTGTTACGCCAAGCTACCATAGCTGATGGACGTGTGGTGCAATGTGCGCTTCGTAGATGCTGCGCACCTTGGCCATCGTGTCCGGCGAGAGTGCCGCGAGCGCGTCGGCATCCGCATTCGCCTGAGCTTGATCGGGTCGGCGGGCGCCGGGAATGACGACCGAGACGGCGTCGTTCATCAGAATCCAGCGTAGGGCCATTTGCGCCATCGTCGCGCTGCCCGGCACCAGCGGGCGGATATCTTCGACAGCATCCAAAGCGACATCATAAGGGACACCGGCAAAGGTCTCGCCTTTATCAAAGGCGCTACCGTCGCGGTTGAAGTTGCGGTGATCGTCCTGCGCAAATTCGGTCTCTCGGGTCATCTTCCCGGTCAGCATCCCGCTGGCGAGCGGAACGCGCACGATGACAGCGACGCCGCGGCGCCGGGCCTCGCGAAAGAAGAGGTCGGCCGGACGCTGGCGGAACATGTTGTAGATGATCTGGACAGAGGCAACATTCGGGAATTCAATCGCCTTCAGCCCTTCTTCGACCTTCTCGACAGAGACGCCATAGCGGGCGATCTTTCCCTCATCGACGAGCGCATCCAAAGCGCGGAACACCTCAGGCTCGTAATAGACCGCCGTCGGCGGACAATGAAGCTGCAGCAGGTCAAGCGTGTCCATGCCCAGATTGTCGCGGCTGCGGTCCACGAACGCCGTCAGGTTGTCCTTGGTGTATCCTTGCGCCTCGTGCGGGTCCAAGCGTCGACCGGCCTTGGTTGCCACGAATGGGCGCGGGCCAGAGCGGGTAGCCAGCACGTCGCGGATCAGCCGCTCGGACCGGCCATCACCGTAGACATCGGCGGTGTCGAGAAACGTCACGCCAGCATCGAGTGTCGCGTTCAGCGTTGCCTTGGCGTCTGCTTCCGTCACTTCGCCCCAGGTGCCGCCGATGGCCCAGGCCCCGAACCCGATGGCTGTCGTGTTGATGCCGCTTGATCCGAAGGCACGTGTTGTCAATGACATAGCTTTAATCCCTACTCGCTGATTTAGGACTGACCTTAGGCCGTTGGGCTGGCTCTTCCAAGTCCAATTGCGGTGACCGCAGACAGGCGGATGTTGACCCGACCGCCCAGAGGGGCCTTCGTCACCGTCAATTTACATTGGCAGCCAAGACATCAATAAATTCCAAAATCAGTCGCGTATCGTCGTCAACACGGAGGAAACGGTCACCGATGCGATAATAGCTTTCACCAGGCGATAACCGGGGCAAGCCATAAAGGATTTGTTCATCGCCGCGCAAATATCTGTCACCAGTATACATATCCCCGATACCGTAGTTTGTCCGAGCCTGACCGGGTGGGACGCAAGGTGGATTTTTCTTCGCCAGCCCAGGAGGGCAATGGCTGACAGCCGGTTGTGCGAAAGCCGTCGATTGCCCTAAAGGCGAAAGTGCAATCAAGGCGGCGGTCAGAAAAGAAAAGCTCTTCATCGGATTTCCCACCTCTCGTTTATCAATGACAGTGTAACCCAAGCTTGCTGCACTTGGCAGCATGACGGACATCACGGAACCAAATTGTTTCGTGATGTCCGTGATCGAGTGTTACTCTACAGCGGGCACGGTTTCAGCAGGTTCAGCATCGGGTGCAACGTCTTTCGGCGGGCGCGGGGTCTGTCGCGACGTTCACCGACAGGTCGCCGCCGGTTGACGCGACAGGTTCCACCACGGCTCCGCTGTCACCCATGACGAACATCGTGGGAACAACGAGGACCACGAGCAATCTGCCAACATAGCCGAGTGTATCAGCGTGTTAGTGCGGTCAACCATTGCGCTGTTTTGGGGATACCGGCTTGATGGTGCCGCACCTCCAAAAGCAACCGCGCGGGTGTCGCGGCATCGGCCAGCTGTTGCATGACAGGACGCCAGTTGATCCGGCCGTCGCCAGGGTGCCAGTGGCGGTCGGCGTGGCCATCGACATCTTGAAGATGCACATGCGCTAGGAAATTACCGGCATGGGCCAAAACATCGACTACAGGGGGCGCGCCATAATTGTGATGCGCCAGATCGGCATGACCGGTATCAACCGACAATTTCAACTGCGGATGCGCCAGTCGCGCCACAAGATCGAAACGGTCGCCAGGGGCGGTATCATCGATGTTTTCCAGCACCAGGGTCACGCCTTCGGTTGCGGCACGGTCCAGCACGGGGACAAGGCATTGGGTGCAGGCATCCATCAATGCCTCACGCAGGAAACCGTAATTGGTGTAATTCAGCGCATGCCAGAAGGTGAATGGCGAATGGATCACCATCATGTCCGCGTTCAGGCGGGCCGCGATTTCAATCCCGGTGATCAAACGTTTCTGGATCACCGCGCGGATGTCACGGTCGGGGTTGGACAGATCCAGACCGAAGAATGGGCCGTGGATGCCGCGGGGGCCGGCGTGGCCGTCCAGTGCGGTCAGATATCTGGCGACCAGATCGGATGTATCGCCTGCAATCACATCTGCGCCCACGAAATCCTGTATCTCGATCGGGCGGTCGGCATCGAAAAGCCAATCGCGTAGGCTTGCCAGATCGTTGATCTGGATGGCGGCACCGATGGTGGAAAGCGTCATGTGATATCCTTTCATAACTGTCTATTTGACCCCGGCGCGCATGAAGCTTTGCACGAATTGCCGCTGGAACAGCAAAAACCCGATCAGAAGAGGGGCCGAGGTGATGAGTGTTGCAGCGGTAATAATCGACCATTCGATCCCGCTGTCGGTGGTGGCAAAGATCGACAACCCCACCGTCAGGGGGCGTGTTTCGACCGAAGATGTTATGATCAGCGGCCAGATGAAATTGTTCCAGTGGTGGCTGACCGAAACCAGCCCGAAAGCCAGCATCGTAGGCCGCGCCAGCGGGATATAGACGCGCCAGAGCAGGCCTAGCCATGAACAGCCTTCGACGCGCGCAGCATCGTCAAGTTCGCGTGGGATGGTCTTGAAGGTCTGGCGCAGCAAGAATATCGCAAAGCCGCTCGCAAAATAGGGCAGGCCAATGGCAAGGATCGTATCGACAAGGCCCAAGGTGCGCATCGTGGCGTAATTGCGCACCAGCAGGACGTCGGGCATCACCAGAAGCTGTATCAGCACCAATGCGAACAGGATGTTCTTGCCCGGAAACTCGAACCGCGCAAAGGCAAAAGCCGCCAGCGAACACAGCACGATCTGTGCGGTCAGCACCATTGTCACCAGCAAGATCGTGTTCAAAAAATAGCGGGCAAAAGGTGCGGCGTTCCAGGCTCGCTGAAAATTTTCCAGCGTCAGCGGGGCAAGTAATGTGAAACGTGTTTCATAAGCAGAGGGGTGGAACGCCGTCCAGATGGCATAGGCCAGCGGCAGGATCCAGATCAGCGCCAACAGCCAGGCACCGATGACAAACAGCAGCCGGTCGGGCTGAAACGCGCTGTGAGGTCTGACATGCGTCGTCATCGGTAATGCACCTTGCGGTCGAGCAGAAAGAACTGGCCGATACCGATCAGTGCCAGAATTGTCACCATCACCACGGTCAGGGCCGAGGCATAAGCGGTATCCCAGAACCGGAACCCTTGCTCATAGATATAATAAAGCAGCAGCATGGAGGCGTTGTTCGGACCGCCCTGGGTCATCACAAAGATATGGTCGACCGTGCGAAAGGCGTTGATCGTGGCGTTGACCGATACAAACAGTGTTGTCGGCATGATCAGCGGCCATGTCACCCGGCGGAAAAAGGTGAGGGGCGCGCATCCTTCGATGGCGGCCGCATCGCGCAGGGATGGCGGGATTGTTTGTAGGGCGGCCAGATAGAAGATCATGAAAAAACCGGCCTGCGACCAGATTGTCACCACAGTCACTGCATAAAGAGCTGTATCGGGCGTGCCAATCCAGTTGCGCGGGCTGAACCCGGCCCAGCTGCGTAACTGTTCGAACAGACCAAAACCGGGAAGGTAGAAAAACAGCCAGATATTGGCCACCGCGATCAGCGGCAGGACCGTCGGGGTGAAATACGCCATGCGCAGAAAGCCCCGCCCAAGGATACGCCCCTGCACGAACAGCGCCATCGCCAGCGCCAGTGCAACCGATGTGGGAATGGTGATCGCCGCATAGATCGCATTGTTGATCATCGCGCGACGGAAAATGTCATCTTCCAGCATGCGGGTGTAATTGCCCAGACCGGCAAAAGTCGCTGGGCGCCGCCCGCGCGGCGTTGTCCAGAAACTGTCGATGAGCGTCTGGATCGCGGGATAATGCGTGAACCCGAACAACAGGATCAGCGCGGGAGCCAGAAAGGTGAATGCAATCAGCCAGTCACGTCGGAACATTGGGGGCACCTTGCAAAGAAAAGGCGCGCGGTTTGGTTCCGCGCGCCGTGCCGTGGTGGGTTATTGATAGGCCGCGAGGATCGCGTCAGCAGCTGTCTGCGCATCAGCCAGCGCCTGCGCGGGTGTCTTGTCGCCGACAATGGCGGCAGCGATATTATCGTTGAGCAATTGCGTGATGCGCGGCCCTTCGAAGGTCGACAGTTCCGGTACTGCATATTGCAATTGTTCGCGCGCAACCAAGGCGCCCGGCACTTCCTGCGCATATTCCTGCATGCGGGTCGTGTCCCAGGTGTCTTCGCGCGGTGCGACATAGCCGGTCGCGATCGACCAATCCGCGGCCTGTTCGGGAGCTGTGGCCCATTTCACGAAATCGACGGCGGCCTCTAGTTGTTCATCAGAGGCGCCATCGAACAGATAGAAATTGCCGCCACCGGTCGGTGCGCCAGGGCGGACATTGGCAGGTAGCATGCCGACGCCAAAGTCAAAGGTCGCATTGGCGCGGATGTTGGTCAGATTGCCAGTCGTGGTCCAGACAATGGCGCTTTCGCCGTCCAGAAACGCCCGTGGCGTTGCACCCCAGTCAAGGATACCGGGGGCCATGATTTCATGTTCGCCCGCCAGTGATACGAGATATTCCAATGCTCCGACAGCCTCTGGCGTGTTGAAATACACTTCCGTGCCGGCTTCATTTGCCAATGCATCTTGCCCGTTTGACGCGACAAGCCCTGTATAGAGCCATGAAGGGAACCCGGATGACGGGAACCGCACGCCCCATTGTGTCACATTGCCGGCGTCGTCGCGGATGGTCAACGCCTTGCCAAATTCCACGAGATCATCCCAAGTTTCAGGCGCAACATCGGCGTCTAGCCCTGCTGCGGCAAAAGCGTCCTTGTTCCAGAACAGCACCGGCGTTGAGCGTTGGAACGGGATGCCCCATGTCTTGCCTTCGGTCTGGCTGTTGCGCATGAAGGCGGGGTAGAAGCCGCCGATCCAGCTTTCCAGCTCTTCTTCACTGACGAAGTCATCCCAGGGCAGCACGATGTCTTCGTCGATCATCGCGAACATGTCGGTGGACAACAGGATCGCCAGCTGCGGGGCATTGCCGCCACGCGCGGCGGTGATGGCGCGGGTTGTCGTATCGGCATAGCTGCCGGTGTAGACAGCATTGATCGACACATCAGGATTTTCGTCCATATAGGCCTGTGTCAGATCCTCGATTACTGAGGCGGCATCACCGCCGACTGCGACGGGGAAGTAGAATTCCAGATCGACGGCCAGCGCGCCGGTGCTGGTCAGCGCGATTGCGGCGGTGCCGGCCAGCAGGGATTTAAGCGTATTGGTCATTGTCATGTTCCTGTGCTTGGGGGTGGGACAGATCGGACGGCGAAGGTAGGCGGTGCCCCGCCGCGTCGAAGAAATGCAGCGCTAATTGGGGCAGGCGTAGATCAAGTGTGGCAGGCAGGGCCCCCGCGCGCCCGGTCAGACGCAGCAGCAGCGTCGCGCCTTCAATTGCGAGCGTGACAAGCTGGTCCGCGCCCAGATATTCGACCGCCATCACCCGAGCTGTCACTTGCGGGCCTGCACCCGATTCAAGGGGTGTCACATCCTCGGGGCGGATGCCGATGGTTGTGGCATTTGCCGGTGCGTCCAGTCCGGGCAGGGCGTTGCGCGGGATCAGGTTCATCGGCGGTGTGCCGATGAAACCCGCCACGAACATCGTCGCTGGCTGTGCATAAAGATCGCGCGGGCTGGCCACCTGTTCGATCCGGCCTGCATGCATGACGACGATCCGGTCAGCCATCGTCATTGCCTCGACCTGATCATGGGTCACATAGACCATCGTCAGCCCGAGCCGCTGTTGCAGCGCGCGGATTTCCACCCGCATTTCAGCGCGCAGTTTGGCGTCAAGATTGGACAGGGGTTCATCCATCAGACAGACCGGACGTTCGGAGATGACCGCGCGGGCCAGTGCCACGCGCTGTTGCTGACCACCCGAAAGTGCGGCCGGTTTGCGCGCCAGAAGATCAGAAAGCCCCATCATCGCCGCGACCTTGTGCAGCCGCGCAGCGCGGTCGGCCTTGGGTGTGCCGCGCACCGACAGGCCGAACAGAATGTTTTCCGCTACGTCAAGATGCGGGAACAAAGCGTAGGACTGGAACACCATCGACAGGTTCCGCGCCTTTGGCGGTAATTGATCGATGCGTGCATCGCCCAGATGGATCTTGCCACTGGTGGGGTTTTCCAGCCCTGCGATCAGGCGCAACAATGTGGATTTACCGCAGCCCGAGGGCCCCAAGAGAACGGAAAACTGCCCCTGCGGCAGGGTCACGTTAATATCGTGCAAGGCGGTTGACGTGGCGAAGGTTTTGCAAAGACCGCTGAGACGCAGATCAGCGCCGGTCGTGTCTGCGGGGAAAGTGCGCTGCGTCCGTATCATTGCGCCGCAGCTAAACCGTGATTGTAAAATCTGTATTACGAGACGGCAGTTGAAGGCAGAAACTGAAACGTCCTGCGGCCTGAAAAATCATGCGGTTTGGCGCCATTGCGCAAAGACGTATACAAGTCGGAACCGATGGTCCGGCATCATGTCGCGCATGATCAGCGCAGGTCTGCACCCGCGACATGTTCCCAGACCTCGGAGATCACAACAGAGCCTTCACCGACGGCTGATACGACACGTTTGACTGGGGTCGCGCGTACATTGCCCTCGGCAAAGATGCCGGGGCAGGATGTAGCGTGGCTCGCATCGGTCACAACGAAGCCCTTGGCATCCAGACGCCGTGCCCGGTCACATTGGTTTCCCAGAAATGTGGAAATCGCCAAGGCGCTGATCGCCAATGGTGCGATGCAACACGCTGTACTGTTGCCGTTCAATTTGGCCCGCAGGGAGGGCCGCTGGCACGACTGAGGCAAGCCAGCTCAAACCGTGACGTTGGCCAGATAAGCGCGGCACATGGTTTTCAGATCCTGCTTGAGATCGGTGACCTCTCGCTCTGACAGCGCACGTTCGAAGGCGTTGCGCACGGTGCCATAGATCACAGTTACGAGCGACAGGTTTGTCCGCGACGTATCAGCGAAGTTGGCATCGCTGGCGCTTGAGAACATTTCTGTTGTCGCACGATCTACCCGGTCGGCGAAGGCGTGGATGAGGGCATCGTTGTTCAGTTCTGCGACCGAACGGTAAAGCGCCTGCGTGATATCCGCGCGCTCGGTCTTGGCGGTCCAATAGGTCTCGATCAGTGCTTCAACCATCGGCCCCAAAGGGGCACCCGATTGTTCCTGGCATGTGACCTCGATGCGCGCGGCCAGCGCATCAAGGTAGCGCGCGTTCAACGCGTAGACCAGCGCCTGCTTGTTCGGGAAATATTGATACATGGTGCCGACCGACACCCCGGCGCGTTCTGCCACGCGTGTTGTCGTCAGCGCGTTCATGCCGTCGCGCAGCAAAACCTGAATGGTGGCTTCGAAAATCGCCTCCACGGTCACGCGTGACCTGCTCTGGGTCGGTGTTTTCCTGGGCTGCAAGGCGGTCGTTGGCGATGGGGGCACATGCGAATCCAAAACCTGAAGCTTTCTTCACATTGTGGCGATATTCGTAGAAAAGGATAGACCCATGGCACAATCACGCATCGCCCTCGTCACCGGCGGCAACAAGGGGATAGGGTTGGAAGTCGCGCGGCAGCTTGCACAGGCGGGCCTTCGCGTCATCATCGGGGCGCGCGACGCATCCAAAGCCAGCACTGCGCTGGCAGATCTGGCAAGGGACGGCGTTGTCGTTGAAAGTATCGCGCTTGACCTTCTTGATCACATCACGATCTCTGATGCTGCTTCGCAGATCGAAAAACGGCACGGCCATCTTGACGTCCTGGTCAATAACGCTGGTATTTTCGACTTTGCCGATGGCACCCCAAGCAAGGCCTCGATTGCGGCTGCCCGGCAGGTGATGGAGGTCAATTTTATCGGGACACTCGCTGTCACACAATTGATGCTGCCGCTGCTGCGCAAGGCACCCGAAGGCCGGATCGTTAATCTGTCGAGCTCCTTGGGTTCCTTAACCCTGAACGGTGATCCGACATCCCCATATTATGCGAACCAGTTTATCGGCTACAACGCGTCGAAGGCGGCGCTCAACATGCTGACGGTGCAGCTTCATGAGGAGCTGAAGGGAACCGGCATCAAGGTGAATTCGGTCAGTCCCGGGTTCGTCAAGACGGACCTCACGGGCTACGGTACCATGACGCCCGCCGAGGGTGCGCGGCTTCCCGTGCAATATGCACTCGGCGGTGATGACGGCGGTCGCTTCATGGAACCTGAGGGTTTGACACCCTGGTAAGACTCCAGCCTTGCGCGAAGCTGTGTCGT
Organism: Loktanella sp.; assembly: GCA_017390475.1. Taxonomy (GTDB): domain Bacteria; phylum Pseudomonadota; class Alphaproteobacteria; order Rhodobacterales; family Rhodobacteraceae; genus Yoonia. Next base: position 26,238 of record JAFPBO010000054.1, read on the forward strand.
TGCCACTGCATACCTGTTCAATGCCGCCTTTGGGCCAGGTTATCAGACTTTTCCGACACCATTGTCCGAGTGCCAATCACGTTCGTCTGCCACGATTTTGATCAGCGCCTTCACGGTCGCGTTGAGCATTTTTGGCCCGGCGCGAATGACAAAGGCAATGGCAGGGGGCGGCAGGAAATGGTCGTTGAGGACATCAAACCCGGCCTCGATATGTCGGCCATTCAGAAGCGTGACGCCCAATCCGGCGCGGACGGCGGATGTCATCCCGGCAATGCTGGCGCATTCCATGACGATGCGGAACCCCGCTTTGGGTTGTGGTACATGGTGCAGCGCCCAATCGCGGTAAAAGCAGTCCTCGTCGAAGGCCAACAGCGGGATTGGCCGCGCGAGGTCGATGGCAAGATCGGGCGATTTGACCCAGTGCAGGCTGTCCTCGATCAGGGTCACGTCATCTGTTTGGCGGTCGTTGGCAAACACCTGAAAGACCCCTGCATCAAGTTCGCCACAGTTCAGACGTTGGGCGATCACCCGGCTTTGCGCGACGCTGATCTGCACCGAAACGGCGGGGTAAAGACGGGTGAATCGCCCAAGCACGCGCGACACGCCACTGCTTGTCATATCCTCGGTCACGCCCAGTCTGATCCGGCCGCGCAAGGGTTCTGTGCTCAGCGCATGCAGGGCCTCGTCATGGAGAGCGAGGATGCGCCGTGCATATGTCAAAAGCTTGTCACCCTCCTGCGTGAAGCGGGAGTGACCAGGCCTACGATCCAGCAGTGCGCAGCCAAGCGTATCCTCTAACCGTTTGATCTTGTGAGAGATTGCCGATTGGGAGAGCATGAGGACAGCGGCGGCGCGCGAGACGCCGCCTTGATCATGGATCGCGCAAAGGGCCTGAAGCGCCCCGATTTCCAGCTTTGTCATGTGTGATGGAATGACATTTTTAGATCGTTTCTGTCAAATACTACATTTTACTTCATGGAATGGGCGATCCACTCTAGGCCTGAGCCCGCAATTCGGAGACACCCCAATGAACCCACTCATCACAGAACAAGTCGTCGTGAACGGTCACCGCATCGCCAGTGGCATTCTGGGCGACGGCGACCCGGTCGTCTTTCTGCACGGCACACCGTCGTCGTCGCTGATCTGGCGCAACATTGCCCCCATCGTTGCACGGCAAGGATACCGCACGCATGTCTTTGATCTTCTGGGTTTTGGCCTGTCTGAGCGTCCTCAAAACCCGCTGGTCGATACATCTATGTCCGCGCAGGTGGATATTCTCGTCGCAATGCTGGATCATTGGGGCCTGAAACGGTTTCACCTTGTGGCGCATGACATCGGCGGTGGCATCGCCCAGAGGTTCGGCGTTTTCTACCCCGAGCGCCTTATATCCCTTACGATGATAGATGTCGTCAGTTACGATAGCTATCCGTCGCCGCGTACCCGCAAGCAGATGGAGCAAGGTCTTGACGCGCTCGCGAAGGCTCCGGATGCTGCCCACCGGCACCATTTCCGGGACTGGCTGCTGGGCGCCGTCTATCATAAACAGACCTTTGCCGCGGGCCCGCTGGAGACCTACCTTGACTATATCTCGGGGTGGATCGGGCAGCCGAGCCTTTTTCAGCATCAGGTGCGGCATTACGATCCGAGACACACAATGGAGGTCGCCGACCGGCTGTCCGCGCTTGGGCAATTGCCGGTACAACTGATCTGGGGCGCTGACGACGGCTGGCAGGTGGTTGACTGGGCGCACAAGCTCCATAATGCTATTCCCGGATCACGACTGACGGTTCTGGAAGAATGTGGGCATTTCTCGCCGGAGGACCAGCCGGAGCGGATTGCCACGCTCGTCCTTGATCATGTGGAGGCTGCCCGGCAGAGCGCTGCATGAATGTGGTGAAACGCGGCGTAGCCGTTGTTCAATGCGCAGCTGTCGGGATCCGGGCAATCACCTTGATCTCAAAATCGAACCCGGCCAGCCATGTGACGCCCACTGCGGTCCAGTTCGGATAGGGTGCTGCCGGAAAGACGGCGGCTTTTACTTCCATGATCACTGAAAACTGCTTCTCGGGATCGGTGTGGAAGGTCGTGACATCGACAATATCGTCCAGGGTGCAGCCCGCAGCCTCTAGAACAGCACGCAGATTATCAAAGGCGCGTTGCACCTGGCGGTGAAAATCCGGCTCTGGCGTGCCATCTTCGCGGCTGCCGACCTGACCGGAAATGAACAGCAGGTCACCGGCCTGAACAGCCGCCGAATAGCCATGCTGTTCGTAAAGGGCGTGACGGTTTGCGGGGAAGATGGTTTTATTGCGCAGGGGCATGGGTCGGCTTTCTATGGGGCTCTGGTGAATGGGCGTTATTTTATATACGTCGTGTATATGGATTATTCATATACGCCGCGCATGTCAAGTGATATACGCTGCGTATTTCAAAAGGAGTGCCAATGGCTGCCAAGACACGTGCCGCTAAGATGCAGGAAACGCGTACCAAGCTGCTGGCGGCTGGGCGCAAAGCCTTTGCAGAGAAAGGATATGCTGGTGCCTATATGGATGATTTTACCGCCGAGGCGGGGCTGACGCGCGGCGCACTATATCACAACTTTGGTGACAAGCGCGGATTGTTCGCGGCAGTTGTCGATGAAATCGACTCCGCGATGGCCGCACAGGCGCAAGAAGCCGGGCACCGCGCAGGCGGCGGCTGGCCCGGTCTGCTGGCCGAAGGGGCCGCCTATATCGAAATGGCACTCAGGCCAGAGGTTCAGCGGATTGTGCTACTAGACGGCCCTTCAGTGCTGGGTGATCCGTCGCAATGGCCCAGCCAGAACAGATGCCTGCAGGCGACCATCGCAACCCTGACCGACCTCGCCGCAGACGGCGCGATCAAGCCCGTGGATATCGAGGCTTTGGCCCGGCTCTTGAATGGTATCGCCCTGAATGCGGCGCTTTGGGTTGCGGCAAGCGAAGATCCCAATGCAACACTTGGCAAGGCCATCACCGCCTTCGAATGCCTTGCGTCAGGGATCGTAGCGGGGGAGAATGTTACATGAGCGTTGTTCGCGGCATTATTGCGTTACGCGTCTTTGAGGTAAGCTTATCCTTATCGCGTCTGAATGGCCGCCTGAAATTTCGCGCGTCGACTCACGCCCCACGAGTACACATGCAAGATCCGGGCATCCGAGCCATTTAGATTCATCCTAAATCCGAGCCACCAGATGCCGAGACCGAACAGATAGCATAGATCGTGACGGCGGTCATTATGATCACCAAAAGGGGTCAGCACATCGGCCCTACCAAAATGGCTGATGGAGGCGGATTGCATTGCCTCGCATGCTGACGTTCAGCGGTCCCGCTTCAGGTCAAGAAGTGCCAATTGCGTGGATGACACCTCTGATTTCCGCCAAACCGCGCAGACGACCGATCAAGGGATAGCCCGGCACCAGATCACGGTCAAAATCTGACAACAGGACATGACCATGATCCGGGCGGAACGGGATAACATCATCCGGGCGACCCTCTGACCGGCGGCGGTTTTCTTCGTCCATCAGCACAGAGATGAGCGCGACCATATCGGTGTCGCCATCCAGATGGGCGGCCTCTTCAAAACTGCCATCGGGAAACTTTTTGACGTTGCGAAGATGTGCAAAATGGATGCGCTCTGCGACCGTGCGGGCGATCGCCGGCACATCATTGCGGGGATTGGCGCCCAAGGACCCTGAACAAAGCGTAAAGCCGTTTGCAGGATGATCAAAAGCATCAGCGATCCAAAGCAGATCATCAGCATCCGACACGATACGCGGCAATCCCAGAATATTGCGCGGCGGATCGTCGGGATGCACGCACATGCGGATGCCCAGATCAGCAGCGGTGGGGATCACTTCTGACAGGAAGCGTTTATAATTGGCGCGCAGGGCCTTACGGTCAATGCCATCATAATTGTGCAAGGCGTCTTTCAGCCCGTTGATATCATAGCGGTCGAACGCACCGGGCAAGCCCGACATGATCGCATCGAGCAATTGATCGCGGTCTTCCTGACTGGCCTGCTGAAACCAGATCGCAGCCCGTGCGCGCACATCTTCGGGATAGTCATCGACAGCGGCTGCGCGCCCCAGTATGTGGATTTCAAAGGCGGCCATGCGTTCTGCCGAAAACCGCAGGCAGGTGCCGCCGCGCGCGACCGGCGCGGCCAGTTCCGTGCGTGTCCAGTCCAGAAGTGGCATGAAATTATAGCAGATCACCTGCAAGCCTTCAGCTGCCAGATTGGCCATCGATTGCCGGTAATTTGCAAAAAGCCGGTCCAGATCATCCGTGCCGCGTTTGATGTCTTCATGTACCGGCAGGCTTTCGACGACGGACCAGGTAAAACCCGCCGCCATGATCTGCGCTTTTCGCGCGGCAATCGCGTCACGCGGCCAGATTTCCCCATACGGGATTTCATGGAGCGCAGTGACGATGCCAGCCGCCCCAGTCTGTGCGATTTCGGGTAGGGTTATCCCGTCGAACTGCCCATACCAACGCCATGTTTCAAGCATGTTTCACCTGATTGTGCATCATTTGCTCCGTGCGACAGCTTGCTTTGCCCCGTGACCCGCCAGCTGTTCTGCCGCTGCGGTCACCGACGCTGCGATCTGTGCGGCAAGCGCGGGGGGAAATACCGCCTTGACGGCGAGCAAGCCGCGCACCCTGTCTGCCACGCTTTGCGCATTGTCGCAGATTGCGCGCAATTGGGCGGCAAGTGGGTCTTTCACCTCAATCTTTGCGCCCTTTTCATCGGTCCCGGCAACATATTGCATCCACCCTGCAACCGCCAGGCACAGGCCCGGTGCTGCACGTCCTACTTCAAGATTGCCAGCAAGCGTGCCCAAAATCCGCTGCGGCAGTTTCTGGCTGCCATCCATCGCGATCTGCCACGTGCGGTGCCGGATTGCGGGATTGGCATAGCGGTCAAGCAAGGCGTCGGCATAGTCTGACAGGCTGACACCGGGGGGCGCGGCAACTGTCGGTGCAATCTCATCCCGCCACAATGCGCGCACAAAATCGGCGAAATCACGATCCGCGACAGTTTCAGCGATGGTTTCATACCCGGCAAGATAGCCCAGATAGGCCAGCGCCGAATGGGTGCCATTTAACATGCGCAGTTTCATATGTTCATGCGCGGTCACGTCTGCCACAAGCTCCGCCCCGGCGGCACCGAAATCAGGCCGCGCGCCGCCGACAAAATCATCCTCGATCGCCCATTGCCGGAAAGGTTCGTGCAAAACCGGGGCCGCGTCGTGATATCCGGTCATCGCGGTGACACGCGCGATGTCATCAGCCGTTGTGGCGGGTGTAATCCGGTCCACCATAGTCGCCGGAAACCGCCCGTTCTCGGCGATCCAATCAGCCAGCGCCGGTTCAATCCGCCGGGCAAGATCCAGCACGACGCCGCGCACCAGTTTGCCGTTTTCCGGTAGGTTGTCGCAGGTCATCACGGTAAAGGGCGGGTGCCCCGCCGCTTGCCGCATCTGCAGCGCGCGGACGATGTAACCGGGGGCAGACCGTGGCAGGTCATGGGTCAGGTCATGCTGGATATCAGGATGGTCGGGGTTCAGCGCACCTGTGGCGGGCGCATGGCAATAGCCTTTTTCCGTCACGGTCAACGAAACGATCTTCACCGCCGGGTCAGCCATGGCGCGTAGCACGGCAGCGGGATCTTCGGGGGCGACCAGCACATTGTTCAGCACCTCGATCACTTGTGTTTGTTCGCCGTCCGGCCCAAGCGTGACCGAGGTATAGGCCCAGTCCTGCGGTGCCAGCGCGTCGCGGGTGGTGGCGCTTTGCAGCGATACACCGACGACACCCCAGTCCCCGCCTGATGCTTGCATCGCCTCTGCCACGTAAACCGCACCGAAAGCACGGTAAAAGGCACCCAATCCAAGGTGGACGATCCCCACGCCGGGGCGCGGGGCGTTGCTGCGGGTCAGGCGATTACCGGGCAAGCCAACCTCCATCGACGTTCAGAATGGCACCGTGGACATAGGCGGCGGCGGGGGTGCAGAGGTAGACCGCAGCGCCAGCGATATCCTCTGCCTTGCCCCAGCGTCCGGCAGGGATCCGTTCGAGGATCGCCTTGTTGCGGTCGGCATCGGCGCGCAAAGCTTCGGTATTGTTAGTTTCGATATACCCAGGGGCGACGGCGTTGACGTTGATACCCTTGGCCGCCCATTCATTGGCCAGAAGCTTGGTCAGACCTGCGACCCCATGTTTGGATGCGGTATAGGACGGCACCCGGATGCCGCCCTGAAAGGACAAAAGCGAGGCAATGTTGACGACCCGCCCCGCCACCTGCCGCGCGAACAAGTCACGGGCAAAGGCTTGGGTAGTGAAGAACAGCGCCTTGAGGTTCACGTCCATCACTGCGTCCCAGTCTTCTTCAGCAAAGTCGACGGCATTGGCGCGGCGGATAATTCCGGCGTTGTTGATCAGGATGTCATAGCCCTGACCGTCGAACAGGCTTTGCCCCGCCATCGGGTCGGTGAAATCGACCAGCACAGATGACGCTTTGCCCCCGGCGGCTGCGATCAGCGCCTCTGTTTCATCGCAACTACGGCGGCCTGCGCAAACAACCTCAGCCCCGGCCTGCGCCAGACCCACGGCAATCGCCTGCCCGATGCCGGTATTGGCACCTGTGACCAGCGCACGGCGTCCTGTGAGAGAGAAATAACCGCTCACAGCAACGCCTCTGCGGGCAGCATGTCCATGTCTTTGTAGTCGACATTGTCGCCTGCCATGGCCCAGATGAAGGTATAGGCCCCGATGCCTGCGCCCGCATGGATCGACCATGGCGGCGACAGGGCACCTTGCTCATTGGCAATGAACAGATGGCGGGTCTCGGTCGGTTCACCCATGAGGTGCAGCACCCGCGCCTCTGGCGTCATGCCGAAGTAAAGGTAAGCCTCCATCCGGCGGTCGTGGACATGGGCGGGCATCGTGTTCCAGACCGACCCATCCAGCAGCGAGGTATAGCCCAGCACCAATTGACAGCTTTCCATCACCAGTGGGTGGATGAACTGGCGGATCGTGCGCTTGTTCGATGTCTCGGTCGCGCCCAGATTAACCTCGACCGCATCATCCACAGTAATCAGGCGGCTGGGGCAGGTCCGGTGCGCGGGGGCAGAGGTGATGTAGAACCGGCCCTGACCGGCAAAGATCACTGGCCCGGAGCCCATCCCGACATACAGCACATCGCCATTGTTCATTGTATAGGTTTCGCCAGCGGCGGCGACTGTGCCGGTTTCGCCGATATTGACGATGCCCATTTCGCGCCGGTCCAGAAAGGACGGAGTGCGGGTTACGTCAACGTAATCCAGCGTCAGATCGGCGCCATCAGGCACAGCGCCGCCCATCACAAACCGGTCGTAATGGGTATAGACCAGCCGTATCTGCCCTTGCTGGAACATGTCCTGTGTCAGGAAATGCTGGCGCAGAGCGGTGGTGTCCATGCCTTTGGCATGATCGGGGTGAATGGCGTGGCGGGTCTCAACATGAAGCATGGGGGAGGTCCTTTAAAGAAAATCGTCGCGGCGTGGGGTGAATGTATCGATCAGCTCGCCGGGGCGAAGACAGACAACCCCGTGCAAAGCATCCGAAGGGATGATGAAACTGTCGCCTGCACCAACCTCGAACGTGTTGTCCTCGACGGTGAAGCGAAAGCTGCCAGAGGCGACATAGGTCGCCTGCAGATGCGGGTGCCGGTGCAGCGCGCCGATTGCACCTGCCTTGTCGAACCGGAAAGACACCACCATCAGGTCAGGGGCATCGGCCAGCACCTGACGGGTCACGTCATCACCGATAGAGATCACAGGATAGGTCATTTTCTTCCTTCAGCGGAACAGCGCAGGCAGCCAGAGCGACAGTGCAGGGATGTAAGTGACAAGCATCAGGGTGATGATGGCTGCAAAATAGAAGGGCCAGATGCTGCGCACGGCCTCCCAGATAGAAATCCGCCCGACGGCGCAGCCGACGAACAGCACGGCGCCGACTGGCGGGGTGCAGAGGCCGATCCCGAGGTTCAGGATCAGAATGATCCCGAAATGCACCGGATCGACGCCGAATGCCTGTGCCACAGGCAGGAAAATCGGCGTCGTGATAACGATCAATGGTGACATATCCATGAAGGTCCCAAGGACTAGCAGTGCCACGTTGATCATCAACAGGATCAGGATCGGGTTATTCGACACGCCTTGCATGAAGGCGACAATGGCCGTCGGTACTTGCAGATAGGCCAGCAGCCAGGCGAATGACGCCGCACAACCGATGACCAGCAACACCATCGCGGTCGTGCGCACGGCGCCCATGGTGGCGGCAACAAATTCGCTCCACGACAGGGAGCGGTAGACAAAAACCGTTATGAATAGTGCGTAGACGACGGCGATGTTAGAGCTTTCAGAGGCGGTAAACACACCTGACCGGACCCCGCCAAAGATGATCGCCACAAGGATCAGCCCCGGCAGTGCCGAGACGAGCAATACACCGACCATCCGAAAACCGGGGAAAGGTTCAGTCGGATAGCCGCGCTTTTTTGCGACGATCCATGCTGCCACCATTAGCGACAGCGCCAGCAGCAATCCGGGGATGATCCCGGCAGTAAACAGATCGGCAATCGACAGCCGCCCGCCCGCAGAGATCGAATAGATGATTAGGTTATGCGACGGCGGCAGCATCAGAGCGATAATCGACGAAACCACAGTGATGTTGACGGCATAATCCGCACCATAGCCGCGTTCCTTCATCTGCGGCACCATCAGGCCACCCACGGCAGAAGCATCAGCAGCGGCTGACCCGGAAACGCCGCCAAACATCACCGAGGCAACGATATTAACCTGCCCCAACCCGCCGCGCATATGCCCGATCAACGACCCGGCAAGCGCCACAAGTCGTCGGGCGATATCCCCGCGCACCATCAGATCGCCGGCATAGATAAAGAACGGGATCGCCATCAGCGCAAAGACGGAAATACCGGAATTGAGCCGCTGAAACACCACCAGCGGCGGCAACCCCATGTAGATCACCGTGGCAAAGGACGACACGCCAAGACAAAAGGCGACCGGCGTACCGATCAGTAGAAGAATTACAAAAGTTCCGAACAGGACGTAAAGTTCCATCGCCTAGTCCTCCAGCACATCATCGCCGAAACGCGCGGTTTTCATTCCCGCGGCGCGGCGCGCCAGCCTTTCGGCGGAAAAAATCACAATCAGGATGCCACTGAGCGTAAGGGGAATGAACGACACCCCACCGGGCAGGCCCAAGGTTGGCATGCTGGCAGTCCATGTGCGGGTTAATAATTCAAGACCGAACCACGCCATACCAGCGCCAAAGGCCGCGACAACGATATCAGAAACTGAATGGAGGATCAGCACGACGCGCTGCGGCAGAACCATCAGCAAGACATCAAAGCTCAGGTGATATCCTTCGCGCGTACCGACAGCCGCGCCCAACAGGATGAACCAGCCCATAAGCAGGATCGACGTGGGTTCTGTCCATGTCAGCGGCGACTTCACGACATATCGGGCAAAGACCTGCGCCGCAATCAGCGCTGTCATCGCAACAAGCGAGATACCGGCAACCCAAAGCGCCGCGCGCGCAACCACGCCAAGAGCCACGGCAGTGACATTCAGCCAATGCTGCATGATGCGGTCCCCCACGAAGCGTTGTGATTATGGCTCATCGTTGCGAAACCCTGTCTGCCCGGTATGGGAGTTTCAGAAAATTCTGTGTGATCGGCACAAACGGATCACCGTCTGTGCCGGACCATTGGCAAGATAACCGCAAGCAGCAATTATTCGGTGGCCTGGATCCGCAAAACCAAGTCACGCAGCGCGTCGCTGGTCACATGCTTTTCGTAGACAGGCACCATGGCTTCGATGAACGGGGTCTTGTCGATATCGGAGATGATTTCGACACCTGCAGCGCGCACTTGATCTTCGGATTGCTGTTCACGCTCGGCCCACATTTCACGCATCACGGGGACAGAATCCCTGGCTGCCTGCCGGATCAGTTCCTGATCTTCTGGCGTAAGGCCGTCCCAGCTTTGCTTGGACATCACAAGCACTTCGGGGACGATCAGGTGTTCGTTCAGTGTGTAATAGCCCGCGACTTCGTAGTGTCCCGAGGATTCGAACGACGGCCAATTGTTTTCCGCACCGTCAATCACGCCAGTCTGGATCGAGGAATAAACCTCTCCATATGGCAGCGGCGTTGCACTGGCACCCATCGCTGACATCATGTCAACGAAGATATCAGATTGCATGACGCGCATCCGCATGCCCGCCAGATCCTCGATCGACCGGATAGGGCGCTGGCTGTTGTAAAAACTACGCGACCCGCCATCGAAATAGGCCAGGCCGATCAGGTCATGCGGTTCGAAGGCTGCAAGGATTTCCTGACCGATCTCGCCGTCCATCACGCGGTGCATGTGATCCACAGACCGGAAGATGAACGGCAAGGATACGACCTTGGTTTCCTCGATCAGGTTGTTGAACGGCCCCATGCTGACGCGGTTCATGTCGATCACGCCGAAACGGGTCTGTTCGATCGTATCGGCTTCCTCGCCCAATTGCGCGGAATGGAACACCGTGACGCAAATCCGCCCTTCCGAGCGTTCCTGCAACAATTCGCCCATATACTTCACAGCCTCGACAGTTGGATAGCCGTCAGGGTGCGTGTCGGACGACCGCAACGTGATTTCGCAAGCCATCGCCTGCCCGACAAAAGCTGCGCTGGCCAGTAATGCTGCTGTCAGTGTTTTCGTGATTTTCATAACTTCTCCTCCCGTTTGTGGCTCTGTCAGAGCCGGTAAGCCTGCTTTGCAAGCCGATATGCGAGGTCATGTGCGACCTCGAATGCATCCTCCTCAGCCATGCGTCCGCTGGCGCAGAGCGTCGCGAGATAGGCACAATCCACGCGCCGCGCGACATCATGGCGGGCGGGGATCGAACAAAAGGCGCGGGTATCATCGTTAAAGCCGACGGTATTGTAGAAACCGGCTGTTTCAGTGGTCAGTTCACGAAACCGGCGCATCCCTTCGGGGCTGTCGAAAAACCACCAGGGCGGGCCAAGTTTCAGCGCAGGATAGACCCCCGCCAAAGGCGCCAGTTCGCGCGACAATGTGGTTTCATCCAGCATGAAGACGATCACCGACAAACGCGGATCAGTGCCATAGGCGTCCAGCAACGGTTTAAGATTACGCACGAAATCAGTGCGCATCGGGATATCGAACCCTTTATCACGCCCGAATTTCGCGAACATCGGGGCGGAATGGTTGCGCCATGCGCCCGGGTGGATCTGCAGGACAAGGCCGTCATCAATGCTCATCCTTGCCATTTCGGTCAGCATCTGCCCGCGAAAGGCATCGGCCTGTTCCGCCGTCGCACGCCCGGTCTTCACGATATCAAACAGCGCCGCAGCATCCTGCGCGGACAGGTCTTCTGTGCGTGCCGAAGGGTGACCGTGATCGGAGGATGTGGCACCAAAGCTGATGAAATATGCGCGCCGCGCGCGGTGGGCGGCTAGATATCCATCCCAGGTCATCGAGTCTTCGCCAGTCAATTCACCCAGACGGGTCAGGTTCTCGACAAAGCCGTCAAATTCAGGATCGACCACGGCATCAGGCCGATAGGCCGTGACGACCCGGCCCTGCCAACCGCTGTCGCGGATCATCTTGTGCCAGCGCAGATCGTCCAGCGCGCTTTCAGTGGTGGAGATTGCTTCGATATTAAACCGCTCAAAAAGCGCGCGTGGCCGGAACGCGGGTTGCGCAAGGCTGTCATTGATCCGGTCATAAAACGCATCGGCATTCTGCGCGGTCAGCCTTTCGTGGATATCAAAGACGTCGGCAAAAGCATGGGTAATCCACAGCCAGGACGGCGTGCCGCGCATCAGGTGGAAGTTTTCGGCAAACAAACGCCAGATCGCCCGCCCGTCTTTCTGCACCGCAGTGCCATCCGCGCGCGGCACGCCCTGCGCATCCAGATCAATGCCCTGCGAAAACAGCATACGGAACACGTAATGATCCGGCGTGACGAAAAGCTGTGCGGCATCGGGAAAGGCGTTGTTTTCGGCAAACCAGCGCGGGTCGGTATGTCCATGCGGGCTGATGATCGGCAGGCCCTGAACCTGATCGTAAAGATCGCGGGCTAATCCGCGCGCGGAACCTTCTAGCGGAAAAAGGCGGTCCTGATCTAATGGCATGGATATTCCCCCGATATGCAGCAGCCTCCCCGCTGCTTTCGATAGACTAATATTCTAGATTACCAACCTTGTCAACGCGGGTTGTTTGGGGTTAAACTTGGTGAACAGAAGAAAAGTGGAGATCGTTGCAAATGGCAGCCTCAATAGCGTTGCGGGCTTTGACCCCACCCGACCGGCCCTCAATCGCCGATCAGGTGTTCGAGACTTTGCAGGCAGGCATTCTGTCACTGGAATTGCCGCCCGGCGCCAAAATGTCCGAAGTCGAAGTTGCCAGCCAGATGGAAGTGTCGCGCCAGCCGGTGCGCGATGCGTTCTACCGCCTGTCCAAGCTGGGTTTTCTGGTGATCCGTCCTCAAAGGTCCACCACCGTCAGCCTGATATCGGAATCTGCCGTCCTGCGCGCCCGCTATATCCGCACCGCATTGGAGGTTGAAAACGTCCGCACGGCCGCAGAGCGCCTGACCGATGCCGATCACGCCGCGCTCGCCGAATTGCTGACCGCGCAGGAAGCCGCCCATGCGGCCAAGGACAAACGTCTTTTTCATCAGCTTGATGACCAGTTTCATCATGAAATCTGCCAGCGGTCCAATGTGGGTTTCGCCTGGGACCTGATCAATGACAACAAGGCCCATATGGACCGGGTGCGGATGCTGTCGCTCAGCTTTGCCTCGCCGCAGGTAATCAAGGATCATCGTGATATATTTGATCATCTGGTCCGGCGCGATGCGGCGGGTGCCGCCGATGCGATGCGGCTGCATCTGTCGCGGATCGGTGATCTGATTGAACGGCTCCGGTCGGAAAAACACGCTTGGTTCGAAAGCGAAACATACGCATGACCCGGATCGTCGCAATTGGCGAGGCAATGGTGGAACTGGCCCCTGCCGGCGGGCCGGATATGTATCGCGCAGGCTTTGCCGGCGATACGCTGAACACGGCGTGGTATCTGCGTAAATTGATGCCAGCGTCGGACCAGATCGCCTATTTCACCGCTGTCGGCCGCGATGCGATGTCCGACAAGATGCTGGGTTTTATCAATGCGGCGGGCCTTGCCACCGATCATATTGACCGGCGCGATGACAGTTCGGTCGGGCTTTACATGATCAGCCTTACCGATGGCGAACGCAGTTTCACCTATTGGCGCGGGCAAAGTGCGGCGCGCCGGATGCTGGACAGTGACGCACCCTTGCGCGCGGCGTTGCAGGGTGCCGATGTTGCCTATTTGTCGGGGATCACACTGGCTATTCTGCCCGAACCTGACAGGGCGCGTCTGCTGGATGTGCTGCGTGACTTCCGTAGCGCCGGCGGCAAGGTAGTCTTTGACCCCAATCTGCGCCCCAGACTTTGGCCGGATACAACGGCCATGACCCGCGCGGTGATGCGAGCGGCCAGCGTGACGGATATCGTGCTGCCTTCGTTTGAGGATGAGGCAGGCTGGTTCGGCGACCTCACGCCCTACGCCACGGCCAGCCGCTATCGCGATGCAGGTGTGGATATTGTTGTGGTCAAGAACGGCCCTGATCAGATCCTTGTCGCCACGCCCGATCTTTCATGCACGGTCGCGCCGACACTTATCGCCGATGTCGTTGATACAACCGCCGCCGGTGACAGTTTCAACGCAGGATTTTTGGCGCGCTATTTTCAGGACGGCAATCTGGAACAGGCCTGTATGGCCGGGGCACGTATCGCTGGGCAAGTGATCCAGCAAATCGGCGCATTGGTCGAAGTTTCCATGACCGATCCAAAGCGCCGGTAGGAAACGTCCATCGTTGTACATCTGAGGCGGTCGGCCAGCATTTCACTGCCCCACCGCCAAAGTCATGACTGCCTAGGCCGGTGCCAATTGCGCTGCTTGCCGCTGCAACATGCGTGCATGGGCCATCATCAATGGCCCGGTGCCTTTGGCATCGTCACTGACGCGGGCTTCGGTCAGGTAATAACCCGGACTGCCGTCACGATAGACACCCTCGAAACCACCCAGACCCGCCACATGGCAGATATCGGTCAGGCGGGTTTGCCCGTTTTCCGATTGCAGCTGTGTTTGCAGGAAATCGAAAACGCGATCTTCTGCCTTTGCGACCTGGTCGCAGCCAAGTCTCAGCCCGGCAGCACTGGCAAAGGCATACGCGAACATCGCAGAGGCCGAGGTTTCGGTGTAATTGCCCGCCAGATTTGGCAGGTTGATCACCTGCCACCAACCACCGTCGTCCACTTGCAGGGCAGCCAGATGCTCCAGCAAGGATTGCGTTGGTGGCAGCAGTTCCGCCTGTGCGAAGGCATCGATACCCACAAGTTCCGCGCAATCGACCAATGCCATCGCCTGCCATCCCAAGGCGCGCGCCCAGACGCTGGGGGATTGACCAGTCGTGCTGTCTGCCCAATCCTGCACGCCTTCGGCATCGAAGCCATGCGCATAAAGCCCGTCTTTGCGGATCGTCACCCCAAGAGCGGCGCGCATCTGCGCCAGCGCGTCCTGCACGCGTGCGGCGTCTTTGACATGCTGCGCATATTCAATCTGAAACGGCAGCGCCATGTATAGCCCGTCGAGCCAGACCTGATGCGGATAGCGCAGTTTGTGCCAGTAATTGCCAGTTTTGGTGCGCGGATGCGTGTCCAACTGTCGCGCCAGAAATGCCGCCGCGCGCATCCAGCGGGGGTCACCTGTCCAGCGGTCCAACGCAAACAAGGCGCGGCCCGACAGGATGTTGTCGATGTTGTATTCGTCGATCCGATAGCCCTGCAATGTGCCATCAGGCGCAACCTGCGCACTGGCCAGTCGTTCCAGATGCGCGCACCAGCGGTCATCGCCCGTCGCATCGTGCAACAAAACGAGCCCACGATAAATGCAGCCATCCTCATAACACCATGCGCCGCCTTTGTAGGGTTGATAGCGCGTCACGAAAGCGTCGAAATAATCTAGCATGGGGCAAGGTCCTTCTGCGGCAGCGGGGCTTGAGGCAGATCAGCGGGGGTAGCGATGTCGCAATGCGCGACCAGCACGGCAGCCCCCGCGACAGGCAGCAAACCATCCGCCATCAGCGGGATATCGGGGGTCGCATCAGTGGCAAAGCTGACCGATGCCGCGCCGATCCGCAGGCCGGTGACCGGGCTTTCCGGCAGGCCGAGACAGGCGGCAAAGGCCACACGCACATCACGCGCGCTGATCCGGTCCAGCGTGATGTTGCGGATCTGCGGGGTCAGGTCGGCGACAGGCGCAGGCAGCCGCGATTGCACGGCGTCGGAATGGCCATCATGGTCGCAGAAATAATGCATATTGATCGCCAGCACCGTATCGACACCATCGAAATCCGTGTCGCTCAGGTGGATGTCTGCGACGATACCACCGCGCCCACGCCGCGTCTTGATCCGCAAGCCGCGATCGGTGCCTTTCATCTGGCATTGGCTGATGCGCACATTGCTGACGCCACCGGACATTTCCGACCCGATCACCACGCCGCCATGGCCATATTCCATCAGGCAATGGCGGATGCGGATATCGCGTGTGGGTGACAGATGCGATCCGTCGCCGTCGTCACTGCGCTTGCCTGCCTTGATCGCGATGCAATCATCGCCGGTGGAAAACCGCACGCCTTCGATGATGACGTTTTCGCAGCTTTCGGGGTTCAGCGCGTCAGTATTGGGGCTGTCGGGCGGGTTTTCGATATTCAGCCCGATAAAGGCCAGATTGCGGGACCGGCAGGGATGCAGGGTCCAGCTGGGAGAGTTCGTCAGGGTCGGCCCCATCACGGTCACATCCGCACAGCCGACAAGATGCAACAGCCGCGCGCGGCGGGCCCCATTGCGGGTGCCTTTTGGCCATGTCCACCAATCGCCGCGCGCGCCGCCGCCATCGACCAGACCGGGGCCGGTGATGGTGATGTCGGTCGTGCCAATCGCGGTCAGGATCGCTCGGTAGCAATTGTCGGGCAGCCCTTCCCAACTGCCGCCTTCGTCGGCGGGCAGGATCGGAAAATCATCGCGGTCGCCGGGCGCGAGCAGGCGCGCGCCTGCGGCCAGATAAATATGCCGGTGCGACGGGATCAGCAGCGGCGTGACGATCCAGTCGCCCGCAGGCACCATCAGCGTGCCGCCATCGGGCAGCGCGTCCAGATCGGATTGCGCCTGCGCGGAATCATTCAGCACATGCGCGGTAGCGCAGGCGGGGGTGGCAAAGGTCACCGAACCTAGCCCCGCGACCTCCAGCCGCAGCGCGGTATCGGGAGGCAGATCGTCCAGCACCAGCACGGCGCGGTCTGTTGTGCCGTGGCGGCTCAGGTCCGGGCCGGTCAGGTGCCAGTCCAGTGCTACGGGCAAAAAGTAGCGTGCCTCAGGCACAAGCAGGCGCAGGGCAGCGGCACGGGGTGTGGCTGACAAAAGCTCTATCTGGGTCATGGAATCCGGGTTTCTGAAAGGGGCCGGGGCGCAGTTACGCGCCCCGGCGTTGAAGGTCAGGAACGGAACTGCCGCAAGGCGCGGTTGATGCTGCTGATGATATCAGCCGCCGCATCTTCGGCGCTGATCTGGCCGTAAGCGACACCTTCGAGGTTGTCGGCAAAGGCATCACGCACGCGCGGATGTTCGTTGAACGGCGACACAATCGGGCCGCTGCCGTTCAGCACCAGCGCATTGGCGGCAGCGACATTTTCATTGATCAGATCACCGCCCTGCAACAGGTCAAAGGCGACTTTGCTGGCAGGCACACCGCGGGAATCGCCCAGAATCTCAATCGCCTCTGGATCATTCAGCAAACAATTGATGATTTCTGCCGCAGCTTCTGGATGCTCTGAATGCTGCGAGATCGAGAACAGCATCGACGGTTTGCTATAGGTGCCTTCGGTCACCGACCCTCCGATGGTCAGCATCGGCACCGGCACCAGTTCCTGATCTGCCCCCAGCGGATCGGCATATTTGGCATAGGCAGAATCCCATTCAAACGTGCCTGCGATCCGGCCGTCGGACCAAGGGCGCATTTCGAACAATTCGATATTGCCTTCGCCTGCGACCTGACGCCAGCTGCGGATCGCGCCGCTTTCAACCAGATTTTCGTAAAAACGGATGCCTTCCAGCAATTCTTCTTCGGTCCAGGCGACGGTCATGGTTTCATTGTCGATCAGGTCTTTGCCGGTCGCTTGCGTCACAGCACCCGAGACAAGGAAGATCGCGTTCAGGCCAGCCGCCTCGAACGGATAATGATCTTCGCCTAATTGTTCGCGGAACACCGGGGCGGCGGCGATCACATCATCCCATGTTTGCGGGATCGGCAGACCGACCTTGTCAAAGTTGGTCTTGTTGAAGAAAAAGACCCGGCCTGTCGTCGATACGGGAATACCGTTCAGCACGCCGTTCATTTCGCCACCGGCAAGCTGTGCCTCAGAAAACTGGCTTAGGTCGATGATATCAGCATAGTCGCGCAGATCGGCGAACCCGTCACCTTGGCGCGAAAACAGCGGCAGCCATGGCCAATTGATCTGCATGATATCGGCCTCGGTCCGGCCCGCGATCTGGGTGGTGATGCGTTCCTGATGGCCCGACCAGCCGGTGAATTCGGCCGCGACCTCATGCCCCAGTTTCGGGCCGCAGTAATTCAGCGCTTCTTGTGTCTGGGCGTGGCGAGCGTCGCCGCCCCACCATGACATGCGCAGGGTTTCCGCCTGCGCGCCTGTGGCCAGAACCCCAGCCAGAATGGTTGTGGATAGCAGTTTCATTGGGTCTCCCCTCCCTTAGTGAAGTTGCGACAGCGAGATATTCTCGCCGCTTTGGTCGAAAACATGCGCCTTGCCGGGGTCCAGATTCAGCGTCACCGCTGTCTCCCTTTCCAGATCGACGTAATCGGCAGCAGGCAGCACCGCGACCAGCCGCGCATCGGCGACGGACAGGTGCAGCACCACTTCATGCCCCATGAATTCTGCGCCCGTGACATGGGCTTTCAGCCCATGTTCGGCCCCCACGCGCAGATGTTGGGGGCGGATGCCCAGCGTGACATGCCCTGCCGGCTCTTGCAGGCGGGCCATCAATTCATCGGGCAGGGAAAGCGCCTGATCCCCGATATGGAATTGGTTGCCGTCCAGCCGCCCGTCGATCAGGTTCATTTCCGGGCTGCCGATAAAGCCCGCGACAAAGGCATTGGCAGGCCGGTCGTAAAGCGTCTTGGGGTCCGCCACCTGCATGATATGACCGTCCTTCATGACGCAGATGCGGTCGCCCATGGTCATCGCTTCGGTCTGATCGTGGGTCACGTAGATGACGGTCGATGACATGCCTTCCTGTTTCAGCCTTTTGTGCAGGTCGGTGATCCGCACCCGCATCGAGGCGCGCAATTTGGCGTCAAGGTTGGACAGGGGTTCGTCGAACAGGAACACTTCGGGTTCCTTGATCAACGCGCGGCCCAAGGCGACACGCTGCGCCTGACCACCCGACAATTGCTTGGGCAAGCGGTCCAGCAATTCCTCAATCTCCAGAATGCGGGCGACATCATTGGTCTTGCGCTCAATCTCGGCCTTGGAGGCCCCTTGCAGGCGCAGGCCGAATGACAGGTTCTTGCGCACCTTCATATGCGGATAAAGCGCGTAATTCTGGAACACCATCGCGATGCCACGCGCGCCGGGTTGCAGGCGGTTCACCACCCGGTCGCCGATTACGACATCACCGCCAGAGATGCTTTCCAGCCCGGCAATCATCCGCAGGGTCGTGGATTTCGCGCAACCGGACGGGCCGACAAGGACCATGAATTCGCCGTCATTGACATCAAGGTTGATGCCATGCACGGCCTTGAACGTATTGGCATAGGTCTTTTCAAGGTTTCTGATTTGAAGGCGGGCCATAGGATTATCCTTTCACGCCCCCCACCGAGATACCCTCGATGAAGTAGCGTTGTGCGATGAAGAAAACGACCAAAGCGGGCAGCAGCGCGAGCACCGACATGGCAAGAATGCGGTTCCAGTCAAAAGCCTCTGTCGTGTCGATGGACAGTTTCAGCGCCAGACTGACCGGGAAACTTTCCACCGATGACAGATAGATCAGCGGGCCGAGGAAATCGTTCATCGTCCACATGAACTGGAACAAAGCGACCGAGATTAGCGCAGGGATCAGCATCGGCACGACGATATAGATCAGCGTCTGGAAAGAATTGGCACCATCAACGCGTGCGGCCTCTTCCATGTCGCGCGGGATGGCGCGCAGGAACTGGACCAGCATAAAGACAAAGAACGCATCGCCAGCAAAGGCGGACGGCACCCAAAGCGGCAGATAGGTATCGAGCCAGCCCAGATCACGGAACAGGATATATTGCGGCACGCGGGTCACCACATTGGGCAGCAAAAGCGTGGCGATCAGGCTGGCAAACAGCAGCTTTTTGAACCGGAATTCAAACCGGGCGAAGCCGTAAGCGACCAACGCGCAGGAAATCACGGTAAACACGGTCTTGGGCAGGATGATCAGGAAGGTGTTCCAGAAAAATCGCCCGAATGTGTAAGGGGTCGAGGTTTCCCAGCCCTTGCGGTAGCCGTCCAGCGTCGGTTCCTGCGGGATAAACCCGATGGAGTTGAAGATTTCTGCATTGGATTTGAACGATGCCCCGATCAGCCACAACAGCGGATACAGCATGATAAAGCCGACGACGATCAGCAAAGTGTAGCGGACGAAGGCGGACAGACGTTCCGCGCGCCGGTCTTCGGGGTTCAAGATGATCACCCGTGTCGGGCTTGCGGGGGTGAGAGCGGTGTCAGGTGTGCTCATGCGCTCAGCTCCTTTTATCGCCAGCGTAATAGACCCATTTTTTCGACGACCAGAAGGCGACGAGGGTCAGGATCATGATGATGACGAACAGAACCCAGGCGATGGCAGAGGCATAGCCCATGTTGAAATTCTTGAACGCTTCATCATAAATATAAAGAGGCAGCAGGTAGGTGGACCGTAGCGGCCCGCCGCCGGTGATCACGTAGGGGCCGTTGAATTCCTGAAACGCCTGCACCATCTGCATGATCAGGTTAAAGAAAATCACCGGCGTGATCAGCGGCATCGTGATATGCCAGAAGCTGTGCCATTTATTGGCCCCATCAATCGCCGCAGCCTCGTACAGCGATTTATCGACAGCCTGCAAAGCAGCCAGAAAAATTACCATCGCCGATCCGAATTGCCATGTGCGCAGCAAGGCCAGCGTGAACAAGGCATTGACCGGATCGCCAAACCAGTTGATCGGGTCCAGCCCGATGCTGGTCAGTACAAGGTTCACCAACCCCGCATCTGCAAAAATATAGCGCCACAGCACCGCAATCGCGATGGACCCGCCGAGGATGGACGGCACATAATAGGCGGTGCGGAAAAGCCCGATGCCACGCAGCCGGTAATTCAGGATCACCGCGATGAACAAGGCAAAGGCTAGCTTCAGCGGCACAGTCAGAAAGACATAAAGCAGCGTGACATTCAGCGACCGTTTGAAGGTCCGGTCATCCAGCAGATCACGGAAATTTTCCAGACCGATCCAGACCGGGCTATTGATCAGCGTGTAATCTGTAAAACTCAGATAGAGCGAGGCCAGAAACGGGATCATGGTAAATACCAGAAGCCCGATGATGTAGGGTGTCAGATAGGCCAGCCCCAGAAATCGGCTTTCCATAGCTCCTCCAGCTCAGATGATGTGGCGCAGCCGGGGCCGCGGGGACAACGTTGATATGATCGTTGGGAAGTCACTGGTCGTTCTGACAGACATGCCCCATCGCGGGACATTCCCCCAATACGTGGTCATCAAACCGGC
The DNA here is from genome assembly GCA_017390475.1 of Loktanella sp. Taxonomy (GTDB): domain Bacteria; phylum Pseudomonadota; class Alphaproteobacteria; order Rhodobacterales; family Rhodobacteraceae; genus Yoonia. The sequence goes on from JAFPBO010000054.1 coordinate 47,211, forward strand.
CATCAAATCGCTCCTCCCTCGATCTGATTGGTCGCCACAAGCTTTGGCTTGCAGCGTGTTCGGCTAATATGCCAGATTGATAACAGTTTGGAGAATTGACAAACAGGCAGAAAAAGATGGACGAAATCGAACACTCGGATCAGACGCTTTCACTGCGTCCAACGCAGGGAAATGGGGTGCTGTCGGGGATTCCTTTGCGGGCACTGGACCTTACGCTAACACGTTCAGCGATCCGCATGCGCCATTCGCACAGCTGGTCGATAGAAAAGGTCAACGCCTCGCATGACCTGGTCATCTGCCTGTCAGGCACCGGACAATATGATCTGGACGGTCAACCAATATGCCTGACCCCCGGCATGGCGATGATGATTCGCGCAGGCGCGCCGTTTCGTGGCTATAACCCCGACCCTGACACCATCTATACCGGGCTGGCGCAGCATTTCCGGCTGGACCTTTTCGGCCGCCATGACCTGCTCGAAAGGATGAAAACCCGTCCCGTCGTCCGGTTGGGCAACTGGCCGATGCTGGCACCCTTGGTGCAGCATTACCGCGCGACCGCCCCCGCCAGTTCGACCACATCGGTGATGCATTACGCCTTTATGGTGATCCTGAATCAGTTCATCGAGGATGCGTTTCTGGGATGGCAAAACGTCCAAGATAGCGCCCTTGACCAATCCGAAGGTCTGCCAATGGCCGTGATGATTGCAGCTACCCAGATCGCAGCTGATCCGCTCAAGTCCGGCCTTGCCGACAGTGTCGTCGTAGATGCGCCTTATAACGATACCTATTTCCGGCGGGAATTCAGCAAGCGACTTGGCCTGACCCCGGCGAAGTATCAGGAATTCAAACGGATGGAGATCGCGATGCAATTGCTGGAAGCAGGCTATAGCGTTTCCGAAACCGGCCAGCGGCTCGGATTTGCCGACAGCTATTACTTTTCCCGTCTGTTCAAGCGTCATGTCGGCACCAGCCCACGCGGCTGGCAGGATCAGGTCCGCCGCCGCCGTGATGGCGCTTGGCCACGTGGCGAGGAAGATGGCGAGATAATCTACCCGCTTCGTCCAGATGTTTGACTCCGATGAGGTAGCCGACGGCGTTGATTCCCAGAAGTTGCCCATAATTCCGGCAAGAGACCTGAAAAGCACCTGCGCTGCATCAGGGTGGATTGGTCTGTGGGCGCGGCCTATATAGAAAAAATGAGTGACCGCCAGCCAGCCTTCGCTCCGCCAGTAGATCCGTCACAACAGTGGATACGGGAGATACATCCGTACGGCACATACGACTACCATGGCTGGAAACTGGTGGCGTTTGACATTATTCGGTCATGGACTTGCAGGCGGTTGCTGGGTTCTTCGCGCGGTTTTTGACATGATGAGCGACAGCGCGTTAGATGCGGTTGGCCCAGCCTGCCATCAGCCGCCATATCGCGAATATCGAGGATGAACTGTGGCTCGATCTCTTCCGTAACATTGCGGGCTGGCTGTCTGATCCTGTCACAGATGGAACGCCGCGGGGTCACATTGGGACGGCAGATGTCGGTGCTGAATATCGTCTTTGCGATGCCGCCGTCCGGTGCGATCTTAAAAGGGCGGCTCTATCCCCGTCAGACCGCAGGGCCTAGCTTTCCGGGGTCCGAAGGTAGGACAACACGATCTGCACGATCTGCGCTTCGCGTTCCTGCACCGGCGATGTTGCGCTGAGGTCACGTTCAAAGACCACCGACAGAGTTTGCATGTTCGAGACATAGAAGTAACCCAGACCGGCGATTGAAATATAAAGCTGCACCGGATCGACGCCGCCGCGAAAAATGCCTTTTCCACGCTCGGCTTCCAAGATGCGCTTGATCTGGCCGACGAACGGTGAATGCAGCGCCGGAATATCGGGCAGGGTCTTGAGGACGGCGGCATTCTGAAGGTTCCCGACATGATCAGGCTGAACGCGATCTTTGAAAAACGAGCAGGGATCATCGAAGGCTCTTTTCTAACTCGATTGCAGCTTTTGGCGCTGACGACATCAAATCAAATAGGCGCGGGTCATGACCTGATCAATTACTATGTCTCGAAATAACCCGGGAACAGTTTCAGACGGCTGTCCCGTACGGTGCTTGCGGCAGACAGGTTCTGCGTCACCGACAATTTCCAGATACTATGTTTCAGGTTGAAGCCTTCAACCAGATGCAGGCGGCAGTTGGCGAAAGCTTGTCGTCGCCCTGATCATATTCTGATGAACAACGCGGGGAGGAGACGAGGCCGACCGGTTTCGACCTTCAGATCCAGTTCACCGCCACGGCGCTGCCGCAGATTAGCGAGCCGGCAAAAGTGTCGGTCGCTGAACCAGAAAATAGAATAGACGCCCGAAAAACGGCGACACGCAACTCCTTGCCGTCGTAGAAACCGGGCATGTTGTTTGATCTGCCTGACCACCACACCCTATATGCCGCGCTGCTTGCCCGCGATGATCGCTTTGATGGGCAGGCTTTTGTCTGTGTTGCATCAACCGGCGTGTTCTGCCGCCTTACCTGCCCGGCGCGCAAGCCGAAGCCCGAGAACTGCACGTTCCACGCCACGATTGGCGAATGTATCGAAGCGGGATTTCGCCCCTGCAAACGGTGCCATCCGCTTCAGGCCGCTGCTCTTGCTGATCCGACCATTGCTGCGCTTCTACACGCGCTAGACGAACGGCCGGACCTGCGTTGGTCAGAGGCGCATGTTGTGCAACTCGGTTACGACCTGTCCACAGTCCGGCGGAGCTTCAAACGGCAGTTTGGCATGACATTTTTGGAAATGGCCCGGCAGCGCCGCCTGCGCGAAGGGTTCGGGACGTTGGCGAGGGGCGGCAAAGTCATTACCGCGCAGCACGAAGCCAGCTTTGAATCCTCCAGCGCCTTTCGTGCAGCTTTCGCGCGTTTGCTGGGCTGCGCACCAGCAGATCTTCGTCAGGACAGGCTGTTGCGTGCGACTTGGATTCCGACACCGCTGGGCGACATGATCGCGGTCAGTAGTCGCAGCCACCTGCATCTGCTTGAATTCGTTGATCGCAAGGGCTTGCCTGCCGCATTGAAACGGCTGGCATCGCAGGGCGGGATCGGGATCGGTGCAATGCCTCCGTCCGAGCAGGCAGCGTCCGAGCTTGCCGATTATTTTGCGGCGCGTTCGGCCCGGTTTGATACGCCGCTGGCCCTGTTCGCCAGCGCTTTTACCCAGCAGGTATGGGACGCGCTGCGCGAAATCCCGGCGGGAGAGACCCGCAGCTATTCCGACATCGCGCGCCAGATCGGACGCCCCACCGCAACGCGGGCGGTGGCACGCGCAAATGGAGCCAACCAGATTGCGCTGATGGTTCCCTGCCACCGTGTGATCGGGGCCGACGGATCGCTGACCGGATATGGCGGAGGACTCTGGCGCAAACAGCGACTAATCGAGATTGAGCGACAGCTGAAGACGGTAGGCCACGAAACGAACGCGTGACCTTTCAGACCGACAATCCCCAGAGTGTCGTCGTCTGATATCAGCTTCCGCTCATCCCTTTCCGTGTTGTGCGGTGCCTGCAGCAGCTGCTTGTACCGGGCTGAATCCACCCCATATCTCTGCAGTGCCTAGGGTAACTTACCGGAGACAAAGATGGGATATCTTAAGACGGCGATATTGATGGCGGCGATGACCGCGCTTTTCATGGGTATTGGCTTTCTGCTGGGCGGTTCAGGCGGCGCGGTTATCGCACTGGTCATTGCGGCAGGGATGAATGCCTATACTTGGTGGAACTCGGACCAGATGATCCTGCGCATGCATAATGCCCAGCCAGTGACTCGGGGCGATCGCATGGGCCTGCATGCCATGACTGCGGAACTCGCGCGGAACGCGGGCTTGCCCGAACCCAAGCTTTACATCATAGATACGCCGCAGCCCAATGCCTTTGCAACGGGGCGAAACCCGGCCAACGGCGCTGTAGCCGTGACGACGGGCCTGATACGCAGCCTGACCCGCGAAGAACTGGCCGGCGTTATTGCGCATGAACTGGCGCATATCCGCAACCACGACACTGCGATCATGACTGTCACCGCCACCTTTGCCGGTGCGATTTCAATGCTGGCCAATTTCGCGCTGTTTTTTGGTGGCTCGCGGGAACGGCTGGGGCTGATCGGCACCCTGCTGCTGATGTTCCTTGCGCCATTCGCCGCAGCGCTGGTGCAGATGGCAATCAGTCGGACACGGGAATATGCCGCCGACAAAGCCGGTGCCGAGATTTGCGGTAACCCTATCTGGCTGGCCTCGGCATTGGAAAAGATTGCTATGGGCGCTGCCCGGATCGACAACCATGCGGCCGAGCGTCATCCTGCGACGGCGCATATGTTCATCATCAACCCGCTGCATATGCACAAGCATGACAACCTGTTCGCGACCCATCCCGCGACGGAAAACCGCATCGTTGCCCTGCATGCACTGGCTGGACAGTCCCGGCCTGCTCCGCAAAAGGTCGGCACCGGCCGCAGCCGTTCGACACGAAATAGCGGGCATAGTGGTCCTTGGGCGTGAACAGCATCTAGGCAGCGGCTGGGCGTTACAGCTCTTGCTGAACTGTTCCATGGCCGATCTCAGTAAATCGTCGATGGCCGGTCATCCAAGCTTGCTGCCGCAGTTTTCGTGGGGCACTCTAATCGGCGAACAACGAACTGATCGAAAGTTTACCCAAGGATGAAAGTTGCAGTGATCGGGCGCGGGCTCATCGGCTCAGCAGCAGCACGACATTTGTGCGCTATGGGCCATGATGTGGCACTGATCGGCCCCGACGAGCCGACAGATTTTGCGCGCCACGATGGGATGTTTGGTAGTCACTTTGATGAAGGGCGGATCACCCGCAGCCTCGATTCACACCCGTTCTGGAGCACGGTCAACCGTGCCTCGATCGCGCGCTATGGCGAGATTTCGGCGCAGAGCGGTGTGGATTTTTATCGCGAAGTCGGCGCGCTGCATATAGGCCCCAATAACGACGCAGATATCCTTGCCACCGGAAAGACTGCCGCGGAATTGGATATTCCATGCGAAGCCTATGATGCTGATCAACTGGGAGAACGATTTCCATATCTGCGTATCGCCGCCGGAACAAAAGGTTACTTCGAGCCACGTAACGCTGGCTATATCAGCCCGCGCCGTCTGGTCCGGGCTCAGACTGTCGCCGCTGAACGCGGGGGGGCGCAGATTGTCAACACAATCGCTTTGGGGATTTCCGAAAGTGCCACGGGGGTGACCATCCGCACGGGTGAAGGCGATATCGAGGCAGCGCGCGTCCTTGTCGCGGCGGGCGGGCATACTGAATTTCTGCTTGGCCAGTCCTTGGGGTTCACGGTTTACGCGCGCACCGTCGCCTTGTTCCGGCTGGGTACGACAGAAATGCAACGCCTGTCCGGGATGCCATCGATGCGGTGTTTCGGCCCGAAAGGAGAAACGCCATATATCCTGCCACCCGTCCTTTATCCGGATGGGCAGACCTGGTTGAAGCTCGGCGGCGATCCGGTGGATATCAGGCTTGAAAGCGGGGCGGATATCCAGAACTGGTTCCGGTCAGGCGGATCAGATTCGGTGGCTGACGAGCTTCAGCGGCAAATCCTGGACCGGATTCCGGCCCTTGCATTCGAAGAACGCCGCGTTGCACCATGCATGACGACCTTTACCAGATCGGGCCTGCCGTGCATCGGTCCATTGTCCGCGCGTGTCACTGTTGCATCTGGCGGGTGCGGTGCTGCGGCAAAATGCTCGGACGAGCTGGGCAGGCTGGGCGGTCTGGCAATGTTGGGCGAGGTCCGACAAGAGCTTGCCCCGTGATCCTGTCGATTACCTGGACACTGTGCGTCTGACGCGCGGGCCAACCAGTGGGGCGCTTCAGTCGAGGTGATCCTTGAGCCAGGCAATCAATGCGTCTTCTTCCGCATCGTCCAGAACCTGTGTGTTGAGCAGCGCCATCGCGCGGATGCCCTGAATCGCCAGAAAGGCCAGAGTAGCCAGTTGGGGGTTGCCTGCCGTGCTGCGGATACGGTCAAGAAAATCGCGTTCATGCCGACGCACCGGGGCCAGCAACTCGGGGTCTTTTGCCAGTGCGGCAAGCAGCCCTGATGGTGGGCGCGCCTGTCGGTCTCTTTCGGTCAGAAACTGTGCCATATAGGCTCGGATCGCCGCATTCCGGCAGCCGGTGCTTTCTTCGGCGCTCAATGCAGCGTCAAAGCGATGCAGGTAATCTGCCACCAAGGCTTCCATCAAACGGTTCTTGGACGGGAAATGATACAAAAGCCCACCTTTTGACACGCCGGCCCTGGCCGCCACGGCATCGAGCGACAGGCTGCCCGAACCCGTGCAATGGGCAAGTTCCTGTGCTGCGTCAAGGATCCGGCGGCGTGTCGCATCGCTGCGACTGGGGATCGTAGGAGGGGTGTCGATGGCGCGTCTCCAGCAGTTTTCAAGATCGTTGACTTTACCGACCAGACGGTATAGCTGCGCCACATCAAAATCAAGCGTTGCTTCTGGCGCGCTGAATGACACTTCAAATGTTAAATATGCTTGTGCAATGTGGCACGGCTTACCAACCAAACCCAGGGCGATAACGCTGTAAGGGTGCCAAATTCAGGACGCGCCAAATGATCAAACGGTTTATTATCGCCGGCATTCTTCTTGCTCTGGTCGGGGGTGGCCTGATCGGGTTCAATCTGTTCCGTGATCGCATGATCACGCAGATTTTTGCGAACCTGCCGGTGCAGCCATTGGTGGTCGAAACCGCAGAAGTTGCACCGCGGACATGGCAGCCGGTGCTGAACGCTATCGGGACTGTCAACGCGATTCAGGGCGTGGATCTGACCGTCGAAGCAGCGGGTATTCTGCGCGAGGTGTTGTTTGAGCCGAATTCGCAAGTCGAAGAAGGCCAGCTGCTGATCAGACTGGATGATGTGGTGCAGCGCGCCGATCTTGAGGCCGCGCGCACACAGCTGGAACTGGAGCGCACCAACCTTGTCCGCCAGCAGGAATTGCAAAGCCGGGGCGTTGCCACCAGCGCCACATTGGAAGCCACGCAGGCGGCATTCCGTGCAGCGGAAGCACAGGTTGCCCGCGCGGAGGCTGTGATCGAACAGCGGCAGGTGATCGCGCCTTTTGCTGGGACGATCGGTCTGCCGCGCGGCGATCTTGGGCAATATGTGCAGCCCGGCACAATCATCGCGACACTGCAAAATCTGGATACGATGCGCGTCGATTTCAGCCTGCCGGAGCAGAGCCTGCCGGATCTTTTCATCGGGCAGACACTGCATCTCACCGGCGATGACCCATCGCGGGTTTTCGAAGCCCAGATCAGCGGGATCGATCCGCGCGTTGATCCATCCAGCCGGTTGGTTGCGGTGCGTGGTACGGTTGATCAGGCCGATGGTGCGTTGACGCCAGGCCAGTTTATCCGCCTGCGCCTCGATCTGCCGCAGGAGGAAGGGGTGATTGCTTTGCCACAAACCGCGGTAGTCAGCAGTCTGTATGGCGATTTCGTCTATGTTGTTGGTCCGCGCGAAGATGACGCCGACACATTGGAGGCGCGGCAGGTTTTTATCACTCCCGGACGCCGTTCTGAAGGCATGATTGAAGTCAGCGATGGCTTGGCTGCCGGTGATTTGGTTGTCACGACCGGTCAGAACCGGTTGTCAAACGGTGCCCCGGTCACGCTGGCTGAGGCGACGGCTGCTAGTGCCGAGGTCACACAATGAGCTTGTCGGACACGTTTATCAAACGGCCTGTCGCCTCGACGGTGCTGGGATTATTGATCGTCTTGCTGGGCTTGCAGGGGATGTTCGGGCTGCAAACCCGCCAATACCCGGAAGTCGATGAGGTGGTGATCACCGTCACGACAGTGTATCCTGGTGCCTCGGCGGATCTGATTCAGGGCTTTGTCACCTCGCCCATCGCTGCCGCAGTGGCGACTGCTGAAGGTGTTGATTACGTTACCACGCAATCGCGCCCCTCGGCCTCGGTCGTGACGGTGCAGATGAACCTTGGTGAAAACCCCGATACCGCCTTGTCAGAGGTGATGTCAAAAGTGCAGCAGATCCGCTCGCAACTGCCACAAGATGCCGAAGATCCCAGTATCGTAAAGGGCACCGGGCAAACATTCGCGACGATGTATCTGGGCGTGCAAAACCCCGCAATGACGCCAGAACAGATTACAGAATATATTGACCGGGTGATTGTACCGCGGATGTCTACTATCGATGGCGTGGCTGAATCGCAGATTCTGGGCGGTCAAAGCTATGCGATGCGGGTCTGGATCGACCCGGTGCGGCTGGCCGGGCAGGGGCTGACTGCCACTGACGTTGCCACAGCTATCAACAGCGGTAACTTTCTGGCCGCTCCGGGCCGCACGACAAATGAATTTGTCAGTTACGCAATAACGATGGAATCGACCCTGCAGACGCCAGAGGAATTCGGCATGCTTCCGATTTCCGGGAGCGGTGATGAGGTCGTCCGCCTGCGGGATGTGGCGGATATCGTGCTGGCGGCCGAAAGCACCGACACAATCGTGAACTTCAATGGGCGTCCCGGCACCTTTATCGGGGTGTTCCCTGCTCCGGCGGCAAACCCGCTTGATACCTCTGCCAATGTGTTGGCCGCACTTCCTGCGATCGAGGCCGGGTTGCCTGATGGTATGACTCTGACGCTGATGTATGACGCGACCGAACAGATCGCCGCATCGATCAACGAAGTGTTGCGCACCATCATGGAGGCGACGCTGATCGTTGCCCTGATCATCCTGCTGTTCCTGGGATCGGCGCGGTCGGTGCTGATGCCTTTGGTCGCGATCCCGCTGTCTTTGGTCGGGGTGATGTTCATCCTGTTTCTGATGGGCTATTCGATCAATCTTCTGACGCTGCTGGCGATGGTGCTGGCGATCGGTCTGGTGGTGGATGATGCCATCATCGTTGTCGAGAATGTGCAGCGCCACATCGATGAAGGCGAAAGTCCGATGCAGGCGGCCTTCAGTTCGATGCGCGAGCTTTCGACGGCGATCATCGCCATGATGCTGACGCTGATTGCGGTGTTCCTGCCGCTGCTGTTCACCGGCGGGCTGACCGGCGCATTGTTTCGTGAATTTGCGGTCACGTTGGCGGGGGCGGTCTTCATCTCGGGGATCGTTGCGTTGACGATTTCGCCGATGATGGCGGCGCGCTTGTTGAAAAGGGGTGGTGAAAACCGGTTCCAGAAACGCCTGAACGCAGGCTTCACCCGGTTCGAAGGCTGGTACGAACGGCGTTTGTCTTCGTCGCTGAATTTTCTGCCGGTAACAGTATTGATGGTGGTCGTGCTGACCGGCGTTACGGGCTACCTATTTACCAAGACCACATCAGAACTGGCCCCGGAAGAGGATTCCGGCGCATTGTTTTCGTTCATCAACGCGCCCAGCTATGCCACCACGGACTATACCCAGCGCTATGTCGATCAGATGGCGGCCCTGACCGAGGATTTGCCGGAAGTTTCGGCCAATTTCTCGATCACCGGTTTTGGCGGCCAGACCAATATGGCCATCATGTTATGGGCGTTTGAGGATTGGGCAGACCGGGACCGGACGCAGGCTGAAATACAGGCCGATCTGCAGGGGCGGCTGACACCGGTTGCCGGTGTGCAGGCTTTTGTCTTTGCCCCGCCATCCTTGCCGGGCGCAGGCGGCGGTTTGCCGATATCGCTGGTGGTCCAGTCAACGGGTGATCCGTCACAGGTTTATGAGATCGCTGACCAGATCCGACAGGAAGCACAGGCATCAGGCCGTTTCATTGTGGTGCAGAATTCACTGAACTTCGACACCACACAATTGGTGGTGCGGATCGACCGTGACCGCGCCGCGGCGCTGAACCTGCCTGCGGCGCAGATCGGCCAGACGCTGGGTCTGCTTGTCGGGGCAGGTCCGATTTCTCAGTTCGACCGTGACAGCAATAGCTATGATGTGATCCTGCAGGTGCCGCAGGAATATCGCGACAATCCTGAACGGCTCGGTGAGTTATATGTGCGCGCCACCACCGGCGACATGGTGCCGCTCTCTGCCGTGATCGATGTTGGGACCCGTGCCGCGCCGGCCACCATTGAACAGTTCAACCAGCTGAATTCCGCGACGATCACAGCGCTGCCGATCCCCGGTGTTTCGACCGGCGATGGGTTGGCGGTGATCGAGGACATCGCCCGGCCGTTGCTGCCTGCCGGATTTTTCATTGATTATGCCGGTCAGTCACGGCTGGAAAAGACCGAAGGCAATACGATTGCCGTGGCCTTTGCGCTGGCGATCGTAGTGATCTATCTGGTGTTGGCCGCGCAGTTTGAAAGCTTCCGCGACCCGCTGATCATTCTGATGTCGGTGCCTTTGTCGATTTTCGGGGTGATCGTCCCGCTGAACCTTGGGCTTGGATCGTTGAATATCTACACGCAGGTGGGGTTGATTACGCTGATCGGGCTGATCACGAAGCATGGCATCCTTTTGGTCGAATTTGCGAACCAGTTGCGCCACGAAAAGGGGCTGACCCGCGAGCAGGGGATTGTCGCCTCGGCCCGGCAGCGTCTGCGGCCGATCCTGATGACCACCGCCGCGACTGCGCTGGGCGTCGTGCCATTGATGACTGCAGATGGTGCCGGGGCCGCAGCGCGGTTCGCGATGGGTCTGGTAATTTTCTCGGGCATCACGGTGGGCACATTCTTTACTTTGTTCGTGGTCCCCGCCTTTTACGCAATGATCTCGCGCCGGGATATGGCTCCGGATGCCGAGGAGCCAGTCCTGTTGGACAAGACAGTGTGATCGTTAAATGGCCGGGCTCTTTGTGGCCCGGCCGTTATCGTATTGCTTTGGTGGAAATAACCGCTATCTCGCTGCGCAGTTTCAGACCACCTGCACATGCGCTGCGTCAACTGCGACCCTGGTCTGCGCGCCCATCAGCTCCATCAGCAGCCAGACCCGCCGGTCCGGCGTGACGCTTTCAATTGTCGCCACAAAATTGGTGAACGGTCCTTTGGTGACAGTCACTGCGTCACCGGTCTTCAAAAGGCTTGGCGGCAACAGCTTGCCAGCGTGATCACAGCGCAGCATCAGTTGGCTTACCAGCTGGCATGGGACCGGCGTCGGTTCATTGGCAAGGCTGACGAGACGCGTGATGCCATAGGTTGAATTCACTTTGCGCCAGCTGCCCTGCAGAATGTCCAGCGCCACAAACAGATATCCGGGAAAAAGTGGCCGCATCTGTGTCGTGAACCGACCACTGATGCGTCTGGTCTCTTCCTGCATCGGCAGAAAGGTCTGAAATCCCTGCCGCGCTAGGTTGCGTTCAGCAATCTTGTGGCTGTTCGGCTTGATCTGCGCCAGAAACCAACCGATATCGCGGTCATGCTCTTTCATAGGGCCTCTTCCATTCTGCGGGTGCAGCATGCGCTCAGATTCGAGCGGAATCAATATCCGATGGTGCTGATAGGCGATCATGCCATGCGGGCCGTTGCAATCAGCACGCGTCGTCCGGCCGGCCAGCCGGGCTTGAATGGGGAATGCCGCTGTACGCTGCAGTTGCAGCATTTCGCTCTGGTCTGAGCGCAGATTCACTGCTATATGACCTTACGGCAGATCGCGACCGAGCGAGACTACGAGGTAGTTGACCTGGGCGGAATCCGGTTGGATCCCCTCGAATACATCGGGCGCTTCGGCGCATAGAGCGACAACAGATCAGCCGCAACGGTGCGATGGTCGATAACCGCGCCGACTACATTCGCGACACGATCGACAGCCTTCTGGTGCAGGATTATCCGCATTTCGACATCACTGTTGTGAATGACGGCAGCCCCGACCCGCGGGTGCGCGAGATCCTGGACAGCTATGCAGACCCAAGGCTGCGGGTGATCCATCAGGACAACACCGGCTTTATCCGCACCGCTGTTTCGATCCCAGAGGGTCTTGCACTGCCGACACTTGCTAACGGTGTTCTGCAGTTCGGTTTTGTCGCCAGCCAGATCGCGGACCCGCGCAAGGGTTTTTCCGCACTCGCCCCGTTTCTCAGTGCCGTCGCCGCGCGTTCCGGAAAGACTGTTCAGCTGCATGCCTATGGCTGGGCGCGTGAAGGAAGTCTGGCCAATATTCCCG
>JAFPBO010000055.1 GCA_017390475.1 Loktanella sp.
ACAATGTGGATGGCGATGCTGAACAGCACAAACTTTATAGCGGCATCGAGCCGGCTTTTTGGTGCGGTCGCGCGGATGAGCCGTGTTGCGAGCAATTTAGTAGACGATGGCATGCATTGGCCTTGCTTTGAAATCGTCATTTAAACGATAATCTACTTTACCCAATAGTCTATCGTTCCCGGTAATGGCGTCAAACCACGCCAGCAAATCAGCCGGTTCTTACCCAAGACCTTCCGAGCATTGCACAACAAAAGTCTGCCAATTCCAGGGCAGTTGCTGACAGCAATTGTCAGGAGGCTCGTGTTAAATGTCAGTAATACCGCCAGAATGTTGAGAAGGCGGTGCCTGTTGAACTAAGTTGGCGCTGGAAGATTGGCGCCTGCTGATTAAGGACTGAACACGATGATTATTGCGACATGCCACTGCGGTGCCACACACATCAAAGTTCCGAACTTGCCGCAAAAAGCAACTGCTTGCACCTGCTCGTTTTGCACAAAAAGGGGCATTTTATGGGGTTACTATCAGCCCAGTGAAGTGGTGATTGAGGCCGACAAGGAAGCTAGGGACTATGCGCCCTCCGGTGTGAGCCATCATCACTTTTGCGGGCGGTGCGGGTGTTCGACCTGGTCTAGAACGCCGGACTGGAGCAACATGGATGAATCCGGAAAGAACCCGGCTGAACGTATTGCCGTGAACCTGTGGCTCCTCGACGATTCAAATGTCCGAGACTTACCGGTGGAACTGCTTGATGGCCGAAATCAGTGGTGATGTGGCGTTTCCGGCACGACGGAGCGGCTTCGCTCAATCCGCGAGAATTTAACCTAGTGTTTAGCGCAAAGCGACCACGCCAATCACCGACAGTGTGATCAGCGCTATACCGCCCGCCTCCCGCATCGTGATCCGCTCGCCGAAGAAATAGACTGCTGCGAGCAGCGAGAAGATGACCTCGACCTGCCCCACCGCAAAGACCATCGCCGCATTTTCCAGCGTGAAAGCGGTGAACCAGCATAGGCTGCCCGCCATACCCGTCAGCCCCATCCAGACGGCGGTGCGACGCGCGGCGATCACCTTGCCAACCTGCCCCGGCTCGCGCCAAATCAACCAGAGCGACAGCCCGATGGCCTGAATCAGCGTGACAATCGCCAACGACAGGCCGGCGCGGAGCAACGGGTCATCACTCGCAATTTCCAGTGTCGCGCCGCGATAGGCCACAGCCGAAACTGCGAAGAACGCTCCCGAGATGATCCCCAGCGCCGCCGCCCTATTGCTAAAGCGGCGCCACCAGCGCCCTTCAAACCCCGGCGTTTCCGACAGGATCAGGACGCCGACCAGACCCAGCAGGATCGCAGCCATCCCCGCCGCTGAAAACCGGTCGCCGAGGATCAGCAAGCCCACGAGGGCTGTCTGCACCACTTCGGTCTTCTTGAAGGTGATCCCCACCGCGAAATTCCGCTCCGTGAAGAGTGCGACGACACACCATGTTGCTAGAATCTGCGCCAGCCCGCCTGCAAGCGCATAGGCCCAGAAGGCAGCCGTGGTGCCGGGCCATGTGGCCTGGCTGAGGAGAAAATAGCCGAATGTCAGCGCGATGACGAAAGGCGCTGCATAGACGAAGCGCGCCAAGGTTGCACCGCCTGCACTGAGCGGCCCCATGCTGAGGTGTTTTTGCAGCATGAACCGCAGCGTCTGAAACGCGGCGGCGGCAATCGAAAGGGTGACCCAAAGCTCCATGCGCCCCTATGCCGCGGAATGACGCGCGCCGCCAGAGGCCATAAGCTCAGAAGATCAGCAGGATTGGCCGAGCACCATCACCCAGTAATCGCCACGCTTGCCAATGCCATATTCGGCCACGCCATGCCTTAGGATTTTGGCGCGGTGACCGGGTGAGTTCATCCAGCCGCGCACTACCTGCCACGCATCGTTATACCCCCATGCGAGGTTCTCCGCGATCAGCCGGTGGCAATAGCCCTGCGCCTGCACACGCTCTGCCGAACTTTACCCTCGAAAAATGCTGCGCGATGGATAGGTGTCCGGTCTCATGAAGCTGCACCGCAACGCTCGACCATGAAGTCAATGGCCGCAATGGGCCGACCACTTCATTTTGGCGAATGGGGGCCTGAACTTCGTTCACGTCGGCCCTTCCGTCAAGAAAGCCGGGTAGATGGCAAATCTACTTTAGCAGGTCCGCCAACAGATCCGCCACATGCCGCAGGCCTGTGTCCTTGGTCCGGCGGCGGTGCCAGCCCAGCTGCAGCGGGAAGCCCGCGACGGGGATTGGCACCGGCAGGCTGATGAGGTCCTGCCGGTCGGCGACGATGCGCGACGGCAGCATCGCGATCATGTCCGACCCCTGCAAAAGTGGCGGTACAAGGCCAAAACTCGGCAGGACCAGCCCGATCCGCCGGGTGCGGCCGATGCGTGCGAGTTCAGTGTCCAGCGGGCTGCGCGCCTCGCCCTTTCCCGACACAAGAATATGCGGAAACGCAAGCCAGCTGTCCAGATCGAAACCCTCGATTGCCGGATGACCGGCGCGCAGGGCAATGACGTAATGTTCTGTCAGCAAATCCTGTTGGTGGATATCGTCGTCCGCACCGGAAAAGACCGAGATAGCAATGTCGGTGGTGCCGGCGATTAGCGCAGAGGCCGCAACCTCGGCCCCATGCCAGGGCTGGATGATCAAGTCGATCCCCGGCGCAGAGCTTTGCAGGGCGCTTTGCAGCGGGCCTGTTACCAAGATCGCCGGGTAATCGGCCATCGAGAGGCGCAGCGTCTGACGGAGGTCTACGAGAGATTGTTCTTCCGGATCAACCAGGTCGCCAATCTCAACCAGCAGCGATTTTAGCGGCGCGCGCAAGGCTTCCGCCTTGGGTGTCAGCCGCATCGTGCCGCGCCCCCGTTCCAGAAGCTCATCCCGGAATAGGTGGCGGCAACGCTGCAGAGCGGCGGATGCCGCAGGTTGCGACAGGTTCAGCCGGTCAGCCGCGCGGCTGACATGCGCCTCGTCCAGAAGCGCGTCGAGGATCACCAGCAGGTTGAGGTCAAGGCCACGTAAATTCATGAGATGGATAATAGATCAGATCTTTAATCGATTGGAGTGATTTGTTTGATTGCCTCATCCTGCCTCGTATCGCAACGCAGGAGATGACCATGACCCGCACTTTAATACTAATCTTTCATCCCGATCTCGCCACGTCCCGGGCCAATGCCGCCTTGGCGAAAGCCGCCAATACACTTTCGGGCGTCGAGGTGATCGACATGCAGGCAGCGTTCCCAGACGGAATCGACATGACCCGCGACAGCGCGGCAGAGGCGGTGCGGCTGTTGACCGCCGACCGGATCGTGCTGCAGTTCCCGGTGCAATGGTATTCCACGCCGCCGCTGCTGAAAGCTTGGCAGAACGCCGTTCTCACGCGGATGTTTTACATCGATTTCGAGGATGAAGGACGGCGGCTTGCCGGTACGCCGCTGATGATCGCGGCCACGGCTGGCAACGTCCCCG
Organism: Loktanella sp.; assembly: GCA_017390475.1. Classification (GTDB taxonomy): domain Bacteria; phylum Pseudomonadota; class Alphaproteobacteria; order Rhodobacterales; family Rhodobacteraceae; genus Yoonia. The sequence goes on from JAFPBO010000055.1 coordinate 3,500, forward strand.
AGTCCTACCGCTCTGACGGCAGCAACGGCTTTTCGATGAATGATCTGTTCATACCGCTGCGGGCCATGGCGCACCGCTGTGGGCTCATATGGGCCGAACCATTCGTGCTGTATAACGCCATGAAGTTGTCGGACGACGAGTTTCAGGAGGCTGCAGCTGATTATGCCGCCACATTGGCCGGCTGGATCGCCACGTCCGAGCGCAAGGCGGCCTGACCATGGAAAAATCACACGACACCTTTACCGATCTCACGCGTGGAACGCCAGTCTGGTTCACGCTCTCGGCCCGTGCCCTCCCGCTTGGGCTTTTCACGCAGTTCCTTAGCGCTGGCAGCGCCCTGTTCCGCGATCAGACGTTGTGGGGCCTGCACGGGGCCGTCGGAGTGGCACTGTCCGCTCCTGTCCTTGCGCTGCTTGCAGGTACCGCTCTCATCCCCCGGCTGCGCGGCTTTGGCTGGTGGGCCGGACTGACCTGCGGGCTTTACGTGACCCAGATCGGCCTCGCCGCCGGGGGCAATCCGCTGCCGCTGTCACTTCACCCGATGAACGGCGCGCTGTTGTTGACGGCCAGCCTTTTTCTGCTGGCCAAGGTCGAACGCCGCCGCGCCCAGCCCCTTCCCGAAAGGATCCTGTCATGACCCCCACCCGCCGCGATATCCTGCGCATGGCCAGCGGCCTTGCCGCCAGCGCCGTCGCCACTTCAATGCCCACCTTCGCAGCACTCGCCAGAGGACCGGGCGGATCACCATCCGTGCCCTCGTTTCTGTCCGGGCATTTCCGCCCGGTGTTCGATGAGGCGACCGCGTTTGATCTGCCCGTCCGGGGGGCGATCCCGCCGGTGCTGTCGGGGCGCTACTTCCGCAACGGGCATAATCCGAAGGAAGGGATCAATCCGGGCGCGTGGTTCTATGGGTCGGGCATGATCCATGGTCTGCGCATCTCCGGCGGAAGGGCGGAATGGTACCGCAACCGCTGGGTCAAAACCCCGGCCCTGCTGGAAGGCAAGCCGCTATTCACCGATCAGGGCACCATCGACCTGACCGCCAGCGCCGCCGGGACCAGCGTGATTGCCCATGCGGGCCGGATCCTTGCCTTGCAGGAAGTGAATCTGCCTTTTGAGATCACGCCCGAACTGGAAACCCTCGGAGCCTATGATTTCGGCGGTGCGTTGACCACCATGATGACGGCGCATCCAAAAGTCTGCCCCCGAACGGGTGAGATGCTCTTCTTCGGCAATTCGCCACTGGCCCCGCATCTGACCTATCATGTCGCAGATGCCAGAGGCGCGCTGATCCACAGCGAGGTGATCGACGGACCGGCTGCCTCGATCATCCACGACTTTGCGATCACCGAAAACTACGTGATCTGGTTCGATCCGTCGGCGGTGCTCGACCTCGGTCTCAATCAGCCGTTCCCCTACGATTGGAACGACAAATACCCCGCGCGTATAGGCGTCATGCCGCGCGACCGCAGCAAGGGCGGTGTGCGCTGGATCGACGTGCCCTCGTTTTATGCGCTGCACTTCGCCAATGCTTGGGAGGATGCCGAGGGCAAGATCATCGTCGAGGGTCCGTATTTCGACCGCCTTGCGTGGGACAGCGCGCTCGATTTCATCAACGGCGTCGCGGCCCATGGCGCGCCACCAGCAGATGGCTGCGTGCGCGGGCAATGGCGGATCGACCCAAAAGCAGGCACGGCAACGGTGGCCTTGCTGGACGATTTGACGGTGGAGTTCCCGACGATCAACCTTGCGCATACCGGCCGCGAAAGTCGCTATGTTTATGCATGTTCTTTCCCCGGCGCGGGACAGCGGGGCTGCGGAATCGTTAAATATGATGTCCGAAGCGGCGAGCGCGCACTGCTGACCCTGCCCGACGGCGTCATGGCGGGCGAGCCATGCTTTGTCCCCGATCCGGCAGGGACGGCAGAGGACCACGGCTGGCTGCTGACCTATGTCGGCGACCTTCGAAGCAATGCGGCTGAACTTTGGATCCTTGACGCCACAAGGATCGAAGCGGGCCCGGTTGCCGCAATCGAACTGCCAGTCTGGGTACCCGCAGGCGTCCACGGCAGCTGGATCGACGATCTGGCGATCTGATCCGGCAGCGCGGCAGGCCTGCGAAGGCTTGCCGCACTCGTGCCGATAAATTCCTACACTTGGCTACGCAGGCGCAGTCCGCCTCAGGTCGCACACCAAACAAGGACACATCATGTTGATTCAAAACAAAACGGCTGCCCGATATCCAGCCAATCCCGTTCCCGCAGCACGAGACAAGACCGCTCGCTACCTGATGATCGCGCTATCGGTCGCAACCCTGGGTGCCTTTGCCAATGCGGCAGCTGAGTTCGGATCGTTACCTCCTGACCGGCTGATTGTCGGCACCTGGCAAATATTGGGCTTTGCGGTCTTTGCCGGTCTCTTCGCGCTTCTCGCAATCTGGCCACGGCGCATGCCGGGCTTGTGGGAGCTGATCCTGTTGCACAAGGTCGGAGTCACGCTGATGAACATCGGGTTTATCGAAACCGTTTCCGGTCCGATGCCATCGGATAATCCGACAGCCGTTGTGATGATCGACGGCACGCTGGTTGCAATAACATTGCTTGCCTACGTTCTGGCCCAAGGTTGGCGCCCGTGGTTTACGAAGTCAGCGCAGTAAATGGGGTCAACCCACTCCGGCTTCAGACCCCAGATGCTGCAGGGCCCCAACAATCATTGCGGCCTCGCGCGCAAGCTGCGCCCGCGTGGGCGTGCGGCCGATCACCACCATGCGCCAATAGAGCGAAGCCGGAATGAGATCGAGCGCAAGTTCCCTGTCTATGCTCTCCTTCAGCTCTCCCCGCGCAATGGCTCGGTCCAGAATCGCAGTTCCCTGCGCGCGTCTGGCTTCAGCGACCTGGGTGTTGAGCCGGCGCATGTCGGGCGAGCGTGCCGCCTCGGCGTGAAGATCCGGCAGGATTCGGCGGATCAGGGGATGACGCAGGACCGTGCGCAGCCGAGTGAGAAACGCCAGAACATCGGCTTCGAGATCGCCGTGATCCGCAGCGACCGCAACCTTCAGACCGAGGGCCGTAACGGCCGCCGCAGCAAAGGCCTGGCGCGAGGCGAAGCGGCGGTAGATCGCCGCCTTGCCGGCACCGGCCCTCGCGGCAACCCTCTCAAGGCTGATGGCAGCGAAACCGTGTTCGGCCCAATCCTGAAAAAATGCCCGGAAAAGCGCCTCTGTCAGTTCCGCGCGGGGCACGGCAGCTCCGCTAGGCTTGCGGCGCTTTTTTTCGTCGGAACGGTTGCGTTTCAACGAAGGCCCTCCCATATGGATGATACGATAGCGTTCCAATCATAAGAGGTTTTGCCATGGCTGACAAGTTCGACACCTTCTCCGACCTCCTGCGCGCGGCACTAGGCTCGCATTTAGCCCCCGCAGACGATATGCTGGACCTGTTCACCGACGACATCGTCTTTGAGTTTCCGTTTGCCCCCGAGGGACTCCCCACCCGGTTTGAAGGGCGCGACGCGCTCACCGGCCATCTGGCGAAGCTCGGCCCGTTGCTTTCGCTTGGCGAGATGGAGCTGCACGCCGTTTATCCATCCGGAGACACCGTGATTGCCGAGTTTTCCTGCAAGGGCCGAGGCGTGCAAACGGGTTTACCCTATGACCAGAACTATGTCTCGGTCATCACACTGCGCGACGAACGCATCGCGCGGTACCGCGACTACTGGAATCCGCTGGTCGTGCTTGCGGCACTGGGCGGCGCAGATGCCGCAAACGCTGCTTTCAGCGCGGCAGGATCATGATTGGTCCTGTCCTCGTCATCGGGGGCACCGGCAAGACCGGCCGCCGTGTCGCCGCCCGCCTTGCGGCAGAGGGCATTGACGCCCGCATTGGCACGCGTTCCCCTCAAGAGCCGCAGCACCGGCGCTTTGACTGGGCCGACATGTCTTGTGCCAAAGCCTTCGATGGCTGCACCGCCGCATGGCTGGTCGCACCGACTGACCGCACGGATCATCTGGCGGTGATGCAGCCAATGCTCGAACAGGCCATGGCGCGCGGCGTGCGGCGCTTCGTGCTCCTCAGTTCCTCGCTTTTTGAGGCGGGTGGCCCGTTGATGGGCGAGGTCCACGCTTGGCTGGCCGGACATGCCGAAGAATGGGCGGTGCTGCGGCCTTCGTGGTTCATGCAAAATTTCACCGAAGGGGCGCATGGCGACACCATTCGCAAGGAGGACGCGATCTACAGCGCCACGGGCAGCGGGCGGGTCGGATTCATCGACGCGGACGACATAGCTGCCGCCGCCGTGGCGGCCCTGACGACCGATACAGCGATGAATGCGGACGCCATTCTCACTGGACCCGAGGCGCTGAGCTACGATGACATTGTGACGATCGTCTCGGAATCGACTGGTAGGACGGTGCGCCATGTCGCATTGGAACCTGAGGCATTGTCGGCTCGCCTGAACGCTCTTGGCATGCCTCCGGGATATGTCGAAGCGCTTGTCCGGCTCGATCTGGTCATCAGCGAAGGTGCCGAGGATCGGACGACGACCGGCGTGATGGACCTGACCGGAAGGCAACCCCGGTCTTTCCAGGCTTTCGTCACTGAGTGCAAAGTGACGTGGGACTGAGGGATACGTCGTCGCAGAGCCTCGGTGGGTGAAGCAACAGTCCCACGAAAATTGGTAGCATCCGGCAGCCGGCGGGATGGGAATACGGTGACCCAGTTTCAGAATGGAGCCGCTACTGACGGGGCCGGATCGCGCGACAGGAAGGGCGGGATCCGACCCCGTCAGCGCGATCAGCCCCTGAATATGATGCGCGATCCATGAATGTCGGTTTCGGTGACGCTGCGATGCGGCTTCCAATCAGGCGGCGAGTGTCCAGTAAGGGCCGTCCTCGATTGGTCGGTCCTCAACGTTGGACGCGAGACAGCCGAACCGAAAGGCTGAAAACTAACATTCAGTTGGGCTGATCACCGCGGTCAGTTCTGTAATGCTGCAGATCGGCAGAGAGCCCTTTCTGATGGTCGCCAGCGCGTTGGATGCTGCGCCTTCGTTCGGCAAGTGCAAGTCATACGGGCGGTCTGTTGCGGTGCAGCATGCGAATGACCACACCGCCAGAAATCGCGGCCTTTGCGTCACTCCTAACTGCGGCAGCGACAGCGTGTCGGCATTTTTCTCTTCACGCTTGTCGGAATACGCCTAAGTTTGCACTGGCCTGAAGCAGTTCGTGCCGAGCGTGAACGAAGAAGAAATACTGAAAAAACTCAGGTTCTATGGTACGGTCGCCAAAAGGATTTTGCCACTGATGCGTATTTTGTCGGACATTGACCGGTTTTCCGAAGTTGTCGCCTCGATCTATTCGGCAGCTCTCGATCCGTCGCACTGGCAGGCTGTTCTTGATCGGCTGCAATTAGAGTCTGGGGGCACTGCCACCCATATTATCGGTTATGACTTCGAGACCGGAATGGACCTTGGCTTCATTACTGCGGGCTACGATGACGCATTTCTTCAATCCTACGCCGCGCATTACTGCCACAAGAACGTCTGGGCAGCGGGATGGATACAGTACGCTAGCGGCCGACCGATATTCTCTCAGCAGATGTACCCACTGGATGAGTTGTTAAAGACGGAATTTTACAATGATTGGGTGAGACCGCAGGAGGACCGGCGCGCTGGCGGTGGTGTCCTTTTCCACAAGAGCCAGGGCCGAATGTTCGCGCTCGGAGGCAACATTCGCAAAAAGGACGAGGAAACCCTGGAGCCTGCCTGGATGCGAGCGGTTCATCTGCTCAAGCCACATCTCGAGCGCGCCTTTGAGATCAATCGTCGGATGGCAGGTCGGAGCCTGGTTGAGAATCTGGCATCGCCAATTCAGCGCGGTGCAAGCACAGTGCTCGTTATATCAGCGAAGGGTCGGCTGCTTTATGCTTCGGAAGCGGCGGGCCTGCACTTGGCCAGAGACGATCTCTTCCGGTGCGATACCCTCAACCGGATCTCACTTGTCGAAGATGAGGCCGAGACGACGCTCCGAAGGGCTCTTTTCGCGATACAGGCGGAGCCGGTTCTTTGGGCGCTAACCTGCAAAAGCCAGCGTCCTGGCTCTCGGTACCGCCGGACTTATGAGTTCATCGCATTTGCGAGTGGGGCGCAGGCAGCGTCGGATCTCGGATTTATCTGTGGTGCGAATGAAAATTGTCTTCTGGTGACGATGACACATGAAGAAACGTCACGCAGTCCCGCCCGAGAGCTGATGCATGCGTACCAGCTGACGCAGGCGGAGGCGGACGTGGCGTTGCTGCTTTCGGACGGGCGGTCGGCAGTTGAAATTGCAGGGCTTAGATCTGCCGCCATCACCACTGTGCGCAACCAGATCAAAGCAGCGATGACCAAATGCGGCGTACGCCGCCAGCTCGACCTTGTGCGCGTCGTAGAGCGCAATGTCCACGGTGGGGCGCGCAAAATAAACAACTCTCCATAGTCCATATGGATCATGACGGACTGGCTGCCTTCCGGTTCGATATGTTAGCGGGATGTCCCGCAGAACCTATGCTCGCCCGCTTGTGGGGGGCTCATAGAAAGGCGAAAACATGAAACTTCATTCAAAATTTTCTCTCGTAGGCGTTGCACTGGGAGCGTTGGCGGCCTGTTCGGATAGCGATACCGTCACCCCTGGGATCACCATCAATCCTGAGGAACCTGGGATCACCATCAGCCCTGAGGAAGAAGCGTTGCGGGTCATGGCGGTTCAGGATGACGGCAACACGATTGATGCTGGCGGGGCGATTGCCGGGGGCGAGGTACTGACGGCCCGCTCTGTCTCGGTTGCAGCGCAAAGCGTCTTTTATGGCGACGGCGAAACTTTTCCGATTGATGCGACGGTGCAGGTGGAGCGCAATCCCGCGACAGGCGAGGTCACGCTCACGCTGAACGGCGAGCCCTACGACTTCACGACGGCAGACCGCAGCGGGTTTGAAGGCACAGTCTTTGGCTACGATGTGTCGGACAGAGAGAACGACAAGTTCGTGGCTATGTGGAACTGGACCGGCCCGCTTGACGATCTTCTGGCTTCGGGTAGCGGGTTCGCGGAGGCTATCGAGGCGCAGTCGAACCTGGTTCCCGGCGGTCCAAACGTGCGGGTCTTCGCGGTAGTCGGTGCCGAAACCGCTGACGCCGATCTCTCTGGATTGCCGACCGCGACCTACGACGGTAGCAGCACCATTTTGTTCACCCCGAACGAAGGGTTCGATGGCTCCGAAGATGAAACGCAGCTGCGATCGAGACTGACGATGACGGCAGATTTCGGCGCCGGCACCGTTTCAGGAAACCTCAGCGAGTTGAAGTTCCGGGACGGCCGCGGGGAGCGACGCAACGCTGCGGGCAAAATCCTGCTGAACACAGCTGAATTTGGCGTCAACGGCTTCGAAGGAACGATCAGCCCCGACGCTACGTATGCCACAAATGGTGAACTCAGCATCAATTCAGGCTCCTACTCCGGCGCCTTCTATGGCCCCGTGGCCAACGAAATCGGCGGTGTGATCAGTGCCGCGGGTGACCGAGGCGCGGAACCGGTTAACGGTATCGGGTTCTTCCACGGAGAGCAGAACTGATGCTCAGCTGACGGAGGGTCGGGCTTTCGGATCATGTTGATTCACGGTCCTCCTGGCGCGGGCGTTCCCCAAGCAACGTCCGCGCCACCACACAACGCACCGGGATGTCTCGCGCCGCTTGGGGGCATGGCGAAACACCCCCTTAATGCTTGGGATCTACATCATGTCAATTATCACACGCGCGGCTGCGTCGCTCGCAGTCCTCGTCGTCGCAGATGCGCTTTGCGCGCAAGACGCCACCCCATCCCCCCTCACGGCGCTTCGGGACGGCGATTACGCGAAGGCACGATCAGAGCTCGTGATGATTGTTGCCAACAGGCCCGATGCGGCGCTGCACATCGCATACCTTGAGGGCCTGATAAAAGTGCAGCAAGGAGAGTTCGAGGCTGCGGCCAGCACCTTCCGTAGCATCCTTTCGGTGGCACCCGACTACGAGCCCGCCCGGCGCGAACTGACCTTTGCGCTGGCGCATTTGGGCGAAACCGCGGGCGCGCTCTATCATGCTGAGCGGCTGGTGGCGCAGACCTCAGACGAGCGCCTCCGCGCGGGGCTTCAAGCCTTGATCAACAATACTTCGCAGGGCAATCCGCGTGGGGTCGGCCTGCAATTCGCGATCCTGCCGTCCACGAACGCGAGCAAGGGCACCGATGACGAGGTGATCGTGATCGGCGGCCTGCCGTTTGTGATCGATGAGGCATCCCGGGCGCAGGACGGAGTCGGGCTCAGCTTCGGCATCTCCGCTTGGAATCGCTGGGTGCTATCCGAAAACTGGAGCGCGACCTTGAGCGGTACGCTTTCGGCGCAGGTTTACAAAGAGGCGCGCGCGAATGAACAGACCGGTACGGTGAAACTCGATTTTCATCGTCCCTTTACACAAGGGCGCGTAAACATCGGGCCTGTTGCCGATCTGACCTTTACCGACGGCGACAAGAGCAGGGAGCGGATAGGGGTCGCCGGCAGTGGTGTCTACGCACTGGCGCCCGGACGCGAGATGAGCGCAGGGCTGACGCACTGGTGGCAGACATACCCCGATCGGGAGTTTCGGGACGGCACGAGCATTGTAGGGTTTCTTGGCTATCGGCAATCCTTGTCACCGTCGACCAGCCTTTCTCTATCCCTGCCGTTCAATCGGGAGCGGACGGATCTAGCGCATCTGGATCACGACGACATCGGTGTAGTCGTCGGTCTCGACAGGGAGTGGAGCAACGGCCTGATCAGCGGGTTCAGTGCAGGCCTGCGGCGCGATAATTACCTTGGGGATTTTCCGGGTAGCGACGAACCCCTCGAAGACATCGTCTCGACGCTCGGGGTCTCGCTTCTGCATCGCAACCTCACGATCGGGCGCTACGCGCCGCTGTTCAGCTATACCTACACAAACTCCAGCTCAAACATCGGGTTTTTCGACTATGACAGCCACGATGTGGCTATCACGCTATCGACGCGCTTCTGACTCGACCTCAGTCCACCCCGAGAAGCAAAGGTGGTGACCGCGCGGGATGGGCAGTGCAATGGACGTTTCCGAAGATGATTAGAATTGGCAATAAAAACATAGGGCTAAGTGCAGCGACGGCGTCGCGATGCTTTCGCGTCCAGCGATCTTCGATGCGCGGAATTAAGTCCAGCAGAACTGCTGGGCACAGATCTTTGCCGCGTCCCGCAATGACGCTAGGTATACCGAGCGGCCCTGTTGGCGCAGCCCGTGCTCCTCGCTGTTTCGGATGAACATCTGCGCGCCGGTCAAAATGTTGTTGCAGAGGATGCGTATGGAATTGTCGGGCTGGCCGCAGTCACCCCTCGGCCAGATGGACTGGAGCTGAAAGGCCTGTTTTCTCATCCTAATCAGTGGGAGCAAGGAATTGGCCGTTTCCTGATCGAAAGTGCTGCAGAACAGTTCGGCAACTGCCCGACTGGGAACATGTATGTCATGGCGGGCCCTGACGCAAAATCCTTCTATCAGGCTTGCGAATTTGAGGTTGTCGGCGAGACCGACACGCAATTCGGCCCTGCCATCGCGATGATGGGCAGCGGGAGGAAATGAACAATGCTGCTATGACCAATGTGCGGGACAAACTGCTGTTCAAATCTATCGTCCGGGAACAAAAACTCGACTAGGTGGATACTTGACCAAGCGCGGCGAGTAATGTGGATCATTCCGATGAATCACTCTGCCGCGGCGAGGTGGTAGGGCTTCACGAGACAGTCTGCCGGTATGTGCCACTCACTGCTCAGCCTGTGGATCATGTCCACCGTCAAGGCGCGTTTTCGGTTCAGCACTTCGGATGCGCGGGGGCGCGATCCGAACAATGCCGCCAGATCGGCTTGGGTGCGCCCTCTCGTGTCCATGTGCACCTTGAGCAGGTCAATCGGCTCCATAGCCTCGACGTGAAAGTGCTTGCTCTCGTAGTGCTCAACGAGATCCATGAGGATATCAAGCTCATCGCCTTCGGGCGTGCCGGGTTCTTTGCCCCAGAGGGAGTCGATGCGGGCAAGAGCGGCGGTCAGATCGTCGTTCGTGCGGATCGGTCGGATTTCCATGATGTCGCTCCTTTCAGAATTTCGAGACGGTCGAAGTATCTATGCGGACGTACTCGGCGTGCGTGCCGATAAACTTTAAGAAGGCCACCTCACGGCGGAAATCGAAGGCGCAGATCACGCGGAAGTCGCCCCCGGACACGCTCGGCGTTCAGCACCTTGGCCTTGGAAAAGGCTGCCTGAACATCACCGGTCGGAGTCTACACGGCTGCGGTCGCCACCCGTAGCCAGTGTTCAAGAGGGGCGCGGGCAGCAGGGTTCTTTGCCCCAAACTCTACAATCGTTCGCTTGGCAATGATCCGCATAACGTCCCTATGTTCCCAAATTGCGAAGGCAGGGAGCGGGGAAGGCTGTCAAGGACATGTTCCCATATTGGGATCACAGGCAAAACCCGGACGTTTTTGTTCCTGACCGAATCCACCGTTCTAGGCAGACAGGTTCTGGCAAGGGGTTTCGATCTGGTAGAAGTCGTTCATGACCTGTGCGGCGAATGCCGAGATCGAGCCCTCTTTACCAATCTTCTGTACCGCAGCTAACAGCGCGCGATGATAGGTCAAACCCGTCCTCAACGTTGGTTTTTTGGACCGAATGGTCCATGGCGATAGTGTTCATCCGCACGTTTTTGAACGGAGTGCTCTGAACAGTTTCAAGAGGTCTGATCCACCCGAAAGCCAGCGGCAACTGCCCTTCAGAAGGAGCATAGCGGAGGTTGTTAGTGCTGCGCAAAGCTAGCCTACGGCTCGGAAGAATTTTCATCAAAATGTACTTTTTGATGAAACTTGTCCGGCGAAATGCACGTGACTGTAACTGCAGATCAGCGATCGAAAAGAGGAATGTTGTCATTGTGTAGCTCGGAAACGGGCAATCGTGCCGAAGGTGGTAAATTTCGCACCTATCGCCTGGCTCTTCCGGTCACATCGGTCTGGCAATCAATTGTCTTGCTTTGGCAAGCAATAAGAATCCTGAAAATTAACCAACTGGAGTGTAATATGAACCTGAAATTTATTGCTGCCACGGTTGCGGCTTTTGGTGCTTCGGCCATAGCAGCGCAAGCGGGCAGCCTCTCACCTGCTGTTGAACAGGCACCTGTCGCGGTCATGCAGCCACAACCTGTGACTCAGATGCGATCAGGCGACTGGACCGGTGCCTATGGTGGTTTGAGCTTTGGCGGATCTGATATTGATGCGACCGTGAAGCCACTTAACGATCTGAAGTTGGAAGGTGACGGCAATTCGACCGGTATCTTCGCGGGCTACAACTATCAGATGGGGAACATCGTCATTGGTGGTGAATTCGATTTCGACGCAACCAACTATCGTGTCGGTGAGGATATTCTTGGCAGCGATAGCGTTTTGGTGGAATCGACCGCACGCTTGAAAGCGCGCTTGGGCGTCCCGGTCGGCAATGGATTACTCTATGGTGTGGCAGGTGTTGTCGGCGCATCAACAAACACAGTAATTCCTGACGCAAAGACGGGTCTTGGCGCAGATTTCGCCGTCGAAGACGGTGTCGGCTATTTGGTAGGTGCAGGTTATGACATGCGGATCGGTGATAACCTGCTCGCTGGCGCCGAAGTGCTGTACCATGAGTTTGACGATGACGTATTGAACGTCGAAGTCACCACATTTCGTCTGCGCGTCGGCTATCGTTTCTGACTTTCGCTGAATAAACATAAGATCGGCGCGGGATGCTCCCGCGCCCTTTTTATTTGTTGCCCTGACACTGACTGGCGTCGCTTAGAAGTGGTTTGCAAGGACGCAGGCCGTGCTTTTTCGAGAAAAACCGATTTCATCCGACATCAAGGGCCTTCGTTGCGCGATCGAGTGCGGTGTAAAGCGCATTTGTGGTTTCAGAGCCAAGGGCAGCAGTAATCGTCGTATGCGCCTCTTTCCAGTGGGGCAGAGCGGCTGCAAGGCGGGTTTTGCCAGTGTCAGTTAGGCTAACGATACGTACCCGCCGGTCAGCTAGCGCGCGCGCAACGGTGACCAGACCGCCGCGTTCCAGCACCGATAGGTTGCGCGTCAAAGTGGACAATTCCAACCCCAGAGTTTCACCCAGCTTTGCAACAGGTTGCATGCTGTTCTGCCCCAGCGCGATGGCATTCATCAAGGTAATCTGCGTCGCCTTCAACCCAGTGGGGTGCAGTGCTGCATCATAGGCGCGGGTGATCGCACGGGCCGTGCGTCTGGCGCGAAAGCACAGGCAGTCGGCAGCCATAATCTGCGCGGCATCAATATGGTTCATCGTTATCCTCGTCACTGCGACAAGCAGCATGCTTCTGGGCTGCCCGTTAAAATACTTGTATATACAAATATATCTTGCTACACAATTTGTCGAAACGATTCCAATAGGTGAAAGTGATGCCTAGGCCCGCGACATTTGCGCACGTTCAAGTGCAGGTTGTTCGAGCGCTGTGTTGGTGCCGACCAGATGTCATGTTTCACCACTTCAGACTGATACCCCTCACGGCGACCAAGCCCGCTCAGACAAGGAGAGAAAGATGACCTATATCCAAGGCTTTGTCGTCGCCGTCCCGACTGGCAACCGCGACAGGTTCCGCACCCATGCAGACACAGCGATGGAGGGATTTCGTGCCTATGGCATGCAGCACGCCGCTGAATGCTGGGGCGATGATGTGCCAGAAGGCAAACTGACGTCCTTTCCAATGGCTGTGCAGGCGCAGCCGGACGAAACGGTGGTTTTCGCGTGGTATCTCTGGCCAAGCAAAGCTGTTCATGACGCCGCCATGAGAGACAGCGTCAATGATCCGCGCCTGAGCATGGACGCGAACCCGATGCCTTTTGACGGCAAGCGCGTCATATATGGCGGCTTTGAACCCGTATTGGAACTGGGGTCACGCCAGCCCGGCGGCTATTTCGATGGTTTTATCTGTGCCGTACCGAAGGACGCGCGCGCGGCGTTTCGTAGCTTTGCGGATAAGGTTGATCCGATCTTTCTGCAATATGGTGCAACATGGATCATGGAGAACCTGGGCGTCGATGTGCCAGAGGGTACCATAACTGATTTCCGCCGCGCCGTGCAGGCTAGGTCCGATGAAGATGTCATGTTCAGTTGGACACAATGGCCTGACAAAGCCACCCGCGACGCAGGATCACGCCGGATGATGGAGGACCCGCGCTTTGCTGATATGCAGATGCCATTTGACGGAAGCCGCATGATTTTTGGCGGATTTGCACCACTGGTCGAGCGGTAGAAAATCATGGGTGTGCTGCCCGGTAAGGCCGCAGTTAACGATGTGATGAGGACATGCAAAACAGGTCAGAACCGAGGTGCTTTCATCTCAGTTGCGGCGATGGTCATTCAATTCCGGTGAAGTTTAATGGGTGTTAAGAAGAATTACCCCCCGTCGGTCCGTCGTCACCGTCGGAATCCGGCACATCATCCGCTTCTATTGCCTGACTGAGCGTGCGGTCTGGTTTGCTGCTATCCCTTGTATTCGTGTCCATCATCCGGATCGGCTGCGTACTGCCGTCCTTGGCCTCACCGAGCCAGATCGTCTGCTGCGGGAACGGGATTTCAATACCGCGCTCGTCAAAGACTTTTTTGAGATATCCGTTATAGACACGGCCAGTGCCCCATTGCTTGCCTGGAACTGTCTTGATCCGCGCGCGCAGAACGACGGCGCTGTCGCCAAAGCTGTTGAGGCCGAACCATTCCAGTTCCCCCATGATGGCCGCTGCGGTGTCCGGCTCTTTTTCAGTCATCATGGCAAAGGCATCGAACATGGCCTGTTTTGCCTCGTCGACGTCTTCGCGATAGGCGATCCCCATATCGCAGACGAAGTAAGAAAAATCGCGCATATAGTTACTAACCATGTCCACGGATGAAAACGGTATCATGTGGAATGTACCCTGTACGTCGCGCAGAGAAACAGAGCGCACGGACAGTTTCTCTACCGTGCCGGTCGTCCCGCCAACGGTGATGACATCGCCCACGTTGATGGCGTTCTCAAACTGAATAAAGATACCGGTAATGATGTCCTGCACCATCTTCTGCGCGCCGAAACCAATCGCCAAACCCAGCACACCAGCCGAGGCGAGCAGCGGCCCGATGTTCAGGCCAATCTCGCTCAGTACGAACATCAGCGTTATGACGCTCAGCGCGATGGTTGCCGCATTACGCAAAAGAGTCAGTAGGGTGGTTTCGCGCGACGTTGCGATTGCACCATAATCAGGGTTGAGTTTGTAATCGACGAAAGATGTCAGACCAAGCCAGATTGCGAAAGCCACAATCAGTATCATCGACACCGAAATAATCGCCGCAGTGACTGCCAACCCGACCTGACTTTCTAGCCAACCGCGCATATCGATCATACCGGTAACATCAAGCGTGAACAGCAGCACGCAGGCCAGCAGGAAAAGCCGCATCAGGCCAAAGGCGCGCGGCACGAAAGTGTTGATCCGTCGTTCCAGAAGCGGCAGCTTGGCATTCACGTCTTTGGGCAGGGAAATGCCGCGGCGGATCGCTGTTGCTAGCCAGCGCGAAACCAGCGTCGCGACGACGACCGCAATCAGGATCTGTCCCGAACCCTTCAGCGCGTTCAGCGTTGTTTCGGCCGGTCGCGTCATCACCACGATGAACATTACCGCCAGATAGGTCAGCGCAAACCAGTGCCAGATCGACGCCAACCCGTGAAGCAGTTTGCTGGCGGGACCGCGGCGCGGTTCGACAATTGTGCCATCCACCGGATCTGTGATCAGGGGAGGCGCAGCCTCGTTCTGGAACCAATTTGCCACCTCCTTGCTGTGTCGCAGGACAACATAGACGGCATAGAGCAGTGCGAAAACGGCGATCAGCGCTGACACACTGCTCCCCGCGGTCGGCGATGCGCTTTGGTTGACGATTGGCACGATCAACAACTGTCCGTAACCTAGGACGCTAACGATAATGCTGAAATATCGTGTCATCGCCACTGCGGCATAGTCACTGACCGGGGCGATACGCAGCCCTGACGCGATCGGCGATAGGAAGGACCTGATCACAACCTTGGTCATCTCGACCAAAAGGAAGGCATTAAGGTACATGGATTGCCGGATGCCGATTTGCCCGAATTCGCCGATTGCAAGAATGGCAATCACATAACCCGCTGCCCAGGCAAAGATCACAATCAGTGCATCCGTCACATTTGACCCGGCGAATAAGGCGAAGGACCTGATGGCCCCCGCATTCTCGGCACTGCGACCCATGCGGGCGTAAAGCCCTTTGGCAAAATATCGCAAGACCATGAAGATCGCGACCGTGATCGCGATGACCGTTAGCAGACCGGGTATAGCATTCAGCAATATCTGCAGATCAGCGCTGCCGAACCCGGAAAACACACTACCGCCGGTGGTGAGCGAGCGCCAGAATTCGGACAGCGTCATCACTGTTTCCTCGCCGATACTTTGCGTGACCAATGCAACCCGACGCCCGATTGAAACAGTTTCTTCAGTCTCGGTTCCCATGATCGTATCTTGGGTTACCAGTGGCTCTTCAGGTGTCAGCGTCTGCTCGAGTTCCGCGATAAGCTCCGCGCGGGCTTGGTCGTCTTTGAGGATTTCTAAAAGTGTCGCAAGCGGCGTCGCCGGATCGGCTTGGGTCTCGCTGGACCTGGGTTCGTTGCCGGTTAACCCTGTCTGCGCCTGTGCCGACTGAAAAGTAGGCACCACGGCAAGTATGACAAAAGCCATAGTGATCGCAACGAACTTAGAGTTGGATAAAATCGTCCTAAAAGTTTTCAACATAATCACTCTCTTCTGTCTACTCGGCCTTTGGTCAGTCCCCACAAACCTTAAAGAATACGGCGACCGATGAAAAGTCAGCCACAAAAGGCCCCGCAGATCATGGGTTGCTGAGGTTCGGGATTCCCGCCTGGGGTGAGTTCTGAGTGACGGATGCAAACAAAAGAGCGCAACCTTGACCCGACGCCCACTGGACGATCATCGAACGATTTCACCTTTGCAGGCATGCCGACGCCAGCCAGACCGCGCACCAAGCGTCTCAGCGTGCGCTTAGAGCTGCATGAACTTGTCGTTGTAGTAATCGCACGAAGGATGGTCGCAATTGCCAACGCGATTGTAAAAGCCGGCAAAACTTTGCCGTTTCAACACGGTGGATGACACAGTTGCTAATTGGCTGTCCGTGAAACGCAGCCTTCGCCGATTGTGCCACTGGCCAGCGCATGGTTAACGCCGCCCATCAGATGCCTAGCCAGCACAGCACGCGCGGCCCCGGCATCGCGTGCCATCGCCGCGTCCAGCAGATCGTGATGTTCGCGGGACGCCACATCGCCGCGAAACGAAAGCGCGATCATCTGATAGCGCAGATATTTATCGAAATTGGCGCCGTGGAACTGGCGAAGGACTTGCGAACCACAGGCGCTGATCAGCGCCTGATGGAATTCCCAGTCAAATCGTTTCCAGTCCTGCATAGCGCTTTTGTCACCACCGCTAATCCGCTCTTCCATCCGCGCCAGCCGATGATAGGCGGCCATGACGCGCGCTTCCCATTCAACATCGCCACGGGTGAATGAGTCTTTCAGCGCTTGCCCTTCGATCAGCAGGCGTAGTTCAGCCAATTCGCGCAGATTGGCAGGTGAGATCGGAGCAACCTCGAAGCCGCGCTGCCCTTCGGCGATGACTAGATCTTCGGTAGCAAGCCGGTTCAGAACCTCGCGCAATGTACTCACGGATGCGCCGTATCTTGTGCGCAGACCGTCAAGCCTCAGCTTTTGCATGGGGGCGAGCGTACCGTTTAGAATGTCGCTTCGCACGCGTCGCCAGATCATGCCGGATACGGTCTCCTCAACCGGATCGCTACGGTCGCTGGCGTTGGGATAACTGCTTTCCAGCTTATTGCTACTGGCTGTGCTTTTGACGCAGGCTGAAATATGCTTTGACAGTACTGCACAGGCATGGTCGGCATCGCGCTCTAGAGCTGCATCCCGCAAGGCGAGATGTTCATCGGCTGCAGGCTGCCCCCGAAAAATTACTGCGATGATCTGATAGCGAAGGTAGCGGTCGAACACTGCGGAATGCGCGTCAAGCAATTCCTTTGAACCACAATCGGACATCAGCGCATGGTGGAATTCCTTGTCGCAATGTTTCCAGAGGGTGGAATTCTGGGCCTCGCCATTCTGCATCTGTCGTTCCGTGACGCTCAGCATGTGATGGGCGCCGACGACACGCCCTTCCCAGGCCAGATCGCCGTTTTCGAATGCGCGCCGCAGGGCATGGGTTTCCAGCAATTCGCGCAGCTCCGCCAGGTTTTCAAATTCCTGCTGGGATACCGGCGTCACTGCAAAGCCTTTTTGTCCTTCTGAGATGACAAGACCTTCGCCGGTCAGCCGGTTCAGGGTTTCCCTGATTGTGCTGACACTGGCACCATACGTTTCGCGCAGGTGTTCAAGCCGCAGTTTGGTACGCGGCGCAAGTCGTCCCTGGATGACATCGTGCCGAATCGTCCGATAGGCATGTTCGCTGGCAGTATCGATCATCGGGATCCTGATTTTAGGTGCATGTACTTGTCTCATGCAGTTTATGATCAGACAACCATCAAGAATAAATGATATTTTTATAAATATCATATGAAAGTCAAAATAGCAGGTTGATTTGTGATTTGTAGGATTTAAGGTGACGGTCGTTGATGGGTTATTATTTGACCCGCATCAGGGATGGAAATCAGGGAGGATACCATGAAACTTAACGTCTCAAGACGGGCAATTATGCTGGCTGGCGCTGTGGCGCTGTCGGTTGGAAGCCTGCAAATTGGCGCGGCAAACGCACAAGATAACCCAGTTCTGCGGTTCTCTGCCGTCTTTTCGGATCAGGACATCCGCGCAAGGATGATGGAACGCTTTACCGAAAGCGTTGCCGATCTGGTGACGATGGAAATGCATTATGGCGGCACATTGTTCAGCCAGGGCACTGAATTGGTGGCGCTGCAACGCGGCAACCTGGAGATGGGCAACATCGCGCCGCAAGACATTGCCAATCAGGTGCCAGCATGGTCGATCCTGACTTCGGCATACCTGTTCCGCGATCCAGCGCATTTGCAAACATTCTTTGACTCGGAGGCTGGGACCGAGATGAAGGCAATGGCCGAAAATCAACTGGGCATCAAGATTCTGGGGCCAACCTATTTCGGGTCACGCCATCTGGGTCTGCGCCCAGATCAGCGGATCGAGACTCCGGCGGATCTGGCGGGCATTCGTTTGCGCATGCCACCGGGTGAGTCCTGGCAGTTCCTGGGTGAATCCATCGGTGCAAACCCGACATCCATGGCCTATGCCGAGGTTTACACCGGACTTCAGACAGGCGCGATTGACGGGCAGGACAACCCTCTGCCCAATGTGCAGAACATGAAGTTCTACGAAGTCATGTCGCAAATTGCGCTGACATCGCACCTGGTGGCTTTCGATCTGCTGACCATCTCATCCTCAGCATGGGAGGCGATGAGCGAAGAAGAACAATCAGCATTTCAGGCTGCAGCAGATGAAGCGATGGTTTGGTCTGCCGAACAGCACGTGCAAAGTGAAGCTGAACTTGCTGCGTATTTCGAAGAGCAGGGTCTGGAAGTTTACACGCCTGATGTCGATGCGTTCCGCGAGTTCGCGCAGGAGAAATACCTGAACTCGCCGTTGTCGGATAGCTGGCCCGAAGGGATGGTCGAGCGTATCAACGCTCTTTGACCTCAGCTGAACAATGGCCGGCCATAACGGCCGGTCATTTCCCTATCGCAAGTGGAGGTCACGCCCATGATAGCGACTGCGCGTAAAATGTTCCGCTTCCTCGCTCTCGCGGCCGAAGCCGTCGCCGCACTGATGCTCGCGGTCATGTTCTTGTCGTTTTTGGTGACGATCTTGTTCAGATATGTCCTCAACTGGCCGTCAGGATGGGCGTCAGAGCTTAGTTCCGTCATGTGGGTATGGCTCGTGCTTTGGGGTGCGGCCTTCGTTCTGCGCGAAAGCGAGGAAATCCGCTTTGACATCATCTATGGGTCCGCACCACCCGCCGTGCGCCGGATTTTCACAATCATCATTGCGATAGGCGTCATAGTATTGTTTGCACTCTCGTTGCCCGCAGTCTGGGACTACGTGACCTTCATGAAAGTGCAAAGCACCTCTTATCTCAAAATCCGTTATGACTGGCTTTATTCCATCTATGTCGCTTTCGCGGTTGCCATAATCATCCGCTATCTGTGGTTGGCTGGACACGCTGCGCGGGATGCATTTTCTGACACCCCCCCCACTACATCCGACAAGGAGGTCTGATATTGGACCCGTTTTCCGCTGCCTTGGGCATGATCTGCCTGTTGGCCCTTTTCGGGCTTCCCATCGGTCTGTCGATGATTTCTGGATCGGTCCTGTATCTCTATATGCGCGGACAGGACATGGGGCTGGTCGCTGAACGGCTGCTCAATAGCATGTTCTCTGGCTATGTCATACTCGCAGTGCCGCTTTTCATTCTGGCGGCAGAGCTGATGAATACCGGTTCAATGACCGACCGTTTGCTGCGGTTCTGCAATGCGATTGTCGGGCGGTTCCGGGGTGGGCTGGCACATGTGAACATCGTGCAATCCCTGATCTTTTCTGGCATGTCGGGGTCGGCCTTTGCCGATGCAGCAGGCACAGGTCGGATCATCGCCAATATGATGACCCGCGATGGGCGCTATACGAAAAGCTTTGCCGCGGCCCTCACGGCAAGCGCTGCCGTGATCGGACCGATTGTGCCACCTTCGATCCCGATGGTGCTTTATGCACTCGTGTCAAATACGTCGATTGGCTATCTCTTTCTGGCGGGCATCATCCCCGGTGCCCTGATGGCGATGATGCTTATGGTGCTGGTGATCATCCAGTCGCGCCGTCAGAATTTCCCCGTCGAGGCCCCGACGCCGCTGCGGGAATTGCCGGGCATCACGATCAGCGCCTTTCCAGCTCTCTTGATGCCGGTCGTCTTGCTGGGCGGTATCTATTCGGGGGCAATGACTCCGACAGAGGCAGCAGCCGTGGCCGCAGCTTATGCGTTCATCGTGTCGGCCGTGCTTTACCGGTCGATTTCACTGCGCGCGCTTTATGCGTCGTTGACATCGGGTGCCCGATCCTCTGCTTCGATCGGGATGCTGATCGCGGGCGCTCTGGTGTTCAACTATATCGTCACCGCCGAAAACATCCCGCAGTCTCTGCGGATGTATCTTGCTGGCTGGGATCTGACTCCGCTGCAGTTTCTTATTCTGGTCAACATCGTTCTGCTCCTTCTGGGGGCGATGCTTGAAGGTACGGCTATCATTCTGATCATTGTGCCGGTGTTCATTCCGGCGGCAGTCGCACTTGGGATCGACCCGGTGCATTTTGGTGTCGTCGCGGTGGTAAATATCATGATCGGGCTGATCACGCCGCCGTATGGTCTGCTGATCTTCATCATGCAAAGCATTACCGGCGCGCGGCTGAAAGATATCTTTTCAGACCTTGTTCCGTTCATTTTTGCGCTTTTGCTCGTGCTGGCGGCGCTTACCCTTTTCCCTGATCTGGTGCTTTGGCTGCCGCGGCAGTTCGGCTACCAAGGATGACTGACAGAAAGGCAAAACCTTTGTCCAATACCATTCACGTTCTCAACGGTCCCAATCTCAACCGACTTGGTACGCGCGAGCCAGAGATTTATGGCCATACGACGCTGGCTGAGGTCGAACAGATGTGTCGCGACGCGGCGGGCGACCGTGATCTGATTTTTCAGCAATCCAACGCGGAATACCAGATCATCGACTGGATTCACGAAGCCATCGACACAAATGCTGCGGCTATCATCATCAACCCTGCGGGACTGACCTTTACGTCGGTGCCGATCATGGACGCGCTCAAAATGTTTCCGGGCAAGGTTATCGAATTGCACATTACCAACATCCACCGGCGCGAAGCGGTCTATCAAAATTCGCTGATGTCCAAGGTGGCAACAGCCGTGATCGCAGGACTGGGTCCCCAAGGATACCGTAGCGCGGTCGAGGCAGCCTGCCGCCTGACTGAATAGGCGGCAGGCCAGAAAGATAGAGAGATGACAACGACAACCACGATCAAGCTTGGCCTTATCGGTGACAATATCACGCGGTCCAAATCGCCGCGCCTGCACCGCACTGCCGGGAAACTGACGCAGCATGACGTGACCTATGACAGGCTGATCCCAAAGGACATGGGCCTGACCTTTGATCAAGTCTTCGAACAGGCCCGCATCAGCGGCTATCGCGGGATCAACGTCACCTACCCCTATAAAGAGATCGTGACCTCCAAGGTCGAAGTTGCCGACCAGCTGGTCCGCGCGATTGGTGCCGTGAACACCGTCGTTTTCGCCGAAGACGGCCCGCAGGGCTTTAATACTGACTATACTGGTTTCAAGGCCGCTTATCGCGCTGTTCGCGGCATACAACCTCCTGGCACCGTCTGCCTGATCGGCACCGGCGGCGTCGGCAAGGCGGTGGCCTTTGGGTTGATAGGGTTGCAGGCCAGCGTGATCCGCTGTGTCGATCTTGACGCCGACAAGGCGCAGGCGCTGACGGATGCGTTGCAGGCCTTGGGTTCTGATACGCGGGTTGAAACGCATAGCGATGCCATCGTCGCCGCAAAAGGCGCTGACGGGATCATCAACTGCACCCCTTTAGGGATGGTCGGCATCGGCGGCACGCCCTTGCCGCCCGCGGCGATGCACGGTGCTCAATGGGTGTTCGACGCGGTCTATACCCCCGTTGATACACAGTTTCTCCAAGATGCTGGACAGGCGGGGCTGACGGTCATTTCTGGATATGAACTATTCTTCGGGCAGGGTGTCGACGCCTGGGAGATCTTCACGAAAATCCCGCTGGATCATGCCGCGCTTCGGGCTGCTATACAGGGGAACGCACTATGAAAACATCCATCGCCACGGTGTCGATATCCGGCAATCTGGTCGAAAAGCTGGAGGCAATTGCCGCCGCTGGTTTCGACGGTATAGAGATTTTCGAACAGGATTTCATCGCCCATGACGGCAACCCGCGCGAGGTGGGTGACCTGATCCGGTCGATGGGCCTCGACATCACTCTGTTCCAGCCGTTCCGCGATTTCGAAGGTTTGCCAGATCCTTTGCGCGCCAAGGCTTTTGACCGCGCTGAGCGCAAGTTTGACCTGATGCAGGAGCTCGGTACCGATCTGGTTCTGATCTGTTCATCCTGCCATCCGGAGGCTTTGGGCGGTATCGACCGCGCGGCAGAGGATTTCCAAGTGCTTGGCGAACGGGCCGCCAAGCGTGGCCTGCGCGTAGGGTTCGAAGCGTTGGCTTGGGGGCGGCACGTCAATGATCATCGCGATGCCTGGGAAATTGTGCGCCGCGCCGATCATGCGAATGTCGGGCTGGTCCTTGACAGCTTTCACACGCTGGCGCGCAAGATAGATCCCGAAACGATCCGTCGCATTCCGGGTGATAAGATATTCTTTGTTCAACTTGCCGATGCGCCGCAGATTACGATGGACCTGCTTTATTGGTCCCGCCATTTCCGCAACATGCCAGGCGAAGGCGATCTGCCCGTCACCGATTTCATGCGGGCAGTGATGGCGACGGGATATAGCGGGCCAATCTCGCTGGAGATTTTTAACGACCAGTTTCGCGGCGGCCCGGCCAAGGCGATTGCCAAAGATGGTTACCGGTCCTTGGTCGCGCTCATGGATGATGTGTATCGCGCTGAACCTGCCACCGTCACTGATCCTACACCTATGCCGCAGCGAGCGCGGATCACCGGCACGTCATTCGTGGAATTCGCCACGCGTGGAGATGATGCAGATACGCTTGAATCCATGTTAACCACGCTAGGGTTCCAGGAGTCCGGCACGCATATTGCCAAAAAACTGGCTGTCTGGACGCAAGGCGATATCCGCATCGTCGTGAACCATGAAGAGGTCGGCTACGCCGCCAGCGCCTATCATATGCACGGCACAACGGTCTGTGATATCGGTATCTCGGTGGATGCCGCACAGGCGGCGGTGTTGCGCGCGCAGCATCTGGGCGCGGAACCCTTCCGGCAACCGACTGGGCCAGGTGAGTTGGACATTCCGGCCATCCGTGGCCTCAGTGGCAGCGTGCTGCATTTCATCGACGATACCAGCGGATTGAGCGATGTCTGGCAAGTCGAATTCACACAAAACCCGACCATGGGCCCCGATGCGGGCCTAAAACGCATCGACCATCTGGCCCAAACGATGAGCTACGACGAAATGCTCAGCTGGTCGCTGTTTTATACTACCCTGTTCCAGATGCGGAAATCGCCCATGGTCGATGTCGTCGATCCTGACGGGCTGGTGCGCAGTCAGGCGCTCGAAGCACCAGACGGCACCTTCCGCATCACGTTGAACGGTGCCGAAACACATCGCACGATGGCCGGGCATTTTCTGGCCGATAGTTTTGGCGCATCGGTCCAGCATATCGCCTTGGCGAGTGACGATATCTTTGCCACATCAACGGCACTGCTGGCGCGGGGGTTTGAGCCTTTGCCGATGTCCGACAATTACTACGCAGATCTTGTGGCGCGGTTTGATTTGGATGCCGCTCTTCTGGACCGGCTGAAGGCTGGCAATATTCTGTATGACGAAGACTCAAACGGCGCGTTCTTCCAGTTCTATTCGCGTCCCTATGCGGGCGGTATGTTCTTTGAGATTGTGGAACGGCGCGGTGGCTACACGGGCTATGGCGCGCCGAATGCGCCTTTCAGGATTGCTGCACAGAAGCGGCTGATGCGCCAGAAAGGGATGCCGAAACAATGACGGATCGCTATGAAGCAGGGATGCGTGTACGTCGGTCGGTTCTGGGCGATGCCCATGTCGACCGCGCTGAAGCTGCCAAGACGGATTTTGACACGTCTTTCCAGACGCTGATCACCGAAGGTGCTTGGGGCACTGTCTGGGCCTCCGATGCAATCAGCCTGCGCGAAAGATCGATGATCACACTGGCCCTGCTGGCAGCCACCGGCAATTTTTCAGAAATCCCGATGCATATCCGCGCCACCGCCCGCACCGGGGCCAGCCAAAGCGACGTGATCGAAGCCTTTCAGCATGTCGCGATCTATGCGGGCGTTCCGGCGGCCAATCACGCGATCAAGCTGGCCAAACAGGCCTATGCCGAGATGGAGGATGACAAGAAATGACTGCCCTCGACCTTATTCAGCGTGACCGTGAATGGCACCCGCTGGCGCTTGCGCCCGATTACAAAACCAGCGTAGTTCGGTCGCCACGCAACGCTTTGTTGTCTTTGCAAAGCTCTGACAGCGAACTGACCGGCCCAACCTTTGGTCATGATGATATCGATGCCATCGACAACGACTTGATCCGCAATTACGCCAAAACGGGTGATCCAATCGGCGAAAGGATAATCCTGCATGGCCGTGTGCTGGATGAAAATGCACGGCCTGTACCGCATACATTGGTCGAAATCTGGCAGGCGAATGCGGGCGGGCGGTATCGGCACAAGAAAGACAGCTATCTTGCACCGATTGACCCGAATTTCGGAGGCTGCGGGCGGACATTGACCGATGCGACTGGTCACTATGTTTTCCGGACGGTCAAACCGGGCGCCTATCCGTGGCGCAACTGGGTGAACAACTGGCGTCCGGCGCATATCCATATATCGGTTTTCGGGACCGCCTTTGCGCAGCGGCTGATCACCCAGATGTATTTCGAAGGTGATCCGTTGATCGCCAGATGCCCAATCCTTAAGTCCATCCCCGATCAGCGCGCGATTGACCAGCTTGTCGCAGCACTTGATCTCAATGCGACAGTACCGCTCGACAGTATCGCCTACAAATTCGACATTGTCCTGCGCGGGCATCGGTCGACCTATTTTGAGAACCGTCCGGAGGGAAACTGACATGGTCCAGTCATTGCATTATCTCAAGGAATCCGCGTCCCAAACAGCAGGCCCCTATGTGCATATCGGCCTTGCCCCCGGTGCGGCAGGGTTCGACATTTACCGTCAGGAACTCGGACGTGATATCGCCGGACCGAACGCCCAAGGCGAGCGGATCACCGTGACTGGCCAAGTGACAGATGGTGTCGGCGCGTTGGTTAAGGACGTGTTGATCGAGGTCTGGCAGGCCAATGCCGCAGGTATCTATCCTGGCAAGGGCACGGTGGAGAATGGTTTTCGCGGCTGGGGTCGTGTAATTTCCGATTTTGATACGGGGGTATTTTCCTTCGAAACCGTCAAACCCGGCGCTGTTGCGGGACGTGATGGGCGGATGATGGCCCCGCATCTGAACCTGTGGCTCGTGGCGCGCGGGATCAATGTGGGTCTGAACACGCGGATGTACTTTGGTGACGAAGCAGCAGCAAATACAACAGACCCAGTACTGAACTTGATCGAAAATGCGCATCGTCGCGAAACCTTGGTCGCGCGTGCAGATGGCGACGTCTACCATTTCGACATCTGCCTTCAAGGCGATGACGAAACTGTCTTTTTCGATATTTGAGGTGATGATGACCAACCCTTGTATCATCTGTGTGGCGATCACAGGGTCTTTGCCGACCAAAGACAACAACCCCGCCGTGCCGATCACAATTGCTGAACAGATCGAAAGCACCCAAGCTGCGTTCGAGGCGGGTGCCAGCATCGCCCATTGCCATGTGCGTGACGATGACGGCAAACCCACATCCGACCCCGACCGGTTTGCGCGGTTGAAAGAAGGGCTGGAAAAGCACTGCCCGGGCATGATTATCCAACTTTCAACCGGAGGGCGTTCAGGGGCAGGGAAGGCGCGCGGCGGGATGCTGCCGCTGGCACCTGATATGGCGTCGTTGTCCGTGGGGTCGAACAACTTTCCCACCCGCGTCTATGAAAACCCGCCCGATCTGGTGGACTGGCTGGCGGGTGAAATGCGCACTTATGCCGTCAAACCCGAGATCGAGGCTTTCGACCTTAGCCATATCGTCCAAGCCACCCGGATGGCGGGGGAGGGGCAGTTGCTTGGTCCTCTTTATGTGCAATTCGTAATGGGGGTGAAGAATGCAATGCCGGCCGATGAGGTGATCTTCGATTTCTATATTGAAACGCTGAAACGGTTGGCCCCTGATGCGCAATGGTGTGCCGCTGGGATCGGGGCCGCGCAACTGACGATCAATGAATGGTCCATCGCAAAGGGCGGGCATACCCGTACCGGGCTGGAAGATAATGTCAGGCTGGACCGTGACAGGCTTGCACCATCGAATGCGGCGCTGGTGCAGCGGGCGGTCGATCTGTGCGAAAAATACAAACGGCCCGTCGCGACATGGCAACAAGCGCGCGAGATTCTGGGGTTGCGCAAGGTGGCGGCCTGATGAGTTTTGCCATCATCAATGGGGCTGCGCTGCATTTCCGGTTCGCGCCGGGGGGCGGGATACCTGTCGTCCTGCTCAATTCGCTTGGGACGGATATGCGTATCTGGGACGGCGTGATTGCCGGCTTGCCCGCTGGCATGCCCGTGCTGAGCATCGACAAGCGCGGCCACGGGCTAAGCGATGATGGCCCTGCCAGCATGGACCAGCTGGTCAGCGATGTCGCCGTGCTTATGGATCACCTGGGGCTGAAAGGCGCCTTGATCTGCGGCGTATCGGTCGGCGGGATGATCGCGCAGGGGCTGGCGATCGCCCGCCCTGATCTGGTGTCGCGGCTAGTGCTGTGCTGCACGGGTGCCCGGATTGGTGACGCCCTTAGTTGGAATACCCGCATCGAAAATGTACAAAGGACAGGCATCGTGCCGATGGCCGATGCCGTCCTTGACCGATGGTTTTCACCAAGTTTCCGCAAATCGCAAGCCGCTGATCTTGCGGGTTATCGCAACATGCTGGTGCGTACCTCGCCGCAGGGCTACGGTGCTGTTTGTGCTGCGATCCGCGATACTGACCTGCGTGGGCAGATCGCTGGGCTGGATCAGCCGGCGCATTGCATCGCAGGCGCAGATGACCTTGCCACACCGCCTGATGTCGTCCGCGCTTTGGCAGGGCTGATCCCCAATGCGCAATTTTCTATCATCGACAATTGCGGACATCTGCCCTGTATCGAGGCACCTGATATCGTGGCCAACGCGATCCTTGAGATGCTTGAGAGGGAGGCATGACCGGCGATGTTTTTTCCCATCCATGGCTTGGTGGGCTATTTGGTGACGCTCATGCCGCCGCGATCTGGTCGCCCGACCGGCAGCTTGCGCATATGCTGCGGGTCGAAGCGGCATATACACACGCCCTCGGCGCTGTCGGATCACTACCATCTGAAAAGGCAGCACGCGTTTCAACCATGATCATGGCATTCGCGCCTGATATTGCGGCCATTAACGTGGGTACTGCCCGAGACGGGGTGCCTGTGCCCGACCTTGTGCGCCAGATCAAAGCCGCCGCCGGTGCCGATGCCGATGCGGTTCACAAAGGCATGACGTCGCAGGACGTCATCGATACGGCACTTGCCTTGACCCTGCAAGATTTCAACAATCTCATCAATGTGCGGCTGGCCGACCTGTCAGCAGGATTAAAAACACTCACTCAGAAATTCGGCGCGGTGCAAATAATGGGGCGGACAAGAATGCAGGCCGCTTTACCGATCCTCTTTGCACAACGCGCCACAAGTTGGTCCGCCCCGATTATCACCCATCAGGCTCGCTTGGCGGCCCTGCGCCCCAAGGTCGAAGCCGTGCAATTGGGCGGCCCAGTTGGGGATCGGGCCGCAATCGGCCCACAAGCGAACGCTATTGCAGCAGAAATGGCGGCGGCACTTGGCCTGACGGACACGCCGACTGCATGGCACAGTCAGCGTGAGGCGATCGTCGATTATACCAATCTACTATCATTGATCACCGGCACCTTGGGTAAGATGGGTCAGGATATTGCCTTGATGACTCAACAGGGGGTCGACGAGGCGCAGATATCAGGTGGCGGTGGATCGTCAGCGATGCCGCATAAGCAAAACCCGGTGCTGGCAGAATTGTTGGTCACGCTGGCACGGTTTAACGCGACCCAAATCAGCGGGATGCACCACGCGCTGGTTCATGAACAGGAACGGTCGGGTGCCGCATGGGGCCTAGAATGGATGATCCTGCCACAAATGGCGATGTCTACAGCGAGGAGCATCATCGTCGCGCATGATCTCTGTCTCAGTCTGGCACTGGTCACAAGCAATGAAATATAAGGTTTGAATATAGCAAAAATCCGAGGGGCAGGGCAATTAAGAGAGCTGGGACATAAACCAGCCGTATCTATGGCTTTGTCGATGTCGTCGGGAGGGGGCATCCACTCCATCAACCAAGCCATTTGATTACCGATTAGACCAGCACGACGGTTACGCCTGCCTCAGTAAGCAGCCGGGAGAGCTCAGTAGCAGGTGGGGAGTCGGTTACCAGTAAATCAACATCTCGGATCGACCCGAGGCGGACCAGCGCCCTGCGCAGGAATTTGGTTTGATCCACAGCAAGGATCGTCTTTTCTGCCTGCCGCATCGCGGCGTGAACGGCTTGGACTTCGCCATGATCATCGTCGCACATGTCGCCATCTGCGTCGATGCTACTGACTGATATGATCGCAATGTCGAACTTGAACCGACCAATGAAATCGACTGTGTCATGCCGGAATACCCCGGCGTCCACATTGCGCACAAAGCCGCCGGGCACGGCTACGGAAAATCCCTCGACCTCACAAAGCGTGGTCGCAGCACGCAGCCCATACGTCACTGTCCGCAGATTGCGGCGCATTGTAAGCGCGCGGGCAACCGCTTCGCATGTTGTGCCAGTATCTAGAAATATCGAAGAGCCATCAACCACCAAATCGGCTATTTTCGCTGCGATCCGATCCTTTGCGGCAGCGTTCTCAACCCGCCGGTTGCGTAGCGTCGGCGGGTCAATGGCGCCATTGGCCAACATTGCCCCGCCATGAAGGCGGCGGACAATTCCGGCATTTTCCAGTTCCATCAAATCGCGGCGGGCGGTCTGTGTTGTGACAGAAAAGCGGCTTGCAATGTCGTCAAGCGAGATGAAGCGATGGGCCTGCAGATGGGCAACCAGCTTTGACTGGCGGCGGCTTTTCTTGTCTGTGTCTTGCATCAAATCACCGGGGCATCATTCGTTTAACCAAAATTTTGCCCCTTATAGCTGGAAAGGGGGCAACAAGCGCCCCCTTTCGCGATGTTTTCTAGAAACGGATGTGGAGGTCCGCAGTCACACCATGGTCAGCAGTGTCGTCGCTGAACTGGCCCGCATAGCCCACGACGAATTGCGCACCCGGTGCCAGATCAAACCCGACAGAGGCCCGCAGGACGGCGGAATCTTCGGCGATAGGCGCCCCCAACACATCAAAGCCAGCCCCACCGTCTGCGAAACCCATCGCGATACCTGGGTCAACATCGCCAAAGGCGTGACGCCAGCCCAGTTCACCTCGCAGGGTTGCGTCTGTTTGACCCATGGCAAACATCTGCTCTGTACGCAGACCCAGCGTCGTAAAGGTCGTGTCGACATTGCCACCACCAGAGGTCAATGCAGCGGCACCCCCCGCTTCAGTGAATGCATCGGTTGACTGACGCACATGGGAGAGCGCGCCGAAGGGTTCCAGCACGCCATGCGCCGTGTCGAAGCGATAGCGCGCTTCACCAAAAACCTGCGTCGTGTCGGCGTCATATGTGGCGGTCAACGTCTCGGTCGTGGTGCCAAAGGTCGCACGGCGCAGGCTGTCCACCTCGTTGCGGCTGTGGCTCAACCCGACGCCCAGCCCCAGAGGACCGGATGTGGTGCCTGCGTAGATACCGGCATGAAGGCTATCAGCGTCTAGACGGTCGCCACCATCACGCCGTACATCGCCACTTCCCAATCCGACGAAACCACCCAGATGCCAGTTACTGTCAAGCGTCGTGTCAAAGCCGATCAGCGTGCCGTTGCTGCTACGTTCGATATCTGTGACACCGTCACCACTGCCGTCGCCCCAATTGCCGAAAGTCTGGAACCAGATCTGTCCTGTGCCCATTGCAGTCGCTGTCGGCCCCTGCGCTACATCAATCTGGCCTCCCGTCATTGCACGGCTTCGGTCAGCCACGACGCTGCCTATTGCCAGCGCATTTTCGGCAAAGGCACCGGCAGCTGAGGCATGCATTTCGCCCGAGAGTCCGTCAAAGGCGACATCGGCGGTATCAGCATCAGCCATGACGATAGCGTCATAGACCGCATTACCCATCCCCAGGCTTTCCGCAGCACCTGCCACGGCGCGGCGGTTCCGGGTGCTGGCCACGCTGTCAAAGGCAGTGTCATTGCGGTCCAGCGTCATTGTTACGTCGTTCGCGCCATAGGCCAGCTCTGCGTCAAGAAAGGCCAGAGTAGAAGTGACAGTGCCAAAGGTACCGCTGATCCCATTGCCCGCAGTCAGGATCGTGTAGCTGGTGCTGGGCCTGTATGCTCCCGTCGCTGCAAGCGCAAAAACCGATCCCGTCAGGCTGGCACGTCCGGTCACATCAACGCGGTCAGTATTGCCTGTCGCATCCGTCTCGACCTCAAGGCGGGCTCCATCAGCAAAGGTCAGATCACCCACAACATTCAATGTGCCAATGGAATTGCCAGCACCCAATGTACCGCCCGATGCAATTGTCAGGTTGCCGACGGATCCGGTTCCGCCAAGCACTGCACCCTGCTGGACTGTGGTCATGCTGGAGGATGCGATAGATCCATTCACAGCCAGCAAACCATGGGTCACAATCGTGGCACCCGTGTAGGTGCTGTCACCCGAAAGGGTCAGCGTTCCTGCCCCGCCAGTGGTTAAGCTGCCGGTTCCGCTAAAGGTGCCCTTTGCATCTACGCTGGCCGCTGCATTGGTAATGTCGATGAAGCCGCCCACACCTTCCAGTGACACATCGCGGTCCAGCGTCTGCATCGCAGTGCCTGTAATGCGCAGCCCGCCATCTGCCAGCCGTAGTCGCGCCGACGCATCGCCTAGTGCTGCATTTTCATCAATCATCACAGTGCCGCCATCGGTCACCAGCGTTTCGTTGATAAAGCTGTGATCGTCGATGCAATATTCGACGATCGCCGCCTGAAAACGCGGATCGCTGCTGGTGCAATCAAGCAGGGTTTTCTTTTCTTCCAGGGTCAGCCCGGTCAGAATCGGATTGCCGTTCTCGTCTGAAACCTGCCCAAGATATACATCATTGCGCATGTTGTTGCGCGTCAGATAAAACACCTTGTCGTCTTCGGAAAACGTGCTGGCGCCTTCGCCCCAGACCAGTCGTGTCGCATCCCCGTCGTAGGTTTCCAGTTGCGGGCCAACCCAGCGGAATTCATGCGCGACCAGATCATGGTCCGACAATGGGCGGCGATTGCCTTCTGGCCCGCCTTCAAGCCCGTCGATCACCCCCAGATAGGGGTCGTTCGGGTCATCCACCAGCGCGAACCATTTACCATAAGGGCGCGAAACCATCAGATGGTCGATCCGCGCACGGTGCCAACTGCCCCAGGTATTGGTCGCGTCTTCCAGATTGCTGGGCCATGTGGCGCTCCCGTTGCCGCGTTCATGCGGCATGAAAGCTTCGCGTACCGCCTCTGTCTGCATCAGCATGAATTGTTTCTTGAGGATGTTCATCGTGACCGGGGTGTTGCCCGCAATCGGATATAATTCTTCCTCGAACAGGCCAGCCGGGATTGGCGCGTTATCAATGGCCGTATTTCCCGTCCCGCGCCAGCTGGAAATAAACTGGTCAAGCACGGCCTTGTCCGTCGCATATTGCGTCAGCAGGTTATAGTAAAAGCTGTTGTTGGTCTTGGTATAGATTCGCAGCAGAAGTTCTTGCTGGCTGACCGAATGCAGGCCCCGCTCGGACACATCGCCAGCATTGAAATCGCCCCCCATGATCAATGGCCCACTGATGGAACGCGCCCATGCGTTGAGGCCTTTCGCTTCGTTCATGCGGGTGTTTGGCTGATCGGAATAGTCGAAATGGACCGAACCTATCATGGTTTCCGGCCGCCCAAGCGCCGCCTCGGAACGAGCATAGGTGATGGCGCGGCCCTGGGCGCCAGGTGCGGGAAGCGTATGTGTGCCCATCGTCCCAGGCAGACGCGAGATAATCCCTGAACTGCCGTTGCGAGCACCTTGGTATGTGCCCAGACCCTGAGCCGCGAGCATGCCGGGAATATCGTTCACATAGCGCGATCCGTTTTCTTCCTGAAACATCACAACATCATAATTACCCGCAGCGATAGCTTCGGCGGCGTATTGTGGCGACTGCTTGTAGCGGTTCCAGATATTGTAGGTCAGCAGCCGCAGCGTCGCAGACGTATCCTCCGCCTGCGCAGGCGCGGCCTGAAGCAATGGAAAGCTGAGCAGGGTGGTGCCCAAAAGGAAGGCATAGCCGCCCCTGCGCAGGGCGGAACACGGTGTAAAAGTTAGGGACATTCAATCGAATCCTTGGATTGGAAATAGGGTAACAGAATGTCACATTAGATACTTTTTATGTCATCAATATTACATTATAGAGAAATCATCTTCGTTTGTTAGCTTTGTTGAAAGCATGGATGTTCCTTCCTGACGGCATCGTAATGTGCTGTGCCTGACGTCGGGTCCATAGGAAAGGGATGGGCGTGTGAATTGTACGCGAGCTAGCATTGGCCGATCCGGTCATGCAGGAACGGTTAGGCACACCACAGATCGCACGTCAGATTGAGCTGATCGATAGATTTCCAACCACACGCGGCCAGGTCATCGAGCATTTCCACAATCTGCTTGCGCCCACCTGCGGTGAACATGGGGTGTCCTGGGAGTTGTGATTGCCTCTAGAACATGTTGCGTCCAATCGACAAATATTTACGTAACGCAATTCGATCGATCTTGGAGTGGTGTCGTCTGTCAAGCGGAATGGCTGATATGTTCCGCACCTTCTTGATCCCAAAGGCTGCGGCACCTCCGCGCCAGGTTTCCATATGTTTGGCATCGCCTTCAATCACCAGCACCGGCATTTGGTTCCGTTCGGTCAACGCGGCCCGCACTACCCCCGGCCACATCCGCGCTGCAGTCTCGATCGCGAAAGGATATTGCACGCCTTTGTCGGTCGTCACCTGATCCCCGACACGGCCCAGTAGCCACAGCCGTCCTTGATCGTCCAACCGCCCTGCGTCACCTGTGCGGTGCCAGATCATGGCACCTTCATACACTTTGTTTTCTGCATCGCGTCTTGGATCAAGATAGCCTGTATTCACATGGTTTCCGGACACTTGAATTTCCATGTCCACAATCCGCAGACGTACAGCATCAACGGGGCGCCCGACGTACAGACCATAACCTTCTTCGGTGGAATTGGCATGCGCGATAGGCTCGGCCTCGGTCGAGCCATATACAGTGGTTACTTTGATGTTCTTGGTGATATTTTGTAGATTATGGACGACGTCCGGGAAGACCGGACCACCACCTGTGAAGATGTGGCCAAGCGTTCCTGTTTCCCCGGCCTTGACCAGTTTTTCGCAAAGCGCGGGAGGCAGCAACGCGCGCGTGCAGTGATTGGCAGATATCCAATTGACAAACGCCTTTGGCTCGAGCGAAGCCAGTCTGGACATCTTCCAGTTCGGCAGGACAGACGTCCGTCCTTCAGCCAGATTGATCAGCACGAAGACCGGGAAGGTCACAAGGTCAATTTCTGCAGTTTCGCTATGCAACAAAGGTGCGACCGCTTTCCATTGCGCCATCAAGAATGCATGCGTGCGGGGGATTGCCTTTGGTGTTCCGGTGGTGCCAGAGGTGAAGGAAATCAGGGCCAGACTGTCTGGGTCGGCGACGGGTTTATACGGCGCGGCCTTGCCATGTCTGTTCGGTGTCAGCAGTTTTATGCGCCAAAGGTCCGGCAGCAGCAGCTTAATTGCCTTGTACGGACCAGCCGCGCAAAAGAACTTGGGCTGTGTGGCTTTGATCGCGGTTCTGACCCCAGCCAACCCCATCGCTGGTTCCGGCAAAACGACAGTAGCGCCCAAAGACCAGAGCGCGGCAAGCGAGGCGTAAAGATCAACGCCGATCCCCATCGCGATCAACACCCGGTCGCCAGAGCGCACCCCTTTGGCATACCAGCCGGAGGCGTCGCTGTCGGCCATCCGCTGGACTTGCGAAAACCGGTAGGCGGTGCCGTCGGCATCAATCACCGCGGTCCGGTCGCGGTAATCAGCCGCGGCTTGCGCGAAGGCAGTGGAAAGGGTTGTCACAAAGCGCGCCCCATCAATGCATAGCGACGAAACACGTCCGCCCCATTCAACCCTGACCTGATAGCGGACAGGTTGTCGTCATGCATCAGCGCATGAATGGCGGTTTCAAACCCCATCACTTTAGCGTTGAGGTAGAATTGATAAGACAGCCAGTGCCCCGCGCCCTTTTGCGTTGACGCATAGGTCTTCAGGATCACAGAGGTGGGTTCTGGCCCTTCCGCATAGTTTGGGATGCCGAACAGAAAGCCGACCAATGCGCCCGTCCCATCGCGGGCGAACAAGATCAAATCCTGTTTCAGCAATGGCACGACAGGGCGATACATCGTCAGGAAATCAGCAAGGTCGATGTGTTTATAGAACGGGTTGCCCGCGAAAGCCGCGCAGGACAGATCATAGACTTGCGTGAAGAGCATATCAGGATCAGTGCCATCCCACGCCGACACCGTAAAGACGTCCGTGTCACGGGGTTTTGCACCAGGCAATTCGGACAACGGGGCAGAGGCTGAAAAGTAGGATGAGATCACGTCAAAACCTGCGGCCCTGAACGCCGCTGCATCATGATCGGCGCTGGCGGGTTCCATAAGGAAGGGCTGGTGCATGCCACGTTCGGAAATCAGGCGATAAGCGTGCCATGTATCGCCCTCCATCGGGCCGATCAGGGCGGTGGCCCCCTTGGATTTTGCAATGGCTGCCGCCTCAGCCAACAGACGCGCGCCAGCCTTGGCCGAGGAAAACTTGCATTTACCAACTGTCGCCACCTGTGAATGGTCATCCCAAACGGGGCCATCAAACCAAATGGTCAACTGTCCATCATTGGTCTTCAATGTCTGTGTATTCATACAGCCATCACCTTTATGCCAAAGCTGCACAGCGGGACCACAAGTGCCAGCAGCGTCAGTTTCGCCGCACGATGCGTGTCGAAAACCGCGGGTTTGAGCGACCCGGCGATCACCATCGCGCCGATCACGATTGCACCTGTCACTGTCATATCACCGGGCCAGCGCACAGAAACAGGATTGAAAAGCATCAGAACCTGGTAGAGGCCAAACAACCCAAGCCCCAGCAGGGTTGCGGCGCCAACGCGAAGCCAGAACGGTCTTTGTCCCCAAGCAACACCGGCAAAGCCCACGCAAAGCCCGACTACCATCAGCCCATAATACATCAGCGCATTCGCTTCGGTGACCAATCCAAGCGCCAGCCAGCCAAAGCTAGCCAGTGCAAGAGCAGCAACGATATCAAGCGCTGGATAGGCCGCTTTGCAAGGGTTTCGTCGGTGCGCAATGGCGTGCATGATAAACACCAGCAGCGGAATAACTGTATTCTGAGGGGCAGTCACCGAGATCAGCAAGAAGGTCGAGATGATGTAAACCCGTGCCGCATGGTTGGTGATCCCGAACTTTGGAGCGACGCGCATGAATAGCACAATCGCAAACAAGAACATCCCGATCAGTGCGACCAGCTCCTGCCACTGGCTGTTCATATGGCTTTCAAGAAAGACCAGCAGGCCGGTAGGCAAAAAGAAATTGTCGAAACCCCGCCAGCTGTCCGCCTCGACTAAAGTGCCGAAGGATGCGACCATAACGGCAAGCAGGATGACATTGGGGCGGGAGACGTCCGACAAAAGCAACAGACACACCATCGCAATCACAAGCGTGATCATGAAAAAAGCGACAGAGCCTTCGATCGATTTCTGGCCGTCTTCAACGGTAAAGAATTTTCGACCATAATGGCTGCCTGTCAAAGCCGCGGCGGCATCTGCCAGGGTCAAGGTCGCAATTGGAAGGATGTACAGGATTGCGTGCCCATCCGAGAGCAGGAACGCCGTTCCGACCGCAAGCGCAAGAAGAAGATCACCATATGATTGCCGGTTCACGCCGTGCAATGTTGCGCCGATCCCCCCTTTGGAAAAGCTAGGCATGCGCAAGATGCACATGACGATAAGTGTGAGCCCGACCAACATGAAAACCGGCCAGTCGTCGGTGAAAAGCCAGGGCAGGGTCAGCGCATAAAGCCCTGTGCCGATATGGACCAGTTTGCGTTGAACTTCGGTGGAAATGTCGTACGCGCTAGCAAGGCGTTTGACGCTTGCCATCAGCCCCAGCAGGACCGCCACAGATGCAAATGCGATTGCGATTTGCAGTGCCACGCTCACCCCTGAAATTCCTCGATTACGAAGTCGGAATAGAAAAAGGCTTTGTCCTTGGCTTTCAGACGGATTTCATTCTCGGTCAGGGTTGTCATCTGATCGGTAAAGGCAGGCGGGACACGCCGCTGTGCCATCATATTCCAATAGACAAGACGCGCCTTTGGATTTGCAGCGCTCAGGATCTGCCCGTAAACTTGGGCAAAGATGTTCGGGGACATGTATTCAAAAATATCCGACAGGTTAAACCCATCGGCCTTGTCGCCGTCATCAATAAACGCCTCAAGCGCGCCTTGGCGAATGTCCAGCCGATCCAGTCGGTCGCGGATCGTCGTGTAGTGTTCGGCGCGCCAAGGCATCGGCACAGCATCGCCATGTTTACCTTTCATGATCCAGTACAGATAGGGATTTTGCGACGGGTCACAATCGACCGCCGCATGCTTGATCCTGCGCGCGACATGTTGCGCTACAGAGCCTTGAACGTGATCAAAGAATGCCTTGTCTCGGCCCATCCGGCCCATCATGAAACGCGAAAAGAACAGATTGAGCAAAAGCCGCCAGCGCCATGTGTTGAATCGCTGATCTAGAAATTTCTGTCGTTCGGCCTTGGGACGTGGAACGAAAATGTCGTCGATAGTCTTCCTCGAATGAACTAAAGGCAGTAGCTTTGTTCTGAAAATGCGGAAATAGCGTTCAAATTTACCAACCCCACCGGCGCCATAAGCAATGACATCATCACGTTGGTCTTGCCAGAATAGGCGCGTTTCCGAGTCGATCTCGGCGATGGCCCGGTCCAGCAGCGCGCCACGCCGGGTGCTGGGGCGTGAACCCATCAATTCAAGGAATTCCGGTTGTGACAACGCGCGGTAAGCACCGATGCGCAGGCGCAGGCAGGCGATCTGGGCAGGCGACAGATCCACCACAACCACGCGCGCTGGGTCCAGTGTCAGCATCGCCAAAGCATTGTCGCCAGCCGAACAGATTGAAACAAGCGTTTTGTCTGGATCCTGAGGCAGTGCGGCACACAGAACATCCGCATCTTCCCACAATTGCGCATAACGGATGTGGTCGAAATTTGCTTTTCCTGCGATTTCAGAGCTTTGCGTCATGTCTTCGTCACCAGCCCTGTCGCCCCGTTCACAAGCAATGTTTCACCATCCTTGACCCACTGCGTCGCCCCCTTAAGCCCGACAACACATGGAATGCCCAATTCACGCGCGACGATGGCAGAATGGGACAAAAGCGACCCGCGCTCCACGACAATGGCGCTTGCGTTGGAAAACACAGCGATCCAGCCGGGGTCGGTGTGTCTGGCGACAAGAATATCGCCCGGGGACAGGCTTTCGGTACGTGGGTCGCGGATCACGCGGGCTTTGGCGGTTACTTGTCCGGCAGAACATCCGGTGGCGGTGCGCGTATCGCCGGTTTCGGTTGTTTGCATCACCGCATGAATCGTCGTGGCAGGCAGGATCGCAGGGCCGCGCACCTCAATCCGTTCAGGCGGGTCGTTGCGGGTGGCCGATGCTGCGTCTTCTGTCTGGCGCAGCTCGATCAGCCCGCGCAGGTTCGAGGACAATCCGAACCCTTCAATCGCGCCCATGACTTCTGCGACGGTCAGATGAAATATATCGCGGGGTTGATCAATCAGGTCACGTGCAGCGAATTCACGGCCCATGGACAGGAAAACCTGCCGCGCCCGACCAAACAGTCGTGTGCGTTCAAATCGTAGGTTTTCGCGGTCGCGCACACGCGCCTTGGCCCATCCGACAATCCATTTCGCCAGCCGGGCCTTGACGGGTTTGCCCCGAAAAATCTTTGCCCAATCCGGTTCCGGTGCCACGATATGATCTGCCGGGGGGCGTTTGGCGCTTGCGGCAATGGCTGCGAAAAGCTGGGATGCATCCTCGGTCAAAGGAATGGATTCCAGCTTCAGTTCTTCAGTACAGCGGTCGCCGAATTTGGCAAGGTAGCTGGCCAATTCATCTTTCAGCGCCGGGTGGGTCCCGATCTGATCGGCGGGAATATCATGCTCTGCCGCGATACGACCCATTCTCGCGATCCGCTGTGCAGGTTCGGCCGAGACGATATCACCCTGCCCAATCATGACGTCATTGTGCAACATCAGTCCATCATCGCCCAGCCAATTTTCCAGCAGGTTCCGTGACGCGCCAAACGCGATCATGCACAGAAAATCATTGATCAAAGGAGCATCCCAACGGTCCAGCAAGGTGCTTTCGATGCGGCGATACTCGCTGGCAAGCTGTGTCAGGTTGGCGGTTTGTAGGTGAAGGTCGCTGTCCAGTGCTGCATTCAGGCGTGAATAGAAATTGCGCCGGGTTCGGGGGAGACGCATCGCCTCGAAAACCAACCGCGCGGCGACACCGGCGAGTTTGCCGTATTCCGTCACCTTTGCGAATCCCTTGGCAGGTGGCGGGCCGATATTGTCTGTAATCTCAGCGGGCATGGGCGTGTCGACGCCCATCATGGTCTCCATATAGGCGCGGTTCAGCGAAAAACCGGGCAAATGCGCAAGCGCGCGGTACCAGTTGACGAGATTGTAGTAAACATGCCCATCAACGCGCCCCAGCATGTTGCCAAAAATTGCCGCATTTTCGGAGATGGTGGCTTCGCTCACGCCCAATAGCCGCACAAAGGATTGGTAGACGCGGTCGTAGACATGCACCGCGAAACTGTAGGTCAGCGGCGATACCATCCCCGGGTAACTTTCGACAATATTGGAGTTATCGAATATAGTCAGTGCGTTGTCGGGCATTGCTATCGGTTTCAGTGCGGTCGTGATCGGGCGGGTTTGCAGGATATGCAGCCCATCCGCGTCAATCGCCCATTCGATATCTTGCGGACTACCAAATGCTGCTTCAGCCTTGCGCGCTATCTCGGCGATGCTGTTGATTTCGGCCTCCGACAGAATGGGGTCTGGCGGCGCGGTGACCGTGTCGGCGACCACCCAGCTTTGGCCGTCAACCTCGCCACTGACCAAGGCATCGCCAAGGCCCTCGGTCGCGGAGATGACCACGCAATCGCGTCGTCCGCTGACCGGGTCAGCGCTGAACGCGATACCGGATACACGGGCGTCGATCATCTGCTGAACAACGATGGCCGGTGCTGCCGCACCACCCCCCGATTTGACCGCACGATAGGTGGTGACCGTCTCACCAAACCCCGAGGCCCAGACCTTCGCAGCGGCATCAACGACATTGCCCGCTTTGACATTCAGAAAGGTATCGAACTGGCCCGCGTGACTATGTTCCTGCCCGTCCTCGGCATGGCCAGAGGATCGCACCGCATAGGGGCCGGGGCCGATGGTTTTCAGCGCTTTGGTGACGGCAGTTTTCAGCCCACGCAGCGGTTTGCCATCGGTAAATGCATCTGCCGGGATGACAAAGGATGCAGGCGGATTGAACCCGCATTTCGCAAGCCGGGCAAGGGACGCGCCTTTGCCACCTGCCTGCGCGGGATCGGTGTTGTTGAACAAGATCATGGCAGCCCTCCAAGGACGAGCGGCAGAAAGCCTGCAGTTGCATAACAGCCAAACACCCACAATCCTGCCAGCGTGTCCATCTGCTTTTCAGCTTTGACGGTCGGGGCGGCGGCGTAACGGCGTGCCGCGAAGCTGCAGACCAGCAAGCCACTAAGGCTGATCAAGCAAAAAGCAATCGCAAAACCTGCAGCGATGCCGACGCCGATCACCAATCCGGCGGATATACCTACAAAGACAAGCCAGATGTTGGCGGCGCGTTTTGGTCCCCAGAGGCCGGAATAGGTATCCACCCCGACCCGTTCATTTTCGACAGCCCAAAGCTTGCGGCCTATTTCTAGCACACACCCGTTCGAGAATGACAAGGCAATAAACAGCCAGAGCGCAGGTGCGGCTGATCCATGCGGCAACCATTCGATCCCGGTCAGCATCAGGTCGATCAGCGGCATGATTGCCATATGCGACAATAGATAAAGCACCGGGCGTGCCTTGAGCCATACCGGGACGCCGAATTCGAACGTCATCGCCCCAAGCCACGCCCATGTCAGCAATAGCAGCCAGATTAGGCCCGCACCGTGCAGCAACGCTAGGACGATGCCCAAAGGTATGGTCACGACCCCAAGCAGGACAATCAGGCGCAGCGTCACCAAACCACGCGGAATTGGCCGTTCGGGGCGGTACTTTGCATCGTCTTCCCCGTCTTTCACCTCGTCTGCAACACGCAGTTGGAAGAACAGAAAAAACACCAGCAGAAAGCCAACGATATATGCCGATAGGTCCGGCAGGGAACGGTCGGACAGAACGGCAGATATTGTGATAGAAGCCGCAGAAAAACACGCTAGAAGCGGCACGGTTTTCACCAAGGGGAACCGTTCAGCCTGATAAATCCACAAACGCTGTGCGAGGGTCATCTGAACCGTGCCAGGTTTTCATGGGCGCGGGTGAAATCCCCCGCAGCGATTGCAGCAACAATAGATATTTCACCGCAAAGACACAGGGCTGCCGTTACCTCGGCCAGCGCACCACCTTTGCCCGGCCCTTTGAGGCCCAGAATGTTTAGTCCGGCACACTGGCTGGCAAGGCCAGTGCCACCGCCCACCGATCCGACAAGGATGTTGGGCATGGTCACGGAACAGAACAGATCGTCGCCGCGCGCCTCCATCCGGGTGAAACCTACGGCACTTTCGGCAACGCACGCCGCGTCCTGACCTGTGGCAATGTAAAGTGCGGCAAGCCCGTTGGCATAATGCGCCTGCGCGCCCATCTGTCCCGAAAGTTTGGCACCCAGATCGGCAATGCGCCCGTAGGCCAGCATGTCTTGCGCCGTTGTCCCAAGGGTGTTTGCGATGATCGCAGCGGGCAACACGACAGAAGCACTGACCTTGCGCCCGCGCCCCGTCATCAGACCAAGGGCAGAGGCTTTTTTATCGCCGGAAAAGTTTCCCTCGATATACCAACGGTTGATCGGCACAGTGCAATCTGCAGCGATCTTTTCGCATAATGCATGGGTCGCAATCGTGACCATATTCTGCCCCGCCGCGTCGCCGGTGGTATAGCGGCAGATCAGGAACACGACGTCATTGTCGATGACCGGTTCAACCGAGGTCAGCTTGCCATATTGCGTGGTGCTTTCGGCGACTTTGCGTAAGTCACTGATATTGTTGGCGACCCATTCAACAAACAGGCCAGAGTTCAAGATATTGTCAAAGGTGAAAGCAGGCGTTCGGATTACGCCTTCGTATAAAACTGCGGTGCTGATGCCGCCTGCTTTGGTCGCGGCATATGCACCGCGCCCGTATGACGCCACCAGCGCCGCCTCGGTCGTAGCAAGGGGAATGTGGTAATCGCCAGCGGCATTTATGCCGTTCAGACGCAGTGGACCAATGACGCCTACAGGGACTTTGACGGTTCCGATAAAGT
This sequence comes from Loktanella sp., assembly GCA_017390475.1. GTDB lineage: Bacteria > Pseudomonadota > Alphaproteobacteria > Rhodobacterales > Rhodobacteraceae > Yoonia. The sequence goes on from JAFPBO010000055.1 coordinate 45,374, forward strand.
TTTCGATGTTGCCAGAATAATCTGCGGCAGCGGCAAGGGTTGCAGGATCCGCAATCTGGTCGCGATCAGCAGCCGAGGCTGGCCCGATGAGTCGATCCCAATATCGCAACACACTTTGTTCAGAGGCAATGCGTACTGGACGCAACGTGCGAAAAGGTGCGTTACGGGCCGCCATCTGCAAACGCAATTTTTCTGGCGTGAATTTTTCACGCAGCCTCGTCAGCATCGCTTGCACATGTGCTGGAATGGTCATGGTTATTTCCCCGCAGATTGGTGCAATGCCTTGCGGTTCATATACACCTGTTCGAGCGCATCACGCTTAGCTAGGATGGGACATGTTTCACCGAAAACCTTCATACGGAACACGTCACCAAAGCGGTCGACCTGATCAAAATTGGTGCCGCAAGGGTCCAGCCCAAAACTGAGGGTTTTCCCAATGAACGGTATCGTGCGCGGCCCCGGGAGATGCCCAAGGTCTGGATGAGCAAACCGGGCCTCGGCTGCCGTCATGGTTTCTAGGACCGTCACAATAGTCGTTTCCTTGTTCGCTTTAGGCGATACCCAAAAATTGAACGGTGCTCAATGTCAGCGGGTCCGTACCTTTTGGGATCAACGGTAGTGGCGCGATGCTGCTCAGGCAAACAAAAGAACTTCATGCTGACCCGCCAGAACAATCAAAGTAAAGAGAATATCCGGATCAGATTGTTGCGTTACGCGGGGCTGCTTGGGATTATCGTTGTGAAAGGACTGCTGATATGTGCAGCAAACAGCCGTTTCGTTGACGAGTTCTTTGGCTTGGCCGCCGGAAAGCAACGCCCAATGGGCATCGGTTGGCTGAGAAGACCTATCCTGCAGCTGTTCAAGACGATCAGCTCTCATCAAAAGAGCATGAAGAGCGGAAACCAGCCTGAAGCCGCAGCCGCGTTTTTCGACAGTATCAGCCCATCATGAATCGTGCTTCAATCACTGTGAATGATCGCCTTTACCGCCTCGCAAGTGTTGGAAAAACCGTTACCCATCGATCAGCGATTCTGGGTTAGCCAGCAAGTGGTTCAAGTCTGACATGGCTTTTAGGAAGAGGACATCGGATGCGCATGTATTTATGGCCAGTCGCACTGCATTTGGGGCATTGCAATTCGGCAACGCAAATTCATCGGCGGGCTTGATCAGAATATCACGTTTTTCGCATGCCATGGCAAAGCCGGATGCACGCCATCCCTGCGGCATATTCAAATATACGAACGGCGCATCTTCTCGCCATCGTAAATCCCAAGCCCCAAGAGCATTGACCGCCAGCCGCGCTCGCCTTGCGGTCTCTGCTATAACGCGATCACGAATTTCGAAGGCTGCGCCGCTCGTAATCAATTCGTGGCACAAATCTAGGATTGGCTGCGCCACCCCATAAAACGAGCTTTGCGCAACTTGCCGCAGTTCTTTCTCACGCCCAACGGGGGCAATGGCGTATCCAAACCGCAACGCCCCGCTGACTGACTTTGTCAGCGACGAAACAAGGTAGCTCTGGTCGGGCAGTATCGAGCGATAGCTGGGAATGTCGCTTGAGGCCGTGGTATGACAATCATCTTCGATGATTGTGATGTCCAATTGACGCGCGATTTGCGCTAACTCTTGTTTACGCGCGAGGCTGGTACGGATCGTCGTCGGGCTATGCACTTCGGCCGCGGTCAGCAGAATGCGACCACCGTGATCGCGGCAGGCCTGCCTGAAAAATTCCGGCAGAATACCTTCATCATCCATCGGCAGACCAACAGTTTGTGCGCGAAGCAAGCGTGCAGCATGACGCGTACCGGGGTAGCCCAGTTCCTCTGTCATGATGATTGGGTGCTGACCGCTCAGTTCGGCCTGTAGCGCCAGGATGCAGCAGTTTTGTGCCCCATTCCCCAAAACAATACTCTCAGGCTCAACCCCGCCTGACCGCGCTTGGTCCACCCAAGACGCGACAGCAGCGCGTGCTTCGAAGTCAGTTTCCGCCGTCGGGTAGTTAATATGACGACGCCGGTGGCTTTCACCCTGCTTGATCAGGGCAGCGTCTATTATCTGACCCTGCCCGACATCAGGCACACGGCTACTGCGAAAATCTGCAACCGCATCGACCGGCAAGTTCACCAAAGGGGTCACGCGCTCGGTTTTTGCCGCACGTCCCGCTGCAACGAAGGTGCCGCGACCCACCTCTGCCCGAAGACGCCCTTCTTCGGTCAGCAAGGTATAGGCCCGCGCGACAGTGCCCGGCGTTACCTTCACGCGGAAGGCAAGATCACGCACGGGGGGTAGTTTCATTCCAGGTACAAGATGTCCTGCTGCGATGCCGTCACGAATGGCTTGAGCCAGCGCTTTGTACTTGGATTTCCCTGAAATCGGCAGGTGAGGTTGCCAAATTGTACTGGTCACAATCATTTTGTATCCCTCATATGCCATCTATTGTATTCCTACATTGTGCTTTATTCAATATTGTGTCAATACAATGCAAAGAGATACCTCCATGTCACCATCGCTTCACGCAGCCCAGATTGCGCTTCTTAACGACCAGGCGCGCCTTCCGTCAGTGGCATATGTCTTGATCACCATGGCTGTCATGGTAACAAAATGGGATCGGTATCGGCGTACGCGTAAAGCTTTGAGTGGCCTCGAGCCGCATCTTTTGGAGGATGTCGGTCTCACCCGCGAAGCCGCATACAACGAAGCGAGAAAGCCTTTCTGGAAAGACTAAAGCGTCGTCTACCAGCTTTGGTGCCGTCAAAAACTGGCGGGACCAAACGGGACGGCGCTTTAGCGGTCACATTGCAACAAATGCCAACGTCAGATTGGTCCGCTGGCTGCCGGTCCCGCTAGATTTGGCGTGGTGCGCCGCACCTGGACGCTGGTTACCTAACCCGCCCGGCCCGCAGCCCAGCTTTTGCGCCCCATCGCAGCGATCCGCGCTATTTGTTCATCAGGCACCTGTACCACCGTAGCAGGCGACGGCAGAACGTCATCGTGGAACAAATAAAGCCGGGCAGCGAATTCCTCAAACAAAAGCGAGCCTTCTCCAAAACGCTCGCCAGCACCGCTGGTCGAGACAATCACACCATGGCCCCAATCCTGCCCGCTGTCATTGTTCGGGTTGAAAAAGTAAACACGCGTATGGCCATCCTGGTCCAGCCCGGCCCGGATCAGCGTGATCGCATGCCAGCCGACAAAGGTGCCGGTGGCGTCAGTCACCGCGATCCCGGCGGGCTGCGGATGGATCACGGGTTGATTGCCATTGTGCAGCGGATGATAGGACGCGTGGAAGGCGCGCAGGAAATCTTCGTACTCCTTCAGGGCACCGGTGGCCACATCGACCGCGATGTGAAAGGCGCGCCCGACCCACCAGCCGTGCAGTTCGGGGTTGATCCAGCGGTGCGGGTCTTCGGACCTGCCGATACAGCGGCGGCCCATCTCGGCATAGGCGCGATCAAGATGCGGCACCAACAGCACCGATACAGGATCGGCATCCAGCAACGCGGATGTCGCAAGGCCGGGCGGCAAAGTGGCCGTATCCAGCGGCTCACCTTCGAAATGCAGCACCAGCCGGTCACCACGTGTGATCTGCGCGATCAGCCAGAGGAGGTAATCAGGATCGTTCAGCGCCCACATCGACAGGGCACGTGCGGATTGGCAGGTTGGGTTATTGCCCTGACCTACACCCAAAGGCTGGCCTAACAACATCAGCACCCCGGCGACCAGATGTGTTTTTGCAGGCAGCAACGTGCCGCAAGACGCGCCCAAGGCGCTGGTGCAATCTTCGCTCAGCGGTGTTTCCAGCAATCGCCACAATGATGGCGCGATGGGTGGGGAGTAAAGGATGCCACGTTCCAGCATCAGCGCCAGACCGTAAACCGCCTGTGCGGTGCCGGGCTGGATAGCGGCATCGACCATGCCGTAGACGAGCGATTCATAACAGCGCAGCGCATCCAGACCGGTGGTGGATAAACCCAATGCATGGGGCAACATCCGCGCGTGATCAGCATCCAGCGTCCAGCGCAGAAATGCCGCATGATAATCCGACACGAGCCCGGTATCATGCATGGCACGCGCAAGCGCATAGGCTTCATCCTGAATGGCCCGTTCATCCGCGCGCGACAGGCGGTTGATATAAACAGCAATGCCCGGATCATCCCGGCACAGGGTTGCCGGCCCAAAAAGGGCGCTGATCAACCTGTCTGCTCCAAGATGGGCATCGGCGGCATTCGTGCTACCACTCTGCAAGGCCTGTGCGATCTGCACAACCATTCCCTTCACATGATCAACCTGCAACGGGCGCTGCGCCATGATCCGCCAGACTTCATCGATCAGGTGATCCAGAATGCCATCTGGCCCCAGCTCCTGCATCAAATAGCGCATCAGTCGGTCAACCGCTGGTGTCAGCGGTCCCTGTGCATTGCGCTGTGCTTCATCCGCAGCCTGACCCAGAAGCCGATCCAGATTGAGAGCAAGAACCTGCGTCAGAAATTGTTTCGCCTGCTCAGCCAGCAGTCCGGGATTGGCGTGATCGCCGGTAGCAGCCACCAGAAAGCGCAGCAGACTCATCGCCTCCAGTGTGATCGTGGCAGGTGCGGCATGGGTCAACGTCTGTTTGACAAGACTTGGCTGCAGATTGGTGGGGCAGGCCCAGTCGCTGCCGGAAAATAGGCCAGCCTGATCCATCACGCCTATGCGCTGGCGCAATGCAGGCAAACCCTCCTCATGTTCCAGCACCCGGCGGGCCACTTCGAGCACGCGCAATGCGTGATCGGACTTACCGATCCGCGATGCACCATCCAAATGGATAATCTGCCGGTCCAGCCGGTCCAGAAGTGCTTGCAGGTTGGCTGTCGCGCTCTTTGACGTTGTTTTTTCGGCTTCGACCACTTTGTCGCCTTTTTTGTCATGGCCGGAGCACGGTGAATGCAGCCAGCCGTTAGTGCAAGTACGCGACTGACCCCAAGGTGTCAGCGGCGAAGATATGCCACACCTCGGGGATCACGAGAACCACTGCCGTTCGGAATGCCGATCAGATGTAGAAATCAAGCTCTTCCTGTGCTTTGAGTAGATCACGCATTTCAACCGCATCTTCGCCAAAGAAATAGACAAGGCCCCAATGCGTCCCGAACGCCGTCCGCTTGGTCACCTTTTGGGCATGCGGCGGATTAAGCTCGTGAAAGTCAAAATACGGATGGTTTTCAGTCTCTGCCGGGATCTCAAGATTGCTGACGACACGACGACGCGGATAGACGCCAAAGCAACCTGCATGACCTTTTGCATCCACGACTTCTGTCGGGAAGAATGCCTCAAGCTCTTCTTGCGTTGTCTTGGGATCGAAGACCATAATCATCGCCTGATACGCGTTGAAACCATAGGCCCGTTCCAGTAGTTCAAAAACGTTGAATCCTGGCGGACGATAGGCAACTTCACCGAAATACATTGTGCCATCCGAGGTAACGAAATACTCGGGGTGAATGAACCCGAAATCAATTTCAAACACCTCGATCAGTTTTTCGATTTCCTGTGTGATGCGACCGCGCCATTTTTCCAGTTCAGGTGTGGCGGGGACGAAAACGGAATAACCCAACGTGACATATTCCGAAATATTCAAAAATTGAATTTTACCATCCTTGATCCATGCTTCAACGGCAAATTCCCATCCATCCAGGTGGCTTTCCAAAAGCGCTGGAAATTCATCGTCCGAAATTGACGCAACATCATCGGCCGTGCGGATCACCCTGTGTCCAAGGCAGCCGGCCTTGTCAAAGGCTTTGAAATGGATCGGGTCATTGGGGTCACCATCCAGCTTCAGCAGCGTCTGGTTCACGCGCCGCAAAAAACGGGTCACATCGGCCTGATCCATCGCCTCTTCAAAAATACCCACGCGAATGCCGCCCAGTTGTGCGCGGCGTTTCATCAGTGATTTATCGCGAAACAGCATAGATTGCCCGAGCAGACGGGCATTCTTCAACAGCACTGAATTCACAGCGCCGGCCCATTCGACAGTTTCTTCAAACAACGGAACTGCGACATCCACCCCCATCTTTTCGAGCGTGGTGGCCAGTTCCATCGACCGGTCGTTGATCCGTTCAAAGTCCCACGACACAAACGGGATATCATGCTCTACCGCATGGGCCTCTGCCCAGGCAGGAGCGACGATCACATACCGCCGGTCAAATTTTTCCAGCGCATCAATGCAGCGCAGGCTCCAGCCAAATATGGCGATGTATCCTTTATCCAGATTTTTCTCGGTCATTATCTCTCCTTATTTGCGTATCGGCCAACTGACTATATCTTTGGGCCAATAGTTTCAAGGAAAGTGGTTTTTTAACAGGTATTTTACAGCTAATCGTCTGTAATTTATCCCTTATTCAGTTTCCTGAAAAATGTATGAATATCCGTCCATGTGTCATAGGGACGCAACGAAAGGCGGTATGTTATATCGGTCGGTAGCATCTCGCTGACGCTCTTTCGACGCCATGCATATCACCGCGGCTTTTTCCAAGTTCAGGATAGCTATGCGTCACAGAATGAGGCAGAGGCGGGTCAGATTCACAGCGATGCCTACTTAAAAATCGCATAACGAAAGGTTCTGCATTTCGTGTTTTTTGGCGGTTGGGGTGCGGCGACTTTTAAGAAAAGGCCGCGCAGAACGCTGCGAGCGCTAACTCATCTTCGCCCGACGCATATGCCTCCATCGTAACGGTTCCGTCATAGCCCATTGTCGTCAGTGCCCGAGCGATGCCGGAAAAGTTTATCTCTCCAGTGCCAGGTTCAAAACGACCGGGCACATCGGCGACCTGAATTTCGCCGATCCATGGTAGGCAGGCGCGGCAGAGTTCGATCAGATTTCCCTCACCGATCTGCGCATGGTAAAGATCGAGGTTGATCTGAAGCTGCGGTCGATCAACCGCGGCAACCAGCATCAGCGTTTCATCCGCCCGGGCATAGGGAACACCGGCGTGATCAACCGGCGCGTTGAGGTTCTCCAGTGTAAATACGACATCTAGTTCTTCGGCCATATCGCAGATCCGGTGCAATGTGTCGCGCGCCTTTACCCATTTCAGCGGTGTCGCCACCTCCGCCAGAAGTGGGCGACCGCCGTCGCCCAGACCCGTGCCATGCAGGTTCAGTCGCGCGACGCCCAGACGTTTGCCGACCAGCGCCGCTTCGCGGGCGGAGGCTAGCAGCATGTCGGCACCTGCGTCATCAGACAGCCGCCCCTGAAGATAGCCGTTCATGATCCCGAAACGCGCGCCGGATTGTTCCAGCTGGTCAAGGTCATGGGCGTTCCAGTTCCACAGCCCAACCTGAAGCCCCATTTCGTTCAGCCGGGCGCAGCGCCATGCCATCGGTTTGTCTTGCCACAGCATTTCGGCGCAGGCGGCGAGTGTAAACGGCATTTGTCAGGCTCCTGTCATAGCTTTGGTGATCGTGACTGGCTGCCCCGAAGCCAGAGACTGGTTCGCGGCCTCTGCAAGGGCGAGCGCATTCACGCCGTCCTGTATCGTGGCAGGCACGGGTTTGCCGTCAAGGCAGGCATCGACGAAAGCCGACCATTCGATGCCATAGGCGCGCATGTAGCGTTCAAGGAAGAAGTAGACCGGTTTGGCGGCAATCGCGCCCGCAGCTGTGGTGGTGACTAGCGTGTTTTCAATCTCGTTGCGGACCTCAAGCGTGCCTTTGGACCCCAGCACTTCGACTCGCTGATCGTAGCCATAGGGTGCACGGCGCGAGTTGCGGATCGTAGCGATCCTCCCGTCGGCATAGGTCAGCACGACAACAGCGGTATCCACATCGCCGGCAGCACCGATGTCGGGGTCGACCAGACAGGATCCGTGTGCCATGACAATCTGCGGCATGCCGAAGAGGAAGGCGCACATGTCGAAGTCATGGATCATCATGTCCCGGAACAACCCGCCCGATACCTTGATATAGCTGACCGGCGGTGGGGCCGGATCATAGGATGTCACCGCCAGCAGTTCGCCCTTGCCGATCTCACCTGCGTCCAGTGCGGCTTTGACGGCGGCAAAATTTGGGTCAAACCGGCGGTTGAAGCCCATCATCACCGGCTTGTCATGGGTGCTGGCGATTGCGCGCACGTTGAGCGCACGTTCCAGAGACAGGTCAATCGGCTTTTCGCAGAAGATTGCCTTGCCCGCCTTGACCCCGGCTTCGATCAGGTCGGAATGGGTGTTGGTCGATGAGGCGATAAGGATCGCGTCGATGTCGGGATCGGCCAGAATGTCATCGGCGGAACGGGCCGCGATGCCATGTTCTTGTGCCAATGCCGTGGCGGCATCCATCATCACATCCGTGACGGCGATTAGTTCAGACCGGGGATCCATACGGATCGAAGCAGCGTGGACCTTGCCGATACGACCGGCGCCGAAAATGGCAACTTTCATTGGTAACTCCCTTAAGTGATGTCAGAGGGTGATACGACGGCCCTGTCTGGCTGCGGCATCAATGCTGTGAATGACGGTCTCGAACCCGAGCGCGTCGGTGAATGACGGAAAGGCTTCTGTCCCGGCGGCGATGGCGCGCAGGAAACTGGCCGCTTCGATGGTTTTCAGGTCGCCGAAGCCAAGCTGGTGGCCGGGGGCGGGGCAGAACTGCCGGTAGGGCAGATGGTCCGGCCCGGCCAGAATGGTACGAAAACCCTGCGTGCTTTTGGGGCCTTCATTGATGTAAAGCTGTAATTCGTTCAACCGTTCCTGGCTGAAGGTGATCATGCCTTTGGTGCCGTGCACCTCCCAGTCGAGCTTGTTTTTGCGCCCCCATGCTGCGCGCGAGGAACATAACGTGCCGTGCGCGCCGCTTGCATAGCGGACAATTGCCGATGCGGTATCTTCATTCTCGACCGGGGCGTTGCCGGTGCCAGCCGGCAGCGGACGTGTCGCATGGATGATCTGGGTGTCAGCTATCAGGCTATCGATAGGGCCCATCAGGAGATGGCTGACCGACACCAGATGACAGCCCAGATCGCCCAAAGTGCCAAGACCTGCGTCGGCTCGCCGCGACCGCCATGTCCAGTGCAGGTCGGGATCGGCCTGATAATCTTCGTCCACCCAACCGCGGAAATGCACCGGGCGGCCAATCATGCCGGCGGCAATAAGCTGTTGTGCATGTTGCACCATCGGGTTGTGCAGGTAATTGTAGCCGACAATCGTGCGCACACCGGCCTTGCGCGCAGCGCTTTCCATGTCCTGCGCCTGTTTTAGTGTTAGCGCGAGCGGTTTTTCGCAGTGCACATGCTTTCCCGCCGCAATTGCTGCCAGCGCGATGTCATGGTGCAGGGCGTTTGGGGTGGTGATGGAAACAATATGGACAGCCGGGTCGTTGACAAGCGCGCGCCAATCGTCTGTGACGTCGGCAAAGCCGAATTGCGCACCCAGTGTCCGGGCGCTTTCCTGCGGCGTGTCACTGAACAGGCAAAGCCGGACGGAAGGCAGGTCACCAAAGACGGCAGGGGCGGCGCGATAGGCCAGAGCATGCGCCTTGCCCATGAAGCCACCGCCGATCAGCCCAAGGCCTAAGCTTTTGTCCAAGATTCCACCCCCCCCTAAATGAAATTTTTATTCCATACGCTGCATGATATGATACGACGATACTGTCAAGATGGAGAAACAGCATGAGCCAATTCGCAGAACCGACAACCGCGCCCGAAACCGTCGCCGAGGCGCTAGCGCGGATGGATGCGATAGCGGAGACCCTGCCCAAGCGGTTGAAGCAATGTGCGACGTTTACCCGTCACCATCTACACTTGATCGCAGTGTCGACCGTGTCCGAAATGGCGCAGGCGGCAGATGTCGCGCCTTCTGCCTTTATGCGGTTCTGTCAGGCGATGGGTTTCAGCGGATACTCCGATATGCAGGCGCTATTCCGAACGCAGTTTACGTCCTTTCGCCCCGACTATGATACACGGCTTGCACAGCTGCGCCCCAGCGTGGGGGCAGACGCTGGTCGGTTGATGATGGACTTTGCCGAATCTGGGCATAAGTCACTGTTATCATTAACAGGATCGGTGACATCTGAAAGCATGAACGGGGCCGCAAAAGCTATGGCAGAGGCCCGTATTGTGCATCTGATCGGCCTGCGCCGAGCCTATGCGGTGGCAGTAAACATGGCCTATTACTTCGGCAAGTTGGAGGTGCCGTGCGTTCTGCATGCCAGCGTTGGTTTGCAGGATCTTGCACCCGTTATTTGCAAAGATGACGTGCTGTTCGCAATCACATTCGCGCCCTTTTCGGAAGAAACCATCAAGCTGGCGCGACGGGCGGCGAACAATGGCGCGCGGGTGATCGGGTTGACCGATTCCGAGACCTGCCCGCTAAGCAGTTTCGCCGATGATGTCTTGCTTGTGCGCGAGAACGAGGTCGGCGGCTTTCGCGCACTGAACGGTGCGATCACGCTGAGCACTGCGCTTTCCGTCGCTGTCGGGGCGGTGAAGAATACTGATTGACAGACAGATGATTCGGCCTCAAATAGAATATACGTTCCAAAATGGCGAGGAGTCAGGGGCGTGACTGTAGATTGTCCGGCTGTTTCAATGCCGGGCTTCAGTTGTTCTTAGGGAGGAAACATGTCGAATTTTACCAAAGCAGCGTCGCTGATTGTCGGGCTGGCGATTGCCGCACCGGCAGCGGCACAAAACATTATCGTCGTAGCGCATGGTCAGGCGAATGATCCGTTCTGGTCAGTCGTCAAGAACGGTGCAGATATGGCAGCCACTCATACCGGCGCCAGAGTTGATTTTCGATCGCCGGAAACCTTTGACATGGTTCAGATGAGCCAGCTGATCGACGCCGCCGTCAATCAGGAGCCTGATGGGCTGGTCATTTCAATCCCTGATGCCGATGCGCTGGGGCCGTCGATCGCACGTGCCATTCAGGCCGGTATTCCGGTGATCTCTATGAATTCGGGTGGCGATGTGGCGGCAGATCTGGGTGTCCTGCTACATGTCGGACAGGACGAATACACCTCCGGCAAGATCGCAGGCGAAAGATTGGCCGAGATGGGCGGGACCACCGGGATCTGTGTGAACCAGGAAGTGGGCAATGTATCGCTTGACCAGCGCTGCGCTGGTTTTGCCGAAGGGTTCGGCGGAAGTGTCGAGGTGATTCCGACGCTGAATGATCCTGCAGAAGTCCGTGCCAAAGTGCAGGCGGCACTGGAATCCAACCCCGATGTCGACACGATCATGGCGCTTGGGGCAACCCTTGTCGGTGAACCTGCCATTGAAGCAGTCCGCACTGTCGGGCGCGCGGGTGAGGTCAATATCGCAACTTTCGATCTGTCCGCCGGTTTTCTGGAGGCGGTTGCTGCAGGTGATGCAGCCTTTGCCATCGACCAGCAGCAATTCCTGCAAGGCTATCTGCCGGTCGTGTTTCTGGCGATGAACGCGACATATGGGCTGATGCCCGGTGGCGACGTTCCGTCCGGCCCAAACCTCGTGATGCAGGATCAGGCAGGGATGGTCGTTGAAATGTCTGCGATGGGCATCCGCTAAGCGGCTTTTACCAACACTTGTTACCAATGGGATCGCGGCGCTTTCGCTGCGCTGCGATCCTGTCCAGTTTTAGGGAGATAAGAGCCATGGTCGATGTTGCGCAGGCTGATCAGGACGAAAGACTAAAGAAAGAAAGCTTTGGAACACGCCTTTTGCGGCGACCAGAGCTTGGAGCGATGGCCGGGCTTGTTCTTGTCACGGCGTTCTTTCTTTATACCGCCGACAGTGCGATGTTCACATTGTCCGGCATCATCAACTTCATGACGCCCGCTGCACAATTGGGCATTCTGGCCATCGGGGCAGCGATGCTGATGATCGGCGGTGAATTCGATCTGTCCATCGGCTCGATGGTGGCCTTTGCCGGGCTGATCTTTGGCGCCTGCGTCGTGACGATGGGATTGCCGTTGGTCATCGCCATTCCGATCACGCTGGTGGTGGCTGGGGCCATCGGGGCGTTCAATGGGTCTGTCGTGCTCAAGACTGGGTTGCCGTCATTTATCGTGACTCTTGCCTTCCTATTCATTCTGCGCGGGGCCTCGCTTGTCGGACTCAAGCTGGCCTCTGACGGGTCGACACAATTGCGCGGCGTGCGCGAGGCTGTCGGGAATGACTGGCTGGCACCGCTGTTTGCAGGTGATGCATTCGGCCCGCTTTTCCTGTGGCTGGGTGAGCGCGGATGGATCGAGACATTCAACAACGGCACGCCCAAGGTGACCGGCATCCCGGTCGAGATTTTATGGTTTATCGCGCTGACGGCGGTAGCGACCTACGTCCTGTTGCGCACCCCTTTCGGCAACTGGATCTTTGCCGCCGGTGGTGACCGGAATGCGGCGTCCAATTCTGGTGTGCCGGTGCGCCGCGTCAAGATATCGCTGTTCATGTTTGCGGCCTGTTGTGGCGCGCTGGTCGCCATCATCACGGTCATGGATACAGGATCCACTGATGCGCGACGTGGTTTCATGAAGGAATTCGAGGCGATCATCGCTGCGGTCATTGGGGGCTGCCTGTTGACCGGCGGCTATGGGTCGGCCATCGGAGCGTTTTTCGGCGCGATCATATTTGGCATGGTCACTATTGGGCTGACCTATACCAATTTTGATCAGGACTGGTTCCAGGTGTTCCTTGGCGGGATGCTGCTGATCGCGGTTCTGTTTAACAACTACATCCGCAAACGCGTGACGGGAGAGCGGTAATATGGCACAGGACACATCATTCCATCACGGCGATGCCCCAGCAGATGTGGCGCCGATCCTTGAAATGCGCGATATCGAAAAGCATTTCGGCAATATCATTGCACTGGCCGGTGTCAGTTTCGACGTTCGCCCCGGCGAATGCCATTGCCTGCTAGGCGACAACGGGGCAGGGAAATCAACCTTCATCAAGACGATGTCAGGCGTTCACAAGCCCACGATCGGCACGATCACAATCGGCGGCAAGCCCATGAACTTCGCCAGCCCGCGTGAAGCGATGGAGGCCGGGATCGCCACCGTCTTTCAGGATCTGGCGATGATTCCGCTGATGAGTGTGTCGCGCAACTTTTTTATGGGGCGTGAACCGACCACGGGATCTGGTCCGTTCAAACGCCTTGATGTCGACAGGATGAACGACATCACCATGACACATATGCGCGAGATGGGGATAAACCTGCGCGCGCCAGATCAGGCTGTCGGCACTTTGTCGGGCGGTGAACGCCAGACCGTTGCTATTGCGCGGGCGGTCTATTTCGGGGCTAAAGTGCTGATCCTTGATGAGCCGACATCGGCGCTTGGCGTGCGCCAGACCTCGAATGTGCTGGCCACGATTGACCGCGTGCGTAAACAAGGTGTCGGCGTCGTTTTCATAAGTCACAACGTGCGGCATGCACTGGCAGTGGGTGACCGCTTTACCGTGCTGAACCGGGGTAAAACGCTGGGCACAGCGGCACGCGGCGAAATCTCGCCCGATGAATTGCAGGATATGATGGCGGGTGGTCAGGAAATGGCGCAGCTTGAAGGATCGCTTGGGGGAACAGTGTGATGCAGAAAGACCTTGATCTGATCACTATCGGGCGGTCTTCGGTCGATCTTTATGGCGGGCAGGTCGGCGGCCGACTGGAAGATATGCGGTCGTTCGACAAATATCTGGGCGGCTCGCCCACCAATATGGCCGCCGGAACCGCGCGGCTGGGCCTGCGCTCAGCGGTGCTGACAAAAGTCGGTGACGAACATATGGGCCGTTTCATCCGCGAAGAATTGGCGCGTGAAGGTGTTGATACCACAGGGGTGCTGACAGACCCTGACCGATTGACCGCGCTGGTGCTACTGGGGATCCGGGATGAAAATCAGTTTCCGCTAATATTCTACCGTGAAAATTGTGCCGATATGGCGCTGACCGAGGATGACGTGGACGAAGCGTTTATCGCCCGCGCCCGCGCTGTTGTTGCCACTGGCACGCATCTGTCGCACCCAAAGACAGAGGCAGCCGTGATCAAGGCGCTGCAACTCGCGCGCCAGCACGGCGCGCGGAGGGCGCTGGATATTGACTACCGCCCCAATCTATGGGGGCTGGCGGGGCATGATGCGGGCGAGGAACGGTTCATCGCCTCTGACGCCGTGACGGAAAAGCTGCAGTCGCATCTGCAGTATTTCGATCTGATCGTCGGCACCGAAGAGGAATTCCACATCGCGGGTGGCACCACCGATACGCTGTCCGCGCTGCGCGCTGTGCGCGCCGTGTCGGATGCCACATTGGTTTGCAAACGCGGCGCTGCCGGTGCTGTTGCCTTTGTCGGGGATATTCCTGGGTCTTTGGACGATGGCCAGACCGGCCCGGGTTTCCCAATCGAGATCTTCAACGTGCTAGGTGCTGGGGATGGTTTCATGTCCGGCCTGCTGAAAGGCTGGCTGGATGATGCCGGTTGGCCGACAGCGCTGCAATATGCCAATGCCTGCGGGGCTTTCGCGGTGTCGCGTCATGGCTGCACACCTGCCTATCCCAGTTGGGCAGAACTGCAGTTTTTCCTGCAGCGGGGGGTCATCCGGCCTGATTTGCGCAATGATGCGGAACTGGATCAGATCCATTGGTCCACTAACCGCAAGGGTGATTGGTCGACCATGCGGGTCTTTGCTTTTGATCACCGGATACAGATGGAAGATCTTGCCGGGGCTACCCCTGCGAAGATCGGTGCTTTCAAGGAATTATGCCTTGACGCCTGCGCCGCAGTTGCTGGCGGGCGGCCCGGATACGGGCTGCTGTGCGATAGCCGGCTGGGCCGCGCGGCGCTGCAAAAGGCGGCGGGGCAGGGGCTGTGGATCGGGCGTCCGGTCGAATGGCCGGGGTCACGCCCGTTGAAGCTGGAACCTGAACTTGGTCCTGATTTTGGTGGCCTGTCGGAATGGCCTGCGGATCATGTAGTGAAATGCCTGTTCTTCTACCACCCCGATGACGATGCCGCCGCGCGTGCCGAACAAGAGGCCACCGTGCTGCGCGTGTTCCATGCCGCGCGGCGCAATCGGCTGGAATTCCTGCTTGAGGTTATTCCGTCCAAGGTTGGTCCGGTCGATGACAGCACCAATGCCGCAATTATCCGTCGGTTTTATAACATTGGCGTTTATCCTGATTGGTGGAAGCTGGAACCGATGCGCAGCGAGGCGGCATGGGATGCCGCCTGCACGGCGATCGCGCAGAATGATCCGCATACCCGTGGTATCGTGGTGCTGGGCCTGGCCGCGGAGGAAACGGCGCTGGCGGAAAGTTTCCAGATTGCTGCGCGGTTCCCGCTGGTAAAGGGTTTCGCGGTGGGGCGTACGATATTTGGCGCCGCTGCCGAGGACTGGATGGCAGGCAGGATGAGCGATGCCGCAGCGGTGACGCAGATGCGCCACAATTACACCCGCCTGTGCGAGATCTGGGACACGGCGCGCGACAAGTTAAGAAAGGATGCAGCATGACCATGATCCGGCTGACCGCCGCACAGGCGATGGTGAAATACCTTGCCGCGCAGTGCAATGAAGATGGAGAGCCATTTCTGGCGGGCATCTGGGCGATATTCGGCCACGGCAATGTCGCAGGCATCGGCGAGGCGCTTTACGCCGAACGCGACAATTTCCAGACATGGCGCGGCCATAACGAACAAACGATGTGCCACGCTGCCATAGCCTATGCCAAGCAATCGGGCCGGCGGCGTGCGATGGCTGTCACTTCTTCCATCGGGCCGGGGGCGCTGAATATGGTGACCGCTGCGGCGCTGGCGCATGTGAACCGCTTGCCGCTGCTGATGATCCCCGGCGATGTCTTTGCCGGGCGCGGGCCTGACCCGGTGCTGCAACAGATCGAGGATTTCGACGACGGTACAATTTCCGCCAACGATTGTTTCAAACCTGTCACCCGGTATTTTGACCGGATCACCAGGCCAGAGCAATTGCTGACGGCCTTGCCGCGTGCCTTTCGCACCATGACAGACCCCGCCGACTGCGGCCCGGTCTGTCTGTCCTTCTGTCAGGATGTGCAGGCCGAGGCCTATGACTGGCCGGTAGATTTCTTTACCGAAACCATCTGGCGCACACGGCGCCCCTATCCTGACCCGGTCGAGATTGCGGATGTGACCGCATTGCTGAAAGCTGCGAAAAAACCAGTCATCGTCGCCGGTGGCGGCACACATTATTCTGGTGCGACCGGCGCCCTGCAGGCCTTTGCCGAAGCGCATCAGGTCCCGGTCGTTGAAAGCCAGGCAGGCAAATCCGCCCTGGCATGGGACCATCCGATGAACCTGGGGCCTGTGGGCGTCACGGGCGCATCTTCGGCCAATATTGCCTGTGCTGAGGCCGATCTTGTTCTGGGCGTGGGCACAAGGTTTCAGGATTTTACTACCGGGTCATGGAACCTGTTCCAGAACCCCGCGCACAAGCTGGTTTCGCTGAACGTGGCCGCTTACGACGCGATGAAACATGGTGCCGTGCCTTTGTGCTGCGACGCGCTTGTCGGCCTGGAGATGCTGAGTGAGGCGCTCGAAGATCATACGTTCACAGCACCAGACCCTAAGTTAAAAACCGATTGGTTTGCCGCCGTCGATCCACTGACCGCAGCGCCGCAGGATGATCACCTGCCCAGTGACCAGCAGGTGATCGGTGCGGTCCAGCGCGCCAGCGGCCCCGATAGCGTCGTGATGTGTGCCGCTGGCACGATGCCGGGCGAACTGCACAAATTGTGGAAAGCAGCCCGGCCCGGTGGCTATCATATGGAATACGGCTTTTCTTGCATGGGATATGAGATTGCAGGTGCCATGGGCATTAAGATGGCTCAGCCCGACCGTGATGTAATCTGCATGCTGGGCGATGGCAGCTATATGATGGCAAATTCCGAACTTGCCACGGCGGTGATGATGGGGATTAAGATCACTGTCGTGATCACTGATAACCGGGGTTACGGCTGCATCAACCGGCTACAGATGGGCTGCGGCGGGGCAGAGTTCAACAACATGCTGGACCATTCCTATCACGAAGCCCCGGCCAATATCGACTTTGCTGCCCATGCCGCCGCGATGGGGGCTGCGGCGGTCCATGTCGCCACCATCGCCGAGCTGGAGGAAGCTTTGGCACGCTCGAAAGAGGCCACTGGTCCCTTTGTCGTGGTCATCGATACCAACCCTTATCCCTCTACCCCGGATGGTGGACATTGGTGGGATGTCGCTGTCCCCGAAGTATCGGAACGCGCAGAGGTGCGGCGCGCCCGTGCCGCCTATGAGGCCCAGATTAAGGCACGTGCGATCAACTGATCTGCCTACAGAAAGACAAGAAAATGACGATAAAACTAGGTATCTCGCCGATCGCCTGGCAAAATGACGACCTGCCCGATCTGACCCGCGATTTCACCATGGATGATGCTTTGCGCGATGCTGCCGCCATCGGCTATACCGGCATCGAACGTGGCCGCAGGATGCCTGCCGATACGTTAGGTCTGCGGGCCTATCTTGACGCCTATGGTTTGCAGCTTTGCGGCGGCTGGTGTTCTGGGTCGCTTTTGGCCAATGACTTTGCCGCCGAGACTGACCAGATGCGCGCACAGGTCACTCAATTTGCCGCACTTGGCGCGCCCTGCATCGTCTATGCGGAATGTTCCAATACTGTGCAGGGTGATCCTCTGGTCCCGGTGAACAAACGCCCGAAACTGACTCGGGCCGAGGTGACGGATTACGCCAGACGTCTGTCGGAGATCGCGAAATGGAGTGCGGATCAAGGTCTGCCGCTGGTCTATCACCACCATATGGGCGCGATCATCGAAGATCAGGATGATGTTAATTGGCTGATGGAAGGGTCGTCGTCCGAACTTGGCCTGCTGTTCGACACCGGGCATCTGGTGTTCGGCCGCGGTGATCCGATGGCGACCTTGGATCGCTGGGGTGACCGGATCAGCCATGTGCATTACAAGGATCTGCGTGCAAGTATCGCGCAGCAGGCAAGGGCAGAGAACTGGTCTTTCCTTGACGCGGTGCAGGCCGGTGCCTTTACCGTTCCCGGCGATACCGAAGGGTCGATTGATTTTGCCGCCGTGACCGACCGTCTGGCCAAGATGGGCTATGCGGGCTGGATTGTGGTTGAGGCGGAACAAGACCCGGCCAAGGTTGCCCCCTATGCAGCGTCGAAACTGGGATATGAGACGATCCTAGCGCAATGCAAGGCTGCAGGCCTGACCGTAGAAACCCGCTGAACCACCTAAGGAGACCCAATGTCCCTGCTTCATCGCCCCTTTGGCACCCATGGCGAGGTGCATCGCATTACCCCAGAATCCGCTGGCTGGCGCTATGTCGGTTTTGCGCTTCACCGGCTGCGGGCCGGCGATATCGTGACCGATCAGACCGGCAACCGCGAGGTGATCCTTGTCATCGTCGAAGGCAAGGCAAAGCTGACAGGTGCCGGGCAGGATTGGGGCGAACTGGGCGACCGGATGCAGGTCTTCGAGAAAACGCCACCACATTGTCTTTATCTGCCAGATGGCAGCGAATGGCAGGCCAAGGCGACCACGGATTGCATCATCGCGGTCTGTTCCGCGCCAGGGATGGGCGGCCATGCGGCGCGTCGGATTGGGCCGGATGGCATCACCCTGACCGAGCGCGGAAAAGGTACCAATACCCGCTATATCAACAATATCGCGATGGAGAATGAGGATTACTGCGACAGCCTGTTGGTGACCGAGGTGTTCACACCTGCGGGCCATTGGTCGAGCTACCCCAGCCACCGCCATGACGAGGATGATTATCCGCGCATAACATATCTGGAAGAAACGTATTACCACCGGATCGATCCGGCGGAGGGTTTCGGCATTCAGCGCGTCTATACCGACGATGGCAGTCTGAATGAGACGATGGCCGTTCATGACGGCGACGTGGTCTGCGTGCCGCGCGGGCATCATCCCTGCGGCGCGCCTTACGGTTTTGGCATGTATTACCTGAATGTCATGGCAGGCCCCTTGCGCAAATGGCGTTTTGTCGCCGCTCCCGAAGTGGAACCGATCATGCATCGCGACAAGTAAATCTGCTCTCCTTGAATTGAACGTACGAATTTTAGCGTAGAGTTGGGATGGTTAACGAAACGGAAGCCCCTCCCAACGGCATCCATGCTATCAACGAGCTAAAGACCGGATCATTTACGAATGGTCCCTGAGAGCTCTGTGCGCGATGTAAATGTATCCGAATAAATTTTTTCACACGCTCTTTTCCGCCGGCAAGTACCTGTAAAAGCGTTCAGCAAGACCGTCTTTCGAGTAGGCGAAGCGGTAGATCGTCGCGCGGCTTACGCGGATCGGATTCTTTTCAAGCGCATGCGACGGGCGATCTGTTCGGCGGCCAGCCAGCTTTGCCTATGTCCGCGATTGCTTTCTGCCCGAGACTGTTTTGGCGCGCGCCGGGCACCGTGAAACGGACGACCGCCTGCCCGCCATTGTCGCGGCCATCAAGGGCGCGGATCCGGACAATTACCCTTAAGGCGATCTGCAGCCGGCTAAAAGCGATGCGAGAGCGCACAGCTCGCGAGCGGACGAGCTGGCAGCCGTCATTTGTCAGAATGCCGTTGGAGTGGGCTGAAAAGTTGGACTTGCTCGATTAGGAATAATAACCTTGCAAATTTTCCAAGCCATAGAGCAATTGCAAGGTATGTATCAATGCCAGACCAATCAGACCGTGCGATCCGCTCTCGACGCTCAAACGGCTGTTGTCCTTCGCGACGCTGCATGGCATCGCCGACCGCCAGCGGCGCAACTTCTACCAGCTTACCGCCAAGGTCTGCCATCTGGGCCGCTACTACCACGAATACACCATGTCGGTAGACATCACGCGTGATAGCCCAAGCTGGCAGCCGCCCACCGAAGACGCAGAGAAGATCTCGACCGGGGCGCTGCGCGACCTTTCCCGCTGGCTCTAACGCCAGCTTCTGGCCGAATACGATTACCTGACCTCGGACGAGTCCATCGAGGATGGCATCATCGCCAATGAATACACCTTAACCGAAGGAGGACGGCGGTTCGGGTGATCATCGGTGATGAACGTACGGTTCATTTGATCTTTACAATAGGGTCATATGACCTATGTTGAGGGCAATGGAGGACGATATGCAAGTAGTAGAGAAAACCCGGGAACCTGCACGGGTCAACGCCGTCGCATTGAAGGCCTACGCGCGCGTGGCTGATGCCTGGGGTCTCAGCCTCAAGGAAGCGGCTGGTCTGGCCGACATGTCGGAGAGCACGTGGAAGCGCGCCAAGAAGCCGGACTTCGCGGGGGAACTGACCAAGGATCAACTGCTGCGGCTTAGTGCGGTGATCGGCATCTACAAGTCGCTCGAACTCTACTTCTCTGAGCCGCTCGCGCGAAGCTGGTTCACCCGACCGAACACAGGGCCGCTCTTCGGGGGTAGCCGTCCAATTGACACCGCGATCGACGGGGGCTTGCCACAGATCCTCGCCGTTCGGACCTATCTGGATGCGCTGCGTGGTGGGGCATGAAGCAGACCGAGATTTCTGATCGCGGTCTCGTTCGCCTTCTGCCCGCCACCTATCACAAGCCGCCATCGCTGCGCGGTCTGATCGACACCGATGACGAGATGGAGATCCTGGCAGAAATCGAGGGCCTGACCAGCGGTCGGCTTCTAGCCGAACGCGGGCGCAACCCTCACCTCGACCCGCGCGAGCTCGCCTGGCAGCGCCGCAGCCGTGATCTGCGCATCTACGGCGACAGCCATGTCAATGCAGCCTTCACCTATACTCGCGCGGGCGGAAACCGCTTCAACACCGAGGAGCGCGGTGCGTGGTACTGCGCATGGGAGGTAATGGTTTCCGTCAGCGAAGTGGCCTGGCACCGCACACGCGAACTTGGCTTTACGGGCAGCTTCCATGACAGCGCCCGCTACGTGGAGCTGCTGGCGGATTTCATCGGGATCTTCGATGGTCTGACCGATGAGCCGGAACATCCGGCGCTGCATCCCGATCCGGCCGTTGGATACCCTGAGGGGCAAAGCCTAGCCCAACGTCTGCGCCGAGCGGGATCCCGCGGTCTGATTTACCCTTCGGTCCGGGCGCCTGAGCCTGGCGGGAATTGTTTGGTCTGCTTCGAGCCGCACGCCATCCAGAACGTCCGACCGGGCGCGTCTTGGGATCTTGTTTGGGATGGAACACCGCACTACTCGATTACGGCCGTCGGCTGACGAGTTACGGCGCATGCGCTTTTTGGGGGTCCGAAGAAATGAAACCGACAAACGACACCAGCGTGGACGTCACGAACTTGAAGCCATGTAACCATCAGGCGTTCTTCGAGCCTACACATTGCGCGATGCGACCGAGGACGGGGTCAGCGCGCGCCTGTCGGATGCCTAGCGTTTCGGAAGCGCACCAACACCTCTGATCCAACCAGGCAAGTTCCGGGAGCCCTCGGACAAGCTGATGCAGATCCTGGCCGTCGGCGCGCAACGTTCGTGACCGTTGCGGTAAAATGGCGTCCCGCATTCTGCAGGGCGCTATTCCATCACATAGCCGAGAGCCCGGTAACCGGTTCTTCTTTTGGCCGCCATTCTGGCGAGGACCGGGACCGAACTGTCTACATAGTCGACCACCAACACGTCCTTCTTGTCGTGATGTCGGCGGTGCAACCTGCCGACATATTGCGCCAGCGTTCCCTTCCATGCGATCGGCATCGTCAGGAACAGGGTGTCGAGCCGCGCGTCATCGAAGCCTTCGCCGATATAGCGCCCTGTCGCGAGGATCAGCCGTTCCTCATCGTCCTCCACATTCAGCGCCGCATGCGCGGCCTTCCGGTCCTTTGCGGACATGCCGCCACGGAGCACGACGATGTTCTTCGCAAATCGGGAGAACCGCTTATGAAGATACTCGAGGTGATCCTTCCGCTCGGTTAGTATGATCGGCGAGCGTTTGGCCTCCAATGATTTCAGTACGTCGTCGAAGATCAGATCGTTTCGGGCCTCGTCCTCTGCCAGAGCGGCATAGATCGCGGGCATTGACGGGCGCTCGGCCATTGCGAGGGCCACTGGCAGCCGGAATCTCGTGTGACGTTCCCGCGCTCGATGGCGCAGTCCGCTTTCGGCGGCCTGCGATTTGGCGCTCACCTGATGGCGCACCGGGCCACATTGCATGAAGATGATCGGATGATGCCCGTCCTTTCGAGCGACCGTCGCCGACAACCCGGCGACATAGCGCGCTTTCGATCTGCGGGCGACAAGCTCAAAGCTCGCGGCGGACAGGTGATGGCATTCATCGACGACGAGATGGCCATAATCGGCAACGATATCGTCAACTTCGCCCTTCCGAACCAGACTCTGAATCAACGCTACATCGATCACACCGGTGGGTTTGCGTTTTCCGGCACCGATGGTGCCTATCAGCTTGGGATCGATCTGTAAAAATGAGCCAAGCCGTTCGACCCATTGGTTCAGCAATTCCCGGCGGTGAACCAAGACCAGCGTATTGCGAGCGCGGTGCGCAATCAGTGCCGAGGCTACCACTGTCTTGCCGAATGCAGTCGTGGCGGCAAGCACGCCGGTATCGTGTTCGGCCAATGCGTCAAACGCTCGTGATTGCTGCTGGCGAAGTTGGCCATCGAAGCAGACCGTCTCCGGCAAACGAGCTCCGACTACACGCAAATCGTCCAGATCGGCTGTCGCACCGTGATCGGACAGGAACCTGATCGCTTCGTCGAAGCTACCGCGCGGCAGGGCAACGTGACGGGGATGTAGTTCGGCGCAGGACACGATGCGTGGCTTGCCGAATGTTGGCAGCCGCATCGCCTGCGCGCGATAGAATTCGGGATTCTGGAACGCCGCCAACCGCACTAGTTGCGCAACCATGGTCGAAGGTAGGTCCGAACGGTCGATATAGATTTGGTCTGCGACCGTCACCTTGATGGTTGTCGGAACGGGCACATCGAGGCGTCGCTGCGTGCTGCGGCGTGAAGGAGGCATTTTCCACGGTTCGTCCGCCTGCTCGTCTTCTACCGGCATGCGCACACCCAGCACCCGCCCGGAAAGCTCGGCGGCTTCGACGAGCTGGGTCACTGTTGCCGCCGACAATCGCGGCGAGGAAGACAGATAAGCCCACTGATCGTCATATGGCTGCATGTCCGCATCGACAAAGACACTGTTTCCAGCTTTGCGCGCTGTGTTCTGAAGCGGCAGTGCGATCAGGTTGCCGAAGCCGCCGAGCGGCATGATATCCTGATTTGGAAACAGTCGGTCATAGGAAGCAAAGCCGATTTCCGGCCGCCGTTCCATCGTTTCAGTGATCAGGACCGATCCGAGCTGGCGCGCCTGACGGGCGGCGACCGGTTCAGAGAAGAATATCCAGACGTGACCTCCGTTCCCCGACCTCGATCGTTCCAGCGCTGCTGGAACGCCCATTGCCCGACAGGTTTCGAGCAGTGCGTTAGCGTCGTCCGCCCAGGATGCCTTGTCAAAATCCGCGGCTAGGAACCAGCACGTATCACCGGGCAGCAGAGGATAGACGCCGGCGACAAAATCACCGCTTCGGCCATCGTCGCCGCGCAGGTGCTTTTCTATGATGCTTTCGTCCGGCAGGATGAACTTTTGATGGGGGCATTCGCCGCATTTGACCTTCGGCTTACCGCAGATGCCCTTCACCCATTCGTTGGCGCAAGCGGGCGAATATCCTGAGCGACCGGTCTTCCTGTTTTCCCATCGCACCGGAAACACGTCAGGCCGACCGGCGAACAGGCGACGGAACAGCTCGACCTTTTGGTGCGACGGTGAAGCATTCGTAACCGGGGCGTTCTCAAAGGAGGGCTGTTTCACTGCGGGTACGTGCTCTGCAGAGAGGCGAGCCTCAAGTGCTATAGCCTCACGCTGAAGTTGCGAGCGTTCGACGTCCAGATCGGCCAGACGGCCTCGAACCCTCGCTAACTCCGCCTCAATATTGCTTCTGTCTGCCACCTGCGATTTCCACCCAGACCTTTCTGCCCCGTCCAGCATAAAGCTCGAAAGCGACAAGCGTAAGCAGGTCCGGCCGCTCGTCGACGGGACCGCCGAGCGGAGAGTTCGAGGAGGAGTTCACGGGGCATGTCCTTCTGCGGTTGAGAGCAGAAGCATCATGCTTATCCAAAGCGGAAACCCAAAAATGAATCAGAAGAACAACAGCTTGAAACCCAGAACTCCGCATAACGGTGACGCGGCATATTTTGTCTTGGATTACCTCGTCCATTCCTTCCCGGTGCAGCTCTACGAGCCATTTACCGACAGCGAAGGCAACCTGAGGGTCAGGCCGTGACCGCTCTGATGAAGCTTGCAGGCGCGAAACAAAGGCGCTGATATGCGTAGGCGATGGCGCTCGGGGAAGCCTATCCGTTTCCACTGAGCCATGCCATTTCCTTAAACCAGTCACTGCACATCGTGAGGGAGACATGACACTCGATAATGATAAGATCGATGACGCCGCGCTGGCGGTCCTCAGCCTGACACTGCATGATGATTATCGGGTCTGGAAAGGGGTCGATTGGGCCATTACCGACCGGCTTTTTGAGAAGGGCCTAATCGATGATCCCAAAAACAAAGCAAAATCACTGACGTTGACCGATAAGGGTGTTGCGCGCGCCCGGGCAATTCTCGAACGGGAGTTCAGCAAGTCAGAGCGATAACTCGCACTCCCTCGCTCGAAAGCTTCGCTGATCAGCGATTGCCAAATCTTATGCGGTTTGCCTGCCGCTAACGCTTTCACGAACCAATACGGTTTGCGCCCTCGACCGGTTCAGGTGAGCGATGGGTTCTCAGGATGCGGGTATTTCGCCGCGGAAGGCACCCGCATGGTTTTCATCTCAGTGCCGACAAGTTCGGCCGGGAAGTAGCCCAGATCCCTGGCGAGTGCTTCGACCTTGGTGCGGGCTTCTGCCTTCTGCCGATCCTAATAGGCGGAGATCGCCTTGGCGACGTCCCTCTGCATTTTCTTCAGCTCGCCGAGCGACAGTGCCTCGAGATCGTAATTGGCCATTGATGCGGTCAGTGTCCTGAATGTCCAGGTATCGATAGCCTGTCGATGCAGGGTGCCGCAACTCCCGGAAGGCAAGGGCAGGGGTGGCAAAGGCTGTTGGTCGTCGTCGCCAATGAGGTGCTGAACTGGGGGTCAGGCAGTCCCGATTGCCAGGATGACGCGTTCTGGCATGGGCTCCCCGCGCATCTCTGTCTTCTGGTCCATCCCTTCGACGGACAATCCCCTAATCCCGTTCGTGCTCTCGCGCGCAACCCCGCGTCAGCCCGGGCCGTGTTGCCCCTTCGGGGCTGCCCGCTCCACCCCGGTCCTCTGGGGGTTTCCGGTGTCCATGCTGTCCACCGTGCACGCATCACCCGACGGGCTTTTTCCGGGTCTTGTCGAAGGGACGGTCCCGAAGACAGGAAGCACAGGAGCTAATCATGCAAAACATCGTCATCCTCGCCGGCAACATCGGTCAGAAACCCGAAACCCGCACCACCCAGGGCGGCACCAACATCACCAACTTCAGCCTCGCCACCTCCCGCCCCCGCCTCTCGGAAGGTCGCGTCCTGCGCGACGAGAACGGCTACCGGGTCATGGACACCGAATGGCACCGCATCACCTGCTTCAACGGTCTCGGCAAGACGGTCGCGGAGCATTGTGAAAAGGGCATGAAGGTCCTCGTCCACGGCCGCATCCACTACAGCAAGTGGATCGACAGCATGGGCAACGACCGCTACGGCTGCGAGATCATCGCCGAGAAGGTCGACTTCCTGAGCCGCCCGAAGTCGGCCGAGAACGAAAACCCCGAGTTGGTCGACCGCGACGACGAGATCCCGTTCTGAAAAGAACGGGGTCTCCCCCTCGGGCCCGGCGGGGCAACCCGCCGGGCTTGTTGCTTGGAGATCCAGTTCTTGCTTCCGTTGTTTCAGCAACAACTGGTCCATTCAACTGCGACGTCGATTAAGACTTCATCAACGCCTCCAGCATGATCAATCTTTAGCCATGAGAAACAAAACAACCACGCAAGGAAACGGAAGTTTTCATCTGGCGCCTGAAAGCCTCACGCTTGGCAAGGCGCAGGAGATCCTTCGAGCAAAGAGTTTTGCGAATGACCTTGGCTTGGTCACGCGCTTTCATAGGGCCTCTTCCATTCTGCGGTGCAGGATGAGCTCGGATTCAAGTGAATTATTAACTGATGTTACTGATCGCGATTTTGCTCTGTTGGCTGTTGCGCTCAGCACGCGTAGTCCGGCCGGCCAGCCGGGATTGAATGGGGAATGCTTCTGTACGCTGCAGTTGCAGCATTTCGCTCTGGTCTGAGCGCCGAATCACTGCTATGTGACCTTACGGCAGATCGCGACTGAGCGAGATTACCACGCAGTTGCCCTTGTTCGCCCTGCGCGGCCACAAATCCAAAATTTACCTTGCGTTGACTGATGTCAACATGCAATGCTCAATATTGAGCGATCATGTTGGTTATGTTGAACATCAAAAATCCCATATTCCCAAGGTGCGCCGCAGGCAGCCCTTGTGCGGTAGCCTGCGAAAGAGCCTTTCTTCAATGACGACGCAGCGCGACAAGCTGCGTGAAGATATGCAGTACCGCCTGTTACGGCTGCTGCAGGATGATCCTGAGATGTCGCAGCGCGATCTTGCCCGCGCTGTTGGGATCAGCACCGGTGGCATCCATTATGTGCTGAGCGCGTTGGTTGATAAGGGTCTGCTAAAGCTTGGAAATTTCACTGCAGCCGCGGACAAGCGCCGCTACGCTTATGTTCTGACCCCCAAGGGGATCGCGACCAAAGCTGTTCTGACTCGCCGGTTTCTTATCCGCAAGATGGATGAGTACGAGGCCTTGAAGGCAGAGATCGAATTAGTGCGCGGCGACCTGTCAGAGGCAGAACTGGCGGCGATCCGCGCTGAAACGGAAAACTTGTCTTAAGGCGGGTGAATCCCCGGGCTGGTTGCAGGGTCGATATGGTGCTTGCAAGGGCTGGGGTTGACCTGGGCGGAATCCGGTTGGATCCCCTCGAGTACATCGGGCGCTTCGGCGCATAGAGCGACAACAGATCAGCCGCAACGGTGCGCTGGTCGATATCGGAGAACGTTAGAACATGAAGATTGCAATGATCGGCACGGGCTATGTAGGCTTGGTTTCCGGGGTTTGTTTTTCGGACTTCGGCCATGATGTGGTCTGCGTGGACAAGATGCCCGAAAAGATCGCCATGCTGGAACGTGGCGAGGTGCCGATCTACGAGCCGGGGCTCGACGCTGTCATGGCCCGCAATGTCGACGCGGGGCGGCTGACCTTCACTACTGATCTGGCGGCGGCGGTCGATGGCGCGGATGCCGTGTTCATCGCGGTGGGCACGCCGACGCGGCGGGGCGATGGCCATGCCGATCTGACCTATGTGATGGCGGCGGCGGCCGACATCGCCCGGGCGCTGACCGGCTATACTGTGGTCGTCACCAAATCCACCGTGCCGGTGGGCACCAACCGCAAAGTGGCAGAGATCATCCGCGCAACCCGGCCGGATGCGGATTTTGACGTTGCCTCCAACCCTGAATTCCTGCGCGAAGGTGCCGCGATCGACGATTTCATGAAACCCGACCGGGTTGTGGTCGGCGTTGAAAGCGAGCGGGCACAGCAGGTTCTGGGCGATGTTTACCGGCCGTTGTTCCTGCGTGATTTCCCGATTGTCTTTACCGATCTGGAATCGGCAGAGATGATCAAATATGCGGCCAATGCCTTTCTGGCGACCAAGATCAGCTTCATCAATGAAATTGCGGCTTTGTGTGAACGGGTTGGCGCGGATGTGAAGTCCGTTGCCAAGGGCATGGGGCTCGACGGCAGGATCGGCAATAAATTCCTGCATGCGGGGCCAGGCTATGGCGGGTCGTGCTTTCCCAAGGATACCAGTGCGCTGGCGCGGATCGGGCAGGAGTATGGCGTGCCGCAGCGGATTACCGAAACTGTGATCGCGGTGAATGACCTGACCAAGCGCCGGATGATCGATAAGGTGATGGATCTCTGCGGCGGCTCGGTGAACGGCAAGACGATTGCCGTCCTCGGTGTGACGTTCAAGCCAGAGACTGACGATATGCGCGACGCCCCATCGCTGACCCTTGTGCCTGCGCTGGTTGGCAGCGGCGCAAAGGTTCGGGTGGTCGATCCGCATGGCCGCAAAGAGGGTGAAGCCCTGTTGCCGGGGGTGGAATGGCTCACCGATCCCTATGCGGCAGCGGCCGGTGCGGATTGTTTGCTGATCCTGACCGAATGGAACCAGTTCCGCGCGCTGGATCTCAAACGGCTTGCCGATGGCATGAATGCGCCACGGATGGCAGATCTGCGCAATATCTACAGCCGGGACGAGGTGCTGGCAGCAGGCTTTGCCGCCTATGACGGCGTCGGGCGCTCCCAGCCTCTGGCCGACAGCAGCGCCAGTCGCAGTGCCGCTGAATGAAACGCGCCTTCATCACCGGCACGGCCGGCTTTATCGGCTTTCACCTGGCAGAGCTGCTACTGCAAGAGGGCTGGCATGTCGCAGGCTATGACGGGATGTCGGATTATTACGACGTCACGCTGAAGCAAAAGCGGCATGATTTGCTGCGCCAGCATCCGCAGTTCACCGCGACCGAGGCCTTGCTGGAGGATGCCGACACCTTGTCAAAGGCGGTTGCGGCCGCGCAGCCCGATATCATCGTGCATCTGGCCGCACAGGCGGGCGTGCGCTATTCCATCGACAACCCGCGCGCCTATCTAGACGCCAATATCATCGGGACCTTTAACCTGATGCAGGCGGCACTTGCGGTGCGCCCGGCACATCTGCTGATGGCCTCGACCTCTTCGGTTTACGGGGCCAATACCGAGATGCCCTATGCTGAACTCCACAAGGCCGACACGCAGATGTCGTTTTATGCGGCGACCAAAAAGGCGAATGAGGCGATGGCCCATTCCTGGGCACATATCCATGATCTGCCGATCACCATGTTCCGGTTCTTCACCGTCTACGGCCCTTGGGGCCGGCCCGATATGGCCCTGTTCAAATTCACCAAGGCGATCCTGAACGGCGATCCGATCGACGTCTATAATCATGGCGAAATGTGGCGCGACTTCACCTATATCGATGATCTGGTGCGCGGCATCCGGCTGTTGTTTGACGCGGTGCCGGGGCAGGGCGGGCCCTATGCGGGCGACAGCCTGTCAGCCGTCGCACCTTACCGGGTGGTCAATATCGGCAATTCGACGAAGGTGCGGCTGGAAGATTTCATCACCGCGATTGAGGCCACAATCGGCAAAACCGCGATCCGCAACTACATGGACATGCAGCCAGGCGACGTCCCGGCGACATGGGCCGATGCGGGTTTGCTGCAAACCCTGACCGGCTATGCGCCGCAAACCAACATGCGCGACGGGGTGGCACGGTTCGTGGATTGGTATCGGGATTATCACATTGGCTGACATGCCCGACCGGCCGTCTTTGCGGCAGCGCCTGACCGCCCGACTGTTCGGCGGGGCTTCGGGTGGCGTATTCCGGGGCATGGCCACGCTGGCCTTTGGCAGCGGCATTGGCCGGGTCATCGGTATTGCCTCGATCCCGGTTCTGACACGGCTCTACAGCCCCGAGGATTTCGGGGTGCTGGCTGTGTTTACCGCCTTGGTGGCCATCCTCGCACCGCTGGTGACACTGCGATATGTGCTTGCGCTGCCTTTACCGCGCCATGACGGCGTGGCGATGAATCTGCTTGTGCTCTCGACAGGGCTGATGCTGGGCCTGACGGCGTGCGTCGCGCTGGCGCTCTGGTTGTGGGGTGGGCCGCTTCTGGCCTTGGTCTCCATGGATGTACTGGCACCATGGTGGTGGCTGATTGCCTTGGGCGTCCTGGGCACCGCCAGTTATGAGATGCTGACAATGTGGGCCACACGCAGGCGCGCCTATAAGGTCATCGCGCAGACCAACGTGACCCAGAGCATCGCTGGCGCAGTGGTCAAGATCGCCATGGGACTGGCCGCGTTTCAGCCGCTGGGATTATTGGTGGGACAGGTCGTGGCCCAAGCAGGCGGAATCGGACGTCTGTTGCGTGGGTTTGTGGCTGAATTCCACGCGAGCTGGCATCATGTTCGCGCCTCGCGGCTCCGGAAGGTCACTTGGCGGCATCGGGGATTCCCGGTGTGGCGGGTACCGTCACAGTTTATGATGATTTTCTCGATGCAGGGACCCATGCTGTTCATGGCGGCTCTGTATGATGCAGAGACAACAGGACAATTTGGTTTGGCGATGATGGCGCTTTCGGTGCCGGTCAATTTGCTGGGTCATTCAGCGGGTAAAGCGCTTTATGGCGAAGCAGCACTGTTAGTGAAGAGTAGTCCTGGCAGTGTTCTGAAGATGTGTCGTGACGTTCAGATACGTCTATTATGCATATCAACACCTCTTGCGATCTTGCTTTGGTTGTTTGGTGAAACCTTGTTTAGATTTGCATTTGGGGCTGAGTGGATCGAAGCTGGCCAATATGCTTCTATTCTCGCTGTGGCTATCCTGTTCCAATTTACCTCAGCACCATTGATTCAAGTAATGAATCTACTTTCACGACAATCTGCATTCTTGACCATTAATGTTATCCGATTGTTTGGCTTGGTGGGAATATTCTATATTTCTTCAACCATGTTACTTGAGGCCAAGTCGACTGTGATGATGATTGCAGCATTCTCCACAATTTTTTACCTCTTTGTCACACTGTACGTAATGCATGCTTTAAGGGTATCGGTATAGAATGGTTAGTTTAAGACTTAAGAAGGTACTACGTATACTTTTCACCTTTCTATTCGGCAAAGTATCATCCCGTATTATGATTTATTTGAGGTTGATTCAAAAAGTAAAAGGAACGAAGCTTCATTTCGTAGCAGTGCTTTCTTCAAGGCGTCTTGAAAAGTATGGAGTATTTATTTCACTCAAAGCTTCCCTTGGTGATAACTTACGATTTCCTCATCCAACATCAATTGTTATTGGTGAAGGTGTATATATCGGTTCCGACGTAACTATTTATCAATCCGTGACTCTTGGTGGCAGGGTAATTGGTGACCGAAAAAAAGGTAACTATCCTACCATTGGGGATGGAACTGTGATTTTTGCTGGGGCTGTTATTGTAGGTAAAGTTAACATTGGTAAGAATTGCGTAATAGGGGCAAACTCAGTCGTTATTTCTGATTTGCCGGATAATTCAGTTGCCGTTGGCGCGCCCGCAAGGGTCGTGAAAATACTGGACACCTCAAAAAGCGTGTAAACTATGAACAATAAAATTCTAATACAAAAATCTGCTCCTCTTTCAGGCAGAGTCAACCTCGCTGGAGCTAAAAATTCCGCCCTGCGCCTACTGGCGGCGAGCTTGCTCACCTCCGGGCGTGTGTCCCTGACACAATATCCCGCCGGTTTGCTGGATGCGCAGGTCCATGTCGAAATGCTGGAAGTGCTTGGCAAATCCGCAATCGTCGGCAAGGACAGGATCGAAATTTCGGAAACCAGCCCGCCGAAGACGACGCTGAACTGGATAGGTCGCTCTATCCGCAACACTTTGCTGATCTTGGGCGCGTTAACCGCGCGACAAGGGGCCGGGCGCGTGCCACTGCCCGGTGGCTGCAAGCTTGGGGAACGAAAGTATGATCTGCATGTCATGCTGCTTGAACGCCTTGGCGCGCGGGTCTGGGATGAGGGGGATTTCCTGTGTGCTGAGGCACCTGCCGGCGGGCTCGTCGGTGCGGACATTCAGCTGTCCATGCGTTCCACCGGCGCGACCGAAAACGCAATTTTGTGCGGGACTCTGGCTAAGGGTGTGACCCGCATTTGGAATCCGCATATTCGGCCTGAAATCCTGGATCTGATCGCCCTGCTGCGCAAAATGGGTGCCCGAATCAAGGTGTTCGGGCAGGAGCATATCGAAATCACCGGGGTCGAAGAGCTGCACGGTGCGGAACACCGTGTGATCGCGGATAACATGGAAGCTGTGACATGGCTGATCGGTGCCGTCATGACAGGTGGCGACGTCGAGATCGAAGGCTTTCCTTATGGCGATCTGGAAGTGGTGCTTGCGCATCTGACATCGGCAGGCGCGCGGCTTTATCGCAATGAGGACGCGTTGATTGTGTGTGGCGGTACCTGCTATCCTATAGAGATAAGCACTGGCCCACATCCGGGAATTAACTCCGATGTGCAGCCAATCCTGGCGGCTTGGGCCGCGCGTGCCAGAGGGGAATCGCGGATCGTCGATCTGCGCTTTCCCGGGCGTTACGGTTATGCAGAGGAAATGGCACTGATGGGCGTCAAGTATGAGGTGCGCGGCGATATGCTGGTCCTTCACGGCACCGACGGTCGTTTGAACGGGGCAACTGTACGCGCTTTGGACTTGCGTGCCGGGGCTGCCTTGGCGCTCTGCGGTCTTATTGCTGAGGGCGAAACGGTCATTACTGATGCGTGGCAGATCGGCCGCGGCTATGTCGATTTTGTGGAAAAACTTCAGTCGCTGGGGGCAAAGGCCGAATGGACTGCCTCATCGACCACACGACCTTGAAGGAATATGTGACATGGATCAGCCTTTGCCCAAAGTCTCAGTCGTCTGCGCCTGGTATAACCGGGCGGATTATGTTCGGGATACGGTCGACAGCTTGCTGGCGCAGGACTACGGCAATTTTGACATCACGTTGGTGAATGACGGCAGCCCCGATCCGCGGGTGCGCGAGATCCTTGACAGTTATGATGATCCCCGGTTGCGGGTGATCCACCAAGAGAACACCGGCTTTACCTTCGCAATACGCCGCGCGATAGACGAAAGCGATGGAGAGTACATCGCGATTCAGGGAGCGGGCGACGTGTCGCTGCCGGGCCGCTTGTCGGCCCAGGTGGGTGCTCTAAAGGCTAATGATGGCCTCTCAATCGTGGGCTGCTGGTATACTGACAAAAGCGAGATTGATCATTCTGAAGTGACCGTGCGACCGAAAGAGTCCAGTATGGGTCAACTCTCTCATTTCGAGTTCTCACATGGGGAGTTGATGTATCCGAGGAACGCTTATGTGGCGGTCGGCGGGTATAGGCCGACGTTTACTGTCGGGCAAGGGGCGGATCTGTGGATGAGATTGTTACGTACCTCGGCGTCTTGTGTTGTAGAAGAAAACCTATACGTTCGACGCCTGTTCGCAGACGGTGTATCTGCTGATCGGAAGAAAATCGAGTTGCGTCAGAGTTTGACAAAGCTACGATTGGCAAATGAGCGCGTGTATCGAAAAGAGCACATTGATCTCATTGATCTATATGGACCGTACGCCACGTTGTTTCTATTTAACGCTCCTATTCGTGTTCGGATATCAATAATTGTTGCCACAATTGGTCAGTATCTTGGATTGAAGAACTCATGAAGTTCAGCGTAGTTATTCCGCTTTATAATAAAGCTGAACATGTGGTTAATGCGCTAAACTCTGTATTGAATCAGTCTGATACGGACTTCGAAGTTATCGTTGTTGACGACGCATCAACGGATGAAGGAGTGCAGCGAGTTCTTGAGATTGATCATCCAAAAGTAAAAGTGATTGAACGTAGTAAACCTGGACCCGGCGGATATCTGGCAAGAAACTATGGTGTCACTCACTCAACGGGTGACTGGATTACCTTTCTTGATGCAGATGATACTTGGGAACCAGACCACCTCGCAAATTTTCGACAATTAGCAATAAAATATCCAGATGCAAAATTCCTAACGTCTGGTTATAAGCTTATCAATGAAACTTCGGTTGTTGAGGTCTCAGTTGGCGATGATCGCGTTTTGTCAGGATGCGAATCAATAAAGCTTATTCTATGGCGTGACTTTATACATACAAATACGGTTTGCATCGATAGAGATCTCTACGCCGCCGCTGGTGGGTTTAATGTTGATAGAAACTGGACGCGCGGTGGCGATAGTGAGTTTTGGTTCAGGCTTATTGGGATTGCAAAACTAACAGCTTTTTCTGGAAAAATAACGTCGACGTGGATTCTAGATCATAGTGAGATAACACGGAAGAAAATTCCAATAGATAAACGTCATCCAGTTTTGGAGGCTATAGACGTTGAAATTCCTAGAAGTATGTACTGCTGTAAAAGGATTGTGCGACTTTATGCTTGGAGAAAACAATTATCTTGGTACTTAAGTATGGGTTATAGTGGGCCAGTCTTATTTCGCGTGCTGCTAGTTCTCGTTTCTTACCCAGAGATTATTTTTGAGGCTGCATCACGACTTCTCTTAAGGCGTAAGCGATCATGAATGTTCACGACTACACTATATTTGGCTTTCAGGCGGGTGTAGCCTATATCATTTCACTTTTCGTTTGTATATATCTTTTTGTGTTTAATGTAGGTGGCTCTGGTGGGAGGTTGCTTCTTTCGTTTCCGCTGCTTACATCCATTTACTTTCTTTTCTCGATGGTAATTTTTGATTTTGGGGTTGATGTTCCAATTTATGATGTGACGAGGTTTGCTTTTGATGGCTATCTCTGGACAATCACTCATTTTTGTTTGGTTTTTTTGGCCATGTTCTCTGGCTATGCTATATCTCGAAAGTTTTCATATGGTGCGCATGGGGGTGGTGGAGCAGGAAATCTGATTAGGTTGAGCTCTATTGCTGAATCTGTTGATCGCGTAGGGCATCGCAAATCTGTCCAGTGGTTTTTTGTTTTTATTGGGGTATTGCCTCCTATTTTAATTTTCTTCTCAGCACCTCCCATTGAACTATGGGATAGACGTGCATATCCACCAAGCTTTACAAACGAACGATTAGTTACTTTCGCAGATACATTTTTTTGGGTTTCTGCGTTTTGTATTCCAATGATAAACCGTACTGTATTTAGGTACCTTATCTTTACGTTGCTGGTTCTTTCTTTTGTGGCTATTGGTGCGCGGCAGGCCTTTGTCGCTTTTGTAATATATTTGATGGTCCGCGCTGGTCTAATGAGGAAAATGGGGGGCTTAAAGTCTATTTTCTTCATGATCTTGTCAATCTGGCTGTTGGCATCGATCATGCAGGCGAGAGTTGAGTGGACTGGTGGTATCCTAAATGTTATGAATCTTTTTTTGATACCAAGGTCGGAAACAATACTTGCCCTCACTTATTCAATTAATTATATGATCATGTTCTCGGTAGTGGTCAATACTCACGGTACATTTTATTTTGCTGTCGAGCCGTCTACATTTCTTTACGGAGTTTCGCCACTTCCAAGTGTTTTTGGTGATCAAACCTCATTATTTCTTCTGTACAATCAGCTCCAGTCTCGAGTACCTCTTCCTGGTTTTGCCTTTTCAGTTCAGTTCTTAAGAATTTGGGGGGTGTCGTTGATATTTTTTCTTCTTCCTATAATGCTTAATACAATCAGGGCTGTCGTTTGGCGAAGAGTAAATGTGATAGAGCGGATTGTTTTCTTTTTTGTTCTACTCATTCCCCTTCTGTTTTCGCTGCAATATAACATTAGAGGTTCGAGCAGGTTGTTGTATTTTTTCCTAATCTTTTATTTCATTCTGGGTCTCTTGAGTAGAGCTAGATTAAAATTTAGACGATGAAAATCCTTCTCATTACTAAAACCCTCACCAAAGGCGGTGCCGCCTCTGGCGCGCGCAACCTGCTGGGCGCTTTGCGCGCAGCCGGGGCTGACGTGGCGGCCTTGGATGGCTATGTTGCACAGCGTCCGCAACCGGTCAGGCTGTTGCGTGTCATCGAGCGCGTCTATGAGCGCAGCCTGCATAATCCTGAAACGCATTGCCTGCGGCTTGGTCCGCCGGTCTTTGACCTCAAGCGTCTGTATGCGCAGTACAAACCCGACATTATCCAGCTTTGCGATGTCTCGGGCAATACGATCCGTTTTGCAGATATCGGGCAGCTCACCTGTCCGGTTGTCCACCGCATGAGCGATTTCTGGCCGTATCACGGTGCAGATCATTATGCCGAACAATCGCCGCATACCCCCAAGCTTGCCGACAGGCTATTGCGCCGCACGATCTTTGACGGCAGTGTTCTTCCGCATTGCCGCGTTGCACCGTCCCACTGGCTTGCCTCGCGGCTCGGTGATGACAATATCAAGGTTATCCGCAACGCTGTTTCGATCCCAGAGGGTCTTGCACTGCCGACACTTGCTAACGGTGTTCTGCGGTTCGGTTTCATCGCCAGCCAGATCGCGGACCCGCGCAAGGGTTTTTCCGCACTCGCCCCGTTTCTCAGTGCCGTCGCCGCGCGTTCCGGAAAGACTGTTCAGCTGCATGCCTATGGCTGGGCGCGTGAAGGAAGTCTGGCCAATATTCCCG
>JAFPBO010000056.1 GCA_017390475.1 Loktanella sp.
AAAATTCTCGGATCTGGCAGACATTGCGCACCTCATCAAGAAATTCGGGTGCTCTGAGAAGAATCATAAGTGATTCTTTCGAATCAAGTTTTTTCTGTCGGAAACATCAAATTGATTCAGCTACTTGTGGGTAATCGCAAGGGCCGGCGGTAGGTTACAGAGTGTGCGGCCAATGCAGTCAGACGTCAGCCCCAGTCTCCTCGCCACGACCTTGTCCACTGGCGGGACGTGTCCGTAGGTGAACTGGACGAAGGTGCCGCCGGGGCGCAATGCGCAGAATGCCGCGGTGAGGATCTCCTGCTGGACCAACCTGGACATCGCCAGAAGCGGCAGGCCTGAGACAATTGCGCCAGGAGACCCCGGAAGCCGTGTTCCGGCATAGTGGTCCAGCCTTTGTGCAAGGTCGCAGACGATGTCCAAATCCGGAAATCTTTCGCGCAGCAGCAGAGTGAAGGTCGGCGATCGCTCGATGAGCAAAAGGTTTTCGGGCGCAACCCCTCTGGACAGCAATGCCCGCGTGAAGACACCCGTTCCGGGGCCGAGTTCGATAACCGGGCCGGTTTCGGGCCCGATCCCTGCGGTCATGAGGCGCGCCAGCGTCTGTCCAGATGGTGCAACCGCTGCGATCGCCAAGGGGTCGGCCAGCCATGCACGCAGGAAGCGGGCGGTGTCACCTGCTTGCATCGCCTGCCCGGGGCCGCTCATGCTTCAACCGAAGCGTTCATGCCGCC
This sequence comes from Loktanella sp., assembly GCA_017390475.1. Taxonomy (GTDB): domain Bacteria; phylum Pseudomonadota; class Alphaproteobacteria; order Rhodobacterales; family Rhodobacteraceae; genus Yoonia. The sequence continues at coordinate 732 of JAFPBO010000056.1, forward strand.
CTGTCGCGACCCGGTTGCGCAGGCGTTTGCGTGGGCGTGAATGGCGGGCTGTGCCATAATGCGCAACCCGTCTTCGGGCGACAGGACCGGCGCGTAGCCAAGATCTCTCTGCGCCCGAGAGATGTCGACCGTGAAGTCCTTGCCCATCAGCCGCAGCATCTGCCGGGTGATCGGCGGCTCGCCCTTCAAGCGCAGCAGCCGCCAGACCACGTCCATGATGCCCGCCATCATCCAGGCGATCCCGAAGGGGACGGCACGGTTCCCCGGCTGGACGCCACGGGTCGCCAGAAGCTGCGTCAGGAAGGCCTTCAGGGTTGTGTCGACATTGTCCGACACGAAATAGGCGGCTCCGTCCTGTCCCTGGTCCGCCGCCATGATCAACGCGTGGCACAGGTTATCGACATGGCAGGTCGACATTGACTGCCCGCCGCCCGCCACCCAGCTGAACTGCCCGGCTTTCACGGTCTCCACCATGTGGTCGAGCATTGGCATGTCCGTCCCCCAGATAAAGGGCGGGCGGATCGCGACGGTCGACAAGCCCTTGCGGCGTCCGCTTGCCGCCCGCAGGAGTTCTTCGGCATCGGCCTTGCTGGCGGAATAGGGAGCAAACCCCATGCGTTGCAGAGGAAGGTCCTCGGTCACACGGTGCTGCGGTTGGGGATGTCCCATGACGACGGCGGCGGCACTGACATAGACGACGCGCCTCACACCCGCGCGCTCGGCGGCGGTCACCACATTGCGGGTGCCGTCGACATTCATCTCACGAAACACCCGAACCGGCCCCCAGAGCTTGAAATGTGCCGCAACGTGGAAAACCGTGTCCACCCCCTCCATCGCCCGCTCGAGCACGGCGGTGTCGGAAAGGTCGCCGTTGTGCGGCTCGGCTCCGAGCGCGGCGACGGCGGCCCGGCTCGAGGTCGACCGACCGATGGCGCGGACTTGCCAGCCAGTCTTAAGCAGGTGCGCGATGAGATGGCCACCGACGAATCCGGATCCTCCGGTGACGAGGGCGGTACGGCGAGTGGGATTGTCGGAAATCGGTGTCATGGCGGAGCTCCTTTGCTTGCACGAGTTACATTGCAGATTGGAGGTAATAACACAATACAATTTTTGTATTTTGTTACTTGTTGCCTTTTACCGACCCTCGCCCTAGACCTTTGCACATGGAAAGCCACGCCTCTGACCCACGCGACCGCATCTTGGAAACCGCCAGGGATTTGATCCGCCGATTTGGTGGAGCGAAGACAAATGTGGTCGATATCGCCCAGGCCATGGGCCTTTCGCACTCGGCGATCTACCGACACTTCCGGTCCAAAGCCGAAATCTTCGACGCACTCGCCGCCGCAACGATGGCCGAGGAAGCCGCGCTTGCCGACGCCTTCGTTAAGGCAGATGCTCCTGCTGCCGAGCGGCTGGCAGCCCTTGTCCTCACGCTCCACCGCAGCAAGCGCGCCAAACTCGCCGACGATCCCGAGATGCACGCCCTGTATCGGCGCATCGTGGAGGAACGCCCTGACCTCATTGCGGATTATGCACGCCGCATGACCGGTCTCCTCCGCCTCATCCTCGCCGACGGCGTTGCGCGGGGAGAATTTGGCACGATGGATCTCGACGCGGCTGCAGGCGCTGTCCGCGACGCCTTCACAGTCTTCATTCACCCCGCGCATGTCGAGGCCGCGGCAAAGGCCGGGCTGGATCAGGAGGCAGGCTTGCAGACCGTGATGGGTTTGGTTCTCGGAGGTCTCGTTGCAGGAAGCATCCAAGGCGGTGCGGTCCAGGAGGAACGCCCGGACGAATAACCTAAATTGGCGAAGGTTCGACCACAGATCCAGGCTGACCAGCAGAACGGCCTGCCGGGAGCACCTGACCACACGGCCGCCGCGGTCGTTCGACGTCTCCCCACCATACTGCGCAACAGCCCATCAGTCCGGACAGTCGCTACATATGCGGCAAAAACCACATTGGGCTGTGAATTGGGTATTGAAATGGCAAACCTTCACGCTTCATAATTTGGCTGGCCTGAACAACTAGCGCTTGGCCACCTGCCCACCGAGCTGATCCCATACTTCTTGCTCCGAGTCGATCACGCCTCCTACTCGCGCTTCCTTGACCGCACGTTCGGCGAATGGGACGTCTGGTTGAAGGTGATTAACTTAGAGGCTCATCATGGCACGACTGAGGCTGCGTTGTCCCAAACCTTCTACGGCGAGCCATAAGATTCGCACACCGCGGGGCCGTGGGAGATGGCCACATTTTCATCCTGCGTGCTTGGCTCCCTCGAATGGGCCGGACTGTTGACTGAGATTCGTGAAGACGGCGAAGACAAACTCATGTGTCATGTATTGAACACGCCGCTATGGCGAAGTGCGCTCAGACTCGAAACCGATGACATGCTGAGATAGGCCACGGTTCAGTAGGCCTTCTGTTAATTCCCAAAAAGCGATGCGTTTATTTTGTATGATCAGCCCTTGCCGATCAATGCTCTGATTATTGACGCCGCCATGCAGCTTTGCATTTCTGCTGTTCGTGCATCTTGCAGCGTTATCGAATAGTGGATGCTCCCTACGTGTTGCTGGGTCGATTCGCAGTCTTATGGAAGCGACGAGGCGGTTGGCCGACATGGCGGTTGAAGGCCGTGCTGAATGTGCTGGCGGATGCATAGCCGATCCGGTCCGCGATCTCTTCAAGCGTGAGTTTACCCACCCTCAATAACGACTTGGCAACGGCCATGCGCCAACTGAGAAGATAGTCCATCGGCGTCATGCCGACTGTCCTGGAAAATCGGGCGAAAAAAGCAGAGCGCGACATTCCAATTTCTCGGGCCAGATCGGTTGCAGTCCAGCTCCGCGCGACATCGCCATGCATCAGACGGAGCGCAGTGACCACCCGGTCATCTGCCAAGCCACGCAATAGTCCCGGTTGTGCGGTGTTGCCCGAAACCGTCCGAAGCGCTTCGATCAACAGGATCTCGACCAGCCGCTCCAGGATCAACTCGCGGCCGACATCGCCCCGTTCCGCTTCGTTTCCAACAAGATGCACGACCTGGGTTAACCGCGCGAGGCCACGAATATGGATCACGCGTGGCAGAAGCGACACGAGAAGAGCCGCATCCGGCGACTCGAAGGTGAAATAGCCGCCGAATTGCCGCATTTCGGCTGGCCCATCTTGACGCCCATGCCGCACCTCTGCGCCAGGTTCCGGTATCCGCCCCAACTCTACCCGACGCGCGGGCAGGGCCTCAACGCTCGACATGGTGAAGGCTGGCGTTGCCGGCAACAGGACGAAGTCACCCTCCTTCACCAATATCGTCGGTTCCCCGTCAATCGAGAGCAGGCAGGCTCCCTGCGTCAATGCGCAAAAGCCTGGATGGCCAAAGGCAGCATAGCGCACAGCCCAATCACCCGCGGCGCTGATCCCTTTCGAGAAAACTGCCCTTGGGCGCAGAAGGCGGATTATCTGTTCTAGCGGGTCAGCCATTTTGGACGCATGCAGACATTTAATGGACTTTGTGTCGACGATAATCCAGTAGACGCCGGCTACATCAGTCACGTCAACATCAAACAAAGGAGACTGACATGAACACCGTTCTTATCACTGGCTGCTCGTCCGGCTATGGGCTTGAAACTGCGCGGCACTTCCACGCACAAGGCTGGAACGTCGTGGCGACCATGCGCAACCCGCGTGAGGGGGTGCTACCTGCGTCTGATCGCATTCGTATGCTTGCGCTGGATGTAACCGACTCCGAAAGCATCCGCGCCGCTCTCGCGGCCGCTGGGCCAATCGACGTCCTGGTCAACAATGCTGGGATCGGAGTCGTCGGCGCCTTCGAGGCGACGCCGATGGCACATGTGCGTAAGGTCTTTGAAACCAACACTTTGGGCACGATGGAAATGGTCCAAGCGGTGATCCCGCAAATGCGCGCGCGCCGATCGGGCGTGATCGTGAACGTCACCTCAAGCGTAACGCTGGCAGCGATGCCCTTTGCAGCTGCCTATACCGCCAGCAAGCAAGCCATCGAGGGCTTCACTGGATCGCTCTCGCATGAACTTTCAGCATTCGGTGTTCGCGTCAAACTGGTCGAGCCCGGCTATGCGCCAACCACGCGGTTTTCACAGAACACCGAGCTCAATATCGCAGACCTTATTCCTGATGCCTACGCAGATTTCGCCAAACCGATCTTTGCAGATTTTGCCAACCCGGCCTTGACCACCAAGGAAAGTGACGTGGCCAAGGTGGTGTGGCAAGCGGGACAAGACTTATCTGGCCGTCTGCGTTTTCCGGCAGGTGCCGACGCGGTAGCCTTGTCAAAAGCGAGATGAACAAAGCAGCACCGGTCATCTCTACGAGGCGGTGCCCGGTGCTGCTTGATGCAATTGCGAAAGGAAAGCAATAACTCGGACCAGCGCCTTGGCGGCGAATGTAGAAAAGTCGGACGCCGCAGCCGAGACAGGCCCGAGGTTTCCTATGATGCCTTATCAGTAGTTTCGATAGCCTTAGCTAGGTTTGCCAGCGAAACTTGGATCGGACACATCGAACACGACCCGCTGCACGACTTTCGATCCGGGCATGAGTTCATCGAATACAACGCGGGACCTGTCATCGCGCACCAAGATCGGCGCCTACGTCGTGCGCCACACTCGTGCCATTACCTTCCAACTGGCCGAGGTGGCCGTCAGCGGCCCGATGGTGCGCGCCATCCTCGACGCCATCTGCCGATTGCGAGCGCCACCGCTATACACATGACCGCGATCCGGACCCAAACTGATCAAAAACGGCAGGATAGGTCCGTCCGACGCGCTGAAAAAAAGTACCTGCCGGATAAAGACGATCGGAGTTCATGGCCTAATCCGGACAGCTTCTGGTGTCTGCGCAACCGCAGTCGCCTCGCATGGTCAAAATGCTCATTTAAAGAGCAAAATTAGCCGATTTTTCCGACAAAAGGCAGGGCACTTGGGGCACGTCGGCTTAAACAGGCATGCCAGTGACCAAGGTGATACCCTGTGGGGGTCTAGCCTGCTTATCCTCGTTCAATGCGATCTCGACGCGAAAAGAAATGCCTTCAACTCCTCGTTGTAAGAGCCACTTCACCCTTGCAAAGGACACGTTCACTAATAAAATCATAGTGCTAAAGCAAGCGATGATGAGTTGATGATGCGACATTACCGAGGCCTCACTATTTCTGCCTTAATTCTCGGTCTTTCGGCTGCGTTCCCTTCACAGATGCTGAAGGCCCAGACAGAGGACCCGTTTGGCCAACTGGAAGATCACGGATCTTCGGCACCGGCACTGGAGATGTCTACACTCACGAACGAGACACTTATCGAGCGGCTTCGCCTGAACCGAGATCCTGCGGATCTGGCTGAGCTAGAACGACGGGCAAACGAGGGAGATAGCTGGGGCATGATCGGCCTCGCCGAAGCCCTTGTGGTCTTGCCTGCCGAGTGGTCGAGGGGTGCCCGTGTCGAAGATCTGCTACGGCAAGCCATCGAGCAGGGGAACTCCTTCGCTTTGGTTAGACTAGGCGACCTTTATCGGGAAGGGTCCATTGTGGCCCTTGACCCTGTCCGGTCGGTGGAGCTTTACAGGCGGGCCGTCGATCAAGGGTCGACCGCCGGCCAGCAAAGGTTGGGCGAGGCGCTTCTTGCCGGCGAAGGTGTTGCGCGGGATCGAGAGGCTGGTCTCGCGCTCCTTCGACAGGCGGCCACAGATGGCGATCCCTGGCACCAGCTTGCGCTCGCAAACGGGCTCCTGGCCGAATCGAACGACGAAGCCGATCGTGACGAGGCGGAAGCGCTGCTTGAGGAAGCGGCGGGAGCAGGAAATCCTTTTGCCCAAATCCGACTGGCAGAACTTTTGACGGTGGGGACCGATAACCTAGCGGACGCGGAGCGGATCGTCACGCTCCTCGCGGCAGCCGCAGACCAGAATGTGACGCTCGCATTCCTGCGCCTCGGACAAGCCTATCTCGATGGAAGCTTCGTTTCGCCTGATCCAACCAAAGGCCTTGAACTACTCCAGCGGGCTGCGGCAGCGGACGATCCGCAGGCGCTCATCGCCTTAGGCGAAGCCTATGCCGCTGAGCGCGCAATTCCTGCCGACGGAGACGCCGCGATCGCTGCGTTTGAAAAGGCAGCTGAGCTTGGCTCAGCCTATGGCTTCGTGCGGCTCGGCGAACTACGGCGCGACGGACAGCTGGTCGAGCCGGACATCAAACAGGCAGTCGCCGACTTCGAGAATGCAGCGATGGCTGGCGAGGCATGGGTCAATGTCGAGATTGCGGGGCTCCATCGGGACGGCCGAACAGGCAACGTGGACATTGATAGTGCGGTCGCGGCCTACGAGACAGCAATCAGTCAAGATGTTCAGGGTGCCGACATCGCCTTTGCACGCGACCTCGCACAAGGGTTGCTGGGCCTTGATCGGCGCGAGGAGGGCGTGCTTCGCTTGCAGCAGGCCGTCGACGATGACGTGCGCGGTTCCCTCGCCGCCTTGAGCGATGCGCTGATGTGGGGATGGGGTGTCCGTCAGGATCAACGGAAGGCGCGGGGTTTGCTTGAGCCTGCTTCCGCGGACGGGGATGTCGAGGCTACCCGGAACCTCATCGCCCTCCATCGAGACGGGCGCTACCCGACCTACCGCCGGTCTCCTTTGCGGGCCGAAGCGCTGCTGGACGACATTGCCGGCATATTGCCGAAGCACGAATACGAGATCGAGGCGCTGCTCCTGCAAGCAAGCCGCATGACCAGGCCTGATGAGTTCGCGCTGCTTCTTGCCGATCTGGAAGGCATGGCGCGCAATGATCGTCGCAACGCGTTCACCACGTTGCGCTGGGTCAACGAAAATGCATATGTTTACCTGCTGCAGGATGCATTACGGTTCAGGGGCCATTTGGACGCATCTCCGACGGGGCGCCTTGACCGCCGCACGATCAATGCGTTCCTAACGGCCTGTCGCGAACTGAACCAGAGTGTCCTGTGCGGTCACGGTCCGCTGACGGAGATCTCGGTCCGGATCGCGGCTTCATTGTTGAGGGGACAATGACAAACCTGCGTACCCGGTCACGAAGGTCGCCGGTTAGATCTCGTCCGCGATTAGGTGAAGTCCAGCCGTCAAATGATCTTTACTACCTGTCGTGATCAACATCCTGCTGATCGGTGGGCCTTGGTGGGGCTTTCCACTTGCGGCTTGACTCAGCGCGGGTTGGTGTTCTTTTTTAATGACCGAAGTGGTCCTCAATGCTATCTCGGCAGTGATTTTCGTTGTAGAAAACCTGTCCTACCATAAAATCACTTAAGGGGCGCTCGTGATACTTTGCGGTCTGCTAGAAGTCTGGCGAGTCAAACGGGGTTGCCCACCGATTGGCAGACGCTCCACGGTTGAAAGCCAAGGCACCCCCGCAAAGCCCACAGAACAATATCTCACGAGATGAACCGGCTGCTTTGATCGACCCGGATCGACTTGGGACAGGTCGTCCAGATTGACACCGTCCAAACACTGCACAATCACTCAGGCATTTTGTGTTTCCGTCATGAAGGATGTATTGTTGGCGCGCTGGTTAGCAAAACCATCCAGAGGGGCCTTGCTGAAAACAAGAACATTTTGCTCAAAGTCACGCCTGCCTGTCAACGATGGCTGCAGCGCGACAAACAGGGTGAGATTGGGCGTCAATCTGGATGAGACGCGGTGGTGGGGCTGTGACGGAAGGAGGGCGTAGCCCGACTGAAGGAACAGGCCCACCACCGTGTGCGCCTCAAAAGCGCATCTGCGATCGCAG
>JAFPBO010000009.1 GCA_017390475.1 Loktanella sp.
CGGTGTTTGTATTCCGCTCGCGCCGGGCGGATCGGCTGAAGCTGCTCTACTGGGACGGCACAGGACTGGTGATGGCCTACAAGCGGTTGGAAGATACGACCTTCACCTGGCCAGCGATCAAGGACGGGATGATGGCGCTGAGTCCAATGCCGCTTTACTGCGAGGCTTTACGTCGGCGCCGGGCAGATCCGCTGCCGTCAGGCGTACCGAGCCATATCAAGTGGTCTTGAAATCTTGACGTGACCTTTTAAATGTACGGTTGAACATTAAAAGGATATGTCGATGGCTGAACGCCCTCAGTCACGCCCACGCGGGCGCCCGCCCAAAGATCAGAGCGGTGGCCGCGAAGCCCTGCTACTTGCGGCCATAAGCGCCTTTGCCCGGCATGGGTTCGTGGCGGCTGATCTGCGCGGGATCGCTGCGGCAGCGGGCGTCAGCCCGAACCTGATCCGCGTTCATTTCGGCAGCAAGGCTGGCCTCTGGATGGCCTGTGTTGACAAGCTGGCAGAGGCGATGACGCCTGCGCTGGAAGTGGCTGCCGAACTGGCCGAGGGCGACCCGCGGCCCCTGACTGAACGGCTGCGCGACGCGGTCACTCTGACCAGCGACTACTATGACGCCTTCCCGGATGTCCGCGATTTCGTTCTTCGTATCAGCGCCGATGACGACGAGAGGGCGGCAATCGTCACCGAAAAGATCCTGCGCCCCGCCTATGAGGCCAGTCGCCCGCTCATTGCTGCCGGTATGGAAGCGGGGATCATCCGGGGCGCGCATCCCGCGCTGGTCTATGTGCTGCTCAACAGCATGCTCAGTCAGCCGCCCCGTTTCCCCGAGTTCATCGGCCGGATTGATGCCGGGATCGCTCCGGCACAGGCCCGCAGCATGCTGATCGAAACGATCATCGCCACCTTCTTCCACCAACCCCTGACCGGGGCCGGGCATGCCCTGACAGTCTGAAGGAACGCCAGCCATGACATCCAACATGACACATCCCATTCCGCAGCCGCGCGGGCTACCGCTGATCGGCAACCTTGGCCTGATCGACAAAGCCACACCGGTGCAGAGCCTGATCCGGATGGCCGGTACTCATGGCCCAATCTACCGACTGACGGGGCTGGGCCAGTCGCTGCTGGTTCTGAGTTCTCAGGAACTAGTAAGCGAGGTCTGTGATCAGAACCGCTTTTCCAAAAAGATCCACCGGCCGCTGGAGGTGCTGCGCGATCTGGGCGGCGATGGCCTGTTCACCGCCCACAATGATGAGCCCAACTGGGGAAAGGCGCACCGGCTGCTGATGCCCGCCTTCGGCCCGATCGGCGTGCGCGCGATGTTCGACCGGATGGAGGAAATCGCCGACCAGATGCTGCTGCGGTGGGAACGGTTCGGCCCGGATGCCGTCATCGACGTCGCCGACAGCATGACGCGGCTGACACTGGATACCATCGCGCTCTGCGCCTTTGACTACCGCTTCAACAGCTTCTATCAGAACGAGACACATCCGTTCATTGGCGCCATGTCGGGGGCGCTGGCCGAGGCCGGGCTTCGTGCCAAGCGGCCCGATATCGCGAATGCGATGATGCTGCCATCGCGGCGGCAATACGAGGCGGATCTGGCGCTGATGAAGCGCGTGGCCGAAACGATCATCGAGGAACGCCGGGTCGAGGGCCGGGTCGGCGAGCGTGGCGATCTGCTTGACATCATGCTGACTGGCCGCGATCCGGAAACGGGCGAGGGACTACCCGACGACAACATCCGCCACCAGCTTGTCACCTTCCTGATAGCCGGGCATGAAACCACCAGCGGGCTTTTGTCCTTTGCGCTCTATTTCCTGATGCGCAGTCCCGCTATCATGACGCGGGCGGGGGAGACCGTTGACAGCGTGCTGAACGGCAGGCCGCCGCAGGTCGAAGATCTGGCAAAGCTGCGTTATATCGAGCAGATCCTGCAGGAGGCCCTGCGCCTGTGGCCCACGGCGCCGGTTTTTGCGGTCTCGCCGCATGAACCGACTGTGCTGGGCGGACGCTATCCGGTCACACCCCACGATACACTGCTGGTGCTGATCCCCGTGCTGCACCGAGATCCCGTCGTCTGGGACGATCCTGAGGTATTCAGACCAGAGCGCTTCGATCCTGAGGTTGCCGCGCAACTGCCGTCCCATGCTTGGAAGCCGTTCGGCAACGGGGGCCGGGCGTGCATCGGCCGGGGGTTCGCCATGCAGGAGGCGCAGATGGTGCTGACCATGCTGCTGCAGCGCTTCACCCTGACAGAGGTGGACCCGGGCTATCAGCTGAAGATCGCGGAAACGCTGACGCTGAAGCCTGACGGGTTCCGCGTCCGTGCGCGGCGGCGGGATGACGTTACGCTGCGTCCTCGCAACACTGCACTGGCTGCGGCGCCCCGGCCCTCGTCGCAGACGCAGGCACCCGCGCAGGCGGACGGCGACAGCGCGCCGCTGCTGGTGCTTTACGGCAGCAACTCGGGGTCCTGTGAGGCCTTCGCAGGGCGGATCGCGCAGGACGCGGCGGCGCAGGGCTATACCGCGACGCTTGCGCCGCTTGACGATCATGTCGAAGATCTTCCACGGGATGGCGCCGTCATCGTCGTCACGGCCTCGTATGAGGGGCAGCCGCCGGACAATGCGCGGCGGTTCGTGAAATGGGTCGAGGGGCTGGACGCCGACGCGCTGGAGGGCGTGCCTTTCGCCGTCTTCGGAGCCGGCAACCGGCAATGGGCGCAGACCTATCAGGCGGTCCCCAAGCAGATCGACGCTGCCATGGAACAGGCCGGTGCGTCGCGGATCAGGGACCGGGGCGAGACCGATGCAGCAGGGGATTTCTTCGGCGCCTTCGATGCCTGGTATGCCGGTCTTTGGCAGGATCTTGGCCTAGCGCTTGGCCGCGAACCGGTCAAAGCGGCGGAGGAGGGGCTGGAGGTGGAGATCCTCGGCCCGGGGCGGCTGGAGGTGCTGCGCCTGACCGACTTTGATCAGGGGCGGATTCTGGAGAACCGCGAACTGGTTGACATGACCTCGCCGCTGGCGCGGTCCAAGCGCCATATCGAATTCGCGCTGCCGCCTGGCATGAGCTACCGCACCGGGGACTATCTGGCGGTGCTTCCGCGCAATCCGCAGGCCGATATCGAACGGGTGCTGCGCCGCTTCGGCCTTACCGCCGACACTCAGGTTATGATCAGTGGCCAGCCGGGCGGTGCATCGCTGCCCCTTGGCCAGCCGGTCGCCTTGTCCCATATCCTTGCCGATTATGTCGAACTGGCGCAACCGGCGACACGGGCGCAGGTCGCCCGCCTCGCTGCGGCCACACGCTGCCCGCCGGATCGCGCCGCACTGGAGGCGCTTGCCGAGGAAGACGTGTATGTGCGGGAGCTGCTGGCGAGTCGGGTCACCCTGCTGGACCTGCTAGAACGCTTCCCAGCCTGCGAGCTTCCGTTGGCGCAGTTCCTGTCCGCGTTGCCCGCGATGCGACCACGGCAATATTCCATATCCTCCTCGCCGCTGCGCGATCCGGCCCGGTGTTCGCTGACACTGGCCGTTCTTGACGCACCGGCGCTAGCCGGAGGGCGACGACATCTGGGTGTCGCCTCGACCTTCCTTGCGGGACTGACAGAGGGGGCAGCGGTTTCTGTCGCGGTACGCCCTTCACAGGCGGCCTTCCATCCGCCCGAAGATCCCGCGCTGCCGGTCATCATGGTCTGTGCAGGCAGCGGCATCGCCCCGTTCCATGGCTTTCTTCAGGAACGCGCGATCCAGAAGGCTGAAGGGCGCGACGTGGGCGAGGCGCTGCTGTTCTTCGGGATCGACCATCCCAAGGTCGATTACCTGTATCGCGACGAGCTGGCGCAATGGCAAGCTGAGGGCGTGGTCGATGTCCGCCCGGCCTTTTCGCAGGCGTCAGAGGGTGATGTGACCTTCGTTCAGCACCGCGTCTGGCAGGACCGCGCAAAGACCGCCGCCCTGTTCCGCGCCGGTGCCACGGTCTACGTTTGCGGCGATGGTGAACGCATGGCGCCTGCCGTGCGCGACACTTTCGTGCGCATCTACCGCGAAGCGATGCAGGTCAGCGATGATGAGGCCCATGCCTGGGCCGACGAAATGGAGCGCGAGCATGGCCGCTATGTCGCGGATGTGTTTGCATGACGGCACGCGGCAACTGCTGCGAGGTAAGTTATTTCTGCCTGCTTTGACTCTGTGGGCAGTATTTTAGGTCCTGACGGGGTGCGAGTGGGTCTAGGTTCAACATGTCGCTGGTTGTTATGATTGGGTTCGTGATGAACGCAATACTTCGTCTGCCACGTCTGATGCTGTAACCGCTCCCCCCTTAAAAGTCGCGCCGTAGGTATGATCAGCTGGAAGCAGATTCAATCCCGAACGCCTGCCTGAAACCAACCCTGCCCGAAGGTGTGATCTCCAGCGCCCGGGTTCCCGAGCGGCGACGGACCCAGCCCTGATCCAGCGCATGGGTGCAGATGGCGGCCCCCAGCACCCCGGCCAGATGCGGGCGGCGTTCGCTCCAGTCCAGACAGGGGCTGTTGAATTTCACGAGGCATTGACCCATTTTTCCAAAACGCCGTGACCCACTGGTATCGAATATTCCGCTGACTTTTCATGAGCGTATCATAGTTCAGAGGGGTCGGCCCCAAATGGAAAAATGGGTCAATCCGAGACGGCGATCAACACCGCCTTGCCCGGATCGGCATCTGCGCGTCGATCACGAAGATTACCTCGTCGAGGTCCATACGGCGTGTCTGGTCCTCGGTCAGAAGCGGCGTGTCTTCGGTTCGCTCGGACACGCTGCGCCCCTCGAACGGATTACGCCCGACCGCACGGGACCGAGTCACCACGCGCTTGGTGGTCTTGCCCACGGCCTGGCTCAGCTACTCGATGGTCTTCTGCTCGGACGGGGTGAGGTAGAGCTTTACGCCTGCACCGCCCTGAAGTGACCGGCGGGTGATCGGGCTCCAGGATTTCATCAGCGGCCAACACCAAATGGCGCAAGGCATCTGTGCGATTGGTGATGCCATGACGGGCAAGTGCGGCATCAAACGCGGCCAACTCACGTCGGCTGACCCGCAGACCAATGACGATCGGCCGGCTGCCATTCGCGTTTTGCCGGTCCAGAGCGTGGTTCACGGCATTGTAGATCGTCTTCAGGCTGACCCCATGCCGCTGGGCCAGATCAGCAGCGGCGACGCCCTGTGCACGCTCTTTGGCGATGCTCAGACGGTCTGTTTCGGTCAGTCTTCGGCTGCGTGACATTTTGAAGTTAACGTTCCTATTTCTTGCCACCTTCGTACAAGCCCGCCTTCTCCCAGCACAAGCGGAGAAGGCATTAAGGGCTTGTACTCAATGTAGAAAATCGGCCTTCGGGGCCGATTTGACGTCCGTTGGCAAATGCAGCGCGCAACGCGCTCAATGTAACGCGTCCCGCGTTCCCTGCACCGTGCATCGCGTCCTATGCACCGTGTCTTTTGCGCGCTGCCGCGCGTCTTCGGGCAAGTGGGACGTGTCGATTGCAGCACGCATCGCGCATCGCGCTTCATGCACGGCGTCGCGTGCACCTCGCGTCGCGTTCCGCGCTTCACGTGCCTTGGTGGATGCCGAATGCAGCACGTCTTTTGGCAAAAGCATCGCGCAACCTGGATCGCGGCGTCTGTCCCCTGCGCCCCGCTGTCTGGTCGCTGCAAAACGCGCAACGGCGAGTGCATCATGCCCACCGCATCGTGCATCCCGCCTTCCGCTTGACGCCGATGCACCAAGAGGTTAGCGACATTATTACATCTTTGTCGCGTTACACTACTTTTGCGTAACCACGCCATTGCTACCGCAGCTTACGCGGCTTGACTGTTCGTCACGGATGCCATCGGCACCCAGTTCCAAGGCAGCAACTCATCCAGTCTGTTGATCTTGTGATCGTGGATGCGGTCGAGGATGTCAGCAAGATAGGCCAGCGGGTCAAGACCGTTCAGCTTGGCCGTTTCAATGATAGTCATCGCGCGCGCCAGGGTTTCTGCACCGGTATCGGCGCCGGCGAAGAGCCAGTTTTTCCTGCCGATTCCAATCGGACGCAGGGCACGTTCAGCAGGATTGTTGTCGATGGCCACACGACCGTCGGATAGAAACAGGCTGAAGGCCTCCTGCCGCGCGAGGCCATAACGGAATGCCTTGGCCAGATCGCTCTTGCCAGGGATACGCAGAAGCTGCTGTTCGGACCAGGCAAAGAAAGCCTCGACCTTGGGTCGGCTGAGCTTATGACGCGCCACATAGCGGACGTCAGCGGGCTGACCGTTGATGTCTCGCTCGATGTCGTAGAACTTGCCGATCCGGTCGAGCGCCTCGCGGGCGATTTCGGATTTGGTCAAGGTCCAGAAGTCATGGAAATCGCGCCGCAGGTGGGCCCAACAGGCTGCCTCGCGCAAGCGCGGTTTGCCACCGGGTTCAGGCGTGTAGAGCTTGGCATAGCCTTTGTAGCCATCGGCCTGGAGGATGCCGCGCGCATCGGACAGGTGAACAAGAACATGCTCTTCCTTCCAGTCTGGTGCAAAGCGGTAGACAGCGCCCGGTGGCGATGCCCCGGCCCAGGGTCGCTGGTCACGCACATAGGCCCAGATCCGGCCTTGCTTGACCCCTTTGCCAAGACCTTTGTCGTGCAGGCTGCGATCCAGCACCCGGATGGGTGTATCGTCCGCATGCAGCAGGTCGCTAGCCATGATGTCCGCCTCGATCCGTTCGATCAGCGGCTGCAGGGTCTTCATGGCCCGCCCGCACCAGCCGACAAGCGTCGTCTCAGGAATATCCGCCCCCATGCGGGCGAAGATCTCGTGCTGGCGATACAAAGGCAGGTGGTCATCGAACTTCGAGACCAGCACATGCGCCAACAGGTTCGGTCCTGCCATGCTGCCCGGGATCGGACGGCTGGGGGCTGGTTCCTGCACCATCCGCTCGTAACGGCGACAGGATTTCTTGATCCGGGCGATCTGGATCACCTTCATCTGGGCGGCAATCATATCGAGCAGTTCGCTGACATCTTCGCCGACCACACGCAGATCACCGCCACAGTCCGGGCAGCAGGTGCCGGGGTCCAGTTCGCGGCGTTCGCGCGGGGTTGTATCCGCGACACGCGGGCGGCGGCGCAAAGCGGGCGCATCGGCAGCGTCTTGTGACGGCTCATCCTGCCCTTCGTTGATGGGTGCGTCATCTTCCTCGGCCACCGCGACCAGCAGGTCTTCGAGCGCCAGCTCCAGCTGTTCAATTTCGCGTTCGATTTTTTCCGAGGATTTGCTGAAGGCCAATTTCTGAAGTTTGGCGATCCGCAGACGCAGCGCCTGCACCAGTTGGTCATGGACACGCAATGTCGCCGATATCTTGGCGTTTTCGGCTTGCAATGCTGCGATCATCGCCTTCAACACAGCGGGATCATCTGGCAGGTTTTCAGCAGGCTTTGACATGCGCCTGACTACCAAAAATCAGACAAAGGGACCATATAAATATAGCATGTTAGGCAATAAAATTACCCTACCCGGGCAGGCGGAGCACCCCAATCCGGACGCCGCCAGTCGATCCCTTCCCACAACATCGCAAGCTGCGCCGAGGTCAGACGCATTGCCCCATTCTGGGCATTTGGCCACGGGAAACGGCCTCGTTCAAGCACCTTGTAGTAGAGGCAGAATCCCTGCCCGTCCCAATAGAGCAACTTCAGCCGGTCACCCCGACGGCCCCGAAACGCAAAGACCGCACCACTGGCGGGCTTTTGCCGCAGCACGTCCTGGGCCAGCGCCGCCAGACCCGCAATTCCTTTGCGCATATCCGTCACCCCGCAGGCCAGATACACGCGCACACCAGTGCCGGGGCCGATCATGCCGCGTCCACCGCACGGATCAGCACCGACAATGCAGCCGGGTCGATCATGCTTTCAAAATGCAAACTGCGCCCATCACGCAGGCGCAATTCAACCGCAACCGGCGGCGGTGCCTCAGCGACCGGCACCTGTGCCACTGGCACTCCGGCCGCAACTGGCATGTCCAACGGAAAGAACAGCGCACCGGCATCGGGCGACCACAGACCCTTCCTCTTGAGGTCATGCCGCCACGCATAAATCTGCTGCCGCGTCACTTCGTGGCGCTGCGCCACCTGTGTCACTGTGGCCCCCTCGATCCCGACCGACATGACAATCTCTAGCTTGTCCTCGTCACGCCAAATGCGCCGCCGCTCCAACCCAAGAATTTCACCACGCATCAGGGACCCCGTCTAAGAGACGTCGTTAATGACGTCCTTACCGACGTGTCTTAGACCATCGCCCCACACTCAGGCAGGCGGTGCCAATGGCGTGGTTACCTTTTGCAGGAGGTCCGCGCACCATGCCCAACGACAATCTTGTGGTCATCGCCGCGATGGCCCGGAAAGGGGGGAGTGGCAAAACCACGCTCTCGCGCGCCCTGATCAGCGCTGCCGTGGCTGCCGGGCGTCGGGTTCTGCTGATCGACACTGATAGCACCGGAGTGCTTGGCGCCTGGCACGAACGAGCTGAAGCGGCGGGTCTGGGGTCGCCTCTGCTGCGGTCAATCTCGGTCGAGAGTGTAGGGGCCGTCGATCGCATGATCGAGCAGGTCTATGATGCGGACTCGGCGGATTTCATCTTCATCGACACGGCTGGCGTCGGCGCGGAATGGTCGGACGGGATCGCGGTTCTCGCCGATCACATCGTAACGCCGGTCATGCTCTCGACCTCGGATCTTGATGTGGGTGCTCAGACCGCCGACTGGTTCGAAAGGTTGCGCGCGCGTGTCGATGACCCGGCGAGCTTGCCGCGCCACCATGTCGTTCTGAACATGGTTGACCCGAAAGCCACGCGCGCGGATGCCGCCTTGATCAAAGTGGCGATCGCCCGGTTTCCAGTGGTTGAGACGGTGATGATGCGCCGTAACGCCTACAAGGAGATGGACGAGAAAGGCCTGCTCCACGCCATCGCGCTGCAAAAGCAGGCCGATCCAAACCCCCTCATGCGCCCGCATGTCCGTCATGTCGTCGAGGCCCTTGAGGAGGCCACCGACATCCTCAACAACATCCTGGCCGCGTGAGGGCAGGGCGTTGAGAAAGAAGATTCCAACCATCACCCGGCCCGACCCAGCCTATGCCGCGTCCCTTCGGCCGGAGGGGGAGAAAGACCCGGGAAGGGAAGAG
>JAFPBO010000002.1 GCA_017390475.1 Loktanella sp.
AGTTTTTGGTCTGTGGTCAAAAATACATGTTTTTTGGTTGTTTTGTTTTCAGCTTCATGCGCGCGGAGCAGCTATACTGGCCTCTGACGGAAGATGCACAATAATATATGTAAAACATATGGTTATCCCCATAATAATCATTTTTTTCTGCTTTTGACTCAATGATTGGACCCCTGATGGCTTATACTGACTGCAGCACCGCCGGAGACTTTCCCGGCTCAGATCAGATCAATATCACCCATCCCGCCTTGCCCGGGATCGGGCAGGAGAACTCGGCCTATGGCACGGGACCGGAGAAGTCATGTTCGCGAACAGGAGGTCGTCACGGCGGCACCCTGCGGCGCTATGTCTCCCAATGCCCGTATGGCTACTTCGCGCAGGCGTCATGATGATGCTATCGCATCACCCAGTCGCCACACGCCATTGCATGACGACGATGCACCTACGCAAAAAATCCTGCGTATTCAGTCGTGCCTCGGAACGGTCGCCATCCTTCTAGAAACAAATCACGCATACCTACCAATATTCCTGCGGCTAGAGAGCGAGCTTGAGGCCGAACAGTTGAGGCTCGCCACGATAAAAAGGGCCAGAAAATATCTGCCGTGCCCGAAATGAATGCGCGCCAGGCATCCGCAAGTCATGTTGCAACAATGGTGTCAGGACAGGTGTGCAGGGACGGGCAGCATCACCTTCTGCGCAATTAGTAAGCGATCTGGCAGCGGCATGCTGTCGCCGTAGATTTCGCGACCCCGCAGTCGTTTTAGAGAATGCCCCATCAACTCACCACGATCATCGGTGTCGTAGCCCGCCTGCTTCATCCGGCTTTCCCATGTATGCCTGATACCGCCGATCGTCACACCTTCGGGCAGCAGGCCATTGTTGCGCAGATACTTGTTCACCAAGTTGCTGTAGCCACTTGTGTTGCGATATCTTGGGAAGCCGTCAGGGTGCCTTTTGGCTGCAGCCAAAGCGACGCCAACCAAGGGAATTGTCCGATCTGACGAGAGGTTTTTGATTTCTCGTCGTTCGTCGGGATCATCCGATTCTTCATTCGCAACCAGAATATGTGGGATTGGACCATCAAGACAGATCGCAGCTGCCGGCAGGTTGAAAATCTCGCTCTGGCGGCACCCAGTTTCGATCGAGATTAACAAAACGTCACGTGCCTGATCGTTGAGGCCATCAAGCGCACCCGGCGCAAACCATTTGTTCAGGATGCATGCGACTGGCACCTCGCGCTTACGGGTGGATTTTGCATGAGGATCTCGGATGGAGACACCGGCAAAAGGCCTTGGCGGATCCTCGTGTTCAAGGTCGTCGTAAAACCGGGCCAGCATGCCCGCCAAATAATTGAAGTCTTTGTTCGCCGTTTCTGCCGATTGGCCTTCGCGTGCCATACGGGCCTTCCACCATTTTTTATGTGCCCGCGCGTGCGCAGTTCCAATATCGGCAACCGCTATATCCTCACCCAGAGCTGCGGTTAAATTCGCCGCAGCCCGAGCGCGTGGCGATCGCCACAGGCGCATTTGCTCGGTATTCTTGAAACGGTTGTCGTTCGCTGCAAGCTCTTCGATATGTGCCACAAGATCAGAAATCCGCAGTTTTGGCGCTTCAACCGTGCCAAGCAGAGCGGGTGCCACCGCCTCATCGGGCAAACCGTCAGGACCCCGAGAAGACTCGACCCGCTGCAAAACCTCTTCCAGTGGGGCTTCTTGCACCTTATCGACAGACAGAAACTGAAATCCGCGCACTCCGGCCAGATATTGCGCCGCACGAAACTTCTCCGCTGCATCGCCATCGCGACCGGCCAATCGCGCCTCCCACCCCTCAATGTAAGCTGACCATACACCAACCGATTTTTGTATAGCGATAGTATAGGAGTCTGTTTTGAGGCTATCCCAAATCACAGCACGCGGCTCTACCTCAGCATACCTTTTGGGAACGCGACGTTTCAGATACCACGTCTTCCCGCGCAACACTGGTCTGAACATGTCGGAACCTCATTTCACATCAAGTGTAGCAAAATGTGGTGCAAAAAGGGTAGCAAGGCAAGGTATATTAACTTAAGTAACACCAAAGTTTGGACTTAAGTATTTATTTATAAACGATAAATATATTTTTGATACATGCGGCTGTGGCGGAGGAGGTGGGATTCGAACCCACGGTAGACTTTCACCTACGTCGGTTTTCAAGACCGGTGCATTCAACCACTCTGCCACTCCTCCGACCGGGTCCTGTTAACGGCTGGGAAACGATTCGGAAAGCGCCTTTGCTGTTGGGGAAAATTGCCGATAAAACCGGGTTCCGGCTTTCCATGTACTGGTCCTGCGGCTATCTGTTCAAGTGTGGGCAGGTGGTAAGGCCGGGGCGATAACCGGTTGTCTTGTCTTGGTGCAGTTGAATGGCTGATTTCTTCGTCCTCTTGCGCAGAATTGGAGAGTGGGTATGACAGGCTTTGCAACATACGGGCGGCGGTGGGTGAAATTGCCTGCGATCCTGTCTGCTGTCGTCGTGCTTGCAGCCTGTGAAGAGGGGGCCAGCACCGTTTTGTCCGGCGCGCAGCCGGGCGCGATGATGACGCGCGGCGAACAGGATGTGGAACGGCCCGATATCTTCAGCGTCACGGACCGCGGGTTGTGGGACGGGCGCCCGTCGCTGGGTGGAATCTGGGTGGCGCATCCAGATGTGCGCGAACCTGAACGCGTCATGATCCGCAATGCCGCGACGGGAGAATCGACCATCGGTGCCCTGTTCCGGCGCGAACGTGCAAACCCCGGACCTGTGCTGCAACTATCCTCTGACGCGGCCGAAGCGCTGGGGATTCTGGCCGGTGCCCCGACACAGCTGAATGTGACCGTGCTGCGCCGCGAAGAGGTTGCCGTTCCGGCAGCGCCTGTCGCCGAGACCGACGAGACGGACCCTTTACCCGCGCCGGTCGAGATTGCGCAGACGCCGCTTGCGCCTGCCGTTGTAGCAGATGCGCCTGCTGCCACAGCTGTCGCCCCAGTGGCTGCGCCTGCCTTTACCGGGGCTGTGCCGCCCGCGCCTTTGGCGCAGATCGGCGTGTTCGGGGTCCAGGCCAATGCTGATAGCGCCAGCGCGACCTTGCAGTCCGCGGGCTTCACTGCAACGGTTACTCCGGTGCAGACGTCCGGCCGTCAGGTGTGGCTCGTAGTGGCTGGGCCGGTGCCGGACCCTGACGCATTGGCACGGGTCAGAGCGTTGGGCTTCGCTGACGCTTATATTTTGCAGAACCCATAGTGAAAGGGCACGCGATGAACATAGTCAAACAGGGCCTGACCGCCGGTGTCATGCTGCTTTGCGCCGCTACGGTGCAGGCCCAGACTTTCGAGACAGCCGCGCGGGCCGCCTATGTCTATGACCAGACGACCGGGACAGTTCTGTTGGCCAAGGATGCATCGATCCCCTTACCGCCCGCGTCGATGTCAAAGCTGATGACGATCTACATGGCCTTCGAGGCGATTATTGACGGTCGGATGTCTGTCGATGATGTGCTGCCGGTCTCGGCCCATGCGGCCAGCTTTGGCGGGTCGTCGATGTTTCTGGATACCACCGACCGGGTCCGCGTCGAAGACCTGCTGCGCGGGGTGATCGTTTTGTCTGGCAATGACGCCAGCGTGGTGCTGGCAGAGGCATTGTCGCCCGACGGCACCGAGGCCGGATTTGGCCGCCTGATGACCGAACGCGCCCGCCAGCTGGGGATGAACAGTTCGGTCTTTGTGAATGCCAGCGGCTGGCCTGCCGCCGGGCACCGGATGTCGACCGAGGATCTGGGCATTCTGTCCAGTCGGCTGATCACTGATTTCCCGACCTTCTATCCTTTGTTCGCCGAAACCGAATTCGCCTTTGACAACCGGGTGCCGTCCAACAGCCAGAACCGCAACCCGGTCCTGCGGATGGGGATCGGGGCTGACGGTCTCAAGACCGGCCATACGCAAGAGGCAGGCTATGGGCTGGCTGGCTCTGCAGTGCAGGGCGACCGGCGGGTGATCTTTGTGATCACCGGTCTGGATACGATGCAGCAGCGCGCTGAAGAATCCGAACGGATCGTCAATTGGGCCTTCCGCCAGTTTGCCGAACGCGATGTCGCCACTGCGGGCACCCGCATTGCCACTGCCGATGTCTGGATGGGGGCCGAACAGACCGTCGGCCTGACTGTGGCCGAGGATCTGACCCTGCTGGTGCCGACCCTGCATCAGGGTGCTGTCGAAGGGCAGGTGGTGTTCGATGGTCCGGTGCAGGCCCCGGTTGTCGCCGGTCAGCCGCTGGGCGAACTGATCATTGCGCTTGATGGTTTGCCAGAGAAACGGGTGCCACTGGTGGCGGATGCCGATGTGCCCGCTGGCGGTTTTGCCGCGCGGATGCGCACGGCGGCACTGGTTCTTTGGGGCAAATATGGTTTCGCGCCGGGCGCCGATGCGAATGGCGCATGATTCAGCCGCGTTTCATTACCTTTGAAGGCATCGATGGCTCCGGCAAATCGACACAGGCGCGCCGGTTGGCCGATTATCTGCGTGCGCAGGGGGCCGATGTCATCCTGACCCGCGAACCCGGCGGTAGTCCGGGGGCAGAGGAAATTCGCCAACTTTTGCTGACCGGCGATACCGACCGCTGGTCGGCCGAAACTGAAATCCTTTTGTTCACCGCTGCCCGTCGCGACCATCTGGAAAAAACGATCCTGCCCGCGCTGGCAGATGACAAAACCGTGGTCTCTGACCGTTTTGCCGACAGCACGCGGGTCTATCAGGGTGCGACCCGCGGCGATCTGCGTGCCAAGGTCGATGCGCTGCACAGCCTGATGATCGGGCGGGAACCCGACCTGACCTTCATTATCGACATGGACCCGGCGACCGCATTGCAACGCGGCCTTGCGCGCAAATCCGGCGAGGACCGGTTCGAGGATTTCGGCCTGCCGTTTCAGGAAACCCTGCGCCACGGTTTTCTGGCCTTGGCACATGCAGATCCTGCGCGTTGCGTCCTGATCGACGGCAACCGCACCATGGACCAGATCGCCAGCGATGTGGCGGCCCATCTATGAGCGACGATGTCATCCCCGAACCCGACCGGATCGAGGGCGCACCGCATCCACGCGAAACCCCGGTGCTTTATGGCCAGCAGGGGGCCGAACTGGCCTTTCTGGATGCTTTCACCTCTGGGCGGATGCATTCGGGCTGGCTGATCACCGGGCCGCGCGGCGTCGGCAAGGCGACGCTCGCATGGAAAATCGCGACCTTCCTTTTGGCGGATGAACCTCCCGATATGCTGGGTGACCCGACACTGGCTGTCTCGCCCGACCACCCTGATGCCAAACTGGTACAATCCGGCGCGCATCCGCGACTGGCGCTGATCCGGCGGCCCTGGGACGATAAAGCAGGTAAATTGCGTGCTGAAATCACCGTCGATGCCGTGCGCAGCCTGAAACATTTCTTCCAGATGTCCGCGACCGATGGTGGCAGGCGGGTGGTCATTGTCGATGCCGCCGATGAGATGAACCGCAACGCTGCCAATGCGATCCTGAAAGAACTCGAAGAACCGCCCGCAGGCGCTGTGATCCTGCTGGTGGCGCATCAACCCTCGCGCCTGTTGCCGACGATCCGGTCGCGTTGCCGCGAATTGCGCTGCCATGCGCTGGGGCCGGATGACCTGTCGCGCGCGCTGGCACAGTCCGGGCACAGCACCGATAATGCTGCCGGGCTTGCCGCCCTTGCCGGTGGATCGGTGGGCGATGCGATAAGGCTTCTGGGCAGCGGCGGCCTGACGCTCTATGCGGATCTGGTACAGCTTTTCGATGGCTTGCCGCAAATCAACAGGCAGGCCGCCCTGCATCTGGCCGATGCCTGCGCCGGGCGCGGGGCCGAGGCGCGTTTTGGCCTGACACTGGACCTGATTGATCTCTTTCTGGCACGTGCTGCGCGGGCAGGGCTGCTCGGCGAGCCCACAACCCAAGGGGCTGCGGGCGAGGCGCGCCTGCTGGCCCGCATCGCCCCAAATCCGCGCGCAGCGCAGGCTTGGGCGCGGTTGCAGCAAGACTTGTCCGAAAGGTCGCGCCATGGCCGCGCGGTGAACCTTGACCCTGCCGCGCTGATCCTTGATATGATCTTCAAGATTGAAGAGACGGCGCAAGGCGTCGCCGCAGCCTGAAAGCCGCGCCATGACCCAAAGCCCGATCACCGACGCCCATTGCCACCTTGATTTCCCCGATTTCGACGACGAACGCGACGACATTATCGCGCGCGCGATGGCGGCGGGGGTCACGCGGATGGTGACGATCTGCACGAAGCTGAAAAACGAACCCGCCGTCCGCGCCATCGCCGAAAGCTACGATCAGGTCTTTTATGCCGCCGGGACGCATCCGATGTCCGTGGCGGACGAACCTTTGGCGTCGGTGGATGAACTGATCGCACTGGCGCAGCATCCCAAATTCGTTGGCATCGGCGAGACGGGGCTGGATTATCACTACACCGCCGAAAGCAAGGATATCCAGCAAACCAGCCTGCGTATCCACATCGCAGCGGCGCGTGAGACAAGGCTGCCGCTGATCATCCATGCCCGCGACGCCGATGACGATATGGCGCGGATATTAACCGAGGAATATCGCAACGGGGCCTTTACCTGCGTCATGCATTGTTTTTCCAGCAGCGCCGGTCTGGCGCGCGCGGCGCTTGATCTGGATTTCTACCTCTCGATGTCCGGCATCGCGGCCTTTCCCAAAAGCAAAGACCTGCGCGATATTTTCGCAAGCGCCCCGCTGGACCGGATATTGGTCGAAACCGACAGCCCCTATCTGGCCCCGCCACCGCATCGCGGGCGGCGCAATGAACCGGCCTATACCGCGCATACGGCGGCTGTGGGCGCAGAGATTTTCGGCCTCGACTATGCCGATTTCGCCGCTGCGACCAATGAAAATTTCGACCGGCTTTTCTGGAAAGCAGCCTCATGAGCGACACGATCAGCTTCACGATCCTTGGCTGCGGCTCCTCGGGCGGCGTGCCACGGCTGGGCGGACATTGGGGCGCTTGCGACCCGACCAACCCGCGCAATCAGCGGCGGCGCTGTTCGATGCTGATCACAAGGCAAAGCGGCGATCAGATGACACGTGTGCTGATCGACACCTCGCCCGACATGCGCGCGCAGTTGCTTGACGCAGGGGTCAGCACGCTGGATGCGGTGGTCTATACCCATGCCCATGCCGATCATGTGCATGGCATCGACGATCTGCGGATGATCGTCTTCAACACCGGCCAAAGGCTGCAGGTCTGGGCTGATGGAGATACAACAGATTCGCTGCTGTCGCGTTTTGGCTATGCTTTCGTGCAGCCAAAAGGATCGGCCTATCCACCAATCCTTGATCTGAACACGATTGACGGTGACATTGCCATCGATGGGGCAGGGGGGCGCATCACGCTGACCCCGTTCAAAGTGACCCATGGCAATATCGACGCTTTGGGGTTCCGGGTGAATGACGTGGCCTATCTGCCCGATGTTTCTGACATCCCCGATGCCGCCTGGCCCGCGCTGGAAAACCTGACCTGCTGGATCGTTGACGCCCTGCGGCGCGACCCGCATCCGACCCATGCCCATCTTGCCAAGACGCTGGACTGGATCGCCAAGGTACAGCCGAAACAAGCGGTCCTGACCAACATGCATATCGACCTCGACTACGCCACAATCGCTGCCGAAACCCCCGCCCATATCCAGCCAGCCTATGATGGCTTGACCCTGACCTTCCCCATCTTCCGAGCATAAATATCCCCGCCGGAGGCATAAAAGTTTTTCAAGGACACGCCAATGGCCGCCCTGCTCGACGTTATTCTGCCGGTCTTCATCGTGATCGGCTTCGGCTATCTGGCGGTCTGGCGCGGCTTTTTCAGCGATGCGGGCGTCGAAGGTCTGATGAAATTCACCCAGAATTTCGCGCTCCCCTGCCTGTTGTTCCGCGCCATTTCGACCCTGGATCTGCAGCAGAGCTTTGATCTTCTGCTCTTGGGCAGTTTCTATGCGGGCGCGCTTGGTGGCTTTTTCGCCGGGCTTCTTGGCGCGCGCTACATCTTCAAACGCGACTGGGAAGACAGCGTCGCGATTGGTTTCTGCTGCCTGTTCTCCAACTCGCTGTTGCTGGGCCTGCCGATCACCGAACGCGCCTATGGCGTTTCTGCGCTGGAGGCAAATTACGCGATCATCGCGATCCATACCCCGTTTTGCTATTGCGTCGGAATCACGGCGATGGAAATCGCCCGCAATCGCGGTGCCTCGATGATGTCCCTGCCGGGCAAGGTGGGGCGCGCGATGTTCCATAATGCGCTGATCATCGGCATCGTCCTGGGGTTTGTTGTCAATTTCTCGGGAATCCTCATGCCGATCGTCTTGACCGATGCGCTGGACCTGATGGTGCGTGCGGCCTTGCCTGCGGCTTTGTTCGGGCTGGGTGGCGTGCTGTATCGCTACCGGCCCGAGGGCGACATGCGCACGATCATGTATGTCGTCGCAGTGTCGCTGCTGCTGCATCCGGCCATCGTCTGGGGGCTGGCGCAGGCGGGGGGGCTTGGCGTTGCAGGGACACGTTCGGCCATTCTGACCGCCGCGATGGCGCCTGGGGTGAATGCCTTTCTCTTCGCCAATATGTATGGCCGGGCCAAGCGGGTGGCCGCATCTTCGGTCTTGTTGGCGACGGGCCTGTCGATCCTGACAGTTTGGGGCTGGCTGGCGGTATTGCCGTAGCAGGACCGCCGCTGGCGGTGCCTCCGGCGGGAGTATTTTGACAAAGCGAGAAAACCTTCCCCGCGGGGAAGGTCCGGATGCGATGAAACCTTCCCCGCGGGGAAGGTTTTAGCTGGGCGACAGTCCACGCAGCCGTTCTGACCGGCGGCGCAGAATTTCCACCGTCGCCAGCAGCAGCACCGAGACAGCGACCAGCACGGTGGCAGCGGCCAGGATCGTCGGGCTGATCTGTTCACGCAACCCGGTGAACATCTGCCATGGCAGCGTTTTCTGCGCTGCCGCCCCGACAAACAGAACCACGACGACTTCGTCAAACGATGTAATGAAGGCGAACAGCCCGCCTGATATCACGCCGGGCAGGATCAGCGGCATCTGCACCTTGAAGAAAGTCTGTGTCGGCGTCGCCCCCATATTTGCCGCAGCCCGGGTCAGCGATTGATCAAAGCCCACCAGCGTTGCCGTGACCGTGATGATCACAAAAGGGATGCCAAGTGCGGCATGGGCCATGATCACCTTGATATAGCCGGAAAAGGCGCGCGAAAAGCCAAGGTTGTCTTCCATCCACAGACCCATCTGGCTGTAGAAAAAGAACATGCCCGTCGCCGAGATGATCAACGGCACGATCATCGGCGAAATCAGGATCGCCATAATCGTGCGGCGGTAGGGCACATGCGACTGCGACAGGCCGATGGCCGCCAGCGTGCCCAGACTTACCGAGATGATCGTCGCGAAAGGCGCGATGATCAGCGAATTTTTCAGCGGCTGAATCCAGTCCTGATTGGTAAAGAAATCCCGGTAATGCCGCAGGGAATATCCATCCGGGTCCAGCGCCAGCATCGCCGGGGTAAAGGTGAAAAAGCTCTCCGCGTTGAAAGACAGCGGGATGATGATCAGGATCGGCGCGATCAGAAAGAACAGGATCAGCCCGACGATGACGCGGAAGGTGTAATGCCAGATCTTCTGACCCGTCGTGGCGTAGATGGGCAAGCTGCTCATGGCATTATCCTCCGAGTTTCACGTTGTCGATGCCGACGATCCGGTCATAGGCCCAGTAAAGCGCCATCACGACGACCAGCAGGATGGTCCCGAGCGCCGCAGCCAGCCCCCAGTTCAGCGAGCTGGAGATATGATAGGCGATCCGGTTCGAGATAAAGATCCCCGAGGTGCCGCCCACGATTTCCGGCGTGATGTAATAACCGATCGACAGGATGAACACGAGGATCGACCCAGCCCCGATCCCCGGCACGGACTGCGGGAAATACACCCGCCAGAAGGCGGTCCAATTGGTGGCACCCAAAGATTTTGCCGCGCGCAGATAGCTCGGCGGGATCGTCTTCATCACTGAATAAAGCGGCAGGATCATGAAGGGCAGCAGGATATGCGTCATGGCGATCACCGTGCCGGTGGCATTGTTGATCATCGTCAGCCGGTTGGCATCGCTCACAAGCCCGATCCAGACCAGCAGATCATTGATCACGCCTTGCTGTTGCAGCAGGACTTTCCAGGCTGATGTCCGCACCAACAGCGAGGTCCAGAACGGCAATAGGACAAGGATCAGCATCAGATTGGCCTGCCGCGATGGCAGGTTCGCCAGCATCCAGGCGACCGGATAGCCCAAAAGGATACAAGCCCCCATGATCGTCAGCGACATGATCAGCGTGCGGATGAACAATTTGACATAGATCTGCTGGTTTTCCGGCACCATCACCACGCCGTCGGGGGTCATCTGCATGTCGATTGAATTCAGGAAATAGCCTGCGGTATAAGGCGCGCTGAATGTCTGGATCGTTTGCCAGATCCGCGTGTCGCCCCAGCCGTTGGAACTGTCCAGAAAGGCGGCGCGGAAATCCTCTGTCGCAAAGCCCTGCGCGGCAGTGGCGGCATCTTGCAACAGCTCTGCCGGGACGCTGTCGATCTGCGGGGCAGGGCCCGTGGTCAGATCTTCGTAAAGCGCGGCATAGACCACATTCCACGGCTGGACCGTTGTGGGGCTGCGATTATTGGTCTCCTGGGTGACCCGGGCGAAATCGGAGTAGATATCGGCGGTCTGTGGCAGGGCATCCTGCGCCGCCTCTGACACGACAAACGCAGGTTCTGCACCGTCGCCGTCCCATGCCGCCAGTTCAGCGATCCAGTCAGGATCAGCCATCAGCGTCGTCCATGTCGCGGGGTCTTCCCAGACAGGGTCGAGTGCTACGAATTGTTCAGTATAGACAGCACCCATATCGCTGACATCACGACCGCTGCGCCGGAATTGCGAAGAGATCCCCGCCAGTTCATAATTCAGCCGCGAGCCAAGCCTTGTGTGCCGGCGTTCTTCGACGGCGATGGCCATATCCTTGGCAAAGGCGGCATAGACGGCTTCATGCGGCAACGGGTCGATGCTGGCGTCCCAGCTGGCCAGTTCCTGCACTGTGCGCGGGATCGTATTGCCGACGATCTGGTTTTCGACCGAACGGAACAGCATCTGCCCGATCGGAATGACAAAGGTCAGCATGATGAACAACAACAGCGGCGCGATCAGCAGCATGGCGCGCAGTTTTTGCCTGCGCAAAGCGCGGTTCAGGCTGGACTTGAGCGTGCGACCGTCGGCGGCCATCATTTGTTCTGCCATGAATTTGAACCTTTGGGTTGATGTGCAAGGCGGGGTGAACCCCGCCCTGCGATATCGTGCCTGGGGTAGGGCGGGGTTCACCCCGCCTTACCCTGCCGGTGTGGCTTACTGTGCCAGCCAGCTCTGGAAACGTGCGTCCAGATCGTCACGGTAATCTGCCCACCATTCGTAGTTCTGCACGAATGCGTTGGATGCATTGTCAGGGTTGGTTGGCATATGCGGCGCCATCTCGATGCCCAGTTCGGCATGGGTCGACACCAGCGGTGCCGATGACATCCGGGCCGGACCATAAGAGATATAGGCCGCCTGATCCGCCAGACGCTGCGTATCTGTCGCGAAGAACACGAAATCCAGCACGCGGTTCAGGCGATCTTCTGGCAGACCGGCGGGGATGATCCAGCCGTCAAGGTCATAGACCTGCGCATCCCAGAGCATTTCCAGCGGCTGGTTCTGTTCCACAATGGCCGAGAAGAAACGGCCGTTATAGGACGACCCCATCACAGCTTCGCCATCGGCGATCGACTGGATGCTTTCTGCGGCGGATGTCCACCAGATCGTGTCGCCCTTGATCGTGTCAAGCTTGGCAAAGGCACGGTCCTGACCTTCGGGTGTTTCCAGCGTGTCGTAAACATCCTCGAAAGCGACACCGTCACAGATCAGCGCCCATTCCATGTTGTTGAGCGGGCGACGTTCCAGCGTGCGGGTGCCGGGGAAGGTTTCCAGATCGAACAATGCACAGATATCTTCGGGGATGGCACCATCCCATGCGGCAACATCGGTGCGGTACGCATTGGTGGTCGAATAGGCGATCTGCGGGATGAAGCAGGACGAAATGATCATATCGCCGAAATCTTCGGTCGCAGATGTGCCATCGGGGGCAGCGGCCAGCAAGGCGTCATGGTCGATTTCCATCGCCAGACCTTCGTCGCACAGGCGCATCGCATCCGCAGCGGTCACATCGACCAGATCCCATGTCAGGTTATTGGCTTCGTCCATCGCGCGCAACATGGCGACAGCTTCGTTCGAGCTTTCGTCCCAGACGGCGCTGACGTCAGGGTTATCGGCCAGATAGGGTTGCAGATAAGCGTTGTCCTGGCTGGCCTGATAGGCGCCGCCCCAGCTGACGATGGTCATGTCATCGGCCATATCCTGGGCAAAGGCGGTGGTTCCGGCCAGCGTCAGGGCTGTCGTCGCCATCATTGCTTTGGTCAGTTTCATTCTTAATCTCCCGTTGTCATGCCCGGTTGGTCGTCTGATCAAGGATACCCACCGGGCGGTGGTACCCTTGCAAAAGCCATCACGCATCAAGCGCGCGGCAATCCTCTGGCAACCAGCCGATGTCGATCTGCGATCCGGGTGTCAGCCGGACCTGATCGGGGGCGTTACGTGTTTTGATGATGAAATCGTCTGTCCCGGCCACCCGCAGGCGGGTACGGAAAATGTCACCCATGTAAATGAATTCCAGTACCTCGGCCTTCAGCGTCAATGCGCCGGGTTGCAGCCGGGTCTTGTCAATCTCTACCCGTTCAGGCCGGATCGACACTTTGGTGCGGTCGCCCACGGCATTGACGTTTGCTGGCAAAGCCTCGATCACATCGCCACTGTCGAGCCTGACAGTACAGCGCTTGTCGCCGATTTCCTGCACCACGCCGGTCAGGGTGTTGTTTTCGCCGATGAACTGCGCCACGAAGCTGTTCTGCGGGCGTTCATACAGATCATCCGGGGTGGCCAATTGCTGAATCCGCCCGTCTTCAAACACCGCCACGCGGTCCGACATGGTCAACGCTTCGGTCTGGTCATGGGTCACATAGACCACGGTGATGCCCAGCTGATGCGCCAGATTGGTAATCTCGAACTGCAGGGTTTCGCGCAATTGCTTGTCCAGCGCGCCAAGCGGTTCGTCCATCAGCACCAGTTCCGGTTCAAACACCAGCGCCCGCGCCAGTGCCACACGCTGTTGCTGCCCCCCGGACATCTGTGCCGGTCGGCGATTGCCGAATGCGCCCATCTGCACCATGTCCAGCGCGCGTTTGACCTTGGCCTCGCGGTCGGATTTGCCCATCTTGCGGACTTCAAGCGGGAAGGACAGGTTCTCTGCAACTGTCATATGCGGGAAAAGCGCGTAATTCTGGAATACCATTCCAATGCCCCGCTTGTGCGGTGGGATGTTATTCACCGAAACGCCGTCCAGACGGATATGTCCGTGGGTTGCGGTCTCGAACCCGGCCAGCATCATCAGGCAAGTCGTCTTGCCAGAGCCGGAAGGGCCCAGAAGGGTCAGAAATTCGCCCTTCGGTATCGTCAGGTTCAGGTCTTTGACGACCAGTGTTTCGCCATCATAACTTTTCTGCACACGTTCGAATGCGACGAAAGCATCGTCGTTTTTGACTTGTAGCAAACCAAACCTCCCCGGTGTTGGTAATTATATTTTTTCTAACTAAAGCGGGGCTGACCCCAAGATGCAACGCGAAACCGTGCCTTTTCGGAACAAAACCGACATCTTGCGCGCAGAACCCCGAATTGCGCAAGGATTGTGCGGGCTGCGAAGATGTCAGGCAATATATGCTTTCAGGATAGCCTCTTGCGAATGATTATCATTCGTGCTTAATAGTTGCGAACGGTTCGCAGATTCTCTTGCCGTCGTTTTCTGATCTGATCAAAAGGACTGACCATGACATTTCGCACCGCATTTTTCACCGTCAGCGTAGCGGCGATGCTGGCTGGCGGACCCGCCATTGCGGGGGATGACAGGTTCCGGGTTGTGACCACCTTTACCGTGATCGCCGATATGGCGCGCAATGTCGCAGGCGATGCCGCCATCGTCGAAAGCATCACAAGGCCGGGGGCCGAGATTCACGAATACCAGCCAACGCCGCGCGATATCATCGTCGCGCAGGATGCCGATATGATCCTGTGGAACGGTCTGGGCCTTGAAAGCTGGTTTGAGCAGTTCTTCAATAACCTGCGCGATATCCCCAGCGTGGTTGTCACCGACGGGATTACGCCGGTCAGCATCAGTTCTGGTGATTATGACGGCCAGCCCAATCCGCATGCCTGGATGGGGTTGAATAATGCGCTGATCTATGTGGACAATATTCGCGATGCCTTTGTGACGCATGACCCGGCGCAAGCGGATATCTATACGGCCAATGCGGAACGTTATAAACAAGAAATCACCGACACGATTGCCCCCCTGCGTGATGCGATCCTCGCCGTGCCCGAAGACCGGCGCTGGCTGGTGTCCTGTGAAGGGGCATTTACCTATCTGATAGAAGATTTCGAGATGCAGGAACTTTACCTCTGGCCGATCAATGCCGGCAGTCAGGGCACGCCGCAGCAGGTGCGGCGGGTGATTGATACAGTGCGCGAAAACAACATCCCCGTGGTGTTCTGCGAAAGCACGGTCAGTCAGGCTCCGGCCGAACAGGTCGCGCGTGAAACTGATGCGGTCTATGGCGGCGTGCTTTATGTCGATAGCCTGACCGAAGGGGATGGCGCGGTCCCGACCTATCTGGATCTGCTGCGCGTCACCTCGGAAACCATCGCGCGGGGCCTGGCTGAATGACAACGGGGATCACGGCAACTGGCGTCAGCGTGACCTATCGTAACGGTCACACCGCCTTGCATGACGCCAGTTTCACCA
This sequence comes from Loktanella sp., assembly GCA_017390475.1. GTDB lineage: Bacteria > Pseudomonadota > Alphaproteobacteria > Rhodobacterales > Rhodobacteraceae > Yoonia. Next base: position 14,997 of record JAFPBO010000002.1, read on the forward strand.
TCCCCACCGGGACGATCACCGGGCTGGTCGGGGTGAATGGCGCGGGTAAATCCACCTTGTTCAAGGCGATCATGGGCTTTGCGCCCGCGACCAAAGGCGCGATCACCGTGCTGGACATGCCGGTGAAAGAGGCGTTGCGCCAGAACATCGTCGCCTATGTCCCGCAATCCGAAGAGGTGGATTGGTCATTTCCGGTACTGGTCGAAGATGTGGTGATGATGGGCCGCTATGGCCATATGGGGTTTTTCCGCCGCGCCAGTGCCGTGGACAAGACTGCGGTGACCCAGGCGCTGGAACGTGTCGGCATGGTGGATTACCGCAACCGCCAGATTGGCGAACTATCGGGCGGCCAGCGCAAACGCGTTTTTCTGGCCCGGGCGCTGGCGCAGGACGGCAAGGTGATCCTGCTGGACGAACCATTCACCGGCGTCGATGTCCAGACCGAAGAGGCGATCATTACCCTGCTGCGCGGCATGCGTGACGAAGGCCGGGTGATGCTGGTCTCGACCCATAACCTTGGGTCCGTCACGGAATTCTGCGATCACACCATTCTGGTCAATCAGACCGTGCTGGCTTACGGGCCAACCGAACAGACATTCACCCGCGCCAATCTGGAACGCGCCTTTGGCGGCGTGTTGCGGCATTTCGTGCTGGGCGGGTCCGATTTGCATGACGATGACGACAGCCGCAAGGTGCGGGTGATCACCGATGATGAACGGCCTTTTGTCGTCTACGGGGATGATGCGAAATCATGATGGATCTGCTGCTGTCACCCTTTGCCTATGGCTATATGGTCAATGCCATGTGGGTCAGCGCGCTGGTCGGTGCGATCTGCGCCTTTCTGTCGGCCTATCTGATGCTGAAAGGCTGGTCGCTGATCGGCGACGCATTGAGCCATTCCATCGTGCCGGGCGTGGCAGGGGCCTATATGCTGGGGCTGCCCTTTGCGCTGGGGGCTTTTGTCGCCGGGGGGCTGGCGGCGGGGGCGATGTTGTTTCTGAACCAAAGGTCGGGGCTGAAGGAAGATGCGATCATCGGGCTGATATTCACCGGATTTTTCGGGCTGGGCCTGTTCATGGTGTCGCTTTCACCGGCTTCGGTCAGTTTGCAGACGATCACCCTGGGCAATATTCTGGCGATCACCCCTGCCGATACGCTGCAACTGGCGATCATCGGTTTCGTGACGATGGCAGTGTTGCTGGCGAAATGGAAAGATCTGATGGTGGCGTTTTTCGATGAAAACCATGCGCGCAGCATCGGGTTGCGGCCTGATCTGCTCAAGGTCGTTTTCTTCACCCTGCTGGCGGCATCCTGCGTGGCGGCGATGCAGACAGTGGGGGCCTTTCTGGTCATCGCCATGGTGATCACGCCGGGGGCCACGGCCTATCTGCTGACCGACCGGTTTCAACGCCTTCTGGTCATCTCTGTCGCCATCGGCACCCTGACCAGTTTCATCGGCGCTTACCTGAGCTTTTTCGTTGATGGCGCGACCGGTGGCATCATCGTCACGCTGCAAACACTGGTCTTTCTGACCGCTTTTCTGTTCGCGCCCAAACACGGGCTGCTGGCGGCACGGCGCAAGGTGGCGCGGGCATGATCGACACCTTGCTGTTCCCGTTCCAGTTCGCTTTTATGAACAAGGCTTTCGTGATCATGGCGCTGCTGGCCGTGCCGACCAGCCTGCTGTCCTGCTATCTGGTGCTGAAGGGCTGGTCGCTGATGGGCGATGCAATCAGCCATGCGGTGCTGCCGGGGGTCGTGCTGGCCTATATCATGGGCATCCCGCTGATCATCGGGGCCTTTGCGGCGGGGATGTTCTGTGCCGTCTCGACCGGGTTTCTGGCAGGCAACAGCCGGATCAAGCAGGATACGGCAATGGGTGTGGTGTTTTCCGGCATGTTCGGGATTGGTCTGGTGCTATACGCCAAGATCAGCACGGCGGTGCATCTGGATCATATCCTGTTCGGCAATATGCTGGGGGTCAGCGCCACTGATCTGTGGACAGCGGGGCTGATCGCGGGGTTTGTCGCACTTGTCCTGATCGCCAAGCGTCGGGATTTCCTGCTGCATGCGTTTGACCCGGTGCAGGCGCAGGCGGTGGGTCTGCGGATCAACTGGTTGCATTACGGGCTGCTGGCAATGATTTCGATGACCATCGTGGCGACGCTGTCGGCGGTCGGGATCATCCTGTCGATCGGCCTGCTGATCGCACCCGGCGCGATTGCGTTTTTGCTGACCAAAAGGTTCGAGGTCATGCTGCTGATCGCTGTGCTGGTGTCGCTGGCATCGGGATTTGTCGGGGTTTATGCAAGCTTTTTCATTGATTCCGCCCCTGCGCCCGCGGTGATTCTGGTGATGATGGCCGTCTTTGTTGCGGTCTTTGTCCGCAATAATATCCGCGCGCGGGCGGCGGATATTGCGCAAAAGAACATTTATGCCTCCGGCGGGGATACTTAGGCTCGGAAGATGCGATCAGCGGGCGATGCTGCGCGCGATCTGTTCGGTCAGGGTCAGGATCGCGGCGGATTGTGCGGTCGTGATGCTGCCGAGGCTCTGGTCTGCCATCGGCTGGCGGATATCGAATGTCCGCGCGGTATTGCTGAAATCGATCCCGTCACCGCCGACGAAATACTGCCCTGCAAGCCGGAACGCGCCGTCAGAACCCGCGATCATCTGTGTCACCCGGATATCAATCGCGACATCCGGCAGACCGACAAAAGGCCAGGGTTCCGGCCCGACATCGGCATTGATGATCTGCGCCAGCGTGGTGGAAACCGCCAATGTGATGGCGCGCTGCGGATCGTCGGCCCAAAGGATGCCGCTGTCAGCAGTGATCAGGCCGCTGGCGTCCTGCAGCGGGATTTCCTCGACCGCAGCATAGGTGGGCAAGGACACCGTCCGCACCATCGCGCTGCGCACCAGCGGCTGCAATTGCAACGTTGATGCGGCAGGGGTAAAGGCCAGCCGGTCAGGTTGCGCGGCACAGCCAGCGACGCCAAGAACAGCGAGGATCATCATGGGTTTCAGCATCTTTACCGTCCTGTAATCAGTGAATTGGGGTTGCGTTGAATGGCGCGCGCCAGCGCCGATACCGCATTGGCGGCATTCTGGATCTCGCGCAGGGTGGTCAGCGTTTCGGCGTTGAACCGCGATCTGTCACCATAGCTGGCGATCACCGCCTCGGATTGGGTGACCAGCCGGCCGGCCTGTGCCGACAGCGCGGGCAGGGTGCCGACAGCATCCTCTACCGCGCGGGCGGCGGCATTTGCAGAGGCCAGAAGCGCATTCACATTTTCCACGGCACCGCCTTCACGCACCTCTTCCATCACATTGCGCAATTCATCCAATGCGCCGTTCAGGCTGCCGGGCAGGGCCAGCGTATCCTCGGCCGCCAGGAATGTGTCGATGGACTCCAGGGTGCCGGTTGCCGCGTTCAGGAATGCCTCGAGTTCCAGCTCATTGGCGCGGGTGGTCAGCGCCTCGATCTCGGCGGTGATACGGGACAGGTTGCGGGTGGCCTCGTCGATATTGGCCAGTGCAGAGGCGGCGACGACCAGCACATTATCCAGCGAGGCGACGATCCCGGTCTCATTCGCGCTGGCGATGATTGCGTCGATCTCGGCAATGACGTTGCGCAGATCGGCGGGCACGGCTTGCAGATCGTCGGAACCGACCAGCCCGCGCGCCTCTTCCAGCAGCGCGATGACGGAGCCGGGGACGTTGCGGGTATCTTCGCTGGCGACCAGCTGTTCGATTGAATCCATCAGATCAATCGCCCCATTCATCAATTCTTCGACCGGCAGGGCATTGATCCGGGCCAGCACGCCTTCGGCGGTGGCGGCGACATCGGAAATCTCGGATTCAGTTGCCGGGATCAGCGGGAACTGGCTGTCGCCGATGATCATGGTTTGCGGTGGAGCATCGGCAATCTGCACCAGTTCCACCTGCAAGGACCCGGACAGGATATTGCCGGTGATCATCCGCGCCCGCAGACCACGGGCGACGAAATCGGACAGCAGGGCCTGTGCCTCGTCGGCGGTGGCTTCGACCCCCAGTCCAAGGCGTGATGGCTGGATATCCAGCACGGCGCGCAGTCGGATTTCGGCTTCGTCATTGTTGTCGGTGACGATGGCGCTGATCTCGCTGACCTCGCCGATGCGGATACCCTGAAACCGTACTTCTGACCCGCGCGTCAGACCGGTCACAGCCTCGTCAAACAGGACGGCGACACGCAGCACCTCTGCGGTGGGATCGACAAACAGGCTGTCGCGGGCGGCCTGTTCTGACGGAAAGATCGAGAATGCCTGCCCTTCGGTCACCGGGTCGCCGCCCGAGACGATCGTGTCAAACTCTACCCCGCCTTCGATCAGCGAGGCCAGCGAATTGACGTTCAACGCCACGCCGCCCGTGCCAAAGGACACGCTGAACCCAGAGACATCCCAGAACCTTGTGCTGCTGGTGATCCGGCGGTCATAGGGGGCCTGGATAAAGGCACTGACCATCACGCCGGTGCCATCAAGGTTAAGCTGCGGTTCTTCAAGATAGCCGACCGCCAGCCCCTTGTGCAGCACTGGCGCGCCCGCGGCGATGGCGCCGGCATTGTCGCTGCGCAGCACGATGCTGGTGCCGCGCTGACCGGCGCGGGTCAGGACCGGCTGTTCCAGCCCGGTGAAATTGGTCTGCGCGACATCGGCTTCGTTGTTCCAGTTGCCCTCGATGTAGACACCCGACAAAACGGTATCGAGCCCGCTGATCCCGCGGACCGATACATTGGGCCGCACGACCCAGAATTGCGCATCGGCATCCAGATAGGGCGCGATGTCCTGATCAACGCGGGCATGCACCAGAATTGTGCGCAGATCATTGTCAAATTCGACCTCGTCAACCAACCCGACGCGGATGTCGCGATAACGGATCTCGGTTGCTCCTGCGGTGACGCCGGATGCGTTTTCAAAGGCAATGGTGATCCGCACACCCTGATCGCGGTAATTCTGCCACGCCGCCCCAAGCGAGATTGCCAGCGCGAGGATCGGCACGATCCAGACCAGCGCCAGCCGCTGCATGACAGGGCCTTTCGCCGGGCGGATGTTCATCGGCGCTGGGCCAGCGGGTGGAGGGGTCTCAGTCATGTGGTGTCCTGTCAACGTCCCAGATCAGCCGCGGATCGAACGCCTGCGCAGCCAACATCGTGAAAATGACCGATAACGCAAAGCTGACAGCCGCGATACCGGGGTTGATCGTGGCAATCGTGTCCAGTTGCACGAGTGCCGATAGAATGGCGACGACAAAGACGTCGATCATCGACCAGCGGCCGATGAATTCCACAAGGTCATAGGCTTTGTGGCGGCCATGTTGGTTGGCCTGCGATGCGCGTTGCACCGAAACTGCCAGATACATGATCGCCAGAAATTTTCCCACCGGGATCACGACCGAAGCAAAAAACACGACAAAGGCAATGCCATACGCGCCGTAATGCATCAGATCGACAACGCCGCCGATGATCGTGCTTTCCGACCGTTCCAGCAGCGTCGAGGTCAGCAGCATCGGATAGGTATTGGCAGGGATATAGGCGATGATGCCCGCGATCAGCCAGGCCCATACCTTTTGCAGGCTCTGATGGTCGCGACTGATCAACGGGCTTTGACAGCGCTTGCAGCGCTCTGCGCCTTTGTGATGCACCTGTCCGCAGGTTCGGCAAGCCACAAGACCTGCCGCGCGCGCGGTGGTCAGGCCTTGGCTTGGTCCAGAGCTTCCCAAATCGAATACCTGCAAATCAATTGATCCTTGAGGATCGTGATCACTACAACACCGGCAAAGGCCCAGAAGGCAGGCCCGATGGTCACGGCGGCCATGCCTGCGACCTTGATCAGGGCCACGGTGACCCCGACGATAAAGATTTCCGCCATGCTCCATGGCCGCAGCCGTTCGGCCAAACCAAAGGCAAAGCGCGCACCGGGATGGGGTTTGCGCTCTGTCACCAGCGGCCCCAATGCATAGATCAGCGCCGACAACCGCATCAAAGGCAGCACCACGATGAAAAATGCAGTGGCGACGGCCAAAGGAAAGGCCAGCCCGTCCTTGAACGCCAGCACAGCATCAATGACTGACGTCGCATTCTGCACACCGCCCGCATTCAGCGACAGAAAAGGAAAAGTCACCGCCGCGATCATCAGCACGAAAGCGGTCAGCGCAAGCGCGATGATCCGGGCCACAGCCGTGCGTTGCGTTGACATCAGAACATGACCGCAGCGCTGGCAGCAGGCGCGCATGCCTTCGGGCAGATCCTGCGCAGCGTGTAACGTGTCGCATTGCGGGCAGGCGACAAGGTCATCCAGATATTGCTGCGCGTCAGTCAAATCTCGCTCCGGCCAGGGGTGCGGCATTGCATTTTCCCCAAAACATGCGCGATCATGGCGCGTTGGCCGGAATTATGCCAGCATTTGCACAATTTCAACTCAAATATCCGAGAGCCTTATGCCTGATACATTGTTTTCGCCACGTGCCGCCCCTGTCATCCCTGTTGCTGGCGGGGCAGGCTTCCCCGTCGCGCGGATTTTCTGCGTCGGGCGTAACTACGCCGCCCATGCCGCCGAAATGGGCCATGAGGTGGATCGCGAAGCGCCGTTCTATTTCACCAAATCCGCCCATGCCGTGCTTTTGTCAGGGCAGGATATGCCCTATCCGCCGCGCACGCAGGACCTGCATCACGAAATGGAACTGGTCGTTGCCATCGGGGCTGAGGCGACAAATATCAGCACCGCCGACGCCATGAAGATCGTGGTGGGCTATGGCTGCGGTCTGGACATGACCCGCCGCGATCTGCAAGCTGCCGCCAAGGACAAACGCCGCCCCTGGGACACCGGCAAGGATTTCGACAATGCCGCGATCATCGCGCCGCTGACCCCTGCCGCCGAAATGCCTGATCTGGCCGATCTGCCCATCACCCTCGCCGTGAATGGCGAGATCCGGCAAGAGGCGGTGCTGGCCGATATGGTCTGGTCGGTGGCTGAAATCATCGCCGATCTGTCCACGCTGTACACGCTGATGCCCGGCGATCTGATCATGACCGGCACGCCTGCCGGTGTCGGCCCGGTGGTGCGCGGCGATCTGATGGAGGGCCGGATCGGCGATCTGACCCCGCTGGTCACCCGCGTGGTGTGACGTCATTTCACTTGCGCGCTGGCAGGGCTTGTCGCAAAGCTGCGGCGAGTTTTTCAGGGAAGGGCCCGCCATGACCATGACCTATCGTGTTCTCGCCGCTGTGCTGGCGGCCAGTCTCGGTGCTGCCGCCAGCGCGCAGGACGTGACGCTGCGGCTGCATCAATTCCTGCCCGCGCAAGCCAATGTGCCTGCCCACATCCTTGATGTCTGGGCCGATCAGGTCGAGGCAGACAGCGATGGTCGGATCAAAATCGAGCGTTACCCGTCGATGCAACTGGGTGGCAGCCCGCCGCAATTGATTGATCAGGTGATCGACGGCGTCGCCGATATCATCTGGACCCTGCCGGGATACACGCCGGGCCGGTTTCCGCAGCTCGAAGTGTTCGAACTCCCCTTCATCTCCCCCGATGCCGAAGCGACCTCGCGCGCTTTCTGGGAACTGGCCGAACAGCGGATGATGGATACGGATTTCGCCGCTTTCAAACCCCTTGGCCTCTGGGTGCATGGCCCCGGCGTGATCCATGCCAACCGACCGGTGGTGGAAATCGCCGATCTTGATGGGTTGAAACTGCGTGGCCCGACCCGCGTGATCACCAACCTGCTGACCGATCTGGGGGCGACCGCCGTGGGCATGCCAGTGCCCGCCGTGCCAGAGGCTTTGTCACGCGGCGTGATCGACGGCGCGGTGATCCCGTGGGAAGTCGTGCCATCGCTGAAAGTGCAGGAATTGGTAAGCCATCATACTGAATTTGATGGGGCCGCACTTTATAACGCGACCTTCATATTCGCAATGAACCATAATTCTTACAATGCCTTGCCAGACGATCTTAAGGCAGTGATCGATGCCAATTCCGGCCTTGAATTTTCGGCCTTCGCCGGGCGCACCCAGCAGGATTATGACGCGCCCGCCCGCGATCTCGCCGTGACGGCAGGCAATAGCATCGTCACCCTGACACCGGAACAGACCGAAGCATGGCGCGCTGCCGCCCAATCCACGACCGCCGCATGGATCGCCGAGGCGGATGCGGCAGGCATCGACGGCACCGGCCTGTTTGCGGCGGCGACAGCCTTGATTGCCAAGCACGCGGTCAGCGACTAGAGAGCGGGCAACAACAGCCCGGAGTTGCCTTTGTTTCACATCGCGATCACCCGTCTGGCCCAAGGGACCGCGCTTTTGGGCGGGATCGTTCTGATCGCGCTGATCTGCATGATCTGTGCCAGCATCATCGGGCGCGAAGTGATCGGGCTGGCAGGCCCCGGCGACCTGCGGACCCTCTTGCGCCAGATCGGCATCGGCCCGGTGACCGGCGATTACGAACTGGTCGAGGCGGGGATGGCCTTTGCCGTCTTTTCCTTCCTGCCGCTGACGCAGCTGACCCAGTCCCATGCCCGCGTCGATATCTTCACCAGCGGTCTGGGGCCAAGGACGAATGCCGCCTTGGGCGCGTTCTGGTCTGTGGTCATGGCCGCCGTGATCCTGCTGATCACCTGGCGGCTCTATGCCGGGATGCAGGACAAGCTGCGCTATAATGAAACCACATTCCTGATCCAGTTCCCGGTCTGGTGGGCCTATGCTGCCTGCCTTGCTGCCGCCGTGGTCGCCTGCATCACCAGCCTTTACTGCGCCACCCTGCGCCTGACCGGCAGGCGCATCGGATGAGCGATCTTGCCCTTGGTTTCCTGTCCTTCCCCTTCCTGCTCGCGCTGATCTTTCTGCGCGCACCCATCGGTCTTGCCATGCTGCTCTGCGGGATCGGCGGGCTGTGGCTGGCGACGGATGGGACCACCGTCTTCATGGCGCGGCTGAAATCGGAAACCTATTCGACCTTTTCCAACTACAGCCTGTCCATCATCCCGCTGTTCCTGCTGATGGGGCAATTCGCCACCCATTCCGGCATGTCGCAGGCGCTGTTCCGCGCGGCAGGGGCATTCCTTGGCCATCGCAAAGGCGGGATGGCCATGGCCGCCGTCGGGGCCTGCGCAGGCTTCGGCGCGATCTGCGGGTCGTCACTGGCGACAGCAGCAACGATGAGCAAGGTAGCCCTGCCCGAATTGCGCCGGTCGGGCTATGCTGGCGGGTTTGCGACGGCGACGCTGGCGGCGGGCGGCACGCTGGGCATCCTGATCCCGCCTTCGGTCATTCTGGTGATCTATGCGATCCTGACCGAACAGAATATCGCCAAGCTTTTCGCCGCCGCGATCATCCCCGGCATCCTCGCCGCCTTGGGTTACATGCTGACCATCGCGATCTATGTCCGGCTTTACCCCGATCAGGTCGGCACGCAGGACAGGTTGCCGATGAAAGACCGGCTGCAAGCCTTGCTGCCGGTCTGGCCAGTCCTCATCGTTTTCGGCCTTGTGGTCGGTGGCATCTACAACGGCTGGTTCACCCCGACCGAAGGCGCAGCCGTCGGCGCGGCAGGCACCGGCCTCATCGCCCTTTTCGCGCGCAAACTCGGCTGGGCTGCCTTGCGCGACAGCCTGACACAAACCGCGACCGGCACCGGGATGATCTTTTTCATCGTGCTGGGTGCTGCCTTCTACAACGGCTTTCTGGCGCTGACGCAGGTGCCACAGGAACTATCGGCATGGGTCGCGGGGCAAGGATTCAGCCCGATGATGATCATGGTGATGATCCTGATCTTCTATCTGGTGCTGGGCTGCCTGATGGACAGCCTGTCGATGATCCTGCTGACGGTGCCGATCTTCTGGCCTGTCATCTCTGGCCTTGATTTCGGGATGACGCCGGAACAGCTGGCGATCTGGTTCGGCATTCTGGTACTGATCGTGGTCGAGGTCGGGCTGATCACGCCACCCGTGGGCATGAACCTGTTCATCATCAACAGCATGGACCGTGAAACAAAGATCACGGCCACCTATAAGGCGGTTCTGTTCTTTGTCGGTTCTGACATCCTGCGGGTGGTGATCCTGCTGATGTTCCCGGTCATCACGCTGGTGCTGATCTAGGCCCGTCCCGGAAAACCTTCCCCGCGGGGAAGGTTTCGCGCCGCCAGTGGGCCGGATAAAATACACTTGATCCTTCCCCGCGGGGAAGCTTCATCTTCCGAGCCCAAATATCCCCGCCGGAGGCATAAAAGTTTTTGCCCTCAGGTTGTCACATCCGGTGCATTCCGCCCGGTCCGCTGCGCGATCCCGGCGACAGCATCGACCGCAGCGGCCAGCGGGTACAGCACGTCGCCTGCATCCTGATGCAGGTCACCGGGCGCGGTGACGATCTGTTCCAGATAGACCCGCAAAGTCGCCCCGCTCGTGCCAGTGCCTGACAAACGCAGCACAGCCCGCGCCTCACCCTCAAAATACAGGCGCAGGCCCTGATGTTCGCTGCGGCTGCCATCCACCGGATCATCATAGGCGAAATCATCCGCCGCCGTGATTTTCATCCCGGCAAAGCTCTGCCCCGGCAGATCGGGCAACCTGCCGCGCAGATCATCCATCAGGGCGTTGGCGATATCGCTCTCCACCTCTTCATAATCATGGCGGGAATAGTAATTGCGCCCATAGGCCTGCCAATGCGCCGCCATCAGATCCGCGACCGACCGGCCCGAGACGGCAATGATATTAAGCCACATCAACACCGCCCACAGCCCGTCCTTTTCGCGGATATGGTCCGACCCGGTGCCTGCACTTTCTTCGCCACAGAGCGTGATCTGCCCGGTATCCAGCAGATTGCCAAAGAATTTCCACCCCGTCGGCGTCTCGAAACAGGGGATGCCCTTGGCCTGCGCGACAAGATCGACAGCGCCTGACGTCGGCATCGACCGCGCCACCCCGGTCAGGCCGCGGGCATAGCCGCGCGCCAGATGCGCCTGATCGGCGATCAGCGCCAGAGAATCCGACGGCGTCACATATTGCCCGCGTCCGACAATCATGTTGCGGTCACCGTCGCCATCGCTTGCCGCACCGAAATCAGGCGCATTGGGGCCGGTCATCACCGCCATCAATTCATGCGCCCAGATCGGGTTGGGGTCGGGGTGGCCGCCGCCGAAATCGGGCAGGGGCGTGGCGTTCATCACGCTGTCCGGCGCTGCACCGCAACGCTCCACCAGCAGGGCGCGGGCATAAGGGCCGGTCACCGCATGCATCGCATCGAACCGCATCCGGAACCCACCTGCAAAAAGTGCGGCGATGGCATCAAGGTCGAAAAGCTCCGCCATCAGCGCCAGATAGTCGCTGACCGGATCAACCACCTGCACCTGCATGTCACCGATCTGCGCCGCCCCGATGCTGTGCAGATCGACATCGGCATTGTCAGCCATGCGGATACGGGTCATCGCCTCGCTTGCGGCAACGATCGCCTTGGTCATTGTCTCTGTCGCGGGGCCCCCGTTGGACATGTTGTATTTCAGCCCGAAATCTGCGTCGATCCCGCCGGGGTTATGGCTGGCCGACAGGATGAAACCACCATCGGCCTCCATCTTGCGGATCAGATGCGATGCGGCAGGGGTGGACAGCAATCCGCCCTGACCGACGATCACCCGCACAGCGCCGTTACCGGCCAGAATGCGCAGGATGATCTGGATCGCGGCATCATTGAAATAACGCCCGTCGCCACCCAGCACATAGGTCTTGCCCACCGCCCCGCCGGTCCCGTCGATGATGGATTGCACATAGTTTTCCAGAAACAGCGGTGCCATGAAATCGCGGGTGCGGCGGCGCAGACCGGATGTGCCTGCCTTCTGCCCGGCAATCGGGGCGGTCGAAATATCGCGGATATGCATAAAAGGTCTTTCCAGTAATGATACGGTCACTATGTCTGCGCGGGCTGGCCATCGAAGGTAAAGGTGCAGTCCAATGATTTGGCAATGACCCGCTGCGCATTGGGCATATCATTGCTTTCTGCGCGCCTTGTGGCAACCGCGCGTGACAAATTCCGGCTGAGCCAGCGTTGAATGAGCCGGGCGCGCAATTCCGGGATCGGGACATCAAGCCTGATCGTCAGATCCCACAGGCCCGCAAGCTCGGCCCAGGGGGCCTCGTCAAACATCAGATAATTGCCTTCGGCAATGACAAAACGGGCATTGGAAGGGACATGGATCGCGCCCGCAATCGACAGATCGCGATGGCGGTCAAACTCCGGGGCATAGACATCCTCGCCCGCCTTGATGGCCTTGATCAGCCTGATAAAGCCATGCGCGTCAAACGTGTCGGGCGCGCCCTTGCGCGGCAACATATTGCGCGCTTCAAGCACGGCATTGTCCAGATGGAACCCGTCCATCGGCACAACCACCGCCTTGCGCCCGCGACTGGAAAGCCTGCGGGCCAGTTCAGTCGAAAAAATGGTCTTCCCCGCCCCCGGCGCGCCAGTGACCCCGATCAGGGTGCGCGGTGCGTCCAGATCGACCAGATGGTCGGCGATTTCCATGACATAACGTGTCGAATTGTTCACAAGATGGCCCACCACTGCCAGTTCATCTTTGCAACCCTAGCGCGCTTGCCGCGCCAGGGCGAGATTTTTCTATACTGGCAGGTGCAGCTGCCAGATCGATGCAACATACAGATGCGCCTGATAAATTACGGCGCGATGACAAGGCTTTACCAAGGCAGCGCAGCGGTGGTCGCGACGCGATGCAGAAAGACAGAGCATATCGCCCATCCGTTTTGCCGTTTGTGAAAATAAATATTTATAAAACTAATTTTATAGTTATAACGAGTGCATGAACAATACGAATCCCCACGCCCGTGCGCTTGCCGCCCTTGGCCATGATGCCCGCCTGTCGATCTTTCGGCTGTTGGTAAAAGCCGGGCCAGAGGGGCTGCGCGTCGGCGAGATCGGTGATCATCTGGGCCTTGCGGCGTCTACGCTGGCACATCATCTGTCGATGCTGGTGGAGGCCGGGCTGGTGGTGCAGGACAAACAGGGGCGTGAAGTGTTCAACAGCGTCGATTTCGACGCGATGAACCGGCTGGTCGGGTTTCTGACCTCTGAATGCTGTTCTGGGGTTTCGGCAAAGAGCAACGGCGATAACGCCCGAGTGCGTTGGCTTTAGACGACGTGTAAATTTTTTCGCTGAAAATAACTACAAAACTAGAGGTGTGGATATGACTGAAACAACACTACGTCCTGCCAGCCCGCCTACGGTGCTGGCACATCTGTGGCGCGATCAGCGGGTCTGGCTGGCGTCGGCGCTGATCCTGCTGCTGCTGGCGGTTTTTGATACGGCGCAGGCGGGGGCATCGGCGCTGTTCGCCGGGCAGGCCTTTCTGAACACCGCACCTTTCCTGATCCTGTCCATCGGCATTGCCGCATGGGCCGGTGCGACGGGGGCGGATAACCTGATCGCCAAAGCCTTCACCGGTGCGCCCTTGCTGATGATCGGGCTGGGGGCGCTGGCGGGGGGGCTTTCGCCTTTCTGTTCCTGCGGGGTGATCCCCTTGATCGCGGCCTTGCTGGCGATGGGCGTGCCGTTGTCTGCGGTCATGGCGTTCTGGCTGGCCTCGCCGATCATGGACCCGTCGATGTTCGTGCTGACCGCTGGTGTGCTGGGCTGGGAATTTGCCGTCGCCAAGACCTTCGCCGCCATCGGGCTGGGCATCTTTGGCGGGTTGACGGTGCATTTGCTGGCGCGCGGCGGGGCGTTCACCGACCCATTGCGGGCAGGGATCGGCAATGGCGGTTGCGGTGGCGCAAGGGTCCGCGCCCCCAAACCCGTCGTCTGGCGTTTCTGGCAAGAGGCCGAGCGGCGCGCGAAATTCGCCAAAACCGCGCTGACCACAACGCTGTTTCTGGCGAAATGGCTGGTGCTGGCCTTTATCCTCGAAAGCCTGATGCTGGCGTGGATTCCTGCGGAAACCGTGACTGCGGCGCTGGGCGGTGAAGGTATCCTGCCGATCCTGATTGCGACCGTGGTCGGTGTGCCGGCCTATCTGAACGGCTATGCTGCGCTGCCTTTGGTCGGCGGGCTGATCGGGCAGGGGATGGCGCCGGGGGCCGGTCTTGCCTTTCTGGTCGCCGGTGGCGTCACCTCGATCCCTGCGGCGATGGCCGTCTGGGCGCTGGCGAAACCGCAGGTCTTTGTGCTCTATCTCGGGCTGTCCTTGACGGGGGCTTTCGCGGTGGGTCTGCTGTTCCAACTCTGGGTGAACTTATGAGAACGCTGAACGTCACAATTGCAGGGCCAGTGCATGATCCGCTGCTGGCACCGACCGGCACCGCCACGCCCTATGAGACTGTCACCTGCCTGTCTGTCACCGGGGGTGAGATTGTCGCCGTGACCACCGAGCCGGAACTGGCACTGGGGGCCGCGCTGATCCAGCCGCAGGGCGGACCGGTGACGTTGCATTACGCCATCGATGCGCCCGGTGAGTATCCAGAGGCCGCATTTGCCCCGCGCGCCAACCGCTATACCAGCGCCGCAGCGGCGCTAGCAGAGGCCAGCCGCGCCATCGCGCAACAGGCAGGCGGCGGGCGCGCCGGGATCGCCGCCCTGGTGGCCGAGGCCGAGGCGCGGTTTGCCTATGCCCATCCCAAGCGGAAATTCAACGATGGGATGGATACGGTGCCCTATCTGTCCTGTGGGCTGACCGAAGGGTCCTGCGTCGATATCAATACCTATCTGGTCGCCAGTCTGCGCGCGGCTGGTTATGAAGCCGCTTATATCTATGGCTATTTCTTTCCGCAGGAACGCGGCGGCATGACAGATGATGGCCATTGCTGGGTGGTCACGCGCCATGCGGGCGAAGTGCTGGAATGGGACATTGCCCATCACCTCAAGGCCAATCTTGGGCCGACGCGGGCAGGGTTGAACCCACGCCGGGGTGAACGTGTGGCGCTGACCCATTCGATGGGGCATTGCTACGATCTGCCCGGCGGTCCTGTCGCGCTGAAGCTGCTGGGTGAACCCATGCTGCTGGCAGCGGAGGCCGCACCGGCCTACACCAGCCTTGTCGCGCGGCTTTCACCTGTCGCACCAACTGCCACGTAATCCCCGCGAAGGTTCCCTGATGATCGCAAGACTATCCTCTGCCCGCCGCGGCCTCACCGTCGCCGCGCTGGGCACGTCGCAGACCATCAGTTGGGCGTCGAGCTATTATATTCCTGCCGTTCTGGCCGTGCCGATGGCGCAGAGTTTCGACCTGTCGCCGGTCTGGGTCTTTGGTGCGTTTTCCATGGCGATGGTGGTTTCCGCTATGGTCGGCCCTTGGGCGGGCGCGCGGATCGACGGGTTCGGCGGGCGCGGGGTGTTGATGCTGTCGAACCTGATCTTTGCCGCAGGGCTGTGCCTGCTGGCGGCGGCCCCGGTGCCGGCGATGCTGTATCTTGGCTGGGCGGTAATCGGCTTTGGCATGGGGATCGGCCTGTATGAGGCGGGGTTTGCCACGCTTGCAGGTATTTATGGCAAGAATGCACGCGGCCCGATCACCGGGATCACGCTGATCGCAGGCTTTGCCAGCACGGTGGGTTGGCCGCTGTCGGGCATCATGCTGGCGACATGGGGCTGGCGCGAGGCCTGTCTGGGCTGGGCGCTGATCCATATCCTGATCGCCCTGCCGCTGAACGCCTGGTTGCCACGGGGCAGCGAGGCCTTGCCGAAACCCGCCACGCCGGAACCCGCAGGCAAGCCGCCGTCGCGGTTTGCGCTTTATGTGCTGGGCTTTGTCTTTGCGGTGACATGGTTCAATTCCACCGCGATGGCTGCCCATCTGCCGGGCCTGTTGCAGGCGGCGGGGGCCAGCACCGCAATGGCGATTGCGGCAGGCGCGCTGATCGGCCCGGCGCAGGTTGCGGCACGGGTGCTGGAATTCGGGCTGTTGCGGCGCTTTCATCCCTTGGCCTCGACCCGGCTGGCGGCGGCGGCGCATCCGGTGGCGGCGGTTGCGCTGATCAGCTTTGGCGGGCCGGCGGCCTATGTTTTCGCGATTTTGCATGGGGCGGGCAATGGGATCATGACGATTGCCAAGGGCACGCTGCCGCTGTCGCTGTTTGGCGCTGCGGGTTACGGGCAGCGGCTGGGGTGGCTGAATGCGCCCGGGCGGATCAGCCAGGCGGCGGCACCGCTGATTTTTGGTGCGGCGCTGACCGCCTGGGGGGTGCATGCGATCTGGCTGACGGCGGGGCTGGGGGTTCTGGCGCTGATTGCCTTGCTGATCCTGAAACGCAACTAGCGTAAAAGTTGTGCGTGACCGGATCGTGACTTGACCTTTGCCCTTGCGGACGGGATACCAAGCCCCTGTCGCAAATGTAGGGCAAAGAGGCGTTTTTGATGATCGACTACCCCAAAGGCAATGTTCCCGCACAAATCGCCCTTGCCTTGCAGGACCATGCCGACAGGATCGCGATCAAAGATGCCGATCTGACGCTGACCTATGGGCAATTGGCCGATTGCATCGCAAGGCTGGGTGAAAACCTTCCCCGCGGGGAAGTTGCCGTCTTCGGCAAACCGACGGCGCTGTTTGGTGCGGCAGTGATGGCCTGCGTGGTTCTGGGGCGGCCTTTCGTGCATCTGGACCCGGCGATGCCGGATGAGGTGCTGCGCAATATCCTGTCGGAACTGGATATTGATGTGGTGCTGCTGTCGGAGGCTGCGAGGCCCGGCCAGATCCC
This sequence comes from Loktanella sp., assembly GCA_017390475.1. Classification (GTDB taxonomy): domain Bacteria; phylum Pseudomonadota; class Alphaproteobacteria; order Rhodobacterales; family Rhodobacteraceae; genus Yoonia. The sequence goes on from JAFPBO010000002.1 coordinate 31,720, forward strand.
TGACCATTGCCGCCACGTCGATGTCGCGCAGGTCATCGCGGGCTTTGCCGATGCGCCCGCCGCACCCGTCCAAGCCGCCGCTGTCGCGGCTGATGACATCATTTATCTGGTCGCCACATCCGGCACGACGGGCAAGCCCAAATGCATCCCGGTGACCCATGACGCGGCCTATCTGTCGTATATGTGGCGCGACGCTTATACGCCCTATGCGCCGGGTGATGTGGTGGGTGTCTATATCTTTGCGATCTGGGAAATGTTCCGGCCCTTGCGCGATGGTGCCGCGGTGTGTTTTCCGCGCATGGCGGAGCTGATGAACCCCGAAGCGTTGCGTGGGTTCTTGGTCCGGCATCAGGTGACCGAGATGCTGTTCACGCCGTCGGCCATTGACAAGACGTTGCAGGGGTGGGGGGCAGGCGCGTCCGAAGGACACGCCCTACGGCGTATCATCCTGAATGGGGAGGTCGTCACCGATGATCTGGTTGCTGTGGCAGAAGATAAACTGCCCGGTGTAACTGTCTGGAACTTATATTCAATTTGTGAAACGCATGATATCTGCATGACGCAGGTTTCCGGCCAGTCTGGGCCGCGCCAGACCGGCAGTGTTGGTAAGGCGATGCCCTATCTGACGCCTGTCGTGCTGGACGATCACGATCAGCCTTGCCCGCCCGGCACGCCGGGTCTGTTGCATTTTGAGGGGCCAAGGATGCTCGGCCCCGGTTATATCAACCGGCCCGAGGAAACCGCGCTGCGGTTCCGTGAACTGAACATCGACGGGCGTGTCGCGCGGCTCTATGACACTGGCGATCAGGGCTATGTCACTGACGATGGCACGATCTTCGTGCTGGGCCGGGTGGCGCATATGCTCAAGCTGCGGGGGCATTCGATCCAGACGCGGGAATTGACGGAGTCCCTGCATGGGTTCCTGCAGTTCAGCACCGCAGTGCCTTGGGTGCAGGATGTGCCGGGGCAGGGCAAGGTGCTGGTGTTCTATTATTGCGCTGATGATGCGCAGGCGGCTGCGAACCAGCGGCAATGGGGGATAGAGGCAGGGCAAATGCGCATGCCCGCCAGCCTGTCGCAGGCGTTGCGCGCGGAATTGCCGGCCTATTGCATCCCAAGCTATCTGGTGCGGCTGGATGCACTGCCGCTGCATCCGGTGTCGGGCAAATGCGATTACAAGGCCTTGCCCGCGATTGAAGCTATGGCCGATGTGGCCGATGCCGACGTGATCCCGACAATTGCGCAGGCGGCTGCGGTGATGGGCTGTTCTGCCAGCACACTCGACCCTGATCTGTCGTTTCATGACCAAGGCGGGGATTCCCTGATGGCGGTGACCCTGCTGCTGGCGCTGGAAGAGGTTTATGGCCGCCCCGTCGATTTCGATTTCGCGCTGAATGTGCCGCTGGGCCGGTTGCATGACCTGCTGTTGGACGCAGTGCCGATGGCGCAAGCGCAAGGCCAGTTCGACCGCCCCGGTATCCTGCTGACGGGGGCGACCGGGTTTCTGGGTAGTCGCGTTCTGGCCGCCGCTGCGCGTAGTTTGCCAGAGGGCGAGGTGATCTATTGCCTGATCCGCCCCAAACGCCGCGATCCGTTGGAACGGCTCCATGCCATTGCCACAGAGCAGGGGGTGGATTCCGCGAGACTGGTGCTGGTGCCTGCGTCGATTGACGATGAACGTTTCGCGCTGACGGACGCCGATTATGCCAGCCTTGCGCGCAACACCCGGCAGGTCATCCATTGCGCGGCGATGGTGAACCTCGCCGTGGACCGGGATCATATGGAAAGCTGGTCCAAGGCGGGGATCAGCAATATCTTGCAATTCTGCGCCGATGCCGGGGCGGATCTGCGGTTTTCCTCCTCGACAGCGGTCTTTGCCGATCAGGGCGGGCGCTATCCCGAAGGGCCGACCACGGCCTATCCGCAAATCTCCGGCTATGGCGCGGCCAAGGTCGCGGCGGAGGCGTTGATTGCGGAGTCAGGTGTCGATGCGGCAGTGGTGCGGCTGCCGTCGCTTTACGATCTGGGCAATCCCAATCCGAACGATATCTATGAAATCATTATGAAAGCCTGCGCGCAGATGCAGGCGGTCCCCGAGGGCCTGACCTTCCGCATGATCGCTGTGCAGGCGGCGGCGCGGTTCCTTGCCGATCTGCCAAAGGCGGAAGGGGTGCGCTGTTTCAACCTGACGCCTGATATCTATGCGACAGCCCCTGCCATGCCGGTGCTGCCGGCGGATCAATGGCTGCGTGAAGCGCCCCTGTCCGAGGGGGAACGCGCTCTGATCAACGCTGATCTGTCTGTCTTGCAGGCGACGGCCACGCTGACCCATGACGCGGCAAGCGCGGCTTGGCAGCAGATCACAGGTGAAGTTTTTACAGCAGTTTCTGACCCCGCAGCCCTGATCAAAGCCCGGCTTGGGAGCGTTTCACATCACCATAATGACCCGGCATTGACCTGAATATCTTCCATCGTGATCGCGCGGCCTGCGTCGCTGACCAGAAAGGCGGCCAGTTCGGCGATTTCTTCTGGCTGGACCAATGCGCCCTGCGGGTTCGAGGCCTCGTATTTCGCCCGGACCTCGGCACGTGACGCGCCGGTTTCGGCGATCTCCTGATCGATGAATTGCTTGAGCATCTCGGTTTCCACCCAGGTCGGGCTGATGCTGACGCAGGTGACGCCATGCGCAGCGCCTTCAAGGCTGACACAGCGGCCCAGCCCCAACAGCCCGGCCTTTGACGCGCAATAGGCGGCGTTGCTGGGCATCCCCTGATGGGCTGCGACCGAGGCCAGATTGACGATCCGTCCCCAGCCGCGTGATTTCATGCCGGGGAACACGGCGCGGATCATCTTGAACGTGCCGGTCAGATTGGTGTCGATGGTCGCATCCCACAGATCATCGGGGTGATCGATAACGGGGGATTCTTCATAAACACCGGCGGTGTTGATCAGGATATCGACCTGCCCATGCGCGGCGACAACCTGCGCGACAAAGCTGTTCACGCTGTCAGTGTCGCGCACGTCCAGTGCGGCGACCATGACCGGCGCGCCTATAGCCTCATGCAGCCCTGCGACTGCCGCTTCATCCCCGCCGCGCCGCGCACCGATGCAGATGGTCACGCCGTCACTGTGCAATTTGCGCGCTATCGCAAGGCCCATGCCCGATAATCCGCCGGTGATGATGGCTGTTCTGGTCATGATATCCTGCCTGTGCTGCTGCGTTGTTGCCCCCTTATGTCCCGATCAGGGCACAGGTTTCAACCAAAGCGGGCTTTATTCGGCGCGCTGCGCCATGATCTGCGCCAGGTTATCCTCGATACAGGCGGCGAGCGCGTGAACCTTCGCCGCCACCTCTACCCCCAGGGGTGTCAGATCATATTCCACATGCGGCGGCACCACCGGATGCGCAGTGCGGCGGACAAAGCCGTCTTCCTCCAACAGCCGCAGGGATTGCGTCAGCATCCGTTCCGACACCCCGCCGATCCGGCGGCGCAGGGCGCTGAACCGTAAGGTGCCGTCCTGCAGGGCGATCAGCACCAGCACGCCCCAGCGGCTGGTCACATGGTTCAAGACCTGCCGCGACGGGCAGCGGTCGTTGAGGACATCGGGGGTCAGGTCTTTGGCCATTTTCATACTTACAAATATGTGGGTACTTCCTTTTCGTGCGTATGCCGTTATCTGTTTGGTGTCAATCAATGAACGGAGCTTTCCATGACCATCGCCATCACAGGTGCCACCGGCCAATTGGGCCGTCTGGCCATCGCCCATCTGAAAACCCTGACCGATCCTGCGCAGATCATCGCCCTGGCGCGTGATCCGGGTAAAGCGGCTGATCTGGGTGTCGCTGCCCGCGCCTTTGACTATACCGCGCCCGAGACGATGGCAGAGGCGTTGCAGGGCGTCACCGTGTTGGCGCTGATTTCTTCCAATGATTTCAACGACCGTGTGGGTCAGCACCGCAATGTGATCAACGCGGCCAAAGCCGCAGGGGTCGGGCGGATCGTCTATACCTCGATTATGCAGGCCGATTCCTCGCCCATGCTGATCGCCGCCGATCACAAGGCGACAGAAGCAGCGATCCATGAGGCAGGGCTGACCGCCACGATCCTGCGCAATGGCTGGTATAGCGAAAACTGGACCGGCAATCTGGCCGGTGCGATCAGCGCCGGGGCGATGATCGGTGCGGCGGGCGATGCGACATTCACCCCTGCAACCCGTGCCGATTATGCCGAGGCCTTGGCCGTGGTGGCAGCAGGTGATGGCCATGCCGGGCAGGTCTATGAACTGGGTGGGGATGAGGTGATCACGCTGGCGGATATCGCCGCCGAAGTCTCGCGTCAGACCGGCAAGGATATCCCCTATAACAACCTGCCGGGCGATGTGTATCAGGGTATTCTGGAAAGTTTCGGCCTGCCTGCCGGTTTTGCCAGCGTTCTGGTCGACGTGGATGTAAAGGCGGGCGGGGGGTGGCTGGCTGATACGTCCGGCACCCTGCGCAATTTGCTGGGTCGTCCGACGGTGCCGATGTCAGAGGCTGTGCGTGCCGCGCTTGCCTGAGGTAAAGACCGCCATCTGGCTGGCCCCACCCAGCACCGGATGCGCACCTGCGATATCATGAAAGGCGGCGGTATAGCCCGCCGCCTTGGCCGCGCGCCCGCACCATTGGCGGAACCGCGCGCGGTCCCATTCGAAACGGTGATCGGGATGGCGCATCCGGTGCGCAGGCACCCCCAGCAGTGGATTGAATTCCGCATTGGGCGTGGTGATGATGATCGTCTGGGGGCGCAGCACGGTGAACAAGGCCCGTTCAAGGCGTGACAGATCGCCGGGGTCGATATGTTCGATGGTTTCCAGCAGCACGGCGCAATCATAGCCCCCCAGATCACGTGACGGTTCGGTCATCGAAGCATGGCGGACATCAACCTTGCCTGCCTGCACATCCAGCCGCTGCAGCTTTGCCCGCAAACGATCAAGTGACGCCGTGCAGATATCCAACCCCACCAGTTCTGTCAGTTCCGGCATGGCGGCAAGACGAACGAACAGATCGCCATCGCCACATCCCAGATCAAGCACGCGGGCTGCACCGCTGTCGCGGATCGCGGTCAGGACGGCTTGCAGGCGGTCTTCATGCAGGTAGCTGGTCATGCGGTTTCTATCGTGGAGCGGGGGGCAAAAGGCAATCGCTGTGGCCCTGGCGCGTCAGGTCAGGCAAACATGCTGCACCGACGCTAGGCAAGTGGAACGATAACTGCCACATTGCGTTGCAATAGTTAACAAACGCGGTCGGCTTTTTCCGACATCTTTGCTTTTTGCAGAAAAATTCTATATATCTCATAGAGAACGAACAATAAAACCCCGATCAAGGGTGGAGAAATTAATGACAACAGCGATGCTCAGGACATGGACAGATTATGTCCTGCCGTTTTTCAGACGCCCGGCCCGGCTTCAGGTTGCCGCTTTATGCTATCGTCAGGGCAAGGCCGGTAAAAAAGAAGTGCTGTTGATCACGTCACGCGGCACAGGCCGTTGGATCATTCCCAAAGGCTGGCCGATTGATGGCAAGGACGCGGCTGGTGCCGCCTTGCAGGAAGCCTGGGAAGAAGCAGGCGTGCGCTCTGGCCGTGTCATCAGCGGTGCGGTTGGTGTGTTCAGTTACGAAAAAGAGCTTTCGACAGGATTACCGGTGCAGGTGGAAACACTGGTCTTTGCTGTCGAAGTCAGCAAGCTGGACGCCGATTACCCCGAAGTCACCGAGCGCCGCCGCAAATGGGTTAGCCCGATGAAGGCCGCGAATATGGTGCAGGAACCGGAATTGCGGCAAATCCTCCGGGATATGTAACAGAATTGTATCATTTTTGTGACAGACTCGGTTGCCACACCGGTCAGCCTGCCATATGCCGCGTCCGAACTGAATCAGACGGGGTATCGGCCTGTGAGCGATCTGCAAAATAACGCCCGCCACCTGGATACCCTTGACCGGGATCTGCAGCGGTTCTCGCATCTGGAGACCGCCACGCAATATGTGGCCCGGCCAATGGTCGCGCCCGGCATCGCGCTGGCGTTCATCGTGCTTACGGGGCTGGCAGCATCGGTGTTCTTTGGGGAATCTCCGTCCAGTTTCGTCGTGATCGCTGCGGCGGTTTTCGGCGCCTATATGGCGCTGAACATCGGTGCCAATGACGTTGCCAACAATATGGGTCCGGCGGTCGGGGCCAATGCGCTGACGCTGGGCGGCGCGATTGCGATTGCCGCGATCTTTGAAACGCTGGGTGCGTTACTGGCGGGCGGGGATGTCGTCACGACCATTTCCAGCGGGATCATCGATCCTGCGACAGTGGCGGATACACAGGTCTTTATCTGGGCCATGATGGCGGCGCTGATCTCGGCGGCCTTGTGGATCAATCTGGCGACATGGGTCGGCGCACCAGTGTCCACAACCCATTCCGTTGTCGGCGGGGTGATGGGGGCAGGCATTGCTGCGGCTGGATTTGCCGCCGTGAACTGGACCACAATGAGCGCGATTGCAGCGTCCTGGGTGATTTCGCCGTTTCTGGGCGGGCTGATCGCAGCGCTGTTCCTTGCCCTGATCAAATCGCGGATCATCTACCAGGATGACAAAATAGCTGCGGCCCGCCGTTGGGTGCCGATCCTTGTGGGCATCATGGTCGGGGCCTTTGCGACCTATCTGGTACTGAAAGGGTTAAGCCGGGTCGTCACCGTCGGGCTGCAAACCGCAGCCATCATCGGTCTGGTGCTGGGCGTGATTGCCTGGATCGTGACGATCCCGTTGATCCGGCGGCAATCGCAGGGGCTGGAAAACCGCAACAAGTCGCTCAAGGTCTTGTTCAGTGTACCCCTGGTGATCTCTGCCGCGCTGCTGAGCTTTGCGCATGGGGCCAATGATGTGGCCAATGCCGTGGGGCCGCTGGCCGCGATCGTTCATGCCGCCGAGTTTGGCACCGTCACTGCGCAGGTCGCGATCCCTTTATGGGTGATGATCGTGGGGGCCTTCGGGATTTCCTTTGGCCTGTTCCTGTTCGGTCCGAAACTGATCCGGATGGTCGGATCGCAGATCACCAAGCTGAACCCGATGCGCGCCTATTGTGTGGCATTATCAGCCGCGTTCACGGTGATCCTGGCCAGTTGGCTGGGGCTGCCGGTGTCTTCGACGCATATCGCGGTCGGCGCGGTTTTCGGCGTTGGCTTTTTCCGTGAATGGGACGCGGAACGCCGCCTGCGCAACAGCACGCTGACCCGCGAAGCGACATTGCGCATCGCACCCGAAGAACGGCGGCGGCGCAAACTGGTGCGCCGGTCGCATTTCATGACGATCATCGCCGCCTGGGTGGTGACCGTGCCTGCCGCCGCGCTGATCTCGGCACTGGTTTTCGTGGTGTTGAACAGCCTGGCGGTCTAGCGGCCTTTCCAGACCGGATCACGTTTTTCGGCGAAAGCGCGTGCGCCTTCCAGTTGGTCGTCACTGGCATAAAGCACATCGACACTGGAAAACTGCCGTTTCGTGATCCGGTTGAGCGCATCCTGAAACCGCATATCCTCTGCCTCGCGGACGATTTCCTTGATGGCGGCATAGACCAGCGGTGGCCCGCTTTCGAGCAATCGCGCCAGGTCCCATGCCTTGGGCAGCAGATCAGCGGGCGTCGTGATCTCGCGCAAAAGACCCCAGCGCAGCGCCTCTTCCGCGTCGAACCAGCGCCCCGTCAGCAGCAGATCCATCGCGACGTGATAAGGGATGCGTTTGGGCAATTTGATCGATGCGGCATCGGCGATCGTGCCGGACCGGATTTCGGGCAGCGCAAAGCTGGCGTTGTCAGAGGCGAGGATCAGATCACAGCTAAGCGCCAGTTCCAGCCCGCCGCCACAGCAAATGCCGTTCACAGCCGCGATCACCGGCTTGTTCATCTGTGGTAATTCCTGCAAGCCGCCAAAACCGCCGACCCCGTAATCGGCATCGACGGCATCGCCATCGGCGGCGGCTTTCAGATCCCAGCCGGGGCAGAAGAATTTATCTCCCGCGGCCCGCAGGATCGCCACCCGAAGGCTGTCATCATCGCGGAAATCGCGGAACACTTCGCCCATGATCCGGCTGGTGGCCAGATCAATGGCATTGGCCTTGGGCCGGTCCAGCGTGACTTCCAGCACAGCGCCTTCGCGTCTTGTGCGGATCGGGCCTTCATTCAGCATCTGCATCGTCGTTTTCCTTCCAGATCACGGCATCAACCGCGATGGCCCCCTGCGCGCGGACCATCAGCGGGTTGATTTCTATTTCGTCCAGCAGCCTGTCATCACGCAGCATATTCTGCAACGCCAGTGCCGTGGCGATGACAGCATCCACATCGGCCAGCGGCCTGCCGCGATAGCCATCCAGCAGGGGCCAAAGCTGCAAATGCAGCAAGGCTGCGCGCAGGTCATCGGCGGTGACCGGCAAGACCAGCGTCACAGTATCGGCCAACAATTCCGCCGTGACACCGCCAAAGCCCAGCGTCAGCGTCGCGCCATAAACCGGATCGCGCCGCGCGCCGATCAACATTTCGGCCAGCGCGCCGGTGACCATTTCTTCGGCGAGATAGCCTGTCGCACCGGGGATATCTGCCTGCCCGTCAAGTGATGGCAGGTTCAGTCGGACGGCCCCGGCCTCAGTCTTATGGGCAAAACCAAGTCCTTTGAGCACCAAGGGCGGGGTCAGATCGCTGGCCTGTTGCGCCAGATCAGACAGCGTCACGGCGCTGATGCCGCGCGGCGTGGCAATGTCCGCCGTGTTCAGCAACGCCTTGGCCGCGCTTTCAGGCAGCAACGTCAGCGGGCGCTTGCGCGGGACCACGGGCCATGGCCGCCAATCCGCGCGCCCCGGCGTCACCTGCGCCGCGCGGATCGCGGCCAGCGTGGTGTCCAGCCCCATCAGGGGCGCGATCCCCTGATCGATCAAGGCAATCGCGCGATCCTCGTCAAAGTTTTCGGGCAAGGAGGCGACGGGAAAGGCGGGCTTTCCGGTGGTTTTGCCTGCCGCGACGATGGCGTCCAACGCCGGTTCAAAGCTGGCCGGATCGCAGCGGTCCGCGCGCGGCGGGTCAATCACAAAGATCCCCGCATCATAGCCAGCCAGCATGGTGGTAAAGACATCGGTGGTGCACGGCCCGTCGCCCCAGATGAATGTGTGATAATCCAATGGATTGCTAATCGTGACAATCGGGCCAAGGATATCGGACAGGCGGGCGCGCTGTTCTGTGCTGGGGGTCGGAAAATCGAGGCCAAAAGGCGCGGCCAGATCGGCGACCAGCCCGGCCTCGCCACCCGAACAGGACAGCGAACACAGCCGCCGCCCCAGACCGAGGCCATGGACATGCAGGATTTTCAGGGTTTCGATCAGTTCGGCGGGGGTGTTCACCTCTGCCACACCGACCTGGCGCAGATAGGCCGATGATGCCGCCCCGCCGCCTGCAAGCGTGGCGGTATGAGATGCTGCGGCATCGCGCGCGGCGGCGGTCTTGCCCGATTTGATCGCCACGATACCCTTGCCCGCCTGCTGCGCCGCCTCTGCGATGGCGGCGAAAGCAGGGGCATCACCCAGACCTTCGATATAGAGCCCCAATGCCGTGACGCGGTCATCAGCCAAGAGCGCCTGCGCCAGCTGCGCAAGGCTGACCTGAGCGGCATTGCCCAGACAGGCGACATAGGCAACCGGCAGGCCACGTGTCTGCATCGTCATATTGATCACGATATTGGAGGATTGGCTGAGCAGCGCCACCCCGCGTTCCACCCGCCGCCCACCGTGCTGGTCGGGCCAAAGCAGCGCGCCATCGAGGTAATTGATCACGCCATAGCAATTCGGCCCAAGGATCGGCATTTGTCCGGCATTTGCGACCAGCTGGTCCTGCAGACCGGTTTCGCCTGATTCCGACCAGCCCGATGCAAAGCAGATCGCCCCGCCTGCGCCCATCGTAGCCAGTTCTGTCACGACATCCAGCGTGGCATGACGGTTCACACCGATGAAGGTCGCGTCGGGGGCGCCGGGCAGGTCAGACAGCGTCGGATAGCAGGTGACACCGGCAATCTGATCGCGTGTCGGATGCACCGGCCAGACCGGACCGTCAAAGCCCATCTGCTGGCATTGCGCGATGACATTGCTGGCCCAGCCAGAGCCCAGCACGGCAATGCTGCGTGGTCGCAACAGGCGCGACAGGTCGGTCATGGCCGCATCTGCCTGCGGCGCAGGCAGCCGGGGGCTTTGCCCCCGGACCCCCAGGATATTTTTGAACAGATGAAAAGGGCGTGTCGCCCTGTCCCGCGTAAGCGAGACAGGGAAACTTCACCTGTTGCGGTCATCGGGGTCCCCCCCTGTACCGCCTGATCTTTATCGCAGCGATTGATTAACATTTCGTTTCATTTGTTCCCAAATATCCTCGGGGGTGAGGCGCGCCAGCGCCGAGGGGGCAGACAGCCCCCTTCTTTCTGTCTAGCCACCATGCGGGCGCAGCAGTGCGCGGCTGATGATATGGCGCTGGATTTCGCTGGTGCCTTCCCAGATCCGTTCGACCCGCGCATCGCGCCAGATCCGCTCCAGCGGCAAATCATCCATCAACCCCATGCCGCCATGGATCTGGATCGCCTCATCGGCAACCATGGCCAGCACTTCGCTGGCTTTGAGTTTTGCCATGGCCATATCGGCATCGGTCACATTGCCCTGATCGAGCTTCCAGCCTGCCTCCCAAGTCAGCAATTCTGCGGCTTTCAGTTCCATCGCCATATCGGCGAGTTTGAAACTGACACCCTGAAACTTGCCGATCTGCTGGCCGAACTGGCGGCGTTCGGCGGCATAGCTGATCGCATGCTGCAAGGCGCGGTCGGCGCGGCCAAGGCAGGTGGCGGCGACTTGCAGGCGGGTGGCACCGAGCCAGTCATTGGCGACCTCGAAGCCTTTATGAACCTCGCCGAGGATATTTTCGGACGGCACCCGGCAGTCATCGAACTCCAGCACCGCATTGGAATAACCCCGGTGGCTGACATTGCGATAGCCATCCCGTACGGTGAACCCCGGCGTGCCTTTGTCGACGAAGAAGGCGGTGATCTTTTTCTTCTTGCCGCGCGGCGTCTCCTCTTCCCCGGTCGCCATGAAGGCGATGGTGAAACCCGCGATATCAGCATGGCTGATGAAATGTTTGGTGCCGTTCAGCACCCAGTCGTCGCCGTCCTGTCGCGCGTTGGCCTGCATGCCGCGCAGGTCAGACCCGGCGCCGGGTTCGGTCATGGCCAGACAATCCCAGGTTTCGCCACGCAGGCAGGGATAGAGGTATTTTTCCTGCTGTGCTTCGGTGCCCGCCAGCAGGATGTTGGACGGTCGCGCGACGCAGGTCCAGTGCAGCGCGTAATTGGCGCGCCCCAGTTCGCGTTCATAGAGCAGCCAGGAGAGCGTATCGAGGCCTGCGCCGCCGACCTCTTCGGGCATGTTGGCGGCATAGAGTCCCGCTGCCATCGCCTTGGCCTGAATCTCGCGGATCAGCTCCATCGGCAGATGGCCCGTGCGTTCGACCAAGGCCTCATGCGGGTAAAGTTCCGCCTCTACAAAGGCGCGGGTCGTGTCCACGATCATCCGCTGTTCGTTGGTCATGCCAAAATGCATCAGGTTTTCCTTTGTCCGACATGGCGGCCTGCGCTGGCGGGGCGCGGCAGGCTGGCATGAGCATCGCGGATCGGCAGCAGGCGGGCGAGGATATCGGGGGCGGCCGGGCAGGTCTTGCCTGCCGCCATATCGACATGCAGCAGCATCTGTTCCAGTGTCGCCACTGGCGTGCCATCTTTCGCGATTGTGATGAAGACATGCAGCCGCTTTTCATCGGCTTCCAGCACCTGCACTGATCCGGTCAGGTGGTCGCCCAGTTTTGCCTCGCCCAGATGCAGGATATGGGTTTCGGCGGTGTAATAGCTGTGCCCGCCCGCGACATAATCCATATCCGCGCCGATCAGCCGCAGCAGCGCGTCCGAGGTTTCTGAGCCTGCAAACAGGTAGCGGCTTTCGGTCATATGGCCGTTGTAATCGATCCAGCTGGGCAGGACCTGCAGGTTTACCAGCGGGCCATCGGCATCCGGCGCTTTCACAGTGTCGCGCCGCAATGCGTCATGCGCGTTCAGCACCTGACCGGCCCCCCAGTCGCGGTCTTTCAGCACCCGCAGAAAGCCGACAAGATTGCCGTCGCGGATGCGTTCCAGATCGCGGATCGAATGATGGCCGGATTGGGCATCCGATTGTCCGGCGATCAGATCGACCAGGTCTTCGTTGAAGTCCGGCACATCCATCAATCTGGTCCAGGGCCAGGTCAGGCAGGGGCCGAATTGTTCCAGAAAATGTTTCATGCCAGCCTCGCCACCTGCGATCCGGTAGGTTTCGAACAGGCCCATCTGGCCCCAGCGCAGGCCGAACCCCATGCGGATCGCCTCGTCGATTTCCTCGGTGGTGGCGATGCCGTCCTTGACCAGCCACAGCGCCTCGCGCCAGACCGCCTCCAGGAACCGGTCGGCGATATGGGCGTCGATTTCCTTGCGCACATGCAATGGGAACATGCCAAGGCTGCGCAGCGTGTCTTTGACGGTTTCGATCAGGGTCATGTCGCTGGCGGGGCTGGGCACCACCTCGACCAGCGGCAGCAGGTAGACCGGGTTGAACGGATGCGCGACAAAGATCGCGGCGGGGTTGATCGCGCCTTCCTGCAATTGGGACGGCTTGTAACCGGATGTGGAAGACCCCAGCGGTGTGTCAGGTGCCGCGTGCTGGATCTCCGCATAAACGCGATGTTTCAGGTCCAGCCGTTCGGAGACCGATTCCTGAATGTAATCCGCCCCTGTCACGGCCTCTGTCAGGGTCGTGGCATAGCTGAGCTGGCCCATCGCGGGCAGCGGCACGTCCGATAATGCGGGCAGTGATAATCTGGCATTGTCCAGCACCGCGTTGATTTTGCGGGGGGCGGCGGGGTCGGGATCGAAGACCGCCACATCCCAGCCGTTCAGCAAGAAACGCGCCGCCCAGCCGCCACCGATCACGCCACCACCGATGATCGCGGCCTTCATAATGGTGCCCTCTTGGTCAGGTGCAAGCGTTCACGCACCGCATCCGGCCCGATCACATTTGCGCCCATGTTTTCCACGATAGTGACTGCCTTTTCGACCAGCTGCGCATTGCTGGCCAGCACGCCTTTGGACAGGTAGAGGTTGTCTTCCAGCCCGACCCGCACATTGCCGCCCGCCAGCACAGAGGCCGCGACATAGGGCATTTCATTGCGTCCGAGTGCAAAGGCTGACCAATGCCAATCGTCGGGGACGTTGTTGACCATCGCCATGAAGGTGTTGAGGTCATCCGGCGCGCCCCAAGGCACGCCCATGCATAGCTGCACCAGCACCGGGTCGGGGATGATGCCTTCTTTTACCAATTGCTTGGCGAACCACAGATGGCCGGTGTCGAAGGCTTCAATCTCGATCCGCACGCCGGTGGCTGCCATGCGCGCTGCCATGTCGCGCAACATGCCGGGCGTGTTGACCATGACATAATCGGCCTCGGCAAAGTTCATCGTGCCGCAATCGAGGGTGCAGATTTCAGGGCGGCAATCGACGATATGCTGCACCCGTTCGGCGGCACCTGCCATGTCGGATGTCTGCGACATGCGGTTCATCGTTTCGGTGCCGTCGAACATCAGATCGCCGCCCATGCCTGCGGTCAGGTTCAGGATCACATCGACCTCTGCGTCGCGGATGCGTTCGGTGACTTCGCGGTACAGTGCGGGGTCGCGTGAGGGCACGCCTGTTTCAGGGTCGCGCACATGGCAATGGACAATGGCGGCCCCGGCCTTGGCCGCGTCAATCGCGGCGGTTGCGATCTGTGCGGGGGAACGTGGCACATGCGGTGACATATCCTGCGTGCTGCCTGATCCGGTGACGGCACAGGTGATGAAAACCTCGCGGTTCATGGTGAGTGGCATTGGCTGTCTCCTTTCCCGGCAGGCTAACAGGGTTGCGCGGGCAGGCTTGGCGATTTACGAAACAGATATGGCATTTTCTGCAACCATCTTTGCGCCTTCGGACCGCCCGCTGGACATTGCAGTGCTGGTGCTGCCGCGGGCGTCGATATTGGAGGTGGCGTCGGTGCTGGACCCGTTGCGCAATGCCAACCGGCATCTGGGGAAGGAGGGGTTTCGCTGGCGCGTGGTGTCGCCCGATGGCGATGATGTGGCGCTGACCTGTGGGATCGCCTTGCCTGCCATCGGGCCGTTGAGTGCTGCCGTGGGCGCTGATGCGCTGATCGTGGTCGCGGGGTATAACCAGTCGGAGGTTGCGACCCGTCCTTTAATCGCGGATTTGCGCCGCATCGCTGGACAATTCCGCGCTGTGGGTGCGGTGGATGCCGGGCCTTGGGTGCTGGCGCGGGCGGGTCTGTTGGACGGGCACCGCGCCACCGTGCATTGGGAAGATCTGGAGGATTTCGCAAGCGCCCATCCGGCGGTCGAGGTCGTGCCAGACCGTTTTGTCATTTCGCGCAATCGCTTTACGGCGGGCGGTGCGGCCCCTGCGGCTGATCTGATGCTGCATCTGATTGGCGCGCGCTATGGCGCGGCACTGGCGGGGCAGGTGGCGGCGTCGTTTCAATATGAACCACAGGTTGATGGTGCTCGCCCGCAGCGCCCGGGTCTGGTGCCTGTCGCGGGGGATGCGCGGTTGGCCGGAGCGCTGGCGATGATGAATGCGCATCTGGAGGATATTCTGCCGCTGGCCGCTATCGCCCACGCCCAAGGGCTGGGCCTGCGCCGGATGGAGCAATTGTTTCGCGATGCTTTGGGCCAGGGGCCGGGCGCGGCCTATCTGGACCTGCGGTTACAGATGGCACGGCGGATGGTGACGGACACCGACCATACGCTGCGCGATATCGCGCTGCGCTGTGGGTTCGTTGATCCGACCAGCTTTTCCCGGGCGTTCCGCCGCAGGTTCGGGGTGCCGCCCAGCCGGGTCAGGACACAGTGACCGGCGGCAATGTCACCTCGATCATCCGGGGGCCGTGGGCTGTTGCGTCCAGATTTGCGGGCGTCGTGCAGGTATAGGGCAGACCGCAGGCCCGCGCGAAATCGGCAAAGGCGGGTGGCCGGGGGGTGCAGCCCAGAACCACTGCCCCTGCGGATTTCATTGCATTTGCGATCTCGCCAAAGCCTGCGTTATTGAAGACGATGAAGGTGATGTTCAGGTTTTCCTCGACCGCTGTCATCAACTCGCCGGGCGCGAACATCAGTCCGCCATCGCCGATCAGGCACAGGATGCGCGCATCAGGTGCGGCCAGTGCCGCCCCGACTGCCGCACCCGTCGCATAGCCCAAAGCGCCATAGCCGGTGGCGGCGTTAAACCAGCCACGTGGGCGGTCGTGATCGTAATACATATTACCTGCATAGATCACTTGTGTGGAATCGCCGACCATGATGGCATCCGGACAGGTGTCGCGCAGGGCGTCGAGCAAGGCGATCTCCGCAGCATAACCTGCGGGGAGGGCGGCATGCGCTGCTTTGCGTGTGTCAGCCGCGCGGGGAGGGCCATCTTGTGCGGGGGTGGCGCGTGTCAGATGCGGCAGGATCGTTACGACATCGCCTTGAAGTGTCAGGGCGGCGGGATGGCGGGCGAGTTGGTCTGCGTCGATATCGACGCGGATCATCGGTGCAAGGCTTGGGAAACCACCATCGTCATACATATCGTAATCGGTCGGCCCCATTTCAGAGCCCAGCACCAGCACCTGATCTGCAGCGCGGATCAGGTCGCGCACCGGCGCAAGGCTGGGTGTGGCAGGCACGACCAGCGGATGCCCATGCATCAGCCCGCGCGCATTGGTCGTCAGGATCACCGGCGCGCCGAGCCGTTCGGCCAGCGCCTGCAATTCCGCACCCGCATGGCGACAGCCGCCACCGGCAAGGATCACCGGGGATTCCGCACGGTCAAGCAGGACATTTGCACGGGTCACATCTGGCATCGTGGCGGGATCACCCGCAACATTTTCGGGCGCGTCTGGTGCCTCTGCCGCCATCAGATCGAGCGGGATTTGCAAATGCACAGGACCGCCGCGACCATTTGTCAGGGCGGTCGCGATGTTGGTCAGGATGCCGGGCAATTCGTCAGGCTGATCCAGATGAAAGGTCGGACCCAGCGTTTTGGTCAGCGCCAGTTGGTCGGGCAGTTCATGCAGATGGCCCAGCCCTTTGCCCAAGCTGCCGCGCCGGTTCACGCCCGAAATCACCAGCATCGGCACCGAATCCGCCCGCGCTTGCGCCATCGGCGTCAGGATATTGGTCAGCCCCGGCCCTGTGATCACCAAGGCCACGCCGAACCGGCCTGTCACCCTTGCATAGCCATCGGCCATGAAACCCGCGCCAGCCTCGTGCCTTGGCGTGACATGGCGGATACCGGCATCCGGCAAGGCGCGGTAAAGCTCGATCGTATGGACGCCGGGGATGCCGAAGATCACTTCGGTTCCCATGGATTTGAGCCAGCCGACAAGGGTTTCGGCGACGGATGTCATAGCTGATATCCTTGCGCGAAATCAGCGATCCGGGTGCAGGCGGCGCGCGTGTCATCATCGCTGGCGTTCAGGGCAAGGCGCAGCCAACCCTCGAACGCCGCGCCGAAAGAGGCACCGGGCATGACGGCGACTTTTGTCGCATCGAGCAGGGCGAAGGCGAAAGCCTGTGAATCCTGACTAAGGGCGCGGATGTCGAGCAAGGCAAACATTCCCGCCTCTGGCAGATGCACGTGCAGGCCTGCCACCCCGTCCAATGCGTCGTGGATAATGCGGGCGCGATTTGCCATGCGTCCGGCCATGGCGCGGGCGAGGGTGGGGGGGCTGGCCACCGCCTCTGCCGTCATATCGGCGATGAAAGGCTGCGAGCCGAACAGCATGGTTTCCGACAAGGGCAAAGCCCGCGCGCAGAAATCAGCCGAGGCACAGACCCAGCCCGACCGGAACCCCGGTGCCGCATGGGATTTCGAGATTGAGGCGGT
This sequence comes from Loktanella sp., assembly GCA_017390475.1. Lineage (GTDB taxonomy): Bacteria > Pseudomonadota > Alphaproteobacteria > Rhodobacterales > Rhodobacteraceae > Yoonia. The sequence goes on from JAFPBO010000002.1 coordinate 48,751, forward strand.
GACGATCACCCTTTCCTCATAGGCCGGATTGGCCAAGGCCGAGGTGAAGACCGCGTCATTATGCGTCAGATTGCTGTAAACCTCGTCCGAGATGACCCAGAGGTCATGTTCTTCCGCCACCGCACAGATCGCGTCCAGATCATCGGGTCCCAAAATTGCGCCGGTCGGGTTATGCGGTGTGTTCACCATGATCGCGCGGGTGGCGGCGGTGATCTTTTCGGCGATATCGCTGGCTTGCAGCCGGAAGCCATGCGCAGGGTCCAGCGTGACATGCACCGGGACGGCACCGGCGGCGCGGATCAGACCTTCGTAGGTGGCATACATCGGGTCGCCGAGGATCACTTCGGACCCCGGATCGCAGATCGCCATCAGCACCAGAAACAAGGATGTCTGCGTGCCGGGCAGGCACAGGAAACGGTCGGTTCCGATATCGCGCCCGGTTAACTCGCTATAGCGTCCCGACAGGGCGCGCAGCAGGGCCGGTTCCCCACGCCCGTTGGAATAGCCGGTGCGCCCGGCCTGCATCGCGCTTGTGGCGCTTTGGATCAGGGTATCGGGTGTCGGGACATCGGGTTCGCCGATGGTCAGGTTGATCACCTTTTCACCCGCGCGAATCCGCGCATTGGCAGCGGCGCTAAGCGCCCATTTATCAGACCCCATCCCGGCAAGGCGGGTGGTCACAGCAGCATAATGCATCACTTACTCCGGTAGGTTGAGGTCGAGAAGGCGGCCAAAGGCGCGGATCGCAAGGCTGCGCATCTCGCCGGTCGCAAATTGGTCGGGCAGAACGGAAGCTTCGATCCAAAGCCCGTCCAGCAGCGCATTGCCAGCGATGGCGAGGCTGCGGGTGGTCGCCTGATCGCAGGGTTTGCCGGTCTCGCGCATTGCATCGGCAATCATCGCCTCCAGCCGGTTGCGGAAGGCAAGATAGGTGCGTTCATGCACGGCGCGCATCGCCGCATCACGCGGGACCAGTTGCATCGATGCCGCCCAAAGCGCCATGGCGCGTGGGTCGACCACCGGTGGTGTGACCGCATTGGCGACAAAACCTGCCAGACGCGCCAAAGGATCAGCCGGCAGATCGTCAAGTGATGCGGCACTCGCCTCGGTCAGGCGGGTCATCAGGGTTTCGTGGGCGGCGGCAACGAGGTCTTCTTTGCTGTCGAAATAATGTTTGATCAGTCCCGGCGTCACGCCTGCCTTTACGGCGATGGCGCGCACTGTCGCGGCCTGCGGCCCGCCTGCGGCGATGCAGTCCAGCGTGGCGTCGATCAGCGCTGCGCGCCGCGCTTCTTCGCCTTCGCGCTTGAAGGTGCGGCGGGTGGTCATCCGCGCAGCACCGGGCGGGTCAGGCAGGTTGGCCCGCCTTCGCAGGCGATGCACAGCGCGTCACCGGCAAAGACCTGCACATTGCAGCCAGCCTGTTCCATCAGGGCGCGGGTTTTAGGGAAACCATCGACCATCACCACATCGCGCGCGCGCAGGGTCAGGACGTTCAGGTTCAGCCCGCCCGAGGCGATGAATTCATCCTGTGGCGCATGGATCAGGGTCCAGCCGCGCGCGTCCATCTCAGCCCAAAGCGCATAGGGCAGCAAAGGCGCGTGGATCAGCGCGATATCGGGGCCAAGAGGCGAGACAAGTGACATCAGATGCAGGCACGCAGCAGGGCCGGTCCAATAGGGCAGGTCATAGGCTTGCACCGCAATGCCATGCGGGTTCAGAATGTCCGTCAGCGCGTCGATCCCCGCCTGATTGGTCCGCACGCCGCGCCCGACGGCAAGGGTTTGCGGGTCTAGCCAAAAACAATCGCCGGATTCCACTGTCGCATCGCCGGTCAGGCGGCCGATGATCGGGACGCCGATGGAGGTGTAGAAGGTTTCGTGCATATCCGGTTCAGCCCGCCGCAGGGCCTTGCCCATGTTCAGGATCACGGCACCGTGGCGGGTAACAAAAGACGGGTCCTGCACAAACACCGCATCGGACAGATTGTCATCATCCGATGGCATCCAGTGAATCTCTGCCCCGTTGGCGGTGACAATCCGGGCCAGTTCGGCATGCTGGATTTCAGCGCGCGCAGGGTCAAACCCAGGCCCGTAATGCCAGTCTTTCGGATCGGCCTTGGCCATGGCGGGGCCGGGGGCGCGCATGATCACGGCAGTCAGGGGTCTTGATCGGTCTTCGGCACCATAGCGCATAGCGGATTCACTTCTGCTGAAATTATACACTTGAATAATTGCGCGGATTTTGACCAGATACAATGACAAATCTGTTGCGGTGGAATTCGCGCAGGCGCAGCCTGATCATCAAGAGGTGCAGCCAGCACCCGCATGTTCAACAACAAGGAGAGATGAAAATGAAAAAACTGACACTTTTGGCAACGACTGCCCTGATCGCTGCCGCTGGCATGGCCCAGGCTGATCAGGTCCGTATCGGTATTGCCGCTGAACCTTACCCGCCTTTCACTTCGCCTGATGCCGCAGGCAATTGGGTCGGCTGGGAGGTCGAGGTGATCGATGCGGTCTGCGCCGCCGCCGAGCTTGATTGCGTGCTGACGCCGACCGCGTGGGACGGGATCATTCCCGCGCTGCTGTCAAACCGGATCGACGCGATCATGACGTCGATGTCGATCACGGCAGACCGTCTTGAAACCATTGATTTTTCAGACCCCTATTACAACACGCCGACAGTGATCGTCGGCCAGCGTGACATGGAAATGGACCCCAGCCCCGAAGGTATAGCAGGGCTGGTGCTGGGTGTGCAGGTATCGACTATCCACCAGACCTATGCGCAGACCTATTTCGAGGCCGAGACCGAACTGCGCCCCTATCAGACTCAGGACGAGGCCAATCAGGACCTTGCCGCTGGCCGGATCGATGCGACACAGGCCGACAGTCTGGCGATGGATGATTTTCTGGCCAGTGATGCCGGTGCCTGTTGCGAGGTGAAAGGTGCGGTTGCGATGGATGAGGATATTCTCGGCTCTGGTGTCGGCGCGGGTCTGCGCAAGGGCGATGATGCGCTGCGTGAGGCGATCAATGCAGGCATCGCCGCAATTCTTGAAGACGGCACTTATGACGAGATCACGGCGCGCTATTTCGCCACTTCGATTTATGGCAATTAAGCGCTGCTGACGGGTGTTGGACTGGCTTTATGCTGTTTGGCCGGGGCTTGAGGCCTCGGTCAGCCTGTTATCCCTTCAGCCGCCGGGCTGGGGGGGGAATTTGCTGCGCGGAGCATGGGCCAGTTTGCAGATCGCGCTGGGGGCCTTTGCGCTGGGGCTGGTGATCGGCACATTCGGCGCGCTGGGCAAGCTGCATGGCGGGCCGGTGACCCGCGATCTGTTGTCGGTCTATACGGTCGTGGTGCGGGCGGTGCCGGAACTGATCCTGATCCTGATATTGTATTATGCAGGGACAGATATTCTGAACCAAGCCTTGCAGGCGATGGGCCAGCGGCCTGTCGAAATCTCTGGCGTGGTCGCGGGCATCGCGGTGCTGGGCATCGTGCAGGGTGCCTATGCGACAGAGGTTTTGCGCGGTGCCATCCAGTCCGTGCCGCGCGGCCAGCATGAAGCGGCACGCGCCTATGGCATGGGGTCGGTGCAGACGCTCCGGCGGGTGACCTTTCCCGCGATGCTGCCCTTGGCCTTGCCCGGCCTGTCCAACCTGTGGCTGATCGCGACAAAGGATACGGCTTTGCTGGCTATTGTTGGCTTTGCCGAACTGACGCTGGAGACAAGGCAGGCTGCGGGGTCCACACGGGCCTATTTCACATTTTTCCTGGCGGCGGGCGCGCTTTATCTGATGATGACGCTGCTGTCGGGCCGCATTTTTGGCTGGATCGAAGCGCGCTATCGCCGTGGGCAGGTGCGGCAATGATAACAAGGGCAAGGTTGGCGCAGGAGATTTTCGTGCCGCATCGTCTGGTGATGATCGCGGTGGCGATTGGTCTGGTGGTCTGGGCCGCCACGGCAATGCGCTGGCACTGGATACCACGCTATTACGATCTGGCGTTGCAAGGATTATGGCGCACTATCTGGCTGCTCGGCCTCAGCTGTCTGATCGGTTTCGCCTTGGCGGTGCCTTTGGGGCTGGCACAGGCGGCTGGGCCACGCATCCTTGCCGCGCCGGCGCGCGCCTTTTGCACGGTGATCCGCGGCACGCCGATTTTGCTGCAACTCTGGCTGATCTATTACGGCGTCGGCAGCCTTTTCCCGCAATTTCCCTGGATCAGGGAAAGCGAGCTTTGGCCCTATCTGCGGCAGGCCTGGCCCTATGCGTTGTTAGCCTTGTCGCTGAGTTTTGCGGGCTATGAGGGCGAGGTGATGCGCGGTGCGTTCCGATCCGTCCCCGGCGGTCAGTTAGAGGCAGCGCGGTCGATGGGCATGGGCCGTTTGGCGATTTTCCGCCGGATATGGTTCCCGCAGGCGTTGCAGCGGGCCTTGCCGACCCTGGGCGGTGAAACCGTTTTGCAGCTGAAGGCGACACCATTGGTTGCAACGATTTCGGTCATCGATATCTACGCTGTAGCCAGCCGGGTGCGGCAGGATACGTTCATTATTTATGAACCTTTGCTGTTATTGGCGGTGATTTACATGATGATCGCGGGACTGCTGGCTTTGGGTTTCAAGCTGCTGGAACAGCGGTTCAATCGCGGCATGATCGGATAGGGCAAAGTGCCGGTCTGGCGGCATTGAAAGTGCCGTCGCGGCACTTTCGGCATGCTCTTGTCATTTCTGCAAAGACGCCCCAGAGTTGCGGTCTCGCGACAGAGATCGCGACCCAACAGATCTGTGGCACATGTCCGATGACATGCCCCACCCTCGCCAACAGGGAGATTTTCATGAAACTGAAATCGTTACTCAAAACCGGCAGCGCATTGGTGCTGCTATCGGCCGTTGCAGCCAATGCGCAGGCGACTCATCCGCAAACCGGCGAAGCGCTGGCCGAGGTGCAAACATTCACCTATCGCGTTCTGGATGAACATTCCTCGGTCGATCCGCAGGTGGTCGAAGATACCTATGGTGCCGATATTGTCCGTGATCTGTTTGAAGGTCTGATGAACCAGGATGCCGAAGGTGAAGTGACACCCGGTGTCGCCACCGGATATGAAGTATCCGAAGACGGGCTGACCTATACGTTCACGCTGCGCGACAATGCGCTTTGGTCCAATGGCGACCCGATTATGGCCAGCGATTTCGTCTTTGCATGGAAACGCGCTGTCGATCCGGCACTCGCTTCTGAATATGCATGGTTCATGGAATTGATGTCGATCCAGAACGCGGCAGAGATCATCGCGGGCGAGATGGACAAAGATGACCTGGGCGTCGCCGCCCCTGACGACAAGACCTTCGTCGTGACCCTGTCTCAGCCCTTGCCCTATTTCGCGCAGATGACGACGCATTCCACGACCTTCCCGGTGCATCCGGCGACTGTCGAAGAATTCGGCGACGCATGGACGCGCCCTGAAAACATCGTGTCCAACGGCGCTTACATCCTGCGCGAACACGTCCCGCAGGAACGTCTGGTGCGCGTGCGCAACGAAAACTACTGGGACAATGACAACACCATCCTTGATGAAGTCACATCGCTGGTGATCAATGACGTCAATCAGGGCCTGACCCGTTTTCTGGCAGGCGAGCTTGACCGGACAGAGATTCCTCCGGGTCAGTTCACCCGTCTGGCCGATGAATATCCTGATCAGGCGATCAGCATTCCGCGCCTGTGTTCCTATTACTACAACTTCAACCTGGCCGAGGGCGGGCCGGAAGCCTTGCAGGACGTGCGTGTACGCCAGGCGATGAACCTCGCTGTCAACCGCGATGTGATCGTCAATAATGTGCTGGGTGCAGGGCAGACTGCGGCCTATAACTTTACCCCGGTGCTGACGGCAGGTTTTGAACTGCCCGAATTGCCGATTGCAGACATGACGCAGGAAGAACGCAATGCTATGGCGGTCGAACTGATCACAGAGGCCGGTTACGGCATCGGTGGCCAGCCGCTGAGCATCGAGCTGTTGTACAACACCGACGAGGCGCACCGGAACATCGCTGTGGCGCTTGGCCAGATGTGGCAGCAGACGCTGGGTATCCAGACCTCGCTGGCCAATCAGGAATGGCAGACCTTCCTGCAGACCCGTGGCAACCAGAACTTTGAAATGGCCCGCGGTGCCTGGTGTGGTGATTATAACGAAGCTTCGACCTTTCTTGATCTGGTCACCACCAATTCCGGCTACAACGACGCGAAATATTCCAACGCCGAAGTCGATCAGCTGATGGCCGATGCCAAAACGGCCGAGGACCCGCAGCCGAACTATACCCGAGTAGAAGAGATCATCGCCGAAGAAGTGCCGATCATCCCGATCTACCATTACGCCGATGGCTATATGTTCGATGAGACCCTGCGCGGCTGGCCGGTCGATAACGTCGAGCAGAACTGGTATAGCCGCGACCTTTACAAAGTCGTCGCGGAATAATCACGACAGTCTGAACCCGGATCTGTGCCCCCATTGCGGGGGCGCAGGCGATTTATCCATTGGGCAGCGGAGACGTTCATGTTCAACTTCGTGCTGAAGCGGCTGGCGATTGCCGTGCCGACGATCCTTATTCTGGTCATCTTGTCCTTCATGCTGATGTTCGCGGCCCCGGGTGGGCCGTTCAACAGCGAAAGGCCGCTGCCGCCACAGGTGCTTGCCAATATCGAGGCGCGCTATGGGCTGGATCAGCCTTATTGGAAGCAGATGTATGATTATGTGGTGAATGTCGTCACCCGGTTCGATTTCGGCCCGTCATTCCAATATCGCGACCGCAATGTGAATGATGTCATCATGCAGGGGTTTCCGGTGACGCTGACCTATGGTTTCTGGTCCTTTCTGATCGCCGTCGTTGTTGGTGTGTCGCTGGGCGTCGTGGCCGCTATCCGGCATAATACATGGCTGGATTATTTCGCCGTGGGGATCACGGTCGGCGCGCAGGTGCTGCCGAATTTTGTCATGGCCCCGATCCTTGTGCTGGTTTTCACACTTTGGCTGGGATGGTTGCCGGGCGGTGGCTGGCAGGGCGGGCAATGGCAATATCTGGTGCTGCCGGTGATTGCGCTGTCGACCAGCTATATGGCCTCGATCGCGCGGATCATGCGGTCTTCGATGCTCGAAGTGCTGAACGCCGGTTTTATCCGCACCGCCCATGCCAAGGGGCTGCCGATGTGGCGGATCATCCTGCGCCACGCGCTGAAACCCGCGATGCTGCCGGTCCTGTCCTATCTGGGGCCTGCTTTCGTGCTGATGATCACCGGTTCGGTGGTGATCGATGTCTATTTCTCGACCGGCGGGATCGGCCAGTTTTTTGTGAATTCCGCCTTTAGCCGTGACTATGCGGTCATCATGGGGATTACCATTCTGGTGGGCGTACTGACCATTCTTTTCAACCTTGTGGTGGATCTGCTTTATGCATGGATCGACCCCAAGATCCGCTATTGAGGGGGCGATGATGTATCCCGACAAGACAACCGCCGACGGGCTGGTCGGTGCCGCACATCTGGCCGAGGTGCAGGGCCGGTCGCTGTGGAAAGATGCCCGCCAGCGTTTCGCGCGCAACAAGGCGGCAGTGGCCGGTCTGATCGCGCTGATCCTGATCACGCTGTTTGCGTTTTTCGGCGGCGTTCTGACACAATGGTCCACTCAGGAAATCGACTGGCCAATGATGGGCCGTGTCGCGCAGGATGGTGGCCCAAGCTTTGCCAATGGCCATTACTTTGGTGTCGATGAACTGGGCCGCGACCTTTATGCCCGCACGGTGCAGGGCACACGGATATCCTTGCTGGTCGGTTTTGTCGGTGCCGGGATCGCGGTGATTGTCGGCACGCTCTATGGGGCCATCGCCGGTTATTTCGGCGGGCGGATCGACGGGATCATGATGCGCAGTGTCGATATCCTGATGGCGATCCCGTTCATGTTCGTGCTGATCCTGATGCTGGTGATTTTCGGGCGGTCAATCCTGATGCTATTCATCGGCATCGGGCTGATTTCATGGCTGGATATGTCGCGTATCGCACGCGGCCAGACCTTGACGCTGAAGAACAAGGAATTCGTCGAGGCGGCCGTTGCCACCGGTGTGCGCCCACTAACGATCATCCTGCGCCATATCGTGCCGAACCTGCTGGGCCTTGTGATCGTCTATGCCACCTTGCTGGTCCCCAGCATGATCATCACCGAAAGTTTCATCAGCTTTCTGGGCCTTGGCGTACAGGAGCCGGCGACATCGCTGGGCGCGCTGATCTCGGCTGGTGCCGGCCAGATGCAATATGGCGTGATCTGGCAACTGGCCTTTCCGCTGTTCTTTTTCATTGTGACGCTTTTCGCGTTCTTTTTCGTGGGCGACGGTCTGCGCGATGCGCTCGACCCCAAGGACCGCTGACATGACCTTATTGCAGACCAAAGACCTGACCGTGACATTCCAGACCGCTGATGGCCCCGTCAATGCGGTCAACGGGGTGAATTTCAACATCGACACCGGCGAAACCCTGGCCATCGTTGGGGAAAGCGGGTCTGGCAAGAGCCAGACTGCCTTTGCGATCATGGGCTTGCTTGCGCGCAACGGTAAAGCCAGCGGGCAGGCTCTGTTCGACGGGCAGGACCTGCTGAGCATGTCGACAAAGGCCCTGAACAAGATCCGCGCGAATGAGATCGCGATGATCTTTCAGGACCCGATGACATCGCTGAATCCCTATATCCGCATTTCCGACCAGATGGCCGAGGTGTTGACGCTGCACAAAGGCCTGTCCAAACGTGAGGCTATCGCGCAATCGGTGCGGATGCTGGATGCGGTGCGTATCCCCGACGCCAAGGCGCGGATCAGCAGCTATCCGCATGAATTTTCCGGCGGTATGCGGCAGCGGATCATGATTGCGATGGCGCTACTTTGCGAACCGCGGCTGTTGATCGCGGATGAACCGACCACCGCGCTGGATGTGACTGTGCAGGCGCAGATCATGCAGGTGCTCGCCGATATCCGGCGCGATTTCGGCACGGCGATTATCCTGATCACGCATGATCTGGGGATCGTGGCCGATGCCTGTGACCGGACGCTGGTGCTTTATGGTGGGCAGATCATGGAGGAAGGGGCGACGGATGACGTCTTTGCACGCCCGGCGCATCCTTATACATCGGGCCTGCTGCGTGCCGTGCCACGGCTGGACCGCGACGATGATGAATTGCTGACCATCGCGGGCGAGCCGCCGGATATGTCGCGTCTGCCTGCGGGCTGCCCGTTTTCGCCGCGCTGCGCCGTCGTGATGCCGCATTGCCCCACAGTCAAACCCGCGTTGGAAAGGTTCGACGGCACCCGCCGCCGCGCCTGCCATCTGCCGGTGCAGGAGGTCGCATGATGGACCCGATCCTTTCTGTTCAGGACCTCAAGGTCACCTTTGATGTGATCCCGCAGGGCGCCTGGCCCTGGACCAAGGCGCAAAAGCTGCATGCAGTGAACGGTATCAGTTTCGATCTGGCACCGGGCGAATGTCTGGGCGTCGTCGGCGAAAGCGGCTCTGGCAAGTCAACGCTGGCGCGCGCCATCGTCGGCACTGTGCCATCCAGCCACGGGCGGATCATGTTTGAAGGCAATGATCTGGCCGCGATGACGCCGAACACCCGCCGGGTGCATCGCAAAGATGTGCAGATGATCTTTCAGGACCCGCTTGCCGCACTGAACCCGCGGATGACGGTGGGTGACATCATCGCCGAACCTTTGATCACCCATGAGCCAAAGACGCCGCGCAAAGAGGTCCGCCAACGGGTGCAGGCGCTGATGGAACGGGTCGGGTTGCTGCCCAATCTGGTCAACCGCTATCCGCATGAATTTTCCGGCGGCCAGTGTCAGCGGATCGGCATTGCCCGCGCGTTGATCCTGAAACCGAAACTGCTGATCTGTGACGAACCGGTGTCGGCGCTGGATGTGTCGGTGCAGGCCCAGGTTGTAAACCTCTTGCGTGAATTGCAGCGTGACATGGGCCTGTCGATGATCTTTATCGCCCATGATCTTAGCGTCGTGCGTCATGTTTCTGATAGGGTGATGGTCATGTATCTGGGCCGCACGATGGAGCTGGCCGACAGCAAGCTGCTGACCCGCGCGCCGCGCCACCCCTATAGCCAGGCCTTGATCGCGTCAGTGCCGATCCCTGATCCGGTGCGGGAACGGGCACGCAGACGCCCGGTGCTTGAAGGTGAACTGCCATCGCCACTGCGCCCGCCATCAGGCTGCGTCTTCCGCACCCGTTGCCCCAAGGCGCAGCAGGTCTGCGCGCAAGAATGCCCGCCGATGATCGATGCAGGCGGCGGCCATCTGGTCGCCTGCCCTTTCCAGGAAGTGGAACAGGTCTTGCAGCCGGCGGACTGACCTGTCCGACGATATCGCTAACCGCGTGACGCGACGCTGTGCTGATATTTCTCAAGCCCGGTCAGCAGGGTATGGCCCACCGGCACATCGGCTCGCGCGCAATGTTCGGCCCAGACAGCGGCAAAGGGCAGATCGCGTGCTTCCTCTGTCAGCACCAGACGAGCGGTGAAATCGAGGTTGTGTTCCATCGATTTCAACCGGTCCTGCGGCAGCAAAAACGCGCGCAGCAATGCCTTTTGCATATTGCGCACACCGATGACCCAGGCCGCGGTCCGGCTGATCGTGGCGTCAAAGAAATCCAGCCCGATCCGCGTGCGCGGCAGAAGGTCGGCAAAGACCAGTTCCTGCGCCATCGCCAGCAGATCGTCGTTCAGCAGGATCACATGGTCGCTGTCCCACCGCACCGGGCGCGAGACATGCAGCAGGATATCCTCGACTGACAGGGCGACGGATGACAATTTGTCGGCCACGCTTTCTGTCGGGTGGAAATGGCCCATGTCGAGGCAAAGCGCGGTGCCCTTGCGGATCGCATAGCCGAGGTAGAATTCGTGGCTGCCTACGGTCATGGATTCCACGCCAATGCCGAAGAGTTTGGATTCCACAGCGTCGATCAGTTCACTTTTCGGCAGCTTGTCGGCCATCATCGCGTCCAATGACGCTTCCAGCCTGCGCCGTGCGGCCATCCGGTCGACCGGCGTATCCTTGGACCCGTCTGGCACCCAGATGTTATTGACCGCAGCCGACCCAAGTTCGCGCCCCATCCTTGCGGCAATCTCGCGGCAGCGCTTGCCATGTTCGATCCAGAAATCGCGGATACCTGCATCGGGGTGTGATAGGGTCAGATTGTCGTCCGCCTTTGCATGGGCAAAGAAAGTCGGGTTGAAATCCAGCCCCAGCCCCTGATCCCTGGCCCAATCGACCCAAGGCATGAAATGGCGGTATTCGATCTGGTCACGGTCGGGGTTTTCGTCACTGTCCAGATAGCAGGCATGCAGGTTCAGCCGGTGTTTGCCGGGGATATGCGCAAAGGCGAAATCCAGATCGGCGCGTAATTCATCAGGATTCCGCGCGCGGCCAGGATGGTTGCCGGTCGCCTGAATACCGCCGCCCGATGCGCCGGTTTTCGTCTCAAACCCCGCCACATCATCGCCTTGCCAGCAATGCACGGAAATCGGCACGGTGGACAGCGCGGCCAAGGCTGTTTCGGTATCCACGCCCCAGTCAGCGAATTGGGCGCGGGCGGACTCATAGGTGTTGGTCATCATCATCCCCTAGCGTGTAAACGCTTCTTTATTGCCGGCATCGACGTTCAGGATATTGCCGGTGGATTTTGCCGACAGGTCCGAGGCGAGGAAATAGACGCCTTCGGCGATATCCTCTGGCAGCACTGACCGTTTCAGCAAGGACCGTTGACGATACATTTCCTCCAGCCCGTCTTTGTCGGTCTGGTAGGTGCTGGCGCGCTGGTCGAGCCATTCGCCAGACCAGATTTTCGAGCCGCGCAGCACGGCGTCAGGATTAACGGTGTTGACGCGGATGCCAGCATCAGCCCCTTCCAGCGCCAGACAGCGTGCCAGATGAATCTCTGCCGCTTTCGCCGTGCAATAGGCGCTGGCATTGGGGCTGGCGGCCAAACCGTTCTTGGAGGCGACAAAGACCACTGACCCGCCGATCCCCTGGGTGCGCAGCAGTTTGAATGCTTCGCGGCTGACCAGGAAATAGCCGGTGGACAGGATATCCATGTTTTTGTTCCACAAGGCCAGCGTGGTGTCCTCGACCGGGGCAGAGGAGGCGATACCGGCGTTGGAGACCAGAATATCGACGCCGCCGAACTCCAGCGCTGTTTGCGCATAGGCGGCGATCACCTGCGCCTCATCCGTGACATCCATGGCGCAGGCGCGCACGACATCTGCGCCAAAGGCTTTCGCCATGCCAGCCGCTACATCATCTACTGCCGCACCGTCGATATCGGCGAGCATGACGCAGGCACCTTCTTTCAGCAGCCGTTCGGCGGTGGCGGACCCGATCCCGCCCGCGCCGCCGGTGACGAGGGCGATGCGGCCAGCCATGGATTTGGGTTTCGGCATGCGTTGCAGTTTGGCTTCTTCCAACAGCCAATATTCAATATCGAAGGCTTCCTGTTCCGGCAGGCCCTGATAGGTGGACACGGCAGAGGCCCCGCGCATCACGTTGATCGCGTTGACGTAGAATTCGCCGGATATCCGCGCCGTCGCCTTGTCCAGCGCAAAGGTGATCATGCCGACGCCGGGCACCAGATAGACCACCGCATTGGGGTCACGCAGGGCAGGGCTGTTGTCATGTTTGCAGCGGTCGTAGTAGGCGGCGTAATCGGCGCGGTAATCCTCGATCGCGGGGGCAAGGCTGGCGAGCGTTGCGGCGATATCCGGCTTGGCCGGATCGAAATCCACCACCAGCGGGCGGATTTTCGTGCGCAGGAAATGGTCCGGGCAGGAGGTGCCCATCGGGGCGAGCGTGTCCAGCATTTCAGAGCCGACGAATTCCAGCACCGCAGCAGAATCATCGAAATGACCGACCTTGTGCCGGTCGCCAGAGATCAGCCCGCGGATCACCGGCATCAGCTGTGCTGCAACAGCGCGGCGTTCCTCTGCGGGCAGGTCCGGGCGTTTGACGCCGCCAAAGGCGGGCTTGCCTGCGGATTGTTCCGCCAGCCAATCGGCGGCGGTGTTGATGATTTCCAGCGTAGTCAGATAGCATTCCTTGGCATCATCTGCCCAGGTGAACAGCCCGTGGCTTTCCAGCACAGCGCCGCGCATCTGCGGATTTTCCATGGCCAGCTTTTCCAGCCAAAGACCCAGTTCATAGCCCGGCTTTTTCCAGGGCAGCCAGCCGATATCATCGCCAAACACCTCTGCCGTCAGGTCGCGCGAATTGACCGAGGCGGCGATGGCGATGATCGCGTCGGAATGCACATGATCAACATGCTTGCGCGGCACATAGGCATGCAGTGGCGTGTCGATGCTGGCCGCGCGCGGGTTGAGGCTAAAGGTGCAATGCGGCAGATAGCCGACCATTTCATCCTCATGGTCCAGACCGCGATACATGCCTTTCAAGGCTTGCAGCTTGTCCATGTAAAGCGTCGAAAATCCGTCCATCTTGATCGACCCGATATCGCCGCCGGAGCCTTTGACCCACAACACCTCGACCATATCACCCGTCAGCGGGTCGCGTTCCATAACCTTGGCGCTGGTATTGCCGCCGCCGTAGTTGGTGACGCGCTTGTCAGAGCCAAGCAGGTTGGAGCGGTAAAGCAGCTTTTCCGATTCGCTCATGGCAGCCGCCTGCGCGTCATCCCACAGGTTTTTCAAATGGTTGTCGGGTGCTGTCATGGTGTCCTCCTCTGACCTCTGGTTGAAAATTGCGCCGAGTTCGCAATGAAAGTCAATCAATAACAATCATATTCAATCATGCTGCGTTGCAGAAATGATCATGATGACTGAAAATGATTGACAATGATTGTTTTAGTTGGAAACTAAGCAACAGGGGAGACGGTAATGCACGAAAGCGAACGCCACAGGATCATCTTGTCATCCATCGAAGGCCGACCCGTTGTCACGGTCGCCGATCTGGTCACGTTGACAGGGGCGAGCGAGGCCACAATCCGCCGCGATATCGCCGCCCTGCATTTGCAAAAGAAACTGCGCCGGGTGCGCGGCGGGGCGGAATCAGTCGCGCCGTCGCAATTCGTCAGCATCAATGCCCGACCGTTCAGCCTGAATGAAACGATCCGTCTGGCCGAAAAACGCGCGATTGCGCGGGCGGCTGTCGATCTGTGCAAGGATGGCGAGGCGATCATCATCAACGGCGGCACCACGACATTCCAGATGGTGCATCCGCTGACCGCGCGCCGATGCCAGGTCTTTACCAACAGCTTTCCCATCGCGGAACATCTGCTGAAACATTCCAAAAACACGGTGCTGCTGCCCGCCGGTGCGATTTACCGCGAACAGAACATCATCCTGTCGCCCTTTGATGAGGATGGCAGCCGCAATTTCTATGCCAGCCGCATGTTCATGGGCTGTCGTGGCCTTGGCGCGCTCGGGTTGATGGAAGGCGATCCGATGCTGGTGCAGGCCGAACAAAAGCTGATCAATCAGGCCGATGAACTGGTGGTTCTGGCCGATAGCACGAAATTTTCCGCCCGCTCCAGCCTGCTGCTTTGCGCATTGTCGCGGATCCATACCGTCATCACCGACGAAGGGATCAGTGACCGCGACGCCGCCATGCTGGACGCAGCGGATATCAAGCTGATCGTGGCCCGCACAGGGGCCGCTGACAGGACGGAGGACCGGGCAGGCGACGCCTGACGGATTTTTAACTGGGAGGAACGAAACAATGTCTATTATGAAGAAAGCGCTGGCATCAGCGGCAATGGCAACAGTGATGCTGGCGCAGCCAGCATTGGCCGATGATGTGCGGATCGCGCTGGTGGTCAAGGCGCTGGGGATCGGCTTTTTCGAAGCCGCCAATGAAGGCGCGCAAGAAGCCGCTGCCGAGTTGGGTGATGTTGAGATCATCTACACCGGCCCGACCAGCACCACCGCCGAAGGCCAGATCGAGGTGATCAACGCCCTGATCGCGCAAGGCGTCGATGCGATTGCGATTTCCGCCAATGACCCCGACGCTGTCGCCCCCGCGCTGCAGCGCGCGATGGACCGTGGCATCACCGTGATCTCATGGGATTCTGGTGTCGCCCCTGCGGGCCGTCAGATGCATCTGAACCCGTCATCGCCGGAATTGATCGGCAATACGATCATCAAACTGGCTGCCGATCATCTGCCCGATGGCGGCGATGTGGCGATCCTGTCGGCGACCTCGACATCGACCAACCAGAATATCTGGATTGAAGAAGCCACCAAGGTGCTGCCTGATTACCCCGGCATCAACCTTGTGGCGACGGTTTACGGCGACGATCTGGCTGATAAATCCTATCGTGAGGCGCAGGGCCTGATGTCCACCTATCCTGATCTGCGCGCGATTATCGCGCCGACGACTGTAGGTATTCTGGCTGCGTCACAGGCTGTCGCCGATGCTGGCAAGATTGGTGAGGTGAATGTTACCGGTCTGGGCCTGCCGTCGGAAATGGCGGGGGCTGTCGAATCCGGTGCCACGGTCAGCTTTGCGATCTGGAACCCGATTGATCTGGGTTACGCTGCAACGATGATTTCCTACAACCTCCTGAAAGGTGAAGCGACTGCCGAACCCGGTGCGACCATTTCGATGGGCCGGATCGGTGAGGCTGTGCTGGACGAGAACAATGAGGCGGCAATGTCCGACCCGTTCACCTATGACGCATCGAACATCGACGAGTTCAAGTCGATCTTCTAAGCCTCCACACCCCGGCGCGGCTTGACCCTGCCGGGGTCCACTTTTGCCAAAGGCCTCTCTGATGGAACCGATCCTGTCGCTTCGCGGCATTTCCAAGTCATTTCCGGGTGTCAAAGCCTTGCAGGACGTCCAGCTTGACCTGTACCCCGGTCAGGTCACCGCCTTGATCGGTGAAAACGGTGCCGGGAAATCCACGATTGTGAAGGTGCTGACCGGCATCTACCAACCCGAAGAAGGCACGATCACGATGGATGGTCAGGATCTGCATTTCGCCAATGCGCAGGATGCGTCCAAGGCCGGCGTGACCGCGATTCATCAGGAAACCGTGCTGTTTGACGAATTGACCGTCGCTGAAAATATCTGGCTCGGCCATGCGCCACGCAACCGGTTTGGCCTGATCGACAAACGCGCGATGCGCGACGGGGCGCGCGATTTGCTATTGGGGATCGGCTCTGACATGGACCCTGATCTGCGGCTTGGTGATCTGGGCATTGCGTCCAAACATCTGGTGGCGATTGCGCGTGCGCTGTCCACTGACGCGCGGGTCGTCGTGCTGGATGAACCGACGGCGGCGCTGAGCCACAAGGAAATCCACGAACTCTATGATCTGGTCGAGACGCTGAAGGCGCAGGGCAAGGCGATCCTGTTCATCAGCCATAAATTCGATGAAATCTTCCGGATCGCCGACCGCTACACTGTCTTTCGTGACGGGCAATTCGTTGGCGCAGGTGCAATGCAGGATGTGACCGAAGGTCAGCTGGTCCAGATGATGGTTGGCCGCGCTGTAGACCAGATTTTCCCGACCCGCACCCCGCAGATCGGCGCCCCGGTGCTGACGGTTGCGGGTTATGACCATCCGACCGAATTTGCCGATATCCGGTTCACCCTGCATCAGGGAGAAATCCTTGGCTTTTACGGCCTCGTCGGGGCAGGGCGGTCAGAGGTGATGCAGGCCCTGTTCGGCATCACCACCCCGTCGAAAGGGGCTGTGCGGATTGATGACAAGTTCCGCGTGATCCGGTCTACCCATGACGCGATCTCTGCCGGGATCGTCTATGTGCCTGAAGATCGCGGGCGGCAGGGCGCGATCCGCGGTTTGCCGATTTTCCAGAACGTCACCTTGCCGTCACTGTCGCGCACCGGGCGGGGCGGGTTTCTGCGACTGGCAGAGGAATTCAAACTCGCCCGTGACTATACCCGCAGGCTTGATCTACGCGCCGCCAGTCTGGATCAGGAACTGGGGCTGCTGTCGGGGGGCAACCAGCAAAAGGTAGTCATCGCCAAATGGCTGGCCACGAAACCCCGCGTGATCATTCTGGATGAGCCGACCAAGGGGATTGATATCGGGTCCAAGGCGGCGGTGCATGAATTCATGGCCGAACTTGCCGCCGAAGGGCTGGCGGTGATCATGGTCAGTTCCGAAATTCCCGAAGTGCTCGGCATGTCTGACCGCGTGATCGTGATGCGCGAAGGCCGGATCGTGGATGAAGTCACAGGCGGCGCGATGACCCCCGAAAGGCTGGTCCGCGCTGCCGCAGGCATAGCGGAGGCTGCATGAATATTCTCAAAAACCGCGATGTCTTGCTGGCCTTTGCCATCGTCCTGCTGATCGGCGGGGTGGCTGCGCGTTTCCCCGCCTTTGTGCGGCCCGGCAATCTGGTCAATGTGTTCAACGATACGTCGCCGCTGATCCTGCTGGCGATTGGCCAGATGATCGTGATCCTGACCAAATGTATCGACCTGTCGGTCGCGGCCAATCTGGCACTTTGCGGCATGGCAGCGGCGCTGATGAACGGCATGGGCGTGCCCTTGCCACTGATACTGCTGGCGGTGGTGTTGCTGGGCGGTGCATTGGGTGCGGCGAACGGATTACTGGTCTGGAAACTGGGTATTCCGTCCATCGTGGTCACCTTAGGTACGATGACCATTTTCCGCGGCACGATCTTTCTGATGACCGGCGGCGCATGGGTCAACGCGCACCAGATGAGCACGGCATTCAAAGCACTTCCCCGCATGGTCTTTCTTGGCCTGCCCGTGATGAGCTGGGTGGCATTGGCTGCAATCGCATTATTCTTTATGTTGCTGACGCGCACACCCTTGGGCCGGTCGTTCTATGCCGTGGGCGGCAACCCCCATGCGGCGGTCTATACCGGCCTCGATGTCGGCCGGACGCAATGTATCGCCTTTGTGATATCGGGTGCGCTGGCGGGGCTGACTGGGTATCTGTGGGTTGCGCGATACGCCGTTGCCTATGTCGATATCGCGGCGGGATTTGAATTGCAGGTCGTGGCTGCCTGTGTGATCGGCGGAATCGCGATCGTCGGCGGGGCTGGCAGCGTGATCGGTGCCGTGCTGGGTGCGCTGTTTCTGGGTGTCATCAACAACGCCCTGCCGGTGATCAGGATTTCGCCGTTCTGGCAGATGGCGATTTCGGGCAGTGCCATCGTGATCGCCGTGACGCTGAACGCCACCCAGAACCGCCCCAAAGGACGTATCATCCTCAAAGAGGTAGAGCCGACATGACCCAGACATTGCGAACAGGCCGCGCCATTCCCGACCGGCTGCAATCACCCGCGATGCGCGCGTTGCGGTCCTGGGAATCGATCCTTGTCGCGGTTGCGATTGCGATCTTTGTGACCAATTCCTTTACCTCGCCTTATTTCCTGAATGCGTGGAACCTGTCCGACGCAACGTTCAATTTCACTGAAAAAGCGATGATTGCATTGGCAATGGCGCTGCTGATCATCTCGGGTGAGATTGATTTGTCGGTGGCATCGATCATTGCGCTGGCATCCACCGCGATGGGCGTGGCGATGCAGGCCGGGGCAGGGGTGCCGATGCTGGTGCTCATCGGGATCGGGACGGGCGTCTTATGCGGGGCCTTCAACGGCATATTGGTCGCGGGCATGGGCCTGCCATCCATCGTGGTGACCATCGGCACGATGAGCCTGTTTCGCGGCATCGCCTATATCGTGCTGGGTGATCGGGCCTTCACCGGCTATCCACCCGGTTTTGCCTATTTTGGGCAAGGTTATGTCTGGTGGGTATTCAGTTTTGAACTGGTGTTGTTCACGGTGCTGGCGGTTATCTACTGGGCACTGCTGCACCGGACGAGCTTCGGGCGCGCGGTCTATGCCATCGGCAACAACGCCACAGCGGCGCAATTTTCGGGCATCCGCGTGGCCAGGGTGAAATTCATCCTGTTCCTGCTGACCGGCCTGATGTCGGGGATCGCAGCGGTCTGTCTGACCTCGCGGCTTGGGTCCACACGGCCTTCCATCGCCGCCGGCTTCGAATTGGAGGTGGTGACGATGGTCGTTCTTGGCGGCGTCAGCATCCTTGGTGGATCGGGCAGTATCCTCGGCGTCGTGCTGGCGGCATTGATCATGGGTATGGTCACCTTCGGCTTTGGCCTGCTGAACGTGCCGGGGATTGTCATGAGCATTTTCCTTGGGGTGCTTCTGATCAGCGTCATCGCTTTGCCACGGCTGTTCGGGAGAAAGTGAATGGAAAAATACGCATTCAAGATGCAGCTTCATCCGGGGATGGAGGATGAATACAAGCGCCGCCATGATGCGATCTGGCCGGAGCTGGTCGATCTGCTGCATCAGGCGGGCGTCAGCGATTATTCCATCCATCTGGACCCTAATACGCATATCCTGTTCGGCGTGCTCTGGCGGCGTGATGATCATCGGATGGATGCGCTGCCCGATCATCCCGTGATGCAACGCTGGTGGGCACATATGGCCGATATCATGCAGACCGGACCAGACAACGCGCCCGTCAGCATCCCGCTGACGCCGGTGTTTCACATGCCATGAGGCATATCGCCGTTATCGATGTGGGCAAGACCAACGCCAAACTTGCGCTGGTCGCGGCAGGCTCTTTGCGTGAAATCAGCGTCGTGACCCGGCCCAACAAAGTCCTGCAAGGCCCGCCTTGGCCGCATTTTGATCTGAACGGGCATTGGGATTTCTTTCTGCACCATCTGGCAGCCTTTCATGCGCAATGGGGCGTCGATGCGATCTCTGTCACCACCCATGGTGCGGCGGCGGTCCTGCTGGATCAGCAAGGCCAGCTTGCCGCCCCGATGCTGGATTACGAATATGGTGGTCCGGATGATCTGGCGGCAGTGTATAACGCCCTGCGTCCCGATTTTGCACTGACCGGATCACCGCGCCTGCCCAATGGATTGAACCTGGGCGCACAATTGCATTGGATGCTGGAAACCGACCCCGATCTGCGCGACAGGACGGCCCATGTGCTGACCTATCCGCAATATTGGGGCTGGCGGCTGACCGGGAAGATGGCCTGTGATATGTCGTCGTTGGGTTGCCACACCGATCTGTGGAACCCCTGGACCGGCCAGTTTTCAACACTTGTGGACCAGCTGGGGCTGGCAGGCAAAATGGGTGCGCCGCGCAGGCCCGTCGAACGACTGGGCCGGATTTTACCCGCTATAGCCAAGGCCACCGGCCTGTCGCCGGAGACGCTTGTCAGCGTCGGAATCCACGATTCCAATGCCTCACTTTATCCGCATCTTTCGGGGCAGCCAGCGCCGTTTGGCGTTGTGTCGACCGGCACATGGGTCGTTTGCATGGCGATTGGTGGTGATCTGATCCCACTTGATCCGGCGCGGGATGTGCTGGTCAATGTCAATGCGCGCGGCGATGCGGTGCCATCGGCCCGGTTCATGGGCGGACGCGAATATGAGTTGATCCGCCAAGGGCAGGATGCTGCCCCCGATGCCGCTGACCGGGCGGCCGTGCTGCAGCAATCGCTGATGATTCTGCCCGCCGTTGAACCTGGCTCTGGCCCGTTTCAGGGACAGGCGATGCGCTGGACAGGTGATGCTGCCACGCCCGGCGAAAGAGCGTTGGCGCTGTCGTGGTATCTGGCATTGATGACCCGCACCTGTCTGGACCTGACCGGCGCGCGCGGACCCGTGATCGTCGAAGGGCCTTTCGCGCGCAATGCCGATTATCTGAGCATGCTGACAGCCCTGTCGCCGGAAGGTGTCAAGACCGCCTTGTCCGCGACCGGTACATCTTCCGGTGCGGCCCTGTTGTTGACCGGGCCGGGGGCTGCACCGGAAACGACAGATGTTCCGACGCCACCGCATGCAAAGGATTTGCGAGCCTATGCGCAAATCTGGCGGGCGCATATCTAATCCGGCGCATCCAGTGACAGCCCGTCGGCGGTCACATTCATCGCCTCCAGCCGCGCCTGACCATCGCGTAGCGCCAGCACGGTCAGGCTGGCAGGGCCAACGGGCAGCAGGCGATGTGGCGGCAGGCCGATCAGTCCGTCAAGCAAGGCCCGGATCACGCCGCCATGGCAGACAATCAAGGTGGTGCTCTGTCCGGCGTTTTGCGTCTCTGCGACGACCGCACAGGTGCGTGCGAGGAAAGTTGGCCACTGCTCACCACCCTCTGGGGCATAAGTGCCAGCCCGCCAGCGCTTGTATTGTTCCGGATTCAATGTGCTTATGGCTTGCCCGGTCCAGTCGCCGACGTTGATTTCACGCAACCGTGGTTCCGGTTTCGCCGCAGGATAGCCCAGCCCCTGCGCCGTCTGCATGGCGCGTTGCAGGTCAGAGGTCAGCACGACATCGGGGGCCAGCCGCCCGATCAGCGGGGCCAGCGCTTTTACCTGTGCCAGACCGCGGTCAGACAGTGGCATATCGGCCTGCCCTTGCAGGCGTCGCGTGGCATTCCAGATGCTTTCACCGTGGCGGACAAGGAATAATCTTTTCATATCACCCGCCTGCCTTGGACATCAAAAATCGCTGCCGCTGCCAGAGGCAGCCGGAAATGCAGATCAGCAGGCAGCGGGGAATGCGGATCGGTCACGGCAGTCAGGCGCTGGCCCTGAACCAGACCCGTCACCAGCCGCCGCCCGGCCATCGGTACGACCTCGACCAGATTTGCGGCGATGACACCCGGTTCCGGTGCATTGGCCAGCATCAGGTCTTCGGCGCGGATCATGCCATGGCCGCTGGCCCCGCGCAGCGCTGCGCAGGGCATCATGCCGAACCACGAGCCATCCTGCACCGGGATCAGATTGGCAGGGGGTGTGCCGATAAACCGCGCCACAAAGGCCGATGCGGGATCCGACAGCAACCGTTGCGGCGTATCGAATTGTTCGACCTTGCCGCCGTTCATCACCGCGACATGGGTCGCCATTGTCATCGCCTCGATCTGATCATGCGTGACATAGACGGCGGTCGCCCCGGTCGCGCGATGGACCCGCAACAACTCGGTCCGCATTTCGACCCGCAACGTCGCATCAAGGTTGGAAAGCGGTTCATCGAACAACAGCACGCGCGGACGCGGTGCGATCATCCGCGCGATAGCCACGCGTTGTTGCTGGCCGCCCGAAATTTCGCCGGGATAGCGATTGGCGAGTTTGGCAACGCCGAGCATCTCCAACGCTTCAGCAACCCGCGCGCGCCGTTCTTCCCGGTTCAGATTGGCAACACGCAGCGGCCATTCGACATTGCCCGAGACTGTCATATGCGGCCAGAGCGCGTAGGATTGAAATACCAGCCCGGCATTTCTGCGGCCCGGTTCCAGTGTGAAGCCGCGTCCTGCATCGGCGACCACGGTGTCGCCAAAGCGGATGATACCTTGTGTGGGATGTTCCAGCCCTGCCAGCATCCTCAGGATCGTGGTCTTGCCGCAGCCTGACGGGCCGAGCAGCACGAGGAAGGCACCTTCGGGCACGGTCAGGCTGACATCCTCCACGGCCATCGCCGTGCCGAACGTCTTGCCGAGTTGGTTCAGCGTGATCATAAAATCCTCATGAAGAAAGCCATGGCCGGTTGCGTCCGCGCAGAAGTGCGGCAAGCCCGGCGGCAAGGGTGGAAATCGCAAGGATCACCAAGGTCACCGCATTGGCGAATTGGTGAAACCCGTCGGATGCATAACGATAGGACAGCACCGAAAACAGCGGGGTGGTCGGCGTGTAGAGCAACACGACAATGGCCAGGTCGCTGACCACATTGACAAAACAGAGCAAAAGGCTGGCAATCAGCCCCCGGCTGGCCAGGGGCAAGGTGATCGCGCCGATCCGGCGTAAAAAACCCGCGCCGGTCAGCCGCGCGGCCTCGTCTATATCGCCGGAAATCTGTGCCACTGTCGCGCGCCCGGTCTGCACCGCGAAAGGCAGCATGGCCGCCGTCAGTGCCAGTGCCAGCAGTGTCGTCGTACCGTAAAGCGCGGGCAAAGGTCCGATGGGCGCGCCGTAAAGCGCGATATAGGCTGCGCCAAAGGCGATCCCCGGCAACAGCATTGGCAGAAAGCTGAGCTGGCTGACCGCTTCGCTGATGCCGCGCAGCCGGTGCCGGGTCAGCGCGACCGCGATCAGGATGCCGATCACATTGGCGATCAGGGCAACGATAGCACCCAGCCCCATCGTCAGCGACAATGCGCGCAACAATTGGGGGTTGTTCAGGATACCGGCCTGCCCACGGGCAAAGGCGGGATCGGCGTCACCGATCCAGAATTGCAAAGTCCAGTTTGAAAACAGGGCCGAGGCCATCGGCGCAAGGCTGGCTGCGATCAGCAGGAGGATTGGCACAATCGTGGTCAAAACACAGATCAACAGCGCCAGCGCGGTCAGCGGCAGCCGTGCAGTCCCCAACGCGAACCGCCGTGCCCGCCCGCCCTTGCCGCTGATCGTTGCAAAGCTGCGTCGCCCGGCCAGTAGCCGGTTGCCCAAAGCCAGAAACACCGCTGATATCGCGATCAGCAGGATGGCAAGGACATAGCCGCGTTCGACCTGACCGATCTCGATCATCCCGAACAGCCGGGTGGACAGCGTCTGCATCCGCACCGGCAGACCAAGCAAGGCGGGTGCAGCAAAGTTTGACACGGCGGCGGCAAAACACAGCGACCCACCAGCGATGATTGCGGGCATCACGACTGGCAGTACGATGCCGAACAGTACGCGGCGGCGGTTTGCACCGGTCATCTGCGCTGCTTCGACCAGATCGCCGTTTACAGTGGCGAGCGCTGCAGCGATGACCGTAAAGGCCAACGCATAATAATGTGCGATCAGAACGAGCATGGTCGGGACCATCCCCCAGGCCAGCGCATCGGGCACGGCGATACCCATTCCCTCCAGCAGACCACCGCCGCCACCGACGCGCCCGTTGCGAAAGACGGTGCCCCAGGCCAGCGCGGTGGCAAAGCTGGGGATCATGAATGGCAAGGTCGCCAGAAAACCGATCAGGCGACGAAACGGCATGTCGGTCATCACCACAAGCCATGCCAGCAAGCCGCCGATCAGCACGCAGCCGGTGGCGACGCCAAAGCCAAGGATCATCGTATTGGCCGCAGGCCGCCAGAACAGGTTGGGCGACAAAGGACTGGCCAAAACGTCGCGCCACGCGCCGATCCGGTCGGGTGCGAGGGTCTGCATCAAGATCGTCAGCAAAGGTGCGGCAACGAGCAGTACCAGCACCAGCAACACAATCAGGTTGAGGCCCAGCCCGGCGGGCAGTTGCAACGGGCGGAATGGCCGTATGGGCATCGCGGGCGATCTTTCTATGGAGGCAAATCTGGTGCCGGGCGGGCAGGGCTGGCCTGTCCGCCCGGAGAAGCGGCGCTTACTGCACTTGCAGGATCAGATCGGCGACGTCGGCGCGGATTGTGGCGGTTTGCTGCGGGTCTATGCGCCAGCCGTTGAAATCATCCAAGGGGATCGCGTCGGGATGCGGGGCGATATCGGTCCGCGTCGCCCAGTCGCCCGCGACATAGAAAGGCGCGAAACCTGCGCCGCCCGTCTCTGTGTCGTCGCCCATCAGAAAATCGACGGCGAGACGTGCCGCCGCGGGGTTTGGTCCGTTCGGGTTCAGTGCCAGCAGTGCGGGAAACACGATCCCATTCGATGGCATCACCTCGTTGGCGACCTGCAGGGCCCAGCCTTCGTCCGCGTTGTCACGGCGGTCGGAATATGTGGTGAAACCGATCGGGGCGGCATCCTGACCGGTTGCGCCGATGGCGACATTCACGTCATCGGTGGACCCGAACAGCACAACATCATTGGCGAACAGATCGACGATGAACTGCCGACCGGCATCGGTGATGCCGTCATCAAGGGTGATTTCCTCGCCGAACGCCGCCTCATAAGCGACCGCCATCTCGTCGGCGCGCAGCACGATTTCTGTCATCAGGTCGAGATAATCGCCGCGCTGCAACGGATCGACCATCATCACGCGGCCATTCCATGCCGGTTGGGTGAGGTCCCACAGATTGTCGACGGGAGCGCCATCAGGATAGCTTTCTTCGTTATACATCAGCACTTTGGTAGACAGGCGCTGTTGTAACACTGGTGACTTCGCGCTGTCGGGCAGCAGATCAGCGACGCGCGGTGGCACGTAGGGCGCGATCAGACCGGCGTCCAGCAGTTCCGTCAGCACGACCGGTGAATCCGAAACATAGATCACATCGGCATTGGCGATCCCGGCGCTAGCTTCGCTGCGCAGCCGCGCGATCATTTCGGTCGATGACAGATCGAAACCGATCATGTCGATGCCGGGATAAGCTGCTTCAAAGGCGGCTTCGACACGGCCGATCCGGCTGGTGAAGGAATAGACGGTGACAGTGCCTTCTTCCTGCGCCAGCGGCAGCAAGTCGGCGGGTGTCAGCATGTCGAGGTCCTGTGCGAAGGCGGGGGTCGCCAGTGGCAAGGTCAGGCAAAGTGAAAACAGGGCAGGGCGCATCATGTGATTCCTTTGGATCAGGGCAGATGCTGAGCTTTGTAATGTATACTTGCAACAATTTTATGACGTGCAAGTTTACTTGCAAGATTAGCTTTCGAAGGACGCGATCAGCGACCCCAGCTTGCCCAGTATCTCCAGCGCCGCCTCGCCACGTTCCGCTGCCAGGGCCAGAACCAGCGCATTGCACACCGCCATCGGCACTGTCAGGGTCTGGAAACCGTCGCGCGCACCAGATCTGGGTGCCGCCAGCAACAGGTCCGGCGCAGGTGCAAGCGCCGGTCCGAGACTGCCCGAGATCGCCAGCGTGGCCGCACCCCGATCCTGTGCGAGGCCAATGATGCGGGCATAATCACGCGGCTGACGGCGGAAGGCGAACAGCAGCACAGCATCGTCGCCATTCAGGGTCAACATCTGTTCCGCCAGATCGCGGGCATCGCCGCGCAGCAGCACAGTTGCGACACCCATTCGGCGCAGGCGACGATCCATCAACACTGCCAAGGCTTCGGCATTGCCGCGGGCAAACAGAAATACCCGCGGCCGGTTCAGCATGCGCGCGGCGGCAATGATTTGGCTGTCCTGCACATAATCCGACAATCTGGTCAGCGCTGCGATCTCTTCGGTGATCAGATGCGGCAGAAAGCCGGTTTCGTGGGTGCCACTCAGGGTCTGGGCGACGCGATGCGACGGCGACGCATTGGTCAGGAATTCCGCGCGCAGGTGATCACGAAAGGCGGCGTAGCTGTCGAACCCAAGTTTGCGTGCCAGCCGTGATGTCGTGGCCTCATGCGCACCGATCCGCGCAGCAAATTCCGCCGAGGTGCCAAGGGCAATCTCGCGCGGGGACTGCATGAGTTCGGTGACCAACCGGCCTTCGGTGCCGGTGAGGCTGTCCGCAATTTTCTGCACGCGTTCGATCAGTGTCATGGGGTCCCGTCGGATGTAGAAAGGGGCGGTTCACTGTACATAGTGCAACAGCACGACATTCTGCAAATGTTGCTGCCGGGCAGTACCGTCGCGCGGCCTGTGCCGCGCGTTGATACTATGATAATCTGTCTCAGAAATCCCAATCGGTATCTTCGGTCGCGACGGTCTTGCCGATGACATAAGATGATCCCGAGCCAGAGAAGAAGTCGTGATTTTCGCTGTCCGGTGACAAGGCTGCCAGAATTGCCGGGTTAACGTCACAGGCGGCGGGTGGGAACAAGGCCTCGTAACCCAAGTTCTGTAAGGCTTTATTGGCGTTGTAGTGCAGAAAGGCTTTGACATCCTCGGTCAGGCCGATGCCATCGTAAAGCTCTTCGGCATAACGGGCCTCGATCTCATAGAGGTCGAACATCAGCGCAAAGGCAAAGTCTTTCAGCGCGTCCTTTTCGGCCTGCGGCAGGCGTTCGGTGGCGCGCTGGAACTTATAGCCGATGTAATAGCCGTGTATTGCCTCGTCCCGGATGATCAAGCGGATCAGATCGGCGGTATTGGTCAGTTTGGCGCGGCTGGACCAATACATCGGCAGATAGAAGCCGGAATAGAACAGGAAGGATTCCAGAAATACCGATGCGATCTTGCGCCGCAGTGGATCGGCTCCGGCATCATATTGATCAAGGATCAGCCGTGCCTTGGCTTGCAGATGCGGGTTGTCTTCGGACCAGCGGAACGCCTCGTCCACCTCTTTGGTGGAACACAGAGTCGAAAAGATCGAGGAATAGCTGCGCGCATGGACCGCTTCCATAAAGGCGATATTTGTCAGCACCGCCTCTTCATGCGGGGTCTGGACATCGGCCAGCATCGCTGGCGCACCCAATGCGTTCTGGATCGTGTCCAGCAGGGTCAGCCCGGTAAAAACCCGGATCGTCAGCGCCTGTTCATCCGGGCGCAGACTTGCCCAGCTTTGCACATCGTTGGACAAAGGCACCTTTTCGGGCAACCAGAAATTAACTGTCAGGCGGTTCCAGACTTCCAGATCCTTGTCATCCTGCAATCGGTTCCAGTTGATCGCGCGGGGCACGGGGCGGGGGGTGATGATATCTTTCATGGCGGGCCTTACAATGTGCATGATACGCAGCCCTGCACTTCGGTCCCTTCAAGGGCGGTCTGGCGCAGGCGGACGTAATAGATGGTCTTGATCCCGGATTTCCACGCATGGATCTGGGCGCGGTTGATGTCGCGGGTCGTTGCCTCGGCGGGAAAGAACAGGGTCAGGGACAGGCCCTGATCGACATGTTCGGTTGCGGCGGCATAGGTGTCGATGATCGCATCGGGGCCGATGTCATAGGCGTCGCGGTAGAATTCAAGATTGTCGTTGGTCATGAATGGTGCGGGGTAGTAGACGCGGCCAATCTTGCCTTCTTTGCGGATCTCGATTTTCGACACGATCGGGTGGATCGACGACGTGGAATTGTTGATGTAACTGATCGATCCGGTCGGCGGCACCGCTTGAAGGTTGCGGTTATACAGCCCGTCGCGCATCACCGCATCGCGCAAATCCGCCCATGCGGCGCGGTCGGGCAGGGCGATGCCAAACCTGTCAAACAAGGCGCGGACCGTGTCGGTTGCAGGCAGCCAGTCACGGGTGACGTATTTGTCAAAGAACGTGCCGTCGGCATACCGGGACGCCGCGAAGCCCTTGAAGCTTTGCCCTTTTTCTCGCGCCAAGGCGTTCGAGGCGCGCAGCGCGTGAAACGCCACGGCGGCGAAATAGACGCGGGTGAAATCAACCCCTTCTGTTGATCCGTAATGGATACGTTCACGCGCCAGAAAGCCGTGCAGGTTCATCTGGCCCAGCCCGATGGCATGGCTTTCGTCATTGCCGCGCCGGATTGATGGAACTGAATCAATCGCCGACATTTCCGACACAGCCGTCAGCGCGCGCACCGCGGTTTCCACTGTCGCCCCTAGATCGGCACCATCCATCGCCATCGCGATGTTGAGCGAGCCGAGATTGCAGGAAATATCCGTGCCAAGGTGGCGATAGCTCAGATCGTCGTTGAATTCCGATGGTTCGTTCACTTGCAGGATTTCACTGCACAGGTTCGACATCGCAATCCGGCCTGCAATCGGATTGGCGCGGTTCACGGTATCCTCGAACATGATATAGGGATAACCGCTTTCGAATTGGATTTCAGCCAGGGTCTGAAAGAAGGCGCGCGCATTGATCTTGCGCTTGCGGATGCGTTTGTCGCCGACCATCTCGTCATATTTTTCGGTGACCGAGATTTCCGAGAATGGCACGCCGTAAACCTTGGCGACATCATGCGGCGAAAACAGATACATATCCTCGTTCCGCTTGGCCAGATCAAAGGTCACATCAGGGATCACCACCCCGAGGCTGAGCGTCTTGATGCGGATCTTCTCATCGGCATTTTCGCGTTTGGTGTCCAGAAATTGCAGAATGTCGGGATGATGCGCGTTCAGGTACACCGCGCCCGCACCCTGCCGCGCGCCCAGCTGGTTGGCATAGGAAAAGCTGTCTTCGAGCAGCTTCATCACCGGGATGATCCCGCTGGACTGGTTCTCGATCCCCTTGATCGGCGCGCCTGCCTCGCGGATATTGGTCAGCATAAGGGCCACGCCGCCGCCGCGTTTGGACAATTGCAGCGATGAGTTTATCGCGCGACCGATGCTTTCCATGTTGTCTTCGACGCGCAGCAGGAAACAGGAAATCAGCTCGCCCCGGCTGGATTTGCCGGCGTTCAGGAAGGTCGGTGTCGCGGGCTGGAACCGGCCAGACAGGATTTCCTGCATGAAAGCCATGGCCTGCGTTTCATCCCCGCGCGCCAGCGCAAGTGCGACCATCACGACGCGATCCTCGAACCGTTCCAGGTAACGCTGCCCATCACGGGTTTTCAGCGTGTAAGAGGTGTAATATTTGAAAGCGCCCAGAAAGGTTGGAAACCTGAATTTGCGTGCAAAGGCCGCGTCCCAGATCCGGTGAATGAAATCGGTGCTGTATTGGTCAAGCACGGCGGCTTCGTAATAGCCTTCGTCCACCAGATAGCGGAGCTTTTCATCCAGGGAATGAAAGAACACCGTATTCTGGTTGACGTGTTGCAGAAAATATTGCCGTGCTGCCATCCGGTCGGCGTCAAACCGGATATGACCCTGATCGTCATACAAGTTCAGCATCGCATTCAGCGCGTGATAATCAAACGCCGACGCGGTTGCGCCTTTCAGGCTGTGGTCAAGCATTGTGTTCTCCAGAAAATGTCCAGCCCGTCGCGGACGCGGGCAATATCGGTGGCGGTTCCCGCAAGCTCGAACCGGTAGAGCACGGGTACGTCGCATTTGCGGGCGATCACATCACCAGCAAGGGCAAAGGTGGTGCCGAAATTGCGGTTTCCCCCGGCGATGACACCGCGCAACAAGTCGCGTCGTGCCGGGTCGTTCAGAAAGCGGATCACCTGTTTCGGCACGGCACCGCGCCCTTCGCCATCGGCAAAAGTCGGGCAGATCAGCACGAAAGGCAGCGTTGGTGCCGGGCCAGCATCAGGTCCCGCGATACGATCGGCGGGCAGGCCAAGCGCCTGCACGAACCGCGCCGTATTGCCGGAACGTGACGAATAATAGACCAGCCCGCCCATCGCATTCAGGCCAGTTGGCCGATCAGGTCGGGACGGAACCCGGCCCAGTGATCATCCCCCGCAATCACCACCGGGGCTTGTCGGTAGCCAAGCGCGCTGACGCGGTCCATCGCGGCGTCATCCTGTGTCAGGTCGATCAGGTTGTAATCCAAACCACGGGCTTCCAGCGCGCGGGTGGTTGCGGTGCATTGCACGCAGGCCGGTTTGGAATAAACGGTGATTGTCATGTCTTGGTCCCTTATATGTTATCAGGCAGGGACACCGGACCCGCGGCAGGCCAACAGCCCCCACGTATCGCTAGCGCGCCCCAAGGCCCTCCGCCTTTGGTCATCGTATCTGGCTTTGGCAGGTTTCCTGGCTCGCGGGTCGATGCGCGGCTGGCCTTCCCAGGGGTTTCCCAGTGGCGTTTCAGCTTCGCTCGCCGCTTACAGTTGCGGGGGCAGCACCGGAATTGCACCGGCTTCCCTCTTAGCTAACGAAATGACTCGGAAGCACCAAAGCATCTGCATATTGGGCCGCAGGTCATGGTGATGTCAATATATAGATATAAGCTAAGGCCAAGATTGCCGCAGCGGGGCGCTGCGAGACCTGAAAAGACAGGCTTTTGCAAGGGCACCTGCCTGCTACTCTTACGTAAGAAAAAAATATTAATTTTGCATATTGCGGGCTGTGCCGATCCAGCGCAGATTACCCCGGCATTGTTACATAGTAACGGCAAACCGCAATTTTCCCGGAGAATGCCATGTCTCAATTGATCCGCGCCCCCCTGTTGCTTGCGGCGCTTTCCCTTGTAGCGTTGCCCGCCGTCGCGCAGAATGAGGTGCCTGTGATGACGATCTCGCTCAGCGGCAGCGCGCCTGAATCGGTTCCGAATCCGCGTGCGCAGGGAGCCGCCTGGCATTTGGGGCGGGCCGGAATTGCCGAGACCTTGCTGCGGCTTGATCAAGACCTGCGGCTGGCACCACTGCTGGCGACCGACTGGGAAAATACAGCGCCTGATACATGGGTGCTGACCCTGCGCGACGATGTGACGTTTCACGACGGCAGCCTGCTGGATGGCGCGGCGGTCAAAGCCTCCTTCGACGTGCAGGGCGATGAACAACAATCCGCCTACAACCCACGCCTGATGCGTTTGCTGGACCTTGCGGCAATCGAAACGGACGGCTTCACTGTCACCTTCCGCACCAATGCACCCAATGCCGCCTTTCCCTATGCGCTGGTTGAACCGACAGCCGCCATCCTGCGCCCCGCAGGCACCGCCGATCTGCCGCTGATCGCAACGGGGCCTTATGTTTTTGTCGCCAATGAGCCAGGCAGACGGCTAAGCGCGCGGGCCTTCCCTGACTATTGGGGCGGTGTGCCCGCCTTGGCTGGGGTCCATCTGGACACGATCACTGATCTGCAAACCGCGCGGCTGGCTTTGATGGCTGGCGATACCGATCTTGCCTTTGACTTTCCCGAAACGGATTTCGCCCGATTGCAACGCGACGGTGTGGGCGATCTGCAATTGTTCAGCGCGCCGACAGCGCGATTGTTTTTTATGACCGCCAATCTGCGCAACGGCCCTTTGTCTGCCCCCGCAATCCGCGAGGCAGTGTCGTTGGCCATTGACCGCGATGTGCTGGTCGATATCGCGGCTGGCGGCGTCGGTGCCGTGCCTGCGCGCACAATTTTTCCCGAAATTATGGCTGACTGGATCAACCGCGATATGACGCTGACCGATGATCCCGCCCGCGCCGCTGCCTTGCTGGATGCCGCTGGCGCTGTGGACAGCAACGGCGACGGGCTGCGCGACTGGAACGGCGCGCCTTTGGTGCTGCGACTGGCCACTTATGAAGGGCGCGCCGCGCTTCGTCCTGCCGCCGAGACGATGCAGGCGATGTTGGGTGCCGTGGGTATCGGCGTCGAGGTCCGTGTTGCCGAATTTGACGCCAATAATGCCGCCCTGCGCGCGGGTGAGATCGATCTGCATCTACAGGCCTGGGTGACTGCCCCTGTCGGTGATCCCGGCTATTTCCCCGAGACGCTGTTCGTATCCGATGCGGGGCTGAACGATGGCGGCTATGCAAACGAACGGCTGGATGGATTGCTGGTCGCTGCGCGCACCGCCTTTGATCCCGGCGAAAGACGCGCGATCTTTGACGAAGTGCAGGAGATTTTGCTGACAGACCTGCCGCTGATCCCGCTGTTCCATGCGACGCAAACCTCGGCCGGTGCGATGGGGCTGCGCGGCTTTGCGATCCATCCGGCTGAAACAGTGATCGTCACGCCGGAACTTGGTCTGGTCCCGTGAGCGATCCGATCCTGAAAGTCCAATCCCTGTCAGCGCAGATTGGCGATACGCCGGTGCTGCAAGAGGCTGATCTGATCATCCGCCCCGGCGAATGCGTCGCACTGGTCGGGCCCTCTGGCGCTGGCAAAACCTCGCTTTTGCGGATGGCGCTGGGGCTTGACCGACCTGCCCGCCGTGTGGCGGGGCGGCGGTTTTTGCTGGGGCAGGATATCGACGGGCTGCGCCCCCGCGCCTTGCGGATGCTGCGCGCGGGGGCGGTTGGATTTACCCCGCAGAACCCCGCCGCCGGGCTTGATCCGCTGGACCGGCTGTCACTGGTCTGGTTGCACACGGCACAGGCCCGCGGCGGCGATACCGGCCCCGCCGCGCGCGCCGCTGCACTGGCCGCTGTCGGCCTGCCGGATTGCGGCGATGCCTTTCCGCATCAATGGAGCAGGGGGATGCTGCAACGCTTTCTGATTGCGCTGACAAGGCTGGGCGATCCGGCGCTGACGGTGCTGGACGAACCGACCTCGGCGCTGGACCCCGTGATCGCCGCACAGGTGATGCAGCAGGAGGCTGCCCGCGCAGCGGCGCTAGGCACGGCTTTGCTGATCGTCACCCATAATGCTGCATTGGCAGAGGGTATCGCCACCCGCGTGGTGCGGATGGAGGGCGGGAGGGTCATTGGTGATCGCGTCGCCCGCCCCGGCGTGGCACGCCGGGCCCTGCGCTGCGCCAGCTGCCCGGACGAGCCGGAAGATCGCGTATTGGATGTCAGCGGGCTGGCCGTGCGCCGTGGTGCAAGCATGGCGCTGTCCGACATCGCCCTGCATGTCAATGAAGGCGAAGCGCTGGTGGTGCTGGGCGAAAGCGGCGCCGGCAAGACCACCTTGCTGCGCGCCCTGGCGGGGATGGTTCCCTTTACCGCCGCACAGAGCCGGATCGCCCCCTGCGCGCTGGTGCTGCAGGACCCGATGGCAGCCATTTGCCCCGCGCATGATGTGGTGACAGCGGTGAGCGAACCGCTGCTGGCGCAGGGCATGCCGCGCCGCAAAGCCTTTGATCAGGCGGCAGAGGCCACAGCCGAGGCTGGCTTGCCCGCCACATTGCTGTCGCGCCTGCCGCATCAATTGTCCTTGGGACAGGCGCAAAGGGTCTGTATCGCGCGGGCGCTGGTCGCGCGGCCAAGGCTGGTGCTTTTGGATGAGCCGCTTTCAGCGCTGGACCCGGACGCGGGGGCCGGGATAGCGGCACTTTTGGGCCGTTTGCGCGCGCGGCACCGGCTGGCCTTGCTGATCGTGACCCATGATCTTGGCTTTGCCCGCGCCATTGCTGACCGTGTGGCGGTGCTGCGCGCGGGGCGGGTCGTCGAACAGGCCAGCGCTGATGATTTCTTTGCCGCGCCTGCCAGCGATTATGGCCGCGCTTTGGTCAATGCCGGGCGGCGGCTGGGCGCGCTGGAGGCGGCAGCATGAAAGGCGCTGTTGTCCTTTCCGGGCTGTTGGTGACGATCCTGCTGGCCACATTGCTGACGATGGCGGTGCTGGATCTGGCCGATGGCGACAGGGCACGTTCCGTCGCTGCTGCGCGTTTCGGCGGCGAAGGGACCGCAGATGACGCGATGATCGCGGTGGTGCGCGCGGAACTGGGCCTCGACCGCCCGTTTCTGGCGCGGTACGCCGATTGGGCGGGGGCTGCCGTGACTGGCGATCTGGGTCAGTCTTTCGTGACCAAAGAGCCGGTAGCGCAGATCCTGACCCGCGCCTTTGCAGTAACCGCGCCAATGGCGCTGGCGGCTTTTGTGTTGGGTATGGCGCTGGCGATCCCGCTGGGGGTTCTGGCCGCTGTCAGGCCGGGTGGCGTGATCGACCGGGGCACTGTCGCGCTGGCCTCGCTGGGGGCGGCGGCACCGCCATTCTGGCTGGGGCTGGCACTGATCGGGCTGTTCGCGGTGCAATGGCAGATTCTGCCTGCCTATGGTGCGGGCACAGTGGCGCATCTGGTGCTGCCTGCCGTCACGCTGGCGGTCTGGGTCATGGCCTCGCATACCCGGCTGATCCGCAGCTTCATGCGCGAGGCACTGGCGGCCCCGCATCTGGATGCGCTACGCCTGCGCGGTGTGTCGGAGTTCCGCATCCTGACCCGGCATGTCGCGCGTCCCGTTGCGGGTGCCATGGCCCCGCTGCTGACGCTTGATCTGGTCGGTCTGCTGGAAGGGGCCGTGGTGATCGAGGTGGTCTTTGCCCGCCCCGGCCTTGGCCTGACCTTTGTCGAGGCCTTGCGCGCCCGTGACATGGCGGTGATCCTGGGATTTGTGGCGTTTTCCGTCCTGCTTTATGCTGCTGCAAATGCCGCCGCCGATGTGATGTCACGCAGGCTGGACCCGCGTTTGCGTGAGGCATTGCATGTCTGACCTCACTGCCCGCCGCGCGCGCTCGTCACTTTGGGATGCCATCTTGCTGGGCGCGATGCTGGTGCTGGTCGTGCTGGCCGCCGTCGGGCCCTGGCTGGTGCCCTCAAACCCCACCACCACCGATTTCGGGGCAAGATTGCAAAGCCCCTCTGCCGCCTATCCGCTGGGCACCGATGCCTTGGGCCGGGATCAATTGTCGCGGCTTTTGGCGGGCGCGCGCGCGACACTTGGGCTGGCGCTGATCATCTCGCTGGGTGCGGCGCTGCTGGGGCTGGCGGCGGGCCTTGCCGCAGCGGCGATGGGTGGCACTGGTGACCGGCTGCTGACCCGCGCGACCGAAGTGTTGCAGGCTTTTCCCGAACTGATCGCGGCGCTGGCGATTGCGGCGCTGTTTGGTCCTTCAGTCGGCAATCTGGTGCTGGCGCTCGTCGTGACCGGCTGGATGCGCTATGCGCGGCTGACCCGGAGTATGGCACTGGCCATTGTGGCGCGCGACCATGTGGCACTGGCGCGGATGGCCGGGCTGTCGCGTCTGGCGGTGCTGCGCCGCCACGTCCTGCCGCTGATCCTGCCGGCGCTGCTGGTGATGTGGACCGGCGGCTGGGCGCGGTCGATCCTTGCCGTGTCGGCGCTCGGATTTCTGGGCTTTGGCATTCAGCCCCCGGCTGCGGAATGGGGCGCGATGCTGCTGGATGCCCGGCGGCATATGGTCGAAGCCCCGCATCTGATGTGGGCGCCGGGGCTGGCCATCCTGTTTGCGGTGCTGGCGATCAGCCTTGCCGGTGACCGTCTGCGTGATCTTTTTCCCTTTGATGAGGCCCGTGTCGCATGACCACCACCATATTGCCCCCGATTGACGAAAGGCTGGGCGTTGCCCTGCGTATCGGTTCGACCCTTGCCTTTGCCGCCATGGTCGCCTGTATCAAGGCGGTGGGTGATGCCACGCCTTTGGGTCAGATCGTGTTTTTCCGCTCTGCCTTTGCGCTGATCCCGCTATGCGTGTTTCTGTGGTGGACCGGCGATTTCCCGCGTGGGATCGCTACCAAGCGGCCCTTTGGCCATATCGCGCGCTGCCTGATGGGGGCGGCGGCCATGTTCACCTCTTTCGCGACGATCCGCCTGTTGCCGGTGGCCGAAGCGACGATGCTGTCCTATCTCGCCCCTGTTGTGTTGGCGCTGCTAGGCTGGGGCCTGTTGGGCGAAAGGCTGACGCGGCGGCGCGCGGGCGGTGTCGCGCTTGGTTTTCTAGGGGTGCTGGCGTTCTGTGGCCCAGCTTTTGCAGGAATATTACCGCCGGGGGCGCTTCTGGGCGTCGGTCTTGGCCTGCTGACGGCCTTTCTGACGGCGGGCGCATTGATTCAGGTCCGCCGGCTGACGCAGGTGGGCGAAAAGGCGGGCGCAATCGCCTTCTGGTTCGCGGTGGTATCGGCGGTGGCCGGGCTGGCCACGCTGCCGCTGGGCTGGGCACTGCCGGATATGCAAGTATTTGCATTGCTGGTCGGTGCCGGGATTGCCGGAGGCGTGGCACATATCCTGATGACCTTGTCATTCCGCTATGCTGAAGCGTCGGCATTGGCACCCTTTGAATATCTGTCGGTGCTTTGGGCGGTGCTGATGGGGGTTGTGCTGTTTGCGGAAATTCCCGGCTGGTCCTTCGTGATTGCCGCACCGCTGATACTTGCCGGTGCCGTGGTGGCCAGACCGCAGCGACGGGTGGTGATATGAGCGCGCCTGCCAATTGGTCGCTGCGCGAAGATATCCGTGCCTATTGGGAACAGCGGGCGCAGACTTTTGATCTGTCCCCCGGACATGGCACCGATGACCCTGTCGAGATCGCGCTTTGGGCTGATCTGTTGCGCGACCTGGGTCTTGTGCCGGGCATGCGGGTGCTGGAACCGGCCTGCGGCACCGGGGCCTTTACCACGGCCTTGCTGGCCGCCGGAGCAGAGGTCGAAGGCATCGACTTTACCCATGCCATGCTGGCGCGCGCGCAGGCCCGGCACGGCACCCGCGCCCGGTTCCGGCTGGCCGCAGCCGAGACGCCTATGGTGGTGCCGGGATATTTTGACGCGATCGCGACCCGGCATCTGGTCTGGACGCTGACCGCGCCTGCCACGACCTTTGCCGCATGGGCCAAGGCGCTGCGTCCGGGTGGCCTGTTGATCATCATCGACGGCGATTGGCGGCGGCAGACTGCATTGTCGCGGCTGGCGACAAAGCTGGGGCAGGGCTGGGACCGCAGGGCAGCGCGGGTGCCGCTTTGGGATGATGCGGCCAATACCGCGATCATGGACCGGCTGCCGTTCGGGGACGGTCTGCGGGCGGAGAAGTTGGCGGGGCTGTTGCAAGAGGCAGGTTTCAGCGCGCCGCGCTTTGCCGCGCTAGGCCCGATCCGGTGGCGGCAATTGCGACAGGCGGGTTGGCGTGACAGGCTGGCGCTGTTGCAGACCGCGGCACTGCCCTTTGCCATGGTGGTGCGGCGGCTGTGACGGCTAGCGCATCAACCGTGGCCGCGCGCAATGAGCGGCGTTCAGGGTGATCTCGGCTGTGCCAAGCTCGATCCCTGCCAGCCGGAGGACTTCATCTAATGCTTGATCCACCGGTTCTGCGACACCGGCCAACAGTGCCGTTGGCAAGGCGGCAATGACGGTATTCACGACCGGCCCGACAAGCCCCGCCAGAAGCGGCAACTGCGATGGTTCGACCCGGATTTGCAGATTGTCGGCATGCAGCAGACTGCCGATGCCCGTGGACAGAACGTTACCAGAGCTGACCCGTTTGCTGATCTGGCCGCTGGCAATGTCACTTTGGGAAAAACTAATCTGATCGGTTTGCCCGCTGCCGATAATCGTATGCGACCGCGCCTGCAAGGTCAGCAGGCCGATGCGGATCGGCGGCAGCAGAAACAGATCAATCTCGATTGCAATATCAACCAGATCAGCAAATTGCAGGTCAGCGGCACGCAATCCGCCGGGTGCTGTAAATTGGTCCGGCGTAAAAGAGCCCAGGAACAGTTCGGCTATATGCGGCCCTGCTGCGGTGCCTTGCAGCCCGGTGCTGGTCTGAAATGTCGCAACTGCGTCTGTGGCTTGCGCGGGCCGGCAATTGAGATCTGTCAGAGTTGCGCGCGCATTAGCGATTTCAAGGTAAAGCGGCAGATGCACCTCCACGACCGAAACACCGATGCCAAGTCCGGATAAAAGGTTGGGCGCAATGTCAAGATCACTGCGCAGACGTGTTTGTGCCGTATGTAGCGACGCCTGCGGTTCCCCGACGCTGATCCAACCCGATTGCGCCGGTCTTTCTTGCACCAAAAGCAACGTATCGACCCCCAGCACACCGGGTATCGCCAGTGCCAGGTCAAGGTCCAGCGCCCGGTCAGCGGAAACCACATCAAGCGCAGCAACCAGCAAATCCAGCGCGGTGACCTCTGTCGCGTCGATAAAATCGGCGAGGACTAGGCCCAATTCCGGTTCTGGCAGGCTGATGATCCCCTGCAGCGGCAGATTGCGGTTTGGCGCGCGACCTGAAAGATCGGCCAGCACCTGCGCAACAATGCCCGTCTGCGATGCGGCGATGGCGTCCAGCACGCGGGGCAGGGCCATCTCCAGATCAAGGATGTCGCGGTAATTTCCGGCTGTGACATCGGCATCGGTTGCCAGTGCGTCGAGAAAATCCAGCAGATTGACCTGTCCTGACAGTAACGCCGCGTGATCCAGCACCGACAAAGATACCGATGTGCCGAATGCCCGCGCCAGCAATGCATTGACTGCGCCGCGGTCCAGCCGCAGCAAGCCGGAACTGAGGCTGAAGCTTGCGCCACGTGCCTGCATCGCGGTGGCGGTGGTGGACAGCATCACCTCTGTCTGCGGCAGGAAACTGCCCGCGAAAACCAGTGGTGTCGGGTGTTGCAGGTCCAATCTGACGGCGTTCACGCCATGATCTGCAGCATCCATTTCGGTAAATCTTGCCGCAGCCGGCACCGTCGGGTCGGGAATGAACCGGCCATAACGGATCGCCGTGATCGCGGGCGGCTCGGATGCATTGCGGGCGATGACGCTCTGCGCTCTTGGTGCCGCAGCGGGCAGATCCGCCACGGCACTGATCGCGGCCAGATCGGCATAGCCTTGTAGCCGGGTCTTGTCGCGCGTCAGCAAGCCGAAATCGATGGCGAAGGCGGCAAATCCCAGCAAGACAGTCAAGAGCAGCGCGACGATGACCGCCACAGCGCCGCTTTCGTCATTTTGGAACGTTGCAGATGATGCCTTGTCAGTAGGCAAGGAATGCCCTCCCTTCCAAGGATGCGATTTCCAGCCCTAACAGCGTGTCGGCAATGCCCAGAATTGACCCATCCACCGCATAGCTGAGTGTCACCGTCACATCGCCGATCCCCCCGCCGCTGACCAGCACACCCTGCGTCAGCCGGTCCGGGCGCAGCAGCGGATACCGCGCTATTGCGCGATCCAGATAATCATGCGCGATACTGACCCTTTCGGCTTGCGTCAGCCCCTGAACAGAGGCGCGCGCCGCTTCAAATGCGAGCTGATGCACGGCATGAGAGGCGCCGAACAGATAACCGAAACACATGATCCCGAACACCAGCGCAATCAAAAGCGGTGCGATCAGCACGAATTCGACGGCCACGGCACCGTCATCGGCGCGGCAGAACCTGCGGATAAAGCTGTTGGTGGCCATGCGTCACATCCCGCGAATGATATTGTCGAGCACGCTCAGCACAGCCGGGCCGATCAGCACGACGAAAACCGCGGGCATGATCAGAAAGATCAGCGGGATCGTCATCAGCACCGGCAGTCTTGCGGCTTTTTCTTCGATGCGGAACAAACGGTCCGCGCGCTGATCGCGCATCAGAACCCGCATCGCGGTGCTGAATGGTGTGCCGTGCCGCTCTGCCTGCAGCAGGGTCTGGGTAAAATGGCCGATCTCGATCAGGGGCAATCGTTTTGTCAGCCCCTCAAAGGCGCTTTTGCGGTCGTTGCTCAACCTTAATTCATTGGTTGTGCGGATCAGCTCGTTGGCCAGATCAGGATGCAGATCACGCAATTCGGTTGCAATCCGCACAAGTGCAGGCTGCATCGCCAGCCCGGCTTCAGACGCGATAACGAACAGTTCCAGCATGTCGGGAAAGCCGCGTCGCGCGGCTTGCAACCGTCGGTTCCGGTGATAGCTGACAAATAGGTCAATCCCCCGCGCCGACAGCAGCCCGAGCCCCGCAGCAACAGCAATCTGGTACGGTATATTCGCCATCGCCGGTGCCCGGGCCAGCAGCCAGATTGCGGCAAAAACAGTCAGGCTGGTCGGCAGGATTGTTTTGACAAAGGCATAGATCACTACCGAATCCCGGTTGGTAAATCCCGCTGATGCCAACAGATCTGCCGTTCGTTGCGCATCGGCACCGCCCATAATGCTGAGCCTTTCGCCCAGCCCGGCAAACAGGCTCAGTAGCCTTTTGCTGTTTTTGCCGCGCTGCCGTGGCGGGTCCTGCACGATCTGCGGTACGGCCAGCGTGGCGCGCGCGATCCGCGTGGCGCGCTGGGCGGCGGCTTTCTGCGTCATAAACATGCCATAGGCCGCCGTCGCCATCAGCGCGACCCCCAGTCCGCCCGCAAGGATAAAGAGGATCACAGGATCAGACATCGAGCCGACCCATCCGCGACAGAACGATGATTCCGGTCGTCAGGCTGATCAGACCAAGACCGGTCATCGACAGACCGCGCGGATCGGCGACCAGTGGCATCAGATAGGGTGGGTTGATTACCAACAACAAAGCCGCCACCGCAAAGGGCAAGATGCTGAGGATCAGCGCCGATGCCTTGGCTTCGGCAGACAGCGCACGAATCTTTTTGCGCATCGCCCGGCGCTGACGCAGTTGGTCCGCCAGATTTTCGATCGTTTCGACCAGATTGCCGCCGGTTTCGGCCTGCAGCTGTGTCGCCACGCTGAAAAACCGCACTTCCGGCACTGCGACACGTTCGGCCAGCCGCCGCAGTGTTTCCGCCAGATCGTGCCCGACCGACAGCATGTCGCGGGCCCGCCCAAGTTCATCACTCAAAGGGGCGGGGGTGCTTTCAATCACCAGCCCCAGCGCATCCGCGACCGGACGCCCGGCCTTTAACCCGCGCGCGAAAGCATCCAATGCCTCGGGCAGATGGGCCACGATCTCTGTCAGGCGGCGGGTATGGGCGGCGCGCAGCCAGAGACTGCTGCCTGCACCAGCGGCCAATGTGCCAGACGACAGGGCGACAAGGACTGGCAGACTGAACAGAAAATGCGCCATGGTCGCAAGGGCCAGCGCAAGAAACCCGGTCAACAGCAAAAATTCCATGGCACCGACAGACAGACCCGCCAAAGCCAGCCGCGCATCAAGTGCGGTGATCAGGCCCGGTCGGGTCCGTTTCGTTTTCCGGGGCTTGGTGATTGCGGGCACACGGTTTGGCTGGCGCTGGGGCAGGGGGCCGCTTTGCACCGCGCGCATCAGACGCGCTTTGCGCTGCTGCCGTCGCCGGTCAATCAGCAGTACCGCGACCAGACCCGGGCCGGTAGTGCTGCATAGAATGGCCGCGAAAATGATGACCTCGATCCACATCGTCAGCCTTCCAGAATGGAGTCGAGCACATGCGCCAGTCCGAATTCGGCGGCCCGTGTCGCCAGAACCGGGCGATAGCCAGTAAATATGAAATCACCGACCACTGCAGCTTTGGTGCTGTGCGGGCTGATCTTGTAGGTAAAGATGTCCTGCAGCGTCACCACGCCGGTTTCCATGCCGACAACTTCTGACACCGATGTGATCCGGCGTTTACCGTCACGCATCCGCGCGACCTGAATGATCAGATGTACTGCATGGGCGAGTTGCTGGCGGATCGCATCGGGTGACAGGTTGTAACCGGCAAGCGCGCACATGCTTTCGACGCGGGTCAGCGCCTCGCGCGGTGCATTCGCGTGCAGCGTGCTCATTGATCCGTCGTGGCCGGTATTCATCGCCTGCAACAGATCAAGCGCCTCTTCACCGCGGATTTCGCCGATGATAATCCGATCGGGTCGCATCCGCAGGGCGTTGCGCAGCAAGGCGCGCATCGTGATTTCTCCGTCCCCCTCCAGGTTTGGCGGGCGGGTTTCAAACCTGACCACATGCTTTTGCTGCAATTGCAGTTCGGCTGCGTCTTCCAGAGTGACGATACGTTCATGTTTTGAAATGCAGCCCGACATGGCGTTAAGCAGGGTGGTCTTGCCTGATCCGGTTCCGCCCGAGATCAAGATATTGACGCGCAATTCGGCGGCGAGCCCCAGAAAATCGGCCATCTGCCGGGTCAGGGCACCGTTTTCGATCAATGTCTCAAGGCGCATTGCCCGGGCGGGAAATTTGCGGATCGTGATTGAAGGACCGTCGATCGCCAAAGGTGGGATCACGACATTCACCCGGCTGCCGTCCTTTAGCCGTGCGTCGACCAGCGGCTGGCTTTCGTCGATCCGGCGTCCCACGGCGGTGACAATCCGGGTCGCCGTGCTCAGGACATGGGCGTCGTCGCGAAAGGCGATATCGGTTTCTTCGACACAGCCGTGCCGTTCGACATAGATGTTGTCGGCACCGTTCACCATGATATCGGTAACCGTCGGGTCGTCCAGCAAGGCTTGCAGCGGACCATAGCCCAGCATTTCGTCAATGACGCCACGCGCCATGATATCCAGCTCTTCTGCGTTCAGTTGAAGGCGGCGGTCACGCACATAATTGCGGATCAAACCAAAGATTGCGGCGGTCTTTTCTGCCTCTGACAGCGCGTTGAAGGCCGAGAATTCGACCTGCGCGGTAACTGCCTCGATCATTGCCGCACTATGGCTGACTTGGCGTG
Organism: Loktanella sp.; assembly: GCA_017390475.1. Classification (GTDB taxonomy): domain Bacteria; phylum Pseudomonadota; class Alphaproteobacteria; order Rhodobacterales; family Rhodobacteraceae; genus Yoonia. The sequence continues at coordinate 91,362 of JAFPBO010000002.1, forward strand.
ACGCGCCACGGGCGGTGATTTTCGTCGGCCCAGTCATATCGGCAGGCTGTGCCGGTCCCTGGTCGCGCAGCAAGGTTCCCGACACCCGTGCCAGCAGGTCACGCTGTTGATCCAGAGGGACCGCCGTGCCGCTTTGCTGGACATAGGCAGAAACCGCCTCGTTCAGTAGATGGACGGACAGCGTTTCCGTTCCAGCCGCGGCCTTGGCTGTGTCGATGACCCAGCGCACGATATCATGCTGGTCAGCCTCTGTCGTTCCCGATGTCAACGCCCTAGCCTCTTCATCAGTGAAGGCCAGAAGGCCCGCGTCTTTTGCCGTTCTCCGGGTTTGATCTGCTCCCAGAGCTTGCCGACCTGCTGCGCATAGGGGCTTTTGCGCATCACATCGACCAAGGGTCTGCCCAACTGTTGCGCCTGAACCATGCCGCGGTGCTGATCGGGCAGGGTTACCGCTGGTTTCCTGCCGATGGCCTGCCCGATGTCCTTCATCGAAAGCCGCGCATCTGACCGGATCTGCGACAGCACCGGGATTGTTGTCAGCGCGGGGCTGGTGGCATGACAGGATTTGAACAGACGGATATAGCCGCTGAGCCCCGCATAGCCCGGCGTCAGTACCATGATCAGCTTGTCCAGTGCTGCTGCCAGTTCGGGCCGGAACAGCAATGTCGCACGCGAAATATCGACAAAGATGACATCGAAATGTGGCGCCATATGGTGCAGCAGGCCCGGCAGATTGCCCTGTAAACGCTGTGCCTCTGCGCCGTCCCGGGCGCAACAGGAATAAAGCCAGAACCCATCGCGCACCTGTGTCATGGAGGCATCCAGAAACAACCGGTCAACCCGTCCGGGATCTGACAGGGCATCACGAATACCGACGGTCGGTTCCTGATTGAGATCATGCGCCAGTGAGGCAAAGCCAAGGTCCGCATCCACCAAAGCCACCCGCGCGGCGTCGCGGCCGGCGCTGGCGATCTGTGCCAGATTTTGCGTCAGCATGCTCGCCCCGACGCCGCCGCTGCAACCGACAACACCGACGATCATCGCCGTTGTAGCTTTTGCAGGCAGGTGCACGATCTGCGGGTCCAGCGCCCCCAACAGATCGCCGGTCTCAGCCGGAAAGGCGAAATAATCCGCGGCACCTGCGGTTTTGAAGGCCCGATAGGTCGCCAGATCATCTGATTTCCCGATGACCACCAGCTGCGCACCGGATCGGGCCACTGCGGTCACGCTGTCGCAGGCCTGATCCAGTTCCTCGTTCCCCAGCTCTGCAATCAGCCGCGTCGCTAACGGTCGATCAAAAGTCAGGCGCCCAGCACCGGCCAAACCGCCGCGATGCACATGGGCTGGGTCCCAGCCGCCTTGCCGGGCGGTTCGGGTTGCCAGGTCAATGCCTTCGTCGGTCAGCACATAAGCGCTGAAGTCAGGGCAGGGATAGTCACGCATCTGGAACATCTGGAAATACCCGATCAAGGTAGAAAGAGCAGATCGCGCCACATGATTGGTGCCTCATGCGGCGCTTCGTGGAACTGATTAATTACCTGCTGTTAAGGCGGGGAGAGCTTCGCTGACCGATGTAAAGCCAGCGCTTGTCTGTTTCCCGATAGTGCTCACCGTCCCTATGATCACTGCTGCAATCAGTGCGGCGAAAAGCCCGTATTCAATAGCTGCCGCCCCGTCTTCGTCGCGTGCGAAAGCCCTGAGCATCACATGAAGTTTTGTCATTGCAATATCCTTTCCAAACCTAACCGACTGAATTGTTCCGCCGACGCGCTGATCAAGATCAGACGAAAGCCCTGTGTAAAGCGTGTTTGAACGTTTGTAGGACCAAGATCAGACTATGGTATGACGGAATTGCCATGTCGGCACTTGAAGTATGACCGCGTATGTCCCGGTAATCGCAGAGTATGATGCCGAAATGTGGGTAGGCGTTTTGGTGCTGCGGCAATTCGGAACTAGGGTCAGGATGCATTGATTTCTGCTGCGCGGCGTGATTCACGGCTCCGAAAACGGAGTGGCGACATGAGCGATCTATACTGGCTGAGCGACACGCAGATGGCCAAGCTGGAACCCTTTTTCCCAAAGTCCCACGGCAAGCCTCGTGTGGACGACAGGCGGGTGATGAGCGG
>JAFPBO010000010.1 GCA_017390475.1 Loktanella sp.
CCTCTCAAATTGTCGCGGAGCGTCAATCAGAACCAAATCAAACGATTGCCAGCGACAATCAGAATGATACCATCGTAAATACCGCGACGTAGAATCTCACCCAGATTGACGCGCGCGTCTCATCCAGAATGTCGCGCCATAACGATGGCACCCTGCGTCACATTCCTGAAGATGTGCCATTGTTAATGGGCCGCATCAGCAAGATTGAAAAATCATGCTCTGTTTCAATTATTCTTATGGCTGTTTTGACTGTATCCGAATGTCCGCTCCAACCAAACGCAAAGGCGATCACGCGCCTGCAGCGATTGTCTGGAATCGCACTTGAATCGACTATTTCCGGATTAAACGCACCTGATTGACTGAGCATGACCGACGCTCTGCCCATAAGGCGACCGCTCAAATCGCGCCTAAAGGTGTAAATGACCAAAGGGCTTGGTCGTTACTGGATGAAAGATCACTAGTAGATCCCTGCGAATAGCCTTGGATCAGCTGCGTGGTGGTGCTGAGGTCGACTTTCTGGGAATTAGGCTTGGCGTTGCTACGCGGACGCGGTTTGCACCTCGTTGCGGTGAACTTAATAACTGAAGAGCCATTTCTGCAATGTGATCAAATGGAACTTTTACTGTAGTGAGCGGCACGGGCAGCCGAGAAACGATCGGAATATCGTTATAGCCGACCAATGAGATATCGTGCGGGATCGACAACCCGGCAGATGCAATGGCTGACAAGGCGCCGATCGCAGTATTGTCGTTGACCGCAAAAATTGCTGTGGGTCGGTCTTTCATGTTCAGCAGCGTTTCTGCCGCGATCTCGCCGGACTCGATGCTGAAGGTTGAGGGGACAATTAACGCTGGCAGGACCGGCACACCTGCTTCGGCCAAAGCCTTGCAGTATCCCTCCAGCCGTCCTCTTGCGCTTGTTGCATAATCCGGCCCGGTGATAAGGCCAATGCGGCGATGCCCAAGATCCAGAAGATGACGTGTCGCAAGATACCCACCAAGCGGGTCGTCTCCGATTGCCGCAGCGCTCTGCCCGTTGTGACGCAGCGCAAGCACGAAAGGCAGCCCTCTTTCGCGCAGCTCGTCAGTGAAATGATCATCAATCCGCGCTGTCGACAGAATCAACCCGTCGACGCCCCGGCGGATCAGCGCCTCTGCCGCTGCTCGACCTGCATCAGGGTTGTCATCGGTCGTGGCCACGATCGTGAATTGACCATTCTGCGCAGCGGCCTTGGCTAAGGCTTCGTAAAGCATTGCCATCACAGTATCGGTAAGGCGGGGCACAATCACGCCGATCTGGCCGGTCGACCCCCGCCGCAAGTTCGACGCTGACAGATCCCGCACGTAACCCAATTTCGCAGCTATCTCGCGGACACGATTCGCTGACTCATTATTTGACGTTGGAAAACGCTCGTCCAGAACACGCGACACGGTCGATTTTGATACCCCAGCAGCTTTGGCGACATCCAGCAATGTGACACGGACTTTGGTCATTTTTCGCTCTGTATCACCATCCATTTGGGCTGTCCTTGCTGAGTTCAACTGCTCTTACCGCAAAACTATCACTTGACAGAGCTTACTTGCAATGTATTTCTGGGAACGTTCCCGCAATCGTTCCTTTTCGTTAACATTGAGACAGACGCGGGGCAAACGAATACTAAACCCAAAGCCGGAGGAGTTTCCGAAATGACACCCATGGACATGCGCGGCCTGAGCCCCGCTCCCGTTACCGCGTTCAAAAAGGACGGGTCGCTCGATATTGAATCCAACGTTCGCATTGCAAAATGGCTTGCTAGTTTTGACGACGTGAAATCTTTGGTCATCCTTGGGCATGCTGGTGAAGGCACGTTCCTGACCACGGACGAACGGTTGGAGCTGATCCGTGCCTACAAGGATGCTGTCGATATTCCGATCATCGCGGGGATCACGGGTGAAGGCACCAAAGTTGCCGCAGAAGAAGCGAAGCGATCGAAAGATGCTGGTGCGACTGGTGCGCTGGTCTATCCGAACCACGGCTGGCTTCGTTTCGGCTTCCAAAAGGGCGCCCCTCAGGATCGCTACAAGGCGATCTACGAAGAAGGTGGGCTTCAGACCATTCTGTTCCAGTATCCTGATGCTACTAAAGCATCCTACGATTTGGACACACAGCTTGATATCGCAGCACAGCCGGGCTGCGTTGCGACCAAAAACGGCGTGCGCAACATGAAGCGCTGGTATGTCGAAATTCCCGAACTGAAAAAGGCACAGCCTGATCTTCAGATCCTGTCGTGCCACGATGAATGGCTGCTACCGACAATGTTCGACGTCGATGGTCTGCTGGTGGGCTATGGCAACATCGCACCCGAATTGCTGATCGACCTGATCAAGGCTGGCAAAGCGCAGGATTACACCGCTGCGCGGGATGTGTTCGAACGCCTGTTGCCTGTGACCCGCGCTGTTTATCACCGTGGGTCTCATATGGAAGGTACTGTCGCGCTCAAGATAGGCCTGCGTTACCGTGGGCTTCTGGACAATGCGACAATCCGCGAACCGTTGAAGGATCTCGGCGTAGCTGCGGAGCGCGAGATTGAGGCAGCGTTCGACGCTGCAGGCATCGGGCGGATCGAGACGGCGCTCGCTGCTGAATAAATGACAAGGCTGCCCATTGTTGAGGACATTGGGCAGCTCAATCAAACAGGGAGGAAAATATGTTAAAGCTCATCAATCGACAGCTCCGCTCGCTGCTGGCAGCCGCTGTCATGACGGCTGTTTCGACGACAGCACTCACCGCGCAAGATATCCGTATCGGGGCGATGCGGGAAGGGTCATCATGGTATGTTTTTGCGGCCACGCTTCAACAGATGATCGAACCGATTTTGGGAAGTAATTCAGTCGAGATTATCGCCCGAGGGGGCGGCGTCGCCAATCCGATGGTCGTTCAAGGCGGCAGAGCCGAAATCGCTCTGTCAAATGTCGCTTCCGCTGTCTGGGCCGCCAACGGCGATGATGTCTACGAAGGCATGTCCGCCCCGGATATCAGGGCCTTGGTTGGTGGTTTGAATGATGTTTTTGTCGGCGTGATGGCGACCGATGCATTTGTCGCACGGCAAGGCACAACAGATCTGGCGGAAATTGTAGCTTCGGGCGCGCCGATCCGCATTTTGATCAAACCTGTCGGATCATCGGCTGTGCCGGTTGCCTATATGATCCTCGAAGGTCTTGGCACGTCGGTGGATGAAATCAGGGCGAATGGCGGTGACATTGTGCAGGTCGATACTGGCCAGATAGCTGACCAGATGCGCAACGGGAATGCGGACATCTACATCGATACGATGATCCAAGGGCACCCGGCCATCACCGAAGTCGCGCTGACCACGAATGTGACTTTTCTTGATATTCCCCAAGCTGCGATGGACGTGCTTGAGGCAAATGGTCTGACGCCAGGCGCTTATGGCCCAGAATGGTATAAAGGCCAGACCACCGCTACCACGGGTGCAAACCTTGGCACGGTGCTGATTGCCAATGCGTCGCTGGATGAAGAAACGGCCTATCTGATCACCAAGACTATCATGGAGAACGCGGAAGCGTTGAAGTCGTCTCATGGCGCTTGGTCTGCCTTCGATCCAACACAAGCGATGATACCTGAAAATACCGGCATCGCGCTCCATCCGGGTGCAGTGCGCTACTACGAAGAAGCAGGCTTGATGTAAAATCCTCAGCGCCACCGGCTATGTCGGTGGCGCACCTAGCCCAGACCCAGCATATGAGGAGGAGAAATTATGCGTGATCTGATCCACCAACGCCCAATCCCGAAGATTGCCTTTTTGGTGGGTCTGGGGATGATCCTCTTTCAGACATGGCTGCTTTTTGAACCGCAGCAGCCCCTGCTCGAGCGTCCGGTCCATCTTGCTTTCGCGCTCGTGCTCCTTTTTCTCTATCAGCCTCTGACCACCACGGTCTTACCTGTATGGACAAGGATCATTTTTGATGTCGCGTTGATCTGCGCGTCTCTTGCCGTGCTGGGATATTACCTTACAGGGTTCGAACGCCTGACCACGCGTATGGAAAATGTCTCACCGATCTTTTCTGTGGACATCTTTTTCGGCGCCTTGTTTGTCTTTCTGTTGTTGGAGGGATCACGCCGGGCAGTGGGTTGGATCTTGGTTTGGGTGCTTCTTGCATTCATTGCCTATGCATTTTGGGGCAACGTGCTACCGGGCTGGCTAAACTTTCGCGGATTCGGTCTCGAAGAAGCAACTGAGATCATGACGATGACCACTGCGGGCGTGCTTGGGATCACGACATCAACGTCAGTGAGTTTCGTGTTTTATTTTGTGCTTTTTGGCGCGTTTTATGCCGCAGTTGGCGGTGGGCAATTGTTTATCGATCTGGCGATCCGCGCTGCTGGCCGAGCGACCGGCGGCACGGCCAAGGCGGCCATTATTGGTTCATCGCTCATGGGGTCCATTTCTGGATCCGCCGTTGCCAATGTGGTATCGACCGGTGTTTTCACTATTCCTTTGATGAAACGCACGGGTGTTCCCACACATCGTGCTGCCGGTATCGAAGCAATTTCATCTACAGGTGGGCAGCTGATGCCACCGGTCATGGGTGTTGCTGCCTTTATTATGGCAGACCTTCTGGGCATCCCATATACGCAGGTTGCACTGGCTGGTTTGATACCTGCGGTCGCCTTCTATCTTGCTCTTCTTCTTGTTGTCGATCTCAGCGCACGGCGCGACGGTGTGCGTGCCATGACGTCCGAAGAAATCGCCCTGATCCCAGCAATTGGACCACGCCTGCATCTGATCCTGCCGCCCGTCGTGCTAATTGCGCTTTTGGTCAGTGGTTATTCGGCGGCCTATTCTGCCGTCGTCGCGTCAGTTGCCTGTCTAGTCGCGCCGTTTCTGCGCCGTTCAACTTGGATTGGCACAAAAGAGCTGAAAGGAGCACTTCGAGATGCCCCCCGGCAGGCGGCTGAAGTGGCGGTGCCAATCGCAGCCATCGGTATCGTAATCGCTGTGGCCGTCCAATCGAATCTGGCCCTAAAATTCGCAGGTTCCCTGCTATCGCTTTCCGAAGGGTCGATCTATGCCTCACTCATGCTTGCGATGGTGGGCTGCATCATCATGGGCATGGGGTTGCCAACAGTCGCAGCCTATATCATCGGTGCAGTTCTGTTCGTACCGGCAATTCGTGATCTTGGAGTCGAGCCGCTCGCTGCGCACTTCTTTATCTTCTACTATTGTGTCTTGTCGATGGTTACGCCACCTGTGGCGCTTGCATCTTTTGCCGCTGCAGCCGTCGGAAAAGCATCAGCAGTCAAGACAAGTATGTCAGCTTTCGGCCTTAGCCTTGTCGCATTCTTCGTGCCCTTTGCCTTTGTCTTTGATCCTGGCGTCCTTGCACAAGGTAGCCTTGGCCAGATTTCATTCAGTGCATTCTCGCTACTTGTATCGACCGCGCTTTGGGCTGTTGCGTTCGGTGGCTGGGCGGGTCGCCCACTGGGCTGGGCCACGCGCTTACCAATCGGCTTTGCAGGGCTCGTCTCGGTCATTGCACCCTCGGGGACGACAATTTGGCTGGGTGCGTTGATCGCTGGATGGGCATTCGTAATGATCGTTGGAACCCTGTCTCGCCGCAATGGCGCTGGCATTCCTAACCCTGCAGAGTAGAGCATGCCAAATATCTTGCATCCGTCCGAAGCCCACGAATTTGTCGATGCTCATGGCGGGCGTATCCGGCAGGTCACGACGCACCCGTCATTGCACCACCACCCGTTCTTTTTTGTAGATGCCTGGGATGCAGAGATGCAGCATTTGGTGCTCATCTCTCACAGGTCCGGGAGCGCCCAGATTTTCATCGAACCTGAACCAGGTAGTGCGCTTGTCCAATTGACAAAAGAACCCACGCTGGCCGAATGGTCGATCATTCCATCACGTGACGGTCGCTGGATTTACTATGTGTCCGGGCAAGAAGGAAAACGCGTCTCAACCGCCGATGGCTTTGTTGAGACGCTCGTTCATTTCGACAGTCAAGAGATGCGCGAGACAGGTATGGTCGGCGCTGCCATGGGCACGACGGCCCTGTCCAGCTGCGGCAGATGGTGGGCGGTTCCGGTCAAATCCGGTGCAGTCAGCCGGTTCTGGCTGATCGACACCATAAAACAAGCCGCGGAGGTGTTCCTTGAAGCGCCCACCATTGGACATCCTCAGTTTTGCCCAGATGATGACAATCTGATCCTTTATGCAGGGCCAATGACGGACCGGGTCTGGGTCACCGATCGTTCTGGAAACAGCCGACGCATTTTCGAACGCGAGCATGATCTGCAGTGGATTACCCACGAAGTCTGGCGACCAGGTCACCGCAGTGTTCTTTTTGTTGACTGGCCCAGAGGCATGGGCGAGATCGACGTTGAAACCCAAGCAGTGCGCAGGATTTCGGACTTTCCAGTTTGGCATGGTGCGCCCGACGCGTCGGGAAAGCAGCTGGTCTGTGACACGAATTTTCCAGATTTGGGGCTGCATGTTCTGTCCCTTGATGCAAACGATCCACCTTGCTTCCTTCATAGGTCAGACGCATCGTCAGAAGGGGCGCATTGGGCGCATCCATTCCCTTATAACGACGGTCCCGTGAAAGTATTCGCGCCACAGCACACACATCCTCATCCGCGGTTCTCGCCGGACAGCAAGCGCATTGTCTTCACCTCCGACAGGAGCGGAATAGCGCAGGTTTATGAAATCTTGCTGCCGTAAGTTGTCAGAGCGCTCTGCCAGCTTATTTCGAAAAGCTCGGTTGAGGCCGTAAACCTGCCGCAAATGCGCTGGACCGATGCGCACCCACAGATCTAGGTGCTAGAGCCGCAGAATGACGGCTTCTGCCTTATCGAAGCATGGCCCGAGCATCTGCAGATAATGCACACTTGCCGACGTCCCTGTCGATGATGCCTGATCCGCAAACAATTTTTGTGCAGGTGCAGTGCGCGGAAAAAAGTCTCCCCAGGCTGGCGATTTTCAAGATAGGTCTGCATCACGAATGAGATTTGCGCGCAATTTCCAAGGCTTTGGCTTGCTCAGTGCCATGTATTCCTTGGTGCTCTCTATACTGGCGTGACCTAATGGCAGCTGGGCTGCGCGTAGGCAGGCGTGCTGCAATCACAATTGCTTTCGCTTCGACCGCATCATTCTTCTGACGCTTTAGGAACGGGCGGATGTACTGTGGCGCAACCAACCACACTTCATAGTATAGTATAGAGCTTCCATCTGGTGCGTCCACTAGTGCGCGCCGCCGCACTCACAATGCTCCAGTACACTTTTCATTTTCAACCGGATTGTCCAAAGCGATGTAGTCCAAGACCCCTTCGATATCGCGGGCAGCAGGCTCCTCAATGACCAGCTGGTTCAACGTGACCAGCAGCGCTTCGCAGCTATCACTGCAAAAAACTTCACCCGCTGGTGCGACTTTGCCGTCACGGGCGGCGGCAATGCCGTCTTTGATACGTTCCATCTGCCAAGTACTGGCTTCAAGATACTGCTCAATCACCTGATTGACGATGACGTTGCGGGAACGGTCCATTCCCCCGCCAAAGCGTCGATCTCGGCCACCTTGGCCGTGCAGATGGTGATGGGTTCAGATGCGGCGCGTTGCAGCATTGTGTGCTCCATTATTATCATCGCACCGTCACTTTCTCAGGCATCCGGCACCCGCGCACCGGTCATGAACGCCACAGCATCCGACATGGTGTAATCACCCGGTTTAATGACGCACAATCGCTTGCCCAAACGGTGAATATGGATACGGTCTGCGACCTCGAAAACGTGCGGCATGTTGTGGCTGATCAGAATGATCGGGATCCCGCGCGACCGGACGTCAAGGATCAGTTCCAGAACCTTGCGGGATTCCTTGACCCCCAATGCGGCAGTAGGTTCGTCCAGGATAATGACCTTGGACCCGAATGCCGCAGCGCGTGCCACTGCAACGCCTTGGCGTTGACCACCTGACAGCGTTTCCACTGCCTGATTGATATTCTGGATCGTCATCAGGCCCAGTTCGGTTAACTTTTCGCGGGCGAGCTTTTCCATGCGTGGCCGGTCAAGCTGGCGGAACACCTTGCCCATGATGCCAGGTTTGCGCAATTCGCGGCCCATGAACATGTTGTCCGCAATCGACAGGGCGGGCGACATTGCAAGCGTCTGGTAGACTGTTTCGATCCCTTCACGGCGGGCATCTGTAGGCGACGTGAAATTGACCTTGCGCCCTTCCAGCAGAACGTCGCCTTCGTCGGCGATGACCGCGCCGGACATCGCCTTGATCAGCGATGATTTACCTGCGCCATTGTCGCCGATCACTGCCAGTATCTCGCCCGGATACAGATCAAAGTCGCAATGATCGAGAGCGGTCACACGGCCATAGCGTTTGACCAGCCCGCGTCCTTGAAGAATAGGTTGCATCAGCCTGATACCTTTCTGATCCATTGGTCCACAGCCACTGCCCCGATGATCAACACACCGATCAGCAGAAAGGTCCATTGCGCATCCGCCCCAGCCAGCCGCAGACCAAGCGTGAACACACCCACGATCAGCGCGCCGAACAATGTCCCCAGGATCGATCCGCGCCCGCCGAACAGGCTGATGCCACCGATCACCACAGCGGTGATACTTTCGATATTCAATAATTGTCCCGATGTCGGGCTGACGCTGCCGATCCGCCCGATCAACGCCCAACCAGCGATGGCACAGATAAAGCCTGTCAGCGCATAGACAGAGATGATTGTGCCGCGCACATTCACACCTGACAATTGCGCTGCATCGGGGTCATCACCGACAGCATAGATGTGCCGCCCCCACGCGGTATGACGCAGCATATAGGCCAGGAAAGCGATGATCAGCACCATCGCAATGACGCCATAGGTAAAGGTGGCACCCCCCTGCCCGGCTTCGTTGGCCCCGATCTTGAAGGTGGTGCCAAGGAATTGCAGCAGCGGCGCTTGCGCTTCGATATCCTGCGCGCGGATGGTTTCATTGCGAGAATAAAGGAAATTGGCCGCCAGCACGATCTGCCACATGCCGAGCGTGACGATGAAGGGCGGCAGTTTCATCACCGCCACAAGCCAGCCGTTCAGCGTACCGACCGCTGTGCCGAACAGCAGCCCACAGGCCACCGCGACCTCGACCGGCAGGCCATAGCGGAAGGTGAACTGCCCCATGATCACGCTGGACAGCACGGCGATGGCACCGACGCTGAGGTCGATCCCGGCAGTCAGGATCACGAGGCTTTGCGCCGCCGCGACGATGCCGACGATCTGCACCTGTTGCAGGATCAGCGTCAGCGCAAAAGGTGAAAAGAATGTGGAACCCAGCAACAGTCCGAATGTCGCAATCGACATCACCAAAACGAACAGTGGCACCAGTGCTGGCTGCACGTGCAACAGATGCTGCACCCGTGCCAAAATACCTTTGCCCGCCACCGCAAAGGTTGCCACGCTTCCGGCATCACCAGTTTTCACGACAGCTTCAAAATCATCATTCTGGTTGGACATCGCTTGCCTCTCCTCCCGTTGTACGGTCCGGCAGCACCGCGCCGGTTCATGATGATAAGAGGCGAAACATACCCGCCTCTTATCTGCAGATCACGTCAAAGGATCAGCCCCAGCAAAGGTCCTGACCTTCGGCGACGTCGATACTGTCGACACCTTCGGCAGGCGCATCAGTGACAAGTGCCACACCGGTATCACGGAAATCCTTGCCTTCGGTGTTTGCAGGCAATGTACCGTCAGCAGCATAGGCGGCGATCGCCTCAATACCGAGGGCCGCCATTTGCAGTGGATATTGCTGCGATGTCGCACCGATCACGCCGTCAGCGACGTTCTGCACACCGGGACAACCACCATCGACGGACACGATCAGCACATCGTTTTCACGACCGATCGACCGTAGCGCCTCATAGGCACCGGCAGCGGCAGGTTCGTTGATCGTGTAGACCACATTGATCATCGGATCGACCGCCAACAGATTTTCCATGGCACGGCGACCGCCTTCTTCGTTGCCGGCAGTGACGTCATTGCCGACGATGCGCGGGTCGGTTTCATCGCCGATGCGGTTCGGATCACCCAGATCAATGCCAAAGCCCTGCAGGAAACCCTGGTTACGCAGGACATCGACCGACGGCTGACTGACGGCCAGATCAAGCATCGCAATCTTTGCATCAGTAGCGCCATCGCCCAAAGTGGCAGCAGCCCACTGACCAATCAGTTCACCGGCCAGAAAGTTGTCGGTGGCAAAGGTAGCATCAGCCGCATCAATCGGCTCCAGCGGAGTATCAAGTGCGATGACCAGCAGACCGGCTTCGCGTGCCTGTGTCACCGCACCCACGATCGATGATGTATCGGACGCGGTCAGCAGAATGCCCGACGCGCCATCGGCAATACAGGTTTCAATCGCCGCCACCTGCGTTTCATGATCGCCATCAACGCGACCAGCATAGGACCGCAGGGTGATTCCGGCTTCGGCGGCGGCGGCTTCAGCGCCTTCGCGCATCTTGACGAAAAATGGATTGGTGTCGGTTTTTGTGATCAGGCAGGCCGATACATTCTGCGCCGATGCCGATGTAGCCGCGACGCTGGTGATGGCGACAAGCGCCGTCGAGATAAGCAGTTTTTTCATGAGTTCCTCCCAGAACCGTTAAGCGCGAAGCAGCTGCTTGCAATACAGGCAAGCCACTCGCCAACGACAACAAAAGAGGCGATTCGCAAGCGCCTGTCAATTAGTTAATTAACTTTATTAATTAATCAGGACTGCTATACAAACCCAGAAACGGGATTATGGTGCGCCGCATGGATAATGGACCGGTAAGATCAATCAGCGCAGGGCTGAGCCAGAAGGGCGTGCGCGACCACAACGAACGGCTGCTGCTGTCGCTTTTGCAGCGGCACGGATCGCTGCCCGCGCCTGATCTCGCACGTTTGTCGTCCCTGTCGGCACCGACGATTTCCGCGATTCTGCGCAAACTTGAGTCCGACGGGCTGCTGATGCGGGGCAAACCTTTGCGTGGCAAGGTCGGCAAACCGTCAGTGCCAATGCTGCTAGCCCCGGACGGTGTCTACGCCATCGGCATCAAGATCGGGCGGCGGTCGGCCGATTTCCTGCTGACCGATTTCAACGGCGGCACTAGGCTTCACCGGCACTTGACCTACACCCATCCGCTTCCGCGCGATGTCTTCAGCTTTATAGAGGGCGGGCTGGCCGCCGCCGCGCAAGATCTGAGCGCGTCCGATCTTGCCAAAATCTGCGGTATTGGCATCGCGGCCCCGTTCGATCTGTGGAACTGGCACGATCTGACCGGATCGCATGCGGATGAATTCCGGTCCTGGCAACATGTGGATTTCACGCAGGAACTGGCCCAGTTTACCGATCTGCCGGTCTTTGTCATCAATGATGCCACCGCAGCCTGTCAGGCCGAACATATGTATGGGCGCGGCAAGCAATTCCGTGATTATGCCTACTTCTTTGTCGGGGCTTTTGTCGGCGGCGGCGTCGTCCTGAACAATTCGGTCTATGAAGGGCGGCAAGGCAATGCCGGTGCGCTGGGATCGTTGCGCAGCGTCGGGCCGGACGGCAAAAGCCGACAACTGGTTGATCTCGCTTCAATTCACACGCTCGAAACGCGGCTGCGCAGCGCGGGGCAAAACCCGATCATTCTCTGGCAGGATGCGCAAAGCTGGACTGACCTGGCGGCACAGGTAACGCCGTGGCTCGACCAGACTGCACGCGAACTGGCCAAGGCCAGCCTGTCCACCTGCGCTGTCATCGACTTCGAGGCGATCGTGATCGACGGTGCATTTCCCGCCACAATCCGCAACAAACTTGTCGACAAGATCAGTCAATGCATCAAGTCAGAGGATACACGCGGCCTGATCCTGCCGGTCATAGAAAGCGGCAGCATCGGCAGCAAGGCACGTGCTTTGGGGGCCGCCTGCAGCCCGGTGCGGGCGCAATTTCTGCTCAACAGCAACTAAAGCATACGGCGCATGGAAGCGGCAGTGATCAACCCGGATGCATAATCTGCAATCGGCAAGGAACAACGCAATGCGCCTGAGACAAAGCCTGCGGAATGTCGTCGACGATCAGCGGACAATAAGTCTCATGCATCATCAAACCACCCCCGCATCCGCCAACTGCTCGGGGTCCGGCAGATCCTGCAAACTCTCCAACCCGAACACCACCAGAAACCTTTGCGTCGTCACGAATGTATAGGGCGCCCCGCGCCGTGGTGACCTTGGCCCGGTGCCGATCAGGCCTTGTCCATGCAGCCGTCCGATCAGATCGCGGCTGATGTCCTTGCCGAAGATCTCCTTCAGCCCGTCCCGCGTCACCGGCTGGTGATAGGCAATCGCCGCTAGCACCGCAACATCATGATCGCTCAGGTCCAGCCCCTGCCCGCCCACATCCGCCGCCGCGTGGATCGCGGGCGCATAGGCGGGCCGGGTGCGGAACATCCAGCCACCCGCGACTGCGGCGATCTCGAACGCCCGACCGTCCAGATCGGCAGCCAGATCATCAATCAACAGATCAACAGACACCCCCTGACCCACCACACGCGTCAGTTCCTCACGCGGCACCGGCGACGCGGATGCAAAAAGCACCGCCTCGATCCGGCGCATCCATTCACGCCAGCGCAATTCCGGCGGCAGATCGGCCAATTCGCGGTCCAGCTCTGCCATCGCTACAGACCGTAAAGCCGGAACGTATCGCGCCCGGTCAGTTCACGCACAGCCCCAAGGGTGACCAGCCGGTCACACAACCGCCGCGCCGCGCGATCCGGCAAGGGCAACGCCGCAGGAGCGACAGCATCACAGGTCAGGAACATCGCCACCGCGTCCCCTGCCCCTTTGGCGCGCAGTTTCGGCGCAACAGCCCGCAAGTGCGCCGCCCGCCGCGCCAGATCACTGGCCATCCGCACAGCTTCAATCGCTGAAACCGTCACCGCGCGATAACAGGCCAGCCGCAGATCATCACCCCGCTGACGCAGATCAACCCGCCTCAAGCCAGCCGCCAACAACGGCACCACGTGATCCCATCCCATCGCTTGTGCCAAGGCCGCATCCGCAAGGATCAGCGCCGGTACATCCTCCCGCGGCGCATCGGTCAGGACTGCTTCTAACACCATCGCGGCACGGGCCACCGGCGCGCCCTGCCCCGCATCAAACCAACCTGCGATCTGCTCCGGCGCGCAATCCGGCAAGGCGCGATAGAGCGCCGTCAGCGACACTGGTCGTTCCACCGCGCGCCGCCACGACAAATAGCTGCCCCCGGCGGGACCGGGCAAATCACCGGGGCGCAGCAGATGTACCGCATCACGCAGATCGCCGGCCCGTTCCTGCCGCCCGGCAAACACCATACAAGCCTCTGCCGCGCGCAGGGCGAGACGGCCGCGCAGCAAGGCCTGCGGAACCTCATCCCGGCGCAAAACCGCATCAAGCTGCGCCAGCGCCGCGCCGGACATAAAGGCCTGATCTTCAATACTTTTCCCTCGGCCTGCACCAACCCACGGCGGCAGTTTCGGGAACGAAGCCGGATCGGACGTCAGGTCAGGGTGCAGATTTTCCATGCCGGAACGCTACCCGACGGCGGCGCTTTTGGCTATCAGATAGGGACTGTTGCATTAACGCCCAGCTTGTCCTGAAGTTGTTGATGAAAGGACTTCTACGTGGCGAGCAACCAGCCGTTCAAACATCATCGCTTTCCGCGAAAAATTATCCTGTCTGCCGTCCGCTGGTACCTGCGCTTTACGCTGCCTATCAGGACGTGGTTGATCTGCTTGCAGAGCGCGGAAGCACCGTTGAACGGTCGACAGTGTATCGGTAGGTGATAAAATTTGGCCCGCAGATCACCAAACGAACAGAAAAGTTTCTGCGCCGGGCCAGCGTCGATTGGCCTGTAGACGAGACTTACTGCCGCGTCGGTGGTAAATGGCGCCATCTGCGACGCGCAGTTGATGCAAATGGCCAGATGCTCGACTTTCACCTGATTGCTCAGCGGGATGCAAATGCAGCAAAAGCCTTTCTCAACAAAGCGATTGAGCACGTGCGACTGCATCGCCCGGTCATGAAATGTACCGACAAAGCCCCGACCTACAGACGTATCATTCGTGAGATCAATCAACGATATGACCCACATTTCAGCAGTATTCGGCATAACAGGCACCCAGTGTTGAATTTCACGAGGCATTGACCCACTTTTCCAAAACGCCGTGACCCACTCCTAACAAATATTCCGCCGACTTTTTACGAGTTTATCATGGTTCAGAGGGGTCATCGCCAAATGAAAAATGGGTCAATCCGAGACGGCAATCAACACAGGGTCTTCACGTCGATCACCGGCTCCGGCGTAGCTTTCGCCGCTTCGCCGAACACCCCCGTCGCGCCCTCAAGCAGCTGGTCCCGCCACTGTTTGATCTGGTTCGGGTGAACGTCGAAATCCTGCGCCAGCTCGATCAGCGTCTTCTCGCCCTTGATCGCGGCCACGGCCACTTTCGCCTTGAATGCCGAGCTGTGATTCCGGCGCGGTCGTTTTGTCATGGTCATCTCTTCGCTTGCAGCATCATGCTGCCGTTGCGCGGAGAATCCACTTATCCCAGCTGTTCAAATTTGCGCAGCCACCTCTCTTCAGACAAATCAACAACGAATGCAAACAGATCAGACGATACTTCTCGTTCAACGCCCGGCCCTAAAGCTACAATTTTCGTTCGGGGTGATGCTTTCGTATCAAGGAAAAAATAAACACCAGTGCCATCATCCGCAATTGGAATATATTCCGGGTTCCCAGCGCCAGCTTGCTCCCATTCTCTTAGCTGCTTCGTTACCTTTGCCACGTCTTGCCAGAGTGGCGGATCGTTTTGTTCAGGATCAGGCAAGCCATAGATTTCGGCGCCTCTGAACAAGCCAGAACCGTATCTCTGCAAAAATTCCCGGTATTGTTCGGGGAATTTGACGTTTAGGTCTGCTTCTGCTGCTGCAACTGCAGCTTCTGGGACAGGCCCGAAGGTCTCGCCATCTGCGCACATTTCTTCGAACTTATGATTATAAGCCACGGATTTTCCTCATTCCGTAATTTGCCCTGGGTTAATAGACCCTCGATATCGCTCTTGCCAGTAAGACTGCGAATAGTTCCGTTGCCTAATCGGGCCTCCCGGTCCCAGAAATGTGCTGCGCCAATGTTTCTTGCCGTTGTGTCAAAGGTGCAAAGGCGACAGCCACCGCCACAGCGATGACAGTCATGGCCAGTCGCACCGGCCTTTTGCTTTGCCGTAGAAGGGCACCACAGAACTCATCTCGTCGCGACAGCAGGCGCATCGACAGACAGTAGATACCGGCATGCAGCAGCCATGACGCAAGAAGCGCAAGGACGAGCAGGGCAAAGGTGACGACCCATGGCGGCATTTGGATATCCCCCAGCACGTCAGATGAACATGCACACCATCACAAGGGTCACAACGACCAGCACGGCTGACCATAGCTGATGCGATTGCCACATCGGCTTGCCCTGCAATTCTTTGCGATCCTTGCGCCAGTTTTCGCGGCTCCATGTCAGGTCTTCGGACAGTTCTTCTGGCGCCTGAGATCTGAACGTAATTGTCAGAAAAATCCCAAGGTTCAACACCAGCATCAGGCCGGTGCCATAGAGGAATTGCAGGTCAAACAATGCCAGCCCCTCGAACACGGTAAAACAGGCAATACCGACCGGCACACCGATGGACAGTGTCCAGAAGGCTGCATTGCGCGGGGGCCGGGTCCAGAAAACGCCGCCCAGAAAGACAACAACGACGGGCATGGTGACGTAGCCAAGGAAGGATTGGAAATATTCTACGATCCCGCCAAAAGACCCGATCACCGGTGCCCAAAGTGCTGCCAGCACCATGAAAAGCGCAACCATCGCACGGCTGATCATCAGCATCCGCCTGTCACTCAGGTCTTTTTTAATCGGCTTGACGAAATCGTTGACCACCAGCGACGCGCTGGCGTTCAAAACGGAATCTACCGTCGACATCAGGGCAGCGACCAGCGCGGCGAGCGCGAGACCGCGCAAACCTTGGGGCAGCAATTCAAAGACCAGCGCGGGCCAAATCTGGTCGGTTTCTTGCAGATCAGGAAAGATATCGCGCCCCATCACACCCGGCAGGACCAGAATAAACAAGAACGGTAGCTGGATCGCGGCAGCCAGGAGCAGTCCCCAGCGCCCATGGTTTGCATCCTTGGCAGCCAGCACCTTTTGCACGACAGCTTGGTTGGTCGTCCAATAGTAGAAACTCAGCCAGATCGCGCCGGTAAAAATGCCCGGCCAAGGAAAGAATTCGTCATCCGCCGGTGGCAGGATGGTGAACCCCCCTTCAGGAGCAGCGTCTTTCACGCCTTCCCATGATCCAATTTGCGCATAGGTCATGAAAAACACGATTGTTCCGACACTCAATAGCAATACACCCTGGATCGTATCGGTCACCATAACGGCCTTGAGTCCGCCAATGATTACATAGGCACCGCCCAGAAAGGCGATGATGGCAATCAGCGTCCATAACGGGACTTCAGGGAACAAAAGGCTGAGCGTCAAAGACCCGGCAAACAAGGCGCCAGCACTGTCAATCACGATAGCGGTAAACACCGAAAACGCGGCAAAGACTCTGCGTGCGCGCCAGTCATACCGCTTTTCCAGGAATTCGGGCATCGTGCTGACTTTGGATCGCAAATAGATCGGCAGGATGAACAGCGAGAAAAAGATCAAGACCAGCGTGGCGGTCCATTCATAATTCCAAACCGCGATGCCATGTTCATAGCCCGCGCCGGCAAGCCCGACAAAAGATGTGCCCGACAGATTGGCCGACATCATCGAAATGCCGATCACCGGCCAGATCGCCCCGCGCCCGCCCAGAAAATAGCTGTTGGTATCGCTTTGCGACCGGCTGACCCAAAGCCCGACACCCATGACGGCCAGAATGTAGACAGCAGCGATTGTGAAATCGAGGCCAGAGACATCAAATTCAGGCATAGCAGGCATTCCCCATATTTTCTGATATTCATTCAAACGGTAGGGCGTAGGGATCCGTTCCTGACTTTTGTCGGCCGTGTCGCAGGCTTACTGCCGGTCTTCGCTTTTCTTGGGCTTCGGCGGCTCTTTGTCGGCGTCATGTATCTGCTTTTGCGGGTTCATTACGTCGAATTCGTCGGGTGAATGCGCCGATCCTTCGTGATCGCCCTGATCGTTTTCCCGCCGTTTTGTTTGGGGGCGTTTTTCGGCTGCGGGCTTCGGTTCATTTGGCATCGTCGTTGCCCTTCTTTGTGGCCTGCCCCGGTTGCTTTTGCGAGTATTTGGCAGATTCATTTGCATCGACGCGGTGCTTGCCTGCGGGGTCTATTTGCTGACTGCGCTGGTCAATCACGCGGCCCTTTTCACGCAGGGATTCATTGGCGGGGGTATTGTTTTTCATGGGTGTCTCCGTTTGTGATTGGTTCAGTCGCGAAATGTGAAAGGCGTTTCGTATGACCTATGATTGGCCCGGTCAGTTGTTTTCAGGTGGGCGCAGGTCTGCGACCTCATTTACCGTGATCGGGTCAGGATAATCGTTGCCGAAATGGGTGCGGACATAATTCGTCAGCTCTGCCACCTGTGCGTCGGACATCATGCTGCTGAAACCCGGCATGCCGCGATAGCCGGTCAGGATGACACCGGCGACAAAGTGCTTTGACATGATCTTGGAATTGCCGGTCAGCGGCGGATGCGCGCCGACGCCCGCATCGCCTTGCGCGTCTTCCATATGGCAGGCCTGACAGGTGGTGCGATACAAAGCGGCCCCGTCAGTCTGGGTAAAGTGATCAGCATCCTCCGAAAACCGCGACAGCAGGGCGTCGACATCAGCCGTAGCTGCGTTTTCCTGCGCCAGCGCGCTGCTGGCAAAGACAGCCAGTGCAAAGGCGGCAAGATACCAAAGTTTGCCCATCTTACGCGTTCTCCCTTTGATCCAGCCGCTGGATCGCGTCCAGCGCTGACAACAGCGACCCTTCCAGCCATGCCGGAATATGCGAACAATGTTCCCCCGCAAGCACCAGCCGGTTGTCGATCTTGCACAAGGTTTCGTAATGCGCGTCGCGCAATCCGTCGGTCCATTCGCCGTAACAGCCCAGCGACCAATCAACCCGGTGCCAGACCCATGATGCGCCCGACATGAATTCTGCATCATATTGCGGGTGTATCTGGCGGCCAAAGGCCAGTGCGGCATCAATACGTTCCTGCGGTGTCATGGTGGACCATGAATAGGTAAAGGTCCGGCCCGCTGTCGCGGTATCATAGGCCGCTTGCAGGACCGCCGGACCTTCGGACAGAAAGCCATAGCTGGGATAGGCGATCTGCACCAAGGGCAGGTCGGTATAAGTTACGCCCCCCATGATCCAGTCGTCCTGTTCCCAGAACCTGCGCCGAAACTCCAGCGCAACCTTGAACGCCGAAGCATAGGGCACCGCCCCGATTGCGCGGCGCATCGCGTCGGAACAATCGACATCAAGCTGGCCCAGCACCGACAGCGGGATCGTGCAGATGCACCAATCGGCGCTTTCCTCGCGCATTTCACCGCCCCTTGCGCCGTCCGCATAGGTGACGATGACGCCATTGTCGGTTTGCGCGATGCGCGTGACGCGGGCATTCAACTGGATCACATCCGCCACTTCGCGCGCGAAAGCATCGGTGATCTGGTCCATGCCGCCCACAGGTTCAAACATGGGTGGATCAAAACTGTAGCTGTTAAAATTGAACACCTGATCCCACAGGCCCGATTGCAGCAGCGGCGACAGATCAATGGGTTCCGATGGTTTCGTATCAGCCATCAATCCGCCACCTGGGCGCACATCATAGCCACGCACGCCGCCCAGATCGTCGCTGACGCGGTAGCGGTACTGGCTGTCCAGAACGCCCCATTCTTTGAGACCTTCCAACAGCTTTTCGCGGTCCTCCAGCGTGACTTGTCCGTCAAGATCACCCTGTTGCAAGGATTTGCCCAGCAATTCGGAAACATGCCCGCGCATGTCCTTTTCGACATGGCCGATCCGCTGCGGTTTGCCGTCAAAGGCGTGTTGGGAATGCACATAAGCCTTGTTGTTTTTCATCACGAACGGCTGCATCGCAACGCCGAATTTGCGGCAATAGTCGAGCACCGCCCGGTGATGGACCGGCAACCGCCACGGGCCGGGGTTGAAAAAGTTACCGTCCTGAAAATCGCAGGCAATCTCGTGCCCGCCCATTTCGGTATAGCGGTCGCCGCCGCGCATTGTCAGGCAGCGACCTCCGTGGCGATTCTGGTATTCGAGGATTTTAACTTCATAACCGGCAAGCCGCATCTCGTAAGCGGCAGCCATGCCAGCGATCCCTGCGCCAAGGATCAGTACGCGCCGCCCCTGACGCGGGCCTTGCAAGGACAGGTCACCCGTATAACCAGATTCCGCCGCAAACCCGAGGCTGGTCATCGCCTGATACATCGCAGCAGTGCCTGCGACCTGACCTATCATTGTCAGCAATTGCCGGCGGGTTGGGGTAAATGGTGTCGGCATGGGCTTAACCCTCCTGCAATTTCGTTTTGCGTCGTCGGGCGATCCACCAGATCATCACGCCCACGACGACGATTAGTGCAGCGACACCGACCCATGCCAGCACTTGCAGGGTCCGCAACGGGGCAGGCATTTCGTCTTCATGGGTCAGAACCCGCGTAACATCGGCTGCCGTCAAGGCGCTGTCAGGTCTGCTGCCGAATGTGCTGCGGGTGTAGTTTGCCAGCTTTGCAATCTGGTCAGCGCTTAATTCGCCGGCAAAGCCGGGCATGGCTGGTACACGTTCCAGCTTGCCCGCAGGCACACCATGCAAGAGCACTTGTAACAGGTTGTTGGCGTCGGCGCGGCGCAATGCGGCGTTCTGAACCAACGGCGGGTAATAGGCTTGTGGCTGGCCTTGACCGGTGACGCCGTGGCAAGCGGCGCAATGTCTGGCGTATAATTGTTCCGGCTCTGACAGGTTGGCACTTGTCAGCACGGCCACTATTTCCTCTCGCACCTGCCCATAGCTATGTGCGGGGTCAAGCCGTTCGGATTGCGACGGAAGCAGCGGAATATCCTGCACCCCTGTCGCAATCGCGGGAATGGTCCGCAGATAGGCGGTGATCGCGGCAAGGTCGTCGTCTTCCAGATGGCTGGTGCCGTGCCGCACGAAATCGGCCATCGGACCGGCGGCCTGCACGACATTGCCGGCCTGCCCTGTGCGCAGATAATCGATGATGTCCTGATCGGACCATGACCCAAGCCCGGACTCAGGGTCAGCGGTCAGATTTGGTGCCAGCCAACCATCGATCATCTCACCAGCAAGATACTGGTCATCCTGCATGCCAAAGAAATCGTTGCGCGGGGTGTGACATTCGCCGCAATGGCCCAGATGGTTGACCAGATAGGCACCGCGCTGCAAGACCGGGTCATCGGCAAGCGGCAGGTCACGTTCGCCCAGAAACATCCAGTTCCAGCCGATCACCCCGGTGCTGATGTTGAAAGGAAAAGGCAGGTCGGTGTCCTGCTCTGGCGCCTCTTCGACGGGTTCCTGATTTTGCAGCCACGCGTGAAGAGCATCGATATCAGCATCACTCATACCGCGGTAGGACGCATAGGGCATCGCAGGATAAAGTCTGCGGTCCGGACTGACACCGCGCCGCAGGACATTGGCCAGATCATCACGATCGTAACCGCCAATGCCATATTGGTGCGAAGGGCTGATGTTGCTGGCGACAATCGTGCCCATCGGTGTCTCGACCTCATATCCGCCAGACAGGTCTTCTTGATGGCAGGACATACAGCCAGAGGCACGGGCGACGTATTCGCCTTGATCGATAAGCTCTGTATTCTCGGCCAACGTGGCACTGGCCAGGGTTAAAGCGGTGATCGTTGTGGCAATTTGGAAAGGCGCCGCTTTGGATGTTGATCTTCCGGGCTCGGCTTTGATTGCCATCTCTCTCACTTTCCGCAGGAACTGAAAAAATGGCGGGGCTAAAGTACCCCGCCATGGTCGAGTTGATTACAGCCCGTATGGATAACCATAATGGCTATGCAGGCGGCGTCCATATTCAGGGTCGCCCCAAGGATTTTCCTGCGCAGCAAAATTGGGGGCTTCTTCCAGCTGTTCACGGGAAATGTCGACCCGGTAACCGCCGAGTTCCACATCATAGGTCAGCGCATCCCAAGGCAACGGATGATAGCGCTCGCCGATCCCCAGAAATCCGCCAAATGACATAACGGCGTAAGACGCTTTGCCTGACACTTTATCTACCATGAAATTGTACACGCTGCCGATCTTTTCATGATTCTTGCCGAAGACAGCAGTGCCTTCAATCCTGTCAGAGGCAATCAGGCGGTCGGATTCTGTGATGACCGGGTCTTGCCCGTCATTTTCAGGCAGCTCGTTGTCGCTCATGTTCATCGCGTTTCCTTTCGTGCTTTCGGGACATCAACCTCGAGATCGCGCGTTCGTTCCAAAAACCTCGTCCGTGAGGCGTACCATTCGGATGAAGCGCGCCCTTCCCAGTCGTCAGACACCGAACGGGACGCCACCGTGATCAGAGAAGTTTGGTTGGACGCCGAGATGAGATTTGATGGGGACAACGGCATGACCGCGCGTTTGCTTTGCGGTGCCTTAAGGCGGCTTGCGAGCGATTAAGCGTTCGTCTTTTCCGGCAGATCATCATGCTCGGTCGCAGCAAAGTTTTCCAGCTCTTTCTCAGTCATGGAATCGTACATTTCGCGTGATGCGCCGATCAGGTCGCTGACCTTCGCTTCGCCGCGTTTCGCGGAAAGGGCGGCGCCGGCGGTGCGTTGTTGTGCTTTGGATTTGGTTGGCATCGGTTTTCCTTCAGCAAGAACTTCATATCAGCCCCCGATAAGCCGTCACCGATGTAGTGCAGATGATCGATGCGCCGCGCGAAAGATGCGGCATAGCTGCCTGCGCCATGAAGACATATCCACCGATATTGGTACGAAAGGTACGAAACAGCTGTTCTTCTGAAATATCGGTTAAGCTGTCCTGTGCATGCTGTTCGGCGGTGTTGTTGACAAGCAGATCAAGCTGCCCGAATTCCTGCACCGTGCGCGCCACAGCATCTGCACAAAAGCTTTTTTGCCCACATCGCTTGGCAAAAGCAGGGACTGCCCGCCCTCTGCCTCGACCAATGCACGCGTTTCGTCCGCGTCGTCGGTTTCATCAAGGTACACCAAAGCGACCTTGGCACCTTAACGGGCAAATGGAATGGTCGTGGACCGTCCGATACCTGAATCGCCGTCAGTGCTAATAGCGACCTTTCCGTGCAGCCGACCTGATTCGGGATACCGAGGTGTGTGATCCGCAGGCGGGTCCAGCCTGCTTTCAAGGCCAGGCTGGCGATCTTTGGTTTCCATCGTATCGGAGGTATCGGGATTCATGGTCTTCTCCGTGTCCGCTCGCAGTACTTGGCTCTGATACGCGTGCCTGCCCAAGTTCCTTTCACATCCAACGACACAGCTCCCCCAACTGTTCCAGCGACCTGCGCATTGCTTTGCTCGCTGGTCAGGCATGTCTTCGAAAAAAGCAGTGATGTAACACGCGATTGTCTGTTCGGAGATCTGCGCGATTGCAAAAAAGTGTGGTTCCGGCGCAATCATTTTGTCATGGTCATCTCCTCGCTTGCAGCATCATGCTGCTGTTGCGCAGAAAATCCACTTATCCCAGCTGTTCAGATTTGCGCAGCCACCCCTATCCAACGACCAGTTAGCTCCCGGACTTGATCAAGGTATAAGAAAATTCCGCGCAAGATTTTTCCCAGATGTAAGAAATAGGTCAGCAACTGCGACAACTGCAGTCCAATCTGCAAAGCACAGCAACCCTCTATGTCTTAGGCTTATGCCAGCGCTTTCTCAGAATTAAACATGCCGTGATGCCTTCGCAAACGTACCTGGCAAGCAGCCTTGGCCAAAAGCAGTCAATGGAGTGTGGCGGTTCTTGCCCAAAGTAAGATATCGTCAGTTCCCGTATGCTTTCACAACTTTACTTGGTACTGGACTTTTAGCCAACTTCACCCCGGATATGTCGTAGTAAATCTTGCGAACAGAACGCTGCCAGATACAATGTGCTGATCAA
Organism: Loktanella sp.; assembly: GCA_017390475.1. Lineage (GTDB taxonomy): Bacteria > Pseudomonadota > Alphaproteobacteria > Rhodobacterales > Rhodobacteraceae > Yoonia. Next base: position 23,156 of record JAFPBO010000010.1, read on the forward strand.
GCACGTTTACCAAAAGCTGAAAACAAATACATTCGCGATAGACGTATACCCTTAATTTTAACTCGAACTCGACTGAGGATCATTGGCGTTGACACATATAGGAAGCCTACAGAGGAACAATGTGATGGTTCGTGGCGATGGTAAGCATACGCTCGTTCTAGCGCATGGCTTTGGCTGCGACCAAAATATGTGGCGGCGGCTTGCACCATATCTGGCCGACTTTCGCATCATCCTCTTTGATCACACAGGCAGCGGCAATTCCGACGTCGCATCATTCGATGCCAGCAGGCATGGTGAGCTGGAAGGCTATGCCGAAGATTTGGCCGAGATTTGCGAAGAACTCGATCTGCGGAATGCAACGCTCGTTGGACATTCGGTTAGCGGCACAATAGGGCTTATGGCCGCTGTTAAGGTGCCAGAGCGTTTCGATAAGCTCGTGATGATTTGCCCGTCGCCCTGCTTTCTTAACCTACCCGGCTACTCCGGCGGTTTCGAGCGGGGCGACCTAGTGGAACTGATTGACTTGATGGATAGAAATTACATTGGTTGGGCGCATCACCTTGCTCCACTCGCTTCCGGACAACCCGTTAATTCAGAAGTATCCAAGGAGCTTGCACAAAGCTTTTGCTCCACCGATCCGCTGACCGCGAAAACCTTCGCAGAAGCGACGTTTCTAACAGATCATCGCAATCTTCTTGGTCAAGCTACACATGAGGTGCTGGTGCTGCAAAGCGCCCGCGACTCCCTTGCCGCGCCTTCGGTAGGCCAGTACGTGCATGACAACCTCCCCTGCAGCCGTCTCGAGGTGATCGATGCCGATGGCCATTGCCTCCATATGACCCATCCCGCTGAAGTAGCTCAGTCAATTCGGAATTTTGTGTATGGCTGACGGATTAAAAAGCGAACTGTTCAGTATTGATCGGTTTCCAGTCAGTTGTTTAGCCACAGATGGCGCGCGGATCATCCGTTTTGCCAATGCACGGGTCGCGGCGCAGATAGAGCAACCGCTGGCGGATCTGCTTGGACGCAGCCTAGATGTATTGATGACACCGGCATCGCGAATCTTTTGTGATAGCTTCGTCTATCCTATTCTACTTGAGCAGGGTTATTGCGATGAGATCGCGCTGAACGTTATTTCAGGGTCGGGCAGACGTATATCTGTGGTAGGTAATGCCTGCATCCACAACGACGATCCAAACCTTGTCTTGTGGAGCTTCATGCGGGCCGACAAACGCGACCAGCTACAAGCCGAGGTACTGGCTTCCCGCAATAAACTTCAAGAACAGGCACGGGCGCTGAAGACATTGGCGACACGAGATGATCTGACTGGCTTGTTGAACCGAAGAGAGTTCAAACGCCTATTTGCGCAACTGGTCTCATACGCTGACCGTGAGGCTGCATTTGTCACGCTATTGCTGCTCGATATCGATCGGTTCAAAGAGGTGAATGACACTCACGGACATCAGGCCGGGGATGACGTCCTGCGCCAACTGGGTGTTGCCTTCAAGAAAATGGTTCGGACACATGAACTCGCAGGCCGATACGGAGGCGAGGAATTCATCTTCGCAATTGCGACCAAAGATGCTGAAGAGCCTCGTCCCTTCAGCTACCGTCTTCACGAAGCTGCAGCCAGTATTACAGGAGAATGCGCACCTATCACGGTGAGCGTTGGCCTTGTCTGCAGCCCACCCGGCTCGAACCGGTTATTCCAATATCTTTTCGAAGCTGCAGACCGCGCACTTTACCGAGCCAAAGATCTTGGGCGTAATCGCTCGATGATCGAAAGCGATGGATCAGTGATGCCATTCGACTGATGCGCAGCCGGGCAACAACGGTTCTTTTTGACCAGCGCTCCTGAACAGTCCTCATTCGGTAGAACCGGCATGCATTACATGGAACATTAATCCGGGAAAGTACAGCAAAGTGTGGGGCAATTTATGCGTTAGCTGGTGCCATGTGGCAGGGCACTCCGACTTCACCCGGAATCCGAACCGGCCGCTTGTCTTTCGTCCAACACCTCGCGGATCTTCGCAGCCAACTGCTCGCGCCGATAGGGTTTACTCATCAGCTTGACGCCCGGTTCCAGACGTCCATTGTGTACAATCGAGTTTTCGGTGTAGCCGGACGTGAACAACACCTTCAGGTCCGGTCGAAGCCGGCGTGCCGCATCGGCAAGTTCCCGTCCGCCCATGCCACCAGGCATCACCACGTCGGTGAACAGCAAATCGATTCCAAGCGTCTGGTTCAGGACTTGTATAGCCTCGGTGCCTGCAGATGCTTCAATTACGTGATATCCGAGCGACTGCAGCTGTGCTGACACATACTCACGTACGGCGCCGTCATCCTCAACTACCAGAATGGTTTCGGGTCCACCCGTAATCTTTTGTCCGGGGCTGACGGCCACAACGCTTTCCTGCTCCGTCCGCGTTCGCGGGAAATACATCTTGATCGCAGTGCCTTCGTCCAGTTCCGAATAGACCCGGATATGTCCACCAGATTGCTTAACGAAGCCGAAGACCATGCTCAACCCGAGTCCTGACCCTTTGCCCACCTCCTTGGTCGTAAAGAATGGTTCGAACACCCGGGCGCGTACATCGGGCGGTATTCCAGAGCCAGTGTCAGTCACAACAATCACCACATACTGCCCGGGTTTGACATCAGGTTCCATGTCCACATAGTTGCCATCAAGCGTGGCATTTGCCATTTCGATGGTCAGGCTGCCTCCATTCGGCATGGCGTCGCGTGCGTTCACGGCAAGATTGAGAAGCGCCGATTCCAGTTGTGACACGTCTGCCTCGATTTTCCACAAGCCGCCCGACTGGACAATCTCGATATTGATGTTCTCGGGAAGCGCTCTACGCAGCAGTCCGTCCATTCCCTGGATCAATGGCGCGACGTCGAGGACCTTGGGATCCAAAGACTGTTTGCGTGAGAAAGCGAGCAGGCGACTGGTTAGGTCCGCACCGCGATCCGCTGCGTCCAGGGACATCTTGGCCAGCCGTTGCAGATGTGGCAGGTCATTCAGCTCTTCCTCCAAAATTTCTGCATTACCCACAATGATCGTCAGCAAATTGTTGAAATCATGCGCTACACCGCCGGTCAGTTGGCCAACGGCTTCCATTTTCTGGGCCTGTTGCAGCCGCTCCTCAAGCAGCTTCTGATCCGAAATATCCGTCATCGAGCCCAGAACACGGCTCACCTGGCCCTCATCATCATACATGACGAATGCCCTGTCCTCGACTGCCGCCCAGCTACCATCGGCACGTTGAAAGCGGTATTGCAGGCGCAGACTACTATCTTTGCCTGTTTCCAATCGACTGACCGCAGCATCCACATATTCCATGTCATCGGGGTGCACATGCCTGCGCCAGATTGTTGGTAACGCACCGGATGGATCAGTTTCGTGCCCAAAAATGTCGCGCAAACCATCGCCCCACCATTGTTGGTTGGTTACCGCGTCCCAATCCCAAATGGCACTTCCTGCCGCCTTTGTGACGAGACGGAAGCGTTCCTCGTTGGCTTGAAGCGCCAGCTCGTCTTGTTTGCGCGCGGAGATGTCACGCTCAACGGCGATCCAATGGGTGAACCAGCCTTTCTCGTCAGCCAGCGGCACGATATCCAGTTCCAGCCAGAACTCCTCACCTGACTTGGTGTAATTAATAAGCTCGGACCTAACCGGTTGCCACTTTTCTAGCGCGTTCCGAATTCGATAAAGCTCGTCACGCTGGGTCTTAGGGCCCTGCAGGATGCGCGGGGTCTGTCCGATTACTTCTTCGCGCGTATAGCCGGTACGCCGCTCAAAGGCATCGTTGACATAAACGATCTTGGGGCCGTCTGGACCACTAATGGGTTCTGCCTCTGTTATCAGCAGAATGTCGTTCAGTCGCGCAACCGCCGCCTCGAGCAGCCGGAGTTGAGCCTCTTGGATCCGCTGCGGGGTGACATCTCGGAAGTACACGGCCAGCCCCGCGGATGTCAGTTCAGCACTGATTTCAAACCACGTTTTCAGGGTCGCATAGTATTCATCAAAACGAACCAAACGTTTCTCGCGGATAGCAAATTCATACTGCTTCTTGATGTTTCCTGCAGCTTCAGGAAATTCATCCCAAACCACGCGCCCCAGTAGTTCGTCCCGCCTGCGTTGGAGAAGTGTTTCAGCTTTCGTGTTGAGATATTGAAATCTCCAATCGCCATCTAGCAGATAGAAAGCATCATCCATGCTCTCCAATGTTTCACTAAGGCGTGCAGACAATTGGGCCGCCTCGTCCCGTATCGCGATCAGATCGGTGAGGTCCTGAAACGCGCCTTCGACGGCGACGATCTCGCCACTCTCGTCGCGGACTGGCTCGCCAAGCGCACGGACCCACACCCGCCGCCCCTTGGCTGTTCTGATTTCCAGGGTTTCGTCGAAAGGCCGACCTTCTATCGCGCAGGCCTCGAACTGCGTACGAATGCGTTCGCGGTGCTCGGGGATATAGTACGCGATCGCCTGCTGGAACGACGGTGAGAAGCCTTCGGGTTCGTCGTGAATTATGGCAGTTTCGTCGCACCACATGACATGCGTGCCGCGCAGGTCGATGCTCCAGCTTCCAAGGTGAGCCAGGCGGCCTGCGCGCCGTCGGCGCCGGGTTTGTCGCCGCAACTCTTCTTCACTCAGCTTGATGGCCGTAATGTCCTGCACGAAACCAATGACGATCTCGCGGCCGTCCGCTTCATGCCGCGCGCCGACGCCACTGATGTGCGATATTGTGCCATCGGCCCGGATGATCCGGTGCTGGAATTCGAGTTCAGGTGCGCCGGTCTCGAAGAAGTGGCTGTAATTGGCGAGCATGCCCTCGCGATCATCGGGATGCACCAAAGCGACGTATGCGTCGAGTTTCTGCGGTTTGCCGTGGCGCGGTGCCCCGTAGATTTCGAAAACACGGTCCGACCAGCTAAAGACGCCACGCTCGACCTCGTATTCCCAGGCCCCAAGATCCATCAGTCTTTCTGCCGTCTTCAGACGTGTCTCGCGTTCCTGCAAGGCAAACAGGGCGGTGCGCGTCTCGGCCAACTGTCGTGACTGAGCCTCTGCCGCGTCTGAAACATCCTCTGCCACCTCGCGTTGGCTGGCCAAAACTTCGGTTACGTCCTCGACACGGTGGATGATGTAGATAAGATGCCCGTCGGGATCCAGAATGGGTTTGTTTCGCAGAAGCCAGTAACGCTCTTGAAAAGTGCCGTCGCGCTGTCGGACCGGATAGCGCTGCAAGTTCATCGCATCCGTAACGTGCAAGTTTTCCACGCGCTCAAGTGAGGCGCGAAGATTGCCTGCGCCGTCAGCAACTGGCTCGGCCGGATCGTCGGGAAAAAGATCGAATAGGCGCTGGTCCAGCAATGCGTCGCGATCCACCATGACAGCTTGTGCATATTCATCTGTCGCTGCGACGATCTGATACTCACCCGGCGTCAGGACTAACATCTTTCCGGGAAGGCCATCGAACAGACTGGAGAGATGCGCTGCAGATAGGCTGGCCCTGTGGCGCAGTTTTTCGTTCTCCTCGCTCCGGGTATAGGCCAGCGCTTCGATTTGGGTGACCTGTGTGATATCGCGAATGCTCGCGACGATCGCCTCAGCTCCCTCAAACGTAACCTTGCTCCAAGCGAAGGAAGCCGTGCGATGTTCTCCTGATCGCGTAATGATGGTCCAGGTTCCAGCATCTGTCTGTGCTCCATCAAACCATCGAACCAGGTTGACGACGCTCGCCCGCTCGCCTTCGGGGCGCAGATCGGCAATAGTCATTTCTTGCAGTGACTGCGCGTCATACCCGATCAAGTCGCGCGCGGCGGTATTCGCGCTCAGGATACGAAGCGTCTCCGTCGAGAAAATCCAGACCGGGAGCGAGAGCTGCTCATAGGCCTCGATAGCCACCCGCGATAGTGCTGGAAATTTGATCATGACATCCTCGCGCGGCCGTGTGGCGGACCCTACTTGTTCAATATATTAACAAAAACCGATACGGTAAATTGCTTGCATGAAAAGCTCGACGCATCAACTATACACGCATCACTGAATACAAACATCTGACTGGTCAGGTTCAAGCCAAGACCAGCCTGACCTATGAGTATCCCACGGACGAAGGCGATCCCTACGACCCGTATCCCCGGCCCGAAAATCAGGCGCTTAACAAGCGTTACCGCCATGCGGCTTAACAATTGGACGATGTGTGATTGGTGGCGCGGCTGGGTGCCTATCAATATCTGAACATGGATAGGGTCGTTGGACCAGCCCTGGCCACCTTTGAGGATCAACGCCACCCACTCGCTGACAAGTTTGGTGCGCGCAGCAGAATGATTTTGCCCCTTCCGGCAGAAAGGCCGGTGCGGGTCCTGTTCATCTTTGCCTGCTGGGGCAAGAAGAAGAATGCCCGACCCGGCATCTGGCTAAAGGACTGGATCGCAGGCGGTTCCGGATTGACGCGCTCCCCTGTCTGCGGCTGCCCGGTGCAACAGGCGCGGACTAAGCCGCGCTGCGGGCCTTGGGTACTGACGTCAACGTTGCAGCCTATGATCTCAGCTTTGATCGCAAAATTTCTTATCTTGAACGCAAGATCAAGGGCTATGAAATCATCATCGCTTGCCAGAGCGTGGCGGATATCTATCACGCACTTGATCGCCTGCCACATCGTCCGCCGTTGATCGAATACGGGCAAACCGTGGGTGAGGCTGCGGCCGGACCAAAGCACCTCACGACACGTTATGTCGGGGCGACAGATGCAGTCCGCGCGGTTGCATCTGCGCGGATGCCCGACCGACCATACCTCGTTCGCCCTGAAAAACGATTTCACTTGGCGATTTGAAGTTCCTGATGTCGCCCTTCACCGCGCACTAACCCTCGGATCAATGTGATCAGCCAGACGAACTTGCAACGGCTTTGCGCGACTTTGGGGGTGACCGGAATATTAAGGCAAGCACCTACGGGTCAGTCATGCTGTTATGAATTGCGGTTGCGGCGATGGCCCCTTGGCCCATGGCGACGGCGATCTGGTCCAGCCCTTCAGTCACATCGCCAATTGCATAGGCACCATCCATGTTGGTGCGCTGATTGGTATCAACGGTGATATGGCCGTCCTGCGACAGCCGCAAATTAAGGTCGCCTGCCATATCCGAGCGCGCCGTTGTTTCCAAAGCCACGTAGAGCGTATCAAACCGATGCGTTTCACCTGTTTGCACGGTGACGATCACCTCTTTTTCTGACAAGGACATGTCTTTCATCGGGGTGCTCAATGCTCTTATACCCGGCTCTGGAATTGCCGCCGACCCGTCAGATGGAATCCGCACTACAAAAGGTGAATATCGACTGATGAACCGCGCCTCTTTCGCGCCATGCGCACCATTGCCGAGCACGGCAATGCGCTTGTTCTGTACTTCATAGGCATCGCAGACCGGACAATAGCGGATCAAACCGTGCAGCAAACCCTGCTCATGGTCCTCGCGCGAAAAGGGGGGCCTGTGATTAAACACGCCTGTCGCGAAGATAATGTTTCGCGCCGTTGCGATCTGCTGGCCTGTCGTGACGTAGAACACCTGGCCATGCTTTTCGACTTTGCGCACAGTCGCTGGCGTAATAAACGCCCCGTATAGCTCTGCATGACCGCGCATCCGGTATAGCAGATCAGGGCCAGCAATACCCTCTGGAAAACCGGCAAGGTTGCGGGTCCGCGGGATCAACGTGGCCCGTCCGTCCTGCGCGTCAAATACCGTCACGCTCCGCAAAAACCGGGCAAGGTAAAGTGCCGCCGTCAGCCCGGCAGGCCCGCCGCCGATAATGATGCAATCTTTGATATTGGCACCCATGATGTCCTTATTGACCGGCCAAAGTTTCACAAGTGACCGTCGTTCATCCAACCGGGTATCGTGCCTAGCGTTCCCATGCTGCATGCGCAAGTGCTATCGCCGCCTAGAAACTGCGGCTCAAACCCTGAGCCCAGGCCATGCCAAACCGCCAAGGTAGGTCCTGCCCGCGTGAAATGCCGATGCGCGGACCTGTCAAGATGTCAGGGGCTGGGCCATCAGCGGCGTGCAGAACCAGATCATTGCCATCGAACGGACGGCAATTGTCGGTGATCTGAACATCCAAAGCCTGACACAACCGCCCGGGCCCCGCACAAAGCGGACCTGACGGTCGGCGCTGTCGCATCAGGTCGACGCCGATGCCAGGTTGAATGGCACGGATCAAAACCGCCTCGCCAGGACGACCGACGACATTCAAGCACAGGTGAATGCAGTAGGATCGATACTCATAGGCGTGGCCGGGCGGGCCAAACATCGCGCGGTTGCGTGGTGTCCGACCACGAAAGCTGTGCGAGGCAGGGTCGTCCTGGGCATAGGCCTCGGTCTCAATGATCGTGCCGCCGGTACCACGCACAACAAGACGGGCCCCGATCAGCATCGAGGCCAAGGTGCAGACGTCAGGGTCCGCCTTAAACAGTGCTGCGAATGTCATCTTGTGAACTTCCAACATATCCAATGGTCACGTCTGGCCCATTCCACGCAGGGCTTTGGGTCATTAGTTATGTGTTTTCCCTAGCTGCGCCAAGGATGTCGCAGTGTCGCCCGCGATGGGAACAGCATTGGAGTGATGGGCGTTACAACAAAACACGTCTATCGTCCCACGGGTATCCAAAAATGCGAAGGCTTGAAAACCTGTGAATGTCTTCACCTCAGCGAATGGAACAGATCATGGCCGCACGTCCCGTCTGGAAAGGCCAGCTTCGCCTGTCCTTGGTTTCGATCCCGGTAGAAATGTTTACCGCCACCGTCACAGGTGCGCGCGTCAGCTTTCGTCAGATTCATAAGCCTTCCGGTAAGCCGATCAATTATGAAAAGGTCGCTGCCGGGGTCGGACCCGTCAACAAGGACGACATTTTCAGCGGCTTTGAAATTGAGAAAGATGAATTTATTCTGATCGATCCCAAGGAAATCGACGCGATCAAGCTTGAAACAAAAAAGACGTTTGAGCTTGTGCAGTTTGTCGGAAACACTGACATCTCACCGCTGTATTATGAAAAACCATACTATCTCGTACCCTCCGACGAACTCGCGCAGGATGCATACCGCGTTGTGCGGGATGCGTTGCGCGCGGCGGGCAAGGTTGGTCTCGGCCAGATCACCATGCGGGGCAAAGAACGTCTGGCAGCGGTCCGGCCCTGCGGTGACGGTTTGCTGGTTGAGACACTGCGCTATGCCGATGAAGTACGCGAAGCGGATCCGCTGTTCGCTGACATCAACGATGACGAAACTGACGCGGACCTGCTGGAGGTCGCAACCGCGCTGATCGACAAGAAGACGGCGCCATTCAAGGCGGACAATTTCAAGGACAATTATGCGATTGCTCTGCGTGAAATGATCGAAGCAAAGCGCACCAACCGGAAAACCCCGCGTGTCTCTACAGATGGGGCACCGACCGCAGCGTCCGGGAATGTCATCGATTTGATGGCTGCTCTCAAGCAAAGCCTGGGCAAATCCGGACCCAAGAAAGCGGCTCCGAAGAAACCGCCCGCCAAGGCTAACAAAAACCGGGCAAAATGAACCGCCCGTTAGACGAATATCACCGCAAACGGGATTTCGCCCAGACGCCGGAACCTGCTGGTGATCAAGTTGACAAACAATCACCGGAGGCACGATCCTTTACCGTGCAAAAGCATGCGGCGACACGGCTGCATTGGGATCTCCGGCTGGAGTGGGACGGTGTTCTGCTCAGTTGGGCGGTTACGCGCGGGCCAAGTGCCGATGTGAAGGCGAAACGCCTTGCCGTCAGAACAGAAGACCACCCTTTAGATTATGCCACTTTTGAGGGCACGATCCCGAAACCATTATATGGGGCCGGAACGGTGATGCTTTGGGATCAGGGCACTTGGGCACCTTTGGGCGATGTGAACTCTGGTCTGGCGGATGGCATGCTCAAATTCGTGCTGTCGGGCGAACGGATGCGCGGCGCGTGGATGTTGGTGCGGATGAAACCGCGTCAAGGCGAGAAGCGGGAAAACTGGCTGCTGATCAAGGAACGTGACACCGATGCCAGTGACGATGCCGAAGGGCTTGTGACGACACATATGACCAGCGTGGCGACAGGGCGTGATATGGCGGAAATCACCGCAGATGTTGCTAAAAAAAGCATCCCGCTGGAAAAGACAGCAAAATCGCCGCCGTTCAGGCCCGTTCAGCTAGCCAAGCTACAGACCGATGTGCCGCTGGGTGACGATTGGCTGCACGAGGTCAAGGTGGATGGCTATCGTTGCCTGGTGGCGCGCGCCGAAAGCGGGACAAAGCTTTACACACGCTCTGGTTTGGATTGGACCACCACGTTCGGGGCCTTGCAGCCCGGATTTGATGCCTTGCCCTGCAAAACTGCGCTTATCGATGGCGAGGTGGTGGCCGCAGGCGTGGAAAGTCATGCGTTTTCAACGCTGCAGCACCGGTTGAAGAATGGCGGTGCCTTGGCATATGTGGCCTTCGATCTTTTGCATCTTGATGGCTGCGACCTGACAAAACTGCCATTGATGGAACGGAAAGCAAAATTGGAACACCTGCTGGAAAACAGCGATCCGGCGCTGCGTTATTCCACTCATATCGAAGGGCATGGCACAGAGGCATGGGCGCAAGTCTGTGCAGCGGGGCGCGAAGGTCTGATTTCGAAACTAGCCACAGCGCCCTACCACGCGGGCAGACATGGCAGCTGGATCAAGCTGAAATGCGGCCAGCGGCAGGAATTGGTGATCGGCGGCTGGATGCCATCAGCATCGCGCGGGCGGCCTTTTGCGTCCCTGCTCATGGGATCGTTCGAAGGCGGGCATCTGCTTTACCGGGGCCGTGTCGGCACCGGCTTTGGTACGCGGGAATTCAATGAACTTTTGCCATTACTGGAAAAGCGGGACCGCAAAACCAGCCCGTTTTCCGATGTGCCTGCCGAAGTCTCCGATGCGCACTGGGTCACCCCCAATCTGGTGGCCGAGATCAAATTTACCGAACTGACGGCGGCCGGGCATATTCGACACGGTACTTATCAAGCTCTCCGGCAGGACAAGCCGGCGAAAAGTGTCAGTCTTGACCGGGTAGAGCAGGTTGCGGCGGACGAACACATTCCAAAAGGAAGCCATGGCAACAAAATCAGCGGCATGACCATCACCCATCCTGATCGGCAAGTCTTTGACACTCCCGCAGTGACCAAGCGTCAGGTCGCTCAGCATTATGCAGATTTTGGCGACAGAATGATGCGTTTTCTGCGCAATCGTCCCGTATCGTTGCTACGCTGCCCCGACGGCATCGCAGGTCAATGTTTTTTTCAAAAGCATCGCGGCGATGGCATGCCACGCTCGGTGGGCAGTGTCGCGATCTCGGATGATGCGGAAGATGCCGACTACATCACACTGGCCACCCCGACCGGGCTTGTCGCTGCCGCCCAGATGGGCACAATCGAGTTCCACATCTGGGGATCGCGCAACAGCGCGCTGGAAAAGCCTGACCGGATCGTTTTTGATCTGGACCCGGATGAGGCTGTGCCGTTCCCTGCCGTGCGGCAGGCAGCTTTGGATCTGCACGATCTTTTGGGCGATCTTGATCTGCCTTCGATCCCCATGCTGACCGGCGGCAAGGGCATCCACGTCATCGTACCGCTGCAGCCAAAGGCGGGTTGGGACACGGTCAAACTTTTTTCCCGCACGATTGCCGTCATGCTGTCAGACCGCGAACCGCATCGCTTTATTGCGACAATGTCGAAAGCCAAGCGTAAGGGGCTGATCTTCATCGACTGGCTCCGAAATGATCGCGGTGCAACCGCCATCGCGCCTTATGCGCTGCGGGCCCGCCCCGGTGCCAAAATCGCGGTGCCGCTGACATGGGAAGAATTAGGGACAGCAAGGTCCGCAGGTCAGTTTGGCATCATTTCAGCCAGAACAAGGCTGACACACCCATGCCCGCTGCATGTTGTCACCAAGCGCGCCTTATTCTTGGATGAAAAAGTTCTGAAAAAGCTCGAACGACAGGTGAATGCGTGATCCGTCCGGCACCGTCGCAGACAGATCAATCGAAATGCTTGTCAGGGTCGCCGTTGCACCGTCAGTAGTTGCCGGGGGGGTCGCTTGCCGGAAAGGATTCGTCGGATTGTTGGTCTATCAGATCCCACCCATGCGGCGGGTCCTTCATGGCTTCGGTGCCCGCAGGGCGCACAGTTGCATCACTTCGCCGCTTCGCCTCGGGCAAAGCTGCTTTGATGTCAGGAACGGGCGCTTCACCAAATGCGCTGCCGCCGCCTGCGATCAGGCGGGCACCACGATCATAGGTCAGGTAACGCCATAGCCACTGGCTGGACACCAGAAACCTGTTCGGGAAACCGACCAGCAGGTAGATATGGATCACGGCCCAGGCGAACCATGCAAACCACCCGTTCATCCTGAAGCGGCCCCATTCGAAGACTGCCGCATGACGCCCTACAATCGCGGTATTGCCACGGCTGTTATATCGGAATGGTGCCAGGGGCGTGCCTGACTTGATGTTTCTGGCCAGCGACAGGCCCAGATGATACCCTTGTTGCTTTGCGACCTGCGCCAAACCTGGCAATGAAGCACCGCTTTCGTCTGTGAAAACTGCCACATCGCCCATCGCAAAAATATTTGACTGTCCATTGATTAACATCGTCACATCAACCGGGATCCGCCCTGCGCGGTCGGTCCGGCCCAGCTGCTGCGCAAGTGGCGAGGCAGAGACGCCCGCCGCCCAAAGCACGAGCCCGACAGGCTCCTTTCGTCCCCCTATACGGATGAAATCTGGGCCGATGTCCTCGACCGCCTCAGCCGTGCGGACGTGAACGCCAAGGCGTTCCAGACGCGATTTTGCATAGGTCGCACTTTTGTCGGAAAAGGCCGAAAGCAAACGCGGACCAGCTTCAACCAATGTCGTGCGTGTTGCGGCAGGGTTCACGTTGCGGAAATCTTTAGCGAGTGTGAAGCGGCTGAGTTCCGCTATCGCGCCCGCCAGTTCGACACCTGTCGGGCCGCCGCCGACGATGACAATATGCAAAAGACGCTCCCGCTCTGCGATGTCGGATGTCCGCTCCGCCCGCTCGAAGGTTAGCAATATCTGCGAACGGATGTGCCGCGCATCTTCAATTGTCTTGAGTCCCGGCGCCCATTTCTCCCAGTCATCATGTCCGAAGTAACCGTGTCCCGCGCCACTGGCGAGGATCAAGCGGCGATACCGGACAATAGTGCCACACGTCAGTCGCAGCTGCTGTGAAACCGTGTCGATCTCGGAAACCTCGCCATAGATCACGTTGACCGATTTGTAGTGCCGCAGCACCCTGCGGATCGGTTCAGCGACATCTGTCGCGGACAGCGCTGCGGTGGCAACCTGATATAGCAGCGGTTGAAACAGGTGGTGGTTGGTGCGGTCGATGATCGTTGTCGCGATCCCCGCCTTGCCGAGCTCCTTTGCCGCCTCCAATCCAGCGAACCCGCCGCCGATGATCACCACCTCGACTTCTTGCGGATAATCTGACCCTGCAGGGGTCGATGCGTCGTTGCTGTAGTTAGTCGCATCCATCACAGTGTCACTCCTTGTCCAGAGGGTTGAGCGTGGATCTGTTTTTGGCTCAGCCTCGCAGATAAAACCCACATGAGCGACGCACGTTCCGTCACAAGGAATGCCGTCCATTATGCGCCGGACGGAACGGCACTGCAGTCGGCGTGTTCCATATGCATAACCGTCCTTCAGGAGAAACAACATGAACACCCAAAATAACGCTCATGACGTCTATGTCGCCGGGCTTAGAAACGCCCATGCTATGGAGAAACAGGCGCTGTCGATCATGGAGCCGCAAGTCTCGCGATTGACGCATTATCCCGATCTTTCACAGCGGCTGCAAAGTCACATTTCAGAAACGGAAGAACAAATAAACCGGCTCGACCTGATCCTCGAAAGGTTGGACGAAAGCAGTTCAGTCATCAAAGACATGATGACCTCAGCATCGGGGTCGATGGCGGCGATGGGGCACGCTGCGGCAAGTGATGAGGTGCTTAAAAATACAATGGCAAACTTGGCCTTTGAGAATTTCGAAATTGCTGCCTATCTGTCGCTTTTAACTGCCGCCAGGCTTGCTGGTGACACAGCATCGATTCAGCCACTTGAACAGAGCCTTGAAGAGGAGCGACGCATGGCAGCTTGGGTTGAAGAGCACGTCCCAGCTGTCACAGAAACCTTCATCTCACTTAAGTCGGCGGGTGAGACTGCGAAGCGATAGCGCGAAAGTTCATTAGATGACCAACAAGGTGGGCAGGTCCTTTCGGACTTCAAAGCTGGAAGATTTTGAGCTTTCTCTGGTTCTGGGCGGGGGCAATGCACTGGGCGCCTATCACTTGGGCGCCTGTGAACGGCTTCTGGGTGCCGGCTTCAACCCGACATGGCTGGTGGGTGCCTCGATCGGGGCAGTCACCGCCGCGATCCTTGCTGGCAACGAACCTTCCAACCGGCTCGCGCGGTTGCGGGAATTCTGGGCCATCGCACGACAGCCCGATCTCGCACCCGCGTGGGGCATCCCAGAGATGTTTCGCGCCAGCTACAACAACAATTATGCCTTTGCCGCACTGATGTTCGGGCGACGCGGATTGTTCGCCCGGCACTTTCCAGGCGAACTTTCGGTGCTGCCGGGCATGCCATCGGACCGGTCCATCATGGATCATCGTCCAATGGCCAGCACGCTCAATGCGCTGATCGACTTTGATTATTTGAACGGCAGTGACACGCGCGTCTCGATGGTCGCCGTCGATATGGAAGCTGGAGAAGAAGTCTGGTTTGACAACAAAGAGACAAAGATTACAACAGAGCACCTGTTGGCCTGCACGGCGCTTGCACCGTTGTTTCCCCCCGTTGAGATCGACGGACGCCTACTATGTGATGCGGGCGTTTCAAACAATCTCCCCTTTGATCGGGTGTTTCGCGAAAACTCCTCTTCAAACCAGCTTTGTATAGCCCTCGACCTGTTTTGTGCTAACCACGGACGACCGGATACGCTCGATCAGACAGTCGCGCGCGTGCAAGACTTGGTCTTTGCGATGCAGGCGCGTCGCAGCGTCGCTGCCCTTTGCAATGAGCGTCAGTTGATCCGTCAGCACAATCCTGACAGTCCATCTGCAATCCTTGCTCACGCTGCATATCACCCGCCCGGTACACAGCGGACCCTCAAAGCGCTCGACTTTTCAGCGCGATCGCTGCAGCAGCGTGTCCAAGCAGGCGCTCAGGATATGGGGCAAATGTTGCAGCGCATTGAAAACGCGCCGCGTGACCAACCCATCTGCTATCTTGGAACTGAATAAGACAACGGCAAGACGCCCTATTCTTGAAAAGCGTAAAGATAAGAACCGCCACAAATCGCCGACAGATTCTGTGCAAAATCACAAGACAGTTCCATCTGCCCCTCAATTTCCAACAGCATGTTCAGTAACGTGGCCCCTCATTCAGGGGCCGCTGTGCTGACCAATCATGACATCACCCGCGCGCTCTGGCGCTGCTATAAAAAACCTCGGTTCGCTTAGAGGGTTTGACAACGCGTGTTGGACGGGTCGGATGCGATGCGGCGTTCATCGTTTAAAAACGGGCTTGATGAACCGATGATGTCAATGTGACCTTGGTGCTCTTACCGAGCTGGCGCAATCCGTTTCCCTCGTCCCCAAATGATCGGCTAAGGAACCTTTCTGCTTGCGCCCTTGCGTGAAGCATCGCCCGCCGAGACTTACGCTCACGTTCTTCAGCAACCATTTCCGAGAGTGTTTTGATGAAGATTTGGATTTGGGCTTTGTTTACATGCGGCATCGGTTGTCTCCTGTGCAGCGTGAATATTTATGTGTCAGACATTGGTGTTTTGACCTCTATTCCCAGAAACCTTGCCTGCACGATGTAGACGTTCACATTACCCTGATACGGCAACCCCAAGTAGAGCCGGAATCTACCTAAAAATATCACCGGAAAATGCGTAAACTTATCAATTGGGAGCTCAGCATTGCGCTTATCCCTTGCCCCGGAACGTCCAAGCTCACCACGCGTTGAACTAAGGTTGCTGCTAAGTATGGCAGCAAGATGTCCTGCGGCACTCTCTGCTTTATTCAGGAGTTATCGTTGGTCGAACATTACCTGACTGGTCAGCGAGGTTTCCAGATGGTTCAATTCCGACTACCCAAGAACAGCAGAATGAAGACAGGCCGTACATGGCCACGACCTCCTGAAGGTAAGATCCGGAAATTTTGTATCTATCGCTGGCATCCAGATGATGGAGAAAATCCGCGCATTGACACCTATTTCGTTGATACTGAGCAGTTTGGTCCGATGATCTTGGACGCTCTTATACACATCAAGAATTATATTGATCCGACGCTTGTGTTTCGACGGTCATGTCGCGAAGGGATTTGCGGATCCTGCGCGATGAATATAGATGGCATTAACACCCTTGCGTGTATTTATTCGCTCGATGAAGTTCATGGTGACGTGCGGATTTACCCACTTCCACATCTCCCCGTCATTCGAGATTTAGTGCCATATCTTTCTGATTTTTTTGCTCAGCATGCCAGCATTATGCCATGGTTGAAAACTTCACAGGACGAGCCGGTTGAGGAATGGACGCAGTCTATCCCAGACCGAGAAAAACTTGATGGCCTTTATGAATGTATTTTATGTGCTTGTTGCTCCACGGCTTGTCCAAGCTATTGGTGGAACAGTGATCGATTTTTAGGGCCTGCAGCACTTATTCACGCACATCGTTGGATTAAAGACAGTCGCGACGATGCGGCCTCTGAAAGGTTGGACGCCTTGGATGATCCGTTTAAACTCTACAGGTGCCATACGATTATGAACTGTGCAAAAACCTGCCCCAAAGGGCTAAACCCAGCCAAGGCAATCCAGGAAATTAAGTCCATGCTGACGGCTCGGATCGCATAAGTCCTGGCAGAACATTGATAATTGCACAAAAGCATGCCACCGCAGCTGACCATGATGAGCAATATTCTCAATATTAACTGCGCAGCGTCGCCAGCACGAAAAATACTCCGGAACGCCCCCGTCAATATGGTGTTGATCGATTACTGTATCCGGCAGCCATGAAGTAGTTCCAGCACTCTTCTGGTGAATAGAGGTCGCAGATTTCAGCGATGGCATTGAAAATGTCGGTGAATGCGCGCGCCCCTATCCTGCGCAGGTGCGCTTTGAGCTTGGAGAACGCCATTTCGATCGGGTTGAGATCGGGACTGTATGGCGGGCAAGAACAAGAACCAACATCCTGCCTTGCGCATCGCCTTTGCTGCTTGGGCGTTTTTGTGGGTGGCCAGATTGTCCAGGATGACGACGGTCCCAGGTGAGAGTTTCGGCACCAGCACCTTTTCAACGTAAGCGGCAAAAGCCGCGCCATCTATGGCCCCTTTGATCACCCAGGGACGTTTGACCATGCGCCGTATTCGGGACGTACTGAGATTGAGATTTGCCCAAGGGCTGGCACCGGGATCATTGCGCCAGTGCCTCGACCATCGCCACGATCGCTGACAGCGCGGTGGCACCCTCCACCAATATCCGCCGACCATCCGACAACGTGATGTCCACACGCTGCGCGGTGACGGAACCTGTCGAAGGAGTGGGTGAAATAGGTGCGATTGGGGCATGTGCCATGCCCGCAACCTCGATGGGAAGAAACGTTGCACTCTCAGCCTCGGACAAACCCAAAGCCTGCTCCTCTGATGTAAACCGAGGATCGCGAAGCCATTTATGGATCAGGTTGGTGTTCATCGCGTAGCGCCGCGCAACCGAGACACCCGAAACACGCGCCTGCGTGCAAATCGACCGCTTCTCCTCGTCTGACCAAACCCGCTTCTTCTGGCCTTACTTGCCCGCCATCGCGCACCTCAAGATGTCCTCTATCAGTGGTGGACATCTAGCAGGCACTCCATCACGCCGTCAGAGCGGGGAGGCCGGACGCTTACCATAAAACTGGTCGAAAAACCAAGACCACTTCTGTGAGCCGTCACCCATTTGTTCAGGGTCGAAAGCCCAACACCAAGATCGTCGGCAACCTGACGCCGTGTTAGCCCGCTGGTTAATGCAATTCGCACCGCATCTTTGCGAAATTCATCCGTTCTTCCTGTGCCCATAGTTCGTCTCCTTTGCTGCAGTAAATGCTATCAAGGGACCGGCATCAAACCGTGACTGGTCCAGACCTTGCCACTGATCGCAGTTTAGGTCCGGTACGGGGCGGGCGGTTGTCAAAACTCATACATTTCTGGCACCGGAGGAACCCACCGTTTTTCGTACATAAATTTTGTCAGACACGACTGTTGGATCTATGATCTCTTGACCGCCTCCCGATAAACGGCGTTGCGCTCACGCTTTCCAACTGCCACCACGCTCACGACAAGTTCAGCATCTCTGACCTCGTAGACGAGACGATAACCGACAGATCGAAGCTTGATCTTATATCGGTTGGCCGAGCCGTGGATTTTCGCGGCAGGCACATGCGGGTTCTCCAGCCGCTCTGCGAGCTTCTTCTTGAACTGGGCGCGGATTACATGCCCCAGTCCGTCCCATTCTTTCTTAGCTTCCTCTCGGAAGGTCAGATCATAGGTCATCCAGAGATACCCGGATTTCGGGGCTGTTAACCCGCGAATCCGCGATTGCATTCAGTTCGGCATCCTCGATCAGATTCAGCATTGCCTCATATTCATCGGCGGGAACGCAGTAGAACGCAGGTTCATTGCGGTTCAGGATGGCCACAGCCGCCCCGTTGCCAGCCGCCATCGTCCCCATTGGGTTACGCTTCAGCTCTGTCACGCTGGCCGTCACATTGGCATGGATTGAATGTACCATATCGTCTCCGATTGAGTGCCTATACCGGCACCTCACATAGCACCGCTAACAGCACCGTTCAATGACTCTTTGCCCGTCATCGTTCGTAATAGAGGTCTGTCCGCACCACAGACAGTGACCAGCTCATCGATGGAGAAGGACAGCTGTCAGGCGGTGTCTGGTCAAAACTCAACCGTTTCGGTCACAGACGAAATCCACCGATATCGGTGAAAAACTTGGGCCACCAGATGTTGTGGTTTGGGCGGCCATCTTTCCTTGAATTTTGATTAAGTCACTGATTCAATATGATTATTGTATCTGAGGGTACGGCGATGATGGGGCAGATCAAAGAGCAGGGTCAGCTGTTTTACCGGTTCCGGATGGAGGATCACGTGCCCGCTGGCCATTTGCTGCGTAAGGTCGAAGGGTTTCTTGATTTCTCCTCGCTCCGCGCAGAGCTCGCGCCGCTCTACAGCCACACTGGACCCCTTTCAGTCGACCCGGAATTGATGATCCGGATGCTGCTGATCGGATATTTGTTCGGCATTCGCTCAGAGACAAGGCTTTGCGAAGAGGTGCATCTCAACCTCGCCTATCGTTGGTTCCGCCGCCTGGGGCTTGAGGGCGCTGTTCCGGACCGGTCGACCTTCTCCAAGAACCGCCATGGTCGGTTTGCGGAGGGCGATGTCCTGCGGCGCGTTTTCGAAATGGTCGTGGCTGCCTGCGCCAACGCCGGTCTCATCGGCGGTTCAGGCACCTTGGTCGATGGCAGCACCGTCCATGCTGATGCCAATCGCGACAAGCGGGCAAGCCCACTGCTCGGCTGGCTCGTGGAACGCAAGATCGATCCTTACATCCCTGTGATCGACAAGGCCGGACGCCCCGATGGGACCTGGACACGCACGGATTTCGACTGGGATGCGCAGAACGACCTATACATCTGCCCCGAGGGGCACG
>JAFPBO010000011.1 GCA_017390475.1 Loktanella sp.
AGGCCACCGACATCCTCAACAACATCCTGGCCGCGTGAGGGCAGGGCGTTGAGAAAGAAGATTCCAACCATCACCCGGCCCGACCCAGCCTATGCCGCGTCCCTTCGGCCGGAGGGGGAGAAAGACCCGGGAAGGGAAGAGGCAGATCGGGAAGAGACCGTCCTGATGCCGATGAACGTGTCGGCAGACTTGGCGGATGAAGATCAAGCGCCGGTGGGCCTGCACGCCGATCATGGCCACTGCTGCGCTGCATGAAGAACGCGCAAAATGGTCACAATCTCAGGGCCTTCAACATAAACCACGATGTAGTTTGGCCGAACAACCATCTCACGGGTCCCATCGACACGGCCCGCACGATACATTTGAGGGCGTTCTGGAAGGAGGGACGTCTTGTGTTCAATCTCATCTTTGAGAACTTGGGCGGCATCCGGGTTGTCGTCAGAGATGTAGTCAATGCTTGCCAGCAAGTCGGCTATGGCCGTGGCTTTCCATTCAAGATTTGGCAAGGCGCTTCCCGTCAATCAATGCCTGGGCGTCTTGCATCGCCTTGGCATGGGGCGTTGTGGGCCTTGGATCGTCCAGCGCTTCCTGTACCTTCGCCCGGAACCAGGCGTCATAGGCATCCGGATCAGCGGTCAATCCGGCAGGCAAGCCGCCTTCTGCGGCCACGCGGGTTAGAAGAATACGCACCGCGTCGGAGAGCGTCAGACCGACGCCCGCAAGTGCGTCAGAAGCTTGTGCTTTCAGCTGATCGTCAACACGAACATGAAGCATGGATGTTTGGGCAGGCATGAATAGTCCTCCAATTGATGGGAGTGATGTATCTCATTTGAGATACGATTTCAAGTTGGCAGTATGTGTCGCGTGGTCCCGTGGTGTTGTCTCAGCGGGAAATTCAGCCACCCTGTCCCGCCAGGAACTCCGCCAACACAGGACTGGCTTCGCCCTTTGCGGCGCTGAGCAGCTCCGAGCCCACAAGCGTCGCTTTCGACAGGCGCACGACGCCGCCGGTTTCCTCGATGCGGTAGCAGCGGCGTTTTTGCCGCCCCCGCTTGTAGTGCGTCGGGGTGACAATCTGGCAGGTACTGCCATCGGTGAGCGTCACAGGGGCCGCGAGCCTGATCTTGTCGCCTTCCTCGTAGTCCGGGATCGAAGCCCAGTCCCGGCAGCGCTGACGCCAGTCCTGGGCGTAGCTGTCCGGGTCTTCCAGGTCAGAGAGGAGCTCGATCAGCCCAAGGGGAGCACGAGACTCGTTCGGGCCAGCACTTTCCTCCATGTCCTTGTAGCCCCAGCAGCCGTCATCGTATCGGGTGAGGAAGACAGCCTCGAAAGTGATGGAGCCATCCGGATCGGTCACATAGGTTGCGTCTTCGATAGCGGTGCCGTCGATATTGGTGACCCCATCAGAGATCGTCATTCTCGACAGGCTCGTCGGAGATGGTGGCAATCGAGGGGCGAGACCCGGCACGCTTCTGTTCTATCTCACCAAACTCGCGCGCCTCGGCGGTTATCTCGCCAGAGTGTCTGATCCGCCGCCAGGCAACACCGTTATATGGAGGGGGATGCGCCGCCTCGCCGATATCCAGCTCGGAGCAGAGATTGGACAAGGTTCCACTTGTGGGTAATCGCAAGCGCCCCCGGAGGCTTACCGATGATGTCAGCTTCGCTCCTTAAATCAATCTGGGGGAACTATTGCTGAACATGGGTTTGGCCAGGATGCGCGAACCTATCTGAAAAGAACTAAGGCGATCTTGTCGTGAAGTTGTTGATGAAGGGACTTCGACATGTCGAGCAAACAGCCGTTCACGCGCCACCTGTATCGTTGAATTATGTCCTTCCCCTGCAGTCGGCTACTGCATTCCAGAAGATCAATTGTTTAGGTGCATCAGTATCCCCGGACAAAACCTCAGATGTGGAATTGGTTGTGTTCAGCTTCTGACATGCACAGTCAGATTCAGACCTTTGCTATGGCAGAACGATCTGCATTTTTACATCCGCAGGAGGGGTCGAGGCGGCGATTTCAAAGGCTTGGACACTGTCTTTGAAATCGAAGCTGCGTGTGATCAGCGGCTTGACATCGATGGCACCAGAACTCAGCATGCTGACGCAACGTGGAAAGACATGCGCATAGCGGAAAATGTTTTCGACACGCGCTTCGCGTACCATTGCGGCACCTGCGTCATATTGAATTGGGTCAGGCTGTCCGCCGATCATCACCACGCACCCGCCCGGAGCCAGCGGTTCAAAGACTGTTCCGGCAGCGCGTGGGGAACCTGTCGCCTCAAACACGACGTCAACGCCCCAGCCATCAGTGTCACGGCGCACTATGTCCACCAGATTTTCAGACCGCGCGTTGACGGGCACGATGGCGGGGCTGAGCGACCCGGCGATGTCGAGTTTCTGTTGCGCCAAATCGGTCACATAGACGCGCGCGCAGCCGGCCGCCAATGCGGCAAGCGCTGTGACCAGACCGATTGGGCCAGCCCCAAGCACCACGGCACTGTCGCCTGGCTTTACCCGCGCCTTAGTTGCGGCGTGAACGCCGACTGCCAGAGGTTCGACCATCGCGGCTTCGGCAAAGCTGACGTTGTCGGGCAGCTTGAAGGTGAATGCTTCGGGATGCACGCAGGTCGGGCGCAGAATTCCGTGAACCGGAGGCGTCGCCCAGAAGCGGACCGCAGGATCGATGTTATAGAGCCCCAGCCGCGTCGCCTTGGAGTTGGGGTCGGGTATACCCGGTTCCATGCAGACGCGGTCGCCTACTTTCAGGGTGGTGACGGCGCTGCCGACCTCGATCACGGTGCCTGATGCCTCGTGCCCGAGTATCATCGGCGCATTGACGATAAACGGCCCGATACGGCCATGGGTGTAGTAATGCACATCCGACCCACAGATACCGACGGTGTGGATCTTGATCCGCACGTCATGGGGCGCAAGCGTTTCCTCTGCCTTGTCGATTGCGGGGAAATCCCGCAAGCTCAGCTCGTGTTGCTTTTCGAGAACAAGCGATTTCATACGACTATCCTTTGTTAATGACCCGGACCGACAGACCCGAACGATACGTTTTTAGACGCGCTTTACCTGCAAGCGGCATCAGACGTCGAAATTGCTGGGCAGCACGATCATGTCACGGATGGTAACATTGCGCGGGCGGCTGAGCATGAACATCAGGGCATCCGCGACCTCGACAGGTTCCATCAGGGCGCCGGCGTCCTTCATCCGTTGCAGGCGGTCGGGTTCCCAATCCGCCAGCAAGGCAGACACAACCGGCCCGGGAGAGACCTGACCAACCCGGACGCCATGGGCCATCAACTGTCGCCGCATGGTCTGCACAAAGCAGGTTACCGCCCATTTGGAGGCGGAATAGACCGGTTCGACATGAATAGGCGCATGGCCCGCGATGGAACTGGTGACGATGATATCGCCGGTCTTGCGTGCGATCATATGCGGGGCAACAGCATGGATGTTTTTCATCACAGCATTGATATTCAGGTTCAGCATCCGGTCGATGGCGGCAGGGTCGGTATCGATCAGATCGCCGCCGATATAGCTACCGGCATTGCAGATCATGATGTCGATCTGCCCTGCCTTTTGCAGGATCTCGGGCACCATTGCGTTGCAGCTGTCAGCATCCAGCAAGTCGGTAACCTGCGCAACCGCCCCGTCACCGAGTTCACGGGTCAGGTCGGCCAGCGCATCGGCATCGCGGTCCACCAGCACCACGCGGGCGCCTGCGGCGTGCAATGCCCGCGTGGCGGCAAGCCCAATGCCTGAAGCGGCCCCGGTGATTGCGGCGACCTTGCCGTGCAGGTTCTGGAACATCTCATTCTCCTTGGTTCGGCGGGTTTGTTCCGCGCTTCGTTTCAATTTGTCAGACTGCCAGAAAGCCGCCATCCAGCGGCAGAACGGCCCCGGTGATCATCGCGGCGTCATCTGACAGCAGTAGCGCGATGCTGCGCGCGACATCCTCTGCTTCGGCAAAGCGTGCCAATGGGTGGCGCGCCATCATCGGATCGCGTTTGGCGGGGTCGCTCCATGCTGCTGCGGCCAGTTCTGTCATTGTCACGGTGGGGGCGATGGCCACGGCGCGGATGCCGTGTGGGCCCAGTTCGCGCGCCATGACGCGGGTCGCGCCTTCCAGCCCAGCCTTGGAGGCGGCATAGCAGATATGGTCTGCAAAGCCGCGATGCCCGGCGATGCTGGTCACGTTGACGATGGCACCGCCGCCACCTGCTGCGATCCGAGCGCGAGCGAATGCCTGTGCGCAGATCAGTGCGGCCTGCAAGTTGATGCCCATGACATTGTCATAGCCTGTGTCGCTCATGTCCAGCAGGCTTTCCAGCACGTTGGTGCCAGCGCAATTGACCAGAAAGTCACACGTTCCCGCCTGCGCCATTGCCGCGCGCGCCGCCTGCGGGTCTGACAGATCGGCCACAACGCCGGTGACATCGGGCAGGCTGTCCAGATCGGCACGTGTGCGGCTGATTGCGATGACGCGCGCGCCGCGTTCGGCCAGCAACAGGGCGGTGGCCCGGCCGATCCCCTTGCCCGCGCCGGTGATGATGACGGATTTATCCTGAAACGGCATGGTCTTGTCCTTGCATGATGTTCGCGTTCATGGCCGCGCGCAGATCGCGGGCGGTATCCTGTAGTGTCAGAAATGCTTGGTAACGCGCCTGATGCAGGGGCTGGCTGTCCGGCGCGGGATGATAGCTGGCCCGCACCCGAGACATGGCGGGCATCGCCTTACCCAGATCGGCGAAAACCCCGCCCGCCACCGCACCCAGCATGGCCGCGCCCAGCAGCACGGGTTCTTCGCTGGCGTTGACGTCCACCGGCAGGCCGGCAGTATCGGCCAGAAGCTGGCGGATCAGCGGATGCCGCCCGGCACCACCGCTGATCGCGATGCGCCGGACGTCTGCGCCATGGGCGGCCTGAGTTTCGACAATCTGGCGCAGGCCATAGCCCAGCCCACAGATTCCCGCGACATAAAGATCGACCAGCGAGGCCAGATCTGTCTGCATCCCCAGCCCGGAAATCGTGGCGCGGGCATGGGGATCGGCAAAGGGCGCGCGGTTGCCCAGAAATTCGGGGACCACATGCAGATGCATGATCTTTTGCACGGCGTCCGCTGTCGTCTGACCGGCCAGCCAATCGGGCAAGGATAGCCCTTTGGCATGGGCAAGGGCTGCGGCCTCTGCATGGGCCGGGTGCAGGCGCAGCAGGTGGTCGATGGCGGCACCGGCGACGGATTGTCCGCCCTCATTGAGCCACATCCCCGGCACCATCGCGGAATAGTATGGCCCCCAGACACCGGGTACAAAGACGGGGGCGTGCGTTGTGGTCATCGTGCAGGACGACGTGCCGAACACATAGCCAAGCGTGGCCACCGGATCGCACGCGCCGCCCTGTGCCGCGACGGTGCCGATGCCCCCAGCATGAGCGTCGATCAGCCCCGCGCCCACTGCGATGCCCGGACGCAAGCCCATTGCGCGCGCCGCCTGCGCGGTCAGACCCTGCCCGAGCGGCGTTGCAGGTGGCACGACCCTGGCACCGATGCGGGCAAAGCCCTCGTCCGCGAGTTCGGCCAGCCCGATGGCGCGGAAATAGCCTGCGTCCCAACGGTCTTCATGCGCGAGATAGGTCCATTTGCAGGTTACCGTGCAGGTTGACCGGGCAGTGCTGCCCGTCGCCTTCCATGTCAGGAAATCGGTCAGGTCAAAGAAATGCCGGGCGGCAGCGAAAACCTGCGGGCGGTTTTCTTTCAGCCACAACAGCTTGGGTGGCTCCATCTCGGGCGACATGCGCCCACCGACATAGCGCAGGACATCATGCCCGCCTGCATTGATCCGCGCGGCCTGTTCTACAGCGCGGTGATCCATCCAGACAATGATGTCGCGCTCGGGGTGGGCAGGATCGCCCACCGGCAGCGGCGTGTCACCGATCACCACAAGCGAACATGTGGCGTCAAAGCCGATGCCCGCCACAGTTCTCGGATCGGCCCCGGCGTGTGCCATGGCCGCACGGGTGGCGGTGCAGACCGCATCCCAGACCTGCGCGCTGGATTGTTCCGCGATCCCAGCCTTGGGACGGTGCATCGCGATGTCACATTTGCCGGTGCCCAGCAGTGCGCCCTGCGTATCGAATACCCCGGCACGTGCTGATCCGGTGCCGACATCAATGCCGATGAAATGGCCGTCGGTACGGCCGGTGGGATGGGATGACATCAGCGCCATTCCCGCCCGATGTAGATGGCCAGCAGGATGATCAGGCCCTTGATGACGTCCTGCATATACGGGTTGATGCCCATCAGATTCAGCCCGTTGTTCAAAATGCCCAACAGAACTGCGCCGATCAGCGTGCCCAGGATCAACCCCCGCCCGCCCGCAATCGCGGTGCCGCCCAGAACGACGGCGGCGATGGCGTCCAGCTCGAATCCGACGCCTGCGTTGGGCTGACCACTCATCAACCGGCCGGTCAGTACTATTGCCGCGAGCGAGGCTGTCAGTCCCGAGATTCCGAACACCGCCAATTTGATCCAACGGGTGCGGACGCCGGACAGGCGGGCGGCGGTTTCGTTCCCGCCGAGGGAGTATACGTGACGGCCAAAGGCGGTGCGCTCTAGCAGTACCCAGGCCAGCGCATAGACCGTGACCATGATGATGACCGGCACTGGAATGATGCCGATGCGACCAACGCCGAACCACGACACCCAGCCCGGCAGGCCGCTGATCGGATAGCCGCCTGAATAAATCAGACCCAGCCCACGCGCGATGCCCATCATGGCCAGCGTCACGATGATCGCGGGCATCCTGCCCCATGCGACCAGCGCGCCGCTGATCAGGCCGAGCCCGGTGCCGACCAGCAGCGCCGCCGCCAGACCGACCCCACCCGGCAGACCCATATTTACCATCAGCCCAGCCGCGACCGTGCCCGACAGGGCCATGACCGCGCCCACTGACAGGTCAATCCCGCCAGTCAGGATTACGAAGGTCATTCCCACCGCCAATATCCCCACGACTGAGACCTGCCGCAGCACGTTGAGGATATTGTTCACGGTAAAGAAGTTGTCGCTGGCAAAGCTCATCAAGACCGATACGACGATCAGCCCGACCAGCGGCAACGCTAGAGGAGAATGAAACAGCCAATCCAGTGCCGCGCGACGGCGGCGACCTTTGGCATCGATAGTGCTGTCATGCGACATGATGGACCCTCCCGGTCGTTGCGTGTGTCATGATCTGTTCGGATGTGATCGCATCCCCCTCGACCGTGGCGACGATGCCACCCGAACGGAAAACGCAGACACGGTCGGCCATCCCGATCACCTCGGGCAGTTCGGACGAGATCATGATAATGGCATAGCCCTGCGCGGTGAATGCGCGCATCAGCTGGTAGATTTCGGCTTTGGCACCCACGTCAATGCCGCGTGTCGGTTCGTCGAAGATCAGCACCCGCATCTGGTGGTTCAGCCAGCGGGCGATTACGACCTTTTGCTGATTGCCACCCGACAGCGTATCGACGCGGGCACGCGGCCCTTGTGCCTTAACACGGACCTGATCCATGGCGGCCTGAGTGCTGGCCAGTTCTTTCTTGAAATCGATGAACCAATGTGCTTGCCGGTACTTGCCGTAATTGTTCAAAGACACGTTCTGCAGGATCGAGAAACTGGTGATCAGCCCCTGTTCCTTGCGGCTTTCAGGCAGCAATCCGATGCCATGGGCCAGCCCGTCGGCGGGGCTGCGCAAGCGCATTTCCTTGCCGTCCACCCGGATCTTGCAACGCGCGGCACTATATTCGCCCAGAATTGATAGGACAGTTTCGGTCCGCCCGGATCCCACCAGGCCGGCAAAGCCCAGAATTTCCCCCGCCCGCAGCTGAAAACCGGATACGGGACCGCCGCGCCGCAGCTGCACCTCCACCGCTTCCAATACGACCGGGGCCGCGGGGTCGGGCACGGGTTTGGGGGAAAAGCTGTTTTCGATGCGGCGTCCGACCATCATCTCGACCAGACGGTCGGTGCTGATATCCGCCACGTCGCTGCTGCCAACATAATCGCCGTCGCGCAGAACGGTGATGCGGTCGCAGATTTCAAAGATTTCTTCCAGATGGTGCGAGATAAAGACGATGGCCACCCCAGCCGCGCGCAATTCGCGCATGACCTTGAACAGATGTTCGGTTTCCGAAGGCGTCAGCGTGGCCGTGGGTTCATCCAGCACCAGAATGCGGGCGTCCAGCGACAGGGCCTTGGCGATTTCCACGAATTGCTGTTCGGCCACCGACAGCCGCGCAATGGGCACATCCAGCGGCAAATCGATCTCCAGCCGTTTGAGGGTCGCCTGCGCGCGCTTGCGCATCGCCTTGCGGTCCAGCAGGCCAAAGCGCCCGCGCAATTCGCGCGCGAGAAACATGTTCTCAATGGCGGTCAGACCGGGGATAAGGCTGAATTCCTGAAAAACGATGCCAACGCCAGCGGCAATCGCCTCGTCATAATTTGCAAAGCTGTGGGGTTTGCCGTCAATGAATATCTGCCCGTCTGAAGGCTGGATGATGCCGCTGACGATCTTCATCAATGTTGATTTGCCCGCGCCGTTTTCGCCCAGCAGGGCATGGACTTCGCCCGCACGGACCTGCAGGTCAACACCGTGAAGGACCTCTATCGGGCCATAGCTTTTGCGTATTGCTTTGAGTTCCAGCATCGTCGCCCTCGCATCGGAATGGTCGCGCCCGCAAGGGGCGCAACCGGGTTTTTACCAGCTGAAATCAGCCGCGTTTTCGATATCTACGGTACGCACGTCGATCGGCACCTCTGTCGGGACCACACGGGCACCCCAGTATTGCGCCAACGCCATGCCCAGCCCGACGCGGACCTGATCACGTGGGAATTGTGCCGTTGTCTGGATGAATGGGCCACCAGCCGCGATGGCCTGCACCGCCTCTGGCGCGCCATCGACCGATGTCAGCTTGATATCGCGGCCAGAACCCTGAATGGCCGCCAGGGCCCCCATCGCGCCACCGTCATTGACCGAAAAGATCCCGGCCAGATTTGGATGAGACTGGATCATATTTTCGACCACGCCAAGCGCGACAGAGCGGTCCTGACGCCCGTTCTGGGTAGTGACCAGTGTGATCCCCTCATGCTCGGCCAGTGCCTCCTGACAGCCTTCGACGCGTTGCAGGATCGGCACGACCGGGATGCCGTCAAGGATCGCAACTTCACCCTCTCCGCCAAGAGCGTCGGCCAGATAGGCGCATGATTGATAGCCAGCATCGCGGTTCTTGGAGCCGACGAAAGTATCTACCGGGCCGTTGGCATTGGCATCTACCGCCACGACGATCACGCCCTGATCCTTGGCCATGCGCACTGCTGCCTCGACGCCTGCGCTGTCGGTTGGGTTTAGCAGAAGAATGTCGATACCTTGTTGCAGCATATCCTCGACATCAGAGATCTGCTTGGCCACGTCATGGCCCGCATCGGTGACGATGACTTCGGCGCCGATTTGGGCTGCAGCCTCGTTCAGCGCCTCTTGCATCGAGACGAAATAGGGGTTGTTCATTTCCTGAAACGTCATGCCGATTTTCAGTGGCCCATCTTGGGCCAAGGCAAGCCCGCCTGATGCGGCAAGCCCCAGTGCTGCGGCGGAAACGGTTTTCATCAAGGTCTTCATGGTAGTCCTCCCTTAGGTTCAGTTGGTAGTCTCCCTCCGATCGCGGACCAAGGGTTCGCGTGCGGAAGGCATCAGGGTGTCGGCAGGCTTAGCTGGCCATGCGGATCATCTGATTGGCGGCGAAGGTCGCCCGGAATTCCGAAGGCGACATCTTCTTCAGCTTGAGAAATTGGCGGTTGAAGTTCGAAAGGTTAGAAAATCCGACATCAAAGCAGATATCGGACACGCGTGCCTCGGGGTCCGACAGCAGCATATGGCAGGCCAGATCGATGCGCATCTGATTGCGATAGCGCACCAGCGTCGTGCCGGTATGGCGTCTGAATGACCGCGAAAACGCGCTCTGGCTCTGGCTCTGGCCGGTCAAGGCGGCCAGTTCGGTTTCGCTGAGCGACTCAAGCAGATTTTCCCGCAAATGGCTAAGCGCGCGATTCATCCCCGATTGCTTGGTGCGTTCCAGATCCATGACAAAGCTGAGACTGGCCAGCGTCAGCGATTTTGGCGCATTTGCCAGCAGGTCGAGGATCTGAAAGAACAGCCCCAGCCTGCGTACGCCTCTGGCCTTGATCAACTTGCTGATCAGCGGGCCCACAGCCTGCGCCGTTTCATCATCAAACAGCAGCCCGCGGCGGCAGCGTTCCAAAAGCGGCTGCAGGGTTTCCATTTCGGGAAAGACGCTGCTTGCATCATCGACAACGCTTTGCGGAAACTGGATGACCTTGGTCCGGCAGGGCACGATCTCACCGGGGCGGATATCGCTGATCCAGTTCTGTGGCAGATTCGGCCCGGTCATGATCAACTGGCCGGGCTCAAAATCGCCGACATGGTCACCGATATAATATTTCCCGGATGTCGCGACGACCATGTGAATTTCGTATTCGGGGTGAAAATGCCAACGTACCGTGCGAAACGGATAGCCATGTTTCCACGCAGCAAAAGATTCACCTTTACGTATATGAACCAGTTCAAGATCAGGCTGCATACTTCCCCCCTTTCAGCGCCTGCACAATTTCTTTCGAAGAAACCGGTCCTCCTTGGCGCTGAAAATAGATTAGCACCTAGGGTGCCGCTTCTACCACGAGCCCACGCACAATTTTCTGATACTTTTTTGACAGGCAATGGTAAATTTTGTTGGCCGGGGGCGTTGCAATTAACCACTCAGGGCGAGACTCTGGAGTTAAACCCATGCCGTATAGCCACAATAGTTGGTTCCCAGCATATCGGGTCAAATATGACACGATCTTTTTTTCCAGTGCGGTTCTAATGAGCGCTGTTGTACGACACATACTTTTCTGAACGCTACGCCTGACAGATGCAGTTGCTTTTTGCCTGCCATAGCGTGCCTCAAGATGTCCGCTTATACCTAGTGGACACTATCAACCGTGGTCTTCGCGCGCCCCAAAGGTTGGTGGTAGCGGTGCGTGGCTACTCACTGTTGGGAACAACTGTTAAGTCAGGCGCATATGTTACTGGCAAATAGCAAGCCATGGGTTGGACCTATGCTGACGACGTAGCACAAATTGGGGTTAATACTACGGATGGAGTCGTTGCCGCGCCTCCGACGGCATCGCAATGTGTCAGGGTCTTTGTGCTCAACGCCACGCGAAGAGGAGGACGGCGAGATCAGGGATATGATGATTGGGGTCGATCTGACAAAGAATGTTTTCCAGGTTCATGTCACCCTGCGGACGGAAAGGTTAAGTTTCGAACGAGGCTGATGCGCACTCAGTTTCGCGTTTTTATGGCTCAGCGGGAGCCTTGCTTCGTCATTTTTGAAGCGTGCGGCGGCGCGCATTATTGGGCGCATGCGATGGAAGCTCTTACCATAAGGCCAAGCTGATTGCGCCACAGTACGTTCGCCCGTTTGTAAAGCGTTAGAAAAATGATGCGGCTGATGCTGAAGCGATTGTTCTGGCCGCCTGTCAGCCCGAGATGCGTTTCGTTGTACTAAGACCATGGCGCAGCAATCGCGAGCAGCGGGTTCGTTCAATCCCCACGATTCAGGTTTCAGGCAGGTCGCTTTAATATGCGACATGACCGTGCTCCTCTGTGGATCATTGCAGACCCACCTTGGCACATCGATGCCGTCGAGGGGCGGTCGCATCATCAACTCGCATCGCGGCGATGACCACGAGATTGTCGTTGGGCATGGGGCGCGGACCTCCTGCAAGAATAGTGAAACGATACAAAGATGTAATAATGTCTCTAACCTCTTGGGCATCGGCGTCAAGCGGAAGGCGGGATGCACGATGCGGTGGGCATGATCCATTCGCCGTTACGCGCTTTGCAGTGACCAGATAGCGGGGCGCAGGCGACAGACGCCGCGATTCAGGTTGCGCGATGCGGTTGCCAGAAGACATGCTGCATTCGGCATTCTCCAAAGCACGTGAAACGCGGAACGCGCCGCGGGGTGCATGCGACGCTGTGCACTGCGCGCGAGACGTGATGCGTGCTGCAATCGACACGTCCCACTTGCCCGAAGACGCGCGGCAGAGCGCAAAAGACACGGTGCATAGGACGCGATGCACCGTGCAGGGAACGCGGGACGCGTTACATTGAGCGCGTTGCGCGCTGCATTTGACAAAGGACGTCAAATCAGCCCCAACGGCCGATTTTCTACATTGAGTACAAGCCCTTGGTGCCTTCTCCGCTTGTGCGGGGAGAAGGCGGGCTTGTACGAAGGTGGCAAGAAATAGGAACGTATACTTCACATGGGGCATAGCCGCAGACTGACCGATCAGGAGCGCCGTCAGATCGTCCGGGAACGGGCGAAAGGCGTCTCGGTCCGTGCGATCAGTGCTGTGCTGAAGGTCTCGCCCAAGACCGTCTACAACGTCCTCGGCCGGGGCCGTTCCGCCGTCTCCGCCAACGACAGCCGCACCTGCGTGCTGACCATGCGCGTCACCGACCGCGACCTTCGCGGCTTTGACGCTGCTCTCGCGCGGCGCGGGATCGCGCATCGCTCGGATGCCATGCGCTCCCTGATGCTGGCCGCAGACGATCTCCTGCGCCCACATGAGGGCATGACGGATGAACTGAGAAAGATGAGCGCGGCGCTGAACCGGGTCGGCAACAACGTGAACCAAGTCGCGCGCCGCCTGAACGAGGCGAAACTCAAGGGCGAGCGGCTGCCCTATACGCCCGCAAGCCATGCCGAGATCCGCGATCTCGCGGTGCTCGTCTTCGACATGGCCGACCAGATCCAGGAGATGTTCCGTGCGCGCCGCCGCGAACTGGACCTCGAAGTGACCAAGGCCCTCGCTGGTCTGGCGCAGCAGAAAGCGGAGCAGGTGGCCGAGCATGGCGCGGAGTGAGGCGCGCGGTATCAAGCCCGCCCTCTTCGATCGCGACTAGAGCCGGGTCTCCGGCAGCTGCCAGGAACGCGCCTCTGTCAACCGCCGCCCAATCGGGAACCCGACTGTCCGGATCGGATACATTCGATCCCTTGCAAACAACAACAACTCAAGGCTGTTATCATCCAGACCTTTCGGCAGCAGCCACGCCAAGCCAGCGTCGTGCGCGCGGCGCAGGTAGGTCCCAACACTTCCTTTCCCAAGCCCCAGCGAGGCCGGCAATTGCCCGCTTGCTCAGCCCTTGGGCAAATCTCAATCTCAATACGTCTTGCAAACAGCGCATGCTCAAACGTCCTGTCGGCAATTGAGTGAAACAGGTGCACGTCTTCTCGTGAAATCACCGCCCACGATCAGCTGAAATCAGTGACCACCATCATGCGAAACGCGCAATCTACCCCATCACCGCACGCTGGTCACAATTTGCGCGGCTGCGACAGCGGCCTTTCGACAGCCACGACGATCTGCCAGACGGGCCCCAGCCGAGATTTCGAACTTGCCGGTCTCAAGATAGCCTGACGCGACTACTTAACACTTGCGCAGCACGTCGATACGAAAACTGTGAAAGCATTCTGACGATATTTTCTTGCATATCATCGATAGTTTGTCGGTTAACCTAACTGCAGCTTGTGCGCCGCTGATAGGTCCGCTTGTGTCGCCCAGCCAATTGACCAGAACGATATCGCAGTCAGTTGTGCAATCATCGCTGATCCGCGCTGCCAGCCCGGCGTTTTCGGCATCGGTCAAGAAATACAGAACTTCAGACAGGATCACGACATCAGGTGCGTGTCTTGGCCAGTCTGCTGGCGCTGTGCCGCAGGTAAAGACGACATGTGTTAAGTCCGACAGCGATTGCGCGACTGCAACCGCGCGTTCGGTGCAATCCATTGCGATCAGATGGTCGCAGCGCCGTGCAAGATGAGCAGTCAACGCACCTGCGCCGCATCCCACCTCCAGACCGCGGCGGTAGTGTGGGCGGGGTAGGCTTGCTATCGTTTGTGCAAATTTGTCTTGCTCATAGGGGCTGGTACGGGTGTTCCACGGATCATCTGCCGACGCGTACAAGGCGGCCAGATGAGTAGAGATATCATATGTCGGCAAGGAACACCTCTGGGTGGTCGATGAAATGCATCTGCATGGCAGGCGACATCAAAAACCCCTTAGGGTCGTCACCAATAAGGCTAGTCATCTGGCTGCGGTGGCAGGCAATAGCAGCGGTTTTCTGGACCTGATACGGCTCAGTGTCAAAACGTACGATCGTCTTTGGCAAGGGGTTTAAGGTTTCGTTGAAGCGGCCCCAGATCGGATAGCTCCAAAGTGTGATATGTGGGCGCTGCGCCGCTGCCCGCTGCGCAAGGGCAGCCGTGGCAACGTGGTCCTTGTGCGGATCGTCACGCCACGCTGTAAGCAGCGATGTGGCGCCGACAGTATCAATTACAGACAGGATCGTCGCGACGGCGTCATCCGCGGCTTTTTCGGTATCGGCGATTGCGCAATCACGAAACCCAATAGCGTGGATTGTGATATCTGGATGAAGCGCATGGGCCGCCTCCCGCAGTTCCTTCGCCCGCATTTTTGCAAGCATATCCCCGTTAATGCTGGGCGATGATGGATGCGACAACCGTCCGTCTGTCACAGCAACAATTACAACGCGCCGCCCCGCCTGTGCTGCCGCGTGCAGCAATCCGCCACAGCCGAGGCTTTCGTCGTCCGGGTGCGGCGCAAGCACGACAAGGCCACCCGGCCCCGCGATGTCATCCAATCGGGCAAAAGGCGCTGTTGCGGCGCGGATCATGACTTCGCTTAGGCGGAACATCAGGATGACACCCAGAAATCGCCGACATGTCCGGCGGTGTCTGCCATGGCCTTTGCTGTGCGATGCAAGGCAGCATCCGGAGCCGCCTGCCGCAGGTAAAGCGACAGATCACGCCGGATGCGTTCTACGGGGTGTCCAGCAAAGAACGATGCAGTGCCAAGCGCGCGGTCAACCTCGGCCATGGTGTCTGTCGCTGCGCGTTCTACCACCAGCCGCGCAAGAACGGATTGCGTCGCTGCAGCAGCATCTGCGCCCGGCATTTCCACCGCATGCGCTGCTTTGACAACCCAAAGCCGTGCCGTTTCGCAGGCTATCACACTACGTGCGAATCGTGCCGCTTGATGAGGGTCTAGCAGTCGGTCTTGCGCGGCAAGGTCGCTACGCATCGCTTCGACCATTGCCTCTATCCCGCCTAGTTGGGCTGCGGCGTAACGCCAGACGCCACCGTGGAAATGCGGCTCGCGGTGGTAATCATCCGGCCCGCCAAGAAATGCGGTCTGTGCAAGGATCAGGCCGCTGGCTTCAAAATTGCCGGATGCGGTCGCGCGCATGCCGCTGACCTGCCAAGGTGTGGCATCCGCGCGGCGGGTGTCGTCGGCAGTGGCCACGACCAGCCGTGTGGCACCATCCGCAGTTTTGCCAGTCAGAACGGCGAGCGATACCAGACCAAGACCCGACGCAAACCGTTTTTGTCCCTCAAGACGCACGCGGTCCCCGTCGATGTGTATCGTTAAAGGCTCTGCGCCATCCGCCCCCCAGACCCCCATCAAAGCACCGTTGCGCACGGCGTGTGCAACGCGGTTTTGGGTGCTGGCTTCGCCATAAAGCATGACCAGTTTGACGGCATTCACATGCCCTTCAAACAATCGCGCTACGGCCAGATTGGCTCGCCCCAACAGGCGCAACACATCTAGGCCGTCAGCGACCGCACCTGCCTGCCAGCATAAACCGCAGCCCCCCGACAGCAGTGCAAGCGGTGCGCGCAGCAAACCCGTGCTGCGCAGATCGTCAATGTCCGTGGTCAGCGTGGTGTCACCCTTGTCCGCTGCAGCGGCGCGTGCGACGATCCGGGGGACAATCACGCGCGTAGCAGCAACGACATCGGGTGCGTTGGAATGGATGGCAAGGTTCATGATACTGCCCGCGCTTGCGCCACGAGCTGCCGCAAGGCTGGCAGTTCTCGCGCCAGATCGCTGGGCCGCATACGGGGTGCAGTCAGTGTTCTGGTATGCGTTTCCACATTTGCCCAGAATGCGCCAAAGGTTGCCTCTGAACTGCTGCCTTTCCCGCCCGTGGTATAAAGATCAGCCTCGCATAAAAGCTGACGGACGTTGCCTTTGGCGTTCCATGCGGAACGCAGCGCGTTGCGCAAAGTCGCGCGGCGTGCTGTGATTGCTGCGGGCAGCAGGCTTTGATCTGCAAAACTGTCGGGGTCCGCAATCCGTGCAGTAATCGCGTCAGCCATACCGCCAGCGGCCCGCCCGTCCAGCCGGCACGATACGGTCACAAGCGGCGCGTCACTGTGCCTGACGCAAAGATCGTGGCGTTCGACAACGGCGGCAAAGGCACGGTCTTCGCTGCACGGTAGCGGTGGCATGCCGCCAATTGCGCGGTAATCTCTGGCGCGGATCGCAAGGCTCGCGCCAGAGGCTAGACCGTGATGTGGCCAAGGATCATGCGGGCGTGGATCAAGCCGGGCGTCCAGTTCGATCGACAGAGCGGTATAAATGCTTTCCAGCTCATCCGACGGCACGATGCTGGTGGGTAGCATGGCCGCCTCTGCGGCATCTGCGGTAATCCGGCCACAGACCAGATGCGCGCCCTCGGACAGCAGGTACAGATTTGCCTGCGCCCAATCCGGCGCGACGCGGCTGTCGGCATCTGTCGTCATCAGAACTGCATCGGGATGTGCCCAACCTGCTGCGATCTCAAGCGCGAGGCGCCGTGCCCAGCCCGCCGTGGCGATTGTCGGGGCAAATGTCGCATCAACGACAATGCCCGTTATGCCCAGCGTGGTCATCGCGCGAAAGGCGGTCTGCGCGGATTTATCGGTCGCGTTGTTGACCATCAGGACAACACCTGTCCTTGGGAGAGCGGCCAGTGTCTGGGCCAAGGCATCGATGCAGGCAGTGATCCTTTCGCTTTCGTTGCAAACCGGAATGGCGATCACTGTATCGGGGGCGCAGCCGAAATCGCCACACTGCAAGACATCGTGCTGTGTGACCAGCGCACCGGGCAGGCCCGTGTCTATTGATGGGTTGCTTTTCGGGCGGACTGGTCCGCGCCGTGCGTATCTTTTCAAAACAGGCGTTTGAAAAGCCGGCGTCATTGCCGGACACCAGCGGTAAGATTTGCGCCATGATCAACTGCATCAAACATCACGTTTCAGTCCTGTTTTAGGCGGAGAAGGCTCAGTTCCGCAGGTTGGCAAGTGGAAAGTCTAGGTTTAACCCCTGTGCCACCTCATTCGTTCCGCGCGGTGCCAGCCAGAGGTCTGGCATCGGCGAGCCTTTGCTAAAAACCCGGCCAAAGGCCCGGTGTGGTGGCAAGTTCCAGCAAATTGCCATCAGGGTCGCGGAAATAAAGGCTGTGTCCGCCGCGCTTTCAGTTGGACGTACCCTCAATTGTGACCGCATGGTCTGCCAACTGGGCTTTCCATGCGTCCAGCGTGTCGGGCGCAATTGCGAAAGCCATGTGGATCTGCCCAGATGCGTCATGCGGCGGGATCAGGCCGCCACCGGTTTGCACAGGTTCCGTCGTGCCGCCACGGATGAACAGCAGCAGCACATTGCGCTGGTTGACGCTATAGGCACGCATCCGGTCATCAGCATACAGCACCTGCGACAAGCCCATAACCTTTTCATAAAATGCGGCCGCGCGGTCGAGATCTTCGACGTAAAGCGCAGTTTCAAGGATGGATAAAAGCGGTGGCATGCGTCTATTCCGCGCCGTCTGCATAAAGATGCAGAACACGGTTTTCGCAAATGCCGCCGATGGCGTCAAAATCGCCACTGCGCTGGAAATCCTGAAGCTCCAGATGCGGAAAGACGAAATACTTGGACGCGACATGCGCCTTGGTCGCGGCAAAGATGACACGGTCAATACCCGCGAACCGCATCGCTGATAGGCACATCTCGCATGGTTGCAGGGTAGAGATCAGGACGCAGCCCTTTAGATCGGTGGTTTCAAGCGTATGTGCGGCACGGTGGATCGCGACCATTTCGGCGTGACGTGTTGGGTCGGATTGCAGATGGACCTCGTTTTCGGCCTCGCTGATGATCCGTCCGTTTTGCAGCACGGTCGCAGCGATCCCGGCCTTGCCGGTCTGGTCGCGCGCCGTGATGGCGCGCGCGATGGCGTTTATCACGGCGGCATGTTCATTGCCCGTAATCCGGTCATCATGGTTGAAATTGGCGGCCATCATGGCGACAAACGCGCTGCAGCCAATTCTTCGCCCGATGCTTCGCCATGGCTGCCCATGTCAGGCTGTTTGCCAGTCACTTGTGCGCGCAGGACGTTGTAGGCAAAGCTTAGGCCCGATGTGGTCGTCAGCCATATCTCGGCCCGTTCCGGTCGCAGACCCAGAATGCAGACTTGCGGATCATCCTTGCCGCCTTGAAACCAGCTGTCGGCTACTGTGGACCACAGCTCGTCACGCAAGGCGGGGTCGTTGTTCTGCGTCAGTTCGCCATGAATGGTGGTGTAAAGCCCTTTGTCACCCTCGGCGACGACATAGGTGGCGGCGGCCGCGTCATGTTCGACAGCTTCGGCCAGATCAGTGTCGCGGGCGGTAATGAACCAGATCGTGGCATCGCCGTCGCGCAGGGCGTGGGACATGGGCACCAGCCGTGCTGTGCCGCTTTTGGTGCCGAGAAACCCCGCATTGATCGCGGTCAGCCGGTCCCAGAACAGTGTGATATCATCAGTATTCATTTGCAGGCGTCCTTTTGCTTTTACGGTTTATGAACGCGTCGCGACGCAATCCGTTCCGGCTGTCTTTCACCGGGTCGCCCGCGGGAAACCGCTGATAACACAGAAGACGGGCCGCGCCCTTTCCAAACGAAGTGTCAGAGGGTGTGTTTGATCAACATGGGTCGAAACGCGCTGATGACCTTCGTAACCACGGGCCCCAAACCGAACGTCAACCACTGACACGATGCAGCAGGGCACCTCCGCGCAGGATCACAGCCAGCAGGCCCCGGCAGGCACGGCTGACCCTGGCCCCCCCAACAATCAACGACCCTGTGACACCCGATCTTGATGAGGCACCGCAACAACCGACCACACAGCCCTGATTGACGGACAGGCACACAGCACACTGGGTTTCATGAAAAGCGGATCCGGCGTGTGTGTATAAAGGCGCAGAAAGATCAACGCAAAGTGGTGTTGAATCGATTATCACGCGCCAAATGCAGGGTGCGATGGGTCTTGATCAGATTGCCTGCGGGGGTTGCCTGAAGCGCTCAGTCAAAAATGGACCGGCGTTGATGCCCCTGAATGTTCGGTGCGATCGGTCAGTCAGATGCAAAGGCTGAATGCCGCCGATCGCTGGGCGAGCGTTGGAACGCGCTACGATGACCATGGTTGTTTAAGTAAGCCCATCGCGCAGATGCCCGAACGCGCAACGATCCGCCTGAATCATCACAAACCCACTGCATCCGCTGGTGCAGGAAAGGTAAAATCCAATGAATACAGATAAAAATGCGAACGCTCCTGTCGATACGCCGGGAGATGAAATGACCGCGCGCAGCGTTGAATCTGACATCAAAGATGCGGCCCCGCAGAAACTCAAAGAAGCTGCCACCGAGGTGCGTGCCAAAGCCGACGGAACCAGACTGGATGTTGCAGGGGAAGTGAAGGACTTCGCCCCTGCATTGCGCCGCACGTCCGAAGCCGCGGATGGCAAGCCCGCAGGAAACGGCAACACGCAGGCCTGACCGCCGCAAGGGCGGGCAATGACGCCCGCCCTTCGCCTCTTTATCACAAAGGATATCGCCATGACCGATACGCCACGCCAGCCCGATACGCTTGACGCTTTGACCTCTGAGACAGGGGCAGGCGGTGAAGTTCATCAGCACGCCAACGATAGTGAAGAACGCCTGACCACGGCGCAGGGTGTCATCATTGCCGACAACCAGAATACGCTGCGCGCCGGTGCATCCGGCCCTGCGCTGCTGGAAGATTTCGCCATGCGTGAAAAAATCTTTCATTTCGACCATGAACGTATCCCCGAACGGGTTGTCCATGCCCGTGGCTATGGCGCGCATGGCACCTTTACCTGCACCCGCGCGCTGGGAGATGTCACGCAAGCCGCCCCTTTTGCCGAAACCGGCAAAGAGACAGACGTTTTCGTGCGCTTTTCCACCGTTGCCGGCAGTGCCGGATCACCCGATCTGCCACGTGATGTGCGTGGATTTTCGGTGAAGTTCTACACAGATCAAGGCAATTGGGACATTGTCGGCAACAACATTCCGGTGTTTTTCATTCAGGATGCAATCAAGTTTCCTGATCTTGTCCATGCCTTGAAACCTGCCCCTGATCGCGGGTTCCCGCAGGCGCAATCCGCGCATGACAATTTCTGGGATTACATCACCCTGACACCCGAAGCGATGCATATGGTCATGTGGCAGATGTCCGACCGGACAATCCCGCGATCCTTTACCACGATGGAAGGGTTCGGCGTGCATACGTTCCGTTTCGTCACGGCGGATGGCAAATCCACCTTTGTCAAATTCCATTGGAAACCG
>JAFPBO010000012.1 GCA_017390475.1 Loktanella sp.
AGGCCACCGACATCCTCAACAACATCCTGGCCGCGTGAGGGCAGGGCGTTGAGAAAGAAGATTCCAACCATCACCCGGCCCGACCCAGCCTATGCCGCGTCCCTTCGGCCGGAGGGGGAGAAAGACCCGGGAAGGGAAGAGCCGGATCGGGAAGAGACCGTCCTGATGCCGATGAGTGTGTCGGCAGACTTGGCGGATGAAGATCAAGCGCCGGTGCCAAGCAGGCCTTCCGTGCCTTCGCCGCAAACAAGTCTCGAGCTTGCGGCAGAGGTCGCAACAGCGCCCACGGCGTCGCCGCCCAGGGTCCGACGCATTCCGGCCACCCGCAAGATCGATATCCGGGTGAACGCGCTGGAACGGCAGGAAGAAGCCCTCATCGACTGCGGCGTCGATCCCGCCCATGTCATCCGGGCCGCTCTGCGCCGTGCCGTGAAGACCTGGCAGCTGGAGCCGGAGTTCGTCCCGCCATCCGAAGAGCAGAGGACGCGGATCACCGAATGGCGCGCGCGGACATCTCTGGCTGTCGATTCCGCTGCGCTGACCGCCCTCCTGCGAGCGCATGACCCCCTCGATGTGCTCAGCAAGTGGGCCTTGATCCGCGGGCAGCTGGAAATGCGCGTCTGGGCGGAGATCGATGTTCTGTTGGAGGAGATCGCCCGCCGTGGTGCAGAGCCGCAAGAGGTACCAGATGATCCAGTAGCCTGACCATAAAGAGAACTTGCATTTTCAGACTATTTTTGTCGTCTTTAACCTATTTCCCCTTGAGGTTGTTTTTCCTGCGCATTAGCAGTGCTCGAAAGGACTAAAGGCCTCTCATATCTCCAGTGACTGGTCTGGTAAAAAGGAGCGTGTCATGACCCCCAAAACCCGCCTCACCGGCAAACCGATCATGCGCATCCTCTGCAAGAAGACCGACACGCTGGTGGGCTATCTTTACCAATGGAACAACGGCGACGTGCAACCTGCCTGGCTGAACGATGCCGTGTCCGACGTGCGCTACGAGCCCATGGTCGAGTCCGCCTGACTCGCGTGATCCTGACCGCGGGCGAGGCGACCAAGGGTGGTACGAATTATGGGCCATGCCGCAAGACGCGTCCTTGATGCATAGAATGCTGTTCTGTAACTCATGGTTTTTGTCGCAACTCAGTTTAGAATGTGCCCGCTCACATCCTTAAGGCGCATAATAATGATTATGTTAACTATTTTAGCTATACCATCTTTGTTTATTTTGCTTTGTTCATGAAGCTGTCGGCAATGCGGCGGTTAGGTGGCATAAACCAGACAAAAAAATGACCGCAGCTGGAAGCTGCGGTCATCTGGTCCGGCCGTTCTACTGCCACAGACTTGCGACACCCAAGTCACTGTGGGTATCGCCATTAGCGACTGGCTCCGTCAGCGCATCACGCTGTCAACACAGACTGCACACGTGCAACGCCCGCAGCGACCAGATCAACATCCCCGCGGGCCTCGACGTTCAGCCGCACCACTGGTTCTGTATTGGAACTGCGCAGGTTGAACCGCCAATCCCCCAGATCAAACCCAAGGCCGTCGGTTTCATCAATGGCTTTTGCTTCG
>JAFPBO010000013.1 GCA_017390475.1 Loktanella sp.
CCAGGTTCCGGTCAGACCACCCAGAACGCCTGAGGCGACGCCCGCTACCCATTCCACCAGCCGCCGCAGATGGGGTGGGATCACGGGACGCCAGCTATGAAAAATACGGCCGCCACCGTGCCGGGCTTTGTGCGACCGTGATCCATTACCGTCCCCGCATGGCCGTGCGTGAGGTGGGGCGCGTGATGGGCCTGTCAGAGGATATCACCACCGCACTGGCCAAAACGATCTGGGGGTCATGGGGCCGCGAGATTGGCGCGGCACAGGCGGCAGAGGCGGGGATCGACCTGCGTGATCCGTTGATGGCGCGCACGATCCGGCTCGCCGATCAGATGATCGGGATGCCGCGCCATCTGGGCCAGCATGTTGGCGGGTTCATCCTGACCGAAACGCCGTTGAGCCAGACCGTGCCGATCGGCAATGGCGCGATGCCGGACCGCAGCTTCATTGAATGGGACAAGGATGATATCGACGAATTGGGGATATTGAAGGTCGATGTGCTGGCGCTGGGGATGCTGACCTGTATCCGTAAGGCATTTGACCTGATTGCCGCCCATCATGGCAAACGCTTTGATCTTGCCACAGTCCCGCAGGAAGACCCTGCCGTCTATGACATGCTGTGCAAGGGTGATTCCCTGGGTACCTTTCAGGTCGAAAGCCGTGCGCAGATGAATATGCTGCCGCGTCTGCGCCCGCGTGAATTCTACGATCTGGTCATTCAGGTTGCCATCGTCCGCCCCGGCCCGATTCAGGGCGACATGGTCCACCCTTACCTGCGCCGCCGCAGCGGGGCAGAGGTGACGGAATATCCGTCCCCCGGCCCTGACCATGACCCTGATGAGCTGAAAAAAGTCCTCGCCAGAACCCTTGGTGTGCCGATTTTTCAGGAACAGGCGATGAAAATAGCCATGGTCGCTGCTGAATTTTCCACCAAAGAGGCAAATGAACTGCGCAAGGCGATGGCGACCTTCCGGTCGCGCGGCACTATTGGCGCGCTGGAGGAAAAGATGGTGGGCCGGATGATCCGGCGCGGCTATGACCCGGATTTTGCGGCGCGCTGTTTCAACCAGATCAAAGGCTTTGGCGATTACGGTTTTCCCGAAAGCCACGCTGCCAGCTTTGCCCTGCTGGTCTATATTTCCAGCTGGATCAAATGCCATTACCCGGATGTCTTCTGCGCGGCCCTGCTGAATTCCCAGCCGATGGGGTTTTACGCACCCGCCCAGATCGTGCGCGATGCCCGCGAACATGGGGTGATCGTGCGGGCGGCGGATGTGAATTTCTCTGACTGGGACACAACGCTGGAACCGCTGTCGCCCGGTGTTTTCGCGGTCAGGCTGGGGCTGCGCCAGATTGACGGGATGCGACAGGACATGGCGCACAGGATCATGGATGCGCGCAGGGCCCCTTTCGACGATCTCAAGGATCTCAAGGATCGCGCAAGGCTGGATGCAGGCACGATACGCAAACTGGCGGCGGCGGATGCGCTGCGGTCGCTGGGGCTGGACCGCAGGCAGGCGTTGTGGGATGCGCGCGCCTTGCGTGATGCGCCTGATCTGCCGCTGTTCGCGCAAACCCGTGATGAAGGGGCAGAGGTGCGGTTTGACCTGCCGCAGATGCCGGTCTGTGAACAAGTGGTGGCGGATTACCAGACGCTGCGCCTGTCATTGAAAGCACATCCGATGCGGTTCCTGCGCCACAGTATGACGCAACAGGGCTATCGTGCTGCCGCCGATCTGGCGCAAATGCGACATGGGCAGAGGGTGAAACTGGCCGGGCTGGTGCTGATCCGCCAGCGCCCCGGCAGCGCCAAAGGCGTCTGTTTCATCACGCTGGAGGATGAAACCGGTGTCGCCAATCTGGTGATCTGGCCCAAGGTGATGGAGGCGAACCGCAAAACCGTGATGCAGGCCCGGCTGATGGATGTGCAAGGTGTGGTGCAGCGCGATGGTGCTGTGATCCATGTAGTGGCCTATGTGCTGACCGACCGCAGTGATGCTTTGGCGCGGCTGTCCGATGATGCGATGCAGCCGCCGCTGGCCCATGCCGATGAGGTCCGCCGCCCTGTCGGCGGTGATCCACGGGCTGGCCATCCGCGCGATGTGCGGGTGATCCCGAAATCGCGGGATTTTCACTAAGGGCTGTTAGGTTTCATTTTCCTCTTCCGCCGCATCACGCGCGAAGGTCAGCTTCCGTCCGCCGACCCACCTCGGCCGGTTTATGACGCAAAGACCCACGTCATCTGACTTTCAAATCCAGCACAGCAAAATCAAAGGTCGCGGTTTGCGTCCAAATAGGCCCTGATTTTTTCCAGTTGCGGGATCAGGTCGCTGATCGTGCCATCCCCCAGATCCTCGGTGATCTGTCGGATCGGGTCTGCCATGCTGGCGATGGACAGGGCATGTAAGTCGCGTCCCGCCTCGGTCAGGAACACGATTTTGCTGCGCCCGTCGCCGGGGTTGGGCGCCAACCTGATGGCGCTGCGCTTTTCCAGTACGGCGAGTGTGTGGGTCATCGTCGTCTTGGGCACCTGAAAGGCGGATGCCAGCGCCAGCGGTGTCTTGGCATCGCCCAGCCGGAC
Source organism: Loktanella sp. (assembly GCA_017390475.1). Lineage (GTDB taxonomy): Bacteria > Pseudomonadota > Alphaproteobacteria > Rhodobacterales > Rhodobacteraceae > Yoonia. Next base: position 2,582 of record JAFPBO010000013.1, read on the forward strand.
CAAGTGGTTCAAAAGCGCAAAATGCGACACATGCAATCCGTCGGGCAGTCGGGACGCGAATATCGCCCCGGCCAGTTGGTTGATGATTCCGATCTCGTTGAAAAACCGGAATACGCGTCTGCCTTCGTCGTCCATTCTGCCCTCAGATCAGCTTGGCCTCCAGCGGCCAGCGGGGGCTTGGGGCTATGTTCGGGCCATAGCCCAGACGGCACAGCATCTGAAGCGTTTCCCCGTTCTGCGCCAGCATCGCATGCGCAGCGTCGTAATGCACCGCCATTTCAGGGAATTCCTGCAAGGCCTGGCTCAGTGGTTGCATCCCCACACCCAGACCCGTCGCGGCAAGGTTCAGGCGCACCCAATCGCGCCCTGCCATGATCTGGTCGGTGCGGGTGTTGCCCATCGTCGCCTGCCACAGATGGCCCATGGCGGTTTCGGGTCCAGCCAGCACGGCGGCCTTGCCTTGGGCAAAGATGGTGGTGGTGGGATCGCCCATCGCCTCTCGCGTCATCAGGCCAAAGGCGCCCAAAGTCTCGAACAGCGGACCGGAGAAGTCGATGCCGTCGGGGCTGGCATCGACCTCGGCCTTGCCGATGCGGAACAGGTCCACGCTTTCCTTGAACGTATGCGGCGTGTCGACTTCCAGGCTCAGCGCGTCTGTGGTCAACCGACGCAAGGCGGCGATGCTGTCGGGTGTGGCGTCGCCCGCAACGCGGCTGCCATGGATCGCGGCGGCGGCGATCTGCGCGATGGTATCGGGTGCCACAGGGCGGGTGGTGTCGTAGGGGTCCTTGTTCGACCGCCGTGTCATCACATGCGCGAACAACGGGTCGGGTGCGATGCCCGGATCAGTGCGGAAAGTCGCGATGGCGATGGGCCGGTGGTCCAGCGCTGTATCGTCTTCGCCTTGCGGAAAAAGGACGAGGTCCACGGCATAGCCATCCTGCGCTGCCGCCATGACCATGATTTCCAGAAAACAGCCCAGCCCGATGGTGATCTGGCGGTTGAATGGATCGGTGTCGGGCAGCAGGCGGTCGGTATCGACTGTCAGCACTACCGTGTTAGGCCGCGACAGATCAACAAGCCACGGCTGCCGGTTATGCGGATTGGGGGCCAGAATGGCATAGGACAGCGCCCGCTTGCGCGGTTCATCATACAGGCTGCCTGCCTGATCCCACGGGGCAAAGGCCGCCGTTGGTTTGCGGCTGGCAATCGTGCCGAGTGTTGCCGTGGCAGCAAGGATGATGCCACCACCGGTCAGGCAAAGGAATTTGCGACGGTTCATTGTAGGTCTCCTGTTTGGTTTGAAAAGTACGATATCGAACTACATAATACGATATCGCACTAAATGCGAGTCTCTTGTATTGCGCCGGTGTTCGATTGTATCCGTGCCCGGCCCCTTGATCCGAAAGGCCCGCCATGCGGCTGAACCTCAAACAGCTGGAAGCCTTCGTCTGGGTCGCTGACCTGCAGAGTTTTCGTGGTGCGGCGGACAGGCTGGGCACGACGCAGCCCAACATCTCGGCCCGGATTGCCGCGCTGGAACAGGCGCTTGGCAATGTGCTGATGACCCGTGATGCCGGATCGGTGCAGCTGACCAGCAAAGGCCGCGATCTGCTGGTCCATGCCCGCCGGGTGCTGGATGCGACTGACGCTTTGGTCGCAGCAGCGGATCAGAAAGCATTGATCGACGGCACCCTGCGGTTGGGGGTGACCGAAATGATCGTCCATACTTGGCTGCGTGATTATCTGCGGCGGCTGAAAGAGACTTATCCCAATCTTTCGGTGGAATTGACCGTTGATCTGTCAGTCAATCTGGAAGCCATGCTGGCCGAGCGCCGGATCGATCTGGCGATCCAGAACGGCCCGTTTACCCGGATGGCAACGGGTGAGATTGATCTGGGTGCCTACGCACTGATCTGGGTGGCCGGCCGCGATCTGGGCTTGCCAAAGATTGCGCAGATTGATGATCTCGCCGCCCATCCTATCCTGACCCATGCCCGTGATACCCAGTTATTCGCGCAGGTTGCGGCGCATTTTGCCGCCGCAAAAGTGCCTGTGCGGCTGGTCCCGTCCAGCAATCTGGCCGCCTGTCTGCATATGACCATCGACGGGATGGGGGTGGCGAGTTTGCCTGCCGCGATGGTCTCCGATGCGCTGGCACGTGGTGATCTGGTGGCGGTCAGCTATGATTGGACGCCTGCGCCATTGCATTTTTTTGCGCGCTATGATGCTGCGAAATCTGCCCGGATCGTTGGCGAGGCCGCAGCGGTGGCTTTGGCGGCAAAGCTGTTTGATCAGAAAAGATGATCCAATAAATCGCATAAAATAATTGGATGTGATGCTGGCAGCGGCCTAGGCTGTCCCTGACAACAAAGGGGCAGATCATGCAACATGACATCCGCATGGGCGTTGATATTGGTGGCACATTCACCGATGTGGTGCTGGAATCCGCTGGTACCAGCCATTCCACCAAGGTGCTGACCACCTATGCCGCCCCCGAGGATGCGATCATCGACGGGATGCATCAGGTCTGCGCCAAGGCCGGGATCGCGCCCGCGCAGATCGGCCAGATCATCCATGGTACGACTTTGGCCACCAATGCGCTGATCGAACGGCGCGGCGCGCGTACGGCGCTGATCACGACCCAAGGCTTCCGCGATGTGATCGAAATGCGCACCGAAAGCCGGTTTGAACAATATGATCTGAACCTGCAATTGCCCGAACCTTTGCTGCCACGCCAGCACAGATTTACCCTGGCCGAACGTGTCGATGCACAGGGGAATGTTCTGATCCCGCTGGACCGGGCAGAGGTCGTGGCGATGGCTGATACACTCGCGTCCTACAATTTTGAAAGTATCGCTGTCGGGTTGATCCATGCCTATCTGAACCCCGACCATGAAAAGATGATCCGCGACGTGCTGGCCGAAAAGCTGCCGGATGTCATGGTGTCGCTGTCGTCCGAAGTCTCGCCGCAGATGCGGGAATATGAACGGTTCAACACCACTGTCGCCAATGCCTATATCAAGCCCTTGATGAAATCCTATCTGGGTCGACTCAAGACCCGCCTTGCGGATGAAGGCGCGGATTGCCCGGTGTTCCTGATGCATTCGGGCGGCGGGATCATCAGCATTGAAAATGCCGCTGAATTTCCGGTGCGGCTGGTCGAATCCGGCCCTGCGGGCGGTGCGGTTTTTGCCGCCCATATTGCCGCGCGTTACGGGCTGGATAAAATCCTGTCCTTTGACATGGGCGGCACCACCGCCAAGATCTGCCTGATCAAGAACCAGACGCCAAAAACCGCCCGCGTGTTCGAGGTCGCGCGCAGTTACCGGTTCAAGAAAGGCTCTGGCATGCCAATTTCCATCCCGGTGATTGATATGGTCGAGATCGGGGCAGGTGGTGGTAGCCTTGCCCATGTCGATGCGATGCGCCAGATCAGGGTCGGCCCGGAAAGCGCGGGGTCCGAACCGGGGCCTGCCTGCTACGGGCGCGGCGGTGCAAGACCCGCCGTCACCGATGCCGATCTGCTGCTGGGTAAGCTTGACCCTGATAATTTCGCGGGTGGGTCGATCAAGCTGCACAAGGATGCGTCCAAGGCTGCGCTGAGCGCACTTGGCGCGCCTTTGGATATGGATGCCATTACCGCCGCCTACGGCTTGGCCGAGGTGGTAGATGAAAACATGGCCAATGCCGCGCGTGTGCATGCTGTCGAGAATGGCGAGGATCTGGCCGGTTACACAATGATCGCCTTCGGTGGGGCTGCACCCCTGCATGCCGGACGTTTGTGTGAAAAGCTGGGGATCACCCGGTTGCTGGTGCCGACAGGGGCGGGCGTGGGTTCTGCCATCGGTTTCCTGCGCGCGCCGTTCAGCTTTGAGGCGACGCGCAGCGTTTATATGAAACTGTCGGCCTTTGATTCCGGTCAGGTGCGCGACCTGCTGGCAGCGCTGGCTGCGGAAGCGACCGGTTTCGTGCGCAATTGCGATGCCAAAGCCCCGATCGAAGCCCAGTATAAGGTCTATATGCGCTACACTGGCCAAGGCTGGGAAATTCCGGTCAGCCTGACGGCGGATCAGGCGCAGAATCCTGATGCTGCCAGCTTTCAGGCTTTGTTCGAGGCTGATTATGCCAGCCTCTTTGGCCGCATCGTAACCGGCATGGATATCGAAATCACTGTCTGGGCGGTGAACGCGACGACGGCAAGCGTCAGCGCCGCGCCTTTGGCCGAGACCCCCGCAGGGCGGCAAGTGACCGCGGGTGATCATCGCGCCTTGTTCGATCCGGCGCTTGCCCGCATGACGGATGCGCAGGTCGTGCCGCGCGCTAGTCTTTCCCCCGGTGATCATGTCACTGGCCCCGCGCTGATCACCGAGGATGAAACCACCATTGTCATCCCCGTCAGCCGCATGGCCACCGCCCGGCCCGATGGCACCATCGACATCACGGAGATACGCACATGAGCAATGTCGCCAATCAAGTCATGTGGAACCGCCTGATTTCCATTGTCGAGGAGCAGGCGCAGGCGCTGGTCCGCACCGCCTTTTCCACCTCGGTGCGGGAAGCAGGTGATCTGTCCGCAGGTGTCTACAACGCTGAAGGCCTTATGCTGGCGCAGGCGGTGACCGGCACGCCGGGCCATGTCAATGCAATGGCCGATGCCGTGCCGCATTTCATCCGCCGGATCGGGCGCGACACGATCCGCGAAGGTGACGTCTATATTACCAACGACCCTTGGGAAGGCACCGGCCATCTGCATGATTTCACAGTTGTGACCCCGGCGTTTCATCAGGGCCGCCTTGCTGGATTTTTCGCCTGCACCGCACATGTTGTCGATGTCGGCGGGCGCGGCTTTGGCGCGGATGCAGCGAGTGTCTATGAAGAAGGCATCCATATCCCCATCATGCGCTTTGCGGATGCGGGGACAGTGGATGCCACGCTGATCGGCATCATCCGCAGCAATGTGCGTGAACCGGATCAGGTGATCGGTGATCTTTATGCGCTGGCCACCTGTAACGAGATCGGCCAGCGCCGTCTGACCGAGATGATGGGCGAATTCGCGCTTGATGATCTGACGGGGATCGGCAGCTTCATTCTCGAAAACTCGCGCCGTGCCACGCTGGAACGGATCGCCGCCTTGCCGCGCGATACGGCCACTGGAGCGATGCGGATTGATGGTTTCGATGTGCCGATTGATCTGTGCGTCAGTCTGACCATAAATGGTGACCGGATCACCTGCGATTTCACGGGGACTTCGGGGATCGACAAGAAAGGCATCAACGTGCCGCTGGTCTATACCAAGGCCTATGCCTGCTATGCGCTGAAATGCGCGATCGCCCCGGAGATTCCCAATAACGCGGCCTCGCTCGCGCCTTTCGAAATTACCGCGCCCGAGGGTAGTATCGTCAACGCGGTGCATCCGGCTCCTGTCGCCTTGCGTCATATCATCGGCCATATGATCCCTGACGTCGTGTTTGATGCACTGGACAAGATCCTGCCCGCGACCGTCCCCGCCGAAGGTGCGGGCTGTCTGTGCAATTTTCAGGTCAGCCTGCGCCCGACCACCGGGCAGGGGCGGCGGGCAGAAGTGCTGACCTTCAATTCCGGCGGTGCCGGTGCGCGGCCCGGCGTGGACGGGTTGAACGCCACTGCCTTTCCATCGGGCGTGATGACCATGCCGGTCGAGGCGACCGAACATACCGGCCCGGTCATCATCTGGCGCAAGGAATTACGTCCTGACAGCGGCGGGGCAGGGCAATATCGTGGCGGTCTGGGGCAATATATGGAGGTTGGGCCAGCTGCCGGTTTTGAGGCGGATTTCTCTGCCATGTTCGACCGCGTGCATCATCCTGCGCGCGGAAGGCAGGGCGGTGCGGATGGTGCCGCGACCACAATTGCGCTGGATGATGGCGGGGTGATGCAAGGCAAAGGCAAGCAGTTCGTGCCCGCCGGGCGGCGCGTCATGCTGGGGCTGCCGGGTGGGGCTGGCTATGGTGATCCGGCCAGCCGCGACCCTGAACTGGTCAAGCGTGACCTTGCGCGCGGCTATATTTCTGCGAAAGCTGCGATGCGCGATTACGGGCTGAGCGAGGCCGATATCGCCGCCATAGAGACCCAAGTGACCAAGGGAGACACCGCCTGATGCAATGCCCCGCCAGAACCAGCTATGATGTGGTGATCATCGGTGGCGCGATGCTGGGGTCGTCTGTCGCGTGGTTCCTCACGGATAATCCGGATTTCGACGGCTCGATCCTTGTCGTGGAACGCGACCCGACCTATGCGCAGGCCGCGACGTCGCTGACCAATTCCTGCATCCGCCAGCAATTCAGCGCCGCGATCAATGTGCAGATTTCGCAATTCGGTACGGAGTTTGTGAAGAACTTTCCCCGCTACATGGGTAATGACCCACGTGTGCCGCAGCCGCGGCTGCACAGTTTTGGCTATCTTTATCTGGCGGACAACGAAGACTTTGCCGCGACCTTGCGCGATGTGCAGGCTTTGCAGGCCGCGTGTGGCGCTGGCACCCGCCATATGACGCGTGATGACATCGCCGCCGCCTATCCGTTTTACCAGCTCGACGACATTATCGCGGGCAACCACAATCTTGTGGATGAAGGCTATTTCGACGGCAACACGCTGTTTGACTGGTGGAAACGATCTGCCCGCGAACGCGGTGTGGAATATGTCACCAATGAGGTCACCGCGATCACCCGCGACGCCAGCGGCACCAAGGTGCAAAGCGTCACGCTCGCCTCTGGCGAACAGATCGCCTGTGGCATGGTTGTGAATGCCGCCGGTACGCGCGGCGCGCAGGTCGCTGCGATGGCGGGGATCAGCATCCCGGTGGAACCGCGCAAACGCTATACGTTCATATTTGACGCCGCCGAACCGCTGGACCGTGATCTGCCGCTGACGATTGACCCGTCAGGGGTCCATGTCCGTACCGATGGTCAATATTACATGGCCGGGTGTCCGCCCGAGGATGACCACGCCGTCGATCCTGCTGACTTCACAGAGGATCATGCGATCTGGGAAGATCACGTCTGGCCCATCATCGCGACCCGCATCCCGCAGTTCGAGGCACTCAAACTGCGCAATTCATGGGCCGGGCATTATGATTACAACACGCTTGACCAGAACGCGATTGCCGGGCCGCATACGAAGGTTGGGAATTTCATCTTTGTGAACGGCTTCTCCGGCCATGGGTTCCAGCAATCCCCCGCAATGGGGCGCGGGATGGCGGAATGGATCACCTATGGCGCATATCGCACGCTGGACTTGACCCCGTTCAGCTATGCCCGCATCGAAAAGGGCGAAAGTTTCATCGAAAAAGCGGTGATCTGATCCGACAGAAAGGAAATATTATGAAGAAACTTGTCCTGACAGGGGCCGCTGGCCGCCTTGGGTCGTACTTGCGCGAACCGCTGACGCGGATGTGCGATCACCTTGTTTCGACCGATATCATCGATGATATCGGAAAGCTTTACGAGGGTGAGACATATACGCAGGCCGATCTGACGGATCTGGCCGCGATGGAGGCGGTGCTGGATGGTGCCGATATGGTCGTGCATTTCGGCGCTATCGGGGACGAGGCACCGTGGGACGATATCCTGCAATCCAATATCATCGGTGCCTATAACGTCTGGGAGGCCGCCTATCGCAAGGGTGTCAAACGTGTGGTCTATGCCAGTTCCGTTCATGCCGTGGGGATGCATCTGAAAACCGACACCATCGGTCTGGACGCGCCGCACAAGCCGGATACCTATTACGGTCTGGCCAAATGCTTTGCCGAGGATCTGGCCAGCCTTTACTGGGACAAACGCGGGGTTGAATCGGTCTGCATGCGGATATTTTCCTGCGCGCAGGCCAATAATGCCCGCAGCATCGGCACCTGGCTGTCCTATGATGACCTGATCCATCTGGTGGAACGGTCCATCGACAGCCCTGTCGTGGGCTTCACCAAGGTCTGGGGCATTTCCAACAATGACCGCGCGGTGGTGGATAATGCCAAGGCCGGGCATCTGGGCTATCGGCCCAAGGACAATGCCGAACAATTCGCCAAGGAAATCTTTGCCAAGACCCCGCCTTTGGACAACAAGGACCTGGCCAATCTTTGCATCGGTGGCCCCTTCGCCACGGTGGAACTGGGCAATTCCGGTGTCGCGGCGCTTGGCGTGGTGAACGACAAGAAAACGACCTGAGGTCGGGGCGTGGTCAGTCTTTGGCCGACCGCGCCACCCACATGCCCGCCAGGATCAGCGCCACACCGACGATCCGCGCCAAAGGATTGCCCGCCGTGCCCATGATGATGTCAAGCAGGACGCCGGAAATCATCTGCCCCGCGATGATCAGCAAGGCCGTTTGCGCCGCCCCGATCCGCGGTATCAGCCAGCTTCCGGCGGCGATAAAGACAAATCCCACAGGCCCGCCCAGATAGGCCCACCATGGTGCATCCTGCGGCGTACCGGCGAAGAGCCCGCCAAAGACGATGGCCGCCAGCGTGATGAACGCCAGCCCGACAATGTGATTCCAGAATGACGATTCCCAAGCCGAAGTGGATAGCGCCAGCCGTCCGTTGATCTGGCGCGACAGCGACACAAGTACGCCCGCCATCACCGCCAATGCGGCAAACAGGATCACGGCGCACCGCCAAGGAAAATCAGCACCAGACTGCCCGCGATGATCAGCGCCAGCGCCAGATAATCGCGGGGTTTCGGCATCCTTTGCGGCAGTCCGAACAATCCGCGGATATCGGCGAACAGGCTGAACACCATCTGTCCGGCCAGCCCCAGCGCAATGGTCCCGGACAAAGCCAGCGCTGAATTCATCGTGGCAGAGGTCAGCATGACAGTCACGCCGCCTGCGACCCCGCCCAGATAGGCCCAGAGCGGCGGGCGGGTCTTGCTGGCCCGCCGCGGGCGCAGCGCGAGCAGGATCACGATCGCCAGAATGCTGCCGGTCAGATGCGGCACCCAGGATGAAAACAGCAGCGATCCGTAGCCTGCCAGCGTCCCGTTGAACAAGACCATCAACGACAGCAATCCCCCGGCGCCGAAAGCAGCGGCAAACAGCAAAGGATGCGAGGGGCGGGCAGGATCAGACATGGCGCGATCTTTCGCCGCTTACGGCCACAAAGGCAATTGCCATCATTTGGGAAATCTACAAACCCTGCCAACATGGATTGATTGTCGTTGGTGGGACAACAATCACAACCCCGTTCACGCCAGTAGATCAGGACCGTTTGCAACGCCTTGTTATCAGGCACTGCGCAACAAGCGCCACTTTTCCACCAGACCAGCTCACCATTGCTCTCGTTACCAATATACGCGGTCAAGATCGTTCTTGCTGTCCCTTAACCTTGATGACAGGCAGTTGTGGTCAGAATTTGTCAGAAACCGCATTTTTGTGCGACCGCACCTAAACGGCATCTGTTGACATGTAGCGGGCAGGTCTATAGCAGGCCCTTTCATTGGTGTTGGTGGACCGCGCAAGCGGAACCCTGTCGGCGTGGCAAAATCCACGCAAAGGACAACGCCCTTCGCAACTGAATGAAGGAGATCAGCGTATGACAAAGCGTACCGCTGCCAAATATAAAATTGACCGCCGGATGGGTGAAAACATCTGGGGCCGTCCGAAATCCCCCGTCAACCGTCGTGAATACGGCCCCGGCCAGCATGGTCAGCGCCGCAAGGGCAAGTTGTCCGACTTCGGCACCCAGCTGCGCGCGAAGCAAAAGCTGAAGGGCTATTACGGCGATCTGACCGAAAAGCAGTTCCGTCGCATCTATGCCGAAGCCGAGCGTGTCAAAGGCGACACCGGTGAAAACTTGATCGGTCTGCTGGAGCGGCGTCTGGACGCGGTTGTTTACCGCGCGAAATTCGTCCCCACAGTCTTTGCCGCGCGTCAGTTCGTGAACCACGGCCATGTGACCGTGAATGGCCAGCGCGTGAACATCCCGTCTTACCGCGTGAAAGAAGGCGATGTGATCGAAGTCCGTCAGAAATCCAAGCAATTGGAAATCGTTCTGGTCGCTGCTCAATTGCCAGAGCGTGACGTGCCCGATTACATGGAAGTCGATCACAACAAGATGGTCATGACTTTCGTGCGCACACCGACTTTGGCCGATGTGCCTTATCCGGTGACGATGGAACCAAACCTGGTTGTCGAATTCTACGCCAAGAACTGATTTTACTGCATATCTGTTGCAGTTTTGGAAGGCCGTCCCACTGGGGCGGCCTTTTGTTTTTGTGTTATTGATCCGGATTTTGAACAAAGCCAGGCAACCTTCCCCGCGGGGAAGGTTTTGGGTTCTTCCCCGCGGGGAAGATCAGCGTCATTCCCGGCCTGCGGCGCGGATGTGCATGAAGTGCCGCGCGCTGCGTGCACATATCTTTAATCTCTTGTTGCGCGCATTGTCTTGTCTCTGGTCACGGCCTTGTCGCGGCGTTAGAACGACCCTGATTTCATACGGAAGACCTAAGCATGGCGAATGGCATTGAACCGCAACCCGGCATTCTGGATATCGCGCTTTACGTAGGCGGGGCATCCCAGCTTGAAGGGCAGAGCAATGTGCTCAAACTGTCCTCGAACGAAAACCCGCTGGGCGCGAGCCCGGCGGCGATGCAGGCCTTTGCCCGTGCCGCTCATGATCTGCACCGCTATCCGTCCACTGATCATGCCTCTCTGCGCGCCGCGATTGGCGACGTGTGGGGTGTCGATCCGGCCGGTGTGATCTGTGGCGTGGGATCAGGCGAGATTCTGAAACTGCTGGCAGAGGCCTATGCCGGGCCTGGGGATGAAGTTGTGTTCACCGAACATGGCTTTTCGATGTATCCGATCTATGCCCATGCCTGCGGGGCGACCCCGGTGGTCGTGCCGGAACGCGACCGTGTCGTCGATGTTGATGCGATCCTGGCCGCCTGCACGGATAAGACACGGCTGATCTATCTGGCGAACCCCGCCAACCCGACCGGGACGATGATTTCAGAAGATGAGGTCGCGCGTCTGGCCGCCGGTCTGCCGCCGCAGGCATTGCTGGTGCTGGATGGGGCCTATGCCGAATTCGTCGAAGGGTTTGATGCGGGCCGTGCGCTGGTGGATGCGCGTGACAATGTCATCATGACGCGGACCTTTTCCAAGATTTATGGCTTGGGCGGTTTGCGGATCGGCTGGGCTTACGGCCCGCAGCCAGTGATTGATGTGCTGAACCGTCTGCGTGGGCCGTTCAACCTGTCCGCTGCCGCCCTTGCCGCTGCCGAGGCCGCGATGCGCGATGCTGCCCATACCGAGCGATGCCGGGTGGAAAACGCCCGCTGGCGCGACTGGCTGGCCGCGGGGCTGGCTGAACTGGGCGTGCTCTCTGATCCGTCGAGTGCCAATTTCATCCTCGCCCGGTTCGCCAGCGCGGAAGAAGCGCAGGCCTGTGATGCCTATCTGCGTAGCCAAGGGATCATCGTGCGGCAGGTGGCGGGTTACGGTCTGCCGCAATGTCTGCGGATCACGGTGGGCGACGAATCGGCCTGTCGCCGGGTGGTGCATGCCGTGGCGCAGTTCAAAGGCTCGCGCTGATGGCGGTGATCTATGACAAGGTCGCGCTGATCGGACTGGGGCTGATTGCGTCATCCATGTGCCATGCGATGCGGCGGGGCGGTCTGGCGGGACAGATCGTTGGCTATGCAAGATCGTCCGAAAGCCGCGCCATCGCGCGTGAGATTGGCCTGTGTGATATCGTGACCGACACGGCGGCAGAGGCTGTGGCCGATGCCGATCTGGTCGTGCTTTGCGTGCCGGTCGGCGCGATGGAGGATGTTGCGCGCGAAATCGGGCCGCATCTGAAACCGGGTGCCACGCTGAGCGATGTGGGATCGGTCAAACGTGCCGTAATCGATGCGGTCAGCCCCTTTGTGCTGGAGGGGGTGCATTTCATCCCCGCCCATCCGCTGGCAGGGACCGAACATTCAGGGCCACGGTCCGGCTTTGCCGAATTGTTCGACAATCGCTTTTGCATTCTGGTGCCGGTGGCAGGCACCGATCCGGCGGCGGTCGCGCGTCTGGCGGATCTGTGGCGCGGGATTGGCAGCAATGTGGATGAGATGGACGCCGATCATCATGATCTGGTGCTCGCTGTCACCAGCCATACGCCGCATCTGATCGCCTATACGATGGTCGGTGTCGCTGATGAATTGCGCCGGGTGACCGATAGTGAAGTGATCAAATATTCCGCTGCGGGGTTTCGGGATTTCACCAGGATCGCAGCCTCTGACCCGACCATGTGGCGCGATGTGTTCTTGCATAATAAAGAGGCCACGCTGGAAATCCTTGGGCGCTTTACCGAGGAATTATTCGCCCTGCAGCGTGCGATCCGGCTGGGCGATGGTGATCATCTACATGCTTATTTCACCCGCACAAGGTCGATCCGCCGGTCGATCATCGAAGCGGGGCAGGATACTGATGCGCCCGACTTTGGCCGCAAACCGGCGACAAAGCGGGAATGATGCGCGCGCTGGCCGTCGGTCTTGCCCTTTGGGTCAGCCCTTTGGCGGCGCAGGAGAATGAGGGCAGCAATGCTGTCCCCGCCTCAGCCCTGCGTCCTGTCGCGCGGCCGGATAGCGTCGGTAACAGCCCGCCCCAGATCGTCTCGCCGCAAACCAGTGCCTTGGCCGTCCAGCAATCTTTGCGCCCCGTGCTGCGTCCTGCCAGCGTCGCCTCCGTCGCGCAGGAACAGCAGATTGCCCGCCAGCGTGGCCAGATCTGTGGCGATCCGGCCCTACAGGGTGAGGTGTTGGGCGTGGTCGAAGGGGCAGGGGCCTGCGGTGTCACCGATGCGGTGCGCGTCAAGGCCGTCGCCGGGGTGACGCTGGTCCCGCAAGCCACGATGGATTGTGGCACGGCAGAGGCGTTGAAAGACTGGGTGACGGAGGGTGCGATGCCCGCCATCGGCGATCTGGGCGGCGGCATCGACAGCCTGCGCGTCGGGTCGCATTACGCCTGCCGCAACCGCAACAATGCGTCCTCTGGGCGGATGTCGGAACATGCGCTGGGCCGCGCCATCGATATCGCTGCAATCAGCTTGCGCGATGGCAGCGATATCACCGTGCTCCGAGGATGGAACAACGCAGCCCACGGCCCGCTGTTGCGCCGCATGTGGCAGGCGGCCTGCGGGCCGTTCGGCACCGTGCTTGGGCCAGAGGCGAACCGGTTTCATCATGACCATTTCCACTTTGACACGGCACGCTATCGCAACGGCACCTATTGCCGCTGATCACGGGTTTACCCTGCGTGGCTTGGGTTCTATAAGCGCGGCCATGACCAGCATGATGATCCTACGCATTACTTGCCCGGCGGTTTGATCTTTCAGACCGACCGGGACTATGGTGCAAGCGATTGCGCACCGCGCCTCATCTTTCCTTTCATTCACGATTGCCCAAAGGACGCGACACATGTGCGCCGAGACGACTGATTACAAAGACACCCTGAACCTGCCGCAGACCGATTTCCCGATGCGCGCGGGCCTGCCGAAGCGTGAACCCGACTGGCTGGCGCGCTGGGCGCAGATCGGGGTTTACGACAAGCTGCGCGCCAAGGCGGAGGGTCGCAAACCTTTCACCCTGCATGACGGCCCGCCTTATGCGAACGGCAATCTGCATATCGGCCACGCGCTGAACAAGATCCTGAAGGATATGGTCGTGCGCAGCCAGCAGATGATGGGCCGCGACGCGCGCTACGTGCCGGGCTGGGATTGCCACGGCCTGCCGATCGAATGGAAGATCGAGGAAAAATACCGCGCCAAGGGACAGGACAAAGACGCCGTGGATGTCGTCGATTTCCGGCAGGAATGCCGCAAATTCGCCGAAGGCTGGGTCGATATCCAGCGCGAGGAATTCAAACGCCTTGGCGTCACGGGGAACTGGGATGACCCCTATCTGACTATGGCCTTTCATGCGGAACGGGTGATCGCGGAGGAATTCCAGAAATTCCTGATGAATGGCACGCTCTATCAAGGGTCCAAGCCTGTGATGTGGTCGCCGGTGGAAAAGACCGCGCTGGCCGAGGCCGAGGTGGAATATCATGACAAGGAAAGTTTCACCGTCTGGGTGAAATTCCGGGTGGCAAATTTTGATCTGCCCGATGTCGCCTTGTCAGATGAAGAAGCGATGGACAGCGACCGTGAGGCCGTGGCCGAGGCTGTGGCGCAGACCCATGAAGATATGGTCGGTGCCTATGTGGTGATCTGGACCACAACACCCTGGACGATCCCGTCGAACAAGGCTGTCGTCTATGGTGCTGGCTTTGACTATGGCCTTTACGAGGTTGCGGACACGCCAGCGGAAAGCTGGGTCAGCAAAGGTGAACGCTATATCCTTGCCGATAAGCTGGCGGCACAGACCTTTGCCCGCGCCCGGCTGGAAGAGGGGCAATGGCGCCGCGTGCGCGATGTGACCCCAGCACAATTTGCCGGGATGACACTGACCCACCCGTTGCACGGGGCCGAAGGGTCGCAAGGTGAATGGGATGAACCGCGTGATTTCCGCGCCGCAGATTTTGTCACCGATGAAGAAGGCACCGGTTTTGTGCATTGCGCCCCGTCACACGGGATGGAGGAATACGAGCTTTATCGTGACCTTGGTATGCTGCAACAGGTCATCACCTATAATGTGATGGACGACGGGTCTTTCCGTGAGACGCTGCCATTCTTTGGCGGCAAGCTGATCCTGAAACCCAATGGCAAGGAAGGCGATGCAAACACCGCCGTCATCGACAAGCTGGTCGAAGTCGGTGGCCTGCTGGCACGCGGCAAGATCAAGCATTCCTACCCCCATAGCTGGCGGTCCAAAGCGCCGGTGATCTATCGCAATACGGCGCAATGGTTCGTGGCGGTCGATCAGCCGCTGGGCGACGGCAAGGACACCTATGGCACCACGATCCGCGAACGGGCTTTGCGGTCCATCGACGAATTGGTGACATGGACGCCCAAGACCGGCCGCAACCGGCTTTATTCGATGATCGAGGCGCGGCCGGATTGGGTTTTGTCCCGCCAACGCGCCTGGGGCGTGCCGCTGACCTGTTTCACCAAGAAAGGGGCGCAGCCCGGAGATGCTGATTTCCTGTTGCGCGATGCCGCCGTCAACGCCCGCGTGCTGGAAGCTTTTGAGGTCGAAGGTGCCGATGCCTGGTATAAAGACGGTGCCAAGGAACGGTTCCTGACCGGCAGCGTGAACCCTGATGAATACGATCAGGTGTTCGACATCCTCGACGTCTGGTTCGATTCTGGCTCTACCCACGCTTTCGTGCTGCGCGACCGGGCCGATGGGTCCACCGATGGCATGGCTGATCTCTATCTCGAAGGCACCGACCAGCATCGCGGCTGGTTCCATTCTTCGATGTTGCAGGCCTGCGGCACGATGGGCCATGCGCCCTATCGCGGGGTGCTGACGCATGGCTTCACGCTGGATCAGAAGGGCATGAAAATGTCCAAATCCATCGGCAATACTATCGCGCCGGAAAAGGTCGTGCAGCAATATGGCGCGGATATCCTGCGGCTTTGGGTGGCGCAGTCGGATTATACCGCCGATCTGCGGATCGGGGATGAAATTCTCAAAGGCGTCGCCGACAGCTATCGCCGGTTGCGCAATACGATGCGCTATATGTTGGGCTCGCTGGCTGATTTTTCTGAGGCCGACCGGGTCGCCCCGGCGGATATGCCGGAACTGGAACGCTGGGTGCTGCACCGGCTGGCGGAACTGGATGTCACCGTGCGCGAAGGCTATGCGCGCTATGATTTCCAAGGGGTATTCCAAGCGGTCTTTACCTTCGCGACCGTCGATCTGTCGGCCTTCTATTTCGACGTGCGCAAGGATGCGCTGTACTGCGATGGCGATACCGTACGGCGCAGGGCAGCACGGACCGTGCTGGATCTTCTGTTTCACCGGATCACCCGCTGGCTCGCCCCGATGCTGACCTTCACGATGGAAGAAGTCTGGCTGGAACGTTTCCCCGGCGATGACAGCTCGATCCACCTGGAAGATTTCGTCGCCACGCCCGACGATTGGCGCGATGATGCGCTGGCCGCGAAATGGGCCGTTGTCCGCCGCGCCCGCCGCGTCGTCACCGGCGCGCTGGAGGTGGAACGCACGGCCAAGGTCATCGGCGCATCGCTGGAGGCGGCACCAACGGTCTATGTCACTGCCGAGGCGGCGCAGGTGCTGGAAACCACCGCCTTTGACGATCTATGTATCACTTCCGCCATCAAGATCAGCACCGAGACCGCCCCTGACGGCGCGTTCAGGCTGGACGATGTGGCTGATGTCGCAGTGGTCTTTGCCCGTGCGAGTGGCGAAAAATGCCAACGCTGCTGGAAAATCCTGCCAGATGTCGGCACCCATGCGCATCCGGGCGTCTGCGGGCGCTGTGATGAGGCACTTGGTTGAAAAACACGAAAGGGCGGCCTAGGTGCCGCCCTTTTCGTATCTTCCGAGTATAAATATCCCCGCCGGAGGCATAAAAGTTCTTTCAGCCGTCTTTGCCGTAAATGATCTGCTGCGCAATGCCCGCAAACAGCAGATAGACAGATGTCACAACCAATCCCGAATGCGCCCAGCTTTGTGGATGGAAATCCACCCAAGCGGCCCAGCCCGCGAACAGGGTCCAGGCCAACGCCATCGGCAGGGTCACCATCCGCCAGCGTTTCGTGCGGACCGGATGGACGAATTTCAGCGGCAGGAACATTGCCACGGCCAGCGATGATACCAGCACCAGCGAGATCCAGAAGTTCGGCTCTAACGCGAAGATCACCAGCACCAGCATGTTCCAGCAGCCGGGAAAACCAGAGAATGAATAATCCTTGGTTTTCATGCGGGTATCGGCGAAATAGAGCGCCGAGGCAAAGGTGATCGCGATGATCGCGAACCAGCCGGTCCAGCCTGGCAACAGGCCCGATTTGAACAGGGCATAGGCGGGCACGAAGACGTAAGTCAGGTAGTCGATGATCAGGTCAAGCAGCACGCCGTCAAAGACCGGCGCATTGCGCGTGACCTCATATTTACGGGCCAAGGGGCCGTCGATCCCGTCCACAAAGAAGGCGACGACCAGCCACAGGAACATCAGGTCCCATTTCTGTTCGACCGCGGCCAGCATCGCCAGCATCGCGAAAACGGCGCCAGAGGCGGTGAGCAAGTGAACGGAAAGGGCTTTGGCGCGAAGATTCATCAAACCGTCATATCCAATTTTCACTTCGGGGCAACGGCAAACTCAGGCCTTGGGATGCGCGCGGTCATAGACCGCCATCAATTGTGCCGCATCAACCGCCGTATAGGCCTGTGTGGTCGACAGTGATGCATGGCCCAGTAATTCCTGAATGCTGCGCAGATCACCACCCGCTGCCATCAGATGTGTCGCAAAGGAATGCCGAAACGCATGCGGCGTGGCCGTGGCAGGCAGCCCCAGTTGCAGGCGAGCCTGTTCCACGACTTTCTGGATCGCACGCGGGGCGAGCGCGCCACCGCGGATTGCACGGAACAGCGGTCCATCAGGCGTTTTGTCATACGGGCAAAGCTGTGTGTAGGCAGCTACGGCATCGCGGGCGATATCCAGCACCGGTACGATGCGTTCCTTGCCGCCCTTGCCTGTGATCCGCAGGACAGCGGGCAGCGGGGCGTCGGCACCCGTCAGCGACAAGGCCTCTGATATCCGCAAGCCACAGCCGTAAAGCAATGTGATCACCGCCGCGTCACGGGCGGCCACCCATGGTTCGCGCGCTTGCAATCCGACGGTGTCGATCATGTCGCTGGCGGCAGGGGCGGCCAACGGGCGCGGCAGTTTGGGTTGAAATTTCGGCGCGCGGGTGGATAGCACGGCGGTGGGTTCAAACGCTTCGCGCGCTGCCAGCCAACGGTAGAATGATTTGACCGCCGACAAAGACCGCGCCAGCGACCGCGCCGCGACCCCGCGTCCACGTTCATGGGCCATCCAGGCGCGCATATCGCCCAGGCTGATCCGCGCCAAAGGGCCAAGACCCTGCGCGCCACCGTGATGCTGTGTCATGAAGGCCATGAAACTCAGCAGATCGGCCTGATAGGCTTTCAGCGTATTGGGGGCAGCCCCGACCAGCGCGCGTTCATGATCCAGCCAATGGTCCAGCGCCGCGGTCAGGGCCGGTGAAATCCCCTGCATTAGCCCAGCCAGCGGCGCAGCACCCGTTCCAGCACGCCGGTGAAAAACACCAGCAGAGTCGTGCCCTGCGTTTTGCTGAACTGCTGCGGGTCTTCACTGCCCATCACCAGCAGCGCCGGTAACCGGTCCTTGCCCAGATCGAGTTTCAGACACCCCTCGGACTTGATTAAGGACGCGCGGTCGCCATACAGGCTGGCCCCCACATTATGAAACGCGCGCAAAGTAACCTGTCGGGCGGGCATATTGCGGCCCAGCGTGATGTAATCATCGACAAACCCCGCAGGCACCGAGGCGACGACGGGACCCAGATCATTCTGATGGTCCGGATCATTCACTTCGAGCACCAGCCGGATCGCATCGACGCGCAACGTATCGGCGACATCGCCCGCAAGATCGGTCAGAAAGCTGGCAAACGTCGCCGCATCCATCATCCGCAATATGGCGCGATGCACCTGATTGGTGCCTGCCAGATTGTCATAGGCGGCGGCAATCACATTGCGGTGGGTATCTTCCAGCCGGTCAAAGCGTGCTTCGAGCCGTTCCATCGCAATCGCGCGCAGGTCGATGATATTGCCACCTTTGGCATCATCATTGGCACCGACGAGGGCGCGCATCAGGGCGTGATCTTCCAGAAGAACATCAGGGTTTGCAATAATTTTCGCGCGAAGATCATCGGCGAGTGCTGTGGTGGTCATAGGCCTGCTCTGTTTTGTTTTGTCACACATTAGCAGGTCCGGCAGCACAGTGCCGCAACTTTTTTGCGACAGGCGGATAGCAGGACGGGTAAAATCACCCATCCTGCCGGGGTCTTACAGGATTGTGATACCTGCTTTTTCGACATCTGCCATGAACCCGGCCAGACCTTTGTCGGTCAGCAGGTGGTTTGCCATCGCCTTGATCACCGCAGGTGGCGCTGTGGCAACGTCCGCGCCGATCTTGGCGCAATCAGACATGTGGTTCGCGGTACGGATCGAGGCCGCCAGAATCTGCGTGGCAAACCCATAATTGTCATAGATCGTGCGGATGTCCTCAATCAGTTCCAGCCCGTCGAGGTTAAGATCATCCAACCGCCCGATGAACGGGCTGATGAATGTCGCGCCCGCCTTGGCCGCCAGCAGCGCCTGATTGGCGGAAAAACACAAGGTCACATTGACCATGATCCCGTCATCCGACAGCGTCTTGCAGGTTTTCAGTCCGGCCCAGGTCAGCGGTACTTTCACCGCGATATTGTCGGCGATCTTGGCCAGTTTGCGGCCTTCGGCCAGCATGGTCTCTGCGTCCAGTGCGACAACCTCTGCCGAAACCGGACCGCTGACAAGGTCACAGATTTCCTTGGTCACTTCCAGAATGTTGCGGCCTGATTTGGCGATCAGCGACGGGTTGGTCGTCACCCCATCCACCATGCCAAGGTCATTGAGTTCCTTGATCTGGTCAATCTCGGCTGTGTCTACGAAAAACTTCATAACTTCCCTCCGGGGATGGGTTGGTGTTTGCTACGCATGCGTTTACCTGACGACAGGCAGGGCGTGAACCCTCAAAAAGGCGGTTATGACAGTCAGCTATTTTCATCAAGGCGATCTGGTCGGTGTGTTGACCACGCAACCGCTTGACCGGTTGCTGGACTACAAGGCCCCCGAAGGCGGCTGCCATCTGGGCGCTTTTGTCGAGGTGCCCTTGGGCCCGCGCAAAGTGCTGGGCGTTGTCTGGGGGCCGGGCAAGGGCGACTATGACCGTGCCAAGATCAGGTCGGTGATCCGGGTGCTGGACCTTGCACCGATGCGTGATGAGATGCGCGATTTTCTGACCCGCGCTGCGGATTATACGCTGACGCCGCTACCTGCGATGCTGCGCCTTGGCACCCGCGCGCCGGGTCTGGGTGATGCGCCCTCCATGCGCAAGGTTTACCGGCTGGGCGACGGCGAGCCTGACCGTAAGACCGCTGCCCGCGACAAAGTGCTGGGTGTCTTGCGCGATTATGGCGGGTTGGCGTTCACGTTGAAAGAACTGGCCGAGGCTGCGGATGTTGGCCCTTCGGTGGTCAAAGGGCTGGTCGCGCAAGGCGCTGTGCTGGAAGAGGACGCGCCGCGCGATACGCCCTATCCCCTGTTGGACCCGGAGCATGGCGGCAAGACACTGAACCCTGATCAGGCGGCGGGTGCAGAGACCTTGCGCAAAGCTTTGCGCAGTGATGGCTATGGCACGACCTTGCTGAAAGGCGTGACCGGGTCGGGCAAGACCGAAGTCTATCTGGAGGCAGTCGCCGAATGTCTGCGCATGGGCCGTCAGGCGCTGGTGCTTTTGCCTGAAATCGCGCTGTCAGGTGAATTCATCGAACGGGTTGAGGCGCGGTTTGGCCGCAAACCCGCCGAATGGCATTCCGGCGTCACCATGACCGAACGCCGCCGCTGCTGGCGGATGGTCGGGCAAGGCGATGCGCAATTGGTGGTCGGTGCACGCTCGGCCCTGTTTTTGCCGTTCCAGAACCTTGGCCTGATCGTGGTCGATGAAGAACATGATACCTCCTACAAACAAGAAGACGGCGTGCTTTATAACGCCCGCGACATGGCGGTATTGCGCGCGGCTTTGTGCGGCGCGCAGGTGGTGCTGGCCTCGGCCACGCCCAGCTTGGAAAGCTGGGCCAATGCGCAGGCGGGCAAATATCAGCGGCTGGATCTGACGTCGCGTTTTGGCGCTGCCGTGATGCCGCAGATGGCGGCAATTGACATGCGGGTCGAAGAAGTCCCGCACGGACGCTGGGTTTCCCCCACTTTGCAGGCTGCCATCGCCGACCGTTTGGAAAAAGGTGAACAATCGCTGCTTTTCCTCAACCGGCGCGGCTATGCGCCTGTCACGCTCTGCCGGGCCTGCGGGCATCAGATCGGTTGCGATCATTGCGATGCACGGATGGTGGAACACCGGTTCCAGAACCGGCTGATGTGCCATCAATGCGGCGAGACGAAGCCGATTCCGGTGATCTGCCCCAGCTGTGGCGCGGCGGACAAACTCGCCGCCGTTGGCCCCGGTGTGGAACGGATGGGCGAAGAGGTGGCAGCGCTGTTCCCCAAAGCCCGGATCGCGGTGCTGTCATCCGACCTTTACGGGTCTGCCCGCGCGATGAAGGCGCATATCGCCGAAATCGCCCAAGGCGGCACCGATATCATCATCGGCACGCAATTGGTGGCCAAAGGGCATAATTTCCCGCTGCTGACGCTGGTCGGCGTGATTGACGCCGATTTGGGGTTGCAAGGCTCCGACCTGCGCGCGGCGGAACGGACCTTTCAACTGATGCGGCAGGTCGCGGGGCGGGCAGGGCGCGCCGCAACCCCCGGCGTGGCGTTGCTGCAAACCTATCAACCCGATCATCCGGTCATCCGCGCGATTCTGAACGGGGACGAGGAAAGCTTCTGGTCCGCCGAGGCCGAAGAGCGTCGCGCCGCCGGTGTGCCGCCTTACGGTCGGATGGCGGGCATCATCCTCAGCGGGCCTGACCTGAAGGCCGTGTTTGACCTTGGCAACGATATGGCCCGCCGCGATGGCCCTTTGCGCCAGATCGGGGCGCAGGTTTACGGTCCGGCCCCCGCACCCATCGCCCGCGTGCGCGGCAACCACCGGGTGCGCCTGCTGGTCAAGGCGGATAAATCAGCGCCGCTGCAAGCTGCCCTGACCCATTGGGTCGCGCAGTTCCGCTTGCCTAGCAACCTGCGCCTCGCCATCGACATCGACCCACAGAGTTTCTATTAACCCCATCTTCCGAGCATAAATATCCCCGCCGGAGGCATAAAAGTTCTTAATCCTCACCCATCTCCGCCCGCCAATGCCGCCGGCAGAGCGAGACATAGCGATCATTCCCGCCAATCACGATCTGATCGCCCGACGCCAGCACCCGCCCCTCGGCATCCTTGCGCACCACCATCGTCGCCTTCTTGCCGCAATGGCAGATCGTGCGGACCTCGCGCATTTCATCGGCCAGCGCCAACAGCGCAGCAGAGCCGGGAAACAATTCCCCCAGAAAATCCACCCGCAGCCCGAATGTCATGATCGGCACGTTCAGATCATCCACTGCGCGGGCCAATTGCCAGACCTGATCTTTGTCCAGAAACTGCGCCTCGTCGATGAACACGCAGGCACAAGGACCCGCGTCCAGCCGCGCCTTGATCTTGGCAAACAGATCTTCACCGGGGGCAAAGGTATCGGCATCGGCACCAATCCCGATCCGGCTGCCAATCCGTCCATGCCCTGCGCGATTGTCGAGCTGCGCGATCATCAGATAGGTCTGCATCCCGCGTTCGATGTAATTATGCGACGCCTGCAACAACACGGTCGATTTGCCCGCGTTCATCGTGGAATAATTGAAATAGAGCTTTGCCATGCGGCTGATTAGCCCCGCGACAGACGTGATGGCAAGAGGTTGCGGGCAGGTCTTTCCCTCACTCCGCAATCTGCTAGGTCCTGACCAAGACAAAAGGATACGAGCCATGGACCTGAAAGATCTTCCCAACATCATGCCCGGTGCCTTGCAGCCTCTGGATCATGCCGCCTTGGCCGGACCGGGTGACCCCGGCCATCCGCCGCGCATCCTGTTGCTTTACGGGTCCCTGCGCCCGGTCAGCTATTCCCGCCTTTGCGCCGAGGAAGGCGCGCGTGTCCTACGCGCGCTCGGCTGCGAGACGCGGATATTCGACCCCTCCGGCCTGCCGCTCCCCGATGATGGCGTCGATGAAACCCACCCCAAAGTTGCCGAATTGCGTGAATTGGTGCTCTGGTCCGAAGGCATGGTCTGGTCCAGCCCCGAACGGCATGGTGCCATGACCGCGATCATGAAAGCGCAGATCGACTGGCTGCCGCTGTCGCCCATTGGCGGCATCCGCCCGACGCAGGGCAAGACTTTGGCCGTGATGCAGGTCTCTGGCGGGTCGCAATCTTTCAACACGGTCAATCAATTGCGCATTCTGGGCCGCTGGATGCGACTGATCACGATCCCCAACCAATCCTCTGTCCCGATGGCGTTCAAAGAGTTTGAGGGTGGGCGGATGAAACCATCCCCCCTCTACAACCGGATCGTCGATGTGATGGAGGAACTCGCCCGCTTCACCCTGATGACCCGCGCCCGCGACAAAATGCTGACGGATCGCTATTCCGAACGGGTCGAAACCCTGCAGGACGTGCATGACCGCGTCAGCGGCTAGGCGCGTTCCAGAATAACCGACCCCACCGAATAGCCCGCGCCAAAGGAACAGATCAGCCCTTTGTCACCAGGCCTCAGATCAGCCGAATTCTGCGCAAAGGCGATGATCGACCCCGCCGATGACGTATTGGCGTAATCTTGCAAAATATTGGGCTGCTCTGCCGGTTCCGGCACGCGGCCCAACACCTTGCGGCCGATGTAATCATTCATCGTCTTATTCGCCTGATGCAGCCACAACCGGCGCAGATCATCGGCCACCACACCGGCATCCGCCAGATGTGCGGCGATATGGTCGCTGACCAAAGGCAGCACCTCTTTGAACACTTTGCGCCCGTTTTGCATGAATTGCATGTCGCGGCGGTCGTCCATCGCGTCATGGGTGCGGCGCAGATAGCCGTTGTTGTTGCGGATATTGTTGCTGAACTGCGTGGCACAGCAGGTCGACAGCACCTTGAAATGCGGCCCCTCCAGCCCTTCATCGCGTTCGAGCAAGGTCGCTGTCGCCACATCGCCAAAGATGAAATGGCAATCGCGGTCGCGCCATTCCAGATGGGCGCTGCAGATTTCAGGGTTGACCACCAGTGCGCGGCGGATCGACCCGGCACGGATCATATCCGCTGCCGTCTGAATGCCGAATGTGGCGCTGGAACAGGCGACATTCATGTCAAAGGCAAAGCCACCGGCACCCAGAAGCTGCTGAATTTCCACACCAATCGCCGGATAGGCGCGTTCCATATTGGACGCGGCACAGATCACCAGATCGACATCGCCTGCATCGACACCCGCCATCGCCAGCGCCTTGCGCGCGGCATCAACCCCGATTTCCGCCATATAGCCCGGCGCATCATCGGGCCGCTGCGGCAATCGTGGGAACATGCGGGCAGGGTCCATTAACCCAGATTTATCCAGCACATAGCGCTGCTCGATCCCCGATGCCGCCAGAATGAAATCGGCGGATGAATGCGGTTTCGCCGCAACCTCGCCCGCGGCAATCGCATCGGCATGGTCGGCATTCCACAGATCGGCATGGGCGTTGAAGGCGATGACCAATTCATCATTGGTAATCACTTGTGACGGCGTGAACACGCCGGTTCCGGTAATCGCTGCGTGATGCATGAAAGCCCCCCTGAAACGCAGCCTAGATTACGGGCGCGGCGACAGCAATGTCCACCGCGACCCCGCGTCCTCAGCTTTCGGGTGGCAACACGCGCAGGCGCAATTCGCGCAATTGTTCGTTCATCGGCTCGGACGGCGCGCCCATCATCAGATCTTCCGCGCGCTGGTTCATCGGGAACATGATGACTTCACGGATGTTGGACGCATTGGCCAGCAACATCACGATCCGGTCGATGCCCGCAGCACAGCCACCATGCGGCGGCGCGCCATATTGGAACGCATTGACCATGCCGCCAAACCGCTTGCGCACTTCTTCCTCGCCGTAACCCGCAATCTCAAACGCCTTGAACATGATTTCTGGCTTGTGGTTCCGGATCGCGCCCGACACCAGTTCATAGCCGTTGCAGGCCAGATCATATTGATAGCCGCGCACGTCGAGCGGATCACCCTGCAACGCCTCCATCCCGCCCTGCGGCATGGAAAACGGGTTATGTTCGAAATCGATCTTGCCGGTTTCCGCATCCTTTTCATAGATCGGGAAATCCACGATCCATGCAAAGGCGAAACGGTCGGTGTCGGTCAGCCCCAGTTCATCGCCGATCACCGTGCGCGCACGCCCGGCCACCGCCTCAAACGCCTTGGGCTTGCCGCCAAGGAAGAAGGCCGCATCGCCCAGACCCAGACCCAATTGCTGGCGGATCGCCTCGGTCCGTTCCGGCCCGATGTTCTTGGCGAGGGGGCCTGCCGCTTCAAACTCACCAAAATATGCGTTTCGCAGAACATCGGCTTGATCTGACTTTCCATCAGCTTCAAGAGCGTCGATTCTTTCGACTATTTGGGCGGCTTCTTCATCTGTTATCTGTAGGCTTTCGCTCGCATCATTCACTGCTTCTTGCAGCGCACGTTTCGCGCGAACCCGATCTTCTTGATTTCCAAATGCGGCCTGAAGTCCAAGGGCTGTTTGTTTAAGCGCGTCGGTGATGTTTTGCGCTAGCGGGTTCTGGCGCTTTCGCCAGAAGATATACCCCATCCCCGGCAGCCCTTCTTTCTGGGCAAAGGCATTCATCCGGTCACAAAACTTCCGCGACCCGCCTGTTGGTGCCGGAATGGCACGGATTTCGGTGCCCTCCTGCTCCAACAGTTTCGCGAAAATCGCAAAACCAGAGTCGCGGAAATGGTCTGACACAACCTGCATCTTGATCGGGTTGCGCAGATCGGGCTTGTCGGTGCCGTACCACAGAGCGGCATCCTTGTAGGAAATCTGCTCCCAGGTCTGGTCAACCTTGCGCCCGCCGCCGAATTCCTCGAACACCCCGCCGATGACCGGCTGGATCGTGTCGAAGACATCCTGCTGGGTGACAAAGGACATCTCCAGATCCAACTGATAGAAATCCGTGGGTGAGCGGTCCGCGCGCGGGTCTTCATCGCGGAAACAGGGCGCGATCTGGAAGTATTTGTCATAGCCCGAAACCATGATCAGCTGCTTGAACTGCTGTGGTGCCTGCGGCAGGGCGTAGAATTTCCCGGGATGCAGGCGCGACGGCACCAGAAAATCGCGCGCACCTTCGGGGCTGGACGCCGTAATAATCGGCGTCTGATATTCGCGGAACCCTTTGTCCCACATCCGCCGCCGCATCGAGGCCACAACGTCAGAGCGTAGTTTCATATTGTTCTGCATCGCCTCGCGCCGCAGGTCGAGGTAGCGGTATTTCAACCGTGTTTCCTCTGGATATTCCTGATCACCAAAGACCATCAGCGGCAGTTCCTTGGCTGCACCCAGCACTTCGATATCGCGGATGAAGACCTCAACCTCGCCGGTGGGCAGCTTGGCATTGACCAATTCGGGGCTGCGCGCCACGACTTCACCATCGATGCGGATACAATATTCCGACCGGACCTTTTCCACATCCGCAAAGACCGCGGAATCAGGATCGCACAACACCTGCGTAATCCCGTAATGGTCGCGCAGATCGATGAACAGGATGCCGCCGTGATCGCGCACCCGATTGACCCAACCGGACAGACGCACGGTTTTGCCGACATCGGCGGCGGTCAGATCGGCACAGGTATGGCTGCGATAGGCGTGCATGGGATGGTCCTTTGGCGAAAATACGGGCAGGCCCGATACACCCCTTTGCCCGACCTATGTCAACCATTGCTTCGCTTTGGTGAAAATACTCCCGCCGGAGGCGTCAAAATCCACTGATTTTGACTTTGCACCATATCCGCCAAGCTAAGCCTTGCACCTGCGCGCGCCATCCCTATAACCCACGACAATTTGCACATCAGGGGGCAGGGCGATGCCAAAGCGGACCGACATCAAATCCATCATGATCATCGGCGCGGGGCCCATCATCATCGGGCAAGCCTGCGAGTTTGACTATTCCGGCGCGCAGGCCTGCAAGGCCCTACGCGAGGAAGGCTATCGCGTCATCCTCGTCAATTCCAACCCCGCCACGATCATGACCGATCCGGGGCTGGCCGATGCGACCTATATCGAACCTATCACGCCCGAAATCGTCGCCAAGATCATCGAAAAGGAACGCCCCGATGCCTTGCTGCCCACGATGGGCGGGCAGACCGGGCTGAACACCTCGCTGGCGCTGGCCGATATGGGCGTGCTGGAAAAATTCGGGGTCGAGATGATCGGCGCCAAACGCGAAGCCATCGAGATGGCCGAAGACCGCAAATTGTTCCGCGAGGCGATGGACCGTCTGGGGATCGAGAACCCCAAAGCCACAATCATCACCGCGCCAAAGATGGACAACGGCAAGCGCGACATTAAGGCCGGCCTGCAACTGGCCATCGACGCCATCGAATATGTGGGCTTGCCCGCGATCATCCGCCCCGCCTTTACCCTTGGCGGCACGGGCGGCGGTGTCGCCTATAACCGTGAACAATATGAATATTATTGCCGCACCGGGATGGAAGCCTCTCCCGTCGGTCAAATCCTTGTCGATGAATCCCTGCTCGGCTGGAAAGAATTCGAGATGGAGGTGGTGCGCGACAAGGCCGATAACGCGATCATCGTCTGTGCCATCGAAAACGTTGATCCTATGGGAGTGCATACCGGCGACAGCATCACTGTCGCCCCTGCGCTGACCCTGACCGACAAGGAATACCAGATCATGCGCAACGGCTCTATCGCCGTTCTGCGCGAAATCGGCGTCGAAACCGGTGGGTCCAACGTGCAATGGGCGATCAACCCCGCCGATGGCCGCATGGTGGTGATCGAAATGAACCCGCGGGTGTCGCGGTCTTCCGCGCTGGCGTCCAAAGCCACCGGCTTCCCGATTGCCAAGATCGCCGCGAAACTCGCCGTGGGCTATACCCTTGATGAGTTGGACAACGACATCACCGGCGTCACCCCGGCATCGTTTGAGCCCACAATCGATTATGTCGTCACCAAAATCCCGCGCTTTGCGTTTGAAAAATTCGCAGGCTCCGAACCCCATCTGACCACCGCGATGAAATCTGTGGGCGAGGCGATGGCGATTGGCCGCACCTTCCACGAATCGATGCAAAAGGCGCTGGCCTCCTTGGAAACCGGCCTGACCGGTTTTGACGAAATCAATATCCCCGGCGCACCCGATGCTGCCGCCATCACCAAGGCGCTGGCCCAACAAACCCCCGACCGCATCCGCGTGATCGCGCAGGCCATGCGCCACGGCATGTCGGATGATGACATCCACGCGGTCACCAAATTCGACCCGTGGTTCCTTGCCCGTATCCGTGAAATCATCGAGGCCGAGGCCGAGATCCGCAAAAACGGCCTGCCCGTGACCGAGGTCGGGTTGCGCAAGATCAAGATGATGGGCTTCACCGATGCCCGCCTTGCCACGCTGACCGGCCGGACCGAAGACAACGTCCGCCGCGCCCGCCACAACCTTGGCGTCACCGCGGTGTTCAAACGCATCGACACCTGCGGCGCGGAATTCGAGGCGCAGACGCCCTATATGTATTCCACCTATGAAACCCCCGTCATGGGCGATGTGGAATGCGAGGCGCGCCCGTCCGACCGCAAAAAGGTCGTCATCCTTGGCGGTGGTCCGAACCGGATCGGGCAGGGGATCGAGTTTGATTATTGCTGCTGTCACGCCTGCTATGCCCTGACCGATCAAGGCTATGAAACCATCATGATCAACTGCAATCCCGAAACCGTGTCGACCGATTATGACACCTCGGACCGGCTCTATTTCGAACCGCTGACCTTTGAACATGTGATGGAAATCCTGCGGGTTGAGCAGGAAAACGGTGTGCTGCACGGTGTCATCGTGCAATTTGGCGGGCAGACGCCGCTGAAGCTCGCCAATGCTTTGCATGACGCTGGCATCCCGATCCTTGGCACGACACCCGATGCCATCGATCTGGCCGAAGACCGTGAACGGTTCCAGCAACTCGTCCAGAAACTCGGCCTGAAACAACCCGTCAACGGCATCGCCCATTCGGATGCCGAGGCGTTTGAGATTGCCAAGACCATCGGTTTTCCGCTGGTGATCCGCCCGTCCTATGTGCTGGGTGGCCGCGCGATGGAAATCGTGCGCGATCAGGCGCAGCTGGAACGCTATATTTCTGACGCGGTGGTGGTGTCCGGTGACAGCCCCGTCCTGCTGGACAGCTATCTGTCAGGCGCGGTCGAGGTGGACGTGGATTGCCTGTCCGACGGCGAAAACACCCATGTCGCAGGGATCATGCAGCATATCGAAGAGGCGGGCGTGCATTCCGGTGACAGCGCCTGTTCCTTGCCGCCCTATTCGCTGTCGGCGGCAATGATCGCAGAAATCCGCAGCCAGACTGAAAAACTGGCGCTGGCGTTGCAAGTCGTCGGGCTGATGAACATCCAATTCGCCGTCAAGAATGAAGAGGTCTACCTGATTGAGGTGAACCCCCGCGCATCGCGCACCGTGCCATTCGTGGCCAAAGCCACGGACAGCGCAATCGCCTCCATCGCCGCACGGCTGATGGCGGGCGAACCTTTGTCCAACTTCCCGCTGCGCGCGCCCTATCCGGTGACTGAGAATCCGATGGATGTGCTGCCCTTGGGCGATGCCTTCACCTTGGCCGACCCCAACACGCCGTGGTTCTCGGTCAAAGAAGCGGTGCTACCCTTCGCCCGTTTCCCCGGTGTCGATACGATCCTCGGCCCCGAAATGCGCTCCACCGGCGAAGTCATGGGCTGGGACCGCTCCTTCCCCCGTGCCTTCCTTAAGGCGCAGATGGGTGCGGGCACCAACCTGCCCACGCAAGGCACCGTGTTCATTTCGATCCGGGATGAGGACAAGACGGCGGATATGGTGCAGGCTGGTAAAATCCTCCTCTCGCTCGGGTTTCAGATCGTGGCGACACGTGGCACCGCCGCTTGGCTGACGGAACACCAGATAGATTGCGAAATCGTTAACAAAGTCTACGAAGGCGGTCTGACCATCGTCGACCGTCTCAAAGACGGCCATATCGCGCTGGTTTTCAACACCACCGAAGGGTCGCAAGCGGTCGAGGACAGCCGCGATATCCGCGCCGTCGCCCTTTACGACAAGATTCCCTATTTCACCACCGCCGCCGCCAGCCACGCCGCCGTGCTGGCCATGCAGGCACGTGAAGAGGGCGATATCGGCGTGCGGTCGCTGCAGGGATAACCTGCGTGATCCGCCAGATCGGGCCCGCTGCTAAAGCTGCAAAAGCTCTGCCAAAACAGTGCTTTTTGGCGGTCTGTCATCTGGAAGATGCCGCAGGATCGTCGCTTGAAACGCGGCCAGACCGGCGACGGGTTTCGTCAGAAATGCATCCGCACCGGCGCGCAGCACGGCGTCACCGGCGGCGGCATCGCCGCTGATGCCAAGGATAACAGAAATCCGGGGGCTTGCCCGTGACAGCGTGCTGATCAGGTCCAGCCCGGAACCATCCGGCAGACCAAGATCGACCAGCAGGATGCTGGGCCGGTAGACCGCCAGATGACGCCAGGCATTGGCCACGTTATCGGCGCGACGCAACCGCGCGCCCGCCCGCTGACACAAAAGGCGTATTGCCTCGCTGGCGAAACGGCTGTCTTCGACAAGCAACACAGTTTCACCCAGCAAGGGGCGCAGGGCAATCGGCGCGCAGGGCCGAATCGATCTTTCTGTTTTATCCATGATGATTTGTCCTTTTGTTGGCAGCAGGTCGATCAGATCAGCACAAAGTGAACAGACCCTTAAGCGACACGCGCGTTGCAGGTGTTGTGGCCCTGCGGCATAAAGACCCGTAACCTAGAGAGGATCGCCATGATCGGACGTTTGAACCATGTCGCCATCGCCGTGCCGGATCTGACGGCGGCCAGCGACCAATACCGCCAGATGCTGGGTGCCGATGTCGGCGCGCCGCAGGATGAACCGGATCACGGGGTGACGGTGGTTTTCATCACTTTGCCCAATACAAAGATCGAATTGCTGTATCCTTTGGGTGAAAACTCGCCAATTCAGGGGTTTCTCGACAAAAACCCGTCAGGCGGTATCCATCACATCTGCTACGAAGTCGATGACATCCTGTCCGCCCGCGATCATCTGCTTGGGCAGGGGGCCCGCGTGCTGGGTGGCGGTGAACCCAAGATAGGGGCGCATGGCAAACCGGTGCTGTTTTTGCACCCCAAGGATTTCAACGGCTGTCTGATCGAGCTTGAACAGGTCTGAAATCGGCGTATCTGACGGGTAGCACCGAAAGGAAAGAATTTGGCAGTCACATCAGGCATCGTTTTGTTCATGGTTATCTGGTCGATGGTGTTTTTCATCGTCCTGCCGTTGCGCATGGTCAGCCAGGGCGACGCGGGTGAGGTGGTGCCGGGCACCCATTCATCCGCCCCCGCTGACGCGCAAGTGGGCCGCAAGGCCAAAATCACCACGATGTGGGCAGTGCCAATCTGGTGCATCATCGCAGGGGTAATTCTGTCGGGCGCGATCAGTGTGCGCGACATTGACATGTTCAACCGGATGGGCCCGGC
This sequence comes from Loktanella sp., assembly GCA_017390475.1. GTDB lineage: Bacteria > Pseudomonadota > Alphaproteobacteria > Rhodobacterales > Rhodobacteraceae > Yoonia. The sequence goes on from JAFPBO010000013.1 coordinate 34,018, forward strand.
AGAGGTCAGCGGCGATTAAGCCTGTGGAACAGATGGGTAAAGGTTGCTGCCCCAAGAACCGGGATCACAAGGTTCACAAAGGGAAATGACAGCGGCACCGCCATCAGGCAGCCTGCCAGCCAGATCGTGCCTTGGTGTTTTTTGCGCAACTCCCTGGCACCGTCCCGCCCGATCCGGCGCATCGCGGCCAGCTGAAAATATTCCCGACCAAGCAGAAACCCGTTCAGCGCGTAAAAGATGAAAAACGCGGCAAAGGGCAACATGGCGTAAAGCACGAAGGCCATCAGATTTGCGCCGATCAACACCCCCAGAAAAGTGACGGTATCGCGCAATCCCTCGGCAAAGCTGGGGCCGGGCATCAGGGGCAGTTCTGGGAAATGCTTGTCCTCGACCGCTTCTGCGACCTCGTCCAGAAACAGCGACGTGATGGCAGAGGCGACCGGCACCATCAGGAACACCGACAGCAGAATCATCACGCCCAGCGACCCCCAGCTGAGCAGATCGCCGATCCATGTGACCGAGCCGACGCCGGGCAGAGTAACGGGTTCTGTGGTCAACGCCTCGATGAGCCATAAAACACCGGCATATATTGCCACCAGCAGCGCAATGGTCAGCCCAATGCCGCGCCACAAGACGCTGCGAAACCGGGTGTCGCCCATCTGCCCCAGCGCAAGCATGAAGGATGACAGGATCATTCGGTCACCCATGTGGTGATCGCCGCCAGATCGGGGCGGGGCCTTTCGGGTGGCGTGCTGGTCTCGGTCCCCAGATGGATGAAACCGACAATGTTTTCATGATCCGCCAACCCCAGCCCGTCACGGATGAAATCGCGGTCATGGCTGGCCCAGCCTGACAGCCAGTTCGCCCCCCACCCCGCCGCCAGCGCCGCATTGACCAGCGCCAGACAGACCGCACCAGCGGAATAGACCTGTTCGATCTGCGGGATCTTGTCGGATGGTTTGGGGCTGCTGACCACCGCAATCGCCAGATCTGCCGACGCATATTGGTCCTGTGCCTTAGCGATCTTTTCCGGGTCCATCCGCAGTGCTGTCCCGCGCGCCGCAACCAGTTCCGCCAGCCGGGCAAGGGCTGGCTTGGTCAGCACGATGAAACGCCAGGGTTCCAGTTTACCGTGATCGGGGGTGCGGGCAGCGGCGGTCAGCAGAATGTTGATCTCGTCACGGTCCGGGACCGGCACGCTCAGCGTCTTGGCCGGACGTGACCGGCGGGTCAGCAAAAAGGAAAGGGCATCGGGGTTGGGTATCGGCATGACGGCTCCTGCGACTGGACTGGCTCGTAGATATGTGGTCGCAGGGGCCGTGACAACGGGCGCGTGTCTGGCCTTGGTGCCGGGAACAACCTGTCACATGATGCAAAATCAAAAGGCGCATCGCGGATGGATGCGCCTTTTATCGTTCTGGGCTGGGCATGATTTACGACGTCACTTCCCGCGCCGCCGAGAAGCTGCACCCGGACCCGCCAGAGGCAGCGGGCATCGGGCTGGTTTCGGGGGTCAGACCGCAGCTTTGCGTGGCGGTGTTGAAACTCATCCCGACCGGGCAGCTTTGGGCGACGGGTTCGGTCGGGTTGGGCAGTGTCGTGGTTTGCGCATGTGCCGCAACGGGCAGCATGGCTAAGGCAATGATAATCAGACGCATCTCGTCCTCCTAAGTTGACTATAGGTCAAGCTTAGGACAGGTCGGGCAAATCACAAACGACCAGATGGTCGCACCCTGAAATCAGCGTCAAACCGCCTGCAACTGCCGTAAATGAGCAAATTCGTCGCGGTTGACGCAGTAATCGGGTGCCTGTGACAAGTCTGGCAGCGTGGCCAGCAGCTTGTCACATTTGCCGACCTGGCCGCAGCCGCGGCAGGCGATGATCATATCGGCATAGGCCGGCGCGTCGATCTGTCCCTGATCCAGTGCGGTCGACAGGTCAACATCGCAGGCTTTGGACATTTTCACCACCAGCAGGAAGTGGTCACGTAGATTGCCAGGTGTTTGCATCATGAACCTCCATTCAATGGTGCTAAACTGGCAGAAGAAATTGTGCCGTTCCTTGCGCTGGATCAAATGGCCATCACCAGATCAACCCCGCAATCACGCAGACCCAGGCGACACCGACCGCGATTCCGGTGATGGCGACGGCGGCCGAGCCGCAATCCTTGGCCTGTTTGGCAGCGGCACGCCGGGCAGTGCTGACGTCGTCCACCACCCGTTCGATCGCGGTATTCATACATTCAGCGGCCAGAACCAGAATCCCGCCCATCAACAGCAACCCCCGTTCGGCCCCTGACAAAGGCAGCACAAAGGCCAGAACGGCAAAAACGCCATTGGCCACGATCCATTGCCGCAGTGATTTTTCGGTGCGCCACACATGCATAAATCCGTGCCAGGACCAGACCGCCCTTTGCTGGACCCGGATGATCTGTTGCCACATAGCTGTCGCCCTTTTCTGATCGCGTTTCTTCTGCGCAGAGTGCGGCAAGCCAGCGTCGCTGCCAAGACCTACGCTGTGACCCGACGGAACATTTGACCTGGCGCGCGCCTCCGCCATTTTCAGGCACTCAAGGAGTTTGCATGTACCCTACCCAAGTCCGATCCGAACGTATTGCCGATGGTTTTGTGCATGCACTTGGCGTGATCTTTGCTTTGGTCGGTGCGGTGATGCTGATGATGCGGGCCTCTGGCACTGCCAGTCCGGCAGAGCTTGCCGGTATTGCCGTCTATGGCGCCACGCTGATCACCACTTTTGTTGCCTCTGCGGCCTATCATCTGACGCCATGGCACAACCTGCGGCCGGTCCTGCGCCGGTGCGATCACGCGGCGATCTATCTCAAGATCGCAGGGACCTATACCCCTTTGGTGGTGCTGATCGGTAGCGGCTTTGCTTATCTTGTGCTCGGCGTGGTCTGGGCCTTGGCAGTGATCGGTGTGGTACTGAAATTGTTTTTCTGGCGCGTGCCGGGACGGTTTGGTCCCGCGCTCTATCTGATCATGGGATGGCTGAGCCTGGCGCTGATCTGGTCGCTATGGCCTCTGGTCCCGCTCTCGACCATGGTGCTGATCGCTGTGGGTGGGTTGCTTTATACCGCCGGGGTGCCGTTTTACGCGGCCACGCGGTTGCGATATTCTACCGCGATCTGGCACGGGTTTGTGGTGGTCGCCTCGGCCTGTTTCTTCATTGCCATCGCAACAGGTGTGGTCGCGCAGATCTAAAGCGTGGCGGCGACCTGCTGCACGATACGCAGCCGGTCAGCATTGGCCGGATGGGTGCCAAGAAAGCGGTTGCCCGGATCAGGAATGCGGAAAAAGAATTCCGCGCCGCGCAATGGGTTGAACCCGGCGGCATGGGCGATGCGGGTGCCGGTGGCATCTGCTTCAAGCTCGAAATTCTTGGAATAGGCGCGCGCGGCGACCGTGGCCCCCAGTTGCTGGGCCGACCGCAATGCTTCGGGCGAACTGCCCGCGACCAGACCGCCGATCAATGTGGCGCCCAGTACCGCATTTTGCTGCTGGCGCGCGATATGGCCTTCGATGTGATGCGCAGCCTCGTGCGCCAGCACAAAGGCGATTTCATCGACATTGCGGGCATCATTAATCAGCCGTTCGGTGAAAACGATCACCGGACGACCGTTGCGATCCAGCGTCTGAAAGGCATTCATTGGCGCGCCGGGCCGGTCATCGACCAGAATCAGAAAGTCGCAATTGCTGTTGTTGCCGCGCTGCCGGCACAGGCGTTCCGCCACAGGCTCGATCCGCGCCACGGCGATCTGAAAGTTCTGCATCGCTTGGTTTGTGGGCAGCCGGGCACCGGTGTCGGTAGGTTGCAGCACAACCTGCGCCGCAGGCGGGCGCGGCGGCGGTGCGGTATCCATCGGCGCGCAAGCCGCCAGACCAAGGGCAAGAAGGGCTGCGACATAGCGCATAGGCAAACTCCGATAGGGACAGGCTTGCCAAAAAGAATAGCATGTCGCGGAACACCTTCCAGTCACGATTGCTTGGCTGGCACAGTCCCGCTAGGCTGGGGGTATGTTTAGTATAGAACACGATTATGACGCGACCGTTGTCACCCTTGTCGATGAGGGTGGCGCCCCGTTGCGCGAGGATGTGATCATCAACGCCTTTGATGATTGCGTGACCCTGACCCAATATGACCCGCGCAGCGACAGCGATGTGCGGATCACGATGTCCATGACGCAGCTGCGCGATTTGCAGGCGGCGCTGGATTTGCCGGAAGGTATCTACCGGCTTCGGAAAGCCTGACGCCCTGACGTTGTCAGGGCGGCCTCCGGCGGGGATATTTTTACTCTGAAGATGATAAAGGAGGCGATATGGCCACGGGGTTTTTCTGGGACGAGCGCTGTTTCTGGCACGCAGGCGGGAATTACGCAGGCATGTTGCCGGTGGGTGGGCTGGTGCAGCCGCTGGATGGCGGTCTGCCCGAAAGCCCCGAAACCAAGCGGCGGCTGAAAAATCTGATCGAGGTGACGGGCCTTGCCCGCGATCTTGCGATGCGTGGTGCCGAAGCGGCCAGCAGGGAAGATCTGTTGCGCATCCATCCGGCGCATTATTTGGACAAGTTCAAAGCATTGTCGGATGCGGGAGGCGGCGAATTGGGCCGCCGTACCCCTTTTGGCCCCGGCGGCTATGAGATTGCGTCGCAGTCTGCGGGGCTGGCCAAGGCGGCCCTTATGGCGGTGTTGCAGGGCGATCTGGACAATGCCTATGCCCTGTCGCGTCCGCCCGGCCATCATTGCCTGCCGGATTATCCCAACGGCTTTTGCCTGCTCAACAATATCGGCATAGCGATCGAGGCGGCCCGCGTTGCGGGTCTGGCGCAAAGGTTCGCCGTGCTGGATTGGGACGTGCATCATGGCAACGGCACCGAGACCGTGTTTTATGACCGCGCCGATGTACTGACCCTGTCGATCCATCAGGACCGGAACTATCCGATGGACACCGGCGGTTTCGCAGATCGCGGGGTCGGGGCCGGTCTGGGCTATAACCTCAACATCCCGCTGCCCCCCGGCACCGGGCACAAAGGCTATCTGGCCGCGATGGAACGACTGGCCCTGCCTGCGATCCGTGATTTCGCGCCGGATGTGCTGATCATCGCCTGTGGGTACGACGCGGCTGCTATTGACCCGCTGGGCCGGATGCTCGCCACGGCTGATACCTTTGCCCGCATGACTGCACAGGTCATGGCGCTGGCTGAACAGATCTGTGACGGGCGTCTGGTGATGGTCCATGAAGGCGGCTATTCGGAAACCTATGTGCCGTTTTGCGGTCATGCCGTGCTGCGCGAGATGGCAGGCAGCGCCATTGCCGCGCCCGATCCCCTGGCCGAGGTATTCGCGCTGCGCCAACCGGATGCAGGTTTTGACGCCTATTGTGACAAGGTTATCGCAGACATGGTCGCCCGGCTGTGACACAAACAAAAAGGCGCGCCCTGATTGGGCGCGCCTGAGATGGATCATGTCAAACGGGTGACTTAGCTGTCGAGCGCGTCGACAACTGGAACGTCGTCATTGCCGGTGCAGGCGATAGCCACAGCACCCAGATCGGTGTCAGCCGCAGAACCACCGTCAGACAAGGTGACGATTTCAGTCAGCATGAGCTCTTGATCTGCCACGTCCATGGCAAGAAACTCGGCGCAGGTCACTTCATTGGCACCAGTCAATGTGTCGGTCTGCGCAGAAGCAGCGCCAGCAGCGATGGTCAGAGCGAAAGCGGTTGTTGCAAAAATCTTGTTCATCGTTTTTCTCCGTCGTGTTGTGATCTGCGTCATGCGCAGCTGTCTGAACAACGGTCGGTGCCGCGATCAGTTCCGCCAACGCGGATCACGAAAGACACAAGAAATTTTGATCGCCAGAGTTGGTTTATTCATGGCCACGACGGCAAAACGCCCTAGGCACTGCCGGATCGCGTGACAGCACCCCAGAGATCATACTCGCCAGCTTCCTCGACCATGACCTGCACCACATCGCCAACGCGCAGTCCCTCAGCCCTCTCATCAATGAACAGATTACCGTCGATCTCCGGCGCATCCGCCCAGGTGCGGCAGGTGGCGATGCCGTCTTCGTCGATGTCGTCCACGATGACGTCCAGTGTCCGACCGACCTTGGCTTCCAGCTTGGCGGCGGAAATTGCCTGTGCCTTGGCCATGAACCGATCCCAGCGGTCCTGCTTGACCTCGGCCGCGACATGGTCGGGCAGGGCGTTCGACCGCGCACCAGCGACATTTTCATATTGAAAACACCCGACACGGTCGAGTTGCGCTTCATCCAGCCAATCCAGCAGATGCTGAAACTCCGCCTCGGTCTCGCCCGGATAGCCCACGATAAACGTGCTGCGCAGGGTGATATCGGGACAGATCGCGCGCCATGCGGCGATTTCATCCAGCGTTTTCGCCCCCGCCGCTGGCCGCGCCATGCGCCGCAAGACATCCGGATGGCTATGCTGGAACGGGATGTCGAGGTAGGGCAGAACGCCATTGTTTGGGTCGGCCATGATCGGGATCAGGTCGCGCACATGCGGATAGGGATAGACGTAGTGCAGCCGCACCCAAGCGCCAAGCTTGCCCAATTCGCGTGTCAGATCGGTGATATGGCTGCGCACCTCGCCGTCTTTCCAGGGGTTCAGATCATATTTGCGGTCAAGGCCATAGGCGCTGGTATCCTGCGAGATGACGAGGAGTTCACGTACCCCCGCCTGCACCAGCTTTTCCGCCTCCCGCAGGACGGCATGGGCGGGGCGGCTGGTCAGAAGCCCGCGCATATCGGGGATGATGCAGAATTTGCACTTGTGATTGCAGCCTTCGGAAATCTTCAGATAGCTATAATGCCGTGGCGTTAGGCTGACGCCCGTCGCAGGCAAAAGGTCAATAAACGGATCGGGGCTGGGCGGCACGGCCAGATGCACAGCATCCAGCACCTGTTCATATTGATGCGGGCCAGTCACGGCGAGGATGCGGGGATGATGTTCGCGGATGTAATCAGGTTCCGCGCCCAGACAACCGGTAACGATGACCTTGCCATTCTCGCGCAACGCCTCGCCAATCGCATCAAGGCTTTCTGCCTTGGCACTGTCCAGAAACCCGCAGGTATTGACGATCACCGCTTCGGCCCCGGCATAATCGGCGGAAATGGCATAGCCCTCGGCGCGCAGCCGGGTCAGGATACGTTCACTGTCGACCAGCGCCTTGGGACAGCCCAGACTGACCATGCCGATGGTTGGCTGGCCGCTGCGGGCGGTGTCAGTGACTTGCGCGCGCGCAAGATCGGGGCGGAGGTTGGGTGGATTCGTTGTCATAGCCCCCTATAGACCGACAAAGGGGCGCAGGTAAGGTGGGTTTTGCCCCACCTTACGCAGGATTTTACCGCCGACGGTCGCGGCGCGCCGACATCGGCTGGAACGCCACGCCGACATGGGCGTCGCAATAGGGTTTGCCTTGCTGCACAGCCAGACCGCAGAACCAGAAATCATCCGTCGCGGGATCACCAACCGGCCACTTACAGGTCTTTTCGGTCAATTCCATCAAGGTCAGGCGTTTGGCTGTCTTTTCGACCTCGCTGACTTTGGCCAAAGCCTCGGGGCTGATCTCATTGGCCGATGGCTGCGGCGGCAAAGGTTGCCCTGCGGGAATGATCGCGCGGCGGGCAGCGGAAATCGGGATGCCGTTTTCGTCCAGCTCAAGCTCTTCCTTGACTGCGACAGCCGTGCTGGCCTTGACCTTCGGGGCAGGCTTGGTGGCGGCAGGCTTTGCCGCAGGCGCTTCCACGGTTTCGGCGACCTTTTCTTTGACCGCCGGTTTGACGGCGGGCGCTGCTGCCGTACCGGCACGGTTGGACAAGCCCAGCCTATGGACCTTGCCGATCACGGCATTGCGGGTGACACCGCCCAATTCCTTGGCGATCTGGCTGGCCGACTGACCATCGCCCCACATCTTTTTGAGCGTCTCGACGCGCTCGTCTGTCCAGGACATATGAATTCCTTCGGTTTCGCTGGCCGGGATGCCTGAGAGGGATCGCGCCAAGCCATGTCTAGCCACCCATACTAGTCATTGCCGCGGCTGATGTGAAGGCAGTCCGGAGTCTTTTGACGAACTTCGCTTGCGCGGCCCCGGTCAATAGAGGCTGCAACAGCCCTTATGACCGAAAGCATCATCAATATAATGCAATCCAAAGGCCTGGTCGCTCATCCCGTCATAGCAGATGCCGGGCAGGATATGTGACCGCACGGGCACAGTATTCACGACCCAGTCGAAAAATGCGGTATTTGTGCCGAAGAAACGCTGTTCGCGAGCAAAATAGGCCTCCGTTATTGGGTAGATGGCCGTGCCTTCCGTCGTGGACAACTTCACATCTGTGTCGGTGATCTGCATCGACCAGAACGGTTCATTGCCATAGCAGGTCAGGTTGCGCGTGGAAAATCCCAGCGGGCCGGGGATTGTGGCGCTGCGCTGCAAGAACCGGGCCGCGACCCAGCCTGACCTTTCTGCGTGATTGAACAAGGCCCAGCCCCCCGCCGTGCTGAAGGCGATCACCTCGACCGCAGTGCGGTCAAAAGCCAGCGCACCGATGATGTCAGACCCGGCATCAGGGGCCGTGCGGATGTTCAACTGATCGTCCGGGGCGACGCCGACAACTTCATAAAGGGCAGGCAATACCGGCGGTTCCGCGTCCGCTGCGGCCCAGAAAGGCCAGATCATCAGGGTCAACATCAGCACCAAACGCATCATGTCATCCTTTCGCAAGACCAGATCGGCACTGGTCACCCGGTCAGGATAGGATATGTCTGCCCCAAGACAAAGGACCGATTGAATGACAAGCAAAACTGAAATGGGTGTGCGCCGCTTTGGCCATGTGAACTGGCTGGGCGCATGGACGCTGACGATCCGCGAGATCCGGCGCTTTCTGAATGTCTGGTTGCAGACGGTGATGGCCCCGCTGATCAACGCCGGGCTGTTTCTGATGATCTTTACCATCGCCATCGGATCGCAGCGCGGCGATGTGATGGGGGTCGATTTCATGACCTTTCTGGTGCCCGGCATCCTGACCATGACCGTGATCCAGAACGCTTTTGCCAATACATCCTCCTCCATCGCCTCCGCCAAGGTGCAGGGCAATATCGTCGACACGCTGATGCCGCCCTTGTCCGCCTCGGAACTGGTCGCAGGCTATATCGGTGGTGCCGTCGCGCGCGGTCTGCTGGTCGGTGTCGTGATCGCGATTGGTGCCTTCGTGTTCCTTGATGTCGGTCTGGTGCATGCAGGCTGGGCGATGACTTTTGTCCTGCTCGGCTCTGTGCTGATGGGCGGGCTGGGGATGATCGCCGGGATTTATGCCAATAAATTCGATCAGCTTTCGGCGATTACCAATTTTCTGATCACCCCGCTCGCCTTCCTGTCGGGGACTTTCTATTCCATTGACGCGCTGCCACCCTTCATGCAGGCGCTGAGCCATGCGAACCCGTTTTTCTACATCATCGACGGTGTACGGTTCGGCATGATCGGGGTCAGTGACAGCAGCCCATGGCTCGGGCTGATCGTGGTCGGCGGCAGCTGTATTGTCGTGCTTGCAATCTGCCATCGCTGGATGAAAACGGGCTATCGGCTCAAGGCCTAAGCGCGGTCCAGCACCTCGACCGCCAGTACCGTGGGCAGGTGCCTTGCGATCTCTTGCCAGCTATCGCCCTCATCGCGGCTGGCAAACACCGACCCGCTGTTGGTGCCGAAATAGACACCAGCCGGGTCGCGCGTATCGCCGCCCATCGCCTGCCGCAGCACGGTGAAATAGCAGCTTTGCTGCGGCAGCCCGTCGCGCAAGGCCTGCCAGCTTTGCCCGCCATCGCGGCTCCGCCAGACCGCCGCTGCGGCGTCCGGCGGATAGCGCCCCGCGCTGTCACCGTTCAGCGGCAGGGTCCAGACCACATCCGGATCGCGCGGATGCACACGGATCGGAAAGCCAAAGGTAGACGGCAAGCCACCATTTACATCATCCCAAGAGCGCCCGCCATCGGCAGACCGCCAGACGCCATGGTGGTTCTGCTGATACAGCACATCACCCCCACCCGGCGCGCGCATCATGTTATGCACGCAATGCCCCGTCTCGCCATCGCGGGGCGCGGCGGGGTGGTCGTGATGGGTGCAGGCAGTGGTATTGGACAGCCGGTTGCGCCGGTCCCATGTCGCGCCGCCATCCTCACTCGCGAAAACGCCAGCAGCGGAAATACCGACCCAGATCTTGCGCGGATTGCCCGGGTCCGTGACGATGGAATGCAGCACCAGCCCCGCAGCGCCGCCTTGCCAGTCAGCGGCAGAGGGGTGATCGGTCAACCCCTCCACCTTGTCCCACGTCTGCCCGTGATCATGGCTTTTGATCAGCATCGCAGGCTTGGTGCCCGCGTATAAAACGCCATCCGCATAGGCCAGCGACCAGATCTGGCTGAACGCATCGCCAAACGACAAAGGCGTATCTGTCCAGCCGATCATCGCCGCAAAATCCGCGTCATTGGCCGCCCATTCATCCATCTGGCCCTTGGTCAGCTTGGTCAATTCCCACGTCTCACCCTGATCAGCGGATCGCCAGATGCCCGCGCCATGCCAGTCGCCGCCACCTGCGGCCCAGATCATGCCGGTCTTGGGATCGCCGATAACATGGTTGATGGGCCAGCCATCGCACATCGGGGCGCTACAGGCCCAGTCGCGACGACCCGCATCGCCTGTCAGCAAAAACGCGCCTTTGGTGGTGCCAACGAGAACGGTAACCTGCGCCATGATGTCCCCCATCATTTTGGCGCAAGAATAACACGATTCGCGCCATCCAGATAAATTTTCAGCGCCGTGATTGTTCTGGCTTCTCTTTGCGGGGCAGAGGCCATAAGCTTAGTCGCATGACGTATGATCTGACCCAGAATCTCCGACGCCGACGCATTTTTGCGCGCGCCTGAACTACGTCTGCCCTTCCCCCAAATAAATTGACTTCGCGGCATTGGTCCTGCACCAATCTCGCAGCTTCAAAAGGATGATCCGATGATCGCATCTGTCTTGCCGACCTATAACCGTGCCCCGTTGACCTTTACCGCCGGGTCCGGCTCCTGGCTGACCGAGGCTGATGGCCGCCGCTTTCTGGATCTTGGCGCAGGCATCGCGGTCAATGTGCTGGGCCATGCGCATCCGGTATTGGTCGAGGCGCTGACGACGCAGGCCAATGCGCTCTGGCATGTCTCGAACCTTTACAACATTCCTGCGCAGCAGAAACTGGCGGATATGCTGGTGGATAAAACCTTTGCCGATACGGTGTTTTTCACCAATTCCGGCACCGAAGCCTGCGAACTCGCCGTCAAAATGGCGCGCAAATATTGGTATGACAAAGGTCAGCCTGACCGGACCGAAATCATCACCTTCACCGGCTCTTTCCATGGCCGGTCCAGCGCCGGGATCGCCGCCGCCGGGTCAGAGAAAATGACCAAAGGCTTCGGCCCGCTGCTGCCCGGCTTCACCCATCTGGAATTCGGCGATCACGACGCGCTGCAAGCCGCCGTCAGCGACAAGATCGCCGCGATCCTCGTCGAACCCGTGCAGGGCGAAGGCGGCATCCGCCCGCTGCCCGATGCCTGCCTGAAAGGCCTGCGCGATCTTTGCGACGAACATGGCATCCTGATGATTTTGGATGAAGTGCAATGCGGCATGGGTCGCACCGGCAAGCTTTTCGCGCATGAATGGTCCGGCATCACCCCCGATATCATGATGGTCGCCAAGGGGATCGGCGGCGGTTTCCCCTTGGGTGCCGTGCTCGCCACCGAAAACGCCGCCAGCGGCATGACCGCAGGCACCCATGGATCGACCTATGGCGGCAACCCGCTCGCCTGTGCCGTGGGCGCGCGGGTGATGGACATTGTCGCGACAGATGAATTCCTCGCCGAGGTGAACCGCAAATCTGGTCTGTTCCGCCAAAAGCTGGAAGGGCTGATCGCCAGCTACCCCGATATATTCGAGGATGTGCGCGGCTCCGGCCTGATGCTGGGGCTGAAATGCAAGGCGACAAACACCGATCTGGTCAAGGCTGGCTATGCCAATGGCGTCCTTACCGTCCCTGCCGCAGATAACGTGGTGCGCCTGCTGCCCGCGCTGAACATCGGCGATGATGATATTTCCGAGGCCGTGACCCGGCTCGATGCTGCCGCCGCACAATTCCGGGCCGAAATGGCCGCCTGATAAAAGACTGATATAATGAAACATTTTCTAGACATCCACACAACCCCCGCCGCCGATCTGACCGGCATCATCCAGAACGCGCGCAAGATCAAAGACGCCCGCGCCGGCCTGCCCAAAGGCACATTGGACGCCGATCAACCATTGGCAGGCCATATGGTTGCGCTGATCTTTGAAAAACCCTCCACCCGGACGCGGGTGTCTTTTGACGTAGGTGTCCGCCAGATGGGCGGCCAGACCATGGTGCTCTCCGGTGCCGATATGCAGCTTGGCCATGGCGAAACCATCGCCGATACCGCCCGCGTGTTGTCGCGCTATGTCGATCTTATCATGATCCGCACATTCGAGGAACAGACCCTGCTCGACATGGCCGAATATGCCACTGTGCCGGTGATCAACGGTCTGACCAACCGCACCCATCCTTGCCAGATCATGGCCGATATCATGACGTTTGAGGAACATAACGGCCCGATCAAAGGCAAAAAGGTGGTCTGGTCCGGCGATGGCAACAACGTTTTCGCCAGCTTCGCCCATGCCGCCAAGCAATTCGATTTCGATCTGATCTTCACCGGCCCGCCACCGCTTGACCCCGAACCCGCCCTCGACGGCCTTTACACCGTCGTGCGCGACCCGCATGAGGCCGTGCAGGGCGCCGATCTGGTGGTGACGGATACTTGGGTCAGCATGCACGACCCGCAATCCGCCCGCGAACGCCGACATAACCAGTTACGTGGTTATCAGGTGAATGACACGCTGATGGCCCGCGCGAAACCTGATGCCCTGTTCATGCATTGCCTGCCCGCCCATCGCGAGGATGAAGCCACCAGCAGCGTCATGGACGGCCCGCATTCGGTGATCTTTGACGAGGCGGAAAACCGGCTGCATGCGCAAAAGGCGATCATGCGCTATTGTCTGGGGCGTTGAGCCAAAAAGATTCTGGCCTCCGGCGGGGATACTTAGGCTCGGAAGATGGGGTCAGGTGCCGCGCGGTTTGGCCCGCAGTGTCGGATCGGCCTGCGTCGGGTCCTCAGGCCACGGGTGGCGCGGATAGCGGCCCCGCATGTCGCGGCGCACATCGGCATAGGACGTGGCCCAGAATCCAACGATATCCTGCGTCACCTGCACCGGTTTCTGCCCCGGTGACAGCAGCGTGATCCGCAAGGGGACACGCCCCACCATCGGGTGGCGCGTGACGCCGAACATTTCCTGCAATCGCAGGGTGATGCTGGGGATCGCATCGTCATAATCAATCGGGATTTTGCGGCCCAAAGGGGTTTCGAAACTGGCAGGGGCAGCAGCATCCAGCCGCTGCATCTGGTCCCAGTCCAGCATCGCGCGCAGCGCAGGCAGCGCGTCAAAGCGTTTCCAATCCTCGGCAGAGCGCACACCGGACAGATGCGGCAGTAACCAATCCTCCAGTGTTTCCAGCAGGCTATCGTCATCCATGGGGGGTAGGTCATCGACCAGCGCCACCCGCGCTTGAAACCGTTTGGCTGCGGGTGAGAGCTTCAGCCCCAACTGCCGCACCCCGTCCAGCATCGCGCCAGCGACAGCCGCGTCCGGCGCATCCGACCAGATGCGGTCATCCAGCACCAGTGCGCCAAAGCGTTCCTGTTTGCGCGCCAGCACCTTATTGTCGCGCCGTGACCACAGACACAGGTCATGCCAGCCGATCTGGTCCTCAAACAACCCACGCAATTCTGCATCGCTAATCGCCACCGCCTGCCGGATGCGCGCCTCCAGCTTGTCGCCATCCAGATCAGTCGCCACGATCAGCCTTTGCCCCGCCAGCGGATCAGCCTCATCCAACACCGCCCCTTTGCCGCCCGAGAGCAGATAGCGCGGCGCATCTCCCTTCCGCCGTAGCCCGATCCGGTCAGGATAGGCCAATGCCGCCTGTTCGGCCAAAGACATCGGCGCGATCTTGGGTAAGCCTTTGACCAGCCGTGGAATATCCCCCTTGATCTGCGCCAAAGCTGCGTGATTGACCTGCCCCGGCCCGTCATAGCGCCCCGCCAGCGCCGTGATCCGCAAGGCCAGATCAACCGGCGCGCCCCGCAACGGATCACGTGCCGCGAGCAAGGCCGCCAAAGGGGCCGCCTGCGCGCCTGCCATCTGCACCATATGCCCTAACCGTGGATGCAGCGGCAGCGCCGCCAGCGCACGCCCATGTGAGGTGATCCGCAGATTGGCATCCAGCGCGCCAAGGCTTTGCAACAGCGCGCGCGCCTCAGCCAGCGCACCGGGCGGGGGTGGTGTCAGAAAGGCCAGATCATCGCTGCCCCAGACCGCCAGTTCCAGCGCCAAATTCGCCAGATCCGCCGCTTCAATTTCGGCAGGGGCGAAGGCGGGCAGGGCGCCATCCTCGCCTTTGGTCCAGAGCTTATAGGCATCGCCGGGGGCCACCCGCCCCGCGCGCCCGGCGCGTTGCGTGGCCTCGGCCCGGCTGACGCGTTCGGTTACCAGCCGCGACATGCCGGACCCCGGATCAAACCGCGACCGCCGCGCGCGGCCTGCATCGACGACAACGCGGATATCGGGAATGGTCAGCGAGGTTTCAGCGATGGATGTCGACAACACCACCTTGCGCCCCGCCGTGACCGGCGCAATCGCCGCGCGCTGATCTTTGAACGGCAGCGCGCCATAAAGCGGGCGGATCACGCAATCGTCGGGCAACCGGCCAGACAAAGCCGCTTGGGTCGCCCTGATCTCGCCCTCACCCGGTAGAAAGACCAGCACGCCGCCCGTCGTCTCACCCACCGCCTGCACCACCAGATCAGCGGTCGCTTGCGCAACCCGGCTCCCTTTGGGCAAGGCGCGGTCCAGAAAATGCAGCGTCACCGGATAAGCACGGCCTTCCGAGGTTACGACCGGCGCATCATCCAGCATTGCCGCCACAGGTTCCGCATCCAATGTCGCCGACATCACCAGCAGAATCAGATCAGGGCGCAACACCTGCCGGGTTTCCCAACACAAGGCCAAGCCCAGATCAGCATTCAGTGATCGTTCATGGAATTCATCAAAGATGACGGCACCCACGCCACCCAATTCGGGGTCGGATTGCACCATGCGTGTCAGGATACCTTCGGTCACCACCTCGATCCGGCGGCCCGCCTTGGTGTCGCCGCGCATCCGGTAGCCGACAGTCTGACCCACGGATTCGCCAAGCGATTCTGCCAGCCGTTCAGCTGCAGCGCGCGCTGCCAGACGGCGGGGTTCCAGCATGATGATCTTGCCCGCTGTCAGCGCGGCCTCCAGCATCGCCAGCGGCACGCGGGTGGTTTTACCGGCTCCGGGCGGGGCTTGCAGCACGGCACGCCCATGATCCGCCAAAGCGGTCATCAGGGCAGGCAGGACAGGGTCGATGGGCAGTTGGGTCATCAGCGCGGTGTGACCTTGCCGCAAGGCGCGGTCAAGTGGGGCGGGGCCTGCCCCGCCACCAACACGCAAAAACCCGGCAGCGCGCAGCTACCGGGTTCAAAGCAAATCGGCAGAAATACTTAAGCGACAGTCGCTTTTGCGATCTCTTTTTTGACTTTCAGCGCGTCGGGCGACAATTCCGCCTCTTTCGCCTTGGACATGAATGCGTCCAGACCGCCACGGTGATCGACCGTGCGCAGGGCAGCATTCGAAATCTTGAACTTGAACGTCCGGCCCAGAACGTCAGACCGCAATGTCACGTCCTGCAGGTTCGGCAGGAACCGGCGGCGGGTGCGGTTGTTGGCATGGCTGACATTGTTGCCAGACATCGGGCCTTTTCCAGTCAATTCGCAACGGCGCGACATGGGCGTTTTCCTTGTTCTGAGGGATATCACCAGACCTGACAGGCGGGACATCCAGCATACGGGGGTTGAACCCCGCAAGGCAGGGTCGTTTATAAGATCAGCGCCAGATAGGCGGATTCCATGGCCCCGTCAACCCGGTTTGCCGGGCCGCGTGATCAAACTGTTACGCTTTGCGCAATGGGGCCAGCACTTGCGCCGCCGCGGCGGTCGGGGACAGGGTGCCATTGGCCACCGCCTCGGAAGCGGCCTTGATTCTGGCGCTGGTGGCTGGATCGCGCATTTGCAGTTCAAGCAGACCCTGCCGCAGGTCTTCGGTGAACCAATGCGCGGCCTGTGCTTTGCGGGTCTGGTCCCAGATACCGTGATCCTGCCGCCACCGGACCAGCTTTTGCATATCATCCCAGGCCGCTGTGATCCCCCGCTGTTCCAGCGCCGATACCGTCATCGCCTTGGGGAAATCATCCGGATCCTGCGCGCGTTTGCGTAGCAGCCGCAATGCCCCGGCATAATCGGCACAGGTCCGCATCGCCTGCGCTTTCAGATCGCCATCGGCCTTGTTGACCAGAATCAGATCGGCCATTTCCATGATGCCGCGCTTGACGCCCTGCAATTCATCGCCACCGGCAGGGGCGAGCAGCAGCACGAATAAATCCGCCATCTGCGCCACGACAGTTTCGGACTGGCCGACACCGACGGTTTCGATCAGCACGATGTCATAGCCCGCAGCCTCGCACAAAGCCACAGCCTCGCGGGTGCGCCGGGCGACACCGCCCAGCTGGGTCTGGCTGGGCGAAGGGCGGATAAAGGCGTTCGGGTCGCGCGCCAGATGATCCATCCGGGTCTTGTCACCCAGGATAGACCCGCCTGACCGGGCAGAGGACGGGTCCACCGCCAACACGGCCACCCGTTTGCCGAGACCTGTCAGCATCAGGCCGAATGTTTCGATAAAGGTCGATTTGCCGACACCCGGCGTACCGGACAGCCCGATGCGCAGGGCTTGCCTGTCGGTGCCCAAATCCGTCAGCAAGGCCATGGCCGTCGTGCGGTGATCGTCGCGGCGGCTTTCCACCAGCGTGATGGCCTGCGCCAGCGCTCGCCTGTCGCCCGCATGGATACGGCTGGCCAGGTCGGACGGGGGCGGCTTTGTGCTCATGCCTCTTTCATATCGGGCGGGGCCGGGCTGTCCATCCCCTGCGCGTCAGGCCGCGACAGGACGGCAGACCTGTGTCGCCAGATCGGTAAAGGCGCGATACCGCCGCCAGAAGGCCGCATCATTGGGATTGTCGGATTGCCGTGTATCTTGTGCGCGCTGCGGATCGGCGAAAAAGGTCGCGGCGCGCGCCTGATCACGGCTTGACAGGCTCTGGTTGGCCACCTGCTGCACACAGGAACACAATTGCGGCGATGCGGCCACGCGCCCGGCGCTCATACAGGCATTGCTCACATCCCCGGTGACACGCCCGCCACCGCAGGCCGCCAATGTCGCCACCGCACCCAACACCAGAAAAATCCGCATCCTGCCCGCCCTTTATCCGCTTTTGCCTGTTGCAGGGCTTTGCCCGCTGTTCTTGCGCGCAATATGCAGGGTTGGGGCGCACATTGCAATTCACGAAGCCGCAGGCAGGCCGCGACCCCGCAGTCCCGGACTTCCGCGCCACAATCAACGCCCGCCGCAGTCCCGGACTTGCTCCGGGACCTCCACGCCACAATCACCCGCCTCGCAGCCCCCGACGCACAACCGCACCGCCAGAAACCCCTGCGGCAACATCCGCATTGACGACGCCCTTAATCCGCAGCATATCCCTGCTATGACAGACCTTTCGCATATCCGCAATTTCTCGATCGTGGCGCATATTGACCACGGTAAATCGACGCTGGCTGACCGCCTGATCCAGTCGACCAACACCGTATCCGCGCGCGAGATGAAAGAACAAATGCTCGACAGCATGGATATCGAACGTGAACGTGGCATCACGATCAAGGCCAACACGGTGCGGATCGATTACATCGCCGACAATGGCAAAGCCTATGTGCTGAACCTGATCGACACCCCCGGCCACGTCGATTTCGCTTACGAAGTCTCCCGCTCCATGCGCGCCGTCGAAGGTTCCTTGCTCGTCGTCGATAGCACACAAGGGGTCGAGGCGCAGACGCTCGCCAATGTCTATCACGCGCTCGACGCCGGTCATGAAATCGTGCCGGTGCTGAACAAGATCGATCTGCCCGCCTCCGAATGCGATCAGGTGGCCGCCCAGATCGAGGATGTGATCGGCCTCGACGCATCAGGCGCCATCCGTGTTTCCGCGAAAACCGGCGTCGGCATCCATGAAACGCTGGAAGCCATCGTCAACCTCCTGCCAGCCCCGCAGGGCGACCGCGACGCGCCGCTCAAGGCGATGCTGGTGGATAGCTGGTACGACAGCTACCTCGGCGTCATCGTGCTGGTCCGGGTCATCGACGGCACGATGAAGAAAAACGACCGCGTCCGTTTCATGTCCAACGGCACGATCCACCAGATCGACAAGATCGGCGTGTTCCGGCCCAAGATGCAGGATGTCGACATCCTCGGTCCGGGCGAAATCGGCTTCATCACCGCTTCGATCAAACAGGTCCGCGACACCCGCGTCGGCGACACGATCACGACCGAGAAAAAGGGCACCGAAAACGCACTGCCCGGCTTCAAACCCGCGCAACCCGTGGTCTTCTGCGGCCTCTTCCCCGTCGATTCGGCACAATTCGAAGACCTGCGCGACGCCATCGAAAAACTCGCCCTCAACGACGCCTCTTTCAGTTTCGAGATGGAAACCTCCGCCGCCCTCGGTTTCGGCTTCCGCTGCGGTTTCCTCGGCCTTCTCCACCTCGAAGTCATCCGCGACCGGATTGAACGCGAATATGACATCGACCTGATCACCACCGCCCCTTCCGTGGTCTACCACCTCTATATGCGCGACGGCGAGATGCGCGAATTGCACAACCCTGCCGATATGCCCGACCTGACCCATGTCGACCACCTCGAAGAGCCGCGGATCAAGGCGACGATCCTCGTGCCCGACGAATATCTGGGCGATGTGCTGAAACTCTGTCAGGACCGGCGCGGCGTGCAGCAGGACCTGACCTATGCGGGCAGCCGCGCGATGGTGGTCTATGACCTGCCGCTGAACGAAGTCGTCTTCGATTTCTACGACCGCCTGAAATCCGTGACCAAGGGCTATGCCTCTTTCGACTACGTCCTGACGGGCTATCAAGAGGATTATCTGGTCAAGATGTCCGTGCTGGTGAACGACGAACCCGTCGATGCTTTGTCAATGATGGTCCACCGCGACCGGGCCGAAATGCGCGGCCGCGCGATGGTGGAAAAGCTCAAAGACCTGATCCCCCGCCATATGTTCAAAATCCCGATTCAAGCGGCCATCGGTGGCAAGGTCATCGCCCGCGAAACCCTGTCCGCCCTGCGCAAGGACGTGACCGCCAAATGCTACGGCGGCGACGCGACGCGTAAACGCAAGCTGCTGGACAAGCAAAAGGCCGGGAAAAAGAAGATGCGGCAATTCGGCAAAGTAGATATCCCGCAGGAGGCGTTTATTTCCGCGCTGAAGATGGATGGGTGAGGCTCCATATGACCCTCGAATAGTTGCTAATCTAATATTAGAAACTAGGAAATTTATTGGACTGTCGACAACGCAAATTGAACTTCAGAAGTTGCTGTACTTCTGTTATGAGGCTTTCCTGATCCAACGACGGCAGAGGCTAACCTTGGGTTACTTCGAGGCTTGGCAATACGGTCCAGTACACCCTGACGTTTACCGTGCTTTCAAAGCGTTTCGAGGTACTCCAATTACCGAATACGCAAAAAGCACTGATCCATTTACCCGAGAAACGAAGGCCTTACCTAGGCTTGAAGATCCGGATATTCGGCGACATGTTGTTGAAACTGTTACAAAATTAAGCGGTTTGACTTCGTTTGAGTTGGTTAACCTGTCTCATGCCCCTGATGGTCCTTGGCACTCTGTTGTTAAGAGTGCGAAAGAATCCGTTGCTTTAGGGCTTCGGATCACGGATGATACGATACTTAGTAATCGACCACATGGTATGCTGATGCGGGAGGGTCATCATACAGCAACTAGAGGAGTTGTTCCTGATGACGAAGAACCGCTTACACGAAACGGACCTTTGTAATATCTGCGTTCTTCCCGAACGTGATCAATGGGTCCGACTGCGTGGAAAGAAATCGTTCGTTCCACCACACTCTCTGGAACCCGTCAGAAGAAACATGTCTCCTCTTTTTGGACTACAGACAAACATGTTTCCTGACGTGCTGACTGATGACAAACGCTCACTTGAGGGATTAAAGCGAGCAATCAGGAGCCCTCGGGATCTAGTTCCAAATCTTAGACGTGCAGAGGCAATCATTGAATTCCGGAAAAAGAGCGTTAGCAATTCGATCGGCGAAACTTTTCCCTCACACAGCATCACAATCGACAACAAGGTTAGATTGACCCACTCATTCGCATTGGAGATCGATGGGAGGCGGGTAATCCCTTTTGTTGATTTGAGAAAGTCGGGAAGTTTGTCTTCGCATGCACGAGAGTTTCTATTCGCGATGAATTTTCACCTGATTGTTGACACGTTTAGTGACTTTTCAGATTTTGGGTTAGTCGTTTTAGACTACTGGGAAGATAGTGCTTTATCGAAAGGTTTCACGCCACACTTTTTCAGTGGAACCCCAAGGTACAGCTATGCAGAGCTTTCCGATATGATTGCTAGAACTCATTCAATATGGCTTGAGGTGCTGGAAGGCCGGAAACGCGGTGGCGAAGAATCTGGACCAATCGGTCCGCTGTTTGCGTAGCAACTGTAGGGTGCGCGCTCGCCGCGCGCCACTGCTGCAAACCGCCCCCACCGCTCATTCACCAAAAATTAACCCCTATGTGATACCACTTGCGGTTGGCCCTTACGCACCGCACGCATCCCCCACCGGGATGCGCCTAAAGGCACAGCCTACGGGCCAACACAAAACCTTCCCCGCGGGGAAGGTCGCGGCGGGGGCAATATCCTGTGACACCGGCATGTCACCCACCCCCCTCAAAACCTTCCCCGCGGGGAAGGTCCCACCCCCACTTGACCCATATCAAGGCCGCCTCTCCCCCGGCCTGCTACCTCTTTGCCAATACAGCCCAGCCAAAGAGGCCATCCATGTTCCGTCTTGCCACCATGCTCTACAGCATCATCGGCACCAGCTTTGCGGGGTCGTTCGTGATCGCCGCCCTCGCCACCGGTTATGACACGCTGATCCCGATCCTGATCGCCGCCGCCGCCGGGGCCGTGCTGGGCGTGCCGGCCAGCATTTATGTCGCCCGCGCGATCACTGCAAATATTCGCTGATCCGAGGGATCAAAATCGCGACCTCATACGTTCAACCCCCATCACCCTGATGGAGGTTGCAATGTCTTATCTGCCCTATGGTTTTGCGGTCCTGCTGGGTGGCACCTGTCTGGGTGTCATCCTGACGTCACCGTTGTTCGTCTGACGCGCCGGTTACAGCGCGTTTTCAATCGCTTGCCCGGCGGCCGTCAGATCGCGGCCGACGCCCTGAACGGTATTGCAGGCAGACAGGCTCAGAACAGCGGCAAGCGCAAGCAGACGGATCATCAAAGTCACTTTCATTGTTGATCCGAAAAGAATACGGGACGCCGCCCCGGCGCACAAGATTATTGGGTGCCCAGAAACGCCATCACGGACCCGATGAATTCACGCGGCTTTTCCGCATGCAGCCAATGCCCCGCGCCGGGGATCTTGGCAAAGCGGGCCTGCGGAAACAGCGCCTTGATCGCGGGCCGGTGGTCGGGCGTGACATAATCGGACGCGCCGCCTGATAGAAACAGGGTCTGGCCTTCGAAACTGCCGCTGATCTGCGGAAAGCCGATGATCTTGTCCATCTCCGCCTCCAGCACATCGAGGTTCAGCCGCCAGCGGCGGTCCTTCATATCCAGACTTTGCAGCAGAAATTCCGCCACGCCGGGGGCCTGTGCGCCCAATTGCGCCTTGGCCTCGGCCCGCGTGCTGATCTGCGACAGATCGACGCTGCGCATCGCCGCGATCAGCCCGTTCTGGCTGTGGCTGTATCCCACCGGCGCGATATCGCCGACGATCAGCTTGTTCACCAGATCCGGATGCTGGACCGCCAGCACCATCGCCGCCTTGCCGCCCATCGAATGGCCCAGCACATCCATCGGCCTATCCATGACCTGCGCCAAATCAGCGGCCATATCTTCATAGGAATGTGTATCAAACCAAGGGCTATCCGCGTGATTGCGCATATCCACAGTGATCACAGGCCGCGTTTCCGACAGCTTTTTCGCGACCACCCCCCAATTGCGGGCCGACCCGAACAAGCCATGCGCGATCAAAAGCGGGACAGCACCGGGGCCGTCATGATGGACCGTGTTTAACATGCATCTTTTGCTAACCTTCCTTTCCCTCGGTGACCAGAGGGATTGAGGCCCGCCGAGTTTGGATTTACCGCAGACCCATGGCATCAGACATTCACATCAAGGTCGAAAAGATCCGCGCATTGCTCGACCAGAGATTGGGCGTGCGCGCCCGTACGTTCGAAGCACAGGTCCGCAAGGCCCGCCGTCTGCTGCCGCGCGGGCTGCGGCGCGAATTGGTCTATTTCGCCCAGGCGCAGGCGCTGGCCGATAACCCCAAGCTGCAACGGATGATCGACCGCGCCCGGTTAGAGGCGGCCTATACGAATGCGGTCTATTTTCTGGAACGCGCCGATATCGGGCAAAGACGCCGCACAGCGGCTTTGGGTGTCGCCGCCTCAATCGCCTTTGGCCTCTTGATCACGGCGATTGTCGTGCTGGTTGTGGTGGTCCAGCGTGGCCTGATCTGAAGCGGGTAAGGTGGGTCAATGACCCACCTTACCTGTGATATCAAAGGTTCGTATAGATCGGGAACCGGTCGCACATCGCCTCAACCTCGGCCCGCACTTTGGCCTCGACCTCACCATTACCCTCTTCGCCGTTGGCGGCCAGACCTTCGGTCACTTCCACGATCCAGTCAGCGATCTGGCGGAACTCCGCCTCGGCAAAGCCACGGGTCGTGCCAGCGGGTGTGCCCAGACGGATACCCGACGTGACGGTCGGCTTTTCAGGGTCAAACGGGATACCGTTCTTGTTGCAGGTGATATGGGCGCGACCCAAGGCTTTCTCGGTCGCATTGCCGGTGACTCCTTTGGGGCGCAGATCGACCAGCATCAGATGGGTGTCGGTACCGCCGGTGACGATATCCAGACCGCCTTTCATCAACTGATCGGCCAAGGCCTGCGCGTTCTTGATCACCTGCGCCTGATAGGTCTTGAACTCGGGCCGCAAAGCCTCGCCAAAGGCCACGGCCTTACCGGCGATCACATGCATCAGCGGACCACCCTGAATGCCGGGGAATATGGCGGAGTTGAATTTCTTCGCCAGCGCCTCGTCATTGGTCAGGATCATGCCGCCACGCGGGCCGCGCAGGGTTTTGTGGGTCGTCGTCGTCGCCACATGCGCATGCGGGAAGGGCGAAGGGTAATGGCCTGCCGCGACCAGACCCGCGAAATGGGCCATGTCGACCAGCAGATAGGCCCCGACGCTGTCGGCGATTTCGCGCATTTTGGCGAAGTCGATGATGCGGGGGATGGCGGAGCCACCGGCGATGATCATCTTGGGCTGGTGTTCGGTGGCGAGGCGCGCGACCTCGTCATAATCCAGCAGGTTATCCTGACGGCGGACGCCGTATTGGATCGCGTTGAACCATTTGCCGGATTGGTTCGGCTTGGCACCATGCGTCAGGTGACCGCCCGCGTCCAGCGACATGCCGAGGATCGTGTCGCCGGGCTGCAGAAGGGCCTGAAAGACCGCCTGATTGGCCTGTGACCCGGAATTCGGCTGTACATTGGCGAAACCGCAGTCGAAAAGCTGGCAAGCACGGTCAATGGCCAGATTTTCGGCCACATCGACATGATCGCAACCACCGTAATAGCGACGGCCCGGATAGCCTTCGGCGTATTTATTGGTCATCACGCCGCCCTGGGCCTCCATCACGGCGGCAGAGACGATGTTTTCCGAGGCGATCAGCTCGATCTCTTTGCGCTGGCGCTTCAGCTCGGCCTGCATGGCGTCATGCAGCACAGGGTCGCGGGTGGCGAGGGTTTCGGTGAAAAAGCCTTTGTCGCGGATAGTCGCATTCATGGATTGCATCCTCTTTGCAGGTGCCGGGTGGGGAATTGGCATCTCTTACCCCAGATGCCCCGCGTTCTAAAGTATCAAAACGACCATGATCTTTATGAGAACGGCAGCGCAAGTTTCGTATCGGCGACTTGCGTTTCGGCTTTGATCCCCCCACACATTGAGGAATTGCGGGGGAAATCAACCATGTCACGTCTCAAGATCGCCTTTGTTGCCAGTTCTGTCCCGACGGCCCAGACCGCCCTGCGGGTCCTGTCGGCGGCTTATGGCGATGTGCCGCAGGAAAAGGCTGATGTGATCGTGGCCCTGGGAGGGGATGGGTTCATGTTGCAGACCTTGCATGGCACCCAGGGGCTGGACGTGCCGGTTTACGGGATGAACCGTGGCACGGTCGGGTTTCTGATGAACGCCTATCACGAGCTGGACTTGCCTGCGCGGCTGGCCGTGGCCGAGGAAGAGGTGATCAACCCGCTGCACATGACCGCCCTGACCGTGGACGGTGCCATGCATGAGGCGCTGGCAATCAACGAGGTCAGCCTGCTGCGCGCGGGGCCACAGGCCGCCAAGCTGCGCATCACCGTGGATGGCAAGCTGCGGATGCCGGAACTGGTCTGCGACGGCGCGCTGCTGGCGACACCGGCGGGGTCCACGGCGTACAACTATTCCGCCCATGGCCCGATCCTGCCCATCGGGTCCGATGTGCTGACCCTGACCGCGATGGCCGCCTTCCGCCCGCGCCGCTGGCGGGGGGCGCTGCTGCCGAAAAAGGCAGTGGTGCGGTTCGACGTGATCGATCCGGCGAAGCGGCCCGTGATGGCGGATGCGGACGGGAAGTCGGTGCGCGATGTGGTGAGCGTGGAGATCAGGTCAGAGCCGGGGATCAGGCATCGGATCTTGTTCGATCCGGGGCATGGGTTGGAGGAGCGGTTGATCAGGGAGCAGTTTGCGTGAGGGGGGAGACCGTATAGAAAAAGCTTTTTGCTTCCAATATCCTTTCCCTGCAGTAACAATGGCGTAGGCGCCTAGTTCAAGGAAGTTCACCACCAAAGATGATTAACGAGGTCACTACCGCAGCGCTCCCCACCTTATATATTTTTCTTGATGAAGGCGGGAATTTCGATTTTTCTCCGACTGGTTCGAAATATTTCACCCTGACATGTGTAAGCCTGTATCGTCCATTCACGCTTCATACTGATCTCGACACTTACAAGTATGATCTGATCGAACATAGGATAAACCCTCGGATTGAGATGGAATACTTCCATTGCGCGGACGACAACAGACACGTGCGGAGCAAAGTTTTTTCCTTACTTGCAGCGTCGGTTCCACCCAATTCAGTTGACTCCGTGGTCGTCGAAAAAAGTAAAACTGGACCAGCTTTGCAGCCACCAGAGCGGTTTTATCCAAAGATGCTGGGCTATCTCCTGCGTTATGCCGTCGGCCAAGCATCGTACCGTGTCGGTGAGGTTGTTGTGATTACTGACAACCTTCCGGTAGCGAAGAAGCGCAATGCAATTGAAAAAGCGGTCAAGACCGTTCTGGCCGACATGCTTCCGTCAGCCATACCTTACAGAGTGATGCATCATTCTTCGCGGGCACACTATGGGCTGCAAGTTGCCGACTACTTCAATTGGGGCATATTCCGGAAATGGGAGCACGGTGACCCGACTTCGCACACTACTATTTCGCCTCAGATAAGAAGTGAATTTGAAATTTTCCGACGCGGAACGCGCCACTACTATGAGAAAATTTGACCCCTCCGACTACCGACTGGAGAACCCCTTGGGTTCTTATCATCGGAGGGGAACCTTTGACGTACATATATACGTCAAACTGTAAAAATCAAGTTAACATCGACAACAGCAGACGGTTATCGCGCTTGAGAGTACCCAGCCCCTAAACCCCCAACCGATCCCTTAACGCATAATACCACGACCCCATCATCGAATACGGCACGCGGAACATGCGGCCACCCGGGAACGGATACCACGGCACTTTGGCGAAGACGTCGAAACGGGCGCGGTCGCCCGCCACGGCCTCGGACAGGATGCGCCCGAAAGTGTGCGACCCCGTCACCCCATGCCCGCTATAGCCATGCGCGAAATAGGTGTTGTTGCCAAGCCGCCCCATCTGCGGCACGCGGCTGAAGGACAGGGCGAAATTGCCGCTCCATGCGTGGTCTACCTTCACGCCTTTGAGTTGCGGATAGACCTTTTCCATCGCGGGGCGCAGTTTCGCCTCGACATCCGCGGGATCGGTGCCGCCATAGACGGTGCCGCCGCCAAAGATCAGCCGTTTGTCGGCGGAGAGGCGGAAATAGTCGAGGATATAGCGGACATCCTCCACACAATGATCGGTCGGCAGCAATTCATCGGCCACATCGCCCAAAGGGATTGTCGCCATCATCTGGGTGGACACCGGCATGACCCGCGCGGTCAGGGCGGGGATCACATGGCCCAGATAGGCATTGCCGCACAGCAGCAGAGTGTTGCAGGTCATCGTGCCGTCGCGGGTGCGGACGACGGGTTTGGCGGCCTCGGTATCGGCGCTGATGACGGGGGATTGTTCGTAGATCACACCGCCAAGGGATTCGAACGCCGCAGCCTCGCCCAGACACAGGTTCAGCGGGTGCATATGGCCGCCGGTGTGGTCGATCATGCCGCCTGCGTAAACGTCAGACCCGATATGGTCGCGCAATTCGGATTTCGACAGCATGTCCTGATTGTGCAACCCGTAGCTGGCCCAAAGAGCGCGCCGTTCTTCCAGTTCGCGCATATGGGCGGCGGTCAGGCCGGTGAAGATATTGCCGTGTTTGAGGTCGCATTGGATGTCGTAGGTGGCGACACGTTCGCGGATGATCTCGCCGCCTTCCTGCACGAGGCCCGCGACGAAATTTGCGGTGTCCTGGCCATAGCGATTCTTGATCGTTTGCAGGCTGGCGTTCAGCCCGTTGACGATCTGCCCGCCGTTGCGCCCCGAGGCGCCCCAGCCGACGCGCGCGCCTTCGATGATGGCGACCTTGTAGCCTTTTTCGGCCAGATGCAGGGCGGCGGACAGCCCGCTATAGCCCGCGCCCACGACGCAGATATCGATCTGGTGATCGCCTTGCAGTTTTGGCCGGTCCGGCGACGGATTGGCGCTGGCGGCGTAATAGCTGGTGGTGTGTTTGGTCTCGCCTGATTTGGCAAAGGTTTCGATGGCCATAGAACGCTCCGCTTTCACACCGCGACAGGCGGCGCATCACTTATGATCTGCGCCCCCCCCGGTTTGCAAGGGGCGAAAGGGCCGCAGCGTTTAGCCTTTGGCATAGCCCAGAGGTTGCAGGGCAGTTCTGATCTCATCGAGGATCGCCGGGTCGTCGATGGTGGCGGGCAGTTTGAAATCCTGATTATCCGCGATCTTGACCATCGTCGCGCGCAGGATCTTGCCCGACCGCGTTTTGGGCAGGCGATCCACCACGGCGACCAGTTTGAAGGCGGCGACAGGGCCGATCTGGTCGCGCACAGCACTGATGACTTCCTTGACGATTTCCGCATGGGGCCGGTCGCAGCCTTTGTTCAGGCAGACAAGGCCGAGCGGTAGCTGCCCTTTCAATTCGTCGCCGACGCCGATCACGGCGCATTCGCCGATGTCGGGATGTGCGGCAAGGATTTCCTCCATAGCACCCGTGGACAGCCGATGCCCCGCGACGTTGATCACGTCATCGGTGCGGGCCATGATATAAAGATAGCCGTCATCGTCGATCATCCCGGCATCGCCGGTCTCATAATAGCCGGGGAAGGTGGTCAGATAGGATTTCACAAAACGGTCTTCGGCATTCCAGAGCGTCGGCAAAGTGCCAGGCGGCAAGGGCAGTTTCACCGCAATCGCGCCGAGCGTGCCGGGGGCGACAGGATGCCCCGCCTCATCCAGCACCTGCACGTCATAGCCGGGCATGGCGACGGTGGGCGATCCGATCTTGACTGGCAAAGCCTCCACCCCGGCAGGATTGGCAACGATGGGAAAGCCGGTTTCTGTCTGCCACCAATGGTCATAGACGGGCACGTTCATCACGCGCTGCGCCCATTCAATCGTGTCGGGGTCCGCACGTTCACCTGCAAGATACAGCGCACGCAGGCAAGAGATGTCGTAGTCCTTGATCATCGCACCCTGCGGGTCTTCGCGCTTGATCGCGCGGAATGCCGTGGGTGCGGTGAAAAAGGACCGGACGTTATGTTCCTGGATCACCCGCCAGAAGGTGCCGGCATCGGGGGTGCCGATAGGTTTGCCCTCGAACACGACCGTCGTGTTGCCATGGATCAAGGGCGCATAGCAGATATAGGAATGGCCCACGACCCAGCCCACATCTGACGCGGCCCAGAATACATCGCCCGGATCGACATTATAGATCGCCTTCATCGTCCAGTTCAACGCCACCAGATGGCCCGCTGTCGGGCGCACGACACCTTTCGGCGCGCCGGTGGTGCCGGAGGTATAGAGGATATAGGCAGGGTGATCTCCCGCGACCGGGACGCATGCGGCGGGCGTGACATCTTGCTGGATCGCATGCCAATCATGATCGCGGCCTGCCACCAGATCGGCGTGGCATTGGTCGCGTTGCAGGATGACGCAGAAATCGGGCTTGTGGCGCGCCTCGGCAATGGCGGCATCCAGCAG
Organism: Loktanella sp.; assembly: GCA_017390475.1. Taxonomy (GTDB): domain Bacteria; phylum Pseudomonadota; class Alphaproteobacteria; order Rhodobacterales; family Rhodobacteraceae; genus Yoonia. The sequence goes on from JAFPBO010000013.1 coordinate 62,909, forward strand.
CGGTTTGTATTTCACCACCCGCCCCGGTTCGATCCCGCAGGACCCGGCGATAATCGCCTTGGGCGTCGCATCGTCGATCCGCACAGCCAGTTCATGCGCGGCAAAGCCGCCAAAGACCACCGAATGCACTGCGCCAAGGCGGGCACAGGCCAGCATCGCCTCCAATGCCTCTGGCACCATGGGCATATAGATGATGACGCGGTCGCCTTTTTCGATACCCTGCGCGCGGAGCGCCCCGGCAAGCGACGCCACATTGTCCAGCAATTGCGCATAGGTGATGGTGCGTTTGGTGTCGGTGACGGGGCTGTCATAGATTATCGCTGCCTGATCGCCCCGGCCATTGGCAACATGGCGATCAACGGCGTTATAGCAGGTGTTCACCTGGCTATCGGCAAACCAGCGGTAAAGCGGTGCGGCGCTGGCATCGAGCGCCTTTTCCGGCGCTTTCACCCAATCAATGGCTTTTGCCTGATCCATCCAGAACCCTTCGGGGTCCTGTTGCCAGCTTGCATAAAGGTCTGCATAGCTCATTCCTCGCGCTCCTCCCAAAACCGCTTTGGTAATCTTGTTACGCGTGAGACGTCCATGCCGCAACAAAGCAAGCGCTCAGACTGGCAGTTGCTGTCAATAAATTAACACTCGCAAAAAACTGCCCATCTTCCGAGTATAAATATCCCCGCCGGAGGCATAGAATCTTTTTCTACCGATCCGTTGGCCGCGCATATTTCGCCCAGTATTCCTTGATCCACCGCACCGGGAAATAGCCAAACTTTTCCGGTGATCCCCAGCGTTTGAACGGACCTTTGGTCATATCCTCGGGGTTGGGCGTGCCGTGAAAGATCACGACAAAAGTATCAGGCCGCCGGATCGGGCGCACCAGATTGACCGGAAAATGAAAGGCGAGGTCCTTTTTGAAACTGATCATCCAGCCGATGGGCCAGCTTTGCCGGTCATGCGCATGATGGTGGATGAAATTCTGGTCATTGCCGATATGCGCGAGTTCGGCATAGCTCTTGTCGCGGAACATCTCGAACAGGTGATCCTGCGTCCCGGCGATAAAGCCCACGACGGAAGAGTTCGACAACAAGGTTTTGCCAAACACCTTCGGAAACCAGCGCGGCAGCGTGTCGGGGATTTCGCGGATGATATGCAGCCCGCCCCTGGCGCGCAGATGGTCGAACAGCGGCGTCAGGTCGCGCAGCACGACGACATCGACATCCATCATGATCACCGGCGTGCCGGGCGCAAACAGACCCGGCGCAAAGGCGGTCAGTTTCGGCCACATTCCCTTTTGCCAATCGGCGCGGTCCATCGCGAATGCGGGCAGGGGCATCGGTTCGATCCCCTCTGCCAGACCCTCTGCATCGTCAGTCAGGCAGACGAAACGGAACGGCGTCTGCATCACATCGCGCAGCGCGCGATACAGGATATTGGTATAGCGACACGGATATCCCTTGCCCCATTTGAAGCACAGGAAGACCGGCACCATATCAGCCATAATGCGCCACCGGCGTGCCCGCGATTGCCGACATGTTCAGCAAACCGCGCGCGGTGATCGACGGGGTGACGATATGGCAGCGGTTGCCCATGCCGATCAGGATCGGCCCGACCTCCAGCCCCGCGCCTTTCATCTTGAGGATATTGCGCACCCCGGATGCGGCATCGGAATTTGCAAAGACCAGCGCATTGGCCGCCCCGGTCAGGCGGGCATCGGGGAAAATCCGGTTGCGCAATTCCACGTCGAGCGCGGAATCGATATGCATTTCGCCTTCATAGGCGAAATCGCGCGGCTGGCTGTCAAGGATCGCCATGGCCGCGCGCATCCGCCGCCCGCTGTCGCAATCAAGGTTGCCGAACTGGCTGTGCGAACACAGCGCGATATTGGGTTCCAGCCCAAAGCGCCGCACATGGCGCGCAGCCCCGATCACAGTTTCGGCGATCTGTTCCGGCGTCGGTTCAGGATGGACCTGGGTATCGGCGATGAACAAGGGGCCGTCTTCCAGGATCATCAGCGACAGGGCGGCGACGGGGTGCAGATCCTGGGTGCCAAGAATCTGGGTGACATAATTCAGATGCCACAGATACTGGCCAAAGGTGCCGCAGATCAGGCTGTCAGCCTCGTCGCGCTGGACCATGACCGCGCCGATCGCGGTGGTATTGGTCCGCATGATCGCCTTGGCCAGATCAGGCGTGACGCCGCGCCGCGACATCAGGCCGTGATAGGTTTCCCAATAATCGCGATAGCGCGGATCGTTTTCAGGGTTCACCACGCTGAAATCCACGCCGGGGCGTATTTTCAGACCGGCCCGTTCGCAGCGGGTTTCGATCACATCGGGGCGTCCGATCAGGATCGGGGTTTCGGTGGTTTCTTCCATGATCGCCTGAGCGGTGCGCAGCACGCGTTCATCCTCGCCCTCGGCAAAGACGATGCGGCGCGATGCGGTGCGCGCGGCCTCGAATACCGGACGCATGATCATCGCCGACTTGAATACCGAGCCGTCGAGCTTTTCCTTATAGGCTCTGAGGTCCTCGATCGGGCGGACGGCGACGCCGGTTTCCATCGCCGCTTTGGCAACGGCGCAGGCCACGACGCCCATCAGGCGCGGATCGAATGGTTTCGGGATCAGATAATCAGCACCGAAACTCAGCTTTTCGCCGCGATAGGCGGCGGCGGCCTCGGCGCTGGTGGTGGCACGTGCAAGGGCGGCGATGCCTTCGATACAGGCGATCTTCATCTCGTCATTGATCTCTGTCGCGCCGACATCCAGCGCGCCGCGAAAGATGAACGGGAAACAGAGCACGTTATTGACCTGATTGGGGTAATCACTGCGGCCCGTGGCGATGATCGCATCAGGTGTCACGGCGCGGGCATCATCGGGGTTGATTTCAGGGTTCGGGTTGGCCAGCGCAAAGATGATCGGGCGCGGTGCCATCTTGGCGACCATCTCGGGTTTCAGCACGCCGGGGCCGGACAGGCCCAGAAACAGGTCTGCGCCACCGATCACATCGGTCAGGCTGGCCGGGGTGGTGCCTTGGGCATATTCCGCCTTTTGCGGGGTCATATCCTTTTCGCGGCCATGGTAAACCAGACCTTCGATATCACAAAGCCACACATTTTCACGTTTCACGCCAAGTTTCAAAAGCATGTTGAGACAGGCGATCCCGGCGGCACCACCGCCGGTGCTGACGATCTTGATATCCTCAAACTTTTTGCCAGCCACATGCAGCGCATTGACCGCCGCTGCGCCGACGACAATCGCTGTGCCGTGCTGATCGTCATGGAAAACGGGGATATTCATCCGCTCGCGGCAGATTTGTTCAACGATGAAACAATCGGGGGCTTTGATGTCTTCCAGATTGATCGCGCCGAATGTCGGTTCCAGCGCGCAGACAATATCGGCCAGTTTATAAGGGTCCGCCTCGTTCAGTTCGATATCAAAACAGTCGATATTGGCGAATTTCTTGAACAGGACGGCCTTGCCTTCCATCACGGGTTTGGACGCCAGTGCGCCGATATTGCCCAGCCCCAGAACAGCGGTGCCATTGGTAACAACGGCGACCAGATTGCCCCGCGCGGTATAATCGCGGGCCGTGTCGGGATTGGCCTTGATTTCCAGACAAGCCTCGGCAACGCCTGGCGAATAGGCGCGTGCGAGGTCACGGCCATTGGCCAGCGGTTTGGTCGCGCGGATTTCCAGTTTTCCGGGCTTGGGGAACTGGTGATAGTCAAGCGCTGCCTGCCGTTGGCTGTTTGCTGTTTCGTCTGCCATCGTATCCTCCAAAAAACTGGTTTAATATTAAACCATTTTGCTGCCGCAAGGGAACTCCGCCCGGGGATTAATCACGCTTTGTGTGATCTTGCAAATCTTTCCCGTCAGGCACAATGAGGGGCGCATGACACAAAACCACGACATCCACGCGAGTCCGGGGGTTTTGGTAGGGTTTTGTCGGTGCGGTTGGATGGTGGACGTCAAATGATATTGGCGTTGACGTCATAGACTGACCCAAGATGGAAAGCCGGACCTTTGTGCGGATTGCAGCGAAGGTGCGCGCAAGGCCAAGATGTCGAATGCGACGTGCATCGCCAATGTCCGCATCTGTCCGTAGTAACGAAGAGGTTGGTCGCGGTAAGATTGTTTTCGATACAACCCTTGGCTCCAATTGCCTGACGGGCAGCACTGACCGGAGTGAGAAAATCCGCTAGATCGCGTCAAAGATGCGCGACGTGCGATACCGGAGCGGGTGCCGGGGTGAACCCCGGCCTACGGGTCTTGCATTGCGTCGCGGCGCGCCGCAATCTGGCGTGAACCAAACCGGAGGTTTCCATGTCGCTGATCGACAACGCCCGCGCCGTGCGCGAAAATGCCTATGTACCGTATTCCAAATTCAAGGTCGGGGCGGCGATCCGCGCGACATCCGGCGTTGTCTATGTGGGCTGCAATGTCGAAAACGTGGCCTATCCCGAAGGCACCTGCGCCGAGGCCGGCGCTATCGCCGCCATGGTCGCCGGTGGTGACACGCGGATTGCCGAGGTCGCGGTGATCGCCGACTGCCCGAAACCGATCAGCCCCTGTGGGGGGTGCCGTCAGAAACTAGCGGAATTCGCGGATGGCGATGTTGTGGTCACGCTGACCACCACCGATGGGATCGTGCTGCAAACCACTGTGGCTGACTTGCTGCCCGGCAGTTTCGACGCCGATTACATGAGCCGTGTCTGACATTGGACGCCCGCGCGATCATTGCCGGTATCAGGGCAGGGCGATCCCCTGATCGCGACCAGTTGGCATGGTTCGCACAGGGTCTTGCCAATGGCGCGGTCAGTGATGCGCAGGCCGGGGCCTTTGCCATGGCGGTCTGTCTGAACGGTCTGTCTGATGCAGGCCGTGTCGCGCTGACAATTGCGATGCGCGACAGCGGCGATGTGCTGGTCTGGGATCTGCCAGGCCCGGTGCTGGACAAACATTCCACCGGCGGCGTCGGCGATTGCGTCTCTTTGATCGCTGCCCCGGTGCTGGCGGCCTGCGGGGCCTTTGTGCCGATGATCTCTGGCCGGGGGCTGGGCCATACCGGCGGGACATTGGACAAGCTGGAGGCGATACCGGGCCTGTCCACCCAGGTGGACGAGGCGCGCTTGCGCCGGATCACCCGCGATGTGGGCTGCGCGATTGTCAGCGCGACGGGCCAGATCGCGCCCGCCGACCGCCGCCTTTATGCGATCCGGGACGTGACGGCGACGGTGGATTCCATCGACCTGATCACGGCGTCTATCTTGTCCAAGAAACTGGCGACCGGGCTTGATGGTCTCGTGCTTGATGTCAAATGCGGCTCTGGCGCGTTTATGAAAACGCCGGATGCTGCGCGTACGCTGGCGCAGGCCTTGGCCGATACCGCCAATGACGCGGGCTGCCGGACCAGCGCCTTGATCACCGATATGAATGCACCGCTGGCCCCCGCGCTGGGCAATGCAGTCGAGGTTGCGATCTGCATGGAAGTATTGGCAGGTGATATCGCCGCCGCCCCGCGTCTGGCGGAATTGGCGCAGGCGATTTGCGTGCAGTTGCTGACAATGCAGGGCCAGAGCGCGGGCGATGCTGCGGACAATGTCAGCCGCGCGCTCACCTCTGGTGCCGCGATGGAGCGTTTCGCGCAGATGGTCGCCGCCCTGGGAGGCCCGCCTGACATGGCCGAAGACTGGCGCACGCATCTGCCGAAAGCGCCTGTGGTGGGCACGGTGGTGGCCCCGCAATCGGGCCATATCGCGGCGATTGATGGTGAAGCCTTGGGCATGGTTGTCGTCGCGCTGGGTGGTGGGCGGCGGGTGGAATCTGACCGGATTGATCCCTCTGTCGGGCTGACCGATGTGGTGGGCCTTAGTGACCGGGTGGAAAAAGGCCAGCCGCTGTGTACCCTGCATGCCGCAACACAGGATTCTGCTCAACAGGCCGCCCTTGCCGTGCAGGCAGCGATCACGATTGGCGATGCGCCGGTGATCGGGCCACTTATTCTTGAAAGGATCGGCTGATGCCGCGCGCTTTTCTGATTGTGATCGATTCTGTCGGGATCGGCGGCGCGCCGGATGCTGCCAGCTATTTCAACGGTGCATTGCCCGATACCGGGGCGAATACGATTGGCCATATCGCGCAGGCGGTGCCGCTGCAATTGCCGCATCTGGATGCTTTGGGGCTGGGGGCAGCGGTGCAACTGGCGTCGGGTTTCATGGCACCGGGGCTGGGGGCTGTGCCGACCGGTGCATGGGGTGCCGCGAGTGAAGTATCACGCGGCAAGGATACGCCGTCCGGCCATTGGGAACTGGCGGGTGTGCCGGTGCCGTGGGACTGGCATCACTTTCCCGATACCACACCGGCCTTTCCCGATGATCTGACTGCGCTGATCTGCAAGCTGGCGGGCACTGACGGGATATTGGGCAATTGTCACTCTTCAGGGACAACGATCATTGACCGTGAAGGTGCGGCACATCTGCGCACCGGCTGGCCGATCTGCTATACCTCTGCCGACAGCGTGTTGCAGATCGCCGCGCATGAGGAACATTTCGGGTTGGAACGGCTCTATCAACTTTGCGCGGATCTGGCCCCGACCCTGCATGCGATGAAGGTCGGACGGGTGATCGCGCGGCCGTTTGTGGGCGAGGTGGGGGCCTTTACCCGCACCGCCAACCGGCATGATTATGCAATCCCGCTGCCTGGCCCCGGCATTTGTGACGACGTGCAGCGCGCAGGCGGCAAGGTGCATGCGGTGGGCAAGATCGGGGATATTTTCTCGATGCAGGGGATCGATACGCTGCACAAAGGCGATGATGCGACCCTGATGGGCCATTTGTCCGGTTTGGTCGATACCGCCGCAGCAGGTGATTTCATCTTCACCAATCTGGTGGAATTCGACAGCCTTTATGGCCACCGACGTGATCCGGCAGGCTATGCCCGGCATCTGCAGTGGTTTGACGCCGCGCTTGGTGCGCTTTTGCCGCGTCTGTGGCGTGATGATCTGTTGATCGTCACCGCGGACCATGGCAATGACCCGACATGGCCCGGCACTGACCATACGCGCGAAAGAGTGCCGGTACTGGCCTGGGGGCTTGGCGCCCGGCCTTTGGGGCTGTTGGCCTTTGCCGACGTTGCCGCCAGTATCGCGGATCATTTGTCAGTGCCGTATCGTGGCGCAGGAAAGAGCTTTCTATGACCTACCGGACCCTTCCCAAGATCGAATTGCACACCCATCTGGAAGGCAGCGCGCCGCCTGATTTCATCCGCATGCTGGCGGCAGAGAAAAAGATCGACATCAGCGGGATATTCACGCCGCAGGGCGGCTATGATTTCCGTGATTTCGATCATTTTCTGAAGGTCTACGAGGCCGCCTGCACCACCCTGCAAACCCCCGCTGATTTCCGCCGCCTGACCTTGGCGGTGCTGGAAGAAACCGCCAGCCATGGCGTGGTCTATATGGAAACTTTTGTGTCCCCCGATTTCTGTGGCGGTGGCGATCTGGCGGCGTGGAAAGATTACCTTGCCGCGATGTCCGACGCCGCCGATGAGGGCGAGGCGCGGTTTGGCATCACCATGCGTGGCATCGTCACCGGTATCCGGCATTTCGGGCCAGAGGCCTGTAAACCTGCTGCGCTTTGCGCCGCCGAAACCTATGGCGGCTTCGTCGTGGGGTACGGCATGGCGGGCGGCGAAATGGCCGGACGACCCGGCGATTATGCCTATTCCTTTGACATGGCACGCGAGGCGGGCATGCCCCTGACCTGTCACGCCGGTGAATGGGGCGGTGCGGCCATGGTCGCCGAGACTATCCGCGACCTCAAGGTCAGCCGTATCGGCCATGGCATCGGGGCAATTGATGACGCCGATCTGCTGCGCGACATCATCGACCGCGATATCGTGCTGGAGGTTTGCCCCGGGTCCAATGTCGTGCTGAAGGCCGTGGCGGATTGGCAAAGCCATCCGATCAAGCGCTTGCGCGATGCGGGGGTGAAAGTCACCGTTTCGACCGATGATCCGCCGTTCTTTCACACCACGATGAGCGCGGAATATGATATGCTGCACCGCACATTCGGCTGGGATGAAGCCGATTTCGCATCGCTCAACCAAACCGCCCTTGCCGCAGCCTTTTGCGATGATGCGACCCGTGCCCGCGTGGCCAAACGACTGGAGCCTGCCCAATGAATGACCACGTCACCCATGTCACCCATCCGCTGGTGCAGCACAAACTGACGCTGATGCGGCAGAAAGACACCTCGACCGCGCTGTTCCGGCAATTGCTGCGCGAAATCAGCCAATTGCTGGCTTACGAGGTCACGCGCGGCCTGCCGATGACGACAAGGCAGATCGAAACACCCTTGCAGCCGATGGAGGCACCGGTGATCGACGGCAAGAAACTGGCGCTGGTGTCGATCCTGCGGGCAGGCAACGGGTTGCTGGACGGGGTGCTGGAGCTGATCCCATCGGCCCGCGTCGGGTTTGTCGGGCTGTACCGGGACGAGGAAACGCTGCAACCTGTGCAGTATTACTTCAAGGTCCCGACAGAGCTGGAAGACCGGCTGGTCATCGCCGTTGATCCGATGCTGGCGACCGGCAATTCATCGGTCGCGGCGATTGATCTGCTGAAAAACGCAGGCGCGACGAATATCCGCTTTCTGTGCCTGCTTGCTGCCCCTGAAGGGATTGCCCGCATGAAAGAGGCGCATCCCGATGTGCCGATCGTCACGGCGGCGATTGACAGTCATCTGAACGAACAGGGCTATATCGTACCCGGCTTGGGTGACGCGGGTGACCGGATGTTCGGCACGAAATAGCGATCAGCGGTTGCAGATATTCTGCAGGCTGATCCATTCACTGTCGGTCATGATCGGCGGGGTCAGTCGTCCTTCCTGCGGATCACGGCCCAGATCGGGCAGGTCGCTGCTGCGCTGGTCAGCCAGCATCTGATAGGGGCGATAAGGCAGGTTGGCCGCGGTAAAGGCCTGGCGCAGATCGGTGACGCTGGCTTGCGCGGCCGGTTGCGCAAGACGGTCATCCGCATGGCGTTGCAGGATTTCGCGCGGCAGATCGCCGGTGGTCAGCAGGCCAAAGGTCGCGGCCAGCCCCGCCTCTTTCAGCACCGGTTCCAACGTGTCGCCGCCGCTGATCGCGGTGCGGCTGGCCAGCACGAAACCGGCCACCGCCGCGGGATCATCCGCGGCATATAACAGGCCCGCATCAAGCACGATCAGGCCGCCGGGTATCGCCAGCGCACCTTGCGGCAGGTCAGGCACAACGACGATATTCATCGGCGTGCCGGTGCCAAAGACCCGCGTGACCAATTTGCCTGCTGCGGCCTGTGCTGTCGGATCGCGGCAGACCTGCCCGGTTTTCGTCTGAATCTGCGCCAGAATGGTCGCACCGATTTCTACCCTTTTGGACGGCGGCAGGACCGCTAATGTCTGCCGCATCAACGCGCCGGGTAACCAGAACACCGCCAGCGTCAATGTGGCGACAATGATGCCCGCCGTGATCCAGTGGCGCAGTTTGCCGGGTTGCGGCCGCGCTCTGGCCAATGCTTTGCGCACCTCTTCGATGGCGTCGATCATGATATCGTCGGCGATTTCCAGATCTTCGCTGGCCTCATCATCGGGGGCATAGATCGCGGGGCGTTCGCCCTGATTCAGCCGGATAAGCGCAGGCAGTGACCAATGCGCCAGCGGTCGGGCCGCGCCATCGGCGATCACCAAAGTGGCGTCGCCAAAGGATATCGTGACCTGACGGCGCTGTTCATCCGGGCCGGGCCGCCAGAGCCCGTCACTTTCCAAACGCACATATCGATCAAGAGCTGTCATCTGCCCAATTTGCCCTTTTTTGCCACCTTACGCCGGCTGGCAGATGTTGTCATGCGCGAAAGGGGACGGTTGAAACGCTCTCGCTCATCCGCCGTTCCGGGCGATCAGGCGCAGTTCGTATTTCTGGATTTTGCCCGTCGCGGTTTTGGGCAGGTCCTGAAACACTACCCGTTTGGGACATTTGAAACCTGCCAGCCTTTCCCGCAGGAACGCGATCAGCGCGGCTTCATCAAGGGTCGCGCCGTCCTTGAGCTCGACAAAGGCGCAGGGTGTTTCGCCCCATTTGTCATCCGGCTGCGCCACCACGGCGCAAAGGTTCACTGCCGGATGGTTCATCAAGGCGCTTTCCACCTCGACCGAGCTGATATTTTCGCCGCCCGAAATGATAATGTCCTTGGCGCGGTCTACAATCTGGATCGCCCCGCCTTGGTGCTGCACGGCCAGATCCTCGGAATGGAAATAGCCACCGGCAAAGGCTTTGTCTGTGGCCTCGGGGTTTTTCAGATAGCCTTTCATCACCGCATTGCCGCGCATGACGATTTCGCCTTGGGTGACCCCATCCCAAGGTACCGGGACCATCTGGTCATCCACGACGCTGACATCTTCCATGATCGGTGAACCGACACCCTGACGGGCTTTGATCGCGGCCTGTTCAGCCTCTGGCAAGGTGTCCCAGGCCGGGTCCCAGATGCATTCGGTGACATGGCCATAGGTTTCAGTCAGACCGTAGACCTGCCTGACAGCAAAACCCAGTTTGCCGATTGCTGCCAGCGTGGCGGGGGCAGGGGGCGCGCCTGCAGTGAAAACGTTGACAACATGGTCAAAGCTGCGCCGGTCCTGGGGTTTAGCATTGATCAGCATATTCAACACGATAGGCGCGCCGCCAAAGTGCGTGGCCCCGTGATCGGCGATGGCGGCATAGATCGCGCGCGCGGTGATATCACGACAGCAGATCGCGGCGGCCCCCAGCGCGGGCAGCATCCAAGTATGCGTCCAGCCGTTGCAATGGAACAGCGGTACGATCTGCAGATAGCGGGCAAAGATCGGCATTTCCCATTTGACCGCATTGCCCAGCGTGATCAGATAGGCCCCACGATGGTGATAGACGACACCCTTGGGCCGCCCGGTGGTGCCAGAGGTGTAGTTCAGCGCAAGGCTTTCCCATTCGTCTTTCGGCATGATCCATGAGAAATCGGGATCGCCTGTGGCCAGAAAATCCTCATAAATCACGCCGCTGCCGGTGGCATGGACCCCGGCCTGATCATCGGGGACTTCGATCAGTAGCGGCGCGGGGCCGGTCATCAAGTCAATCGCGGCAAGGGCCTGTGGCAGGAACTGACTGTCGACCAGCAACACCTTTGCTTCGCCGTGGTCGAGGATATAGGCGATTGTGTCGACATCAAGCCGGATGTTGATTGTGTTCAGCACAGCCGCACAGGCGGGGACGGCGAATGTCGCCTCTGACTGCGCGGGAATATTGGGCAGCAGCGTCGCCACGACATCACCCGGTTGGACGCCGACCTTGACCAAGGCAGAGGCGAGTTGCGACACGCGGCGGTGATATTCTGCATAGGTTCTGCGGATATCGCCATAGATCAGCGCGTCGTGACCCGCAAAAATCCTTGCGGCGCGTTGCAGATGCGACAACGGTGTCAGCGGCACATGGTTGGCATCGCATTTGCCAAGGCCCGTTTCGTCGCGCATCCAGCCCATGATTAATCCTCCCCGTGTCGGGTGAGTATTGCTGGGGGCGAGTGACTTGGGAAGCAGAATTATAGGCGCATCCCCGATCAGGGATGCGCCCTTTGTCGTCAGGCGGCTTTGGCCGACTTGTCAAATCGTTTGTAGAACTCATGGCCTTTGTCGGCCATATCGCGCAGTAGATCGGGTGTCTTGAACCTGTCGCCAAACTGTTCGGTCAATTGATCACAGCGTTCCGCCGCATAGGGCGCACCGATGATGTCCAGCCAGCTGAACGGCCCACCCGACCAAGGCGCAAAGCCCCAGCCGAGGATGGCACCCACGTCGCCTTCGCGAATGTCGGTCAGCACGCCGTCTTCAAGGGCGCGCACGGCCTCCAGCACTTGGGCGAACAGCAGGCGATGCTGGACCGTGACCAGATCGGGCTGGTCATCCGCAACAGGGTATTGTGCGGTCAGATCGTCCCACAGCCCCTGACGTTTGCCTTTGTCGTCATAGGCGTAGAAACCGGCATTGGATTTGCGGCCCAGACGGTCCTGATCAGCCATCCAGAACAGTACCTCATCCACCTCACCATCGGGGTAATCGTCGCCCATGGCGGCGCGTGTCGCCTTGGCGATTTTCACGCCAAGGTCGATGCTGGTTTCATCGACCAATTGCAGCGGACCCAGCGGCATGCCCACCAGTTTCGCGGCATTTTCGATCAGGGCGGGGGACACCCCTTCCTTCACCATGCGGATGCCTTCGTTGATGTAGGGAATGATGCAGCGGTTGGCGTAGAAGAACCGCGCGTCATTGACCACAATCGGCGTCTTGCGGATCTGGCGCACGAAATCAAGCGCTTTGGCGACCGCGACATCACCGGTTTCCTTGCCCTTGATGATTTCCACCAGCAGCATCTTGTCCACGGGGGAAAAGAAATGGATGCCAATGAAATTGGCCGCGTTGTTGCTGGCTTTCGCCAGTTCGGTGATCGGCAGGGTCGATGTGTTGGTGGCAAAGATGCAATCCGGGCCGGTGACAGCCTGCACCTTTTTGGTGACTTCGGCTTTGACGGAGGTATCCTCGAACACCGCTTCCACGATCAGGTCGCAATCTTTCAACGCGTCGTAATCGGTGGTTGCATTGATCAGGCCCAGAACGGCAGTTTTCTTGTCCTCGGTCGCCTTTTTGCGGGCGATGCCTTTATCCATATAATCGGCGGTATAGGATTTGCCCTTGTCGGCGGCTTCCTGTTTCGCGTCGATCAGCACGACTTTGATGCCAGCAAGGGCCGAGACCAGCGCGATGCCAGCCCCCATCATGCCCGCACCGATCACGCCGACCTGTTTGACCTTTTGATCGGGCGCATCGGGGCGGTTGGCCCCTTTTTCCAAGGCTTCTTTGTTGATGAACAGGCTGCGGATCATGGCGGATGAGCTTGGGTTCATCAGCACATTGGTGAACCAGCGCGCCTCGATCTTCAGCGCGGTGTCAAAGGGAACCAAAGCACCTTCGTAGACCGCCGACAGCAAAGCCTTGGCGGCAGGGTAAACACCCATCGTCTTGCCGTTGACCATGGCGGATGCACCCACAAAGGTCATGAAACCGGCCGGATGATAGGGCACGCCGCCGGGCATTTTATAGCCCTTTTCATCCCAAGGTTTCACGATCGACGGGCCGGACAGCACCCATGCCTTGGCGGCAGCGATCAACTCTTCCGCTGGCACGACTTCGTCGATCACGCCGGCACGTTTGGCACCTTGCGGATCGTTCAACTTGCCTTCCAGCAACAGCGGCGATGCACCCATCGCACCCAGTTTGCGGGCCAGCCGCGTGGTGCCACCGGCACCGGGGAAAATGCCGACCTGAATTTCGGGCAGGCCGATCTTCGCCTTGGGGTTATCGGCGGCAAAAATCCGGTGACAGGCCAGCGGGATTTCCAGGCCGATGCCAAGCGCTGTGCCGGGCAGGGCGGCGGCAATCGGTTTGCCGCCTTTGTTGGTCTTGGGGTCCATGCCCGCGCGTTCGATCTTGCGCAGCACGCCATGCATCGCCATGACGCCGTCGAACAGCCCGCGCGCGGGATCGTCGCCGGCGCTGTCTTTCATTTTCGCGATGATGTTGAGGTCCATGCCCCCGGCAAAAGACCCTTCCTTGCCGGATGTGATGATGATGCCTTTGACGGCATCATCGGCCAAGGCCTGATCGATCAGCGCGTCAAGATCGGTGAACCCTTGCTGGTTCATCACGTTCATCGATTTGCCGATTGTGTCCCAGGTGATGATGGCCACGCCATCGGCATCGGTTTTGCTTGTGAAATCTTTCATCTTGATCCCCCCTTACACGCGTTCAATGATTGTGGCCGCACCCATGCCGGATGCGATGCACAGCGTCGCCAGACCGGTGGATTTGCCGCTGCGTTCCAACTCGTCCAGCAAAGTGCCGATGATGATCGCGCCGGTGGCACCCAGCGGGTGACCCATGGCGATGGACCCGCCGTTCACGTTGACCTTGTCATGATCGACATCAAAAGCCTGCATGAACCGCAGCACGACGGATGCGAAGGCTTCGTTCACCTCGAACAGGTCGATGTCGCTGATCGCCATGCCGCTGTCGCGCAGGATTTTCTCGGTCACGGGCACGGGGCCGGTCAGCATGATCGTCGGATCGGTGCCGATCTTGGCGGTGGCACGGATGACAGCGCGGGGTTTCAGGCCCATCGCCTCGCCCCATTCCTTGGACGCGACCAGCACGCCAGCGGCCCCATCGACGATGCCTGATGAATTGCCCGCATGGTGGATGTGGTTGATCCGCTCCAGATGTGGATATTTCATCAAGGCGATCTTGTCGAAGCCTGGCATCACCTCGCCCATCGCCTGAAAGGCGGGGTTGAGCGAACCGAGCGTCTGCATGTTCGTCTCTGGCCGCATATATTCGTCATGGTCCAGAATGGCCAAGCCGTTGATATCACGCACGGTGACGATGGATTTGCCAAAGCGTTTGTCATCCCAGGCGGCCTTGGCGCGGCGCTGGCTTTCGACGGCAAGCTGGTCGGCATCGTCGCGGCTGAAGCCATATTCGGTTGCGATGATATCGGCAGAAATCCCTTGCGGGACGAAATAGCTGTCCATCGCGATGGAGGGATCAACGGCAATCGCCGCGCCGTCGGACCCCATGGCCACGCGGCCCATCATTTCGACACCACCGGCAATATAGGCCTGACCGGCACCGCCGCGCACCTGATTGGCGGCAAGGTTGACCGCTTCCATGCCAGAGGCACAAAAACGGTTGATTGCCAGACCGGGGATGGATTGATCCAGATCAGAGGCCAGCACCGCGGTGCGGGCAAGGCAGCCGCCCTGTTCGCCGACTTGCGTGACATTGCCCCAGATCACATCCTCGACGGCGTGGCCTTCAAGGTTGTTGCGCTCTTTCAGCGCGTTCAGCACGCCAGCAGACAGGCGCGCGGATGTCACCTCATGCAGGCTGCCATCGGCGCGGCCTTTGCCGCGCGGCGTGCGGATCGCGTCATAGATATAAGCTTCGGTCATCGTTTCCTCCGTTCAGGCCGCGTCAGTTCAGGCACGCGGCATCAAGTCATAGGGGTGTTTCCAGCCGGGCCGGGCAGCGATCCTGTCCAGCCAGCGGTCGATCTGCGGGTAATCCGCGCGGTCAAAGGTGAATTCCTCGGTGTAGAAAAGGTACCCGGCACAGGCGATATCGGCGATGGTGATATCCTCGCCCGCCAGCCAGTTGCGCCCGGTCAGATGGGTTTCCATGATCTTCAGTGCAGAGGCGAGGCGCATCGCCAGAAAGCCGTTCACATCGGCGCTGCGCTTGGCCTCTGGCAGGAAATTCATGTTGAACCGCAATGGCCCGGCGATGCCGCTGACCTTGTGGTTGTCGAAAAACATCCAGCGCAGAACCTCGCGGCGTTCGGCGGCGGACCGGCCACCGAGTTTACCGGATTTGGAACTGATGTAATCCTGAATGACTGCCGATTGGGTCAGGATCAGGTCACCGTCTTCCAGCACCGGCACCTCGCCCATGACATTCAGCGCGCGGAAGTCCGGGCTACGCGTCGCGCCGTTGAAAAAATCGACAAAGACCGGCTCCCACTCCTGATCGGTGAGGGTCAGGGTGAGGGCGGCTTTATAGGCGTTTCCGCTTTCGCCAAAACAATGCAATTTCATGGCCATGTGATCGCCTTTCTGCTTTTGGCCCTGCGGGGCCAGATGAGTATTTGGAACAAAGCGAGGGGGACCATGCTTTGTTCACTGCTCCTTAACCTATAACGGGCAGGATTACTGCACGGTACAGGCTGGAGAGCCGATGACCGTACAAAGCGAAAGGACCCTGGCCTGTGTTGCTGCGCCCCGGACGCGGGGAACTCTCGCCGGTTCGGGGGACTTTTGTCCTCGCTTTGTGTCAAATACTCCCCCGCCGGAGGCGTCTTTGCCTTCCGCAGGCGCCGGGGTCTGCATTCGCCCCGGCACCTGCCAATTGGCTTAGAAATTCGCCGCCTTCAGCGCCATGACGGTATCTGCCCCGGTGTTGATGCGCGCCAGATGCATCCCCGTCGCAGGCAATTGTCGTGCCATGTAATAACGCCCGGTCGCGATCTTGGTTTCATAGAACTCTGTATCAGAAGCACCGGTTTCCAAGGCTTCCATCGCTGCTTTGGCCATACGTGCCCAGATCAGACCCAAACAAACATGCCCCATCATATGCATGAAATCATAAGAACCTGCTAACGCATGGTTCGGGTTCTTCATCCCATTTTGCATGAAATACATGCCAGCAGCCTGAAGGTCCTTTGACGCGGCTTTCAGCGGCTCAAGGAAATCCTTGCTCAGCGCCTCATTGCCCTCGTTTTCCTTGATGAAGGTCTTGATCATCTCGAAAAACGCCATGACATGTTTGCCGCCGTCAAGGCCGAGTTTGCGGCCCACCAGATCCAGCGCCTGAATGCCATTGGCACCTTCGTAGATCATCGCGATCCGGGCATCGCGGGCATATTGGGACATGCCCCATTCTTCGATATAGCCATGACCGCCATAGACCTGCTGCGCCGCAGTGGCATATTCAAAGCCTTTGTCGGTCAGGAAGCCTTTGACGACAGGTGTCATGAGCGAGATCAGCCCGTCAGCATCCTTGTCGCCGTTGCGATGTGCGCGGTCGATCAGGTAAGCGCCCCAATAGGTAAAGGCACGCGCACCTTCGACAAAGCTTTTCTGATCCATCAGATTGCGGCGGATATCGGGATGCACGATCAGCGGATCGGCGGGGCCATCGGGGTTTTCGGCACCGGTGACAGCGCGTCCTTGCAGGCGGTCGTTGGCATAGGCGACAGCGTTCTGATAGGCGCTTTCGGCCTGAGCGTAGCCTTGCAGGCCGACACCCAGACGCGCTTCGTTCATCATGGTGAACATGGCGCGCATGCCTTTATGTTCTTCACCGATCAGGAAACCTGTCGCTTCGTCATAGTTCATCACGCAGGTCGAATTGCCGTGGATGCCCATTTTCTCTTCGATCTTGCCGACGCTGACGCCGTTGCGTGCGCCAAGGCTGCCGTCGTCGTTGACCATAATCTTGGGCACGATGAAGAGAGACACGCCTTTGATCCCGTCCGGGCCGCCCTGAATTTTCGCCAGCACCAGATGGATGATATTATCTGCCAGATCGTGATCGCCGGCAGAGATAAAGATTTTCTGCCCGGTGATCTTATAGCTGCCATCGTCCTGCGGCACGGCTTTGGTGCGCATCAGGCCCAGATCGGTGCCGCAATGCGGTTCCGTCAGGTTCATCGTGCCGGTCCATTCGCAGGTGGTCAGCTTGGGCAGATATTTCTGTTTCTGCTCATCCGATCCATGCGCATAGATCGCGGAATAGGCCCCGTGGGTCAGGCCCTGATACATGTTGAACGCCATATTGGCGGAAACAAAAGGTTCCTGCGCGGCGGTATGCATCACATAGGGCAGGCCTTGACCACCATATTCGGGGTCACAATCCATCGCGGTCCAGCCACCGTCCTTCATCTGTTGGAACGCGTCCTTGAACCCGGTTGGCGTACGGACCACACCGTTTTCCAGCACGCAGCCTTCACGGTCACCGACCGCGTTCAGCGGGTGCAGCACCGCCGTCGCGACCTTGCCGGCCTCTTCCACGACAGCGCCGGTGAAATCGCGGTCAAGGTCTTCAAATCCCGGAATATCCTGTTCGCTGACTTTGAGCAGGTCATGCAGCACAAACTGGATATCTTTCACGGGGGCATTGTAAATTGGCATTTGATCTCTCTCCCTAGGGTCGTGTCGTGGATGGTCGCGGCCTCAGGCGGCGACCGATTTCTTCTTGGCGAGGCTGGCGAGCTTTTCAGCGCCCCAGGCCATTTGGGCCTTTAATTCACTGATCGCTTCATCAAGCTCGGCTTTCTGGGCTTCCATATCCGCCAGATGCTTTTCGGCGAGTTCATAAGTCTTGGACAATTGCGTCTCTTGCCCGTCGTCCATGTGATACAGGTCCAGCAATTGCCGGATTTCTTCGAGCGAGAAACCAAACCGCTTGCCGCGCAGGATCAGCTTGAGCCGGGCGCGGTCGCGTTTGGTGAACAGGCGTTTCTGGCCCTGACGGATCGGGAACAACAGTTCCTTGGCTTCGTAAAAACGCAAGGTGCGCGGGGTGACTTCAAAGGCGGCACACATGTCGCGGATATTCATTACATCGGTCATCAACGGGTTTCCTCATGCGGATGGCTGTTGCCTCGCAATTGCGGATCTGCCCTCAACCTTACAAGCAAAGGTGACGTTAACGTAAACAGAACGTGGCGTCACAATCAGGGTGACGAAAGGTCAGCAAAGATAAGGGGGATATGGCGCAATTATCTGAGCGCGCGATCAGGCCAGTGTTTTGGCCGTATCATCGCGCAGGCGCTGCAATTCGGCCATCGTTTCATCAAGCTGCGCGCGCTGTTGGCGCAATTCTTCCATCTGGCGATCAGCCAGCGCCACCCATTCATGCATCTGGGCGGTGGTGCCTTCTTTTTCGTAGATCAGCAGCCATTGCCGGATATCTTCAAGGGCAAAACCAAAGCGCCGTCCGCGCAGGATCAAGGTCATGCGCGCCAGTTCGCGAGGTCCATAGAAACGTGACCGGCCTTCTTTTTCCGGCGTCAGCAATTCGATGTATTCGTAATACCGCAAGGTGCGCGGTGTAACGTCGAATTTGGCACACATTTCTTTGAACGACAGGCGCTTATCGGGCATTACAGTCCTCCCAGACTCTACGGTAACGCGATCAAACCGCGGGGGCAATGACGGATCAATCAGGTTTGCAATGACACTCTGCTAACGCTACTGCGGTAAAGGAGTTCCATTCGCGAAGGAGTCACCATGTCAGACGATCAGGCGCAGCGGCGGGACAAGATCGCCGCGCAATTCATCGCATCCATTCCCCATTCGCAGGCGCTGGGCATGACCCTGACAGAGATCGGTGACGGACATGCAACCATCGCTATGGCCTATGACGCACGTTTTGTCGGGGACCCGGACACCGGGGTCATCCACGGCGGGGCTGTATCGGCCCTGATGGATACCTGCGCCGGGGCGGCGGTGATGTCGCATCCGGCGGCACCATTGGCCACGGCCACGCTGGATCTGCGGATCGATTACATGCGCCCCGCCACCCCCGGTGATACGATCACCGCCACTGCGGAATGTTATCACGTCACCCGGTCAGTCGCCTTTGTCCGGGCCCGTGCCGTGGACAGTGACCCGGACCGACCGGTCGCCTCGGCCACCGGTGCCTTTACCATCGAGAGGGCAAAACCATGATCCAGCGCCCCGAACCTGTGCAGGTGATCAAACAACGCCGCGACGCGATGCTGCAAAAGCTGGTGGCGCGGGTGCCCTATATGCAGTTCCTTGGCATCACCATCGACCGGCGCGGCGATGAGCTGACTGCGATCCTGCCCTATGCGGACAAGCTGATCGGCAACCCGATGCTGCCCGCCCTGCATGGCGGCGCAACAGCGGCGTTTCTGGAAGTCACCGCCATCATGGAACTGACCTGGGCGATGATCTGGGAAGATATGGAGGCGGGCCGGATTACCGAGGATGCCCCCGCCATCGCCCTGCCCAAGACGATTGACTTCACCGTTGATTACCTGCGTACCGGCCTGCCGCGTGACGCCTATGCGCGGGCCAGGGTGAACCGCTCTGGCCGCCGCTATGCTTCTGTCCATGTGGAAACCTGGCAGGACAACCGGTCGCGCCTTTTCGCGCAGGCCACCGGGCATTTCCTGATGCCACCGCGCAATGGCTGACGTTTTGTTGACACATCGGCGGGTGCTGCGGATTGCGCTGCCGATTGTGTTGGCGAATATCTCTGTCCCGTTGCTGGGGCTGGTTGATACCGGCGTTGTCGGCCAATTGGGACAGGCCGCCCCGATTGGGGCTGTCGGTCTGGGGGCCGTGATCCTGTCAGCGTTTTACTGGATTTTCGGCTTTCTGCGGATGGGCACCACCGGGCTGACGGCGCAGGCCAGCGGCGCCGGCGACAGTGACGAGGTCGCGGCCCTGCTGTCGCGCGCCCTGCTGATCGGGCTGAGCGCGGGGGCGATGATGATCGCGGCGCAATGGCTGATCTTCAACGGTGCCTTTCGCGTGGCCCCGGCCAGTGAGGAGGTTGAAAGCCTCGCCCGCGAATACATGGCGATCCGCATCTGGTCAGCCCCGGCGACAATCGCGCTTTATGGCATCACCGGCTGGCTGATCGCGCAGGAACGTACGCGCGCCGTGCTGGTGATCCAATTGCTGATGAACGGGTTGAATATCGGGCTCGACCTTGTGTTCGTGCTTGGCTTTGGCTGGGGCGTTGCAGGTGTGGCATGGGCTACGTTCATCGCCGAATGGTCGGGGCTGATACTGGGGCTGTGGCTGTGCCGCGATGCCTTTGCCGGTGTCGCATGGCGGACGGCCGCAAGGGTGTTTGACGTGATCCGGCTGCGGCATATGGCGGTGGTGAACACCGATATCCTGATCCGGTCAGTCCTGTTGCAGGCGATTTTCGTCAGTTTCCTTTTCTATGGCGCGGGCTTTGGTGACGTGCCTTTGGCCGCCAATCAGATCCTGATCCAGTTTCTGCATGTCACCGCCTATTTCCTTGACGGTTTCGCCTTTGCTGCCGAAGTGTTGGTCGGCAAGGCAATGGGCGCACAGGCGCGCAGCACCCTGCGGCGATCCGCTGTGCTGACCAGCCTTTGGGCGCTGGGGGCTTGTATTGCCTTGTCTTTCGGCTTTGCCCTGTTTGGCGGCACGGTGATTGATCTGATGACCACCGCCCCCGATGTGCAGGCAACGGCACGGATCTATCTGCCCTATCTGGTGGCGGTGCCCTTGCTGGGGCTGGCGGCCTGGATGCTGGATGGTATTTTCATCGGCGCGACCCGGACGGCGGATATGCGCAATATGATGATCCTGTCCACCTTGGCCTATTTCGCCAGTGTTATCCCGCTGATGGCTTTGTTCGGCAATCACGGGCTTTGGGCCGGGATGCTGATCAGCCTGGTGGTACGGGGCATCACGCTGGGCTGGAAATACCCGGCATTAGAGGCGGCCCTAGGTCCAGTCCGCGCGACCTGATCCGACCGCCTCGGCGAGCGTGGCAAAACCGTCGCGCGCCAGCAGGGCGTCAAGGCCGCGCGAGATATCATCGACCAGCGACAGGCCGCCATAAACCAATGCGGTATACAGCTGCACAGCGCAGGCACCGGCGCGGATTTTCTGGTAGGCTTGTTCGGCAGTGCTGACACCGCCGACACCGATGATCGGCAGATCGGTCAGACTGGCTAATTGCGCCAGCACGCGGGTTGATTTTTCGAACAACGGCTGGCCGGACAGCCCGCCGGTTTGCTGCGCATGCGGGCCATGCAGCCCCTCACGATCCAGCGTTGTATTGGTGGCGATGATGCCGGAAATGCCTGCCGCCTGCGCGACTTCGGCGATTTCGGCGATTTCTTCGGCGCTCAGGTCCGGGGCGATTTTCAGAAAGACCGGGACAGGGCGCGCCATCGCGGCACGGGTTTCCATCACGCCCGCCAGCAGGGCCGCCAGCGCCGCCTTGCCTTGTAGATCGCGCAGTTTTTCGGTGTTGGGAGAAGAGACATTGACCGTGGCAAAATCCACATGCGGGCCGCAATGGGCCAGCACCGTGGCGAAATCGGCGGCTTTGTCTGTGCTGTCCTTGTTCGCGCCAAGGTTCAGGCCGATCACCGCGCCCGCTGGCCGCTGGGCCAGCCTGCCCGCGATCACCTGCATGCCCTGATTATTGAACCCGAAACGATTGATCGCGGCGCGGTCCTGCGTCAGGCGGTAGAGGCGGGGGCGGGGGTTGCCTTCCTGCGCGCGGGGGGTGGCGGCACCAACCTCCAGAAACCCGAAACCGCTGCGGGCAAGCGGGGCAAGCGCGGTGGCATTCTTGTCAAATCCCGCAGCCAGCCCGACCGGGTTGGGCAGGGCCAGCCCGGCCAGATCACAGCGCAAGCGCGGCGAAGTGAAAGGCCCACCCTTCGGCCCAAGCCCCGCGCGCAACGCGGCCAGTGCCAGCCCATGCGCCGTTTCAGGATCAACGCGGCGCAGCGCCTGCAACCCGATCTGTTCCAGCGCTTTCATGTCAGATCCGGCAACACATGCCTGCCCGCCACCAGCGGCAGATCGCGGGCCCAGACCACATCCGCCAGCGTCAGGTCGCGGTAGAGATGTGGAAATAACACACCGCCGCGGGCCGGTTCCCATTTGAGGGGTGACAGATTGTCTGCCTCGACCGCCAGCAACACCAATCCGGTTTCGCCTGCGAAATACTTGGCGGTGGTTTCGGCGACAGTCTCGGCGGTGGAAAAGTGAATATAGCCATCAGCCAGATCGACAGGCGCACCCGGGGTGTGCCCGTCCGCTTGCAATGCGGCCCATTCGTCTGCGCGGAAAATTTTGTAAATCAACATGGCAATGTCATGAAGCCTGCGCAAAAAATGGTCAAGCATCATGCATGCAAGCCGCTGACGTGGCGGCATGGCGTCATGGCCGGAACATGGCGTTTGACTCCGGCCCATAGTCAACAGCAAGCTGTTACAATGCAACCTTGAGGGATACCCGTGATGAATATGCGACTATTGACCACCACCTGCGCACTGGCGCTGACGGCAAGCGCGGCAGCCGCCGATTACACACTGCACATCATCCATACCAACGACCTGCACAGCCGGATCGAACCGATCAGCGGCAGTGATTCGACATGTGGCGCAGAAGCCAATGCCGCAGGCGAATGTTTCGGCGGCGTCGCACGGGTGATCACCCAGATCAACGCCCTGCGCGAAGAACTGGCAGGCGAAAATGTTATCGTGCTCGATGCTGGCGACCAATATCAGGGCAGCCTAATGTACACGACCTACAAGGGCGATGTCGAAGCCGAATTCATGAATATCATCGGCTATGACGCCATGGCTATCGGTAATCATGAATTCGACGATGGCGATGAAGGCCTGCTGAAGCTGATCGACCTGGTCGATTTTCCGGTCATTGCAGGCAATATCGACGTGTCCAGTTCCAACATTCTGGCTGGCCAGGTGGATAATCACGTGGTGCTGGAGGTCGGTGGCGAAAGGATCGGGATCATTTCTGCCCTTGCCTTTGACACCACTGAAACATCCAGCCCGTCGGATGCGGTGATCTTTATGCCCGAGATCGAAAGCCTGTCAGCCGATGTTGCGACCCTGCAGGAAGAAGGAGTCACCAAGATCATTGCGCTGAACCATGTCGGCATCACCAAGGACATGGAAATCGCCGAAGCCGTGCCGGGAATTGACGCCGTTGTCGGTGGCCATTCCCACACATTGATGTCCAATACCGAAGAAGGCGCAATGGCCTATCCCACCATGGTCGGCGATGTGCCCGTGGTGCAGGCCTATGCCTATTCCAAATATGTCGGCCATCTGACGCTGGTTTTCGATGATGAAGGCAATGTCACCTCTGCCACTGGCGACACAATCCTGCTGGATGCCAGCGTGGCCGAAGATGAAGCCGCCGTTGCACGGATCGCCGAACTGGCCGGGCCAATCGAGGAAATGAAAACCCGCATTGTCGGCAGCACGACAGAGATGATTGATGGCGACCGGAACACTTGCCGCGCGATGGAATGCACAATGGGCAATCTGATCGCGGATTCGATGCTGGAAAGGGTGCGTGATCAGGGCATCCAGATCGCGATCCAGAATGGTGGCGGCATCCGCGCCTCGATCGAGGCGGGCGAAGTCAGCATGGGTGATGTGCTGACCGTGCTGCCGTTCCAGAACACGCTGTCTACCTTCGAGGTCACTGGCGAGGCGATGCTGGCGGCGCTGGAAAATGGTGTTGGCGGGATCGAGGAAGGCGCGGGTCGCTTCCCGCAGGTTGCCGGGATTAGTTTCGCGGTTGATGCCGCAGCCCCAGCAGGAGAGCGGATTTCGGATGTGATGGTCGGCGACGCACCAATCGACCCGGCCGCGACCTATGGCGTCGTCTCCAATAACTACGTCCGCAACGGCGGCGACGGCTATGCGATGTTCGAGGATGCGGCAAATGCCTATGATTTCGGCCCTGATCTGGCTGATGTGCTGGCCGAGTTTATCGCCGAACAGGGCGATTATGTGCCCTATACCGATGGCCGTATCACGATGAAGTAAGCCATTTTTGCTGAATCTGACGCGTCGCGGTTTTCTGCGGCGCGTTTTTTACTTTCCTGCCTCCGGCGGGAGTATTTCCAACAAAGCGAGGTATTCTTCCCCGCGGGGAAGATGTCGGCCATTCGCGGTACCGCTGGGCGGGTGGCCTATGGAATGATGCCTTTACCGGGGATATTTCTGCGTGAAAGTTGGGGGCTTGCTTGACGGGGCGGGCGTGGTGACTTAATCGGGACCTGCGCGGGCGTTGTGTAATGGTAAGACCCTTGCCTTCCAAGCAAGAGACGCGGGTTCGATTCCCGCCGCCCGCTCCAAAACCTTTGAAAACAGTCATCATGTCGCGGTCGCCTTTGGCTTGTGCAAGGCGCGATCCGGTTTTATGTCGGTCGCTGACAGGAAAGGACGCCCGATGGCCGACACGTCGCATAGCAAATCCGAGGAGCGTCCCGCCAGCAAGAAGGTCAGCGCATTGCGCGCTCTGTGGCCTTTCATCACCCCTTATCGCTGGAACCTGATCGGCGCGGGCTTTGCTTTGGTGTTCACGGCCATGGTGGCGCTGACCCTGCCGCTGGTCGCGCGGCTGGTGGTGGATAATTTCGGGCTGGGTGGTCCGGAAGTGCAGCAATATTTTGGCGCGGCTTTGGCCTTTGCCGTGCTTTTGGCCTTTGGCACCGCTTTGCGCTATTATCTGGTAACGCGGCTCGGTGAACGCGTGGTCGCGGATATCCGCAAGGCGGTCTTCAACCGCATGATCAGCATGAGCCCCGCCTTTTACGAACGCATCATGACCGGCGAGGTGCTCAGCCGGATCACCACCGATACCACGCTGATCCTGTCGGTGATCGGCAGTTCGGCCTCTATCGCGCTGCGCAATATACTGATCTTTTTCGGCGGTGTCATTCTGATGCTGCTGACATCGGTGAAGATGAGCATGATGGTGCTGTGGCCGATCCCGGTTGTGTTGTTCCCGATCCTGTTTCTGGGGCGCCGGGTGCGCAGCCTGTCGCGTGAAAATCAGGACCTGATCGCGGAATCCAGCGGCGATGCATCCGAGCTGTTGACCTCTGCCCAGACCGTGCAGGCCTTTACCCACGAGCAGCTGAGCCGCGCCAAGTTCGACGCAGTGACAGAGCAAAGCTATCACTCGGCCCGGCGCCGGATCCGGACACGCGCGCTGTTGACAGCGGTCGTGATTTTCATGGTCTTCGCCGCGATTGTCTTGTTCCTGCAGATGGGATCGCGCGATGTCGTCGCCGGCGAGATTACCGAGGGCGGCTTGGTGCAATTCATGATCTACACGATCATGGTCGGCGGTGCGGTTGCTGCCCTGTCCGAGGTTTGGGGCGAATTGCAGCGCGCGGCGGGGGCCACCGAACGGCTGGTCGAATTGCTGACGGTCGAGGACAGCGTCACCGATCCGCTGCCCGCCCGCCGCTTGCCCGCCCCGGTCAAAGGCGCGCTGCGTTTTGAAAACCTGCGGTTTCACTATCCGTCGCGGCCATCGGTGTCGGCGCTGGACGGGATCAATCTGGACATTGCGCCGGGCGAAACCATCGCCCTGGTCGGACCCTCCGGCGCGGGCAAAAGCACGATCATCCAGTTGGTCCAGCGGTTTTATGACCCGCAACAGGGATCGGTCAAACTCGACGGTATCGACCTGCGCGACCTGAACCGCGCTGAATTCCGCAAACATATCGCGCTGGTGCCGCAGGACCCGGTGATCTTTGCCGATACGGCGCGGGAAAACATCCGCTTTGGCCGACCCGATGCGACAGATGCCGAGGTTGATGCCGCCGCGAAAGCCGCCGCCGCGCATGATTTTCTGACTGCCTTGCCGGAAGGTTATGACAGCTATGTCGGCGAACGTGGTGTGATGCTGTCGGGCGGACAAAAGCAGCGGATCGCGATTGCCCGCGCCATCCTGCGCGATGCGCCGGTCTTGCTGCTGGACGAGGCGACCAGCGCGCTGGATGCCGAAAGCGAATATGCAGTACAGCGCGCGGTCGAGGATCTGGCAAAATCGCGCACGACATTGATCGTGGCCCATCGGTTGGCGACGGTGAAAAAGGCCGACAGGATTGTGGTTTTTGATGCAGGCCGCATCGTGGCGCAGGGCACGCATGACACGCTGGTGGCGCAGAACGGGCTTTATGCGCGATTGGCGCGGTTGCAGTTCACCGAAGGTATGGCTGCCGAATAAGCCTGTTTTCGCAGCGTCATACTTGCAAGCAATCACGACTTTGGCCACGCTTTGGCCCGAGGGAACGGTGCTTTTCTGCGCCGGACAAAAATGACGGGGAGGAAATCCAGCATGACCTATGCGACAATTGCCGATCGCGATGCGATCGAGAATGAAATGCCTTGGGCGGCACGCGATCTGCCAAAGACCACTTTTGCGCTGTTGTCGCAGACCGCGGCGGCGCATGGCGGTCGCAAGGCGGTCAGCTTTAGCCTGCTGTCTGATCCAAACGCCTATTGCGAAACGCTGACCTGGTCGGAATTGCAAGGCAAGACGGCCCAGGCAGCCAATCTGTTTCGTGATCTGGGTATCGGCGAAACCGATGTCGTTGCCTTTGTGTTGCCCAATGCGACCGAAACCATCCTGACCTATCTGGGCGGGCAGGTGGCCGGGATCGTCAACCCGATCAATCCGCTGCTGGATGCCGAACAGATCGGCGCGATCCTGCGCGAAACCAAGGCCAAGGTCGTGGTGACCCTGCGCGCCTTTCCCAAAACCGACGTCGCGCAAAAAACGGCAGAGGCCGTACGCCTTGCGCCCAATGTGACCACCGTGCTGGAGGTTGATCTGCACCGCTATCTGACCGGTCTGAAACGGT
The DNA here is from genome assembly GCA_017390475.1 of Loktanella sp. GTDB lineage: Bacteria > Pseudomonadota > Alphaproteobacteria > Rhodobacterales > Rhodobacteraceae > Yoonia. The sequence goes on from JAFPBO010000013.1 coordinate 89,970, forward strand.
TGATCGTGCCGCTGATCCGGCCCAAAAACCCGGTCACACATCAGGCGCAGGTGTTGGATTTCAACGCCGAACTGGCGAAACGGCCAACAAACCTGCGCTTTGCCGATAGTACGCAAGACCGCGTTGCCGCCTATTTCCACACCGGTGGTACGACCGGCATGCCCAAGGTCGTGCAGCACCGCTATTCCGGGATCGTCTATAACGCCTGGCTGGGCGCACGGCTGTTGTTCACCGAACAGGATGTTCAGATCTGCCCGCTGCCCTTGTTCCATGTCTTTGCGACGATTGTGTCGTTGGGGGCCTCGCTGGGGTCGGGCGCACAGGTGGTGTTTCCGACGCCGCAGGGCTATCGCGGTGAAGGGGTGTTCGACAATTTCTGGAAATTGATCGAAAAGCACAAAGTTACCTTTATGATCACCGTGCCAACCGCGATGTCGGCGCTGATGCAGCGCAAGGTCGATGCTGATATCTCGTCCCTGAAACTGGCATTCTGCGGCTCTGCCCCTTTGCCGCTGGAATTGTACAAACGGTTCGAAGCCGCCGCAGGCGTGACCATCTGCGAAGGCTATGGTCTGACAGAAGCGACCTGTCTGGTCTCGATCAACCCGCCCGCCGGTGAAAAACGGGTCGGGTCGATCGGCATCACCTTCCCATATACGGATGTGAAAATTGTCGCTGCAGCGACCGGGATGGAATGCGGTGTCGATGAAATCGGCGAAATTTGTGTCGCCAGCCCCGGTGTGTTCAGTGGCGAAACCTATACCGAGGCCGACAAGAACAAGGACCTGTTCTATGGCGACCATCTGCGCACCGGCGATCTGGGCCGGATCGACGCCGACGGCTATCTGTGGATCACCGGGCGCGCCAAGGATCTGATCATCCGCGGCGGCCATAACATCGACCCCGCCGAGATCGAAGAGGCGCTGGCCGGACATCCCGATGTCGCTTTCGCCGGGGCCATTGGCCAACCCGATGCCCATGCGGGCGAGGTGCCCTGCGTTTATCTGGAGCTGGTCGACGGCGCGACTGTCACCGAAGCGACGCTGTTGGAATATGCCAAGGAACATATTCATGAACGCGCGGCCCATCCCAAACATCTGGAAGTGCTTGCCGAATTGCCCAAGACCGCCGTGGGTAAGATATTCAAACCTGATCTGCGCAAACAGGCGATCAAACGCGTCTACAACACCGCCCTTGCCGATATTGCCGCCGAGGTGGTGGATGTGACCGAGGATAAAAAACGCGGCTTGGTGGCACAGATCGCGACCAGTGACCCGGCGGCGAAAGATCAGATCAGCGCAGCCCTTGGTGCCTATACAGTGCCTTGGGACGTGGTGAAAACATAATATGACGGCGCGGAACAGCAGGTATATCGGCATCAGAACAGCGTGATATCAGGGGTTGGTGTCGGCCGGACCAGCACCGGTTCGGGCGGCGGAACCCCGGCAATTTGCATTTGCCGGGCGGCCCCGGTGGTTGGCACAAATTGGATGCGGCGCGCCAGCGTGCCGCCCAGGCTCTGGCTCAGGCAGGGGATGCTTTCACGATCCAGAAAACCGGTCGCAAATTGTGCGTTGGAATAGCCGATATCGCGGGCATGGATCGTCATCCGCGCGCCACCGAACAATTTCGCCTGCAGCCGCCGCCGGTCGGCACCGGCGCGCAATAGCGTGTTGATCAGCAACTCCATTGCATTGACGCCATATTTCAGATCGGCGGTATCGGCCTCGCCGCCGCTGGCCAGCAGAAAATGGTTTATCCCCCCGACCCTCGCTTGCGCATCAAACAGGCAGACAGCGACGCAGGACCCCAGAACGCTCGACATCATGACAGCCGGGTCGGCAGAGACGGCAAAATCCCCCTGCACGACAGTGACGATCAGATGGGTGTCGGTCGCGTCCTGCATCACGCGCATTTCCGGTGCGGCGCGCGGCGCAGCAGGGCTGGGCCGATCTTCTGTATCGGTAGTTCGATCTGCACCCCGCCCAGTGATTTTGCGACCCTTGGCATGCCGTAGACCACCGATGTGGCCGCATCCTGCCCGATCGTGCGCGCCCCCGCTTGGCGCAGGGCGGTCAGCCCCTCGGCGCCGTCGCGGCCCATGCCGGTCAGAATCGCGGCTGTGACATGCGCGGCAAAACCTGTCGCTGACTGAAACAGGGCATCTACCGACGGCCGGTGACCTGATTGATGCGGGGCATCATCCAGCCGGATCCGCGGCGGTGCGCCGGCGGTCAGACGGACATGATGGGTGTCACCGCAGGCCACGTACACATGCCCTTTCTGCAGGATCACATTATGTGCGGCGGCAATGACTTTGGCGGTGGTCGCCGTGTCCAGCAATCGGAGAAGGCTGGCAGAAAAGTTCGCCCCGGTATGCTGCACGATGACGGCGGGCGGCGTGTCGGCATGAAAATGCCGCAGGATCTGCATCAAGGCGTCGATTCCGCCGGTCGACGACCCGATCAGGATGGTGTGGCGCGGGTCGGCGGGGCAGGGCGCGGTCGACCGTTGCTGTGCGACTTGCAGGCGCGGCAGCGGCTGCGCCGGGGCAAGTGCTGCAATCAATGCGTCATCACCGGCGGTGGCGGGCAGCATTCGGATACCGGGATTAGCCACCAAGGCAGCGGCGGGCGGCAATTGATGCATCTGCGACTGCAGGATGACACAGCCGATCCCCAGTATCCGCAGCAATGTCGCCAGCAATTCAAATTCGGCGCAATCAGCCATATCCATGGGCAAGATGATGCAATCGGGCGCATGGTGTTCGGCAAAATCATAAACCTCGGTCAGGGCGGTGGCGGTGCGCACCACATTGACCTGCGCCGCCGCCAGCCGTCGCTGCAAATGCTGCAGAGCGGTGGCAGAGTGATGTGCAATCACAATACGCATGTTCTTGTCCTTTCTGGCTGACAGCCTGGCCTGCCACCGCAGCGATCAGGCGAAACTGCTGCGTCGCAATGTCCCTGCCGGGCGAAAGCACGACAGCCAGACATCAGAAGATCGCAATTCTGGTCGGATCATGGCGACGGGGGGCTTTGCTGCCGCCAAGGATGTCACGCAGCCAGGCCAGATGTATCTGCGCAATCAAGGCCGGAACGTCGGCAGCCCCCCCCGACTGCGCCACCCGGTCAAGTAAATCTGCAAGTGCAGACAGCGATTGCTGGGTCAGATCGAAATCCTGCAATGTCCTGCTGGCACCCGGCGTCGCGGATTTGTGCAATGACACCTCTTCCAGGCGCGCGACGATGGCGGCGATCTCGCGCAGCGCCGTGCCGATATTGGTCAACAAAGTGCCGGGGCAGGGGGGAGCAGGGTCGTGCATCATAGGCGGCCCACCACGCTTTCGATACATTGCTTCATGCTGGCGGTTGAAAACGGCTTTTTGATCATATTGTTCAGACCCAGCGCTTTGCCTTGCGCGACAAGGTCGGGCGTCGGGTTGCCGGTGACCAGAATGAAACCGATCCGCGCGGTTGCCTGATGCTGGCGCAAGGCACGCAGCAATTCCAACCCATCCATCCCGGGCATGTTGTAATCTGACAGGACCAGATGCACCGGATCCGCGATCAGCTTGTTCAATGCGGCGCGTCCGTCATTTTCGGCCTGGTTTTTCCAGATTCCCATCTCTTCGATAGCCTGAACCAGCAGGCCCCGGCTGACCCCCATGTCATCCACGATCATGACGCGCAAATTATCTTTCAAGCTCATCTTTCAGTCCTTTATTGCGGCAGGTTGCTGACCCGGCGCACGGGGCAGCCGTTGGTAAGTGGTGATCCCGGCGCTGCGGAAATGCGCCTCTGCCGGGCCGGTCAGGCGTTCGGAATGGCCGATCATCAGATGACCGTCACAATGCAGGACATCGGCAAATCGCTGCCAAAGCCGGTTCTGCGTGTCCTTGTCGAAATAGATCGCAGCATTGCGGCAGAAAATAACATCGAAACGGCGGCGCATCGGCCAGTCGGCGATCAGGTTCAGCTCACCAAAGGTCACCAGGCTCTGCAGGGCGCGTCTGATCTGAAAATCGGTCGCGCCCGGCGGCGTTTCGGTCATCAAAGACCGGTATTCGGGCGGGATCGCCGCGAGTTGTTCGGCGTCATAGCTGCCGCGTCTGGCGTGCTGGACCATCTGCGGGTCGACATCGGATGCCAGTATCTTGATGTCGAGCCGCGCAGCCTCGGGGCAGATGTCCAGCACCATGGCGGCAATGGAATAGGCTTCTTGTCCCGCCGAACAGGCCGAGGTCCAGATCCGTGCCGCGCCGCCCTGTTTTGCCTGCCGCACCAATGGCGGCAGGATTCTTTCGCGCAGATAGGTGAAATGATGCCGTTCGCGAAAGAAATGCGTCACATTCGTGGTCAGGGCGGACAACAGATGCGCCTGTTCGTCCTGACCGGCGGCATCGGACAGCAGGCTGCAATAGCTTTCAAAATCGGGCAGGCCGAGCGCCCGCAACCGTTTGGTCAGGCGCGAATAGACCAGCGGCTTTTTCGAGCTTTGCAGATGCAGACCATAACGGGCATGGGCCAGTACTGCGATGGTCTGAAAATCGGTATCGGTGAATTGATATTCCTGACCGGCCAGATCAAGCCCCGTTGCGGGATGCACCGTTGTCATGCCGCCACCGGGCTGGCGGGTGCCAATAGCGCAGGCAGGCTGATGACTTTGGTCATGTCATCGCCCAGCGGGATGATGGCGAGAATGGCACGGATTGTGGGGTCTTCCGGCCCGCGCGGTGTTTCGCGCAGGTTGCCCGCATCGACCCCCAGGATTTCCGAAACTGATTCCACCAATAGCCCGACGATCCTGTCTTCGATGGAGATGATGATGATCACGTGACGTTCTGACGGTGCGATCTTTGGAAAGCCGAGTTTTGCCGCCAGATCGATGATCGGAATGACCGCGCCGCGCAGGTTGATCACCCCAAGGACGTGATCGGGCGAATGCGGCAGGACGGTGACCGGTGTCCAACGCCGAATTTCACGGATCTGTTTGATTTCTATGCAAAAATTCTGGCCGCCCGCGACAAGTGTCACGAATTCCAGCCGCTCGGACTTTTTCAGCTCAGCAAGTTGCGACATGTGGAACATCCCTTCGGTTGTGGCTGTTGGTGGCCGGAAAGCTGGTGTTGCCCTGGGCGACGGCCTCGGCGTCGATGATCAATGCGATTTTGCCGTCGCCCAGAATGGTCGCGCCGGAAACGCCGGCAATTTCGCCGTAATTGCCCTGCATGCTTTTGACGACGACCTGTCGCTGGTCAAAGATATCGTCGACGGCCAGGGCGCATTGCGGCACGCTGTCGGTCTGGATCAGCAGCAGGACCCGTTCGGTCATGTCACGGGGCAGGGTGGTGTGGCCCATCCGTTCGGCCAGATCGATGACCGGCACATATTCGCCGCGGATACGCAACAAGGTGCTGTTCAAACCGATCTGCGACAGATCGGCGGCCTTTGGCCGGATTGTTTCAAGGATGCTGGCAATCGGGACAACCATGGTCTGGCCGCCCAGATTGATGATCATCCCATCCATCACCGCCAGCGTCAGCGGCAGAGTGATCGAAAAACTGGTGCCCTGGCCGGTCACGCTGGCGATGGTGACCCGGCCACCCAGCGCTGTGATCGCGGTTTTCACCACATCCATGCCGACGCCGCGCCCTGACAGATTGGTCACCGCTTTGGCGGTGGAAAAGCCGGGGGCGAACAGCAGATGGTCAATTTCGGCTTCGGTCAGCTGCGCATCTTCGGCGATCAGCCCCTTTTCGAAGGCAATGTCGCGGATCCGGCGACGGTCGAGGCCGGCACCGTCATCGGCAATCTCGATCACAATGCTGCCGGACCTTTGCCGTGCTGACAGACGCAGGCTGCCATGTGCGCTTTTCCCCGCGGCGATACGTTGATCGGGGGCTTCGATACCGTGATCAATGGCGTTGCGGATCATATGGGTCAGCGGATCGGCCAGCCGTTCAACGACGGTTTTGTCAACTTCTGTCGCCTCACCCTCGGTGGTGAAGGTGACGAGCTTTCCGGTCATATCGGCCGCTTCACGGGCAATCCGCAGCATGCGCTGAAACAGGGGTTTGACCGGTTGTGCCCGGATCGCCATCACCCCTTCCTGGATTTCGCGTGCCAGCAATTTGTAGTCGTCTAGGTCAGAAAACAATTCGGCCGTATTTGGCAGGCTCGCCTCTTGCAGGCGTTGGGAAATCACCGATTGGTTGATGATCAGTTCGCCGACCGCATTGATTAACCGGTCCACCCTTTCAGGATCGACACGCAGCGAGGCGGCAGCGCGTTTGCCGCTGCGGTCGCTGGTGTCGGTCTGTGCTTCGACCACTGGCGCAGGGGCGATGGGCACCGGATCGGCAGCGGCATCATCTGGGCCCGCCGTGATTTGCAGATCACAGAGATCATCGACGAATTGAAACACCTCCAATATCGGCAGATCGGTGGCCGGACCGTCGAGCACCACCTGCCAGCCCATCAGGCCATCCTGCCAGCGCAGCCCGGCCAGGCTGTGTGGCAGCCGGGTCAGGTCAACCGACACGCTGGTCGGGCCCAGTGCCTGCAAGGCTTTGATGATCAGCAACGGATCATGGCCGCTGGCGTAAAATGCCGCATTTGGCCGGAACCGGATCAGATAGCGACGCGCCGGTTGATCCGGCCCGTCAAAGGCCAGCGTCACTGCCTCAAAGTCAAGATCCTCCACCGGTTGCGGGGCATCGCCCAGAAAGGACTGCAACTGCGCGACCACCGGATCGACCTGGGCCGGATTGGCGGGCAGGTTGTCGCGGGCGGCATCGATCAGATCGGCCAGCACATCGCTTGCGCGTTGCAGCACATGCAGCAGCGCGTCGTCCAGCGACAGGCGATGCGACCGGACCGCATCCAGCACGGTTTCGAAACGATGTGCAAAGCTGACAAGATCATCCAGCGCAAAGGCACCCGCCGCCCCCTTGACCGAATGGACCGCGCGGAAAACGGCGTTGACGATGGCGTCATCAGTCTGGCCATCGCGCATCGCGCTGAGTCCTTCGCTCAGATCCGTGATCAGATCATCGCATTCTTCAAAGAATATGTCGCGCATTGCGGTGTCGCCGGTCATCATAAAGCCCCCGTCAGGCGCCGGATCACCGCGATCAGGGCGTCGTCGTCAAAAGGTTTGACGATCCAGCCGGTTGCCCCGGCCTGGCGTGCGCGGTCTTTGAGCGCGGCACCACTTTCGGTGGTCAGGACCAGGACCGGTACCGTGCGATTTGTCGGGCCGTTGCGGATATCTGCGATCACGCCGAAACCATCCTTGTTCGGCATGTTCACATCGGTGATCACCAGATCGGTATGTTGCTGCTGAAATTTCTGCACACCGTCCACGCCGTCAACCGCAGTCGATACCTCGAACCCGGCATTCTGCAGGGTCTGCGTCAGCAGGGTGCGAATGGTGCGCGAATCGTCGATGGCCAGGATGCGCGTCACCATCCCGCCGCCCCGGTCTGCTGTGGCAACGGCCAGAGCGCCAGCATGTCCAGCCCCGTGCGCAGATCATCGGATGGGTCGGTGACGGTCAGGCTGCGCCCGGTTGCCGCCCAGCACAGGCTGGCCGTCGCCAGCAATTGTGCGGCAAGGCCGCTGATCCGTGTGACCTTGCTGCCATCAAGCACCAGATCGGCGCCTTGCGCGTGCAGCAGGGCGACGCACAAATCATCGCAGGCTTCAAACGTCAGGGCGGGGGGCAAAACAAATGTCGCGGTTTCGGCTGTCATTGTGCAGCATCCTTCGTCGCTGATGGCAATTTGAATGCTTATGCCCCACCGGCACTTAACATCCTGTAAACGCGCGCAAGATTTTTTGGCGGCTTGCCGCAGGGCAAACCTCTTTGTGACTGCGGGCCGTGGCGGAATGTGCCAGAACGACACGACGACCCTCTGCACCTGAAAGCGAGACCGCGTGAAACGACGACATTTCATGATGACAGCCATGGCCAGCGCCTGTGCCGGGCCGGGGCTGGCGCAATCCACCGATGATCTGGATCGTGCTGTGCGCATTGCACCAGATGCGCGCCCCCCGCGCGAGGTGCCGGTCTATGCCGGGTTTCCGCCGTTTGAAATCCATGTCGCGCCGTCGGAATTCGCGCTGTACTGGACGTTGCCAGGCAATCGGGCGATCCGCTATGATGTCGGTATCGGTCAGCCGGGCCTGTACGAGGCGGGCACCTTCTTTGTCGGGGCCAGGCGGGCCTGGCCGTCCTGGCGGCCGACACCGGCGATGATTGCGCGTGATCCGGCCCGATATGCGCCGCTGCGCGATGGTCTGCCGGGCGGCCTTGACAACCCGTTGGGGGCCCGGGCGTTGTATCTTTATCAACCGGACCGGGGCGATACGATGCTGCGGATTCATGGCACCAACAGGCCCGAAACCATCGGACAAGCTGTATCTAACGGCTGTGCGCGTTTGGTGAATGACCAAATGATCGATCTGTATGATCGGGTGCCGGTCCAGACCCGGGTCTATCTTTATGCCAATATCTGACCGGTCTGCCGCGATTGCCTTTGTTCAAATCTGCGTGTGGCGTTGCAAAGCTGCCGCCATTTTGTGGTAATGGTCGCGCAGGATGCGTAAGCACTACCCAATCAAGGCAGAAACCGTAATATCTGTGTCAAAGATCGAATAAGAGGCCAGTCATGCAAAAGAATAAATCATTGTTTCCATCGCGTCGCGCGCTCCTTCTGGGGGCCGGTGCAGCGACGTTGTTTACACCTGCCGTGCTGCGCGCCCAGACCCAGCAAGCCCCGGTGGACCGCAATATCGCGGCCTTCCGTGTGCATGAATGGCGTGACCATTTCGACGCGCTGGGTGTCGGCGCTATTCTGGCAGATACGAAATCGATGTTCCTGCAGCATTGGACACCCGATGGCGACATGCGGATTTACCCGACATCCGTGCCCTTGTCCGATGACCTGACCCGCACCGGCTATACCGAGGTGATCGACAAACGCGTCGCCCCAAGCTGGGCACCGACACCGGCGATGCGCGAACGCAACCCTGAATGGCCAGCCTTGATTCCCGGTGGTGATCCGGAAAATCCGATGGGGTCGCATGCGCTGTATCTGTCTTGGCAATATTACCGTATCCACGGCACCCAGGACACCCGCAAGATCGGCCGCCGGTCATCGAACGGCTGTATCGGTCTGTATAACGAACAGATCGCCGAAGTGTACGAGCGTGCGCCGGTTGGCACCAAAGTACGCCTGATCTGATAACTGACGCGGCCAGCCCGGAAAGGGATGTCATGACCATCGCAAGATTTTTGGGCGCAGCCGCGCTTTGTGTTGCACCGCTTGTCGGTGCGGCACAGACCTTGTCAGAGGATGAGATCAAGACGCTGGTGCTGGATACGATCCGGGAAAACCCGGAGATCGTGATGGAGGCCCTGCAACTGCTGGAACTGCAGCAGCAAGAGGCGCAGGCTGCCGCCGCGCAGGCGTTTCTGACCGAACAACAAGAGCTGTTGCAGGCTGACCCCAACGCCCCGGTGATTGGCAATCCCGATGGTGATGTGACCATCGTGCAGTTTTTCGATTACAATTGCCGTTTCTGTCAGGCTGCCAAGCCAGAGCTGGATGCTTTGCTGGCGGCTGATCCGAATGTGCGGGTTGTGATGCGGGAATGGCCGGTTCTGGGCGAGGGGTCGGTTTTTGCCGCCCGCGCTGCGCTGGCTGCCCGGGAACAGGGCCTTTACGAGCCGTTTCACGATGCCCTGATGACGGCAGAGGGCAGCATGCAGGAACAAAGCGTGATGCGCGTGGCGGCAAATGTTGGTCTGGATATTGACCAGCTGCGCCGAGACATGGATGCGCCAGAGATCGCGGAACATCTGCAAATGTCCAGCGATCTGAGCCGGGCCTTGGGTTTCACCGGCACGCCGTCTTTTGTGATCGGCGATCTGCTGGCCCCCGGGATGATCCGGACTGATCAAATGGCCACACTTGTCGAGGCCGCGCGCACCTCTGTAGAGTAAATTACCGCAGTGACGCGCTGTAACCGGCGGTTTTGAGCGTTGCGATGACGGCGGCTGCGTCCAGCGTCGTATCAACAGATATTTCACGTATGGTCAGGTCGGTTGTGATTTGCGCGGCTGCATCGGCTGCATGCAGGCTTTTGGTGATGGCGGCAGTGCAATGGCCGCAGTTCATATCCGGCACGTGGAATTTCATCATCTGTTCCTTTTGACTTTACCTATGTCATAGCAGACCTGCGGCGGGCAAAAACCCGGTGTGGAAATATTTCTGCAAACAGGTCTTGAGCTTCCAGTGACTGGAAACCCCATATAGGATCGACATAGGAAAAGGGGTCATCTGATGGCACAGCCGAAAACGATCACGCTGGCGATTGAAGGCATGTCCTGCGCCGCCTGCGTGGGCCGGGTTGACCGGGCATTGGCAATGGTGCCGGGGGTGCAATCGGTGGTGGTCAATCTGGCGACTGAAACCGCGACCATCATCCTGCGGGATCAATCACTGTCGTCCGCCCGGCTTTCTGCCGTCAGCACCGAGGCAGGCTATCCGGCCAAACCGGTCGTTGCGGATCAAAGCGTGATCAATGCAGAACGCAAGGCAGATGAGGCGCGCAACCTGTCACGCGCGACGATGATCGCGGCGGTGCTGGCGCTGCCGGTTTTCGTGCTGGAAATGGGCGCGCATATGGTGCCTGCCTTTCACCATCTGATTGCCGATATCATCGGGATTCAGACATCCTGGCTGATCCAGTTCGTGCTGACCACATTGGTGCTGTTCGGGCCGGGGCGGGTGTTTTTTGCCAAGGGCCTGCCTGCGCTGGTCAAGGGCGCGCCGGATATGAACAGCCTTGTCGCGCTGGGCACCGGGGCGGCGTGGAGCTATTCTGTCGTCGCGACCTTCCTGCCTGCTGTAATCCCTGCCGATGTCCGCGCGGTTTATTTCGAAGCGGCGGCGGTGATCGTTGTGCTGATCCTGCTCGGTCGCTTGCTGGAAGCGCGGGCCAAGGGACGGACGGGGGCGGCTATTCAGGCATTGCTCGGCCTGCAAGCGCGCGAGGCGCGGGTGCTGCGTGATGGTGTGTTGGTTGCGGTGGATGTGGATGCGCTGGTGGTGGGCGACGTCATCACCTTGCGTCCCGGTGAGCGGGTGCCGGTGGATGGCACCATTCTGGAAGGCATTAGCCCGGTGGATGAGAGCATGATGACCGGCGAACCGCTGCCTGTGGTCAAGACCACAGGTGACGCGCTGACCGGCGGCACGGTGAATGGTGCGGGCAGCCTGAGTTTTGCCGCAACCCGTGTCGGGGCTGACACGACGCTGGCGCAGATCATCCGCATGGTCGAAGAGGCGCAGGGCAGCAAACTGCCGATCCAGGGCGTGGTCGACCGCGTCACCATGTGGTTCGTGCCTGCGGTGCTGGGGTTGGCTTTGCTGACTGTGGCGGTCTGGCTGATATTCGGTTCTGACCCGGCGCTGGCGCTGGTCGCGGCGGTGTCGGTGTTGATCATCGCTTGTCCTTGCGCGATGGGGTTGGCGGTGCCGACCTCGATCATGGTGGGCAGCGGTCGCGCGGCGGAAATGGGCGTCTTGTTCCGCAAAGGGGCAGCCCTGCAAGAGCTGAGCGATGTCGCAGTGATCGCCTTTGACAAGACCGGCACGTTGACCGCTGGCAAGCCGCATCTGACCGATCTGGTGCTGGCCGATGGGTTCGTGCGCGCCGAGGTGCTGCGTCTTGCGGCAGCGGTGGAGGCGAAGTCGGAACATCCGATTGCGGGTGCGATTGTCGCTGCGGCACAGGCGGAAAATCTGGGCGATGCGGTGGTCAGCGAGTTTGAGGCGATTGCGGGCTATGGCGTGCTGGCGCAGGTCGATGGACGGCGGGTTCTGATCGGCGCAGACAGGTTGCTGGCGCGCGAAGGGATTGCTGCCGGGGCACTGGCCGCTGTTGAAACTGATCTGGCGCGGCGCGGGCGCACGGCGCTGTTTGTCGCGATTGACGGGCAGGTCGCCGGGGTGATCGCGGTGGCTGATCCGGTCAAGGCAGGCTCTGCCGCCGCAGTCGCCACCTTGCAGGCCAAAGGCATCAAGGTGGCGATGATCACCGGCGACAAGCGTGAGACGGCCGAGGCAATTGCCCGCGAAATCGGTATCGACCATGTGATCGCGGGTGTCTTGCCGGATGGTAAGGTTGCGGCACTCGATCAATTGCGCGGGGCGGGCAGCATTGCCTTTGTCGGGGACGGGATCAATGATGCGCCCGCGCTGGCCCATGCCGATATCGGGATCGCGATTGGCACCGGCACCGATGTGGCGATTGAAACCGCCGATGTGGTACTGATGTCGGGCGATCTGCGCGGCGTGGTCAATGCGGTGGCTGTGTCGCAAGCGACGATGCGCAATATTCGGCAGAACCTTGGCTGGGCCTTTGGGTATAATGTGGCTTTGGTGCCGGTGGCAGCGGGGGTGCTTTATCCGGCCTTTGGATTGCTTTTGTCGCCGGTCTTTGCGGCGGCGGCGATGGCGATATCCTCAGTCTCGGTCGTGTCCAATGCGCTGCGGTTGCGCAGGTTGCGTCCGGTGCTGGATGAACGAAAGGACAGATGATGAATATCGGCGAAGTGGCAGAAAAGTCGGGGCTGCCTGCGAAAACCATCCGCTATTATGAAGATATCGGGCTGATCCGGCCCTTGCGTCACGACAACGGCTACCGTGCGTTTCGGCCCAGCGACCTGCATAAATTGGCGTTTCTGGGCCGGGCGCGGTCCTTGGGATTCTCAATCGAGGATTGCCGCGTGCTGATGGCGCTTTACGAGGATGAAACCCGCGAAAGCGCGCAGGTCAAGGCGCTGGCGCAGGAGCATCTGACGCAGATCGATGCCAAGATTGCCGGACTGCGCGCGATGCGCGAAACGCTGGCCGATCTGGTGGATGCCTGCCATGGGGATGCGCGGCCGGATTGCCCCATTCTGAAGGATCTGGCGTCAGTGGTGAAGTGATCCGCCCCGGTGCCCGGGGCGGAGCGCGCCGCGCGGGAGTATTTCTTACAAAGCGAGCAGACCTTCCCCGCGGGGAAGGTGCGGCGGTTGCTATCGTTCAGGTCGCCCCGCCGGATCAATATCTTCCCCGCGGGGAAGGTCTATGGTTTTAGCGGCGTGCTGGCAGGATCGTGGGTGGGTGGCGGACTGGTCGGGGAGAGGTTGGCAGAGATATGTGTCTACAGTCTTAACGCGGCGAACGTTGCGTGGATTGTCGCGCAGGCTTGCTTTGACGCCGCAGCGCGGCTCTGTCATGTAGGCCCCAGCACCGCCATGCCGTACAGGAGAATCCCATGAAATTTCGTTTCCCCATCTTTATCATTGATGAGGATTTCCGGTCGGAAAATACATCCGGCCTTGGCATCCGCGCCATGGCCGATGCAATCGAAAAAGAGGGATTCGAGGTCGTCGGCGTCACCAGCTATGGTGATCTGTCGCAATTCGCGCAGCAGCAATCCCGCGCCAGCGCATTCGTTTTGTCGATTGATGACGAGGAATTCAGCCCCGGCCCGGACCTTGACCCCGCCGTGCTGAACCTGCGCCATTTCATCCAAGAGGTGCGCCGCAAGAACGAAGATGTGCCGATCTATCTGCATGGCGAAACCAAGACCAGCCGCCATTTGCCCAATGACATTTTGCGCGAGTTGCACGGGTTTATTCATATGTTCGAGGATACGCCGGAATTCGTCGCGCGCCATATCGTGCATGAGGCGAAGAAATATCTGGAAGGTATCCAGCCGCCGTTTTTCAAGGCGTTGTTGGATTATGCCGAGGATGGGTCCTATTCCTGGCATTGCCCCGGACATTCCGGTGGTGTTGCCTTTCTGAAAAGCCCGATTGGCCAGATGTATCACCAGTTTTACGGTGAAAACATGCTGCGCGCGGATGTGTGCAATTCGGTCGAGGAATTGGGTCAATTGCTGGACCATAACGGCGCCATTGGTGCGTCCGAGCGTAATGCGGCGCGGATTTTCAATGCGGATCATTGTTTCTTTGTGACCAATGGCACATCGACCAGCAACAAGATGGTCTGGCACCATACTGTCGCGCCCGGCGATGTCGTCGTGGTGGATCGCAATTGCCACAAATCGATCCTGCACAGCATCATCATGACGGGTGCGATCCCGGTGTTTCTGAAGCCGACGCGCAACCATTACGGCATTATCGGCCCGATCCAGCAAAGCGAATTCTCGCCCGAGGCGATCAAGGAAAAGATCCGCGCCAATCCGCTGCTGGCGCATGTCGATGCCGATACGGTCAAGCCGCGGGTGATGACGCTGACCCAGTCAACCTATGACGGGGTGCTGTATAACACCGAAACCATAAAGGGCCTGCTGGACGGCTATGTCGAGAACCTGCATTTCGACGAGGCCTGGCTGCCGCATGCGGCGTTCCATACGTTCTATAGCGATTTCCATTCCATGGGCCGCAAGCGCGAACGCCCGCGCCATGCGGTGACCTATGCGACGCAGTCGATCCACAAGCTGCTGGCGGGGATTTCGCAGGCGAGCCATGTGTTGGTGCAGGATAGTCAGGACACCAAGCTGGACCGGCATTTGTTCAATGAGGCCTATCTGATGCACACCAGCACCAGCCCGCAATACAGCATCATCGCCAGCTGCGATGTGGCGGCGGCGATGATGGAACCACCCGGTGGGGTGGCGCTGGTTGAGGAAAGCATCATGGAGGCGCTCGATTTCCGCCGGGCGATGCGCAAGGTTGATGCCGAGTTTGGCGATGACGAATGGTGGTTTGAGGTCTGGGGGCCTGATGCGCTGGTCGAGGAAGGTATCGGCGAGCCGCGCGATTGGGTGCTGAAAAAGACCGATGCGGATGGGGTGCAATCTTCTGACGGGGAAGAGGCATGGCACGGTTTCGGCGATATGGCGCGCGGGTTCAATATGCTGGACCCAATCAAGACGACCATTGTCACACCCGGTCTGAATCTTGATGGAAGGTTCGAGGAGATGGGGATTCCCGCCTCTATCGTGACCAAATATCTGGTGGAAAACGGGGTCGTGGTGGAAAAGACCGGGCTTTACAGTTTCTTCATCATGTTCACGATTGGCATCACCAAGGGGCGGTGGAATTCGCTGCTGGCGGCGTTGCAGCAGTTCAAGGATGATTACGGGCGCAACCAGCCTTTGTGGCGGGTGATGCCGGAGTTTATCGCCAAGCATCCGCAATATGAGCAGATGGGGCTGCGCGATCTGTGCCAGCATGTGCATCAGCTCTATGCGAAATATGATGTCGCGATCCTGTCGACCGAGATGTATCTGAGCGATCTGCAACCGGCGATGAAGCCCAATGATGCCTTTGCGCATATCGCGCGGCGCACGACGGAGCGGGTCGAGATTGATGATCTGGTCGGGCGGATCACCACGGCATTGGTCACGCCTTACCCGCCGGGCATTCCGCTGTTGATCCCGGGTGAGGTGTTCAATGCCAAGATCGTGGAATATCTGAAGTTCAACCGCGAATTTGAACGGCTTTGCCCGGGGTTCGAGAATGATATTCACGGGCTGGTGGTGGAAAAGGGCACGGATGGCGTGAAACGCTATTACGCGGATTGCGTGAAGGCTTAAGATGGGCAGGTAAGGTGGATTTTCATCCACCTTACTTTTCTGATTTCAGATTGCGGCTTTCAGCGCCTCTTCAAAGATCGCCAGACCTTCGTCGATGATCGCGTCGGATGCTGTCAGCGGGACCATGATCCGCAGCGCATTGCCATGCATGCCGCAGGACAACAGGATCAGCCCGCGTTTCAGCGACTCGGCGACCACGGCCTTGGTCAGGGCTGCATCGGGGGCATTGCT
Source organism: Loktanella sp. (assembly GCA_017390475.1). Lineage (GTDB taxonomy): Bacteria > Pseudomonadota > Alphaproteobacteria > Rhodobacterales > Rhodobacteraceae > Yoonia. The sequence continues at coordinate 105,830 of JAFPBO010000013.1, forward strand.
GGCCAGATCGGTGACGAATTCAACCGCCAGCATCGCGCCTAGGCCCCGGATATCGCAGATCCGGTCGGGGGCGACACGCGCGCCGATTTCGGCAAAGCGTTTGCGGAAATGCTTGCCAAGGGCGGTGGACCGGGCGAGCAGGCCTTCGTCTTCGATGGCCTTGATCGCGGCCAGAGCCGCCGCACAGGCCACCGGGTTGCCGCCATAGGTGCCGCCCAGACCGCCGGGGATCATCGCGTCCATGATATCGGCACGCCCGATCACACCGGCGATGGGGTAACCGCCAGCCATGGATTTCGCCACGGTGATCAGGTCAGGCACGACGCCGGAATGTTCAATCGCGAACCATGTGCCGGTGCGGCCAAAGCCCGCCTGGATTTCGTCGGCGATCAGCAGGATGCCGTGCTGGTCGCAGATGTCGCGCAGAGCCTGCATCATATCGAAGGGGACGGGGGTATAGCCGCCTTCGCCCAGAACGGGCTCGATGATGATCGCGGCGATGCGGTCTGGCTGGGCATCGGTCAGGAACAGGTTTTGCAAGCCGGTCAGCGCGTCCTGCACGGTGATCCCGTCGCGCGCATTCGGGAAAGGCGCGCGGAAGATGTCGGAGGGGAAAGGACCGACGTCTTTTTTGTAGGGGCTGATCTTGCCGGTCATGCCGAGCGTCAGAAGGGTGCGCCCGTGGTAGCCGCCGGTGAAGGCGATGATGCCGGGGCGGCCTGTTGCGGCGCGGGCGATCTTGACGGCGTTTTCCACCGCTTCGGCCCCGGTTGTGACAAGCAGTGTCTTTTTCGGCTGATCGCCGGGGGCCAGCGCGTTCAGTTTTTCGGCCAGCGCGATGTAAGGCTCATAAGGGACCACCTGAAAACTGGTGTGGGTGTAGTGATCTTCCTGCGCTTTGGCGGCGGCGACCACGGCGGGGTGCCGGTGGCCGGTGTTCAGCACGGCGATACCACCGGCGAAGTCGATATAGCGGTTGCCTTCGACATCCCAGAGTTCCGCGTTCTCGGCATATTTGGCGTAGATCGGTGCGGCAGAGGCGACGCCGCGTGGCACCGCCGCCTCGCGCCTTGCGATCAGATCGGCGTTGGTTTGCGCCGCGATGGGGGTATGCATGGGCTTGTTCACGGCTGAGGTCCTTGTTTCAAGGGAATGATGCTTAATTTAACTAGCGAAAGCCTAATCTGATCCATGCTGCCGATGTCAATCGCTTCACCCCAAGATTTCTGTAATCGCGTCCTTGGTCACACGCACGATTTCATCCGCCTGCGCGCGGGTCAACGGGAAGGGTGGGGCAAAGCCGATGATATCGCCCTGCGGCATCGCGCGGGCAATCACGCCACGGTCGAGCATGGCGGCGACAACGCGGGGGGCGACCTTGTCGGCGGGATCAAAGAACACCCGGTCATCGCGGTCTTTGACCAGTTCAACGGCGCACCACATGCCTTCACCGCGCACATCGCCGACATTTGTGTGATTGCCCAAGGCGGCCGCCATGGTTTCGTTCAGATAGGCACCGACCGTGCCTGCGTTGGCGATCAGGTTCTGATCATCCAGCAGTTTGAGGTTCGCAACACCGGCAGCGGCACAGATCGGATGCGCGGAATAGGTCCAGCCATGGCCGAAGGGACCGAATTCATCGGTGCCTTTTTCCAGCACTTCCCACATCTTGTCCGACACGATGGAGCCGGACAAAGGCGCATAGGCCGATGTCAGCCCTTTGGCGATGGTGATCAGGTCGGGTTTCAGCCCGTAATGATCCGACCCCATCATCGTGCCAAGGCGGCCGAAACCGGTCACCACCTCATCCGCGATCAGCAGGATGTCGTATTTGGTGAGGACTTTCTGGATCGCCGCCCAATAGCCCGCTGGGGGTGGCACGATGCCGCCAGTGCCCAGCATGGGTTCGCCAATGAAGGCGGCGATGGTGTCGGGGCCTTCGCGCAGGATCAGCTCTTCCAGCTTTTGCGCGCAATCGGCGGAAAAGGCGGCTTCGTCCATGTCCCGATCCGGACGGCGATAGAAATAGGGGGCTTCGGTATGGATGACCTGGCTGAGCGGCAGGTCGAATTTCTTGTGGAACAGCTCCAGCCCGGTCAGCGATCCGGTGACAAGGCCAGAGCCGTGATAGCCGCGCCAGCGCGAGATGATCTTTTTCTTTTCCGGGCGGCCCAGCACGTTGTTGTAATACCAGACCAGTTTGACATTGGTTTCATTCGCGTCTGACCCGCTGAGGCCGTAATAGACGTGGTTCATCCCTTCGGGCGCACGTTCCGCGATCATCCGCGACAGGGTGATCGAGGCTTCGGTCCCGTGCCCGACATAGGCGTGGTAATAGGCGAGGTCATGCGCCTGTTTGGCAATCGCCTCGGCAATTTCGGGATGGCCGTAGCCGACATTGACACAGTAAAGCCCGGCGAAAGCGTCCAGCGATGTCCGCCCTTCACGGTCGGTGATATGCACGCCCTTGGCCGATTGAATGATCCGGTTACCCATGTCGCGACGAGCGAATTGACCCAGATGTGTGGAGGGATGAAAGAAATGGTCATGATCCCATTGCGTCAGCTGATCATTGGCAAAGTGTTCGGTCATCGCGGTCTCCATCTGGTTTCGAGGGACTGTAGGCGGTTCAAAGCCAAGTCTCTACCCCCCTGCGAAAGGGAAATAGGCGAAAAACGACATCCATAGCCGCAGTTCGCGTCTTGCTCCTTGCGGCGAAACAGCCCAGCCTTGGGCGGAATATTCTGACCAAAGGTGCCTGATGACCACATTCGAAGCCAATTTCCCGACCAGCGAATATCTGCGCCGTATCACCAAGACCCGGGCTGAAATGGCGACGCGCGGGCTGGATGCGATCTTTGTCAGCGATCCATCCAATATCTCCTGGCTGACGGGCTATGATGGCTGGTCGTTCTATGTGTTTCAGGGGGCGATCCTGACGCAGGAGGGTGACCCGATCTGGTGGGGCCGTGCGATGGACACGTTGGGCGCGCGGCGCACGGTGTTCATGGAAGATGACGACAATATCCGTGGCTATGACGATACTTTCGTGCAGAACCCCGCCAAACATCCGATGCAGGAACTGGCAAAGCTGTTGACCGAACTGGGGTTGGAAAAGGCCCGGATCGGGGTGGAGATGGATAATTACTATTATTCTGCCGCCGCCCATGCGGCCTTGCTGGCGGGGATGCCGCAGGCGCGGATCAGCGATTGCACCGGGCTGGTGAACTGGCAGCGCGCCGTGAAATCGGATCGTGAGATTGATTATATGCGCCGCGCGGCCCGGATTGTAGAGACGATGCATGCGCGGATTGTGGAACTCGCCGAGCCGGGATTGCGCAAGAATGACCTGATCGCCGATATCTATGCGACCGGCATCAGGGGCGCGGATGGCCATTGGGGCGATTACCCGGCGATTGTGCCGATGGCGCCGTCCGGGATGGATGCGACAGCGCCGCATCTGACATGGGACGACCGTCCGATGAAAACCGGCGAGGCCACGTTTTTCGAGATCGCAGGCGCGCACAGGCGCTATCAATGCCCGCAATCGCGGACGCTGTTTCTGGGTCAGGTCCCGGACAAATACCGCGATGCTGAACATGCCGTGTTGGATGCGATCGAGGCGGGGCTGGAACAGGCAAAGCCCGGCAATCAGGCGCAGGATATCGCCAATGCGTTCAACGCGACGCTGAACAAGGCGGGCTATGTCAAGGACAGCCGCTGCGGCTATGCCATCGGGATCAGCTATCCGCCGGACTGGGGCGAAAGGACGATATCGTTCCGCAAGGGGGATACGACTTTGCTGGAACCGGGGATGACGTTTCATTTCATGCCTGCGCTCTGGCTGGATGACGGGGGGCTGGAGATTACCGAACCGATCCTGATCACGGACACAGGCTATGAATGTTTCTGCAACACGCCGCGTGCATTGGTGGTGAAAGCATGAGCATCACACCGACAATCCCGCTGAATGCGCAGGGCGTGCATCATGGTTTTCTGAAGCTGCCCTATAGCCGCGACGATAGCGCATGGGGGTCGGTGATGATCCCGATCACTGTCATCGCCAATGGCGACGGGCCGACTGCCTTGCTGACCGGTGCCAATCACGGCGATGAATACGAAGGGCCGGTGGCTTTGCAGGACCTCGCGGTCACCCTGCAGCCAGAGGATATCACTGGCCGCGTCATCATTCTGCCGATGATGAACCTGCCGGCCTTTGCGGCGGGCACCCGGTGTTCGCCGATTGACGGGGCCAATATGAACCGCAGCTTTCCGGGGCGCGCGGATGGAACCGTGACGCAGAAAATCTGCCATTACATTGCGTCAGAACTGGTTCCGCTGGCTGATATCGTGCTGGATTTTCATTCCGGCGGCCGCACGCTGGATTTCCTGCCCTTCGCTGCGGCCCATATCCTTGATGACAAGGTGCAGGAGGCGGCCTGTATGGAAGCGATGCAGGCGTTCAACGCACCCTATTCGGTGCGGATGCTGGAGATCGACGCAGTCGGCATGTTCGACACAGAGGTCGAAAGTCAGGGCAAGACTTTCGTGACCACCGAACTGGGCGGCGCGGGGACTGCGACGGCACGCTCTGTCGGGATTGCACGGAAGGGAATCCGCAATCTGCTGATCCATGCGGGCATTCTGATGGGGGAGTTGCAGCAAGATCCCAGCGTGCAATTGGATATGCCCGATGACAGCTGTTTCGTCTTTGCACAGCAGGCTGGACTGATCGACTATCTGGTTGATCTGGGTGATGCGGTCCGTGAAGGCCAGCCCATCGCGCGGATATGGCCCGCCGACCGGACCGGGCAACAGCCGATTGCCTGTCATGCCTTGCGCGACGGTATTCTGACGGCGCGGCATGTGCCGGGGTTGGTCAAGAACGGAGATTTCGTCGCGCTTGTCGCCATACGCGCCGGGATCGAGATCGCGGAATAGGTCTTTCGGGGTGGGAAAATGCAACGGCCTCTTCCCGCTTGCGCAGGAAGAGGCCGCCACTTTTTACCATGCTACTGGTGAAAAACTGGTTTACATCGCGGGTGTCAGCACCGCGTCGATGACATGGATCACGCCGTTGGACTGCACGACATCAGCGATGGTGACGGTCGCGACGGTGCCATTCTCGTCTTCCAACTGGATCATGCCGTCGGTCATGGTGGCCTGCAATGTGTAGCCGCCGAGCGTTTCAACGGCGTAAGTGCCGTCGGCATCAGAGATCATGCCGGCAATTGCATCAGACATCGCCGTCGCACCGACCACATGGCAGGTCAGGATCGTGGTCAGCGTGTCGATGTTTTCGGGTAGCAGCAGCGATTCAACGGTGCCTTCGGGCAGGGCGGCAAAAGCGTCATTGACCGGGGCGAAAACGGTGAACGGACCTTCAGACTGCAAGGTCTCGACCAGACCGGCGGCCTGCACGGCAGCGACCAGCGTGGTGTGATCGGCAGAATTCACAGCGTTTTCAACAATGTTACGATCGGCAAGCATGGCGGCACCGCCGACCATTGGGTTTTCGGCAAGGGCGGCGGATGCCGCAACGGAAAGGGTCAGAGCGGCGATTGTGGATTTCAACATGGTCATGCGGCAGGTCCTTCAAAATGTGACCGGGTCTCTACCCGGGTATGCAAAGAACCACGGGGCCCATGCCGGGTTAGTTTCACCCTGACGCCAACTTTGTTCAAAAATGATGGTTTGCCGCCCGGCCTCATTATCTTCCGAGCACAAATATCCCCGCCGGAGGCATCATATTCCGCAGGAATATGACAAAGGGATCAAAGAGAAACGACAGCACCCACAGCCAGCACATCGCCGGTCGGCACCCCAATCGGCGAACCGCCGGGTGGTTCGTCACTGATCGCCAGCGTGCCGCCTGCAATTGATGCAGCCAGCGTTTCGGGCAGGGTGATATCGGTCTGGGTGTCATCAGGCAGCACGCCCAAGGAAACCGGTGCCTCTGCCCCTTCGGCAATCAGCCATAGTTCCAGCACCCGGCCTTCGGCGGCGGCACCTGCCTGACGGTCGATCCGCAATGTGCCGGTGTCGGGCGAATAACTGGCCAGCACGATCAGCGACTGATCCTCTGCCGCGATCTGGGCGCTCAGGCTTGGGGTAAAGGGGGCAGGGCCGGGATCCTGTGGCAACATCACCAGCACGGCAACCGCCAGCACGGCCGCCAGGCCAGAACCGGCCAGCATACGCCAGGGTGACCAGCGCGGTTTGGCGGATGCGGGGAAGAGGCGGGCCTCGATCCGGGCCTTGACCGCTTTGGGTGGGGTGGCAGGCTTGAAACCTTCTGCCAGCGGGGCAAGCTGTTCGTCCCAGTCCCGGACCAGCGCACGCAGCACAGGTTCAGCCTGCAGGCGCTGTTCGAACGCACGACGGCTGGCTGCATCCGTCAGATGCAGCGCATATTCACCGGCAAGGGCGATATCGTCGTTATGGTCGTCGGCGGCTGTCATCAGCTCAGGCAATCTTTCAGTTTGATCAGGCTGCGGCGCAGCCAGGTTCGCATCGTGTTCAGCGGCACCGCAAAACGCGCTGCCAGTTCGTCATAGCTGTAGCCTTCGAGATAGGCACCCCGGACGGCTTCGGCCCGGTCAGCATCCAGTTCGTTCAGGCATCCATCAAGCCGCGACCGTTCGGATGCCGCCACCGCCGCTGCTTCGGGCGTCGGGCCGGTATCCTGCAGATCATGCACCTCGTCGATGTCAACAGAGCCGCCTTTGCGGGCGCGCAACCTGTCAATCGCAAGGTTGCGCGTCAGCGTAATCAACCAAGTCATCGGGCTGTAGCCATTGACGGCGTAGCTGTTGGCCTTTTGCCAGATTCTGACAAATGCGTCCTGCAATGCGTCTTCGGCTTCGGCCCGATCATTCAAGATACGCAGGCATACGCCAAATAGTTTCTCAGAGGTCGCGTCATACAGCGCAGAAAATGCCGCCCTGTCGCCAAGACCTACCCGCAGGATCATTTGTTCAACGTCGTCTCGGGTCGTCATGGGCTACCTTAACTGAGGTTCTCTGGCTTCTAGCAGATGATCGGCGCGCGCGAAAGACAGCAGGCGCAGATATGCCGGATTGTCGCAGCGATGACAATTTATGCCCCTGTTCCGTCGCCGCAGATTAACCATTCCCAAACGGCCTGATCTGGGGAACAATCATTCACGAAAGGGCAGCCGCCGCCACAGAAAGGCAGATCATGTGACCTATACCAAGCCGCATGAAAATTACGACAGTTTCGTCGATGCGTTGGAAACGGCGATCAGCGGTGCTGCGGATAAACAGCGTCTGGCCTGGGTGTTGCAGACCCTGCCAAGTGATGCGGCGCTGATTGCGGATTTCCCACTGCCGCCGACAGCCATCGTCCTGGTTGTTGACAGCGCAGGGGTGGTGGTCAGTCAGAATGCCGCCGCGGCCCAGATCCTCGGGCTGGAACCCGGTAGCGCCCTTTCAGAAATCATGGAAACCCCACAAGCCACGCGTCTGTTTCTGGCGCGCAAGGATATTCTGGGCGATCCGGTGCCTGTCGTCGTCGCCACGCCCGAAGGTCAGACGATTGTCCTGCTTGGATTTTGCCATGAAACCGGCGGGCTGATCACGCTTTACGAAGTCCGCCGCGGGCTAGAGGACCGGGTCCAGCAGCACCTTGCCGATGCGATCGGTTTATCGCCGAGTGAACAGCGGGTCTATTTTCGCCTGCTGGAGGGCAAGACCATCGAAATGATCGCAGCTGATCTGGAACGGGCCACCGGCACAGTGCGCCAGCAGGTGAAGGCGATTCTGGCCAAGGCGGGCGTGCGCTCGCAGGTGCAGCTGGTGTCGCTGGCCTATGCTTTGTCGCTGACGGCGGATCGTGCCGCTCATCCGCAAGCCAGCGTCGCGCGTCGGGCGGCAGGCACTGCGGTGCGGATCAACCCGGTGGGCGAGGCCGGCTTTCACCGGCTCGGCCTGCCCGGCGGCCTGCCGGTCCTGCTGTTTCACGGTGCCCTGTTCGGCATCGCCGCCTTGCCAGAGGTGCAATCAAGCGCGCATGCGTTGGGGCTGGACATCATCGCCATCGAACGGCCCGGTTATGGTCATACGCCGATGCCGCCGGACGGCGACAGCCTGGCATTGGCGATGGTCCATGCGGTGCAAACGCTGGACGGGCTGGGCATCGCAAAGGCGGTGCTGATCGCCCATGATGTCGGTACCCGCTTTGCCGCCCGTTTCGCGTTGACCTACCCGGACAGGGTTGCCGCCATTGTCGCCGCCCCTACCACACCGCCGATGAAGAACTGGGCGCAAACCGCCGATATGCCCCGGCGGCACCGGGTCAATGCCTGGGCGGCGCAGAATCTGCCAGCGCTGATGGACAAGATCGTGATGCTGGGTTTGTCGCAGATCGCCCGCAAAGGTGTTGATCTGATCCCTCGGTTTGTGTTTGGCGATTGCCCCTTTGATCGCGCCGTGATGGAAAACCCCGCCCGCGCCATCGCATTGCAAGAAGTGTTTTCATTAGCCTGGCAGCAACGCGGGCTGGGCTTTCGCCGGGACATGCTGATCACCAATGACGACTGGCAGGAGGAACTGAGCCGGATCACGGTGCCTTTCATTGCGCTGCATGGCGCACAGAGCCAGACCGTCTCGCGCAGCGCGGTTGAGGCGATGGTTGCTTGCCTGCCCGATGGCCATTTCCGGTTGGTCGAAGAGGCCGGTCACAGCCTGCCGCTCAGCCATAGTGCGCTGGTGTTTCGCTATGCGCTTGCTGCGGGGATGCGGGCCGGGCTGGCGGGTGCCGATCACGGGATCGTCTGACGGCGTGGCATTCGCCGTTCCGGCGGCGCAATCGCATGACTTTGCGGTTCCCTTCATGTCAGCCGGACATCTGTGAAGAGATTTGCAGTTCTGTGCCGCCTGGCCTGAGCTTGACTGTTTCTACCAGAGACGACGGAAGGACCACGATGCTGGCAGGTCCTATGCTGATCCCGTCAGGTTCAACATGAATGGCCAGCCTCTGGCGCATCGTCTTTGGCGGGTCGAGGCAGGGATGATCGGCTTTCTGATCCTGCAGGGTTTGGACGGTGTCGGGCGATCGGCCGGTGTCCAGATCAGACCTGATTGTCGAACTGGCGGATACTGCCCGCCCTTGGCCGGGCGCTTATGCCCAAGACGTTTATGAACGATTGGGAAGGCTGGCTGGGATGGTAGGATTCGAACCTACGGTACACTGTACCAAAAACAGTTGCCTTACCACTTGGCTACATCCCATCAGCGTGGGGCTATCTACTGCGAAGGGGGGACCTGTTCAAGCCCCGTTTTGTCAAAAACTGACTATTCCTTCGGGCCGTCAGGGTGCAGCAGATCTTCGGTGCTGTCGAGGCTGCGCTCGGCGTCCACGATCCGGGTCAGGGCGGCGTCCTGGGCGGCATCCACATCCTCCATCTGGGTGGCTTGCGGGCGCTGGATGGCGGGTGCAGCGCTCTCTTTCACCAGCTTCAGGGTCTGGGTGTCATCGGGGAGCATGACCCCCGCTGCCTCGACCGCGTGCTTGACCTGACGCAGCGCCTCGCCCCGCGCAAGGGCGAGCGAGGTGGCGTTCTGGTCGATCCAGCCGGTGACGATCAGTTCCACACCGCCCGGTTGCAGCGCCTCGATCCAGGCCTGGGCCTTGGGGTCCGGCAAGACGAAGGGCAGGGCCTGCACCGTCTGGTTGACAAGCGCCAATGTGGTGCGCAGGTCGGCGTCGCGTTCGACCGTAATCGCAAAGCGGAACCGCCGTTCTGCATTGGTGCTGAAATTCACGATACGGCTTTTGAATACAGTCGCATTGGGGATGCGGATATGGTTGCCGTCAAATGATAGCAGGATCGTGGCGCGGCTGGTCAGCCGGATCACCTTGCCCTGATCGCCGTTGATCTCGACCGTGTCATTGGGTCGGAACGGCTGCCGGAAGGACAGCATCACCGAGGCGATAAAGTTTTCCACCGTTTCGCGCACGGCAAAGCCGAAGGCCAGGCCGATGATCCCTGCCGCCCCCAGAATGGTGCTGAGCAAGGCCGTGGCATTCAGGATGTCCAGCGCGATCACCATCCCGATCACGATGAAAAAAACCCGCAGCAATTGCCGATAGACTTCTGCCACAAAGGTATTGGGGGCGAGCCGTTCCCAAGGCTGTTTCATCCGGGCAATGGCAAATCCGACCAGCACTACCAACCCAAAGGCCAGACCGGCAATCAGCGCCAGCGGCAAGAAAATCAGCAATTGTTCCAGCCGCGCCGTGAACCGCGCCACTGCAGGGTTCAGCCTGCGGGCGATATCGGTTGTTTCTGTCACCTCATTGCGGACGGCCACGACCCCTTCGATCCGTGTCGCGAGAGGTTGCAGCGCCAAGGCCTCGACCATGGATGTCGTGGTGCCGCGTAGCGTGACGATCCCTTCGTTGACGGTGACGGTGACATCGCCGTAGTCACCCAATTCGTCCATGATTTCGCGCATGCGTTGGGAGATGGCCAGATCCTGCACTGCGGTATTTTGCGTCGTGATTGGACCTGTCGCATCCTGCGCCATCACAGGTGGTGCGGCCACCAGCATCAACAAACACAAAATCAGGGTACGCATGGGATTGTTCCTGCCAGAGAGAGCCAAGCTTAGGTCCGGCCCGGCCCAAGGGAAAGCCCCATTCGCTAAACCCGGATCGGATCGGCCTTGGCCAATGCGTCAAACCTCATCAGGCTTTTGACCAAGGCGTCCATCTGGTCGAGCGGAATCATGTTTGGTCCGTCCGACGGTGCGCTGTCCGGGTTTTCGTGCGTTTCAATGAACACAGCTGCGATTCCCAGCGATACGGCGGCACGTGCCATTACGGGGGCAAATTCACGCTGCCCGCCGGACGACCCGCCTTGTCCGCCGGGTTGCTGCACCGAATGCGTCGCGTCCATCACCACCGGATAGCCCATCTGCGCCATTGTCGGCAGTGCGCGCATATCGGCGACCAGCGTGTTATAGCCAAAGGATGTGCCACGTTCGGTCACCAGAATGCGGTGATTTCCGGTACTTGCGATCTTGGCTACGACATTAGGCATGTCCCAAGGGGCCAAAAACTGACCTTTCTTGATATTGATCACCGCGCCAGTTTCCCCCGCCGCGATCAAAAGATCGGTCTGGCGGCACAGAAAGGCGGGAATTTGCAGCACATCGCAGACGCCAGCGACGGTTGCGCATTGATCGGGGCTGTGGATATCGGTCAGAACCGGGCATCCGATACTGTCCTTGACCGATTGCATGACTTTCAGCCCGGCATCCATGCCGAGGCCGCGCTTGCCGCCCAGCGAGGTGCGGTTGGCCTTGTCATAGCTGCCTTTGAAGATGAATTGCGCGCCGTGGGCGGCACAGATTTCCGCCATCTTTCCAGCGATCATCTGGGCATGGTCCAGACTTTCCAGCTGGCAGGGACCTGCGATCAGCAGCAAGGGCAGGTCGTTCCCGACCTTCAGTTTTCCAATTTCGATTTCATGCATCAAGAGCTGACCTGTTCACGGAGGATCGAGGCAGTCAGCGAGATCATCAGGTAAATCCCTGAAAAAATCAAAAACGCCAGGATAGTATTTTCAAAAGCCCGCGGATAAGTCGCCTGATCCGGCACGACCGGCCGCACGCTTTCTGACAGATAGCGCACCTGCCTGTTGGCTTCAATCCGTGCGGTTTCCATCTGTGTCAGGGCCTGTTGCACCATGATCACCTGAAAGGTGTAATTTTCCTCGGCGGTCAGCAATTCGGTATTGCGCGCGGCCATCGAGCCCTGATTATCGGCTGATCCGATCAGTTCGGCCCGCAGATTGCCGATGAGCTCGTCAATATTGGCAATCTGGTCACGCAGGGCCTGAACCTGCAGATCGCTGGGCCGGGCGACATTCAGTCGCGATTGCAGCACCAGTTGCAACCTTTGCCGGTCGGTTTCCAGCCCGGCGATCTGGGCCAGGCGTGAGGCGGATTCGCTGACCGGGTCGATCTGCTGAACTTCTTGCTGGATCGCCAGCCAGCCTGCCAAAGCCTCTGCCCGGCGTCGTTCGGCCGCTTCATAGCTTTCTTGCGCGCCTTGCATCTGGTCGGACCGCAGGCGGCTGGTTAATTGGTCCACCTGTTCTTCGGCATAGCGGATCAGCGCCTGTGAGAATTCATAGGCTTTTTCTGGTGACGCTGCGATCACCTCCATCCGGATCAGACCTTCGGTCGGATCATAGCTGATGATGACATGGCTTTTGAAAAGTTTGAACGCCTCTTCGTTGCTGGCATCTGGGGCAAGCCGCTGGATCGGATCGATGGACGGATCGCTGAAATGCGCCTTGAACCCGTGGTCGGCATCCAGCCGCAGCATCGCTTCGCGCGAGGCAAGATAGGATTGCACCGCGATACTGTCCTGCTGGGTGGCCATCGAGGTACCCTGAAACAGATTTGAAAACCCCGATGCCCCCTGCTGTGGCTGCGCCTGCTGGATGACGATTTCTGCGTTGGTCGCATACATCGGGGTCGCGACTTTGTAGTAATAGTGACCTGCCAGAAATGTCGGCAACAGGATGAAGATCGCCAACCGCGTGATCAGCAGCGCCAGTTTGCGTCGGCGACGGCGGGCGATATCACGCTGTATTTTGATGATCTCTGACGCATTCTTGTTGGCCCGTTGCAAGGTTTTGGTCGTGGGCAGCGTGTTGGCCTTGTCGATCGTATCGGGCAGCTGGACGCGACCGGCAGGACCGGCCTTGGACTGCACCAGATCCAGTACGGATTGCCTTTCGAATGGATTGATCCCGGCCTGGCGCAATTGCCGGACGGCGTCGTAATCTGATCCGACCGACAGACCCTGCTTTTGGGCGACACGCCGGGCCAGCCGCAGCTGACGCGCGCTTAGTCCTTCCTGCGCGATTGTATCCAACTGGTCTTGCAATGTTGGCCCCGTCGTGGCGGCAGGCGTCGCTGTCGCCTCCGCCGCCGGTGCGGCAGCATCCGGGTGGATACGGAATCTCTGGACCCTAGGCTTGGTAGTCATAAAGTGCTTTCGCCTCTTCAAGAGTATCGAACAGATAAAGCTGACCATTGCGCAGCACAGCGGCGGATTTTGCGAACCGTTCCAGCGTGGCTGCCTGATGCGACACGATGATGATCGTCGTGGTTTCCAGCCTTTGGCGCAGGATATCGCCGGCCTTGCGGTTGAACTCTACGTCAGTCGCGCTTGGCATGCCTTCGTCGATCAGGTAAATATCGAATTCCAGCGCCAACATCAGTGCAAAGGTGAACCGTTGCTTCATTCCGCTGGAATAGGTGCCGACCGGCATATCAAAATATTCCTCGATCCCGCACAGCCAGCGGCAGAACGCCTCTACATAATCGGGGTCCAGGCCGTAGAGCCGGGCAATGTAGCGGCTGTTTTCCACCGCGCTCAGCTTGTTGATCACACCGCCCATGAACCCCAGCGGAAAGGAAATCCGGCAGGCCCGGGTGATCGTGCCCTCGTCAGGTTTTTCCAGCCCGGCCATCATATTGATCAACGTCGTCTTGCCGGTGCCATTGGGGGCCAGAATGCCCAGCGAATTCCCCAGTTCGACACGAAACGACACGCGGTCAAGGATCACCTTGCGCTGCGTGCCGGTCCAGAAAGATTTGCTGACATTTGCAAATTCCAGCATGTGTGTCCTGTGAATGCGCCCGGCTTGGGCCCACGCTATGATGGCAGGCAAGGTGTTAACAGGCGCTGACTCCGGCCCGGTCGTCAGTGGATACAATTGAAATAAGGCAAGATTACAACGAGATTGGCGTGAACATGTGACGCGTCGCGCGGGCAGGGCGGCTTGCGCACTTGCCCTTCTGGCTCGGTCTGGCATGATGCCATGATAATGCAAAATAAAACATATGCTTGACACTGGTCGTAGCAGGCTACTCTTCGGTGATGATAAAACAGGACCAATGATATGACAAAACTTGCTTTTCTCGGTCTCGGCGTGATGGGTTTTCCAATGGCGGGCCATCTGGCTGCGGCGGGGCATGATGTGACCGTTTACAACCGCACCCGCGCCAAGGCCGATGCCTGGGTCGCCCAGCACGGCGGACGCGCAGCAGATTCGCCAGCGGCGGCGGCCGAAGGGGCCCAGATTGTGCTAGCCTGCGTCGGCAATGATGACGACCTGCGCGCGGTCTGCACTGGTCCCGACGGTGCATTCAATGCGATGGCCAAGGGCGCAATCTTTGTCGATCATACGACTGTGTCGGCAAAGGTAACCCGCGAGCTATACGCGGCAGCCGGAGATCTGGGGCTGGGTTTTGTCGATGCACCGATATCGGGCGGTCAGGCGGGGGCCGAAAACGCACAATTGTCGATCATGTGCGGCGGCGATCAGGCGCATTACGACCAGATCAGCCCGGTGATCGAGGTTTACGCCAAACTCGCCCGCCGGATCGGTGACAGCGGCGCGGGCCAGATGACCAAGATGTGCAACCAGATCGCGATTGCCGGTCTGGTGCAGGGCCTGTCAGAGGCGATGCATTTTGCCGATAAGGCAGGTCTTGACGGCCATGCCGTGATTGAGGTGATTAGCCAAGGTGCAGCGGGCAGCTGGCAGATGAACAATCGTTACAAGACGATGCTGGACGATCATTTCACCCATGGTTTCGCGGTCGACTGGATGCGCAAGGATCTGGGCATCTGCCTTGATACCGCCAATGAAAACGGCGCCAGCCTACCGGTTACGGCCCTGGTCGACCAGTTCTATAAAGATGTGCAGAAAATGGGCGGCGGGCGCTGGGATACATCAGCGCTGTTCAAACGCTTGCAGGCTTTGTGACCGGATGACTGATCTGGATACCGCCCATGCGGCGATGGCGGCGGCACCGGATGACGATGCCGCCCGCTTGCGGTTTTATGAACGGCTGGCCGACAGCGAAATCTTTCTGCTCCTCGGAGCAGAGGCGCAGGGCGATCAGATCACGCCCGCGCTGTTTGATGTCGAAGATGGGCAATATGCGCTGATCTTTGATCGCGAAGAACGGCTGGCCGATTTTGTCGGACGTGCTGCTCCCTATGCGGCCTTGCCCGGGCGGGCGCTGGTGCAGATGCTGGCCGGGCAGGGTGTCGGGCTGGGCCTGAACCTTGAAGTCGCGGCATCAGCCATGCTGATTCCGGCGGATGCGGTGGATTGGCTGGCACAGACCTTGCTGCATGGCCCGTCCGAGACCGAGGCGCGGTTGACCGCCGTTGCCGCCCCGCGCAACCTGCCGCAAAGCGTGGTCACGGGGCTGGACCGTAAACTCGCCATTGCCGCTGGTCTGGCGCATAGCGCTTATCTGGTGGCCGCCACCTATGACAGCGGCGCGCAGGGCCATGTGCTGGCTTTCGTTGATGCTGCCCCCGGCGCGGAAAAGGCGCTCGCCGCAGCGGCGGGCGAGGCGCTGACATTCTCGGGGATCGAGGCCGGGGTTATGGATGTGCTGTTCCTGCGCGCCAATGATCCGATGACCGCGAGGCTGGCCAAAGTCGGTCTGCGTTTTGAGCTACCCGCACCGCCAGAACAACCGCGCTATACGCCAGTCGCCCCCGGGATGGACCCGGAAAAGCCACCCAAGTTGCGCTGATTTTCGCACACTTTCCGCGTTGGAACCTTACCTTAATACCCCCGGCCGCGATCGACGACATTAAGAAACGGGCGACCGGTTTCGCCGCGGCGGATGTTATCGACGATGATTTCTGCTGCGGTCTCGGCGCGGGTCGTGGCGGCGATATGCGGGGTGACGGTCACTTGCGGATGCGCCCAGAACGGGTGATCTGCGGGCAAAGGCTCGACCCGGAACACATCCAATGTGGCATGTGCGATCTGTCCGCTGTCCAGGGCGCGCAACAGGGCGTCATCGTCAATCAGTGGCCCGCGGCCAGGGTTGATGACAAAAGCGCCCTTTGCCAGCAATGCAAGGCTATCGGCATTCAGGATATTCCCGGTCTGCGGCGTCTGTGGCAACAGGGTGATGACGATCTGCGCATCGGTCAATGCCGCTTTCAACCCGTCATCGCCATGCAGGCAGCGCAGACCCGGCACGTCCTTGGCTGACCGGCTCCAGCCGGTGACGGGAAAGCCGAAGGCGGTCAGCGCCTGACCACAAGCGGCCCCCAAAGCCCCGATGCCCAGAATTGTCACAGGCCGGGCCTTTGCCAAGGGCGGGGTGATCTGATCGCGCCAGATACCGTCCTGACCGTGGATATGCGCATCTATCCCCAGATGATGGCGCAAGGCATGGCCGGTCACCCATTCAACCATGCCCTGCGTCAGGCTGGTATCGACCAAACGGCACAAAGGCTGGGTCAGGGTGGCATTGTCCACCACGGTTTCTACCCCGGCCCAAAGGCTCAGCACGGCCTTGGTCTTTGTATAGGGCGCGAAATCCTTTACCGGGCCATTGGGGGCGAAGACGATATAGTCCGTCTCGGCGGGTACCTGGTCACGGGACAGATCCACGTCCAGACCAGCGGCGGCAAAGGCGGCGTTCAGCGGGGCGTGATATTCTTCCCAGGCGGCCGGTTTGGCGGAAAACAGAACCTTCAACATCAGCGTGGCCTATGGACATGGGCGCTTTGCACCAATCCGAAGGCTGCCATCAATACCACCATGGCGGATCCGCCATAGCTGACCAGTGGCAGCGGCACGCCGACCACGGGCAACAGACCCGTAACCATGGCCATATTCACAGCAAAAAACAAAAAGAAAGTCACGGCAATCCCCAAAGTCAGCAAGGATGCAAAGCGATCCTTGTTCGTCATCGCCGAGGCGATGCAAAAGATGATGATCAGTGCATAGAGCGACAGCAATGTGATGGCACCGACAAAGCCGAATTCTTCGGCCAGCGTGGTAAAAATGAAATCGGTGTGTTTTTCCGGCAGGAAATTCAGCCGCGACTGGGTGCCCTGCATGAAACCACGCCCGGTCCAGCCGCCTGATCCCAGTGCAATCTTGGCTTGTGTGATGTTATAGCCTGCGCCCAAAGGATCATTGCTGGGGTCGATAAACGTGTCGATCCGCCGATACTGATAATCCTGCAGGATCTGCCATGGTGTGCCGCGGCTTTGAAAAACCGCAACGACAGCCCCGACCCCGGTGCCAACGACAGTGACGAAATAAGCCCAATGCACACCGGCCAGAAACATGACCGCACCGCCGCCCGTCAACAACAACAACGCCGTGCCAAGGTCGGGTTGCTGCAACACCAACGCCACCGGCACAAGGATCAGTGTCACCGGGACCAGCACCCAGAACGGATGTGACTTCCGGTCCAGCGGCAGCCAGTCGTAATAAGCGGCCAGAAACATCACCATGGTGATCTTGGTCAGCTCAGAAGGTTGCAGCCGCATGAAACCCAGATCAATCCAGCGCTGTGCGCCCATCCGCACCTCGCCAAATAGCTCGACCCCGACCAACAGAGCCACTGATCCGCCAAAAGCAACAAAGGCGATGTTGCGCCAGAACCAGATCGGCACCATCGCAACGCTGATCATCACCCCCAGCCCAAGGGCAAAGCGTTTCATCTGCGGCTCCATCCATGGAGACATTGATCCGCCGGCGACGGAATAAAGCATCAGGAACCCGGCACAGGAGACCGCCGACAGCAGCATGATCAGCGGCCAGTGCAGATACAAAAGCTTGCGCGCCCCAGTGGGGACGAACTTGGTGTTATATTCCAGATAGCTCATGCGCGGCCTTGGCTGCGCATACCGGCGGGGATGCGCGCGGCGATCCGGCGTTGCTGCTCGGCGATCTGGTCGCGCAGGTTGCTGGGATAGGCCTCCAGCGGGGGTGGGCCACCATATTGTGCCTGCAGGATGATATCGCGCGCAATGGGGGCGGCTGTCGCCGAGCCGCCACCGCCGTGTTCGACGATGACCGACACGGCGTAGCGCGGATTTTCGAGCGGCGCATAGCCCACAAACAAAGCGTGGTCCCGGCGTTCCCATGGCAGATCATTGTTGCTGATCACACCGGCAGCACGTTCCTCTGGGGTGATCCGTCGTACCTGGCTGGTGCCGGTCTTGCCCGCCATCTTGCGGCCTTCGGCGATGATCCGCGATCCGTAAGCAGTGCCGCGGGTTTCATTACAGACGGCATCCATGGATGCGCGGATCCGGCGCAGGGTGTTTTCGTTCAAGCCCAGACTCGGCCCGATGCCGCTGGGCTGTTCGATCCCGTCGATCAACCGCACCAGACGTGGCGTGATCTGCATGCCCGTCGCCAGCCGCGCAGTCATCACCGCCAGCTGCAAAGGTGAGGTCAGCACATAGCCCTGTCCGATCGAGGCATTGACCGTATCGCCGATCCGCCAGTTTTCACCGCGCACAGTGGATTTCCATTCCCGATCCGGTGCCAGGCCAGAGGCAACAGCCGATAGCGGCAGGTCATAGCGTTCGCCCAGACCCAGCTTGCGCGCCATTTCCGCGATCTTGTCGATCCCGACACGCTGCGCGATATCGTAGAAATAGACGTCACAGCTTTGCTTGAGCGCTTCGTGCAGGTTCATATTACCATGGCCGCCGCGCCGCCAGCAGTGAAAGCGGATGTTGGATACGTCGGCATGACCGGGGCAATACACTGTGTCATTGGCCGTCACGATGCCTGCCTCGATCGCCGCCAGCGCGGTCACCATTTTAAAGGTTGACCCTGGTGGATAGGTGCCCTGCACGGCTTTGGCCGCCATCGGGCGGTATTTGTTTTCATTCAACGCCCGCCAATCAGCGACCGAAATCCCGCGCACGAACATATTGGGGTCGAATGTCGGGGATGAGACAACAGCGCGCAGATCGCCGTTTTCGAGATCAAGGACGATACCGCTGGCTGATTCGCCTTCAAGCCGCGCCTGCACATAGGATTGCAGATGGCTGTCGATGGTCAGTTGGATATCCTTGCCAGGGATGCCTTCCTGGCGATCCAGTTCGCGCATGATCCGGCCTGCGGCGCTGATCTCGATCCGGCGCGTGCCCGCACTGCCGCGCAATTCCTCCTCCAGGCGGTTCTCGGCACCGGTTTTGCCATATTCAAATTTGGGGATCTGCAGCAAAGGGTCGGGGTTTTCGATCTGGCTTAGGTCATAGTCGCTGACCGGGCCAACATAGCCCACGACATGCGCCATATCCTCGCCCATCGGATAAAAACGGCTAAGCCCGACTTCGGCCTGCACCCCTGGCAGGACTGGCGTGTTCAGATTGATCTGGGCCACATCATCCCAGGACACACGTTCCAGAATCGTTACCGGCACAAATGGTGCACGGCGGCGCATTTCTTCCATGGCGCGGGCCAGCACTTCGGGCTGGATGTCGATGATTTCGGTCAGGCGCGCCAGCACCTCGCCGATATCACCGGCATCCTCGCGGATCATGACAACCCGGTAATTCTGTTCATTGGCGGCGATTGCGATCCCGTTACGATCAAAGATCATCCCACGTGCCGGCGGCAACAGGCGCATGCTGATGCGGTTTTCCTCGGCGAGCATGCGGTATTGATCGGCCTGTTCAACCTGCATGTCGCGCAGCCGGTACCCGATTGCACCCATCACGCCAACCTGCAGCCCGCCCACCACAAGTGCGCGCCGCCCGATGATGCGGCTGCTTTGGATCACATCCTTTGAAGGCCGTTTCATAAACGCTGTCCTATCTTTCGCAGATCACCCGGTGCAGATCGCGTCACACCGAACACGTAATGTGTCACCACTACAACCACCGGATAAATCACAATGCTGCCACCAAGCTGCATCATGGTCAGCCCCAATGGGGCCTGTGGTGTCAACACGATAGCAAGGACCAGACGGTTCGCCAATGTTATGACTGCAAGTCCCGCGGCGACAAAGCCCCATTCGGCAAGAAATGGCATCGTGCGCAGGTCGCGGTGACGGTTGCGGATTGCTTCGGTCAGCAACACCACCAGAGCGGCCCACAGGCCCGGCGGCCGCTGTAACAGCAGATCGGTTGCAAAAAATACCGCAGCGACAAGATAGACCGGCACGTAATCTGGCCTGCGTGCAATCCAGGCACAGGTCAGCGCCAGCAACAGATCGGGGGCAGCCCAGGTTGCTGGTCGCAGGTCCAACGGCACCATATGTGCAATCGTGATCACGCAGGCCAGCAACACGAAAACCGCGCGCCTGATCCAGATGCGGGCATCGCCAAATTCAGCCATCAGCTGACTCTGCGGTGGATAGCGCTGTCGGGTCGGGCGGTAGGCCCGGGCCAAAGAATTCCAGCCCCGGTGTCAGCAAGCCACCGGGATCATTGATAATCTCATGTGGTTGGGCGCGCAGCACCCGCAGGAATTCCAGCCGTTGATAATCTGCAGCCAGCCGCACGCGCAGACGGTTATCAGTGCCTAGCGCCACCTGACCAACCAGCAGATCAGCGGGAAACACACCGCCATCGCCTGATGAGACGACACGGTCGCCCGGACGCACTACAGCGCGGTCTTCCAGAAAATCAATCGGCGGGTTCAGGGTGTTGTCGCCAGCCAGGATCGCCCTTTGCCCTGATGGCAGAATGGTGATCGGGATTCGGCTGGATGTATCGGTCAACAGCAGCACCCGGCTGGTTTCCCGCCCGACACCCGCGATCCGCCCAACAAGGCCGATCCCGTCCATTGTCGGCCAGCCATCCACGATTCCATCCCGCGCGCCGACATTCAGCAGGACCGACTGACGAAACGGAGAGCCGCTGTCAGCCAGCACAACCCCTGTGACAAAGGTCAGCTTGGGGTCAAGCCGGACATTGTTCAGATCCAGCAGCTTGGCATTCTCTTGTTCCAGCTGCAAAGCGGCTTCGCGCCAGGCCTTCATCTGCTGCAATTCCCGGCGCAGGTCTTGATTCTGTGCCGCCAGCCTTTGATAGCTTTGGAAATCCACGATGATGTTGGCGATGCCGTGAACTGGTCGCATTACCCAGTCAAATCCCGGCAGAACCTGGTCGATCACCGCGATACGGACCCGTTCGACCCTTGGGCTGTCAATCCGCCAGACCGCGAAAACGCCCAACAGTGCCAACACCAACACCCCCACCAGCAATCTGCGGACGGGGGCGAAAAAGTCGGCGCTGGTCTTGTCGCGTGCCAAGGGCAAAGATCCTCTGGCCGGGGTTAACTGTCGTAGTCGATCACATGCCGTAGTTGTTTTTCGTATTCCAGCGCGCGCCCGGTGCCCAGGGCCACACAATTCAGTGATTCGTCCGCGACCGAAATCGCGAGGCCGGTCTGTTCGCGCAGGGCCAGGTCCAACTGACCCAACAATGCACCGCCACCAGTCAGCATCACACCGCGATCCACGATATCTGCGGCCAGATCGGGCGGGGTAGCTTCCAGCGCGGTCATCACCGCTTCGCAGATCTGCTGGACAGGTTCGGCCAGCGCTTCAGCGACCTGCGCCTGATTGATCTCGGTCTCCTTGGGCACACCGTTCAGCAAATCACGCCCCCGGATCATCATCGACTGACCCCGGCCATCATCCGGCATTCTTGCGGTGCCGATACTGGTCTTGATACGTTCAGCCGTGGATTCCCCGATCAGCAGGTTATGCTGGCGACGCAGGTAATTGATGATCGCCTCATCCATCCGGTCACCACCCACGCGGACCGACCGCGCATAGACGATGTCACCCAATGACAGCACGGCAACCTCGGTCGTACCGCCGCCGATATCGACGACCATATTGCCGGTCGGGTCAGTGATCGGCATGCCCGCCCCAATCGCTGCGGCAATCGGCTCGGCAATCAGCCCGGCGCGGCGCGCGCCTGCGGACAAGACCGACTGACGGATCGCGCGTTTTTCAACAGGTGTCGCGCCATGTGGAACGCAGACGATAATCTTGGGTTTACTGAAGGTTGACCGCTTGTGTACCTTGCGGATGAAATATTTGATCATCTCTTCGGCGGTGTCGAAATCGGCGATAACACCGTCACGCATCGGGCGGATCGCCTCGATACTACCGGGCGTGCGGCCCAGCATCAGCTTTGCATCTTCGCCAACGGCCAGCACTTTGCGCACACCGTTCTTGACCTGATAAGCAACGACCGAGGGTTCGGATAACACGATACCACGGCCTTTGACGTAAACCAGTGTATTGGCCGTACCCAAATCGATTGCCATATCCGATGAAAAAATCGCACCCAAGCCAAACATATGGTGGTTATCCTATTTGCATATCACGCTGCTGCGCCGTCCCGCTGCGCCCGGTTGCAACGTGTTATAGAGACATGCGCCAGCGGATAGAAGCCCCGCAATTCAGGCATTTTGGCGGCATCACGCCTGTTGTCCTTTTGCAATTTTTATAGGGTTTTTGGGCTATACTGGCGGCAGGAAATATAACTTTCCCAACATTCGCAATGATCATCCGCCGATCCCGCCTGTCGGGTAAAGAAAAAGGCGGCCCCGATTTCGGAACCGCCTCAATCATACGTGAGTCGCGACAGATCAGCTGTCTTTGTAGCTGACGCCTTTGGTGTCATGGCCGGGTGCGGATTTTTCGCGCCGTACCAGCAGCCGGTTGATCGCGTTGATATAGGCTTTGGCGCTGGCGACCACAGTATCGGTATCGGCGGATTGGCCAGTGGCGATCCGCCCCGCCTCTTCCATCCGCACGATCACGGTGGCCTGTGCATCGGTGCCTTCGGTCACCGCCTGCACCTGATACAATTGCAAACGCGCACCATGTGGGAACAATGCCTTGACCGCGTTAAAGGTCGCATCGACCGGGCCGTCACCCGTGGCTGATGTCTTGACATCAGCCCCATCGATGTTCAGCACCATATTCGCCTGTTGCGGCCCGTCCGTGCCACAGACCACGCGCAATGACGTCAGCTTGATCCGGTCGTCGCCGCTGTCGTTCTGATAGACCAGCGCCATCAGATCATCGTCGAAGACCTCTTTTTTGCGATCCGCCAGATCCTTGAACCGCACGAAAACGTCGTTCAACTGATTGTCGGCCAGATCGAACCCCAGTTCCGACAGTTTCGCGCGCAAGGCGGCACGGCCAGAATGTTTGCCCAAGGGCAGGCTGGTCCCGGACAGGCCCACATCTTCTGGCCGCATGATCTCGAACGTCTCTGCGTTTTTCAGCATGCCATCCTGATGGATGCCGCTTTCATGGGCAAAGGCGTTCTTGCCCACGATCGCCTTATTAAACTGCACCGCAAAGCCCGACACAGTCGCCACACGGCGCGAGATGTTCATGATCTTGCGGGTATCGATGCCTGTTTCAAAAGGCATGATATCGCCCCGGATTTTCAGGGCCATCACGACCTCTTCCAATGCCGTATTGCCTGCCCGTTCGCCCAGACCATTGATCGTGCATTCGATCTGTCTCGCGCCACCGATCACCGCGGCCAGCGAATTGGCCGTCGCCATGCCAAGGTCATTGTGGCAATGGGTGGCAAAGATCACCTCATCCGCGCCGGGTACAGTGGCGATCAGTTTGCGGATCAGATCGGCGCTTTCTTCCGGTGCGGTATAGCCGACGGTATCGGGGATATTGATCGTAGTTGCCCCGGCCTTGATCGCGATTTCCACGACACGGCACAGATAGTCCCATTCGGTCCGCGTCGCATCCATCGGCGACCATTGCACATTGTCGCACAGATTGCGCGCGTGGGTCACGGTGTCATGGATCCGCTGGGCCATTTCGTCCACATCGAGGTTCGGGATCGCGCGGTGCAGCGGCGAGGTGCCGATGAAAGTATGGATGCGCGGCGAAGATGCGTGTTTCACAGCCTCCCAGCAGCGGTCGATATCTTTGTAATTGGCGCGCGCCAGCCCGCAGATCGTTGACCGTTTCGCCAGTTTGGCGATCTCGCTGACGGCGTTGAAATCACCCATCGAGGCAATGGGAAAGCCTGCCTCGATGATATCGACGCCCATATCGTCCAGCAATTCAGCGATTTCCAGCTTTTCGGCATGGGACATTGTTGCGCCAGGGCTTTGTTCGCCGTCGCGCAGGGTGGTGTCGAAAATCAACACTTTATCTTTGGTCATTTGGGTATTCCTTTGATCTTTGGCATTGTCCGGCGCTGTCCCATCCGAGCGGTCGCGCCGACAGGCACGCTCAGGCGCTGCTAAGAAGTAGCAGGGCGGGGGCAGTGCCAGAGATTTGTGCCGTGGTGATCATGGCTGTGACTATACAAACCTCGCGCCTGTTGAAAAGTCCATAAAGTGAGTATTTGGAACAAAGCGAGGCAAAGGGCTGGTCGCGCAAGGCGGGCGGCCTATCCTGCCTTCTATGGAAGATGCATTGATCATTGGCGCCTCTGGCGGCATCGGCGCAGCTGTGGCGCAGGAACTGGACCGGCGCGGGGTGGCGGTGACGGGATTGTCGCGGCGTGCGGATGGGTTTGACGTGACCGATCGGGCCTCGGTCGATCAGCATCTGGCGGCACTGGACGGGCCGTTCGATCTGATCTTTATCGCGGTGGGTATTCTGGCGCCTGAAAGTGCCGGGCCGGAAAAGGCGCTGACGGCGATTGAGGCGGAGAATATGGCGCAGGTCATGGCGGTCAATGCCATCGGGCCTGCGCTGATCCTGCGCCATGTGCCGCGATTGCTGGCCAAGGATCGCCCGGCGGTCGTCGCGACCTTATCGGCGCGCGTGGGCTCGATTGGGGATAACAATATCGGCGGCTGGCATTCCTATCGCGCCTCCAAGGCGGCGCTGAACCAGATCATCCGGGGGGCCGCAATCGAACTGGGGCGCAGCCATAAACAGGCCGCTTGTGTGGCTTTGCACCCCGGCACAGTGGAGACGCCCTTTACCGCCGATTACGCAGGCCGTCACAAGACGATGCCAGCGGCGGATGCGGCTTTGCATCTGCTCGATGTCATCGCCGGGTTGACGCCTGCGCAGAACGGGCAATTCTTTGACTATGCCGGAAAAGAGGTGCCTTGGTGAGACTGGTTCTTGTTCTGGGTGATCAGCTGTCACCCAATCTGTCAGCCCTGCGCAAATGCGATAAGAACAGCGATGTCGTGGTCATGGCCGAGGTCGGGGATGAGGCATCCTATGTCCCGCATCACCCCAAGAAGATCGCCTTTACCTTTGCCGCGATGCGTAAATTCGCTCAAAGCCTGCGCAAGGATGGCTGGCAGGTCGCCTATACCAAGCTGGATGACCCCGAAAACACCGGATCAATCACCGGCGAATTGATCCGCCGCGCCAGCGAGTATGATGCCGCTGGCGTCGTCTATACTGAACCCGGCGAATGGCGGTTGATCGCGGCTTTGGGGGATATGCCGCTCAAGACACATGCCTTGCCTGATGATCGCTTTCTGGCCTCGCATCAGGATTTTGATGGTTGGGCGCAAGGCCGCAAACAATTGCGGATGGAATATTTCTATCGCGATATGCGCCGCAAGACCGGGCTTTTGATGGATGGTAATCAGCCCGAAGGTGGCAAATGGAACTACGATCACGACAACCGCAAACCGGCCCCCGATTCCGTGGATTATGCGGGGCCGATGCAATTCACCCCTGATGAGGTGGTGGAAGAGGTCCTGACCCTCGTCGCCAGCCGCTTTGACAATAATTTCGGCGATCTACACCCCTTTTGGTTTGCCACTGATCCCGCTCAAGCCCGCCGCCATCTGGCGCATTGGACTAAGGGTGGCCTGCCGAAATTCGGTGATTTTCAGGACGCGATGCTGAATGACAATCGCTACCTTTATCATTCAGTCGTCGGGCTTTACCTCAATGCCGGGCTGCTTGATCCTTTAGAAATCTGTCAGGCCGCCGAGGCTGCCTATCGCGACGGCCATGCGCCCTTGAATGCGGTGGAAGGGTTCATCCGCCAGATCATCGGCTGGCGCGAATATGTGCGCGGCATCTATTTCCGCGAAGGGCCGGATTATGTGACCCGCAACGCGCTGGGCCATGACCGGAAGCTGCCTGCCATGTATTGGGGTGCGGAAACCAAGATGAACTGCATCGCCAAAGCGGTGGACCAGACCAAGACTGAAGGCTATGCGCATCACATCCAGCGCCTGATGGTCACCGGCAATTTCGCGCTGCTGGCGGGGATCGATCCGACAGAGGTGCATGAATGGTATCTGGCAGTTTACGTCGATGCCTATGAATGGGTCGAGGCGCCGAATGTGATCGGGATGAGCCTGTTTGCCGATGATGGGATCATTGCATCGAAACCCTATATCTCGTCAGGTAATTACATCCACAAGATGTCGGATTATTGCGGGTCTTGTGCATATCGCGTGCAGGATAAGACCGGGCCGGATGCCTGCCCGTTCAACCTGCTATACTGGCATTTCCTTGACCGGCACCGCGACCGGTTCAAGGGCAATCCGCGCATGGGCAATATGTATGGCGTCTGGGACAAGATGGATGCATCGCGCCGCGACCAAGTGCTGTCAGAGGCGGCAGATTTCCTGTCCCGGATGGAACAAGGCGCGGCGGTTTAATCCGCCGCTTCACCAGCAGCGGGCGTGACAAAAGCCCCGTCTGACCACATACCGGTGCTTTCTTCGCCGCTGGCATAGCGCATCGTGCCTTCGCCGTCGCGGCGGCCACGGTTGAAATTGCCTTCATAGACATCGCCATTGGCATAGGTCGCGATGCCGTAGCCGCTGATTTCGCCATCAAGCCAGCCGCCGATATAGCTGAAACCATCGGGCAGCGTGATCTCGCCCTGACCGGAACGCTGGCCGTTGAGGAATTCGCCGACATAAAGCGTGCCATCGGCATAGGTGGCGGTGCCGTTCCCGTTGCGCTGCCCTTCGGCCCATTCGCCTTCATAGACATAGCCATCGGCATAGGTCATCTTGCCTTGGCCGTGGTTTTGCGCGTTTACGAATTCACCTTCATAGACCAGCCCATTGGCATAGGTCGCGACACCTGTGCCGCTGATCACACCGGCGACCCAGTCACCTTCATAGGTGGACCCGTCGGGATAGGTGATCTTGCCTTTGCCATCGGCCAGATCATTGGCAAAGCTGCCGACATAGACCGACCCATCGGGATAGGTCACCTCGCCCATGCCGGAAATCTGGCCACCCGCCCATGCACCGGTATAGACATAGCCATCCACGCCCCGGAATGTGCCCATGCCTTCGCGACGGTCAGCAACGAAGCTGCCTTCATAGGTATCGCCGTTGCCATAGGTGACACGGCCTTCGCCTTCGCGGCGGCCTGCGACCAGATTGCCTTCGTAGACATCGCCATTGGGTTGGGTCAGCGTGCCTGCGCCCTGGATCTGACCTTCAATCCATGACCCGCTATAGATCAGCCCATCGGCCATCGTCAGCGTGCCGGTGCCATCGCGTTCACCCGCCCGCAGGCTGCCTTCATAGACAGCGCCGTCAGGATAGGTGATCGTGCCTTCTCCTTCTTTCACGCCATTGACCCAAGCGCCTGCGTAGACATAGCCCTCGGGGCTGGTCATCGTGCCGGTCCCGTGATGGGCGGCATTGCGGAATTCACCTTCATAAACCACGCCATTGGCATAGGTCGCGATGCCCGATCCGGTGATATTGCCGTCCAGCCAGTCACCTTCATAAGTGCCGCCATCGGCAAAGGTGATCTTGCCCTGACCTTCGGGCTTGCCTGCGACAAAGCTGCCTTCATAGACCGACCCATTGGGAAACCGCGCCACACCTTGTCCGCGGATTTCGCCATCGACCCAATCGCCGGTATATTCATAGCCATTAGGCAAACGATAGGTGCCGGTGCCATCCTGTTTGCCATCGACAAAAGTGCCCTCATACACACCGCCATCGTCATATTGCTTGGTCTCGACCGTCTGCGCCTGCAGGCCAGTCGTCATCAAGGCGATGGCAATGGCCAAGCCATGTGATGGTCTGAGCGTTTTCATTCCGGTCTCCGATCCAGTTTCGCCGCCAGCTTAAGAGAGAGGGCCATTGCTGACAACGCAAAGAAAGGATGGGGCGGCGAAACTCTGCAAGGTGCTTTCCCCTGACGGGCTTTCTGCTACATCAGGGCCAGCAGCATAGGACCAGAATGATGACGCGCAGATTTCGCCTGACGATGGCACAGATGAACCCGACCGTCGGCGATCTGGCGGGCAATGCGACGCTGGCGCGGCAGGCGTGGCAGGCGGGCAAGGACGCGGGCGCTGATTTGGTGGTCCTGCCCGAGATGTTCCTGACCGGCTATCAGACGCAGGATCTGGTGCGCAAACCAGCCTTTGTCGCGGATGCCGCCCGCCATCTGGACGCGCTCACGCAGGATTGCGCGGATGGTCCCGCCCTTGGCATCGGCCTGCCGATGTTTGACGAAGGCAGGCTCTATAATTGCTATGTCTATCTGGCGGGTGGCAAGATCACCGCGCGGTTCCGGAAACATTTCCTGCCCAATTTCAACGTCTTTGACGAGGTGCGGCTGTTCAAAAGCGCCGATATTTCCGGCCCGGTTACCTTTGGCGACAGTCCCCGCATCGGCACCCCGATTTGCGAAGATGCCTGGTATCCCGATGTCTGCGAAACTATGGTCGAAAGCGGGGCGGAGATTTTGGTGGTCCCGAATGGTTCACCCTATTTCCGCGACAAATTCCCGATCCGGATGCAGACGATGATCGCCCGCGTGGTCGAAAACGACGTGCCTTTGGTCTATCTGAACATGACCGGCGGTCAGGATGACCAGATGTTCGACGGCGGCTCATTCGTGCTGAACCAGGTTGGCCGGTTGGCGGTGCAATTGCCGGTGTTTGACGATGCCATCGCGCATGTGGATTTTGAAGATAGCGGCGATGGCTGGGTAGCGCTGGACGGCGCAAAGGCGCTGCTGCCGGGGAGCATCGAACAGGATTACCGGGCCATGGTGGATGCTTTGCGCGATTACATGCGCAAGACCGGATTCAAAAAGGTGCTGCTCGGCCTGTCGGGTGGTATCGATTCTGCGATTGTCGCCGCTATTGCCGTCGACGCGCTGGGCGCAGACAATGTCCGTTGCGTGATGCTGCCATCGGAATACACCTCGCAAGCCTCATTGGACGATGCGGCGGCAGCGGCGCAGGCTTTGGGCTGTCGCTATGACACGATCAGCATCGCTGGCCCGCGCGCGGCGGTGACAGAGGCTCTGGCACCTTTGTTCGGTGATCTGCCTGCCGATCTGACCGAGGAAAATATCCAGTCCCGCATCCGCGGCCTGCTGCTGATGGCGCAGTCCAACAAATTCGGGGAAATGCTCCTGACCACCGGCAATAAATCCGAGGTCGCGGTGGGCTATGCCACGATCTATGGCGATATGGCGGGCGGCTATAACCCGATCAAGGATATGTATAAAACCCGCGTCTTTGACACCTGCCGCTGGCGCAACACCAATCACCGCGACTGGATGCAGGGGCCAGCGGGCGAGGTGATCCCGTCCGCGATTATCGACAAACCGCCATCAGCCGAACTTCGCCCGGACCAAAAGGACGAAGACAGCCTGCCGCCCTATGACGTGCTGGATGGTATCTTGACGATGCTGGTGGATGATGACGCGTCAGTCGCGGACTGCGTCGCGGCAGGCTATGACCGCGAGACGGTGAAAAAGATCGAACATCTGGTCTATATCAGCGAATATAAACGGTTTCAGGCCGCGCCTGGCCCGCGTTTGTCGGATCGCGCCTTCTGGCTGGACCGGCGTTACCCCATCGTCAACCGCTGGCGCGATCCAAGCTGATCAGATCAGCTGATAGGAATGTGGCACGAAATGGAACGTGTCATCCGCGCGGGTGTCGATATAGCCCAGACCGGGGAACGGCATGTGGTAGCCGATCAACGGAATCCGGTCAGCAGCGGCCATGTTCATAACTTGACGACGAGTCGCGGCGGCGGCTTCTTTGTCCATGTCAAACAGGACCTCCCAATCGGGGTGGGCGACGGACCAGACGTAATGGTTGGCGACATCGGCCATCAGCAGCAATTGTGACCCGTTGCTTTCCAGCATGTAACCCATGTGGCCCGGTGTATGGCCAAAGGTCGCCATGCTTGTCACGCCACCGCGCACATCGTCGCCGTCACCGATGAAACTGAACTTTTCAGCCAATGGGCGGACCTTGGCTTCGAACCCTTCGTTTTCGGCGGCCGCCCAATGGTCGAATTCCACCTGACCTGTCACATAGGCGGCATTGGCAAAGGTTTCGGCACCGGATTCGTCGGTCAGACCGCCGATGTGGTCGCCGTGCATATGGCTGATGACAACATGGGTGATCTGGTCGGGGGTATACCCGGCACCGGCAAGGGCGGCGGTGATCCCTGCGGCATCATTGCCGGTATCGAACAGGATCAGCTCTGACCCGGTGTTCAGCACAGTGGGGGTAAAGAAAAACTGCGCCGCATCGGTGGGGATGAAATTTTGCGCACTGACCTCTGCAAAAGTGTCTGCATCGACGTTCATGCCGAAAATGTTCTGCGGGTTTTCCACGCGGCGGCTGCCGGACAGCAGGGTGGTCACCTGAAAGTCGCCCAAGGTGAAATGACGATGGGTGGGCAGGGTGGATGCGGCAGGGGCGGCCTGCGCCTGCACCAGCGAAGGGGCGGCAGCGGCCAAGGGCAGGGCAGCCCCGGACAGCAGAGCCTGACGGCGGGAAATCAGCATAACGAAATCCTATCATTGTTAAGGTGACGCAAAGTTAGCCCCACAACCCCTGCCGCCAACCCACGGTTTCGTGAATGCCTGCCTTGCATGGACAAAACTGGTCCAGCATGACAAAGCGTGCCGGAACAGGAGTACATCGCATGACCACGACAAGATTCGCCCCATCGCCCACTGGCTGGATCCATATCGGCAACCTGCGCGCGGCGCTGTTCAACTATGCGATAGCACGACAGAACGGCGGCACCTTCGTGCTGCGGATCGACGACACCGATCCTGAACGGTCAAAGGATGAATATGTCGAGGGCATCAAGGCTGATCTGACCTGGCTGGGCCTGACATGGGACCGGATGGAATACCAGTCCCGCCGCATGGACCGTTACCTTGATGCCAAGCAGCGGCTGATCGACATGGGGCGTCTGTATGAATGTTTCGAGACTCCGGTCGAACTGGACCTCAAGCGTAAAAAGCAGCTGAACATGGGCAAACCGCCGGTCTATGACCGCGCGGCGCTGAACCTGTCCGAGGATGAAAAGAACGCCCTGCGCGCGGAACGCGGATCGCATTGGCGTTTCAAGCTGGATCAGGAACGGATCGAATGGGCGGACGGGATCATCGGCGATATCTCTATCGATGCGGCATCGGTCAGTGATCCAGTGTTGTTCAAGAATGACGGGCAGATCCTTTATACGCTGGCATCTGTTGTCGATGACGTCGAAATGGGAATTACCGATATCGTGCGCGGATCAGACCACGTGACCAATACTGCGACACAGATTCAGATCATTCAGGCGCTTGGCGGGACTGTGCCGCGTTTCGCGCATCATTCACTGTTGACTGGCCCGAATGGCGAAGCTTTGTCGAAACGCCTTGGCACATTGTCGCTGCGCGATCTGCGCGCGCAGGGTGTCGCCCCGCAGGCGATCCTGTCGCTGATGGCGCGGCTGGGTTCTTCTGATCCGGTAGAATTGCGCGCCAATGTGGCCGAGGTCGTGGCAGGCTTTGATCTGTCGAAATTCGGATCGGCCCCGACGAAATTTGATGCGGCTGACCTTGACCCGCTGACCGCGCGCTATTTGGCGACCCTGTCTGCGACGGATGTGGCCGATGTCCTGACATCGGCTGGCGTGCCGACGCCGCTTGCTGCGCCGTTCTGGCATCTGGTGCGCGACAATATCACCAAGCTTGATGATGTCGCTGGCTGGTGGGCGATGTTCCGCGACGGGGCCACGCCATTGGTTGCGGATGAGGACCGGGAGTTTATTGCCCAAGCTTTCGATCTGCTGGGTGATCCGCCCTATGCGGCGGACACATGGTCCAGCTGGACCAATGCCGTGAAAGAGGCGACAGGCCGCAAGGGCAAGGGCTTGTTCATGCCGCTGCGCAAAGCGGTCACCGGGCTGGAACGCGGCCCGGAAATGGCGGATGTCATGCCGCTGCTGCAGGTCAAACCGCGCGCGGTCTAGCGGTTTCCCTGCATCATCTGCTGCAGATAATGATCCACCAGCGCCGTCTGCGCCGCAGTCAGGCGCTGGTGACGCGGATATGCGGGCGCTGCGCGGTCATCATGGATCGCGCGCCAACCCGATGTGCTGGCAAAGAGATCCGCCACGCCGGTTTCGCCGTACACCTGCCAGAAACCCTGCACCACGACATCCAGATAGCTGCGTAGGATCGGGGCCTTGACCCTGTTTCTGATCCGCACTTCCGGGCTGACCTGATAGATGGCGACATCGCGGGCTGTGCCGCCTTGCATCACGGTGACGGGGTGACGGTCATAGCCGGTTTCGCGCAGATCGAGCATGGCCCAATCGCCCCCCGGCACCTGTGCGGTGATGCCGTCGATCACGCAGGAGGGGTCAGGTTCCACCGACAGGAATGCCGCGTCCCGTATGCCGGTGGTGATCCAGACCCGCCGCCAGCCTGCCAGCCGTGCAGGCAGAGGGTCTGCATTGGTGTGTGTCGCCAGATTCACCAAAGAACCATAGCCAAAGAATGCCGGATTGTTCATTCTCGCGCCCTTAGCACCTGCGCCGGTTTCGCCGCAAGAGGGCGCAGCGCGAAAAACAGACCGGCCAGCAAGGAGGCCATGATCCCACCGCCGATGATCAGCAAGGCATTGCCCCAGATCACGCGATAGCCGGTATCCATGATGAATGTCGCCACCGCCCAGCCGCCAAGGATGCCTGCCCCAAGAGCAACGATCCCCGCTGCCAGCCCCAGCAAGCCAGAGCGCAGCGCGAAACTTGCCAGAATACTGCTCCGTGATGCGCCGAGCGTCTTCAGCACGGCGGCTTCATAGGTCCGGGTACGTTCGCCCGCTGCCGCCGCACCGATCAGCACCAGAAATCCGGTGATCAGCGTGATCAGCGCGCCATAGCGCGTCGCGGCGGAAATGCCGCCGACCAGTTCGATCACCTGATCAATTGCGTCGCGCACCCGGATCGCAGTGATATTGGGATAGGCAGTGGCCAGATCGCGCAGGATCGCAGCCTCGGCCTCTGGCGTCGCATAGACGGTGGAAATCCAGCTATGCGGCGCGCCTTCCAATGCGCCTTGGTTCATCGCCAGTACGAAACCGATGCCCGCATCTTCCCAGCTGACATTGCGGAAACTGGTGACCTCGCCGGTGATATCGCGGCTAAGGATATTCACCGTCAGCATGTCACCCAGCTGCAACCCGATCTCGGCAGCTTCCTCTGCGGCAAAGCTGATCTGGGGTGGACCGTCATAGCCTTCGGGCCACCATTCGCCTGCCGTGATCTCGGTCCCCGTGGGCTGTGCATCGGCATAGGTTACGCCGCGATCACCGCGCACGACCCAATGGCCGCCTGCGACCTCGGTCGCGGACTGTCCGTTGATCTGCGTGATGATGCCGCGCAACATCGGTGCGCTGTCATAGCGGCTGACAGCCGCGTCCCCGTCCAGCCGCGCGCGGAAACCGTCGATCTGGTCGGGTTGGATGTCGACGAAGAAATAGCTGGGTGCCACGGCTGGCAGATCATCGGCAAATGAACTGCGCAGATTGCCATCGATCTGGCCGACCGCTGCCAGTACGGTCAGGCCAAGGCCCAGTGATAGCACGACAGATGTGCTTTCACCCCCCCGCGCACCAATCGACCCCAGCGCCATGCGCAACGATGTCCGCCCGCGCGCCACATTGCGCAGCCGCCGCGCGAACCAGCGGATGACAAAGGCGGCAAGGATCAGGATCGCCAGCGACCCGGTGATTCCGCCTGCGGTCCAGAGCGTCAGGAACAAAGTGCCTGAGAACCAGATCGCCGCCCCGACCAGCAAGGCGACCAGCACCGCGATCACCACCAGATAGGGCCAGCCGGGCAGGGCGCGCGACGCGGCAAAAGCATCGCGGAACAGGGTCGCGGCGCGGATATCTTCTGTTTTGGCGAGTGGCCAGAGAGTGAAGATCAGCGCGGCTAGAATACCGTAGATGGCGGCCTCGATCAAAGGTGCCGGATAGATGGTGAAGACCGCAGGCACGGGCAACCGCGCCTCGATCAATGGTGCAAAGACCACCGGCAAGCCCGCACCAAGCAGCAGGCCAAGTGCGACACCAACCAAGGTCTGCACTCCGATCTGGATGAAATAGGTCATGAAAATGATGGCCCGGGTCGCGCCCAGCGTTTTCAGCGTGGCAATCACGCTCGTCTTACCAGCAAGATAGGCGCGCACTGCCGATGACACGCCGATGCCGCCCACGGCCAGCCCCGAAAGGCCGACAAGGATCAGGAAGGCCCCGATCCGGTCCACGAATTGCGCTGCCCCGCCCGCGCCACGCCTGCTGTCGCGCCAGCGCATCCCCGCATCGCGGAACTGTGCCTCGGCCTGTTGCTCCAGCACAGCAAGGTCCGCGCCTCCGGGCAGGTCGAGCCGGTATTGCGTGGAAAACAACGTGCCTTCGACGATCAGGCCGGAGCCTTCCAGATCGTCGGTCAAAACAATCGTGCGCGGGCCAAGCCCGAACCCGGCCGCGGCATTATCCGGGAACCGTTCCAAAATGGCGCGCAGGGTGAAATCGGCGTCACCCAGCCGGAACGTATCGCCGGGGACCAGCCCGAGCCTGTCGGCCAGCACGCGTTCCATGACGCCGCCCTGATCGGCCAGCGCCTGATCCAGCGGCATCGCCGGGTCCAGTTGCACAGCGCCGATCAGCGGATAGGCATCATCTACCGCGCGGATCTGCGTCAGGCCGCGTTCGGTATCTTCTCCGCGTTCCACCACCGCCATTGACCGGAAGTCGACGGTTTCGGAAATGTTGTCGGAAATGCTTTCCAGCCAAATCAGTTCCTCGTCCCGGGCAAAGCGATAGGTGAATTCTACCTCGGCATCGCCACCGAGCAAGGCTGCACCGTCGCGGGTCAGCCCGGCCTCGATCCCGGCGCGCACAGTGCCGACCGCGGCAATCGCCGCGACACCCAGCGCGAGGCAGGCCAGAAACACGCGGAAACCGCGCAGACCCCCGCGCAATTCGCGCAAAGCGAAACGAGAGGCGATGCGCAGGGTCATTCGGCAGCCTTTGCCAGCGTGTCGATCCGCCCGTCGCGCAGATTGATCACACGGTCACAGCGCGCGGCGAGTTCATTGGCATGGGTCACCATGATCAGCGTTGCACCATGCCGGTCGCGCAGATCGAACAGCATATCGATGATCGCCGCCCCATTGGTCGCATCCAGATTGCCGGTCGGTTCATCCGCCAGCAGGATTTTCGGGCGCGGCGCAGAGGCGCGCGCCAGGGCCACGCGCTGCTGTTCACCGCCTGACATCTGGCTGGGGTAATGGTTGATCCGGTCGCCAAGACCCACTGCGCGCAATTCCGCCTCTGCCCGGTCAAAGGCATCCCGAACCCCTGCCAATTCCAGCGGGGTCGCTACATTCTCTAACGCGGTCATGGTCGGGATCAGGTGGAAAGATTGAAACACCACCCCCATATGATCTCTACGAAAGCGGGCCAGCTGGTCTTCGTTCATCGCTGTCAGGTTCTGGTCCAATGCCATGATCTGCCCCGATGTCGCCTGTTCCAGCCCACCCATCAACATGAGGAGCGAAGACTTGCCAGACCCACTCGGCCCGACCAGCCCCAAGGTTTCCCCCTGCGTGACCTTCAATGAGATGTCGTGCAGAATATCCACGCGGCCTGCATTGCCATCAAGGGACAGGTTGGCATCGGTGATCGTCAGAACGGGGTTGGTCATGCATGCAGCCTTTGGTCGCGGGGTCAGTTTTGGATATGGGGCATTGCGCGTGTTGCGCAACCTGAGCGGGGCAGTTTTGCTGACCATGACAGCCGCACATGCCGAAACTGTGACGATTGCGGCATTGGGGGACAGTCTGACAGCAGGTTATGGACTGGACCAAGGGCAGGGGTTCGTGCCGCAACTGGAACAATGGCTGCGTGATCAGGGGGCCGATGTCACAATCGTGAATGCCGGTGTGTCGGGCGATACGACGGCTGGCGGCCTGGCGCGGGTGGACTGGACGCTGACGCCCGATGTCGATGCGATGATCGTGGCGCTGGGTGGCAATGATTACCTGCGCGGGCTGGACCCCGCGAACAGCCGCGCCAATCTGGATGCTATTCTGGCGGCGGGGCAGGCGGCTGGTGTGGATATGCTGCTGGTAGGTCTGACTGTCGGTACCAATTATGGCCCTAATTTCAAACGCGAATTTGAAGGCATGTATGTCGAACTTGCCGCGCAGTATGAAACGCTGCTTTACCCCGATATGTTCGCCGCCTTGCGTGCGGGGGGCGAAACGCAGAGCGATATGCGCCGATATATGCAGGCGGACGGTATCCACCCCAGCGCCGAAGGCGTGGCGATGATTGTCGCGAATATGGGGCCAACGATATTGGAGTTGGTTGCTGCGACCCAGGAGTAAAGGCCACCGGAAGGCAACAACCGGAAGCCTGATCAATCGTCTGACGTCTAGCTTTGGTTAATCGGCCAGTGTCAGGTTGACCGCAGATTCGCGGCCATCACGGCTGGCTTCGATGTCGAAGTTCACCTTCTGATTGTCCTTCAATCCGGTCAGCCCGGAACGTTCGACAGCTGAGATATGTACGAATACATCCTTGGTGCCGCCATCGGGTGCGATAAAGCCGTAGCCTTTAGTGGTGTTGAACCATTTGACAGTGCCTGAAGCCATGTCCTTGTCTTTCCTATCTTTTTCCGCTCGCTTTATGCAGCGGACCGGCTCGGTCAAAGTAAGATCGAATGACTGGGCCGAAAGGAGACAGTGGTCGATTTATTGCCGTCGCACCCTGATGTTGCCACAATTCGCTATAAAATCAATGAATTTTCCGAAAAGGGTGCCGTATCCGGCAGGACAGCGCGCATAAAAAAACGGCGCGCAGGATATGCACGCCGTTCTTTCGAATACTATCGCTTATGCGAGTGCGAGATTGATCGCAGATTCGCGGCCATCACGGCCGGATTCGATGTCGAAAGTGACCTTCTGGTCATCTTTCAGGCCAGTCAGGCCGGAACGCTCAACAGCGGAGATGTGGACAAAAACGTCCTTGGATCCACCTTCGGGAGCGATAAAGCCGAAGCCTTTAGTTGCGTTGAACCACTTTACGGTGCCATTGGCCATCGTATTTTTCCTTCATGTTGCTGCCCACGAGATTGCGGCAGCTTGGCTTAGTCAGAACTTGATCGAGGGACTGTAGCCGAAAGGAGAACAGTGGGTCGAAAAGAATAACGTTTGCCCGACCAACATGACGGAAAGCCAGTCACAAATCAAGCGAAACTTTACAGCCCTGCGGTCGGTGCCCTTTGGAGAGCACCGACTGGCGGATGAATCGGCCTGTTTCAGCGCACGAATTTCTTGTGCTTCATCCGTTTTGGTTCCAGCGCATCGGCGCCCAGACGGGACTTTTTGTCTTCTTCGTAGTCGGTGAAACCACCCTGGAACCATTCGACATGCGCATCGCCTTCGAAGGCAAGGATATGCGTACAGATCCGGTCAAGGAAGAAACGGTCGTGCGAGATCACCACGGCGCAGCCGGCGAAATCGACCAAAGCATCTTCCAACGCGCGCAGGGTTTCCACGTCCAGATCGTTGGTCGGCTCATCGAGGAGCAGCACATTGCCGCCTGATTTCAACAGCTTGGCCATATGCACTCGGTTGCGCTCACCACCTGACAGCAGGCCGACCTTTTTCTGCTGGTCGCCGCCTTTGAAGTTGAAGGCCGAACAATAGGCGCGGGAATTCATCTGCGCATCGCCCAGCATGATGATTTCCGCGCCGCCGGTGATTTCTTCCCAGACAGTCGCATCGGGGTTCAGCGCGTCGCGGGACTGGTCGACATAGGACAGCTTGACAGTATCGCCGTATTCGACGGTGCCTTCATCCGGCTGGGCCTGTCCGGTGAGCATTGAAAACAGCGTCGATTTACCGGCACCGTTCGGCCCGATCACGCCGACGATCCCGCCCGGCGGCAGATCAAAGCTCAGGTTTTCGACAAGCAGCTTATCGCCCATCGCCTTTTTGAGATTCGCCACCTCGATCACTTTGTTGCCCAAACGGGGACCGTTCGGGATGATGATCTGCGCGCGGCCCATCTTTTCCCGCTCGGATTGATTGGCCAGATCGTTATAGGCGCTGATCCGTGCCTTGGATTTCGCCTGCCTGGCCTTGGCACCCTGCCGCATCCATTCCAGTTCGCGTTCCAAGGTGCGTTGCTTGGATTTATCGTCCTTGGCTTCGCGTTCGAGCCGTTTGGCCTTGGCTTCCAGCCAGCTGGAATAATTGCCTTCATGCGGGATGCCGGAACCCCGGTCGAGTTCCAGAATCCAGCTGGTGATTGCATCAAGGAAATAGCGGTCGTGGGTGACGATCAGGATCGTGCCTTTGTAATCGATCAAATGCTGTTGCAGCCAGGCGATGGTTTCGGCGTCGAGGTGGTTGGTCGGTTCGTCGAGCAGCAGCATGTCGGGCGCTTCGAGCAAAAGTTTGCACAAGGCGACACGGCGTTTTTCACCGCCAGACAGGGTGGTGACATCGGCATCGTCAGGGGGGCAGCGCAACGCCTCCATAGAAATGTCGATCTGCGCGTCCAGATCCCACAGGTTCTGCGCGTCGATCTCATCCTGAAGGGCAGCCATTTCGTCGGCGGTTTCTTCGGAATAATTCATCGCCACTTCGTTATAGCGGTCGAGAATGGCCTTTTTGCCCGCCACACCTAGCATGACGTTTTCACGCACCGTCAGCGCAGGGTCGAGTTCGGGTTCCTGCGGCAGGTAGCCGACACGCGCGCCCTCAGCCGCCCAGGCCTCGCCCGCGAAATCCTTGTCTTGGCCAGCCATGATCCGCATCAGCGTGGATTTACCGGTGCCGTTGACACCGACAACGCCGATTTTCACACCGGGGAGGAAATTCAGGCGGATGTTCTCGAACACCTTTTTGCCGCCGGGATAGGTCTTGGACACGCCGTCCATGAAATAGACGAATTGATAGGCTGCCATTGGCATTGCTCCGCTTGATCGGGTCTGGGTTGCTCTGTCGATATCTGAAGCCAGCGCCGGGGGCAATCGGTCTTGCCGCCTGCATGCCTTCGCGCAGGGTTAAGGTAAATTTTCTGTTTGGGATATTGATGAGAGGCTAATTGGCCAGATCATGCATATGATTTGTGCAGTTTTCCTTAAAATTTTTAAAAGATCAGTTTTTGTGATGCGGTAGCGCAAAAATCCTTATGGTTGCAGGAACGCAGGCGAAAGAACCTGTCAGCGCGGGCTTGCCCCGCAGACCAAGCCGGACCAATGAACAACGGGGATATCACCATGGAAAAGACTACGTTTATCGTCGGTCTTGACGGGTCAGAAGCAGGGGCACGTGCGCTCGCCTTTGCCAAAGACCGCGCCAAGGCCGACGGCGATTGTATGATCATCATTTGCTATGTGATCGAATGGTCACCATTCGCCTTTCAGACCGCCGAGGAAAACGCCAAGCGCCATCAGCGCCGCGAGGAAGAGATCGCCATGGCGCATGAACGGGTGCTTGACCCTTCGCTTGCCATGACCAAAGCCGATGGTTTCGACATCGAAGGCGTGGTCCGTCACGGCGATGCCGCCGAGATTTTGGACAGCCTCGCCCGTGAAAAGGGGGCCAAGCAGATCATCATCGGTCGTGTCGGAGCAAAGGGTCTGAAGGCGCGAATATTTGGCGGTGTCGCAGGTCG
Source organism: Loktanella sp. (assembly GCA_017390475.1). Lineage (GTDB taxonomy): Bacteria > Pseudomonadota > Alphaproteobacteria > Rhodobacterales > Rhodobacteraceae > Yoonia. The sequence continues at coordinate 145,598 of JAFPBO010000013.1, forward strand.
GTTGGCTGCCGCGTCATCCGTGCCCGTCACGATCATTCCATGAGGAGAAACATCATGTCACAATTCAAATATATCGTGGCGGCATTCATCGCCTTTATCATGCCCGCAATGGCCGCAGCCCAAGAGGCGGAGGGCCTTGACGCGCGCATCAACCAGATCTTTGCCGATTATACTGGTTGGTATGTTGGTTTCATCTTTGCACCACTGCCGGGGACCAGTTTTTCGTGGATTGCACTTTGGCTGGTGGTTGGCGCGGTGGTCTTTACCATCTATTTCGGGGCGATCCAGTTCAGTGGTTTCATTCATTCGATCCGGTTGGTCAAAGGTGATTATGCCGACCCAAATGATGCAGGCGAGGTCAGCCACTTTCAGGCGCTGGCCACGGCTTTGTCAGGGACAGTCGGGCTGGGCAATATCGCGGGCGTCGCGGTCGCCGTCAGCATCGGCGGGGCAGGGGCGACGTTCTGGATGATCGTGGCGGGCCTGTTCGGGATGGCCACGAAATTCACCGAGTGTACGCTGGGTGTGAAATACCGCAACGAATATCCTGATGGGTCCGTTTCCGGTGGTCCGATGTATTATATGGTCAAAGGGTTCAAGGAACAGGGCCTGCCGTTGGGCGGTGCCATGGCGATCCTGTTTTCGGTCTTTACCATCCTTGGGGCGCTGGGCGGCGGCAATATGTTTCAGGCCAATCAGGCTCATGCGCAGATTTCCAATGTCGTAGGCGATTATCCGGGCTGGATCACCGGGATAGCGTTGGCGCTGCTGACATTCGCGGTCATCGCCGGTGGCCTGCAATCCATCGCGCGGGTCACGAGCAAGATCGTCCCTTTCATGGGGATTTTCTATGTGCTGGTGTCCATCGTGATCCTGCTCATGAACTATGACCAGATCCTCTGGGCTTTTGGGCAGATCATCGAGGGTGCCTTTACAGGGCTGGGCGTTGTCGGCGGATTTACCGGTGCCCTGATCCAGGGGTTCCGGCGCGCGGCCTTTTCCAACGAGGCCGGGATCGGCTCTGCCGCGATTGCCCACTCTGCCGTGAAGACCAAGGAACCGGTCAGCGAAGGCTATGTTGCGCTGCTGGAACCGTTCATCGACACGGTGGTGATCTGCACCATGACTGCCCTCGTCATTGTGATCAGCGGTGTCCTGGCGCAGGACCCGGAAACCGGACTTTACATCTGGAACGCCGAACTGGGCCGGATCACGACCGAAGGCGACGTCGGCGGTGTTGCCCTGACATCAGCCGCCTATGCAACCGCGTTTTCGTGGTTCCCGGTGCTGTTGATGGTCGCCGTGGTGCTGTTCGCCTTTTCCACAATGATCAGCTGGTCTTACTATGGGCTGAAAGCCTGGACCTATCTGGTGGGTGAAGGACAGACGAAAGAGCTGATCTTCAAGTCGATCTTCTGCCTGTTCATCGTGATCGGTGCAGCGGCCAGCCTTGATCCGGTCATCGACTTTTCAGATGCGATGCTGTTCTCGATGGCAATCGTGAATATTGTCGCGCTGTACTTCCTGATGCCGATCGTAAAGCGCGAATTGCACAGCTACCGGACAAGGCTGCGGTCGGGCGAGATTGTCAAGAAAACCACCTGACCCTGAAACGCAAAAGGCCCCGCGAATGGCGGGGCCTTTCTTATTCGTGAAACTGCTTACTGCGGAATATCGCCGGCCAGTCCTTCGACGAAAAAGTTCATGCCCAGTAGAGTTTCGTCATCGGCTACGTCACCCTCTTCCAGCCAGACCGACCCGTCCTGATAGTTGATCGGACCGGTGAACGGGTGATATTCGCCCGCCCGGATCGCCTCGATCATCACTTCTGCAGAGGCCTTGATTTCAGCGGGAACTGCATCGGTGATTTCACCGATACCGACCATGCCTTCGGGAATGCCATGCCAAACGTTGCTGCTTTCCCATGTGCCATCAATCACGGCCTGGGTGCGTTCGATATAGTAAGGTGCCCAATCGTCGATGATCGACGACACGCGCGGGAAAGGCGCGAATTCGGCCATATCAGACGCCTGACCAAAGGTGATGACATTGCCCGCCGCCTGCGCTGCGGCTTGTGGCGCGGTGGAGTCGGTATGTTGCAGGATCACATCGGCACCCTGTTCGATCAGCACACTGGCTGCCTCTGCCTCTTTGGCGGGGTCGAACCATGTATAGGCCCAGATGATGCGGAATTCCACATCGGGGTTGACTTCACGGGCGTGCAGAAAAGCCGAATTTATACCCTGAATCACCTCGGGGATCGGATAGGACCCGATATAGCCGATGATATTGCTTTCGGTCATCTGGCCCGCGATATGGCCCTGAATGGCACGGCCTTCATAGAACCGGGCATTATAGGCGGATACGTTATCCGCGGTCTTATAGCCCGTCGCATGTTCGAATTTCACATCGGGAAACCGTTCGGCGACATTGACTGTCGCATCCATGAAACCAAAGGATGTGGTAAAGATCAGATCAGCGCCTTGCAGCGCCATCTGGGTGATGACCCGCTCGGCGTCCGGACCTTCTGGCACGCTTTCGACATAGAATGTTTCGACGGCATCGCTGAACTCAGCCTCGACAGCCAGACGTGCCTGATCATGTTCGTAGGTCCAGCCGCCGTCGCCGACGGGGCCAACATAGATGAACCCGACCTTGGTCGGATCTTGCGCAAACGCGCCGGTTGCAAGGGCAAGTGCGATGCCGGTCCCTGCCAGTAATGTTTTGATTTTCATAATATACCCCTTGGTGGTCTGATAGCCTCAACGCGAGGCGTGGAACGATTGGCCAAGTGACCCCGGTGCCCGTCCGGATCGCATCATAACCAGAACCAGAATGGTTGCCAGATACGGTGCCATCGAAAGATAAGAGACAGGCAGCGCAACACCCGCCGCTTGTAGATTAAGCTGCAACACGGTCACACCGCCAAACAAATAAGCACCCAACAAAAGCCGCCATGGCCGCCAACTGGCGAAGACGACGATGGCCAGCGCGATCCAGCCTGCGCCGGCGGTGACTCCTTCGGTCCATTGTGGCACCCGGACAAGGCCTAGGTAAGCCCCGCCCAGCCCGGCGCAGGCCCCGCCGAACATGATCGCGAGCAACCGCACCCGGATCACGTGATAGCCCAAGGCATGGGCGGCCTCGTGGTTTTCGCCGACCGCGCGCAGGATCAGTCCTGCCCGGCTATAGCGCAGAAAAGCCGATGTCGCGGCGATAATCGTGATCCCCAGATAGACAATTGGATCATGCCGGAACAGGACCGGGCCGATCACCGGCAGATCGCTGAGCAGGGGGATCGGGAATTTCGCGACAGGTGGGGCTTTGATCCCGACATAGCCCTGTCCCAACAGCGCCGCCAGACCCAGCCCGAACAGGGTCAGTGCGAGCCCCGTGGCCACCTGGTTCGACAACAGGACCTGCGTCAGCACACCAAAGATCAGCGCCAGCAAAGCCCCGCCAAGCGCGGCCCCCGCAAAGCCCAGCCAGGGCGATCCGGTGCTGATCGCAACGATGAAACCGCAGACCGCCCCGGTAATCATCATCCCCTCGACCCCAAGGTTCAGCACCCCCGCACGTTCGACCACCAATTCACCAATCGCAGCCAGCAGGATCGGAGTCGCCGCAACCATCAGCGAGGCCAGCAACAGAATCGGGTTGATTGATGACAGATCCATCAGGCCAGCTTCCTTGTACCAATCCGGACGCGGTAATGCGTCAGCACATCCACTGCGAGCAGGAAGAACAACAGCATGCCCTGCAGGACCTGGATCGCCGCAGCAGGCAGGCGTAGGTTGGATTGTGCGATATCACCGCCGATATAGGTCAGTGCCATCAAACCCGCTGCCAGCAAAATGCCGATCGGGTGTAACCTGCCCAGAAAGGCGACGATGATCGCGGTGAACCCATAACCCGCATTGAAATCAATACTGATCAGCCCGGACGGCCCTGCAACCTCGAACAATCCGGCCAGCCCGGCCAGAGCCCCGGCGATCCCCATGCAGACCAGCACCAGCAGACCGGGATTCACCCCGGCAAACCGGGCCGCCCTAGGGCTTTGCCCTGATAGGCGCACATGATAGCCGAAAATGTGCCGCGACAGGGTGATATAGGCAAAGATCACCGCGACAAAGGCAAAGACCACGCCCCAATGCAGCCCCGCGCCTTCGTTGATCCAGCTTGTGGCTGATGGATAGCGCGCCAGATTGCGGCTGCCCGGAAACCCCATCCCATCAGGGTTACGCATCGCCCCCAGCGCCATCGAGGCCAGCAATTGCTGCGCGACATAGACCAGCATCAGGGACACGAGAATTTCATTGGTGCCGAATTTGACCCGCAACAGCCCCGGGATCATCGCCCAGGCCCAGCCACCCAAAGCCCCCGCCATGATCATCAGCGGCAGGATGAAAACCGATTCTGTGGGATAGAATGCCAACCCAACTGCTGCGCCGCAGATCGCACCCAGAATATACTGCCCCTCGGCCCCGATATTCCAGACGCCCGCGCGAAACCCGAATGACAGACCAATCGCGATCAACACCAGAGGCGCGCCCTTGATCAGCAATTGTGGCCGGTAATACCAGGAAAACTCCGAAAACAGCGGGTCCCAGAAAATCGTGCGGATCGTGATCAGAGGGTCATTGCCAAGTGCCGCAAACAACAACCCGCCGCAGATCATGGTCAACAGCACCGCCAGCACCGGCGCGGCATAGGTCCAGAATTGCGATGGCGCGGTGCGTTTCTCAAGCCGGATCATACAGGCCACCTCATCTTCCGAGCAGAAATATCCCCGCCGGAGGCATTAAAGTCAGCCCTCGACATCCGCCACCTCCATATCATGGGCACCGCCCAGCATCATGCCGATCTGTTCCACGCTCAAGCCCTGCGCCGGGCGCGGGGCCGACAAACGCCCGCCGTTCAGTGCGGCAAAGCGGTCTGATATTTCCATCAATTCATCAAGATCCTGGCTGATGCAGATCACCGCCGCCCCCTGATCTGCCAGATCGAGCAACGCCTGCCGGATCGCCGCCGCAGCCGATGCATCGACACCCCAGGTCGGCTGGTTGACGACAAAGACAACGGGGTTCTGCATGATCTCGCGCCCGATCACGAATTTCTGCAGATTGCCACCCGACAGCGACCGCGCCGTATTGGCCGGGCCTGGGGTGCGTACATCAAAGCCTTTGATCACCGCGCTGGCATAATCACGGGCCTTGCTCCAGCGTACAAAACCGCGGCTGGTCAGGCCCTGCCGGGTCACCGCCGTCAGCAGCGCATTTTCCGTCAGCGTCATGTCAGGGGCTGCAGCATGCCCCATCCGTTCCTCTGGTGCGGCCAGCAGACCGAGACGGCGGCGCGCATTCGGTGCCAGATGGCCGATGCTTTTGCCCTGCATCATCAGCATGTCGCGCCGCGTGCGGATTTCGCCGGACAGGGCCGCGACCAATTCGTCCTGCCCGTTGCCCGCGACACCGCCAATCCCCAGAACCTCGCCCCGGCGCACCGTCAGATCGATATCGCGCAGCGCGGTGCCGAACCGGTGCGGCGCCTTCGCGCTTAACTTTTGCAGGGTCAGGATCACCTCGCCTTCCGGTCGCACAGCCTTGTGCGGCACATGCAGGCTGCTGCCGACCATCAGTTCCGCCATATCGCGGGCAGAGGTCGCGCGCGGATCGCAGGTGCCGACAACCTGTCCCAATCGCAACACCGTGGCCGCATCGCAGAGCGCGCGGATTTCCTCCAGCTTATGCGAGATATACAGGATCGCTGTGCCCGCATCGCGCAGCTTGCGCAATGTTTCAAACAGGATCGAGACCTCTTGCGGCGTCAGCACCGATGTTGGCTCATCCATGATCAGCAGTTTGGGGTCCTGCAACAGGCAGCGGATAATCTCGACCCTCTGGCGTTCCCCGGCAGACAGTTCGCCGACAATCCGCGTCGGGTCCAGAGGCAGGCCATATTGATCCGACACCTGCCGGACCTGTGCTGCAATCTCGCGCTGGGGCGGCGGGTTTTCCATGCCAAGGGCGATGTTTTCCGCGACATTCATCGCGTCGAACAGCGAAAAATGCTGGAATACCATGGCGACACCGGCAGCACGTGCGGCACGCGGATCGGCGGGTTCGAAGACAGCGCCCTTCAATTGCATCTGGCCTGCATCCGGTTTGACCAAGCCATAGATTGTTTTGACCAATGTGGATTTGCCCGCCCCGTTTTCGCCAAGCAAGGCGTGAATTTCCCCGGGCTGGATATCAAAGGACACATCCTTGTTTGCGACGACACCGGGATAGGCTTTGGTCAGACCCGTCAGGCGCAACAAAGGGATATTCATGCGCGGCTTTCCTTGCATTGGTCTGTCTGGGATCTGATCATGGCGGTTGCGACGCCCAGCGCAAGTGCCGCCGGATGTTTGCCAAGTCTCGGATCGCCAATCGGGCAGGCAATGCGCGCAATTTGGGCAGGCGTATGGCCCAAAGCCGCCAACCTGCCACGAAATCGTGCCCATTTGGTCGCAGACCCGATCAACCCGACAGAGTCAAACCTCCGCTGCAGGATCGCATGGCACAGTGCCAGATCAACGGCATGGGAATAGGTCAGAATCAGATGCGCCGCATCATCGGGCGCATGGCGCACCGCCTGCGCCGGATCAACTGCAACCAATGTCGTCACATCAGTCTGCGGAAACCTGTCAGCGGCAACATCCACCCAGGTGATCGCAAAATCCGGTAAAGGCTGCATCACATGCACGATCGCGCGGCCGACATGGCCAGCGCCATAAATCCACAAAGGACGGCGCGCGGGTTCATCCAACGCCTCGGCCTGTTCCCAGACCAGCGTTACCGACCCGCCGCAGCACTGCCCCAGCGCTGGCCCCAGCGGGATCACCGCGCGATGCTGGCTGCGCCCATAGGCCAGCATGCGCCGCGCCTCGGTCATTGCGTCCCATTCCAGCGCACCGCCGCCGATGGTGCCTGTCGCCCGATCCGGCCAGACGAGCATCTGCGTGCCCGCCTCCCGAGGGACCGACCCGGCGGTCTTGGCAATCGTGATGCGGATCGGAATCATCTGCGCGTCCTTTGTACGGCGCGCAGGATTTCTTCTGCCGTCGCGGGGGCCTGCAAATCAGGGTAATGCGGCCCGCAGGCCTGTACCGCTGCCGATAAAGCCAGAAATGCAGAAATCCCCAACATGAACGGCGGCTCGCCCACTGCCTTGGACCGATAGATTGTCTGTGCCGGATTGGGTTGATCCCAGAGGGCCACATTGAACACATCAGGCCGGTCGGAACAGGCTGGGATCTTGTAGGTCGCAGGCGCATGGGTGCGCAAACGGCCCTTGTCGTCCCAGACCAGTTCTTCGGTTGTCAGCCAGCCCGCGCCCTGCACATAGGCCCCCTCGACCTGGCCGATGTCCAACGCGGGATTCAGCGATGCGCCTGCATCATGCAACAGATCAGCGCGCAAAATCCGGTTCTCGCCAGTCAGGGTATCGATCACGACCTCAGTGACAGCCGCCCCTTGGGCGAAATAGAAAAACGGGGTGCCTTCGCCTTTGATCCGGTCCCAGCTTAATCCGGGCGTCTTGTAAAACCCCGTGGCCGACAGGCTGACACGTTGGAAATAGGCTGTCTGCACCGCCTTGGCAAAGGTCATCACCTCGCCACCGATATGCACCTGACCATCCGCAAAATGTACCTCATCGACGCGGGCTTGATGCAGTTCCGCCAGACAGGCGGCAATCCGGTCACGGATCGTGTCGCACGCCTTGGCCACGGCCATCCCGTTCAGGTCGGTCCCCGATGATGCCGCCGTGGCGGATGTATTGGGTACCTTGCCAGTATCGGTCGCCGTAATCTTTACCGCCGCCACATCAATCCCGAACCTGCTCGCCGCAACTTGCGCGACCTTTTGGAACAGACCTTGCCCCATTTCCGTGCCGCCGTGGTTCATGTGGACGGACCCGTCCTGATAGACATGCACCAGCGCCCCCGCCTGATTGAGATGGCTCAGGGTGAAGGAAATCCCGAATTTCACCGGGCTGAAGCCGATCCCGCGCTTCAACACCGGCTGATCCGCATTCCAGCGCGCAATCGCTGCCGCCCGGCCATGATAATCGGCCGTCTCCAGCAACTGCTCTGTCAACGCATGCAGAATGAAATCCGTCACCGGCATATGATAAGGCGTGGTCTGCCCTGCCATCTTCCGAGTGGAAATATCCTCGGGGGGAAAGTGCGCAGCACCGTGGGGGGCAGACAGCCCCCCATTCTCCATCGGCGCATAGAAATTCCGCTGTCGCACAAGCGCTGGATCAAGCCCCAGCTCTGCCGCGACATGATCCATCACCCGCTCGATCCCCAGCACGCCCTGCGGCCCGCCAAATCCACGAAACGCCGTGGCCGATTGCGTATTGGTCTTCAACCGGTGCGAGGTGATCCGCGCCGCAGGCAGGTGATAGGCATTATCCGCATGCAGCATCGCCCGGTCAGCCACCGGAATCGACAAATCCAGTGCCCAGCCACAGCGGGTCATATGCAGAAAATCCACTGCCAGCAGGCGGCCGTCGTCATCAAAACCCACATCATAGCTGATCCGGAAATCATGCCGCTTGCCGGTGATCATCATATCATCGTCACGGTCATAGCGCATCTTGCACGGCTTGCCCGTCAGCCGCGCCGCCACAGCACAGGCGACAGCCAGCGCATTGCCCTGACTTTCCTTGCCACCAAACCCGCCGCCCATCCGGCGGACTTCGCAGCGGACTGCATGCATGGGCAGACCAAGCGCATCGGCGACCTTATGCTGAATCTCAGTCGGATGCTGGGTGGAGCTTTGCACCACCATATCCCCACCTTCCTGCGGCAGGGCCAGGGCGGCTTGGCCTTCAAGATAGAAATGCTCCTGCCCGCCCATGTCGATCTGACCTTTGATGCGGCGGGGCGCCTGCGTCAGCGCCTGATCTACATCCCCTTTTGTCCAGATGCGGGGTCCATCTTCGAACCGACTGTCGGCCGCCATGGCCTGATCAATCGTCAGGATCGGCTCTTCCGCTGCAATCGTGACTTTGCCCAGACGTGCCGCCTTGCGCGCTGCGAGGTGGCTGTCTGCCACGACCAGAAACACTGGCTGGCCGAGATAATGGACGCGGTTCGCCGCCAATAAAGGCTCGTCATGCGCCGAGGGCGAAACATCGTTGGCAAAGGGCAGGTCGGCCGCGGTCAGGACCGCGATCACGCCCTTGGCTGCGCGCACCACATCCAGATCCATCGCTGTGATCTCGCCCTTTGCGGTATCACAGACACCAAACGCCAGATGAAGGGTGCCCGCAGGTGTTGGGATATCATCGACATAGCGCGCCGCACCCGTCACATGCAGATGGGCGGCATCATGGGGCAGGGGTTTTGCGACGCTCATGCGCTGACCTCCAGCACGTTGGTTGCCTGACCTTGGCTTTGCGCGAAATGGCGGTGCAGCAGGTTCTGTGCGATCTGCAGGCGATAGCTGGCCGAGGCGCGCATATCCGACATCGGCGTGAAATCATCGGCGAAGGCCTTTGCCGCCTGGTCGATTGTCGCTTGCGTCCAAGACTGCCCAACCAACGCCGCCTCCACCTGGCTGGCCCGGGCGGGAATTCCGGCCATGCCGCCGAATGCGATCCGGGCGGATGTGACAATGCCGCCCGCGACGGCGATATTGAAACACCCGCAGACAGCAGAGATATCCTGATCAAACCGTTTCGATATTTTGTAGCACCGCAAATCAGGCGCCTGGCGGGGCAGGGTGACGCCGGTGACCAATTCGCCGGGCACGCGGTCCTGTTTACCATAGCTCAGAAAGAAGTCCTCGATCGGTATCTCGCGCGTAGACTCGCCCTGCCGCAGATGCAGCATGGCCCCCAATGCTATCAGCGCCGGGGGATTGTCCCCGATGGGTGACCCATTGGCGATATTGCCCCCAATCGTCGCCGCATTGCGCACCTGATCCGACCCATAGCGCCGGATCAGCTCTCCGTAGGATGGGTGATGTTCACCCATCACCCCCAGGACCTCGGCCATTGTGACGCCCGCGCCGATATGGATCAGATCATCGGTGACGCTCACATCCTGCAGATCGGCGCAACGATGCAGAAACACAACCTGTTCCAGATCGCGCAATTGCTTGGTCACCCATAGCCCCACATCTGTCGCGCCTGCCACCAGTGTCGCGCCGGGGTTAGCCGCATAGAAGGCAGCCAGTTCATCCAAACTCTCGGGCGCATAAGGCACATCGTCCACCAGCGGTGGACGGTCCTGCATCCATTCGGGCACAGGCGCATTCTCTGCCGCTTTTGCCGCCCGGATGATCGGCGCGTAGCCTGTGCAACGGCACAGATTGCCCGCCAGCACATCGTCATGATCTGTCCGCCCCGCCAGATGCGCTGTCGCCATCGCCGCGACAAACCCCGGCGTGCAGAACCCGCATTGCGATCCGTGGTGATCGATCATCGCCTGTTGCACAGGATGCAGCGCACCGTCCGGCCCGGCGATCCCTTCGACCGTGCGCACCGCCTTGCCATGCAGTTGCGGCAGAAACAGGATACAGGCATTCAGCGATTTCGCGCCTGTGGCATCCGTCACCATCACCGTGCATGCGCCGCAATCGCCTTCGTTGCAGCCTTCCTTGGTGCCGCAAAGCCCGCGATCATTGCGCAGCCAGTCGAGCAAAGTCGTCGTGGGCTGCGCATCGGCGCAGATGGTTTCCCCGTTGAGAAGAAACGTCACTTCCATTGGTGTAGACCTGCCGCCTTACCAGATCAGATGGTGTCAGATGTCGATGCGGCGTAGACAACTGCCCGTTAATTACACGACATCAAACCGGCTGGCCAATCGCTTTGCAAGGGTTTTCGCAGTGTGATGCCCTGCTGCGGTGCATGTGCACAAATATTGTGCCTGCGTCACGGTAGGCGCGCGTCCCTGTTTTCCCAGATGGCGCGTTGCCAGGCGAGCCAGCCCTGCACCTCGATCAAGGGCGCGGTTTCCAACTGACAGGTTCTTACGCGGCCCTTTTTGACCGACCGGACCACGCCGCTTTCTTCCAGCACTTTGAGATGGCGCATGAACGTCGGCAGGGCCATTTTGTGTGGCTTGTGCAATTCACCGACACTGGCGGGCCCGGCGGCCAGCCGTTCCAGAACCGCACGGCGGGTCGGGTCGGCCATGGCCCCAAAGAAGGAATCGAGTTTGCTGTTCATCCGGTTCAGTGTCAGCTGAAGTCGTTCCAAGTCAAGCCATCGGCTTTGTCCGGCCTTGTGCCTGCGCGCCCATCCGCTACCTTTGCCAGATGACAGATCATCCCCGATTCATCCACCTGCGCACCCATACCGAATATTCCTTGCTGGAAGGGGCGGTGCCGGTCAAATCGCTACCTGCGATGGCGGCAGGAATGGGGATGCCCGCAGTCGCTGTGACCGATACCAACAACATGTTCTGCGCGTTGGAATTTTCTGAATATGCGTCCAAGGCCGGTGTGCAGCCGATCATCGGCTGTCAGATCGATCTGACCTATACCACGCCCGATCCTGGCAAACGGCCGGAAGCCCCTGCGCCCATCGTCCTGCTGGCGCAGAACGAGGCGGGATATCTGAACCTGATGAAGCTGAATTCCTGCGCCTATCTGGATGCCGCCGGGCAATTGCCACAAGTCACGGTCGAGGAACTGGCGCAATATAGTGCGGGCCTGATCTGCCTGACTGGCGGCCCGGATGGCCCCATTGGGCGCTTGCTGCGGCACGGGCAAGGGGCCAAGGCCGATCTGCTGCTGGATCAGATGGCGGCGATCTATCCCGACAGGCTCTATGTCGAACTCCAGCGTCACCCGGGCGACGGTGGCCTTCCGGATGCAGAGCGTTTGTCCGAACGCGGCCATGTCGAAATGGCCTATGTCAAGGGTCTGCCGCTGGTGGCGACCAACGACGTCTATTTTCCCAAACCTGCGCTCTATGAGGCGCATGATGCGCTGATCTGTATTGCGGATGGTGCTTATGTCGATCAGCAGGAACCCAGGCGCCGTCTGACACCGCAGCATTATTTCAAATCGCCGCAGGAAATGGCGACGCTGTTTGCCGATCTACCTGAAGCATTGGAAAACACCGTCGAAATCGCGCGCCGTTGCGCCTTCAAAGCCTATAAACGCGCCCCGATCCTGCCGAAATTCGCCGATGACGAGGTCGCCGAATTGCGCCGTCAGGCGCAGGAAGGGCTGAAAGCACGGCTGGCCGTGATTCCGCATGCCGCCCCGGTCGAGGATTATGAAAAACGGCTCGAATTTGAGTTGGGCATTATCGAAGGCATGGGCTTTCCCGGCTATTTCCTGATCGTCGCCGATTTCATCAAATGGGCCAAGGATAATGGCATTCCGGTGGGTCCGGGGCGGGGGTCTGGGGCCGGGTCCTTGGTCGCCTATGCGCTGTTGATCACCGATCTGGACCCCTTGCGCTATTCGCTGCTGTTCGAACGGTTCCTGAACCCCGAACGTGTGTCCATGCCCGATTTTGACATCGACTTTTGCATGGACCGGCGCGAGGAAGTCATCCGCTACGTGCAGGACAAATATGGCCGCGACCGCGTGGGTCAGATTATCACCTTTGGTGCGCTCTTGTCCAAAGCCGCCGTGCGCGATGTGGGCCGCGTGTTGCAGATGCCTTATGGGCAGGTGGACCGCCTGTCCAAGATGATCCCGGTTGAGGGCGTCAAACCCGTTAGCATCGAAAAGGCTTTGGCCGATGAACCCCGCCTGCGTGAAGAGGCCAAGAATGAGGAGGTCGTGCAGCGCCTGCTGACCTACGCCCAACAGGTTGAGGGGCTGCTGCGCAACGCATCCACCCATGCCGCAGGTGTGGTGATCGGCGACAGACCGCTGGATGAGCTGGTGCCTTTGTATCAGGACCCGCGGTCCGACATGCCTGCCACGCAATTCAACATGAAATGGGTCGAACAGGCCGGGCTGGTCAAATTCGACTTTCTGGGTCTGAAAACCCTGACCGTGATCCAGAATGCGGTGGAGCTGATCCGTAAGGCGGGGCGCAGCCTGAATGTCGCCGCTGACGGGGATGTGCTGTACCAGCCGCCGGTGGGGTTTGAATATGACATCGGGGCGATCCCGCTGGATGACGCAAAATCCTATGCGCTTTATGCCTCTGCGAAAACCATCGCGGTGTTTCAGGTGGAAAGTTCCGGCATGATGGACGCGCTCAAGCGCATGAAACCCACCTGTATCGAGGATATCGTGGCGCTGGTGGCGCTCTATCGGCCCGGCCCGATGGAAAACATCCCGACCTATTGCGAGGTGAAAAACGGCATCAAGGATCTGGAATCGATCCATCCGTCGATTGACCATATTCTGGCCGAAACCCAGGGCATCATCGTCTATCAGGAACAGGTGATGGAGATCGCGCAGGTCATGGCGGGCTATAGCCTTGGCGGGGCCGATCTGCTCCGCCGCGCGATGGGCAAGAAGATCGCCGAGGAGATGGCCAAGGAACGCCCCAAGTTCGAGGCAGGGGCCAAGGACAACGGGGTCGAGCCGAAAAAGGCGCGCGAGGTCTTCGACCTTCTGGAAAAATTCGCCAATTACGGGTTCAACAAATCGCACGCGGCTGCCTATGCCGTCGTCAGTTATCAGACCGCCTGGCTAAAGGCGAACCACCCGGTCGAATTCATGGCCGGGGTGATGAATTGCGATATCCATCTGACCGACAAGCTGGGCGTCTATTTTCAAGAGGTGAAAAAGGGCCTTGGGATCGACTATATCCCGCCATGTGTAAACCGGTCGCAGGCCATGTTCGACGTGCAGGACCAGAAACTGGTCTATGCTTTGGGTGCGCTGAAAAACGTCGGTGTCGAGGCGATGAGATTGATCGTTGCCGGGCGTGGCGATAAACCCTTCGTCAATCTTTATGATTTCGCCCGGCGGGTAGACCTGAAACGTGTTGGCAAACGGTCGCTGGAAATGCTGGCGCGGGCCGGGGCGTTTGACGTGCTTGATCCCAACCGCCGCCGGGTGATGCAATCGCTGGATGCGCTGACGGCCTATTCGGCGGCGATCCATGACCAGAAATCCTCCAACCAAGTGTCGCTTTTCGGTGACGCGGGCGAAGATTTGCCGGAACCGCGCCTTGCCTTTGGCGATGACTGGCTGCCTGCCGAACGGCTGGCAGAGGAATTCAAGGCCATCGGGTTCTATCTGTCCGGTCATCCGCTGGATGATTACATGTCGGCGCTGAAGCGCAAACAGATCATGACGCTGGACGAGGTGATCGCGCGGGCCGAACGCGGTGCGGCGCTGGTCAAGATGGCGGGTACGGTTTCGGGGCGACAAGAGCGGAAATCGGCGCGGGGCAACCGGTTTGCCTTTGTGCAATTATCCGATCCCACGGGCCAATATGAAGTCACGATGTTTTCTGACACGCTGGAACTGGCGCGCGAGTTTCTGGAAACAGGGTCGCAGATCGTTCTGCAATGCGAGGCGACGTTTGAATCGGATCAGCTGAAATTGCTGGGCCGGTCGGTGTCGCCAATTGACAGCGTCGTGGCCGATGCCGGGTCTGCTGGGTTGCGGGTATTCATCGACAGCCCCAATGCGATTGACACGATTGCCAGCATCCTGTCCAACGCCGCGCGCGACGGAGTGCGCGCCGCACGCGGGCCGGTCTATGTCTGTCTGATGGGCGGCGATCTGCCGGGTGAGGTCGAGATCGATCTGGGCGAACCGTTTCCCGTCAATCCGCAGATCAAAGGTGCCTTGCGCAGCCTGAATGGCGTGATCGAGGTGGAAGATGCGTAAGGTGGACCAAGGTCCACCTTACCAATGCGGCGGGCGCTGATCGGCCAAAGGCACGCTGCCGCCCGCATCCAGTTCGCGTGTCGCCTCGCGTTCCATCAGCATCGCGACACGCCGGGTCAGCAGCGCAAGTTCCTTGTCCTGCCGCGCGACCACATCGGACAGATCATCGACGCTGCGCGTTAGATGGGCGATCTTTTCTTCAAGCTGTTCGAGTGTGTTCATCCGGTCCTGATACACCGCCTTATCGCGCGCGCAAAGCCTGTGGCGCGGTTGCTCTTTGAGTATTTTTGGAAAAAAGAAGAGAAAGGGGCGCGAAGGCCCCGTTGCATTGCATTGCCCCTGTCATGCTTGCGGGGTAAACGGCGCCAAAGCAAAAGGACATCGCGATGGCCAAGGACAAAAAGCAACCCCGCCCCAAGGCGGTGACACCCAAAGGGTTTCAGGATTACTTCGGTGCCGATGTGACCGAACGTGCCGCGATGCTGGGCAAGATCGCCGCTGTCTATCATCGCTATGGCTTTGATGCGTTGGAAACCTCTGCCGTGGAAACGGTCGAGGCATTGGGCAAGTTCCTGCCCGATGTGGACCGCCCGAATGAAGGGGTTTTCGCATGGCAGGAAGATTCTGATTGGCTGGCGCTGCGCTATGATCTGACCGCACCGCTTGCGCGGGTGGCGGCGCAATATCGCAATGATCTGCCCTCGCCTTATCGCCGCTATGCGATGGGGCCGGTCTGGCGCAATGAAAAGCCAGGACCGGGGCGATTCCGGCAGTTCTATCAATGCGATGCCGATACGGTGGGTGCAGCTAGTGTGGCGGCCGATGCCGAGATTTGTGCGATGCTGGCGGATTGTCTGGAAGAAGTCGGCATCGCGCGCGGCGATTACGTGATCCGCGTGAATAACCGCAAGGTGCTGAATGGGGTGCTGGAAGTTGCGGGCCTGTCCGGGGACGACAAGGAAGCAGAGCGCGGGATCGTGCTGCGCGCGATAGATAAGCTCGACCGGTTGGGTGTGGACGGGGTGCGCGCGCTGCTGGGCGCAGGGCGCAAGGATGAAAGTGGGGATTTCACCAAGGGCGCGGGGTTGTCGGAGGCACAGGCTGATGTCGTGATCGGCTTTACGGAGGCCAAGCGCGACAGCGGGGCTGCGACTGTTGCCCGTCTGGCTGAACTTGTTACTGGATCACCCATCGGTGTCGCCGGTGTCGCGGAGTTGGAAGAGATTGCCGACCTTCTCGCCGCCCAAGGCTACGGTCCCGACCGCATCATCATCGACCCTTCTGTCGTGCGCGGCCTCGGTTACTACACCGGCCCCGTTTACGAGGCCGAACTGACCTTTGAAGTCACCGACGAAAAGGGCCGTCCGCGTAATTTCGGCTCGGTCGCGGGGGGCGGGCGCTATGATGATCTCGTCAAGCGTTTCACCGGGCAAGAGGTACCAGCCACCGGTGTCTCCATCGGTGTTGACCGTTTGCTGGCCGCTCTGCGCGCCACCAGGCGGATCGAGAGCAAGGCTACGGGGCCGGTCATCGTCACCGTCATGGACCGCGACCGGATGGCGGATTATCAGACCATGGTTGCGGAATTGCGCAATGCGGGGATCCGGGCCGAGGTTTATCTGGGCAACCCCAAGAATTTCGGCAATCAGTTGAAATATGCTGATAAACGCGCGTCCCCCGTCGCGATCATCGCGGGTGGGGATGAGTTTGATCAGGGCATCGTGCAGATCAAGGATTTGATCCTTGGCGCACAGATCGCGCAGAATGCGACGCTGGAGGAATGGAAAGACCGGCCCAGCCAATATGCCGTGCCGCGTGACCAGATGGTCGCAAAGGTCCGCGCTATCCTGGATGGACAGAGCTGATGCCGACGTCACCCGCAACATTGAAAGAGGCGCGCCGGTTGCGCGATCACTTTGCCGCGCAAGGCGCTGTCGTGGTCAAAGCTGACGTGCTGCAACCCGCTGATCTGCTGCTTGATCTTTATGGCGAGGATATCCGCGCCCGTGCCTATCTGACCGCCGATCCTTTGCGTGGTGAGATGGTGCTGCGCCCGGATTTTACCGTGCCGGTGGTGCAGATGCATATGGAAACCGATGCTGACCCCGCGCGCTATACCTATTCCGGCAAGGTGTTCCGCAAGCAGGAAACCGACGAAAACCGCGCCAATGAATTCGTGCAGACCGGCTATGAGGTGTTCGACGGCCAGAACCCCGCTGCCGCCGATGCCGAGGTTTTCGCCGTGATCGCCGCAGGTCTGGCCGGATTGCCCCTGCGCGCGGCGACCGGTGATATCGGTGTGCTGATGGCGGCGGTCAAAGGCCTGCGCACGACAGAAGATCGCAAGGCGGCATTGATGCGCCATATCTGGCGACCCGCGCGGTTCCGCGCGCTCTTGCGCCGCTATGGGTCGGGCCATGTGCCGCCCTTGCGCGCGGCATTGCTGGCGGCGGATGATCCTTTCGCGCAGGCAGGTCCCGATATCGGCCTGCGCAGCCGGGAAGAGGTGACGTCGCGGATCGCCGCGCTGCGCGCAGATGCGGCAGCACCGCCGCTGTCATCGGATGAAATCACCCTGATTGACGCCATTCTGGGCCTGCGTGCGACCAGCACTGATGCGCTGAGCATGCTACGTGATATCGCCGTGGACATGCCTGCGATCGGCAGCGCCGTGCGCCGGATGGAGGCGCGTTTGAACGCACTTTCCTTGCGGGGCATCGACATTGATACGCTGGAGTTCGAAGGCAGCTATGGCCGCACCTCGCTGGAATATTACGATGGCTTCGTCTTTGGCTTTTACGCCAGCGACAGGCCCGAACTGCCGCCCATTGCCACGGGTGGGCGCTATGACGCGCTGACCGCGCGGCTGGGGCAGGGCCGCGCCGTGCCCGCGGTGGGTGGCGTGATCCGCCCTGATCTGGCGCTGGAGGTGGGCAAATGCTGAAACTCGGGGTGCCGTCCAAGGGGCGGCTGATGGAAAAGACATTCGACTGGTTCGGCGCGCGCGGCGTGACCCTGCGCAAATCCGGGTCAGAGCGCGAATATGCCGGTGCCGTCGATGGCGTCGATGGTGTCGAACTGGTGCTGCTGTCGGCGGGTGAAATCCCGCGTGAACTGGCGGCGGGGAATATTCAGCTGGGGGTCACCGGGTCCGATCTGGTGCGCGAAAAATTGGTGAACTGGGGCAGCCGTGTGACGGAGCTTGCGCCGATGGGGTTTGGCGGGGCAGATCTGGTGATTGCCGTGCCGCAGGGCTGGGTCGATGTCGATACGCTGGATGATCTGGACGCGGCGGCGGCGGCTTTTCGTGCGCGCCACGGATTCCGTTTGCGAATCGCGACGAAATATCACCGGCTTGTACGGGAATTCCTGCGCGATCACGGGGTCGCCGATTATCAGTTGATCGACAGTCAGGGCGCGACCGAAGGCACCGTCAAGAACGAAACCGCCGAGGCGATTGCCGATATCACCTCGACCGGGGAGACCTTGCGCGCCAATGGGCTGAAGATATTGTCAGACGGGCTGATCCACGCCTCGCAGGCGACCCTGTTCCGCGGCAAACGGTCGGATTGGAGCGATGTGCAGCGCAAGACGCTGAAAACCTTGCTCAATACGCTGGATATCTGATCATTCCGCAGGGGCAAGCGTGATCCGCGCCTGCCCAAGGCGCGGATGCACCTTGCGCGACAGCACCCAAGCGGCCAGCAAGCTGATGCCAGAGGCCGCGAAAACGCCCGAGACTGGCAGGGTAAGCAGGACCAGCCAAGCCGTGCCGGGGGCGAGGATGCCAGACACGTCGCGGAAACTGGCATAGACGGCGGCCATCTCTGTCCTTTCTGACGGTTTCACCGCCAACAGGAACGGCAGCCCTCCCGAGACATCAAGCAGGATCAAAAAGAAGGCCCCCCCGACCAGCGCCAGCACCGTCAGCAGCGGCCAACCTGCGGCGAGGCCTGCGAAAGTGAACAACAGCCCTGCCGTCATGAAACCGGTGCGCACCGCTTGCCGGATCGACCGTTTCTGCATCCAGCGCAGCATGAGCGGCGTGACAAACAGCGCCGCGTTGGACATCGACAGCACTATACCACCGATCCGGTCGCCCAGCCCGTTTTCAATCGCAAAGATCGGCAGATAGACGATGTAAACCCACCAGCCGCCTGACCGGATCACCGCGAACAGCCAGCCTGCGACCAGCCTGGGTTGCGCCGCAAAACGCGGCAGAAATGCCAGTGGATTGGCAGGGGGCCGTCTGCTTTTGGTGATCAGTTTGCCATTGCCCAGCCGCATCCACAAAAACAGGCTCAGCATGATTGTCGCGGCGACTGCAGCCACAAAGAAGGGCGCTGGCTGCCACCAGCTGTAAAGCGTGACACCCAGCGCCGGGCCGATGGTCCAGCCTGCGGCGCTATAGAACATGCGCGAGGTTTCACACCGCCCCAATTGGATCTTGGCAATGTAATCCATGACATAGGCGTTGAAGCAGACAAAGGTGATCACGGTGGACATCGTGTTCAGCCCAAGCCCCAGCACGACCGCCAGCGGTGATCCCGTCGCGGCAAGCAGTGATCCGGCAACAAACAGGCTGGCCCCGATCAGATAGACCCAACGCCGGGGCAAAAAGCGGATCACAAAAGGCACCATCAACCCGGTGACCAGCGACACCAGACCAATGATGAAATAGGCCTCTGATATTACCTGCGCATCCTGCAAGGCGTTATACATCGCCAACGGAAATACCGATATCAGGATACCGCGCGCAACAGCCTCGGTCCCGGCCAGGGTCGCGAAACCCCGGACGCTGGGCGCCGGCGCATGGCGCAACCATTCGGGGATTCGACGTTCATGCATTGCGCGGCCTTCAACAACTGCCCGCAACTTAGGTCTGTTTCAGCGCGGCAGATTGTCACAATGCGACGCCAAATTGTCTTTGCGCGGCGGATGCTACTTCGGCCTACCGATCTGGTCACGCAGCAAGCGTCGCAGGATCTTGCCCGAGGCCGATTTCGGGATTTCCGTCACGAAATGGATTTGATGCAATTGCTTGTAATGTGCCAAAGTGCCAGCAAGATGCGCCATTATCTGATCGGCATCCGGTGCGCCTTCGCCCGCCACAACAAATGCGATAGGCAATTCGCCCGCTTCCATGTCGGGCAGGCCGATCACGGCGGCGTCGGTGATCCCATCCAAGGCGACCAAAGTTGCCTCCAACTCTGCCGGAGCGACCTGAAAGCCTTTGTATTTGATCAGTTCTTTCAACCTGTCGACGATGAACATATAGCCATCCGCATCAATCCGGGCGATATCGCCGGTGCGCAGCCAGCCATCATCGGTGATCGTCGCGGCGGTGGCTGTGGGATTGTTCAGATAGCCTTGCATCACTTGAGGACCTTTAACCCACAATTCGCCATCCTGACCGGCGGGCAGATCGTCGCCCGTATCAATATGAACAACGCGGCATTGCGTATTCGGCACGGCCTGGCCAGAGGCACCGGCGACCGCGGCTCTGGCCGGCGTGACATGCGATACCGGGCTGAGTTCGGTCATTCCGTAACCTTGCAGACAGATGCAATCCAGCCGCTGGCTCACCGCATTTGACAATTCCGCGCCCATCGGTGCCGCGCCGGAAAACACCTGTTCAATGCTGGAAAGATCGTAGTTATCGACCAGTGGATGTTTCGCCAGCGCCAGAGCGACAGGCGGCACAATCCACATCCGTCGCGATTTGTGGTCCTGACAGATTTGCAGAAACAACGGCAAATCGAAACGTGGCATGGTCACGACAGCGCCACCGCCCGCCAGATGCACATTCATCAACACGGTCATACCGTAGATATGAAAGAACGGCAGGAACCCTGCGGCGATTTCACCCGCGCGGAAATCGGCGGCGGCGATGATCTGATCGACATTCACCACCAGATTGCGATGCGACAGCATCACGCCTTTGGGCAGGCCGGTGGTGCCGGATGAATAGGGCAGCACCAGCGTATGGGCCACCACATCAACAGGCACCTGGGCTGCAAGCGGATCACCCATCAGCGCTGCATAGGCAGGGCTGCCGATGGCAATCACATCCAGATCGCCTGCGCCGTCCTGTGCTGTCGTCAGAAAGTCAGGAATGGTGATCAGCACATCCGCGCGGGAATCCGCCAGCTGATGACGTACTTCGCTGGCGGTATAGGTCGGGTTCAGCGTTGTGACCGTGCCACCGGCCCAGGCGACCGCATGAAAGATTACACAATATTCGGGGATATTGGGCGCCATCAAGGCGACAACCTTGCCCTGACCCAATCCAGCAGCCGTCAGCCCACCGGCAAGGCGTTTGACCTGATCCATGAAGGCGGCTGCCGTCAGGTTGCGCCCGGTCGGGCCGTCAATCAGCACAACATCATCGGGGCGGCTTTTCAGCCCTTCAAACACTCTTTCGGTGATTGATTGATCGCGCAGCGGCACATCGTCAAAAGGGCTTTGGTAAACTGACATAGCGTGATCCTCCCAAATACGCATCCGGATCACGATGCGTCAGGGTGCGCAGAAACGCCAGTCACAAACATTTGGTCGGCCTCAGCGCACCCCGATGGCTGCGAGCGCCTTGGACAATTCGGGCGGCAACTGGTCTTCATGCTGGCGGCCTGCGGGCAGATCAGCAGGGGCGTCAGTCTCTGGCAGATAACGCCAGCCCTGAAACGCGCGTTTCGGCGTAGCGGCGACCCGGATCAGGCCGGGCTGGCACACAATGGCGCAACGCCGGATATCATCGCCGCCGATATATTCATCCAGCCGCAGGATCGGCTGACGGCACAGGATCACACCTTTGATCACCCAATAGATTGAGCCACCGTTCAGGATTTCATCGCCGCGTTTGGGCCACATCCGGGTGATGTGGCGCGGCAGCCCGTCATCGGTCTGCGCGCGCTCTGTCGCCTGCCAAGCGGCAAGATCGGCCATATCTTCGGTGCCGACTGATAATTTAAGCAAGTGAACAGTTTTTGTCATCTATCCCCCCCCGGGATAAGGTCGAGATAAGTTTGCCGGCCCGAAAAGCAAGGCTGCGACAAAATATACGAACAAAGCGTACCGATGCTGGTTGAAACCACAAGATGTGGCGGTCTACAAGATCGTTCCAGAATCCTGCAAATTCACCTAACATGACGCCCAGAGCCCATGTCTGCCAGCATGAAAGCATCCGCTATGTCCCATTTTACTGCCCCCATCGCCGAACAAATCTGGGATATGAAGTATCGCTTCAAGGCCGCTGACGGCACGCCCATCGATGAAACGGTCGAGGATACATGGCACCGGATCGCAAATTCGCTCGCCGTGGTAGAGGCTGATCCAAAGGCCTGGGAAGGCAGGTTTTACGACGCATTGGCCGATTTCAAATATCTGCCCGCAGGAAGGATCACTGCGGGCGCAGGCACCGCGCGGTCGGTCACCTTGTTCAACTGCTTCGTCATGGGCACTGTGCCGGACAGCATGGCGGGTATTTTCGACATGCTGAAAGAGGCCGCCCTGACCATGCAGCAGGGTGGCGGGATTGGCTATGATTTCTCTACGATCCGGCCCAAGGGGGCGTCTGTGCTGGGCGTGGCGGCGGATGCATCCGGCCCGTTGTCCTTCATGGATGTATGGGACGCGATGTGCCGCACGATCATGTCGGCAGGGTCCCGCCGTGGTGCGATGATGGCCGTGATGCGCTGCGACCACCCCGATATCGAAGCTTTTATCACTGCCAAATCCGACCCCGCGCGCCTGCGCATGTTCAACATGTCGGTGCTGATCACCGACCCGTTCATGGCGGCGGTCAAGTCGGGCGGTGACTGGGATCTGGTCTTTGACGGGCAGGTCTACCGCACGGTCAAGGCGCGCGATCTGTGGGATACGATCATGCAATCGACCTATGATTATGCCGAACCCGGCGTGATCTTCATCGACCGCATCAACCAGATGAACAACCTGAACTATTGCGAAACCATCGCCGCGACCAACCCTTGTGGCGAACAGCCCCTGCCGCCTTACGGGGCTTGCCTGCTCGGCTCGATCAATATGGCGCGGCTGGTCAGCGATCCGTTTTCCGACAACGCCAAACTCGACGGTGATGCGTTGACCGATCTGGTCGCCACTGCGGTGCGGATGATGGATAACGTCGTCGACGCCTCGCGCTTTCCATTGCCCGCGCAAGAACAAGAGGCAAAGAACAAACGCCGCATCGGGCTGGGTGTTACTGGTTTGGCCGATGCGTTGCTGATGGTCGGCCTGCGCTACGGTTCTGAAGAAGCGGCAGCGCAAACCGACAGATGGATGCATGCGATTGCGCGCGCCGCCTACCTCGCCTCGGTTGATCTGGCGAAAGAAAAGGGTGCCTTCCCGCTGTTCGACGCTGAAAAATACCTTGCCAGCGGCGCGATGCAACAAATGGATGATGACGTGCGCGACGCGATCCGCGAACATGGCATCCGCAACGCCTTGCTGACCTCCATCGCGCCCACCGGCACGATCAGCCTTTATGCAGGCAATGTGTCTTCGGGGATCGAGCCGGTCTTTGCCTATGCCTATACCCGCAAGGTCCTGCAAAAAGACGGCAGCAAGACCGAAGAAGAGGTCGTCGACTACGCCGTCAAGATGTGGCGCGACCTGAAAGGCGACGCCCCGCTGCCGGATTATTTCGTCAACGCGCAAACGCTGGCCCCGCTGGACCACGTCCGGATGCAGGCGGCGGCACAGAAATGGATCGACAGCAGCATTTCAAAAACCATCAACTGCCCCGAAGATATCAGCTTTGACGCATTTAAAGAGGTCTACATGGCCGCATGGGATCAGGGCTGCAAAGGTTGCACCACCTACCGGCCCAATGATGTGACTGGCTCTGTGCTCTCGGTCTCGGAAGAAAAGCCCGCGCTTGTCGTCGCCGAAGATACGCCTGACAGCGATGTCACCGCCTCTGGCGGCGAAGTTGTCTATATGTCCGAACCGCTGGACCGGCCGCAGGAACTGGAAGGTGCCACCTACAAACTCAAGTGGCCTGACAGCAACCATGCGATCTACATCACGATCAACGATCTGGTCGTCGCGGGTCACCGCCGCCCCTTCGAGATTTTCATCAATTCCAAGAATATGGAACATTTCGCCTGGACGGTGGCACTGACGCGGATGATCTCTGCCGTGTTCCGGCGCGGCGGCGACGTGACCTTCGTCGTCGAAGAACTCAAAGCCGTATTTGACCCGCGTGGCGGCGCATGGATGCAGGGGAAATACGTACCTTCCATCCTTGCTGCAATCGGTGGGGTGATCGAACAGCATATGGTCTCGATCGGGTTTCTGGCGGGCGAAGGTCTGGGGCTGAAAACCGACCCGACCGCCGATGTGGTTAGCCTCGGGACCGGAAAACGCGGCAAGGCTTGTCCGTCGTGTGGTGCCTATGATCTGCGCATGGTCGAAGGTTGCATGACCTGCGGGTCCTGCGGCCATTCCAAATGCGGCTAAACGGGACCGCGCTGCGCGTCAGCGCGACGTGTAGCAATTCGGCAGGCAGCGGCGGCGACGATTCTGCTGCTGTCAGCCGGATCGTCGCGTTACTTGGCCGTTTCTTGCAGTCGCTTCCTTTTGGGCTTGGCATTGCTGTCGCGACTGGGCAGTAGAGCTGCCATGTTGCAACGTTCGTTCAAATCTGTCTGGAACCATTTCCGCTATCTTCCGCTGCTGTCTGTGTTGACGGTGTCGCGTGCGCGCCGGTTTGAGAAAAGATCGCGTGCCTTGGGGTCGGCGGTGGGATTTGTGATGCGCTGGTTTCCACCCGCACAATGGCGGTTCGATCGCGAGGTGTTGCGCGTTTTCCCACAGATGCCTCGCCACGACCGGTTGCGACTGGGGCAGGCGATGGGCCGCGCGATGGGCCGGACATTGTTCGAAATCTACCATTGCGCCGAATTCCAGACCCGCCAGGACAAGTTTCATGCATCCGGGCCGGGTCTTGCGGCGCTGGCGGCAGCCCGTGTGGCGGGACAGGGTGCAGTCATCGTTTCTGGGCATTTCGGCCAATGGGAAGCCGTGCGCGCGGCCTTGAACGCGCGCGATATGGAAACCGGTGCGATCTATCGCCGCCAACCTAACCCGCATTACCAGCGCCGGCTGCTCGCGGGGATTGAGGCGGGCGGCAAGCCGATCCTCGAAACCGGACGTGCCGGGACGAAATCGCTGGTGCGTCACCTGCGTGTTGGCGGGTTCATGGCGATCCTGCTGGATGAAAAATATGCCGAAGGTCTGCGGTTGCCGTTTTTGGGTCATCCGGCGCTGACCTCGCTGGCGGCGGCGGAACTCGCGTTGAAATACGATCTTTTGATGGTGCCGGCCTACGGTATCCGTCGCGCTGATGGCGACAGTTTCGACGTCATCTTCGAGGACCCGATCCCGCATTCCGACGCAACGACAATGACACAGGCATTCAACGACAGTCTGTCGGCCCGTATTCTGGCTGACCCTGATCAATGGTATTGGATGTTGCGCCGCTGGAACAACGTCTGAACTTTGTGGCGAGCGGCACTGCTTAAATTGATCATGGAACAATCAGGCGTTTTGTTGCATGGTTGCCGCATTCAGCCGACCGGGGACGAACCATTATGACGCTTGCTGTCCCGAACATCAGATCCTGCACCGATTGCCCGATCCGCTATAATGCGGTCTGTTCAAAATGCGAACCAGATGAGATGGGCTTGCTTGAGCAGATCAAATATTACCGGTCCTATGCTGCCGGGCAGACGATTTTCTTTGCTGGCGATCCGTTGGAATTTGTTGGCTCGCTGGTGTCAGGTGTCGCCAGCTTGACGCGTACCATGCCCGATGGGCGGGTGCAGATGGTGGGGTTGCTGTTGCCCGCTGATTTCATGGGACGGCCCAATCGCGATACGATAGACTGCAATGTGATCGCCGAAACCGATGTGATGCTATGCTGTTTCCGGCGCAGACCATTCGAGAAACTGATCGATCAGACCCCGCATGTCGGCCAGCGCCTGCTGGAAATGACGCTGGATGAACTCGACGCCGCACGCGAATGGATGTTGGTGCTGGGCCGCAAGACTGCGCGGGAAAAGATCGCATCTTTACTGTATATGATCGCGACGCGGATGGTGAAGCTCAAACCCGGCGCGGTGCCTCAGGTTGCATTCACCCTCCCGATCACCCGCGAGACGATGGCAAATTATCTTGGCCTGACCATTGAAACCGTCAGTCGCCAGATGTCGGCGTTGAAGAAAGACGGCGTTATCAGCTTTGACGAACGGCGTGAGATCAAGGTGCCTGATCTGGATGACCTGAAATCTGAAACCGGTGAGGATGTGTTTTAGGGCAGGTGACTGTCGGTGCCGCTGCGATCTGGGCGCGCGAATTCAATCAGGTCCCAGCGATTGCCCCAAGGATCGGACCAGACGGCGACCCGCCCGTAAGCCTCAACGCGCGGCGGTTCTTCGAACTGAACGCCGGCGGCCAGCATCTGCCTGTAATCGGTTTCGAAATCGGTGGTTTCCAGAAACAGCCAGACCCGTCCACCACCTTGGTCGCCGATGGCTTTTATCTGGCGTTCCCCCACAGCCCACGCGAGCAGGATCTCGGTATCGCCCTCCGCGGGGGCGATCCTGACCCAGCGCTTGCCGTGGCCAAGATCGGTATCCTCCCGACAGGTAAAGCCAATGCGCAGGAAGAACGCCAGCGCGTCGTTATAATCAGGGACAAGCAGAGAAAAGAATGCGATGCGGTTGGCCATAAAATTGGCTAGCAAGAAAGCGCGCTGGGCTCAAGCGGCGGGGTAAACCCCGCCCTACGTGGGTGGTGCGGCGGGGTGAACTAGCCCGACGACAGCGCGTAGGTCGGGGTTCTCCCCGACTTACGGCAGCTTCTCCCGATCATGCCCTACCGTGACATCAGGATCGGGCGATCCGCCTGTTCCAGCAAGCACCGCGTCGCCCCGCCGAACACCGCCTCCCGCAGTCGCGAATGCCCGTAAGCGCCGCTGACGATCAGTTCTGCCCCGACCTCGCGTGCGCGGCGCAGCAGGATGTCACCCACCTGCGGTTCGGTTCTTGCCAGCACCGCGACCTCTGATCTTGTGCCGTGGCGCATCAGATATTGCGCCATCGCGCCACCCGGATCAGACCGGTCAGCGGCATGGCCCGGTGGGTCGATGATGCAGATATCGGCGATATCTGCCTGTTGCAGCAAGGGCAGCGCGGCGCGGGCGGCGGCCAAAGCCTCGGCTCCGTCGTTCCAGCCCATAAGGATATGGCCACCGGTATCGGGTGCCTTGCAGCCTTTGGGGATCATCAGCACCGGGCGTTCGGCGGCAAACAGGCAGGCTTCGACCAGGGCTGCAGCATCGGGATTGTCCTGATAGGGCCGCGGCAGGACCACAAGGTCCGAGAACCGCAATTTACGCGCGAGATAAGCGGTCAGTGCCGGTCCCTGCACGGTTGCTGCATGCAGCCCCCAGCGCAGAATTTCACCTTGCATCCGTGACGTGACCCGCTGCTCCAGGCGGTCCCGCTCGTCCATCGCGTCGCGGGTCTGGCGTTCGATCCCCAGCGCATCGGTTCCCATGTAATAGGTATTCGTTTCGCTGTGGCAGATCGTCACGACGAAGATATCCAAATGCGCATCCATACGGCTCGCCAGCACAATCGCGGCGTCCAGCGCATCGGTGGCATGGTCGATCTGCGTCACGACTGTCGCAATGATCTTGTAAGTCATCAGACCGCTTTTCCCCTTAAGATGATGTGCCGGTCGCGCGCGCCGCACTTTGTGGTCTGTCTATGCAATGCCGCCCGGCGTATTGTCTTGATCCACATCAAGGACGATGCCCGCTCCCATCCGCATAAGCCGATCATAGGCAAAGGATCGCGCCTGTTTGCAGGGCGATGGAAGAAGGGAAATTCCATGGGGAATTATATAAAACTGGCGGCATTGGGGGCGGTGATCCTTTTTGCGGCGATGGCGGCGAATTGGGGGCGTGACACCGCCTATATTGTTCATGCCATCATCATTCTGGGCGTGTCGGGGTTCATGTTCGTGCGCGTCCTGCGCCAGATGGAACAGCCGGCCATGGCTGCTCCCACCGGCTATATGGATGATGTGGTCCGCGCCGGGGTAATCGCAACGACGTTCTGGGGGGTCGTGGGCTTTCTGGTTGGCGTGGTGATTGCCTTTCAACTGGCCTTTCCGCAGCTGAATTTCGAAATGCTGCAACCCTATGGCAATTTCGGCAGATTGCGCCCGCTGCATACCTCTGCGGTGATCTTTGCCTTTGGCGGCAATGCGCTGATCATGTCGTCCTTCTACATCGTGCAACGCACCTGCGGTGCGCGGCTTTGGGGCGGCAATCTGGGCTGGTTCGTGTTCTGGGGCTACAATCTGTTCATCGTGCTGGCCGCGACCGGCTATCTTTTGGGTGCCACGCAATCCAAGGAATACGCAGAGCCTGAGTGGTATATCGATATCTGGCTAACGATTGTCTGGGTCGCCTTTCTGGCCGCGTTCCTCGGCACGCTCTTCAAGCGGAAGGAACGACACATCTATGTCGCCAACTGGTTCTTGCTTGCCTTCATCGTCACTGTCGCCATGCTCCATGTCGTCAATAACCTGAGCATCCCTGTCAGCATCTGGGGCAGCAAATCTGTGCAGATCTTCTCGGGTGTGCAGGATGCCATGGTGCAATGGTGGTATGGCCACAATGCCGTGGGCTTTTTCCTGACTGCCGGTTTTCTGGGGATGATGTATTACTTTGTTCCCAAACAGGCGGGCCGCCCGATCTTCAGCTACAAATTGTCGATCATCCACTTCTGGGCGCTGATCTTTCTTTATATCTGGGCCGGTCCGCACCATTTGCATTACACGGCTTTGCCGGATTGGGCCTCGACCCTTGGCATGGTGTTTTCGATCATCCTGTGGATGCCGAGCTGGGGCGGCATGATCAACGGTCTGATGACCCTGCAAGGGGCATGGGACAAGCTGCGCACCGATCCGATCATCCGCATGATGGTCATTTCCTTGGCCTTCTACGGCATGTCCACATTCGAAGGACCGATGATGTCGATCCGCGCGGTCAATTCCCTGTCGCATTACACCGACTGGACCATCGGACACGTGCATTCGGGTGCTTTGGGCTGGAACGGGATGATCACCTTTGCCGCACTCTATTTCCTGACACCGAAATTATGGGGCCGCGCGCAGATGTATTCGATGTCCGCGATCAACTGGCACTTCTGGTTGGCGACGATCGGCATCATTCTTTACGCCGCCTCCATGTGGGTCACCGGCATCATGGAAGGGCTGATGTGGCGCGAAGTCGATGCCAACGGGTTCCTTGTGAACAGCTTTGCCGACACCGTTTCCGCGAAATTCCCGATGTATGTCGTGCGCGGCCTTGGCGGGGTCCTGTATCTGACCGGCGGGATCATCATGGCCTGGAACATCTTCATGACGATCAGGGGTGGCGTCAAAGTCACCGCCCCGGTCGGCGTGCCAGCAGAATAAGGAGGCCGGAACCATGGCCAAGAACCCGAAAATCACCGACGCGGAAAAAGATCCCAACGTCAGTACCTTGTCTGATCTGCCGAATGAAATCCCGAATGAACTGCCGCATCAGACGGCATTTCTGAACCGGCACCAGATACTCGAACGCTCGCCCACATTGCTGCTGGTCACCTCGCTTGTGGTGGTGGCGATCGGTGGGCTGGTGGAAATTGTGCCGCTGTTCTATCTGGAGAACACCATCGAAAAGGTCGAAGGTGTGCGCCCCTATGCGCCTCTCGAACTGGCCGGGCGAGATATCTACATCCGCGAAGGCTGCTATACCTGCCACAGCCAGATGATCCGCCCGATGCGGGATGAGGTGGAACGCTATGGCCATTATTCGCTGGCGGCCGAATCAATGTATGATCATCCGTTCCAATGGGGGTCGAAACGCACCGGGCCTGATCTGGCCCGTGTGGGTGGCAAATATTCCGATGCCTGGCATCTGGATCACCTGATCGACCCACAATCGGTGGTGCCGGAATCGATCATGCCGGGTTATGCCTATCTGCTGGATAGCTATGTCAACGCCAGCCACACCGCCGATCTGGTGCGCACCCATCGCATCGTCGGGGTGCCTTATACGGAAGAGATGATCCAACTGGCCGCCGCTGATGTTCTGGCACAGGCGGATCCGGATACTGACAGCTATGACGATTTGCTGGAACGTTATCCGGGCGCGCAGATCCGCAACTTTGATGGCCGCGCTGGTGTGTCGGAAATGGATGCGCTGATCGCCTATCTGCAAATGCTGGGCACGACGGTCGATTTCTCGACCTTCACGCCTGACGCCAGCCGGTAAGGGGGATCACATGGACTATCACGCACTTTGGCAACAGATCAGCGACAATTGGCTTCTGATCTGGATGGGCACCTTCTTTATCGCGGTCATCATCTGGGCCTTCCGCCCCGGCAGCCGCGCGATTGATGCCGATATCGCCAATATCCCCTTCCGACACGAGGACAAGCCGGTCACGCCAGACCAGCCAAAGGAGCCGCAGCCATGAGCAGCAAGGACAAAAAGGACGTCGATGACGTCACCGGCATCGACACGACCGGCCATAGCTGGGACGGGATTAAGGAATTGAACAATCCCCTTCCGCGCTGGTGGCTGTGGACCTTCTATCTGACGATCATCTGGGGCATTGGCTACACGATCGCTTTCCCCGCCTGGCCACTGATCAGCTCTGCCACATCCGGCGTGCTGGGCTATTCTACACGTGGTGAAGTCGCGCAGGAAATCGCCCGTTTTCAGGAGGCCAATGCCGATATCATGGCGGAACTCGCCGTCGCTGATCTGGAAACACTGGACCAGAACCCGGAATTGATGCGTTTTGCGACATCTGCCGGTGGCGCCGTGTTCCGCAACAATTGTTCGCAATGCCACGGGTCGGGGGCTGCCGGTGCGGTCGGCTATCCTAACCTGCTGGACGATGACTGGCTCTGGGGTGGAGATTTTGAAAACATCGCCTACACCGTCCGCCACGGCATCAGGAACGAGGAAGACTGGGATGCCCGCTATTCCCAAATGACGGCCTTTGATGACATCCTGTCAAATGATGAAATCGACGCTGTGGTGAACCATGTACTGGCCATTTCGGGGCAAGGCCATGACGCCACGCTGGCCGCCGCCGGGTCAGAGCTGTTTCTGGACAATTGCGCCGCTTGTCACGGCGACGCAGGCACCGGCAATCGCGATCTTGGCGCGCCCAACCTGACCAATAACATATGGCTTTACGGTGGCGATCCGGCGACGCTCGAACAGACGATCCGCTACGCCCGCTTTGGTGTCATGCCACCTTGGGGAACACGCCTGACCGAGGCTGAAATTCGCGCGGTCACCGCCTATGTCCACCAGCTTGGCGGCGGCGAATAGGATCACTGCGGGCGCATCTGTTCGCACAAACGCAGCCCGCAAGTGAGGGAACAGCGTCCGGGCAACCGGGCGTTTTTCTCTTTACGCTTGTTGCGCCAGCCGCGCCTCCAGCACATCGAACGGCACGCCGGGCTCGACCTTGGCATCGCGGATCACCAGCGATGTCTTAACCGAAGCGACATTATCCGCGCTGGTCAGCTCCTCGGTCAGAAACCGCTGAAATGTGCGCAG
The DNA here is from genome assembly GCA_017390475.1 of Loktanella sp. Lineage (GTDB taxonomy): Bacteria > Pseudomonadota > Alphaproteobacteria > Rhodobacterales > Rhodobacteraceae > Yoonia. The sequence goes on from JAFPBO010000013.1 coordinate 177,074, forward strand.
ATCGGGGGCCACGCATTTGAGGATGAAATCCACCTCGCCATTCAGCATGTGGCATTCGCGGACAAGCGGCCAGCCAATGCAGCGTTGCTCGAAGGCAGACAGATCCGCCTCTGCCTGGCTGACCAGCCCGACCATGGCGAAAACCTGAACCTCGAAGCCCAGCTCGCGGGCGTTGACATCTGCGTGGTAGCCAAGGATATATCCCTGCTCCTCCAGCGTGCGCACGCGGCGCAGGCATGGTGGGGCAGATATGCCGACCCGGCTGGCAAGCTCGACATTGGTCATCCGACCATCGGCCTGCAGTTCCGCCAGAATCATCCGGTCAATGTCGTCAAGTTTCGTACCAGCCATATCGTTCCTCGATAGATTTTTCCGATTACTACCCATATCACGCCTGTAGCGCAATAATGTTTCAGGTTTCAGTAACAAATGAACACAGCGTCTGATCTTTTAACCTTTGTGATGGAGCGCTATATCAACAGGGAAACCAGATGAGGTCTGCCATGCCTACCACCCGCCACACCCGCGTTCTGATCATCGGCTCCGGCCCTGCCGGTTACACGGCTGGCGTCTATGCCGCCCGTGCCATGCTGGAACCTCTGCTGGTGCAGGGCATGGAACCCGGCGGCCAATTGACCACCACGACAGAGGTCGAAAATTGGCCTGGCGATACCGAGGTGCAAGGTCCCGACCTGATGCTGCGGATGGAGGCCCATGCCCGCGCCATGGGTTGTGAGATCGTGCAGGACATCATCACATCTCTTGATCTGCAAAACCGCCCCTTCACCGCGCAATCGGACAGCGGCACGATCTACACCGCCGATGCGGTGATCCTGTCCACCGGCGCGCGCGCGAAATGGCTGGGCCTGCCGACCGAGGATAAGTTCAAAGGTTTCGGTGTCAGCGCCTGTGCCACCTGCGACGGGTTCTTCTATCGCGGGCAGGAAATCGTCGTCGTCGGCGGCGGCAATACTGCGGTGGAAGAGGCGCTGTTTTTGACCAATTTCGCCTCTAAGGTGACGCTGATCCACCGGCGCGATGAATTGCGCGCCGAGAAAATCCTGCAACAACGGCTGGAAAACAACCCCAAGATCGAAACCCTGTGGTTCCATGAAGTGGAAGAGGTGTTCGGCAGCGACAGCCCGCTTGGCGTCGAAGGTATCCGCGTGCGCGATGTGCGCAGCGGTGCCGTGACCGAGATTTCGGCTAAGGGCGTGTTCATCGCCATCGGTCATGCGCCTGCGTCTGAACTGGTCAAGGATCAGTTAGAAACCCATAACGGTGGCTATGTCGTCGTTGAACCCGGCACGACTCGGACTGCTATTCCCGGTGTCTTCGCGGCGGGCGATCTGACCGATCATGTCTACCGTCAGGCCGTGACAAGTGCCGGGATGGGCTGCATGGCGGCGCTGGATGCCGAACGCTATCTTGCTGCGCTAGAGGATCAACCGGCGGTCAAGGCCGCAGAATAGGACTGGTGTCGCAGCTTCGGGCCTGCAGCCAAACCATCGTTCTGCGCATGACAGCACCGCCACAGTGCTGTTCTTTTTCGCACCCGCTGCTGGACAAGAATACAACGTGAGGGATATTGCCTGCGCAACGTAACAATTTTGATTGTGAATATCATGGCGCAGGATCTGGCCCCTATCCCCGAACTTTACGTCTCTTACGAGAGCGCACAGAAGCTGAAAGCCGAAGCAGGTGAGCTGGTCAGCCATGACCTGACCCCCCGCCAGATCTGTGATCTGGAACTGCTGATGAACGGCGGTTTCAATCCGCTGAAAGGGTTCCTATCCGAAGCGGATTATAACGGTGTCGTGGATAACATGCGGCTGGCTGACGGCGCGCTCTGGCCGATGCCGGTGACGCTCGATGTCTCAGAGGCATTTGCTGACAAGGTGACCATCGGTCAAGACATCGCCTTGCGCGACCAAGAGGGTGTGATCCTCGCGACCATGACCGTCAGTGATAAATGGGTGCCGAACAAGGCGCATGAGGCGGAAAAGGTCTATGGTGCTGATGACAGCGCACATCCGGCGGTAAATTACCTGCACAACACCGCAGGGTCCGTCTATCTGGGTGGTCCCGTCACCGGCATCCAGCAGCCCGTGCACTACGATTTCCGTGGCCGTCGCGACACGCCGAACGAATTGCGCGCCCTGTTCCGCAAACTGGGCTGGCGCAAGGTTGTGGCTTTCCAGACCCGCAACCCGTTGCACCGCGCGCATCAGGAACTGACGTTCCGTGCCGCGCGTGAAGCGCAGGCCAACCTGCTGATCCATCCCGTTGTCGGGATGACCAAACCGGGCGACATCGACCATTTCACCCGCGTCCGCTGCTACGAGGCTGTGCTGGATCAATACCCCTCCGCCACCACAACGATGAGCCTGCTGAACCTCGCCATGCGTATGGCTGGCCCGCGTGAGGCGGTCTGGCACGGGCTGATCCGTAAGAACCACGGCTGCACCCATTTCATCGTGGGTCGCGACCATGCCGGGCCGGGTAAAAACTCTGCCGGGCAGGACTTCTATGGCCCCTATGATGCGCAGGAATTGTTCCGTCAGCATCAGGACGAAATGGGCATCGAGATGGTCGATTTCAAACAGATGGTCTATGTGCAGGACCGCGCGCAATATGAACCCGCCGATGAAATTGTCGATAAAGACAAGGTGACGATCCTTGATATTTCTGGCACCGAACTGCGCCGCCGTCTGGCGGAAGGGCTGGATATCCCCGAATGGTTCTCTTTCCCGCAAGTGGTCGAGGAATTGCGCAAAAGCCGCCCGGCACGTGCCAAGCAAGGCTTTACCGTTTTCTTCACTGGCTTTTCCGGGTCGGGCAAATCTACAATCGCCAATGCGCTGATGGTCAAGCTGATGGAAATGGGCGGGCGGCCTGTGACCCTGCTCGACGGTGATATCGTGCGCAAGAACCTGTCGTCGGAACTTGGGTTCAGCAAGGAACACCGCGATCTGAACATCCGGCGCATCGGCTATGTCGCGTCAGAGATCACCAAGAACGGCGGCATCGCGATCTGCGCCCCAATTGCGCCTTATGCGACAACACGGCGCGCGGTGCGCGAAGATGTCGAACAATTCGGGGCTTTCGTGGAAATCCACGTATCCACCTCGATCGAAGAATGCGAACGCCGCGACCGCAAGGGGCTGTATAAGCTGGCACGCGCAGGAAAGATTGCCGAATTTACAGGCATTTCAGATCCTTACGATGTACCGGAAAACCCTGAACTGCGGCTTGATACTGAAAATATGACGGTAGACACCTGTGCGCATCAGGTGATCCTGAAACTGGAAAACATGGGGCTGATCAAGGGCTAAGGTCGGTTGTAACCTGCATCATGATGCAGGTTACCTGCCGCCTTTAATGCACCGTCACCGGGTTCATGTCATTCTCGCGTGCAAGGTGAAACGCCATCTTGCGGTCAGCCACCAGCGCAAGCTGTTCGCCCTTGGTGTTGTGCACTGCAAACACCTCGCGCAGGTCGCCGATTTCAGCGCGGACTTCGGCGGGCAAATCGGCGGTCAGCACAGATTTGACATAGACGATGTCCTGCCCGAATGATTTGAGATCATATTTCATATTCATGGCTTAGCCTTTCTTGATCTTGATGGTCTGCACAATCCGGTCGGGCACCGATCTTGTCAGATCCACATGTAACAACCCGTTTTCCATCACCGCCTCGCCGACATCAACGCCATCGGCGAGCACGAAAGATCGCTGGAACTGACGCGCGGCAATCCCGCGATGCAGGTAAATCCGGCCTTCGCTGTCGTCCTGCTGGCGGCCACGGATGACAAGCGCGTTATCTTCAACCGTGATGACCAGGTCGTCTTCGGCAAATCCGGCCACGGCCAGCGTGATCCGGTAAGATGTGGCAGAGGTCTGTTCGATATTATAAGGGGGATATCCGTCGTTGCCGCTTTTCGCGGTGCGTTCGACCAGCCGTTCCAGCTGTTCAAACCCCAAAAGGAACGGATGGGTCCCCAAAGCCATTTTCGTCATAAGACATGCCCTTCTTGCAAGCGACTGTCGATACGGCCCCGATTGCGGCGACCTGACTCAAAATATGGGGGCCAATCCTGCCATGATCAAGAGGAAGTGTTAGGATGTTGGTGCAAGATTGTTTAACACAGGGTGTGATTGCGATCCGGGATATTGATGCCACGATGACTTCTTTTGAGAAAATGGATGAGATCGACGTTTTGCGCGTCAAACTGGAGATGCTCAAAAGCCAGCACCGCGATCTGGATGCGGCCATCGCGGCACTGCATGATCGTGCGGCCAGCGATATGCTGACGCTGCAACGGCTGAAAAAGCAAAAGCTCGCGCTGAAGGATCAGATCGTGCAACTCGAAGACCGCATTCACCCTGACATTATCGCCTGATCGCCCGTTGCGGCTGTTCGGCGCTTGGCTATAGTGCCGCTTCAATATGTCTTACGGGGATCGCAAACAATGACGCAACCTTTGGTCGGGATCATCATGGGCAGCCAGTCGGATTGGCCCACCATGCGCGAGGCGGCAGATATGCTCGACCAATTGGGTGTGGCCTATGAAACCCGCATCGTCTCTGCGCACCGTACCCCTGACAGGCTGTGGGATTACGGCAAGACGGCGGCAAGCCGTGGCTTGCAGGTGATCATTGCGGGCGCTGGTGGCGCGGCGCATCTGCCGGGTATGATGGCGTCAAAAACCCGGGTCCCGGTGATCGGTGTGCCGGTCCAGACCAGGGCGCTTTCCGGTGTCGACAGCCTCTATTCCATCGTGCAGATGCCGCGCGGTTTTCCGGTGGCGACGATGGCAATCGGTGGGGCTGGGGCGGCCAATGCCGGGCTGATGGCGGCGGGCATACTGGCCTTGCAGGATGATGCTTTGGCCGCGCGGCTGGACGCATGGCGCGCCACTTTGTCGGCCTCTATCCCGGAAGAACCTGTCGATGAATAATGCTTTGCCGGTCGGTGCGACCATCGGAATTCTGGGTGGTGGGCAATTGGGTCGGATGCTGTCGGTGGCCGCATCGCGGCTGGGGCTGAAGGTCCATATCTTCGAGCCGGGCACTAACCCGCCCGCCGGTGATGTTGCGCACCGCGTGACCACTGCCAGTTATGATGATCACGCTGCGCTGACCGCCTTTGGCCAGTCGGTCGATGTGATCACCTATGAATTCGAAAACATCCCGACCTCAGCGCTGGATCTGCTGGAAACGCTCGCCCCGATCCATCCGGGGCGGCAGGCGCTGGCGACATCGCAGGACCGGCTGACCGAAAAAACCTTTCTGCAAGACCTCGGCCTGCAAACAGCGCCGTTCGCCGATGTGCCCGATGCCGCCGCGCTGGCGGATGCGCTGGACACGATCGGGGCGCCCGCAATCCTGAAAACCCGGCGCATGGGGTATGATGGCAAAGGGCAGGCGCGGATCATGACCCGCAACGCCGCCGACGCCGCCCTTGCCGATATGCAAGGTGCGCCAGCCATTCTGGAAGGTTTCGTGGACTTCAGCCATGAGGTGTCGGTTATCGGGGGGCGTGGGCAGGACGGGTCGGTCGCCTGCTATGATCCGGGCGAGAATGTGCATGAGGACGGCATCCTGCGTACCACCAAAGTGCCGGCCAATCTGACCGCATCACAACGAACCGATGCCGTCCTGATCGCTGCGCGTATCCTGAATGCGCTGGATTATGTCGGCGTCATGGGGGTCGAACTCTTTGTTACGGGCAAAGGCCTGATCGTCAATGAAATCGCGCCGCGTGTGCATAATTCCGGCCATTGGACCCAGAATGGCTGCACGATCTGCCAGTTTGAACAGCACATCAGGGCCGTCGCGGGCTGGCCTTTGGGTGACGGGTCGCGTCATGCCGATGTGACCATGGAAAACCTGATCGGCGATGATATGGACAAACTTGACGGATATGCCAGAACTGATGCCGCGATCCATCTTTATGGCAAGGCAGATGTCAAACCGGGCCGAAAAATGGGCCATATCAACCGCATCGTCCGGGCATAGACATCCCAGCCAGTGGCATTGCAGACGAGGCCAGGGCCGGGTCTGCAATCTGGTCAATCGCCCCCTAGAAACAGGTCGATCAGCGTCTGGTCGTGATCAAACTGCCCCTCTCGCAGGAAATTCAGCACCTGCGCCATTACCAGTGGGTTGTTCATCATGAATGTGTGGGTCACAGGTAGCACAATATGATCTGTCATCCCGTCCAGCCGGGTCGAAAAGACGGACACCTTGCCATCATCCGGCCCTTCAATCAGCGTGGAATAGACCGGGTTCAGCGTTCGGTTGCCCGCGATGATGCCAATCTCGAACGGCAGATACTCCAGCGTATTGGGAAAGCTATCCTCGCCAGTGCCCAGTTGAAGACCTGCGGGTCCATTGACCCATTGAAACGGCTCGAATTCACCAAAGATATCGACGAGCTCTGACCCACCATTGGGCGGCCCAAGCATGACCACGCGGCCCATATCCTCCGGGCGATTGTTGGTCAGCCATGCACGGACCAGAATACCGCCCATCGAATGGGTCACGAAATTGACCCGCATGTCGCCGCAGGCCGCGACATCCTGTGCCAGAAAATCATTCACTAGGCTCTCGATCGGGTTTTCGGTCGATGGGTAGCCACGGTTGACGACCCTGTAGCCTTCATTTTCCAGCACGAGTTCCATCGGAGCCATGGAAATCTCGGTCCGGGCGAGACCATGCAGCAGTACGACACATTCTTCGGCCAGCGCTGGGCTGGCAGAGATGGCGACCACAAAAGCTGAAAGAATCCTTTTCATGTGCCCATAAATAAAGATGCGGCAACGATACGGAAGCCCGATTGCAACAAAACCTAATGACGTTTTGGTAAAGAAATAGCGATGCCACCGATGACAAGCAGCCCTGCCAGCACCAGACGCAGTGTGAGCGGCTCTGTCAGGACCAAGGCACCTGCGATCACCGTCAGCACAGGCACGCTCAGCTGTGAGATACCCGCCAGCGTCGCGGGCAGCTCAGGCAATATCCGGTACCAAAGCGCATAGCCCAGCCCGGATGTGACCGCACCCGCGAGGATAGCCGTGACGATGCCGGGCGTACCGGGGCTGCCGATGTCCGAAAAGGGCAGGGCAAGCAGCACGATTGGCAAGCATAGCAGGAAATTGGCTGCCGTCGCGCCCAAGGCGTCCGGCTCTGTGCGCCCCAGCAGCGTGTAAGCGGCCCAGGCGATCCCCGCGACGATCATGGCAATTGCCCCACCGGGTGGCACGGTTTGGCCACCCGATGGCCAGAGAAGCACACAAAGGCCGACAAAGGCGACCACAGCCCCAAACCAACGGCGGGTCGGGATGGTTTGCCGCGCGGTCACCGCCCAGCCAAAGACGACCACCTGCAGCACACCGAACAGGATCAGCGCACCCAGACCGGCATCAAGGCTCAGGTAGGCCCATGAAAACCCTATCATATAGCCAGTCAGCGTCACTGCGCCCGCTATCCGCCGCCAGGAAAGCAATTGCGGCATGACGGTACCGCGCAGCCATACCAGCGCCCATAATGTCATCGCCCCGGCAGCGACCCGGATCGCGGCGAAATCCATTGGATCCATGCCATAAATGCCGACACCGATCCGGTTGAGGATCGAATTTGCAGCAAAGGCGCACATCGTCAGGGCCACAAGCAGAAGAATCTTTAGCACGTGTCCGTCCTTCGAGAGAGCGCTGCGATCTAAAGCGTTTCGGGAAAAACCTGCATCGCTTTTCGCTGCCTCTCGCTGCGCAAAAACGTGAAACGCGATATAGTTGTGCCAAGTATTTCCCAAAACGCTGTAGACACCGGATCGGACAAAAGAAAAGGGCGGCCCGATGGACCGCCCTTCTTTGGTGCAATGGTCGGGAAGGACCCGGCGTGATTTACATCATGCCGCCCATACCGCCCATGCCACCCATATCGCCCATGCCGCCGCCGCCATTGCCGCCGTCTTTCGACGGTTTGTCAGCGATCATGGCTTCTGTGGTGATCAGCAGGCCAGCGACAGATGCTGCATCTTGCAGTGCTGTGCGCACAACTTTGGCCGGGTCGATGACGCCGAACTTGAACATGTCGCCATATTCTTCGGTCTGCGCGTTGAACCCGAACGCCTTGTCGGTGCTTTCGCGGATCTTGCCAGCAACCACGGAACCGTCCACGCCGGAGTTTTCGGCGATCTGGCGCAGTGGTGCTTCAATCGCTTTGCGGATGATCGCGATGCCGACGTCCTGGTCAGAATTTGCACCCTTGAGGCCTTCCAGAACTTTGCCAGCCTGGATCAGAGCAACACCACCACCGACAACAACGCCTTCTTGCACGGCTGCGCGTGTTGCGTTCAGGGCATCGTCAACGCGGTCTTTACGCTCTTTGACTTCGACTTCGGACATGCCACCGACGCGAATGACAGCAACACCGCCAGCCAGCTTGGCCACGCGTTCCTGCAGTTTTTCACGGTCATAATCCGATGTTGTTTCTTCGATCTGGCCACGGATCTGGGCAACGCGTGCTTCGATTTCCGCTTTGTCGCCGGCACCGTCAACGATGGTGGTCGTGTCTTTGGTGATCGAGATGCGCTTGGCAGAACCCAGCATGTCGATGGTGACGTTTTCCAGCTTCATGCCCAGATCGTCAGAGATCACCTGACCGCCGGTCAGAACAGCGATATCCTGCAGCATCGCCTTGCGACGATCGCCAAAGCCGGGGGCTTTGACAGCAGCGATTTTCAGGCCGCCGCGCAGTTTGTTGACGACCAGTGTCGCCAGCGCTTCGCCTTCGACATCTTCAGAGATGATCAGCAATGGCTTGCCGGACTGGATGACGGATTCCAGCAAAGGCACCATTGGCTGCAGCGACGACAGTTTCTTTTCGTGCAGCAGGATGATCGCATCCTCCAGCTCGACTGTCATTTTTTCGGGGTTGGTCACGAAGTAAGGCGACAGGTAGCCGCGGTCGAACTGCATGCCTTCGACAACATCGGTTTCTGTTTCCAGACCCTTGTTTTCTTCGACAGTGATCACGCCTTCGTTGCCGACTTTCTGCATCGCATCTGCGATCTGGCGGCCGATTTCAGCTTCGCCATTGGCAGAGATTGTGCCGACCTGTGCAACTTCGTCGCTGTCGTTGACAGGACGTGCTGCCGCTTTGATCGCTTCGACGACTTTGGATGTCGCGAGGTCGATGCCGCGCTTCAGATCCATCGGGTTCATGCCAGCAGCGACAGATTTCATGCCTTCGCGGACAATCGCCTGTGCCAGAACGGTGGCAGTCGTGGTGCCGTCACCGGCTTCGTCATTGGTGCGGTTGGCCACTTCTTTGACCATCTGCGCGCCCATGTTTTCGAACTTGTCTTCCAGTTCGATTTCCTTGGCGACAGAAACACCGTCCTTTGTGATGCGCGGTGCGCCAAAGGATTTGTCGATAACCACGTTACGGCCTTTGGGGCCGAGTGTGACTTTGACGGCGTCGGCAAGGATGTTCACACCCTTGAGCATCCGGTTACGCGCGTCGGTGCTGAATTTAACTTCTTTAGCAGCCATTTTCATGTGCTCCTTGAATTATTTGAAAGGGGATAGGACAGGGCCGCAGGATCACAGGATCCCGAGGATGTCGCTTTCCTTCATGATCAACAGCTCTTCGCCGTCGATGCGGACTTCGGTGCCGGACCATTTGCCAAACAGCACTTTGTCGCCGGGCTTGACGGACATCTCGATCAGCTCGCCGCTGTCTTTGCGCGCGCCTTCGCCGATGCTGACGATTTCGCCTTCAGCTGGTTTTTCCTTGGCGGTGTCTGGGATGATCAGACCGCCCTGTGTTTTTTCTTCGCCTTCGAGGCGGCGGACCAGCACACGGTCGTGAAGTGGTTTAAATGCCATTTCGGAACTTCTCCAGTTCGGTTATCTTTGTGTTAGCACTCAGTGAACCCGAGTGCCAACACCGGATAGATATGAGCCGTTCACGGCTCTGTCAACTGGGGTCTGAAAATTTCAGCGTGGTTCCTGATCGTCATCCGACAATATCCGCCAGGCGTCGCCTTCAAGGTCTTCATATTGGTTTGCGCGCAGGCTCCAAAGAAAGGCGACCAGTCCGATTGCCCCCAAAGTCAGCGATACGGGGATAAGGATTACCAAAACATTCATAGCCGCCCTTTCAACCGTAATGCGTTCACCAGAACCGTGATCGACGATGTGGACATGGCAATCGCCGCCAGCAGCGGCGTTGCGAAACCGGCCACCGCAATGGGGATGGCGATGATGTTATAGCCCGCCGAGATGGCGAAGTTTTCTACGATCCGTTTTTTGGCGGCCCGTGCGACCAGCGGCAGTTCAATCAGCGGTGTCAGGCTGTCGTTCAGCAGCACGATATCGGATGCCGCGCGCGATGCATCTGCTGCCGTCGCTGGCGACAGTGACGCATAAGCCGCCGTGAGCGCGCCGGTATCGTTCAGCCCGTCGCCGACCATCAGGACCTTGGCCCCTTGGTCCGATAGTGCATTGATATAGGCGATCTTGTCCTCTGGCTGGGTTTCAGCCTGCCATTGGTCGATGCCCAGCAAATGTGCCACGCGGGCGGTTTCCTCGGTATCATCACCCGACACCAGATGCACGGCCAGCCCTGCCTTTTGCCATGCCGTGATCAAGTCCAGCGCGCCGTCACGCAACCCAGCGGCCAGCGTGATCTTGCGCGGCGTCTTGTCGCCGATCTGCAGCCAGGTGCCAGCGCCAGCCCCCAGCCATGCGCCAGACCCAAGCCGGACCGGTTGGCCGTTGTATATGGCGCTTAGCCCCTTGCCGAGATGTTCGGTCTGATCGGTCAGGATCGCGGGTGTCACCCCCAAAAGCGATGCTGCGATGGCTTGCGACACGGGATGGCTGGCGTTCTGTGTCATGCCGAGGGCGATGGACTGGGCCTCTGCATCCAGCGTATCGCGGGCGGCGACGGGCATTGTCAGCGTGCCAGTCTTGTCGAACACGACAGTATCAACTTCGGCTAACCGTTCCAGCGCGGTCCCGTCCTTGACCAGCAGACCAGCGCGGAACAACCGCCCCGCCGCAATGGTGGATACCGCAGGCACGGCCAGCCCCAAAGCACAGGGGCAGGTGATGATCAGCACGGCGACGGCGATATTCACGGACAAGCGCACATCGCCCGACCAGATCACCCAGCCTGCAAAGGTGACAAGCGCCAGCAAATGCACCATCGGCGAATAAAACGCCGCCGCGCGGTCGGCGATGGCGGTATAGCGGTTGCGCACCGCCTCTGCCGCGTCAACCATCGTGACCATTTTACGCAGGGTGGTATCCATGCCCACGGTCGCGGCACGGATCGTCAGCGGGCCGGTCATATTGACCTCACCGGCTGTGACCTTTGCGCCGGTATCGGCATAATGCAGGCGGCTTTCGCCGGTCAGCATCGACCGGTCGATCTGGCTGGTGCCATCAGTCACGACACCGTCTACCGGAATGCGCCCACCGGGCAGGACCAGCACCAGATCACCGACCACCAGATCGGCAAAATCGACCATCTGGCGGATACTGCCGGTCACCCGCATCACACGCGGCACCTCTAACGCGGCGAGCTGGGCTGCGGCAGAGGCGGCAGCCTTGCGGCTGCGATGGTCCAGATAGCGCCCGATCAGCAGGAAAAACACCAGCGACACCGCCGCCTCGAAATAGGCATGCTCGCCGCCATAGACAGTTTCAAATAGGCTCATCCCCGTGGTCAGGATCAGCGCGAGCGAGATCGGCACATCCATATTCAGCCGCCGCACTCGCAGCGCGGACCATGCGTGCTGGAAAAACGGTTGCCCGGCGTAAGCCACAGCAGGGATCGCGATAGCCGCACTGATCAGGTGGAACATCTGCTGCGTGGCACCCACGGCACCCGACCAGATCGCGACCGACAGCAGCATCACATTCATCATGGCAAAGCCGGACACGGCGATCCGCGTCATCAGCGCACCGCCAACTGGGTCGTTCTCTGCATTCAGCAAACCCTGATCCAGGCTGCGGGCCTCGAACCCCGCCATTTCCAGCGCATCGATCAGCGTCTCTGGTGCCAGCGGTTGGTCAAGACCAACCGTGATGCGCTTCATCGACAGGTTGACGCGGGCGCTGACAATGCCGTCAATCTTCTCAAGGGCACGTTCCACGCCGGTGATGCAGGCCACGCAATGGATGGCGGGTAAGGACAGCATGATCTGTTCGGTCCCGCGCGACGCGGCTTTTGCCAGCGTCGTCTCAGGGATGCCAATGCAGGCGGGGCAGGCGGCTGTATCGCTCATGTGTCACGCAACTGGATGCGGCGGCGGAAGATCGTGCCGTTTTCTGCTTCCAGTTCCAATCTCAGGTTCCAATATCCGTCGCGCGACGGGACCACCGCTGTCAGCGCCGTGCCGGTCCATGTGAAATCGGGGGTGTGGTCTTCGCCGGTATGCGTGGCCCGGCCAAAGATCGCCTTGAGCACGCGTGGTTGCACCGGCTGGCCCGCCTGATCATTGATCGTCAGCGTTAGCAAACCGTCGTTCAGTGTGGCGATGACATCCCACCCCAGCGCATCCTGCGCGTCGCGGTTTACCTCAAAGGTCTGGCTGGCCACGTAAGGGCTGCGGGCCTCGACCCCCGGAAATGTCGAAATCGCCATATAGGCCATGAAAAGGTTGACGGTGATAATGATCCCGAACCCTCCCACAAAGAATGCCAGCATATGCGCGCCGGTGAATTTGCGGGGCTCTTTTGCAATAGCAGTCATTGTGCCGCCCTTCCGTTGAAAATTGTATCTGTAAAGGCGCGTTCACCGGTGATCGCATCCTCGACCCAGAACCGCAGGTCGGTGCGGTCTGTGGTTGCCGCAGCACTGCCCGGCGCGGTCGAGACATAGACGCGCTGGAGCATCGTCTCATTCGCGGGGACAGTCACGATGGCCTGATCGTTGCCTTCGACCGCGATTTCCAAGGCGGCATCGGAAACCAGCGATAGGGTGAATGCCCGATCCTCGCCCAGTTTATTCAGCAAGCGGATGTCATAGATATTGCGGACCGTGCCATCGCTGAGGACCACAAAGGTCGGGTTGCGTACCGGGGATACAGTCATTTCCAGATTGGCGCGAATGAAGATCGCAAAGACCAACCCGACGCCGATCAAGGCCCAAAGTGCCGTGTAAAGCATGGTGCGAAACCGCAGTACATGCGCCCAGATCGGTTTGGCGGGTTTGCCTTGCGCCTCTTCTTCCTGATCCGACAGGGCCAGATAATCGATCAGACCGCGCGGTTTGCCGATCCTGTCCATCACGTCATCACAGGCGTCGATGCACAAAGCACAGGTGATGCATTCCATCTGCTGCCCATCGCGGATGTCGATCCCTGCCGGGCAGACATTGACGCAGGCCATGCAGTCGATGCAATCGCCTGCGCCTTCAAGACGCTGTTTGCCGCGCGGTTCGCCGCGCCAGTCGCGATACGCGACGGTCAGCGTTTCGGGGTCCATCATTGCCGCTTGGATGCGTGGCCATGGGCACATGTAATTGCAGACCTGTTCGCGCATGAAGCCGCCAAAGATGAATGTTGTTGCGGTCAGCAGGCTGATGGTGGCCCATGCAACAAAAGGCGCCTGCAAGCTGACCAGATCGCGGGCCAGCGTTGGTGCATCAGCGAAATAGAACACCCATGCCCCGCCGGTCGCCGCGGCAATCAACAGCCAGACGACCCACTTTGTCAGGCGGAGCCGGATTTTGCGTGCGTCCCACCGCGCTTTCCACAGCCGGACGCGGGCGTTGCGGTCGCCTTCGATCCAGCGTTCGACAAGGATGAACAGATCGGTCCAGACTGTCTGCGGGCAGGTATAGCCGCACCAGACCCGACCAAGCGCCGAGGTGAACAGGAACAGCCCCAGCCCCGCCATGATCAGCAAGCCTGCGACGAAATAGAATTCATGTGACCAGATTTCGATCCAGAAGAAATAGAACCGCCGATGCGCCATGTCGATCAGCACGGCCTGATCGGGCAGGTTGGGCCCGCGGTCCCACCTGATCCATGGTGTCAGGTAATAGATACCGAGCGTCACGGCCATCACCCACCATTTGAGGTTGCGGTAATAGCCTTTGACGCGGCGCGGAAAGATCGGCTCGCGCGGCGCATAAAGCGGCTGGTTGTTGGAGGAGGACATGGGACACCTGTCAAAACAATTCTGTTCGCAGGGTTGGGTCTAGGGGGGCTGCGCGCAAATATCCTTGATGTGGATCAAGCCTTCCGCGCGGTTCTTGCTGTGCGATAGCAGAGTAGCAATTTCCCCAAACGCGCTTATATCCATGACAGAACACAGGAGCCAAAAATGTTTTTTACTAAAAGCGCCAAATCCGAAATGGTATCCCCCGACGCCGCCTTGCCTGGGCGCGCACAACCGATCCCGACGGCAGACACCCATTATGTCTATGGCACCCCGATTCTTGCCGATGTCCCCGCTGGCATGGCCGAAGCAATCTTTGGCATGGGTTGTTTCTGGGGTGTGGAACGGATGTTCTGGAAACTGGACGGCGTCCAATCGACAATGGTCGGCTATGCGGGTGGCTATACTCCGAACCCGACCTATGAAGAGGTCTGCACCGGCAAGACTGGCCATAACGAGGTAGTCCGCGTGGTCTATGACCCCGCCGTGATCAGCTATGAACAATTGTTGCAGGTGTTCTGGGAAGGCCACGACCCGACGCAGGGCATGCAGCAGGGCAATGATCGCGGTACGCAGTATCGATCGGGTATCTACACTTTTGATGCCGCGCAACAGGCTGCGGCCGAAGCGTCGAAAGAGGCATTTGCCCCCCGTCTGACACAGGCTGGCTATGGCACCATCACAACAGAAATCATCGGCGCACCGATCTTTTACTTTGCGGAAGAGTATCACCAGCAATATCTGGCCAAGAACCCCGGTGGCTATTGCGGGATCGGCGGCACCGGCGTGACCTGTCCCATCGGGGTCGGTGCTTGACCTACGGCTGATGCGGTCCTAAGCGGCGGTAGAATCCGTGAAAGTGATCCCATGACCAGCTATACTGCCCTGACCACGATGACCGGTGAAGATGCCGCCTATGCCTTGGCCGAGGCACTGGAACATCTTGACCCCGAACCCATCGGCACCGGCGTGTTCGAGATCGAAGACGGATCGGGCCTGTGGGAGGTTGCCGCCTATACCGAAGTAGCCCCCGATGCGGGGGCGCTTGCGGTGTTGGCGGCTTTGCACGGTGCCAAACCGTTCAACATTTCCGAAATTCCCGATCAGGATTGGGTGTCCAAGGTCCAGCGCGATCTGGCCCCGGTCCCGGCAGGGCGGTTTTTCGTCTACGGATCGCATGATGCCGACAAGGTGCCTGCGGACAGCATCCCGTTGCTGATCGAGGCGGCGATGGCCTTTGGCACCGGCCACCATGGCACGACTCTGGGTTGCTTGCTGGCATTCGAGGATGTGCTGGCACAGGGTTTCAACGGCGGGCGGATTCTGGATCTGGGCTGCGGTACAGCCGTATTGGCCATGGCCGCAGCCAAGGTTCTGGGTGGGCCGGTGCTGGCCAGTGATATCGACCCTGTCGCAGTCGATGTGGCGCGGGCCAATGTGCAGGCGAATGATCTGAACGGGCAGGTGGAGTGCATCGTGGCCTCTGGGTTTGGCGGCGATATGATCAGTGGGCCGTTTGATCTGATCTTTGCGAATATCCTCAAAGGGCCGCTGATCAGCCTTGCCCCGGATATCAGTGCCAATCTGGCGGCGGGAGGTTACCTGATCCTGTCCGGCATCCTGAACGAACAGGCCGCAGAGGTTACTGAAACCTATGCTGCAAACCACTGCGTTCTGTGCAAGCAGACCGCGATCGGTGACTGGACGACACTGGTCCTGCGAAAAAACGCAGCCTGAAGGCGCACCTGACAAAAGCCTTGTTTTGCTGGCCTGCTTTGACGATACTGGCGTTGTAGTGAACGAGTATCTGTTTGGGTGGCTGACTTATGGCGCAGTCCAACACGCCTTTTGACAAGCGGTTGAAAAATATTGTGAGCAAACGCCAAAAGCTGGCCAATGGGTCAGTGAAGGTGGTGCAATCCGACGGGCTGATTGTCGAACGACCACGCCGCTTCCGGCTTCGTTTCCCTGCGCGCAGCGTTGCGCTGCTGATTGTCGTCGCGCTTTTACTTAAAGCAGTCTTTCTGGCCCGGCTCGGTCCTGATACCTATGCTGACCGGATCACGAGCATGGCGCAGAATGATGGCGTGTCGCGCGCGGCGGCATGGCTGATGCAGGGCGACGTCGTCACCCTGTTCATTGCAGACATATTAGGCAGTCTGTTCGGGTAATTCCCAAACATTGGTGCCGCAAAAGGCCGCGCGTATCCGGCGCGGCCCGAAATGTTTCAGCGGGTACCGCGTGTCGCGATGCTGTCGATATCGCTGAAGCACAGGCCGATATCGTCCAGTTCACGTGCCGACAGTTTCGACAGCGCGTTGCGGGTGATCCGGGCATCGTTCCAGGCAGCGACAGCGCCGATGATGGAAGCAAAGAAAGATGTTGCGCGACCAGCAGAGATGCTGGAAGCCGTGTGGTTGGTTTCAAAACTGGCCATAGCCGTTATCCTTATACATGCTGCCAAGCAGCGAAAATCTGATAACGGGCAGGTAGGGGGCTTTTCGTGATCGCACCAGACCTGTTTTTGCATGGGTCATATGCGTTTTCAGAATGCCTAATATTTAATCATAAGCCTGCGCATAGCCCTTTTTCTATTGGTCATCCCGTTGTTGCCTTTCTGGGGTGATCCGTGCCGGATGCCTGTTGCTGTGCCCGTCGGGTCCGCAGGTGATGGCCAAAGGCGCTTGGTCTTTGTTCGCCTTTTGTGCTAGCGTTCACGGGATAATAACAAAGAGGCGTGCAATGCGCGTATTGGGAATAGATCCGGGCCTGCGGAACATGGGCTGGGGGCTAATCGATGTGACCGGTTCGCGGATCACGCATGTTGCCAATGGTATCAGCCATTCGACCGGCGAAGATCTGGCTATGCGGCTGTTGTCGCTGCATGACCAGCTGTCCAGCATGATCGCCTTGCATTGCCCGACAGAGGCCGCTGTCGAACAGACCTTTGTAAACAAGGATGGCGTCGGCACGCTGAAACTGGGGCAGGCGCGGGGAATCGCTTTGCTCGTCACCGCGCAGGCCGGTCTGCGGATCGGGGAATATGCCCCCAATGCGATCAAAAAGGCCGTCGTGGGTGTGGGTCATGCTGATAAGGTGCAGGTCGCCCATATGGTGAAACTGCAACTGCCCGGGGTGAAACTTGCCGGGCCTGATGCTGCTGACGCGCTGGCGATTGCGATCTGCCATGCGCATCACCTGCAATCGTCTAACCGGCTGAACGCCGCTCTCGCAAAGGCCAGCGCATGATTGGCAAGATATCTGGACGGCTGGACTACCGGAGCACCGACCATGTGCTGATTGATGTGCGCGGTGTGGGGTATCTGGTCTATGTCTCTGACCGCGTGATGGCCAGTTTGCCCGGCAATGGTGAGGCCGTGGCGCTGTATACCGACCTGTTGGTGCGCGAGGACATTCTGCAACTCTTCGGTTTTACTACTTTGGTGGAAAAGGAATGGCACCGCCTGCTGATGTCGGTGCAGGGGATCGGGGCAAAAGCCTCGTTGGCGATCCTTGGCGCGCTGGGCGCCGATGGCGTTAGCCGGGCGATTGCGTTGGGTGATTGGAGCGCCGTGGCCAAGGCACGCGGCGTTGGCCCAAAAACCGCGCAACGGGTGATTATTGAACTCAAGGACAAGGCACCCGGCGTGATGGCCCTGGGCGCAGGCATGGCCGCCGTGACGGGGGATGAGGTGATCGAGCCTGATCCGGCCCCCGCCCCGCGCAAAGCTGCACCGCAACCCACCAGCACCGCGCAGGCGGATGCCATGTCAGCGCTGGCCAACCTTGGCTATGCCCCCGGTGACGCTGCCAGCGCCGTCGTGCAGGTTTTGGGCGCTGACCCGCAGGCCGATGCATCCGCGGTGATCCGCGCCGCCTTGAAGCTGCTGGCACCTAAAGGCTAGATGGGCGGATGACCGAACCTGACCCGACTCTGCGCCCTGAACGCCAGCCAGAAGATACCGACCGCGCCTTGCGACCGCAGTCGCTGGACGAATTCATCGGCCAGAAGGAAGCGCGCGCCAACCTCAAGGTCTTTATCGAAAGTGCGCGCAGGCGGGGGGAGGCGATGGATCACACCTTGTTCCACGGCCCGCCCGGTCTCGGCAAGACGACCTTGGCGCAGATCATGGCGCGCGAATTGGGAGTGGGGTTTCGCATGACATCCGGGCCGGTACTGGCCAAGGCAGGTGATCTAGCCGCGATCCTGACCAATCTGGAAGCCCGCGATGTGCTGTTCATCGACGAAATCCACCGGCTGAACCCGGCGGTGGAGGAAGTGCTTTATCCCGCGTTGGAAGATTTCGCGCTCGATCTGGTGATCGGCGAAGGTCCCGCCGCACGCACCGTGCGCATTGAACTGCAGCCGTTCACGCTGGTCGGCGCGACCACCCGGATGGGCTTGCTGACCACGCCGCTGCGTGACCGGTTCGGCATTCCGACACGGCTGGAATTTTACACGCAGGACGAATTGCACCTGATCGTGACCCGTGCTGCCCGCCTGTTGGGCGCGCCTGCCGCCGATGAAGGCGCGGCAGAAATCGCGCGCCGTGCGCGCGGCACACCGCGGATTGCGGGACGGCTTTTGCGCCGCGTCGTGGATTTCGCCATTGTCGAAGGTGACGGGACCGTGACGCAAGCGATCGCGGATATGGCGCTGAATCGGCTTGGCGTCGACAAGATGGGCCTCGATCAGGCCGACCGCCGCTATCTGCGCCTTATCGCGGAAAGCTATGCAGGTGGGCCGGTGGGAATTGAAACCCTCTCTGCCGCCTTGTCCGAAAGCCGCGATTCACTTGAGGATGTGATCGAGCCCTATCTGTTGCAAAAGGGCCTGATCCAGCGCACCCCGCGCGGGCGCATGCTGGCACAGGCGGCTTGGACGCATCTGGGGCTGGATGCGCCACGCGCGCCGGGGCAGGGGGTATTATTCGATGACTGACCCGCGCAGTATCGACGCGCTCAGCGATCTGTCGCAAGCCGTCTCTGACATCTATGCCGAACGGTTCGGGATCAACCGTGACGCCGTCTGGCATCTGGCGAAACTGGGCGAGGAATTGGGCGAACTGCAGGCAGCGTTCCTGAAACGCAACGGGCAGGGCCGTGCAACGCAAGATGCCGATGCCCTGCACCGCGCGATGGAGGACGAAGTCGCCGATCTTTTCGCGCAGCTCCTGCTGTTCGCGCGCTGGCAGGATATCGACATTCCCACCGCTGTGGCGCGCAAATGGGGCCAGTATCTGCCCACGCAACCACAACCGGAGAAATGATGCAGGACATTGCCCCCTATTTCACCCGCTCTGACGGCGATTATGTCTTTGCCCGCTGGGGGCGGCCGATCGTGCCGGTGGTCTTTGGCGTTGATGACGCTACGCTGGCGGTGTTCAAAGGCGCGATCGAAGCTGTCGTGGCGCTGGCCGGGCATGAGATGGACGGGGTTGATGCCGAAATCGGTGCCAATCTGATGGTATTCTTCTGTCGCGATTGGGCAGAACTGACCGACGTGCCGCATCTGGACCGGCTGGTGCCCGATCTGGTGCCGCTCGTGGGACGTTTGCAGCAGGCGGATGCCAACCAGTACCGGATTTTCCGCTTTGATGATCGGGGCGGGATTAAGGCTGCTTTCGTGTTTCTGCGTATGGATGATCACTTGTCACAGGTACCGGCGGATATGCTGGCCTTGTCCCAGGCGGTACAGGTGATCCTGCTGTGGTCGGACATGGCCTTTACCGACATGCCTCCACTGGCGCTGATCGACAGCAAGGCCGTGTTGCGCCCGGAAGTCGCGGATGTAATCCGTGCCGCCTATGATCCGGTGATGCCGCAGGCGGCGCGCGATCCGTCACATGCAATGCGCCTGGCTGCGCGCGTGCAAAGGCCAAGCTGATGCATAGCTTCGATCTGCGCGTCTATTACGAAGACACCGATATGGCGGGCATCGTCTATTACGCCAATTACCTGCGCTTCATTGAACGCGCGCGCAGCGAATGGGTCCGTGATCTCGGCATTGATCAGGCGCAGATGAAGGCGGATGGTATGGTCTTTGCCGTGCGCAGGGTCGAGGCGGATTACCTCTCGCCCGCTCGTTACGATGACGTGTTGCGCGTTGAAACCGCGATTCAGCCTGGATCAGGCGCAAGGCTGGTCTTGCGACAGGATGTCAGACGCGGGGATGTCACGCTGTTCTCCGCCCTTGTCACGATCATCTGCATGACCACCGAAGGGGCGATTTGCCGCCTGCCAGCGGCGATCCGCCAAGTCGCGCGCTAAAATCGTATCCTTTTCGGCTTTGTGATGCCGGTTTGGTTGGATTTGCCTTATGGTTTACGCTAATGATGGGCGCAATTGAGCCCAAACAGGGCCTTCAGGCAGAGCAGGCACATGGAAGTAGCAAACGAATTCACAATGTGGGCGCTGTTCGCGCGCGCAACGATCATCGTCAAACTGGTGATGATCCTGCTGGTCGTCGCATCAGTCTGGTGCTGGGCGATCATCATCGACAAGACGATCCAGTTCCGCCGCGCCCGGGCAGAGGCGGATGTCTTTGACCGCGCGTTCTGGTCAGGTGAACCGCTGGACCAGCTGTTCGACCAGATCGGCGCAGACCCGGACGGCGCTTCAGAAAAGATTTTCGCTGCCGGTATGATGGAATGGCGACGGTCGCACAGGCAGGATGGCGGGCTGATCGCGGGGGCCACGGCGCGGATCGACCGTTCCATGGATGTCGCCATCGCGAAAGAGGCCGCTCGCCTGCAAAAGGGTCTGCCTGTTCTGGCGACTGTCGGGTCCACAGCACCTTTTGTCGGTCTGTTCGGGACCGTCTGGGGGATCATGAACGCCTTTATCGAAATCGCCGAGGCGCAGAATACCAACCTCGCCGTTGTGGCACCGGGGATCGCCGAGGCGCTTCTGGCCACAGGGCTGGGCCTTTTGGCCGCTATTCCTGCCGTTATTTACTACAACAAACTCTCCGCCGACAGTGACCGGATCGTGGCGGGCTACGAAGCCTTTGCCGATGAATTTGCTACCATCCTCAGCCGTCAGTTGGATAGCTGATATGGGCGCAGGTGTCATGAAATCCGGCGGCGGGGGCGGGGGCAGAGGCCGCCGCCGGTCCCGTGGTGGTCAACCGCCGATGTCGGAAATCAACGTCACACCTTTCGTGGACGTCATGCTGGTGCTGCTGATCATCTTCATGGTCGCAGCCCCGTTGTCGGTCGTGGGTGTGCCCGTGGAATTGCCGCAGACGGCGGCCACCGCTTTGCCCGGTGACGAAGAAGAACCTTTGACGGTGACGATCACCGCAGAAGGCGTCGTGATGATCCAGGAAACCGATGTGCCACCCGCCGAATTGGTTACGCGCCTGCGTGCGATTGCGGCCGAGCGAACCAGCAACAAGATTTTCCTGCGCGCCGATGGGTCAAACGCCTGGAACCGTGTGGCAGAGGTGATGGGCGCGCTGAATGCGGGCGGTTTTTCCGATATCGGGCTGGTGACGGATATCGGCGGTCCCACCTATGATGGTGTTGACGGATAAGATGCAGACGCCGGGCACCTATATCTCTGCGGTCGGCCATGTTGGCCTGATCGGCTGGCTCCTGCTGGGGTTGGGGATGCAATCGCAGCCACTGCCGATGCAAGCCATGGATGTGACGGTGATGTCCGGCGAAGAGTTCGAGCAGATGATGGCGGCCCGCACGCCCGAGCCCGGCGATGCTGCCCCTGACGCACCGGTGCAGCCATCCGTCGAAGAAACACCGCCGCCGCCTGTAGAAGCACCGCCACCCCCACCGCCACCGCCGGTTGAAGAGACCCCGCCGCCCCCGGTCGAAGCGCCGCCACCTGTGGTGCAGGCCCCGCCGCCCCCACCGCCACCCGCGGCGCCACCTGCCGCGCCGGATCTGCCGCCAAGTCCGGACCCGACACCGGCTCCTGCAGAACGCGTCGCATCGACACCGACCGCACCGCCGCCACCTGATGCGCAGATCTCTGACATCGCCCGCGAAGCGGTGGTGCCGGATGAATCCGCGCAGGCAGAAGTTGCCGTACCCGAACAGCAAGCCACGGCCCCCGAACAGACGGCGACAGAAATCGTGATTCCCGATGAACGTCCGCGCGGTGCGGTGGAAACCTCACTGCGTCCGGTGCCCCGCCCGGCGCGTCCGGTGCCGCCCGCGCCAGAGCAGACCGCAACGGCAGATCCTGCGCCGACGCCCGCACCCACGCCTGCCCCAGAGCCGGAGCCAGCGCCAGCGCCGACACCGCCCCCCGACACCAGTGATGCAGTGGCGGATGCGCTGGCTTCGGCCTTGGCTGGCAGTGCGGCCCCTGCGGTGCCTGCGGGCCCGCCGATGACCGGCTCTGAACGCGACAGTTTCCGCATCGCGGTCAATTCGTGCTGGAATGTCGACCCGGGTTCGGTGGCTGCGCGGGTCACGGTCGAGGTCGGTTTCAACCTGACCCGCGAAGGCCGGGTCGAGGGTGAACCACGCTTGTTATCGTCTAGCGGTGACCAATCTGCCACAAGCACAGCGTTTGAAGCTGCGCGTCGCGCGATTCTGAGGTGTCAGGGCAGCGGATATCAGTTACCGGCAGATAAATATGACCAATGGCGCGAAGTTGTGATTACGTTTGACCCCAGCGGTATGCGATTAAGATAGCCGAGACAGGTGCGCAGGCGCGCCAAACAATGTATAAGCGCTGCAACGCGCAGATGAATGAAGCTGATCGGGTGCTACGCCCGGTAGCGAATGAGGCAGAGAAGATGAAAAGACTTTTGACGTTGCTGATCACGTTGATGCTGGCAGGCCCTGCTTTGGCGCAGGGCGGCCCATTGCGGTTGACCATCACCGATGGGGTGATCGAACCGATCACCTTTGCGATCCCGAATTTCGAGGCAGAAAATCCGCAGGCCGCCCAGCTTGCATCTGACCTCTCGCGTCTGGTCGCACAGGACCTGTCCGGCACCGGCTTGTTCCGTGAGGTGCCGTCAAATGCCTTTATCGCGCAGGTTTCTTCTTTCGCGCAGCCAGTCGCCTTTGCTGATTGGCGCGCGGTGAATGCGCAGGCCCTCGTCATGGGCGCGGTCAGCGTCAACGGCGATCAGGTCAGCGTGAAATTCCGCCTGTTTGACATCTTTTCAGGTCAGGAACTGGGCAGTGGTCTGCAATTTGCCGGTACAACCGCAGGCTGGCGGCGCATGGGCCACAAAGTGGCCGATGCCGTGTACAGCCGGATCACGGGCGAGGGGGGCTATTTTGACAGCCGCGTCGTGTTTGTTGCCGAAAGCGGACCAAAGGATAACCGGCTCAAACGCCTGGCGATCATGGATTACGATGGCGCGAATGTGCAGTTTCTGACTGACAGCAGCAGCATCGTGCTGGCGCCACGGTTTTCACCACGCGGTGATCAGGTGCTTTACACCAGCTTTGAATCCGGCTTCCCGCGCATCAATCTGCTGGACGTTGCCAGCGTCGGCCGCAGGCAGATCGCAACCGCACCCGGCGAAATGGCGTTCAGCCCCCGGTTTTCGCGTGACGGTCGGCAGGTGATCTATAGCCTATCCAATGGTGGCACGACTGATATCTACAGCACTGATCTGGCCAGCGGCCAGCATCTCCGCCTGACGGCGACCCCGTCGATTGATACGGCACCCAGCCTGTCACCCGATGGCACGCACATTGTGTTCGAAAGTGACCGTTCCGGCAGCCAGCAGTTGTACATCATGTCGACGTCGGGCGGCGAAGCCCGTCGGATTTCATTTGGCGAAGGCCGCTATTCCACACCAGTCTGGTCGCCACGCGGCGATCTGGTCGCATTTACCAAGATGAATGCTGGCCGGTTCCACATTGGCGTGATGCGCACCGACGGGTCAGAAGAGCGGTTGCTGACATCCTCTTTCCTTGATGAAGCACCGACCTGGTCGCCCAATGGACGCGTCGTGATGTTCACCCGTGAAACCCAGGGGGCCGATGGCGCAAGTTCGCTGTATTCGGTCGACATTTCCGGGCGCAACCTGCGTGCGGTGCCTATTCAAAGCGCTGCATCAGATGCCTCATGGGGACCGTTGCAGCCATGATGCTGCGGCAGCAAGCCGTTTCCAGACTCCGATTGCCATGCTATACTTGCCACAACGAGCAGATAAACAGGATCAACCGATGAAAATGATGACAAAAGCGACCGTTTTGCTTTTGGTACTGGCAACCGCTGCCTGTACCAATCCAAACCGATTTGGTGCCGGTGGGGCAGGCGGTCCTGGTGGGGCAGGCGGCGCTGATGGATTTGGTGCAGGTGCCGGTATGGCCGGTTCGGCCAGTGACCCGCGCAGCCCGCAGTTTTTCAGCCAGACCATCGGCGACCGTGTGTTGTTCGTCATTGATCAATCCACCATCACCCCAGAAGGCCGGACGATCCTTGATGGTCAGGCGCAGTGGCTTTTGACCAATGCCGATTACCGCGCTGTGATCGAAGGCCATGCCGACGAACAGGGCACCCGCGAATACAACCTTGCGCTGGGGTTCCGTCGTGCCAATGCGGTGCGCGAATATCTGGTCTCGCGCGGCGTACCATCCTCGCGGCTGGAAGTGACCAGCTATGGCAAGGAACGCCCGATCGAGATCTGTTCCAACGAGAGCTGCTATTCCCAGAACCGCCGGGCCGTTACGGTCCTGTCGTTCTCGGCGATGACCAGCTGATACAATAGCGGAAACCGATGATGTTGCACCGTGTCTTGCTTATTTGCGCTGTTCTTTCTGCGCCGCTGCCTGCGCTGGCGCAGGATGAGACGCTGGCTGATATCCGCCAGCAGCTCACGGCTCTTTATGTCGATGTGCAGCGTCTGCGTTCTGAACTGTCCACAACCGGTGCTTTGTCATCGGGTGTGGCAGGCGCAACCCCGCTGGACCGTCTGAACGTCATCGAGGCGGAATTGCAGCGGCTGACCTCCAAGGCGGAAGAGCTGGAATTCCGCGTCAACCGGATCACTGTGGACGGCACCAACCGGATCGGTGATCTGGAATTCCGACTGTGCGAGCTGGAACCCGGTTGCGATATTGCAAATCTTGGCGACACGCCGTCTTTGGGCGGCGCTGATAATTCTGCGGGCGTCCCCGCAGCCAATATTCCTCCGATGACCGGCGGCCCCGCTGTCGCCATCGGCGAACAGGACGACATCCGGCGGGCGCAGGAGGCGCTCGCCAGCGGTGACTTTCGCGGCGCCGTCGATCAGTTATCGACCTTTGGCACGTCCTACCCGGGAAGCCCGCTAGCGCCAGAGGCCGCCTTTATCCGCGGTCAGGCGCTGGAAGCCTTGGGCGAAAATACCAGTGCGGCGCGGGCCTATCTGGAATCCTTTTCTGCTGATCCTGCTGGCCAGCGCGCGCCAGAGGCATTGTATAAACTAGGTGCATCGCTGGGGGCCATCGGGCAAACGCAGGACGCCTGCCTGACATTGGCAGAGGTCAACGTCCGTTTTCCAGGCGATGCTGCGGTGTCCAGTGCCCAGAACGCCATGCAAAATCTGGGATGCCGGTAGCGGCGCAGCCTCTGCCGCTGTCTGACGGTTTTGTCGACCTGATCACATCCGGCGCGCCGGTTGGTTTGGCCGTATCCGGTGGCGGTGATTCAGTCGCATTGTTGCATCTTGTTGCTGCCATGGGCGGCAATATCCGGGTTGCATCGGTTGATCATGGTTTACGCCCCGAGGCTGCCGATGAATGCGCGATGGTGGCCAGATTGTGCCACCGCTACGGGATTGCGCATCAGACCCTGCGCTGGACCGGTTGGAACGGCAGCGGCAATCTGCAAGACAACGCCCGCCGCGCGCGCTATGCCTTGCTGGTTGAATGGGCGACTGCGGCGGGCATTGCCGATATCGCGCTTGGACATACTGCTGACGATCAGGCCGAAACTATCGTGATGGCACTGGCACGCGGTGCGGGCGTTGATGGGCTGTCTGGCATGGCTGCGATGACCATGAAAGCCGGTGTATGCTTTCACCGCCCCCTGTTGCACACCACCCGCACCGACCTGCGCTCTTATCTTGCTGCCGCAGGGCATGAATGGTGCGACGATCCGAGCAATGATGACCCCGCTTACGAACGTATCCGTATCAGACAGGCCGCCGCAATGCTGACCGGGCTGGGCTTGACGCCGCAGGCGCTGGGGCAGGTCGCGCGGCATATGGCGACGGCTGCTCAGGCACTGGACCAGCGCACAGCGGAATTGGCAGCAGGTTACTTTGTGCGCCAGCATGGCGATATGCTGATTACGGTCGATCTGCGGGCTTTGTCGGCGGAAGAGGCGCGCAGGCTGGTGCTGGCGGCGATGGGCTGGGTCAATCATGGCCTGTCCGCGCCGCGCCGGGATGAACAGAACCGATTGTTGCATCATCTGCGACAGAAACAGGCGACAACCTTGGCTGGCTGTCGGTTCAGCTTTGACGGGCCGGTGCTGCGGATCAGCCGGGAATGGGCGGCCGTTCAGGGTCACGTCACGGAAACCACGCAACTGTGGGACGGGCGCTGGCGATTGTCCGGGCCACATGCGCCAGACTTGCAGATTCGCGCGCTTGGCGCGGGCATCGACCTCTGCGGCGATTGGCGCGACACTGGCCTGCCGCATCTATCGCTGCAGGCAACACCGGCGATCTGGCGGGCCGGGCGGCTGATTTCCGCCCCTTTGGCCAAGTTCGGGGCAGATTGGTCCGCGCAGATTGTCGCGGAATAGGCCACCAGTCCCGTTTGCGCATTGAAGATCGGGGTTTTGTGCCTATTCTATAGATAACCACACAGGCACGAGTCTGTCGCCTGTTTGACGATGTGATAGGAGTCCCCCTTGGGTAACGCACGTAACATGGTCTTTTGGGTCGTCATGTTCTTGATGGTCCTGGCCTTATTCAACCTTTTCAGCAGCCCGCAGGGCGCCTCCGGTGGCGACGCACGCAGCTACTCGACCTTTGTCGAGGCTGTGCAGTCCGGTCGCGTGTCTGATGCCGTCATTGACGGCGAACGCGTGCGCTATTCCGAAGGTGGGCGCAATTACACCACAATCGCGCCTTCTGACGCTGAAATCACCAATCTGCTGATCGGCGCCAATGTTCCGTTCGAGGCGCGCAGCCAGGAAACATCTGTTTTCCAGTCATTCTTGCTCAGTCTGCTGCCGTTCATTCTGCTGATCGGTGTCTGGATCTATTTCATGAACCGGATGCAGGGCGGCGGCAAAGGCGGGGCGATGGGCTTTGGCAAATCCAAGGCCAAATTGCTGACCGAGAAATCGGGCCGCGTAACCTTTGACGATGTCGCCGGTATCGACGAGGCCAAGGAAGAGCTGGAAGAGATTGTCGAATTCCTGCGTAACCCACAGAAATTCAGCCGTCTTGGCGGCAAAATCCCCAAAGGTGCGCTGCTTGTCGGCCCTCCCGGTACCGGTAAAACCTTGCTTGCGCGCGCCATCGCGGGCGAAGCAGGCGTGCCGTTCTTCACCATCTCTGGCTCTGACTTTGTCGAAATGTTCGTCGGTGTCGGTGCATCCCGTGTGCGCGATATGTTC
The DNA here is from genome assembly GCA_017390475.1 of Loktanella sp. Classification (GTDB taxonomy): domain Bacteria; phylum Pseudomonadota; class Alphaproteobacteria; order Rhodobacterales; family Rhodobacteraceae; genus Yoonia. The sequence continues at coordinate 204,805 of JAFPBO010000013.1, forward strand.
GAACAGGCCAAGAAGAATGCGCCTTGCATCGTCTTTATCGATGAGATTGACGCCGTGGGCCGCGCCCGTGGTGTTGGTATCGGCGGTGGCAATGATGAGCGTGAACAGACGCTGAACCAATTGCTGGTCGAAATGGACGGGTTCGAGGCGAACGAAGGCGTGATCATCGTCGCGGCCACCAACCGCCGTGACGTGCTTGACCCTGCGCTGCTGCGCCCCGGTCGTTTTGACCGCCAGGTCACCGTGCCGAACCCCGACATCAAAGGCCGCGAAAAGATTTTGGGCGTCCATGCGCGCAAGATCCCGCTTGGTCCTGATGTCGATCTGCGCATCATCGCCCGTGGCTCGCCCGGCTTTTCCGGTGCCGATCTCGCAAACCTTGTGAACGAGGCTGCCTTGATGGCCGCCCGCGTCGGTCGTCGCTTCGTCACTATGGTGGATTTCGAATCCGCCAAGGATAAGGTGATGATGGGTGCGGAACGCCGGTCCATGGTGATGACCGCCGAACAAAAGGAAATGACCGCCTATCACGAGGCCGGCCATGCCATTGTCGGTATCACCCTGCCGAAATGTGACCCGGTCTATAAGGCCACGATCATTCCGCGCGGCGGTGCCTTGGGCATGGTGATGAGCCTGCCGGAAATCGACCGTCTGAACATGTTCAAAGACGAATGCCACCAGCGTCTGGCGATGACGATGGCGGGCAAGGCTGCCGAGATCATCAAATACGGTCCTGATTCGGTCAGCAATGGCCCCGCCGGTGATATCCAGCAGGCGAGCCAACTGGCCCGTGCCATGGTGCTGCGCTGGGGTATGTCGGACAAGATCGGCAACATCGACTATGCCGAGGCGCATGAAGGTTATCAGGGCAATACCGCCGGTCTGTCGGTTTCGGCTGACACCAAGGTCCTGATCGAAGAAGAAGTGCGCAAGTTCATTCAGGATGGCTATGACCTGGCGCATAAGATCATCACCGAAAAGCGCGAAGAATTCGAGCGTCTGGCCCAAGGTTTGCTGGAATATGAAACGCTGACAGGTGAGGAGATCAAACGCGTGATCGCCGGATTGTCGCCGCATATCGCTGACGATAAGGATGATACGCCACCGTCGGCCGGGTCTTCCGTGACGGCGATTCCGAAAACCAAACCGAAAAAACCCCGCGCGCCCGACAGCGGGCTGGAACCGGAACCTTCAGTATAACTGGTCAAACGCCGCCCCTCGGGGCGGCGTTTTTCGTTGCAGCTCCTGTTCCTTTGGAACAGGATGCCTCCGGCGGGGATACTTTTCCTCGGAAGATGGGGCTGAGTCCCGCTTGAGTAAGGGGGCAGCATGCCAGCATTGATAAAGACGGATATTGTGGGCGAAGTTGTCTGGCTGGGTATAGTCCCGGACCGCGATGCATCCTTGCGATCAGAAGCCATGACCGAGGCCACGCTGACCTATGCCGGTATCCCGGGCGAGGCGCATGGCGGACTGACCCGGCCATCCTGTTCACGCGTGATCAGCCAGCACAAACGCGGCACCGAGATCCGCAATGTCCGCCAGCTTTGCGTGATGTCGGAAGAAGAACTGGCCGAAATCGCTGCCGATTGTGGCTTGGATCAGCTTGATCCGGCCTATGCCGGGGCCTCGCTTGTCGTGCGCGGTATCCCCGATTTCACTCATCTGCCGCCATCCTCGCGTCTGCAATTCGCTGATGGATCGGTGATCGTGGTGGATATGGAAAACCAGCCCTGCCATCTGCCCGCCAAGGTGATCAATGCCGATCACCCCGGTGCGGGTGACAAATTCAAAGCCGCCGCCAAAGGCAAACGCGGCGTCACCGCCTGGGTCGAACGCGAAGGCATTGTCCGGCTCGGCGATCCGGTCGTCCTGCATGTGCCGGGCCAGCGCAGCTGGCAAGCTTAGGGCGAACAGCATGACAATTCTCTCAGATATCGCGATTGCGCGCGCCGCAAATAAACTGCCTATTCAGGACATCGGTGCCAGACTGGGGATCGATGCCGCCGATCTGGTCCCCTACGGCCATGATAAAGCGAAAGTCAGCCAGCGGCTGATCAATTCCGTGCAGGACCGCCCCGATGGCAAGCTGATCCTTGTCACCGCGATCAACCCGACCCCGGCGGGCGAGGGCAAGACCACCACCACGGTCGGTCTGGGCGACGGCCTGAATGCGATTGGCAAAAAGGCGGTGGTCTGTATCCGCGAGGCCTCGCTCGGTCCCTGTTTCGGGATGAAGGGTGGCGCGGCGGGTGGCGGCCATGCGCAGGTCGTGCCGATGGAAGACATGAACCTGCATTTCACTGGTGATTTCCACGCGATCACATCCGCGCATAACCTGCTGGCCGCGATGATCGACAATCACATCTATTGGGGCAATGCGCTCGATATCGATATCCGCCGCATTGTCTGGCGGCGGGTCATGGATATGAACGACCGCGCCCTGCGCCAGATAACCACGTCCTTGGGTGGTGTCAGCAACGGCTTTCCGCGTGAGGCGGGGTTTGACATCACTGTCGCCTCTGAGGTCATGGCGATCCTGTGCCTGGCGCGCAATCTGGCCGATCTGGAACAACGGCTGGGGGATATCATCGTCGCTTACCGCTATGATAAAACGCCCGTCTATTGCTGCGATCTAAAGGCGCATGGCGCGATGACGGTGTTGTTGAAAGATGCCTTGCAGCCCAATCTGGTGCAGACATTGGAAAACAATCCCGCCTTTGTGCATGGCGGTCCTTTCGCCAATATCGCCCATGGCTGCAATTCGGTAACCGCCACGACGACCGCGCTGAAACTGGCCGACTATGTCGTGACCGAGGCCGGGTTCGGGGCCGATCTGGGCGCTGAAAAGTTCATGAATATCAAATGCCGCAAGGCGGGCATCGCGCCCTCTTGTGTCGTCGTTGTCGCCACTGTCCGCGCGATGAAGATGAACGGCGGCGTCGCAAAGACCGATCTTGGGGTCGAGAATGTTGCTGCGGTGCGGGATGGCTGCTCAAATCTGGGCCGGCATATCGCGAATATGACATCCTTCGGCGTGCCGGTTGTCGTGGCGATCAATCATTTCGTCACCGATACCGAGGCCGAGGTGGCAGCGGTCAAAGCCTATGTCGCAACCCAAGGCGCGCAAGCCGTCTTGTGCAAACATTGGGCGCAGGGTTCTGCCGGGATCAAGGATCTGGCCACGCTGGTGGCCGGCATTGCAGATCAGGATGCCGGTAAATTTGCGCCGACCTATTCGGACGAGATGAATCTGTTCGACAAGATGCAGGCGATCGCCCAGAAAATCTATCGCGCTGACGGTGTGACTGCTGATGCGAAAGTCCACGATCAACTGGCGCAATGGGAACAGCAGGGCTATGGCCATCTGCCGATCTGCATGGCGAAAACCCAATACAGCTTTACCACCGATCCCGAACGGCGCGGCGCCCCTACTGGTTTCACCATCCCCGTGCGCGAAGTCCGGCTCAGCGCCGGGGCCGGTTTCATCGTCGCGATCTGTGGCGAGATCATGACGATGCCCGGCCTGCCGCGCGTCCCATCGGCGGAAAGCATCATGTTGAATGCGGATGGTCAGATCGAAGGCTTGTTCTGAGGCGGGATGTCCTGTTGTCATCAGCCCCGCTGCATATTATCCGGCAGGCGGCAAAGTGGCGAAAGGACCGGACGTGAAGACACCGCAGGACTGCAACGACATGGCCGATATCCGTGCCGCCATCGACCAGATCGACGCTGATCTGGTCCGGCAACTGGCACAGCGCGCCGCCTATATCGACCGTGCGGCCCAGATCAAGGAACAGGCCGATCTGCCAGCCCGGATCACCCCCCGCGTCGAACAGGTGGTGGACAACGTGCGTGCTCATGCAGAGGCAGAAGGTCTTTCACCTGATCTGGTCGAAAAGATATGGCGCTGGCTGATTGACTGGTCCATCGCGCGCGAAGAAACCCGGCTTGGCCCGGACAGCGACAGGAATGACAAAAGATGACAGCCCATATTCTGGACGGCAAGGCCTTTGCCGCAAAGCTGCGCGCGCAGGTCGCGACCCATGTGGCACGGCTGAAGACGGATCATGGCATCGTGCCGGGGTTGGCCGTTGTGCTGCTGGGCGATGATCCTGCCAGTCAGGTCTATGTCCGCAACAAGGGCAAGATGACGGTCGAGGTCGGTATGCAGAACTTTGAACATCGCCTGCCCGATACCACGTCAGAGGCGGACCTGCTGGCCCTTGTCGCGCAACTGAACGCCGATCCTGCGGTGCATGGCATTCTGGTGCAATTGCCGCTGCCTGCGCATCTGAACTCTGATCTGGTGATCAATGCGATTGATCCGGTCAAGGATGTCGATGGGTTTCATATCTCCAACGTCGGCCTGCTCGGCACCGGGCAAAAGGCGATGGTGCCTTGCACGCCATTGGGCTGCCTGATGTTGCTGCGCGATTATCACGGATCGCTGGCGGGCAAACATGCGGTGGTGATCGGGCGCTCCAATATCGTCGGCAAACCGATGGCACAGCTTTTGCTGGGTGACAGCTGCACCGTGACCATGGCGCATAGCCGCACGGTGGATCTGGCCACGATGGTCCGGCAGGCGGACATCGTTGTCGCCGCCGTGGGCCGCGCGCAGATGGTGCCGGGCGATTGGATCAAGCCTGGCGCGACGGTGATTGACGTCGGGATCAACCGGATCGCCACAGATGATGGCGGCACGCGGCTGGTCGGCGATGTCGATTTCGACAGCTGTGCCGCTGTCGCTGGCGCGATCACCCCGGTGCCGGGCGGTGTCGGGCCGATGACAATTGCCTGCCTGCTGGCCAATACGGTCACCGCCTGCAGCCGCGCCAATGGGCTGGCAGAGCCTGTAGGGCTGACCGTCTGATCCTTCTGCTGCGCAGAAGGGCCTCCGGCGGGGATATTTTTACTCGGAAGATGGTCAGGGGAGCGGGACGACGATGGCTTTGCGGCCCGTCAGGATCGCATGCGCTGTCGGCCCAAAATGTTGGCGGATGACAGGCTGGGTGCAATCCAGACCGCCGGTATAGGCCCCATAGGCCGGTAGGATCATCCGATCACGATCCAGCACAAAGGCGGGACGGCTGCGGCCCGCCAGGCGGAATTTCGGATGGTAGTGGCCGGATATCTCTGCCTGCGCCTGTGTCGCGATATGGCGGAACGTCAGCGGCCCGATCTGCACCTGCGCCAGATGGCTGCCACCCAGATCGACCGGCCCCGGATCATGGTTGCCCTCAACCCAGATCCAATCGCGCCCCGCTTGCAGGCTGGTCAGCCGTAGGCGCATCGCCTCGTCCAGACTGTCTGCCGCCGCCAGATCATCGAAACTGTCGCCAAGGCAGATCACCTGCCGCGCATCGGTTGCGGCCAGATCCTCGGCGAGTTTATCGAGCGTTGCGATCACCTCATAAGGCGGCAGCATCACGCCACTGCGCCGTGCGATCCGATCGGATTTGCCAAGATGCAGGTCAGAGACACACAGCAGGTTCTGGTCAGGCAGGTAGAGCGCGCCCGATGGCAGCGCATGGCATAACGTGCCGCAAAAGGTGAAGACATAAGCGTTCATGCTTTGGTCTTTGCTTGAAGGCGCGCAGTTCTGCAAGGATCGATCAGCGCAGCCCGACCTTGGCCATCAGGGCGGCGGCCTGATCTTCCATCAACCGCTCGCGCCCGGCACCGGAAAGCGCGATGCGGCCCTGTTCAAGAAACATCGGCATGGCCAGCGGCGTCACCCGGTCCAGCACGACATGATCGACGCGGCCTGCGGTGCGGGTCAGCATTTCCTCGATCCGGCCGAAATCGACCAGACCGCGCAAGGCCTCTTCGCGCGTGATTTGCAGCATCAAGTGGTCGGGGTCGTATTTGGCCAAAGTGTCATAGAGGATGTCGGACGAAAACGTCGCCTGCCGCCCCGATTTGCGCGCCTGCGGCAGGTTGCGTTCGATCAGCCCCGCGATGGTCGCCGCGCCGCGAAAGGTGCGTTTCATCACGGCATTGCCCGACAACCACGTCTCAAACCCCGCCCGCAGGTCGGGGGCGCGGAACAGGGGCGCAGGGTCTGTGACCGCATCCAGCCCCCAGATCAGCGTCGCATAATCGGTGGCGACAAAGCCCAAGGGATGCAGATCCAACTCCTCCATCCGTTGCGTCAAAAGCATCCCCAAAGTCTGCATCGCATTGCGCCCGGCGAAGCCATAGACGCAGATATGCTGGCGGCCATCATGGGGGAAACTTTCGACCAGAATGCGGTCTGCCTCGGGCAGCTTCGACACTTCGCGTTGCAGACCCAGCCATGCGGCGGTGTGGGCGGGCAGGCCGGGCCAGTCCGTTTGCGCGAACATCCGCAGGATACGTTGCGACAATTGCGTGGAATTGGCGAATTTCGTCCCCATGAAGGTCGCGATTTTCGGCGTCTTGCTGGCGTCGCGCGTCACCTCGACGGTCATTTCGCGCAAGCCGTCATAGCGCACGATCTGCCCGCCAATCAGAAATGTGTCACCTTGCGTCAGGGTCGCGGCAAAAGCCTCCTCCACCTCGCCCAAGGGTTTGAAATTGCCCTTCATCCGCACCTTCAGCGTATCAGTATCCTGAATCGTGCCGATGTTCATTCGGATGCGCAAAGCCGCACGCGGGTCGCGCAATTGCCATGTGCCGTCCGCATTCTGCAACAGCCGTTTCCAGCGGTCATAGGCGCGCAGGGCATAGCCGCCCGTGGCGCAGAAATCGAGACAGGCATCAAAATCCACACGGGTCAGGCCGGCATAGGCACCGACGCTGCGCACCTCGGTGAACAGATCATCGGCATGGAACGGCCCGGCGCAGGCGGCGATCAGGATATGCTGGCACAGCACGTCACGCGGGCCGGGGCCTTTGGGATCGCCGTCCAGATCATGGGCTTTGACCGCCTCCAGCGCCGCAACACATTCGACAACCTCGAACCTGTTGGCAGGCACCAGCAGCGCCTTGGACGGGGCGTTATAGCGGTGATTGGCGCGCCCGATCCTTTGCACCAGACGTTTGACGTTCTTCGGCGCGCCGATCTGGATCACCAGATCGACATCGCCCCAGTCGATACCCAGATCAAGGCTGCCGGTGCAGACAATCGCGCGCAACTGGCCTGCGACCATCGCCGCCTCGACCCTTTCGCGCTGTTCGCGGGCCAGACTGCCGTGGTGGATGCCAATCGGGAGATCATCACTATTGGCGAGCCAGAGATTATGAAAGAAAATCTCGGCCTGCGCGCGGGTATTGTGAAAGATCAGCGTGGTCTTATGCACTTTCACCGCGTCCAACACCGCCGGGATCGCATAGGCGGCCCCACCCCCGGCCCAGGGCGGTGGCGCATCAGTCTGCAGCATTGCGATGTCCGGGTCCGGGCCGGGATCGGCCAGCAGGATCGGGCAGGTGTCAGGTGCGCGCGCCAGCATCCGCGCAATCGCAGGCGGATCATCCACTGTCGCAGACAGCCCAACACGGCGCAGACCGGGGGCGAGGGTCTGCAAACGGCTCAGCGCCAGCATCAGCTGATCCCCCCGCTTGCTTTCGGCCAAAGCGTGGATTTCATCCACGATCACCCGTTGCAGACCCGCGAACATCCGCGGCGCATCCTCATAGCTGATCAGCAGGGCCAGCGATTCCGGCGTGGTCAGCAGGATATGCGGCGGGTCGGCGCGCTGGCGTCGTTTCTGGGTGTATGACGTATCGCCGGTGCGATCTTCGATCCTGATCGGCAGATCCATCTCGTCCACCGGGGTCCGAAGGTTGCGTTTGATATCCGCTGCCAAGGCCTTCAGCGGGGAAACATAAAGCGTATGCAGCCCCTGATGCGCCCCCTCTGCCAGTTCCACCAGCGACGGCAGGAATCCCGCCAGCGTCTTGCCACCGCCGGTCGGGGCGATCAGCAAAAGCGCCGGGTCCTGGGCATGTTCCAGCATGTCGTGCTGATGCGGATGCACAGACCAACCACGCCTCGTGAACCAATCGTTGAATATTGCGGGCAGGCGCGTGGCCGACCGGTTGGTATCTGGCATGGAACCCTGCTTGAAACTGCTTACCCTTACCTAGGCGCAAGGACGAAGAATTCAAAGAACCGGTGAGGTCAGCCTGGGATATCTTCGTCAAACAGCCGTCAGGATCAGATAAATCACAAGCGTCATTGATAGCGGAAAGCCCATTGGAAACTGTCTGCCGCTGGTCCAGCTTTGCCAATCCGGTGCCATCTGCCGCAACGGGCTTATTCTGACCAAACGATGTGTGACATAGCCTGCCAACAGACAGGCTGAAAAGAGCACGATCACCAGCCGCAAGTCACCCAAAGCAACAAAAGGCGCAGCCCCTGCAATGAATTTGGCGTCGCCCGCGCCCATCAGACGTGCCGCGTTCAAGACGATACCGATCAGCAGCATGACGATCAGATGGGTCCAGTGCCACAGATATTGGGTAAAGGGCAGGGCGATCAGGCCGAGAATGGCAAAGCTGCCGACCAGCGCATAGACCGCGACATTGGGGATTTTCATCCGCTGCAGATCGCTCCACGCGACATAGATCGCGATGGGCAGGACCGCAGGCAGGAACCACCAGGCCGCATATGCTGTCAGCACCATCGGCTTAATTCGCGACGTTGTTTTCAAGCGCCTGCAGGGCACGCACCGCAGGTTCAAAATATTGCGGATGCGTGTTGATCGCGTCGTTCAGCAGGGATTTTCCGATGGTCACATCATTCTGCTTGATCGCGGTCAGTGCCATCGTATGCAGCAATTGCGCGCGTTCGACCTGGGTCATCGGCACCACGGGCAGCGTGTAATTGCGCTGCGCGCCGCGCGACAGAACCAGATTATTCTTGGCAGTGAACATGCCGGGATTGAATCGCAGAGCATCGGCAAACAGCCGTTCAGCCGCCGGATAATCGCCACGGGTCAATTTAGAGTAACCCCAGTTGTTATACACCGGCGCAGGCCGCGTTGTCATGCCGACCGCCGTTTCATAAAAACTGTCGGCCTTGGTCCATTGTTGGCGGCTGTCGGCGACCATGGCTTCCAGCCGATAGCGTTCAAAGGATTCAAAGGTCGGCGGGATCGTGTTCAGCGTGGCCGCGGCCTCGTCCCACAGGTTTCCGCGGATATAGGCCCCGGCCAGTTCGACCCGGTCTTCGCTGGTGGCTTCAGGGTGGGTCAGCACGGTTTGCCAGGCTGCAACCGCCTCTGTTGTGCGGCCAGCCCTGATCAGCGAAGTGCCAAGGCCACGCTGAAAATCGATACGCTCGGGGGCATTGGCGCTGGCGGTGGCAAAATAGTTCACCGCCTCGTTCGGATCGCCCACAGTCAGCATCACGTCATTAAGGTTTGATTCATCAATGACGTTGAGATCTTTCAACGCCCGTTCAACCTCTGCCTCGCCCGATGGGGCGCAGGCCGACAGGCCAAGTACTGCCGCAGACAGTGACATGAAAACGAAGTGGCGCATGTTTCTGCGTCCTTTTACTGCTTTCGCCTAAAGGTCCGACATCAGCACAAAGTCGCCTGCGCCGCGTCGGATCAGATTGAATGTCTGATTTCCCCTGTCCGTATCATCGCCGGAAACATTCAGATTTGCGAGAGATAAGCGCAGGTTCTCTCTGATTTCGTCGGAATTGCCGTTATCTGCTGCAAATGCGCGACGGAAAACTTCGCTCGCTTCGGCGACCAGACCTTTTTCCATCAGAACCACACCCAGATTGTTCCAGGCGGGCGGAAAGGTTGGGTCGTCCTGCACCGCGCGCCGCAGCCATGTTTCCGCCTGCCCAAGACGGCCCAGATTCAGGTTGGCCGATCCGATGGCCGACATCGTATCCACATTCAGCCCCTGCTGGGCCGCCGCGCGGTGATAGGCCCGCAACGCCAGATCATATTCGCCCGCCTCCATCATACGATGCCCCACGGTCAGCCCGTCAAGATTGCTCATCCCCGCAACCCCCGGCGCAAAGGGCCCGCCCTGCGACCGGTTCAGGTTACCAGAGCCACAAGCGACGAGCGCCATCAAGATCAGCGCGACAAGGCCGGGTCTGATCATCGCAATCCTATCCGAGGTTCTGTGTAATGGCATAGACCGACGGCCCGATCAGGATCGCCATCAGCGGTGGCACGGTCAGCATCATCGTGGCCAGTGTCATCTTGGTCGGCAATTTATTGGCAGCCTCTTCTGCGCGCATCACGCGCTTGTCGCGCATTTCTGACGCATAGACGCGCAGGGCGTCCGAAATCGATGTGCCGAACTGCGCCGATTGCACCATCACTGTCACAAAACTGGAAATATCAGGCACACCGCAACGTTCCGCCATATCTTTCAACACGGCGGATTTTTCTTTGCCCGCCTTGCTTTCCTGACTGACGATGGCAAATTCCTCTGCCAGTTCGGGAAAGCCCATGCGCAGTTCGTTCGCGACGCGCATGATCGATTGATCCAGTGATTGCCCGGCCTCAACGCAGACCAGCATCAGGTCCAGCGCATCGGGAAAAGCATTGGTGATGGCCTGTTTGCGTAGCGCCTGACGGCGGGTGACCCAATATTTCGGGAACATGTAGCCGATCCCGCCCGGAATCGCGATCATCATGATCAGACTTTGGGTATCAACCACACGCTGCGACAATTCGAACATCGCATAGGTGGCACCGGCCAGCAGACCGCCAATCCCCAATACGAATTGTGCAAAGTTATAAATCCGCACCGCAGTCTTGCTGCGATATCCGGCCTGCACCAGCTTCAGCTTGACGGCCGAAAATTCATCCGCGTTCTGCGGTTCCAGAAAGGTGGCATATTTTTCCAGCTTGTCGCGGTTCGATGCAACGCGCAGCTTTTCGTCCTTCTTTGCCTTTGGCGCGGCCTGCCGTGCGCTGGCGGCCAGCCGGTCAAGCGGGTCTTCGGCGCGTTTCAGCAGCATCGGCAGGGCCAGCAGGATAAGAAAGACACCCAAGAGGCCGATGGCAATCACCGGGCCGAACGGGCCAAGCAGGGTCGTCAATGCGGTCTGGATATGGTCCATGCGGTGTCCTTTCAAACCTTGATATCAACCAGCGCGCGCATCACGATCAGATTCAGCACCAGAAAGCCCGCGACAACAAAACATGCAGGGATGAACAGCGGGCTTTCCATGACGCCGTCAAAGTAATTGGGCTGCACCAGATTGATGCCGATCAGCGCGACGAACGGAAAGGCTGACAGCAGATTGCCTGACCATTTCGCCTCGGCGGTGATGGCATTCACCCTGCGGAACAGACGGAACCGGGCCCGGATCACCTTGGCCAATCCGTCCAGGATTTCGGCCAGATTGCCGCCCGATGATTGCTGGATCGTCACCGCCACCGCCAGAAACCGCAGATCCTGATTGTCCAGCCGTTCCGCCATCGCCTTGAGCGTTTCACCCATATCGCGGCCATAAGCGACCTCGTCCGAGACGATGCCCATTTCGGTGCCCAGCGGGTCCGCGACTTCGCGGGCGACGATATTGATGGCGTTGGAAAAAGCATGCCCGACCCGCAACGACCGGACCATCAATTCCACCGCATCCGGCAATTGTTCACTGATCAGATTCACCCGTTTCCTGGCTTTGCTGCTGATCCAGACATAAACCCCGCCAACGCCCATCAAGACACCGACTAGCGCGCGGATCGTCGCAGCAACCTCTGTGAACAGCGTCAGCAACACGAATGCGACCGCACTGACGATGACCATCAGCATGACGATCTGCATCGGTGAAAAGGCGATATTCGCCTTTTGCGCTTTGGTCGCCAGCAGGGAATAGATCGGGATGCTTTGCGATTGCATATGCTGTGTCATCTCCTTGCGGAGCTGATCCAGAACCTGTTCGCGGGTCCCGCCCTTGTCGAGCATTTCCAGACGGCGGTTCACCTTGCCATTCATGCTGATCGACTTGCCGAAAATCACCAGATAGGCGCCCTGAACCAGCACCAGCACCGCCACAAAAATCAGCACATAAATGAAAGGTTCGACAGAAATCATGACATTTACTCTGCTACCATCGGTTCAAAGATCGCGCCGGGCAAATCATAACCCCACAGTTTGAACCGTTCGGAAAAGTGGCTGCGCACGCCGGTGGCGGTGAAATGGCCGATGATCTTGTTGTCCGGCGTCAGGCCGACGCGCTGATAGCGAAAGATTTCCTGCATCGAAATCACATCGCCTTCCATGCCGGTGATTTCGGTGATCGAGGTCATCCGCCGCGACCCGTCCTGCAGGCGCGACACCTGCACGATCAGGTTCACAGCCGAGGCGATCTGGCTGCGCATCGCCTTGATCGGCATGTCGATACCGGCCATGGCGATCATGTTTTCCAGACGGCTGATCCCGTCGCGGGCAGAGTTGGCGTGGATCGTCGTCATGGACCCATCATGACCCGTGTTCATCGCCTGCAACATGTCGATCACTTCTTCTCCACGGGTTTCACCGACGATAATCCGGTCAGGCCGCATCCGCAGGGCGTTTTTCAGACAATCCCGCTGGCTGACGCCGCCCTTGCCTTCGACATTGGGCGGACGGCTTTCCATGCGGCCGACACGTGTCTGTTGCAGCTGCAATTCAGCAGTGTCTTCGATCGTCAGAATACGTTCGCTGTCATCAATGAAACCTGACAAGGCGTTCAGCGTCGTGGTCTTGCCCGATCCGGTACCGCCGGACACGATGACATTCAGCCGCGTTGATACCGCCGTTTGCAGATAGGCGGCCATTTCTTCGCTGAAAGCGCCGAAATTGACCAGATCATCAATGCTCAGCTTGTCTTTCTTGAATTTACGGATCGACACCAGCGATCCGTCCACGGCGACAGGCGGCACCATCGCGTTGAAACGGGACCCGTCTGCAAGGCGCGCGTCAACATAGGGGTTGCTTTCGTCCACACGCCGACCGACGGCGGATACGATCTTGTCGATGATCCGCAACAGGTGCCGTTCATCCTTGAACCGGATATCGGTCAGTTCCAGCCTGCCATTGCGTTCAACAAAAATCTGATACGGACCATTGACCAGAATGTCGTTGACGGTGTCATCCTTTAGCAAGGTTTCCAGCGGACCAAGGCCGGTCACTTCGAAAAACAGGTCCTGGGTCAGGGTCTGACGTTCTTCGCGGTTCAGCACGATCCCCATGTCTTCCAGGGTTTCGTTTGCAATCGCGTTGATTTCGGTGCGCAGATCCTGTTCGGTCGCCGTTTCCAGTGCCGCCAGATTAAGGTTTTCCAACAGCGCCTTGTGCAGGTCCAGCTTGATGTCCTGCAACCGGTCCTTGCGACGTTTGTCCTTTTCGGCGAGGCCAAGATCGGCAACCCTTTTCGCTGGTAGGTTTTTCATCAGCGACTGGCGCGCCGGATCAACGCTCGTAGCGTCGTCGGGATTGCGCGGTGTGACCGGGCGGGCACCGGGGGCCGCAGCGACATTCGGCTTTTTATACTTTGAAAACATTACTTAGCCTTTTTACATACTAATCTCGGCAGCCGCGTTGACATTGACGTCATGAACCGATCTGGCCAGCTTGTAGATTTCCTTGCGCAACGGGTTCTTGGCGCTGCGTTCCGCAAGCGGTGATCCGTGGTCGGCACTTTGCAACACAGCTTTGCCGCCATCGGGCAGCAAGACATCGATGGCGATGCCAAGGCTTTCCGCCAGACGCTTGACCCGGCTTTTCCCGTTCAGATCGGTAAATCCGGGTGCCCGGTTCAGGATGAACCTGATCTTTGAAAATGGCAGGTCTTCGGATTGCAGCGCGCGTTTCAGCCGCAGTGTATTCTGCGCAGATCGCATTTCCAGTTCGATCAAAGCAAAATAGATATGCGCCGCTTCCAGCACGGTCTGGGTCCATTCGACGACGGTGGACGGCATGTCGATCACGACATAGTCGAAATTGACCCGCGCGATTTCGATGATCCGGATGATATCGGCGGCGGTCAGCAGATCCAGCGGAATCATATCCGTCGGCGATGTCAGCACATGCAATTTGTCGCCATAGGTCAGCAGGGCCTGCATGAAACTATCGCCATCCATCGCCGCCGTGTCGCTAAGCAGTTCCAGCACTGACTCCCGGCGCGGCAGATCAAGATAGGTGGCTGCGGTCCCAAACTGAAGGTCAAGATCAATCAGGCAAACCTTGGGCGGATCATGCGGGTCGATATTGGCCAGTTCCCAGGCCAGATTGACCGCCATCACCGTCGCCCCGGTGCCGCCAGCCAGCCCATGTACCGGAATGACGACGCCGGATTTATCGCCCGCCGCCTTGATCACTGTCATACTGGGCGCGGCTGCCGCCACAGCGCCCTGGGTCAATACCCGTTCAATCGCACGGGCCAGTTCGCTCTCTGGGAGCGGGTAAGGCACGAATTCATCACCACCTGCGCGTAACAATCTGTGCAAGGCACCGGGGCTAAGATCCTCGGCAATCAGGATGACCTTGATCCGGGCCGCTTTGGCCATCGCGACAATTTGTTCGATCTGGTCAAGGTTGTCTTCATCCAGCGAATCCATCGCAATTGTGATAAATTGCAGGGACGCAGCCTCTGGCTGCCCCAGAAAAACAACAGCATCGTCAAAGCCAAGATCGCCCCAGGCATCCCCCAAAGCTGATTCCATATCTTCGATCAGCAGGTCGAAAATCTGCACATCGCGGCTGATTGTGCAGGCAACGATTGGCGGTTGGTCGTGTTGAACGACGGGGCCGGTGTTCATAGGTTTAGTCCCTAACGCGTCTTGTCCCACTTACTCTAGTCACTGTCTTGCATCTGCGGCCTGCTACCGTTTCCGCTATCGGCTCGCCCCGCCCAGTCTAGGCACAATCACGACCAATATGAGGCCAACACCGTACGATTGTCTGGCAATCTATAACAAACGTTTGTTATTCCGGGCATTGGTGTTTGAAACGCTGCCTGTCATGCCCTGCGCCCAAATGGTTTATTCCCCGATCCCTGAGGTCAATGTCGGCCGGGCCACCACGGTGCGTGGCGCTGCGCTGGCAATATACTCGCGAAAGATGACTTCAGCATATTTTCCGTTCAGCAGCATTGGATTGTTCTCTACAAAACCAGATACTTCTGTCACCGTGCGCCGGTTGCGCCGTTCCGGCTCTGGCGTTGGGATCAAGGGTTGGGTCTGACCAAGAGAGACGACAGCCTCCAACCGGCTACGGCTGATCCCTTGTGCCGTCAGAAAAGCGACCGCCGCTTGTGCGCGGCGCAGCCCCAGATCGCGGTTGTAGGCCTCGCTGCCGACCAGATCTGTATGGCCGAAAACCCGGAACCGCACCTCTGGAAATTGTTTGATCCAGTCCGCCTGCTGGCGCAATGTCGCCTGTGCCTGCGCATCCAGAACGGCTGAATCGAATTCAAAATTGATTGTCGAATCAACCTCGGATGCAAAACGCCGGGCCAGATCAATGGTGTAATTTTGCGGTGACGAATGGACCAACATGTTATTCATGGTGGCATTGCCAAAATTGCCTTGATCCAACTCTGCCCCGGCTTCGGGACCGCAGGCCGCAAGAGTCGCGCAAAGCACGATTACCAGAGGAAATTTCATGGTCGCTGGCCCTCGCTCACTCATCCATCACATAACCATAGGACCCACCGAAATCCTGCCGCGCGACCTCACCGGCACCACCGCGTGTTGGCGCACCGCTTGCCGCGACGCGGCCAAACAGAAACAGATCAGCTTCGGTCGGCGGACGTACCCGGTCTGTCGGCAAGGCAAGCGCGGTACCACGGGTCGGCGACACCAAATGTGGCGTGACGATGATGACCAATTCGGTCTGGCGGCGCGAATATTCAGCCGATCGGAACAAGGCCCCCAGGATCGGCACATCGCCGATCCACGGCACCTGACCGGTCAGATTGGTGAAATCATCCGACAGCAGCCCGGCAATCGCAAAGCTTTCGCCATCACGCATCTCGACAGTTGTCGAGGTTTCCCGCCGGCTGAACGCATTGACCTGAAATCCGTTCGCAGTGATGCTGTTATTCACATCAATCGCCGACACGGCGGCAATCAGTTCCAGATTGATGATATCACCATCCACCACGCGGGGGGTAAAGTTCAATTCCACCCCGAATGGTTTGTATTCGATGGTGATGTTACCATCGGGCCCGGCAATCGGTACCGGATATTCGCCACCGGCCAGAAATGTTGCTTCCTGACCGCTCAGCGCGGTCAGATTTGGTTCGGCCAGGGACCTGACGACGCCGCGCGATTCCAATGCTTCCAGCAGGATACCAACCTCGACCCCGCCCGCGTTAAAGCCGAACAGGAACGCGCCACTGTTGGTATTGGCACCGGGCAGGGCATTGGCGATGGAATTGGCAACCCCGCCCTCTGCGATTGTGCTGTTCGAGCCGCCACGCACTGACCGGTTATTTTGCAGCGTCCCACCATTCAGCGCGAGTGACGACGACAATGCCTTGCTGACAGAACGTTGCATTTCCGCAAAACGGACTTTCAGCATCACCTGCTGCGTGCCGCCGACGGACATCAGATTCGACACCCGGTCAGGCGCATAGCGCTGCGCCAGATCAAGCGCGCGATCCAGCCTTGCGGTGGAACTGACCGTGCCGGACAGCACGATCCCGTCATTGGCGGTGCGCACTTCGATATTTTCGCCCGGCAAAATCTGGGTAAGGCGTTCTTTGAATTCGGCCATATCGGGGGTCACATGCACCTCGACATTGGTGATCAACCGGCCGTCAGCGCCCAACAGGGTCAGCGTGGTGCGGCCCGGTTCCTTGCCCAGCACATAGATCGTGCGATCCGATAGCGAAGAGATATCCGCAATGCCGGGGTTTGCGATGGACAATTCCGTAAACGGAACGTCGCTTTCCACCACCACGGCCCGGTTCATCGGCACATCCAGCGCACTTGATGCCGCGCCGCGCAAGACGCGCAAGGCGTCTGCGGATGCCACCACCGGTGCAAGCGTCGAGACAGACAATACCAATCCCACCAACGCAACTCTTAAAAATCTGTCATAACTCATGGTGACCTGCCCTCCGATCACACCGCATTTGTCGGGTCTTTCTGCCCTCACAGGGTCGATCATGCGCCAGTGCTTGCTTTATTACAATAATCAAGACGTTGCAGGGCATTTTGCATGGGGATATCCGGCAACACTTAGCGAAAACCCTTGGCTTTTCGGTAGTATCAGCTTCGGTACGTGGCGGATTTCGTCAAATCAACGCTGCGGACATCCGACAACCAGCGCCCGTATTGGCCAGTGATCCGGGGTCGACACGCGAATCGGGGCCGCGCCGTTTAGTCCGAACATTCCACCTCGACCTCGGACCGGCTGGTGCCGCTGCGCTGCACCACAAAGCAGCGGCGCGGTTCTTCGACGGCAGGGGATTCTGGTGCCGGGGCTTCATCCTGTTCGCCGGTCAGGGCCGAATTGTCTACCGTGACCGGTCCGCTGACGCTCATGTCACCTGTCCCGACCAAGGCCAGCGTCAGCTGGCCGGAATTCTGCGCCTGGGTCAGCAAAGCCACCTCTTCCGGGGTGACCTGAACAATCACATTTTGCGGATCGCGCCCGCCGGTGTCACCGGTGATGGCGATGATCTGCAGACCGGATTTGATCAGATTTGTCACCTCGCGCCCGTCACGCAGCCGCCCTGTCCAGTAGACATCAATCCGGTCGTCCGGGCGCAATGTGCCGAAACCGGCTGCCATCCGGCCCTGCACGGGAAAGGCCCGGTATCCAGGTTCGACCAGCGCGGTCAGGCCACGGCTGACGCCGGGTTCAGTCACCTTGCTGGCCATGATGATTTCATTTTCCAGCATTGGCAGAACCACGATCCGCGGGACGTCAACGCCCATCGGAAACAGCTCTTCTTCGGTGGCATAGGATCCTTCGGGCAGGACGTCGCGGACATAGGGGATCAGGCGCAGATCATCTTTGGTCAGTTGTTCACCATAGGTCAGCGGTCTGGCAACAGCGTAAACCTCGACCGTGACCGGTGCTGTGGCCGCAGCCTCGCGCGCCCGTTCAAGCGCGGCGGTCTGCGTATCCATATATTGGTTGACCATGTAAACGGCAAAGGCTGCAAGACCCATGCCAAGCAGCAAAACCAGACCAAAAACAACACGCATTCATTCATCCTCGACAGGCGGCAATGCCTTTGCCCTGTCTCGCATAAAATGAAGGTGAATTAAATTACAAAACAGTCCCGCCTGCGCTTGGGTCGGACATTCTGTCGGACGACCCGCGCTTTGACGGTCCGGTCGTGTCAGCATTAGAACAGATCGGCGATGCCATCGGCAATCGCCTTTATGCGACCGTCCGCCACACCGCCAAAAATGTCCATGACAAGAAGCGCCAATGCGACAACGACTGCTGTCATGACAACCCATTCGACCGTCACCGCACCGGACTGATCTTTGTGAAAGCGTAGAAAGACGTGCATTCGTTAACCTTGTATTCGCGTTCGCATGATGAACGGCTGCAACAAAACCTTCTTGGCGAATGTCTCGTCTGGATGGAATGCGATGAAGATATGTCGCTGTTTCACTGTCCATCCGGGGGGCTGGCCGCACGTAGGGCACGGCCAGCGAGCCGTGTATCTTAGCCGCCCGTCGCTACGGTCTTTGGAGTTGCATTGATTTTTGTGACGATTTCACCCGACGCCTTGTTCGCTGCGCCGGTGACGGCTGCACCAACAGCCAGACCCAGCAGCACGATTGCGGCGGTCAGAACCACGAAATCGACTGTCACGGCACCGTCTTCGTCGTTGCGGAAGTTTTTGATGAAGTTAAGCATATGTGATCCCTCCTCAGGGCATTGATCGATGTTATCTCTTTCGCCGTGATCTCTGACAACGTCGCGTTGTCAGGGCCCCGACGGACATCTGCAATAAGCGCGACGAATGCGGCGGCAATTTGACGACAACAGTGTTTTTTCCGACAGGTTGGCCTGTTTGCCTCGAATCCAAACAAGGCACTGAAAAACAAACATAAGTTAATATGACTGCCGCTTTCGCTGTCGGGAATGTTGCTTAAACGCCGCTTTGACAGCGTCAAATGCAGCGAAAACTTCCCGCGTAAGTAGCGTTTTGTCGGGTTTCTGCCATATTTCGGCCAGACGGGCGGGCAAGGATCGCGATGAAACGGTTGGCTATGGCTTTTGCGGCGGGTTTGGTTGTGCTGTCAGGCACCGCCGGATTTGCGCAGGTCGAAAGGCTGCAGCCCGATTTCACCTTTAAACGTGTGGGCGTGCCAGCGCCGGGGCAGACCACTGGCCGGATCACCGTGCAGATCGACCCCAACGCCCCGCGCCGTGGCCCGGTCTATGCCGAACCGCGTGTCGATGTGGCCGCCGCCCCCTTTGCCGTGCCGCGTCCGCAATTCGGTTTCGGCTGGTTCTGGGACAGCGTGCCATCCTCGGTCGCCGAGTCCAGCCCCGGGCGGCTGCAACTGGCGATCAACCGGATCAACAACCCGCCGACAGGACAGGGCATTCCCGCGCCACGTCTGCAATCCTTGCAGAATATCGCGGCCAGTTACGGCCTTGATATCCTGCGCGAAACCGTTGGCACGCAGGTATCGCCCGCGCTGGTGCTGGCCGTCATATCGGTTGAAAGTGCGGGGCGGATCGACGCGGTCAGCAGCGCGGGCGCGCAGGGGCTGATGCAATTGATGCCCGCCACCGCCAGCCGGTTCGGTGTGTCCGACAGCATGCATGCGGGCCAGAATATCAAAGGCGGGGTTGCCTATCTCGACTGGCTTTTGCGCCGGTTCAACAATGATCCGGTGCTGGTTCTGGCAAGCTATAACGCGGGCGAAGGTAATGTGCAGCGTCACAATGGCGTGCCGCCTTTTGCCGAAACGCTGGATTATGTGCCCAAGGTGCTGGCGGCATGGCAGGTCGCCAAGGGCTTGTGCCGCACGCCGCCGGAACTGATCACCGATGGCTGTGTGTTCAATGTGAACGGGATCTGAGCGTCTGCGCCGGTCTGGTGGTGGAAAACCTTCCCCGCGGGGAAGGTTTGCGCTGATGATCCGCCTGCTGTAAAAACCTTCCCCGCGGGGAAGGTTTCTGCCGTCGCACCGTTAAATCGTTAGACGATCGTCGCCTCTGTCGCGGCGCGCAATTCATCCTCCGTCACGCCATCGGCGCATGCGACGATGCGCAGACCGCCTTCCACCACATCTAATACACCAAGGTTGGTGATGATCCGGTTCACGACGCCCTGACCTGTCAGCGGCAAGGTGCAGGATTTCAACACTTTCGATTCACCATGCTTGTTGGTGTGGTCCATCACAACGATGACCCTGCCCACACCGGCGACCAGATCCATGGCGCCGCCCATCCCCTTGACCAGCTTGCCGGGGATCATCCAATTCGCCAGATCGCCGTTTTCGGCGACTTCCATCGCGCCAAGGATCGCGGCGGCGATCTTGCCGCCCCGGATCATGCCGAATGATGTGGCGCTGTCGAAATAGGCGGTGCGTTTGAGTTCGGTGATCGTCTGCTTGCCGGCATTGATCAGATCGGGGTCCTCGTCGCCTTCAAAGGGGAAAGGCCCCATGCCCAGCATGCCGTTTTCCGATTGCAGGGTGATATCCTTGTCGCCGACATAATTGGCCACCAGCGTCGGGATGCCGATGCCGAGGTTGACATACCAGCCGTCCTGCAATTCCTCTGCGGCGCGGGCGGCCATCTGATCGCGGTTCCAGCCTTTCAATTCAGTCATTACGCATCCTCCCGCTGGCGCGTCGTGCGCTTTTCGATACGATTTTCATGCGCGCCCTGAATGATGCGATGCACATAGATGCCGGGCAGATGGATATGATCGGGGTCAAGGCTGCCGGTTGGCACGATTTCTTCCACCTCAACGACACAGGTCTTGCCGCACATCGCGGCAGGCGGGTTGAAATTGCGCGCGGTCTTGCGGAACACCAGATTGCCGGTTTCATCGGCTTTCCAGGCCTTGACGATGGACAGATCGGCGACGATGCCTTCTTCCAGGATATAGGTCTGGCCGTTGAAATCCTTATGTTCCTTGCCCTCGGCAATCACCGTGCCGACGCCGGTTTTGGTGTAAAACCCGGGGATGCCGCAGCCACCGGCGCGCATCCGTTCGGCCAGCGTGCCTTGCGGGTTGAATTCCAGCTCCAGCTCGCCCGACAGATATTGGCGCATGAATTCGGCGTTTTCGCCGACATAGGAAGAGATCATCTTTTTGACCTGCCGTGTCTGCAACAGGATGCCGATGCCGAAATCATCGACGCCCGCATTGTTGGAGGCAAAGGTCAGATCCTTGGTGCCAGCCTCCTTGATCGCGGACAGCAGCAATTCGGGAATGCCGCAGAGGCCAAAGCCACCTGCGGCGATGAACATCCCGTCGAATAAAAGCCCATCCAGCGCCTCTGACGCCGAGCCGTACACTTTTTTCATGCCTCTCCCCTTGATCCGTTTCAGGTGCAAAACTGTCGCGGGCGCAGGGTAAAGTCAATCGCGGTGCTGCATTGCGGCACCGCAATCGGTCAGGTCGTCTTTTTGGCGCTGGTGGCGGGTTTCTTTGCCGCCGGTTTGCGCGCCGCAGGCTTTTTGGCTGCTGGTTTCTTTGCCGGGGCCTTTTTCGCCGATGGCTTTTTCTTGCCTGCCTTGGCGGCGCGTTCGTCGATCAGGTCAATCGCCTGCGCCAGCGTCAGGTCGTCAGGCGTGATCGTGTCGGGGATCGTCGCATTGATCTTGTCCCATTTCACATAAGGCCCGTATTTACCGTCATAAATATTGACCGGGCCACCGGCCTGCGGATGGTCGCCCAATTCGCGGATCGGCACGGCGGCCTTGCCGCGCGCCCCACGCGATGCGACTTTTTCAGCCAGCAATTGCACCGCGCGGTTCATGCCCACGGTCCAGACCTCATCAATCCCGTCGAGATTGGCGTTGGTGCCGCCCCGGTCGGACGTGCTGGGCGCATGTTTCAAGTAAGGGCCATAACGGCCAAGGTTGGCCCAGACCATCACGCCGTCCTCCGGGTGTGGGCCAAGCGGGCGCGGCAGTTCCAGCAGGCGCAGGGCTTGTTCCAGATCCAGCTCTTCGGGTTCCCAGTCTTTGGGCACAGAGCTGCGGGGTGGTTTGGGTGTTTCCTCGGTCGCGGCACCGCGTTGGACATAGGGGCCGAAACGGCCTTTGAAAATGCGGATTTCATCGCCGCCTTCGGTGCCGAGCAGTTTGCCATCGGGCGGGATCGCGGATTTTTCCGCCTCTGGGTCCGGCGGGCCAAAGGGGCGGGTATAGCGGCATTCGGGATAGTTGGAACAGCCGATAAACGCCCCGCCGGAGCGCGCGGTGCGCATCGACAAACGGCCCGCGCCGCAATTGGGGCAAAGGCGCGGATCAGTGCCATCTCCGGTCGGCGGGAAGAGATGGGGTTCCAGCACTTCGTTGATCTTTTCCAACACCTCGGTGATCCGCAGATCGGCGGTTTCCGCGATGGCGGCTGAGAAATCGTGCCAGAACCGATGCAGGACCTTTTTGTAATCCGCATCACCGGCGCTGACCTCATCCAGCTGGTTTTCCAGATCGGCGGTGAAATCATAGCCGATATATTTCTGGAAATAATTCATCAGGAAGGCCGTGACCAAGCGGCCCTTATCCTGCGGAATCAGGCGGTTCTTGTCTTTTTCGACATAGCCGCGATCCTGAATCGTGGTGACGATCGACGCATAGGTCGATGGCCGCCCGATCCCCAGTTCTTCCATCCGTTTGACCAGTGTCGCCTCGGTATAGCGCGGCGGCGGTTGGGTGAAATGCTGTTCGGGATCGACGGATTTTTTCGCCGCCTTTTCGCCTTCTGCCAGTTGCGGCAGGCGTTTGTCATCTTCATCCGCTGTGTCGTCGCGGCCCTCTTCATAGATCGCGATGAAGCCGTCGAACACCATGACCTGCCCATTTGCGCGCAGGATCACCTGACCATCGGCGCTGGCGATATCGACCGTGGTGCGTTCCATCTGCGCTGCCGCCATCTGGCTGGCGAGCGTGCGTTTGTAGATCAGGTCGTAAAGTTTGCGCTGATCGGCATCCTTGATATCGGCCTGATCGGCCCCGATCATCATCTCTGTCGGGCGGATACATTCATGCGCTTCCTGCGCGTTCTTGGCCTTGTTCTTATAGATACGCGGCTGGTCGGGCAGGTATTTCGCGCCGAATTTCGCCTTGATCGCATCGCGCGCGCCGGTCACGGCCTCGGGCGCCATGTCGATGCCATCGGTCCGCATATAGGTGATCAGACCGGCCTCATAGAGCCTTTGCGCCACGCTCATCGTCTGTTTCGCGCCCATGCCGAATTTGCGGCTCGCCTCTTGTTGCAGGGTCGAGGTCATGAAGGGCGGGCTGGGGTTGCGGGTGGCGGGTTTCGCCTCCACGCTCGTGATCTTCAGATCGCGGCTGTTGATCGCCTGCACGGCCATTTCGGCCTGTGTCGCATTGGCCAGATCGAATTTATCGAGCTTTTTGCCCGCAAGCGTGGTCAGCCGTGCCTCGAACATCTGGCCGCGGGGGGATTCAAGTTGGGCTTTGACGGTCCAGTATTCCTGATTGCGGAATGCCTCGATCTCCATCTCGCGTTCGACGATCAGGCGCAGGCAGACAGATTGCACCCGGCCTGCGGATTTGGCACCGGGGAGTTTGCGCCACAGCACCGGCGACAGGTTGAAGCCGACCAGATAATCCAGCGCGCGGCGGGCCAGATAAGCCTCGACCAGCGGCGCATCGACCTGACGGGGTTTTTTCATCGCCTCGGTCACAGCGGTCTTGGTGATCGCGTTGAACACCACGCGGCTGACCGGTGTGTCGGCGCGGATCGCCTTTTTGGCGGTCAGCGCCTCGGTCAGGTGCCATGAAATCGCCTCTCCCTCGCGGTCGGGGTCGGTGGCGAGGATCAATTCATTGTCGTTTTTCAGCGCGTCAACGATGGCCTTGATATGCTTTTTGCTATCGGTCGCGATTTCCCATTTCATGTCGAAATCGTCATCTGGCAGGACCGACCCATCCTTGGGCGGCAGATCACGGACATGGCCATAAGACGCCAGAACCGTATAGCCCCGGCCAAGATATTCGTTGATTTTCTTGGCTTTTGCGGGGGATTCGACGACGACAACGGGCATGGGAATCCTTTTTCTGCACGGCTTGCGTTAAGTGGCGCAAGATGTGGTGACTGGGGCGCGAATGTCAATGATGCGAAAAACCTGCATCTTCCGAGCCCAAGTATCCCCGCCGGAGGCATAGACGTTATACCTGAATGCCCTCCCTAGACCGCCCGTGCCAGCAACCCGCCTGCCTGCCGGGTGATCTTGCCGTCGAGTTCCAGATCGATCAGCGCAGGGGCGACGTGCATTGCAGGCACGGCCAGATCGCGCAGCAACTGGTCTTCGGCGACCGGGGCAGAGCCGAGGCGGGATAGAATCAGCGCGTGCAACCCAGCGATATTGCGCAGCGCCGGGCGCGCGGGGGCGGCGACCGATGCTGTGGCGGGCGGAGCAGGGGGCGGGGTCAATGCCTCGATCACATCTTCGGCAGAGCGGACGAGCGTTGCCCCGTCGCGCAACAACATATTGCAGCCAGCAGCGCGGGCATCGAAAGGATGGCCCGGCACGGCAAAGACATCGCGCGCCTGATCCAATGCGTTGCGCGCGGTGATCAGGCTACCGGATTTCGCCGCCGCCTCGACGACAACGACAGCCTGTGCCAGACCGGATATGATCCGGTTGCGCGCGGGAAAATGCCGCGCCTGCGGCTGCAGCCCCAGCGCCATTTCGGACAGGCGCAGCCCGTCTTTGGCGATATCATGGGCAAGGGCGGTGTTTTCGACCGGATAGATCACATCGACCCCACCGGCCTGCACGGCAATTGTGCCGCCTTTCAGCGCGCCCAGATGCGCCGCCGTGTCGATCCCGCGCGCCAGACCGGAGACCACAACATAGCCCTGATCGGTCAGGTCTGCCGCCAGTTTGCGCGCCATCCGGGTGCCCAAAGATGACGCATTGCGCGCGCCGACCAGCGCGATCATCGGGCGCGCCAGCAGTTCAATCCGGCCCAGACACCACACCAGCGGCGGCGCGTCGGCGATATCGCGTAGGGTCGCGGGATAAAGCGGATCATGATCCGTCAATAGCCGTGCGCCAGCGGCCTTGCTCGCCTGCAATTCGGCATGGATCACGGCCAGCGGGCAGATTTCATAATCCGTTACGCCAGCGGCGCGGGCCACATCTGGCAGGGCGATCAAGGCCTGTGCCGGGCTGCCATATTCTGCCAGCAACCGCCGATAAGTCGCAGGCCCGACGCGGCGGGAGCGCAATAGGCGAAGGCGGCTGACCACATCCTCTTCCGTGGTGGGGGGGAGTGGGGGGGTGGTGGAAGATCGTGTCGGTTGGGTCATCCCTTGCTCCGCCTATTGCTGAACAAGGACTACGACCGCAGCCTTAATAATGCGTGAATCGCGGCGGTGATTTTCGCAGCGAGACAGAAAAGATTTCAGTGGTTTGAATTTAAAGGGAATACTTTCCGATCAAACCCAGCCGCAGCAGATCGCGCCTGGCGATCTGTCGCTGGGGTGTCGCGAATCGTCCCGTCTCAGGCCGCCGCGCCGCCCACCGTCAGCCCGCCGATCAGCAGGCTGGGCTGGCCCACGCCGACGGGCACCCATTGCCCCGCCTTGCCGCAATTGCCAATGCCGGGATCAAGGGCCAGATCATTGCCGATCCCCCTGATCTGTTGCAATGCGGTCGCACCATCGCCAATGAGAGTCGCCCCTTTGACCGGCGCGCCGATCACACCATTCTTGACCCGATACGCTTCTGTGCAGGAAAACACGAATTTGCCGTTGGTGATATCGACCTGCCCACCGCCGAAACCCACGGCGTAGATCCCATCCTTCAGATCCGCGACAAGGCTTTCGGGGGTCGCATTACCTGCCAGCATATAGGTGTTGGTCATCCGTGGCATCGGTGTATGGGCGAAACTTTCGCGCCGTCCGTTGCCGGTGGGGGCGACGCCCATCAGGCGGGCATTCTGGCGGTCCTGCATATAGCCGACAAGCACGCCGTCTTCGATCAGGACGTTTTTGGCACTTGGCGTGCCTTCGTCATCCACGGTGATCGAGCCGCGCCGGTCCGGGATCGTGCCATCGTCCAGCACCGTTACGCCCTTGGCTGCGATCTGCTGGCCCATCAGCCCAGCGAAGGCGGATGATCCTTTTCGGTTAAAGTCACCTTCCAAGCCATGGCCAATCGCTTCGTGCAGCAGAATGCCCGGCCAACCGGGGCCGAGGACGACATCCATGACACCAGCGGGGGCGGGTTCGGCATCCAGATTGACCAAGGCAATCCGCAACGCCTCCTGCACCACAGGTTCCCAATGGTCGCGGCTGATCAATCCGATCAAGCCGGTGCGGCCGCCGCCGCCCATGCCGCCGCTTTCGCGTTTGCCGTTCTCTTCGACGATCACGCTGATATTGATGCGCGACATCGGGCGGGTATCGGTGACGATGGTGCCTTCGGGGCGCAGGATCACGACCTCTTGGTGCGAGGCACCGATGCTGGCAGAGACCTGCACCACCCGCGGGTCAAGCGCGCGGGCAAAGGCGTCAATCTCGCGCAGGACGTCGATCTTGGCGGGGAAACTGGCCTGCACCATCGGGTCTTCATCGCTGTAAAGCTTGCGGTTGGTGCCGATAGGTCCATCGGCCAGCGTGCCGCCGCCATCCCCCACCGCCAGTCGCGCGGTCGCGACAGCCCGGCGCAGGGCATGTTCGTCAATCGTCGTGGCATGGGCGTAACCGGCGGTCTCACCGCGCACGGCGCGTAGCCCGAACCCTTCGGAGGCGTCAAAGCTGGCGTTCTTGATCCGGCCATCATCCAGCGACAACATCTCTGATTTGCGCCGCTCGATGAACAATTCGCCGTCATCGGCACCTGCCGTAGCGTCACGCAGCAATTGTAGTGCGACAGCCTCGTCCAGATGGGTATCGAAGGGGCGAAATGGCGTGTCGGTCATTGAAAATTCCTTTGGTCTTTGTTTTTTGCCGCAAAAAGCGTCTGTTTGCCGCAACAGCAGTTCTTGAGTTGTGCGTCAGGATATGGGACATGGGCGCAGCAAGACAATGGGATTCCGCCCGTAGCCCGAGCGGACAGACCGGGGCAGGTGCCGCAAGGTGCCAAGATGTTAGGGTAAGATATGCGACTGAACTCCTTTGCAACTTCTGTTTGGACCTCGCTGGGACTGATGCTGGCCGGGACGACTGCGATGGCGCAGCAAAATATTGGCCAGGATCTGGAAGTCGTCGGCCAGCCGGTGAACGGTGCGATGGGGTTCCAGCCCTCGGCGACGGAATTGTCGCGGGATGTGGTCTGGTTGGACAATATGCTGCTGGTGATCATCACCGTGATCACGCTGTTTGTCACCGCCTTGCTGGCCTGGTGCATCATCCGCTACAATGCAAAGCGAAACCCGAACCCCGCGACCTTTACCCATAATTCACCGCTGGAAATCACCTGGACCGTGGTGCCGATCGTCATTCTGGTCTTTATCGGGGCGTTTTCCTTGCCGGTTCTGTTCAAGCAGCAAGAAATCCCCGAGGCTGATATCACAATCAAAGTGACCGGTTTCCAGTGGTACTGGGGCTATGAATATGTCGACGAAGGCGTCAGCTTTGACAGCTTTATGCTGACCCGCGATGAACTGGAACAGTTCGGCTATGAAGATCAGCACTATTTGTTGGCGACTGACACCGCTGTTGTTGTGCCGGTGGGCGCAACCGTGGTGATGCAGGTGACTGCCGCCGATGTGATCCATTCCTGGACGATCCCTGCCTTTGGCGTGAAACAGGATGCGATCCCCGGTCGTCTGGCCCAGCTGTGGTTTGCTGCAGAGCGTGAGGGTATCTATTTCGGCCAGTGTTCGGAGCTTTGCGGACAGGCACATGCCTATATGCCGATCACCGTGAAAGTGGTCAGCCAGGAAGTTTATGACGCATGGCTGGCCGACGAACAGGGGCTGTCCTGATCGCGTAGGGTGGTTCCTGAGCCACCCTGCAAGGTCCACAAGAGTGTGACCGGATTGCCCTTTGCCAAGACAGGTTGCAGATGACAGATATCAGTGCCAATGACCGCAGCTACGAGGCCGGGATGGGTGATTACTTCGCCCTTCTGAAGCCGCGCGTGATGTCGCTTGTGGTATTCACCGCGCTGGTCGGGCTTTTGGTCGCCCCTGTGCCGGTGCATCCTTTTGTCGGCTTTGTCGCGATCCTGTGCATTGCGGTGGGGGCTGGGGCCTCTGGTGCGCTGAACATGTGGTGGGATGCCGATATCGATGCGGTGATGAAACGTACAGCGGGCCGCCCGATCCCGTCAGGCCGGGTTGCCCCGGGCGAGGCGTTGGGTATCGGCCTGGCGCTGTCCGGCTTTTCAATCGTGTTGCTGGCGCTGGCGACGAATTTTCTGGCTGCCGGTCTGCTGATCTTTACGATTTTTTTCTATCTGGTCATCTATTCGATGTGGCTGAAGCGGGCGACGCCGCAGAATATCGTCATTGGCGGTGCGGCCGGGGCCTTTCCCCCGATGATCGGCTGGGCCGTTGCCACGGGCGGGGTCAGTATTGAATCGCTTTTGATGTTCGCGCTGATCTTTATGTGGACGCCGCCGCATTTCTGGGCGCTCGCGCTGTTCGTGAAATCCGACTATGGGCGCGCCGGCGTGCCGATGCTGACTGAAACCCATGGTCGCGATGCGACCCGCAAACAGGTGCTGATCTATACATTGCTGCTGGTGCCGGTGGCGTTGGGCCTTGGACTGACCTCAATTGGTGGGCCATTCTACATGGCTGTGGCCGTGGCAATGAATGCCTGGTTCCTGAAAGGGGCGTTTGATATCTGGCGGCGCGACGATGCTGCCTGCGAAGCCGACAAACATCGGGTCGAAATCAACGTTTTCAAAGTATCGCTTTATTATCTGTTCGCGCATTTTGGTGCGCTTTTGGCCGAGGCCGCGTTGCGGCTGTACGGCATAGGAGGCTGGTCATGGTGATCCGCGTAGAACATGAACTGCATGAACGCCGCCGTGGGCGGAACACCGGGGTTGGGTTGCTGCTGGTCGGCTTTATCGCTATCGTCTTTGGCTTGACCGTGGTCAAAGTCCTGCAACTGGATGATATTCGGGAATTTGAAACCTTTGACCATGTTGTGCGCCCACAGCTGGTCCCCGAGCCGGAGGTGATGGAACAATGAAACTCTTTCCCCGCTTGACCGGTAAAAACCGCACGGCAGCGCAGGCTGCTGGCGTTGTGGTGTTGATGGGGTCGCTGGCTTGGGCCTCTGTGCCGTTTTATGACTGGTTCTGCCGGGTCACCGGTTTTGGTGGCACAACCAGTGTTGCGCTTGGCGACAGTGATCTGATCCTTGATCAGACGATCAAGGTCCGGTTCGATGCGTCACTGGCGCGCGACATGCCCTGGACTTTCACCCCGGTCCAGCGTGAGGTCGAACTACGGATCGGCGAAACCGCTTTGGTGTTTTACGAGGCGCATAACCCGCTTGACGTACCCATTGCCGGGCAGGCGGCCTATAACGTCACGCCGTTCGAGGCAGGGGGCTTTTTTGACAAGATCGATTGTTTCTGTTTCACCCAGCAAGTTCTGGCACCGGGCGAGACGGTGTTGATGCCGGTCAGCTTTTTCGTGGACCCGGCCATTGTGAATGACCGCGAAGGCAAATTCGTGCATACGATCACACTCAGCTACACTTTCTATGAAATCGACGTGCCGTCTGATTATGTTCAGGCCGCTGGCGATGTCACTGCTTTGACACCGGCGACACAAACCGCCATAGACACGTATTAAAGACAGCCGATAGGGAACGCACCAGATGGCCCATACCAAAGACCACGATTACCATATTCTGCCACCCTCCGTCTGGCCTTTCATCGCCGGGCTTGGGGCTTTTGTCATGCTCTTTGGCGCTGTGCTGTGGATGCATGGATCGGGTCCCTGGATCTTCCTGATGGGGCTGATCGCCGTGCTTTACGTCATGTATGCGTGGTTTGC
This sequence comes from Loktanella sp., assembly GCA_017390475.1. Lineage (GTDB taxonomy): Bacteria > Pseudomonadota > Alphaproteobacteria > Rhodobacterales > Rhodobacteraceae > Yoonia. The sequence goes on from JAFPBO010000013.1 coordinate 234,868, forward strand.
CGATATGGTCGCTGAAAGCCGCGCAGGCGATCACACGCCGGTGGTGCGGATCGGCCTGCGTTACGGTTTCATCATGTTCATCATGTCCGAGGTGATGTTCTTTGCGGCATGGTTCTGGTCGTTCTTCAAACACCAGATGTACCCGATGGAAACCTATTTTGGCACCGAATATGTCAAGCCAGAGATCTATGCGATCGACCCCTTTGGCCTGCCGCTGATCAATACGCTGCTTTTGCTGATTTCGGGCTGTGCGGCGACCTGGGCACACCATGCGCTGGTCCATGAGAACAACCGCAAAGACCTGAAAATGGGTCTGATTCTGGCGATTGTCTTTGGTGTGATCTTCACGGGCTTCCAAGCTTATGAATATTACATTCTGGTCACACAGGACGGATATACATTCGGTGGCGAGATTCATTACGCCAACTTCTTCATGGCGACAGGTTTCCACGGCGCGCATGTGGTGATCGGTGCGATTTTCCTGCTGGTCTGTCTGCTCCGGGCTGAACGCGGCGATTTCACCCCGGAAAAGCATGTCGGATTCGAAGCGGCGATCTGGTACTGGCACTTTGTTGATGTGGTCTGGTTGTTCCTGTTTGCTGCGATCTATATCTGGGGCGCGTAAGCCGGGGTGAACCCCGACCTACCCAAACGATAAACGCGCGGCATCCCCGCGCGTTTTTCCTTCAAGGCGGATCATGCTGCGTAAAGTCCTTTTCCCATTGCTGTTGGGCCTTGCTGGTTGTGGGGTGCTGATCTGGCTTGGTCTGTGGCAAGTGGACCGGCTGGCGTGGAAAGAAGGCATTCTCGACAATATCAACGCAAGGATCGCCGCTGATCCGCAGCCGTTCCGCATAGATGTGACGGAAGAGGCTGACGAATATCGCCCTGTTACTCTGTCTGGCGCACCTACGGGGCCGGAATTGCATGTGCTGGTGTCCGGCACCTCTGCTGGCACCGGCTACCGCGTCATTTCACGGTTTGAGACGGATGATGGGCTGGCGATCCTGCTGGATCAGGGGCTACTGCCGCTGGAAGGCAAAGATGCCGCGCCGCTGCTGGCGCCGATGCAGGTGACTGGCACCTTGCTTTGGCCTGATGATCAGAACAGCAATACGCCGGACCCTGATCTGGGCCGCAACATCTGGTTCGCGCGCAATGTGGATACGATGGCGGCTGCGCTTGATACCTTGCCGCTGATGGTGGTGGTGTCCGAGGCGACGCCTGCCGATCCGCGCCTGACCGCCTTGCCGGTGACCACGGCCAATATTGCCAACGACCATCTGAATTATGCGATCACATGGTTCTTGCTGGCGATTGTCTGGGCCATTATGACGCTGTTTCTGATCCGCCGCACCTTACGGACAAAGGATATCTGAGTGATGCGCTATATCTCGACCCGCGGCACGGCCCCCGTGCTGACATTCGAACAGGCGATGCTGACCGGATTGGCGCGCGATGGCGGGCTCTATCTGCCCGAGGATATTCCGACGCTGACCTATCCGCAGATCGCGGCCATGGCGGGAAAATCCTATGAAGAAGTCGCTTTCGAGGTGATGCGGCCCTTCATCGGCGACACATTCACCGATGCAGAGTTCAAGGACCTGATCGCGCGCGCCTATGCCGGTTTCGGCCATGCCGCCCGCGCACCTTTGGTGCAGGTGGACAGCAATCATTACCTGCTGGAGTTGTTCCACGGCCCGACCCTGGCGTTCAAGGATTTCGCCATGCAGCTGATCGGCCAGTTGTTTCAGGCCGCTTTGACCCGGTCCGGCGACCGTGTGACCATCGTTGGGGCCACATCGGGTGACACCGGATCAGCGGCGATCGAGGCGTTTCGCGGGCTGAAGGCTGTCGATGTCATCATCCTCTACCCGCACGGCCGCGTGTCCGAAGTGCAGCGCCGCCAGATGACCACGCCGGTCGAGGCGAATGTCCATGCGCTCGCCATTGATGGTGATTTCGACGATTGTCAGGCGCTGGTGAAGGATATGTTCAACGATTTCGCCTTTCGCGATGACGTGCGGCTGGCGGGTGTGAATTCGATTAATTGGGGCCGCGTGCTGGCGCAGGTGGTCTATTATTTCACCGCCGCCGTCAGCCTCGGCGCGCCGCATAGGCCCGTGAGTTTCACGGTGCCGACGGGAAATTTCGGCGACATCTTTGCGGGGTTCATCGCCAAACAGATGGGCCTGCCGATTGCCGATCTGGTCGTGGCGACCAACCGCAATGACATCCTGCACCGGACCTTGCTGACGGGGGCCTATACCAAAGAAGGCGTCACCCCCACGATCAGCCCGTCGATGGATATTCAGGTCAGTTCCAACTTTGAACGGGCCTTGTTCTATGCCTATGGGCAAGATGGTGCTGCGGTGGCGGGTCAGATGGATGATCTGAAACAGGGCGGCTTTACGATTTCGCAAGGTGCTTATGAGATGTTGAAATCTACTTTCAAATCCGGGCGCGCGTCAGAGGAAGAGACATCTGCCACGATCAAAGCCTATCACGCAAACCACGGCGAATTGATCTGCCCGCACACGGCTGTCGGCGCGCATGTGGCGCAAAGCCATCTGGGTGATGTGCCTATGGTCACGCTGGCCACGGCACACCCGGCGAAATTCCCCGATGCGGTCAAGGCGGCATCGGGCATTTCCGCACCATTGCCTGCGCGGATGGCGGACTTGTATGACCGCCCCGAACGGGTCACACGTGTCGCGGGCGATCTTGCGGCAGTGCAAAACGTCATCAAGGAACGGATCACAGCTTGACCATTCAACAGCATACTTTGTCCAACGGGCTGCGCATCATCACCGAACAGATGCCGGGCCTGAAATCGACCAGCATCGGCATTTGGGTGCTGGCCGGTGGACGCCACGAACGGATTGAACAGAACGGCATCGCGCATTTTCTGGAACATATGGCGTTCAAAGGGACGAAAACCCGCACGGCGTTGCAGATCGCCGAACAGATCGAGGATGTGGGTGGCTATATCAACGCCTATACCAGCCGCGAAATGACCGCCTATTATGCCCGGGTGCTGGAAGATGATGTGGCGCTTGGCCTTGATATCATCTCTGACATCCTGCTGAATCCGCTGTTCGACGAATCCGAGATCGAGGTCGAACGCGGCGTGATCCTGCAGGAAATCGGCCAGACTTTGGACACGCCTGACGACATCATCTTCGACTGGTTGCAGGAAGAAGCCTATCCTGACCAACCGCTTGGCCGTTCAATCCTTGGCCCTGCCGAGAAGGTCAGCGGTTTTGGCCGGGGCGATCTGGACCGTTTCGTCGGTGAACATTACGGGCCGAACCAGATGATCCTGTCCGCCGCCGGTGCAGTCGATCACGATGCTATCGTGCGGCAGGCTGAGGCAACATTCGGCCATCTGCCGCGCGTCTCCCGCGCGCCCGGCCTGTTGCAGCCTGCGCATTTCCGCGGCGGCGAACGGCGCGAGACCAAGGCGCTGGAACAGGTGCATTTCGCGCTGGCGCTGGAAGGGCCGACTTATACCGACCCCGCGATCTATACCGCGCAGATCTATGCCACCGCATTGGGTGGCGGCATGTCCTCGCGCCTGTTTCAGGAAATCCGCGAAAACCGTGGGCTGTGCTATACGATCTTTGCGCAGGCGGGGGCCTATGAAGATACCGGCATGACGACGATCTATGCCGGGACCAGCGCTGAACAGATCGCCGAACTGACACATGTCACGGTTGATGAGATGAAGCGCGCCGCCGATGACATGTCCGACGCTGAAGTCGCGCGCGCCCGCGCCCAGATGAAGGCGGGCATGTTGATGGGGCTGGAAAGCCCGTCGAACCGCGCCGAACGTCTGGCACGGCTGTTGTCGATCTGGGGCCGGATTCCGGGGATCGAGGAAACGATTGACCATATCGACAATGTCACCACGGCGGATGTGAAAACCTTTGCCGCGCAGATGGCCGGGCAGGCGGGCACCGCGATGGCGCTTTACGGCCCCGCTGATCAGGCCCCGACGCTGGAGGCGTTGAAAGCACGGCTTGCCGCGTAATGTTGGGGATCAAGCGCAAGGTCAGGATTGAAACTGAACGGCTGACCCTGCGCCCCCCGATGCATACCGACTTTCGCGCCTGGGCCGCATTGCGGCAGGCAAGTGCGGATTTTCTGGTGCCGTGGGAACCCAGCTGGGCGGCCGATCATCTGTCGCGCAAGGGGTTTACCAATCGGGTCTATTGGGCGCAGCGCTCCATCGCGCATGGCACAGCCTTGCCCCTGTTCCTGATCCGCCGGTCGGATGAAGCGCTTTTAGGGGCAATTACGTTGGACCACATCAAACGGGGTCCTGCGCAATCGGGGATCACCGGTTACTGGATCGGCGCGCCCTATGCCCGCAATGGCTACATGCGCGAGGCGGTCAAGGCCGTGGTGCATCACGCATTCACCACGCTCGACCTCAGCCGGATCGAGGCGGGGTGTCTGCCGGAAAACACGCCCTCGCGGAAGCTGTTGGAACAATGCGGCTATAAATACGAAGGTGTCGCGCAAAGCTATCTGCAGATCAACGGGCGCTGGCGCAACCATGTGCTTTACGCAAATCTGCGCCATGACAGGCGCGGCAAGACGGATGTGGGCTAAGTAATGCTGAATGCGGTGACAGATGATTTTGTGGATCACCTGCGCGGTACTCTGGATGCGGCGGCGTTCAAGCAAGACACAGCGTCCTATTTCACCGAACCGCGTGGCCGTTGGCACGGGCAGGGGCTGGTCGTGGCCCCCGCCGATACGGATGCTGTCGCTGCTGTCGTGAAAGCCTGCGCTGAGGCGCGGATCGGCATCGTCCCCTATAGCGGCGGCACCGGGCTGGTGGGCGGGCAGGTGATGCCGGATGGCCCGGCCCCGGTGGTGCTGTCGCTGGAACGGCTGAACAGGATTCGTGCGATCTATCCGTCTGAAAACGTGCTGGTCTGCGATGCAGGCGTCATCCTTGCCAATGTCCAGCAGGCCGCGATGGATGTGGATCGGCTGTTCCCGCTGTCGCTGGCCTCGGAAGGGTCTGCCCGGATTGGCGGGTTGCTTGCGACCAATGCAGGTGGAGTCAATGTTCTGCGCTATGGCAATGCCCGCGCGCTCTGTTTGGGGCTGGAGGTCGTGCGCCCGGATGGCACGATCTGGCATGGGCTGACGCGGCTGCGCAAGGACAACACTGGTTATGATCTGCGCAATCTGATGATCGGGGCGGAGGGGACTTTGGGCATCATTTCCGCCGCTGCCCTGCGGTTGGTGCCGCGCCCGGCAAAGGTGGGGGCGGCGATGCTGGCGGTTTCATCGCCCCAAGCCGCGCTGGATCTGCTGGCGTTGGCGGGCAGCCACATTGGCGACGGCGTGCAGGCGTTTGAGCTGATCCACCGGCAAGGGTTCGACTTTCTGGCCGAGGTCGGGCCGGACCTGCGGCAACCCTTTGAAACTATCCCCGAATGGAGCGTGCTGATCGATCTGGGCCTGCCCGCAGGCGGCGATCCGGATGCGGCTTTGGAAAACCTGTTCGCCGCCGCATTCGAGGCAGACTTGGTCACGGACGGCGTCATCGCGCAATCAGTCGCGCAACGGCAGGCGCTGTGGGATATCCGCGAAAACATCCCCGAGGCGAATCGCCGGATCGGGTCGATCTCGTCGCATGATATCGCGCTGCCGCTAAGTGCTGTGCCGGATTTCATCGCGCAAGCTGGCGCCGCCTTGCGGGAATTGGGCGATCTGCGGATCAATTGTTTCGGCCATCTGGGTGACGGCAACCTGCATTACAACCTTTTCCCGGCAGCGGGGCGGCAGCGCGATGATTATGATGCGGTCAAGGCTGACGCGGTCCGCGTGATCTATGATCTGGTCGCGGCCTTGGACGGGTCCTTCAGCGCCGAACATGGCGTCGGTCGTCTGAAAGTGGCTGATCTGGAACATTACGGCGACCCGGTGAAACTGGCGATGCTGCGCGCGATCAAGCAGGCGTTGGACCCTTTGGGGATCATGAACCCTGGCGCTGTGCTGCGTGAGGGATAGACCTGTGGCGCCGCGCCTCCGGCGGGAGTATTTTTGGAAAAAAGAAGTTGTTAAGAACGATGCGCTATCCAGATGCCACGGTACAGGCTGGAGAGTCGATGACCGTGAAATGAGAAGACGCCAGATCCCGGACCTTAGCCGGGTCAGCCTGTAGCGGGCAGCGGGGTCGGGCGCGCTTTTTACATCTTCTTTTTTTCCAAAAATACTCCCCGCGCGGAGCGCATTAAGTTCCTTCAAAAGCGCACAGGCTATGCACCTGCATCCCAAGTTTTGCCAACCTTTCAGCGCCACCAAGGTCCGGCAGGTCGATGATGAAGGCGCAGCCGATCACCTCTGCCCCCAGCCGTTCGATCAGCCTGATCCCGGCCTCGGCGGTGCCGCCGGTCGCGAGCAGATCATCGACCAGCAGGACCTTTTCACCCTGTTGCAGGGCGTCGTCGTGCAATTCCATCACCGCCTCGCCATATTCCAGCTGATAGGCTTGGGTGATGGTCTTGCCGGGCAATTTACCTTGTTTGCGGATCGGCACGAAACCGACCGAGAGTTGATGCGCGATCGCACCGCCGAGGATGAAGCCGCGCGCCTCTAATCCCACGACCTTGTCGATGGGGGTGCCAGCATAGGGATGCAGTAGTTGGTCAATCGCCATGCGAAAGCCGCGCGCATCGCTGAAGAGTGTCGTCACATCGCGGAACATGATCCCTTCATGCGGGAAATCGGGGATCGTGCGGATGTAATCGCGGACGGTCTTCATGGGGCGGCTTTCGTAAGGACGCGTCCGGCGACGGCGTCGAGTTTGGCAACAAGGGCAAGGTCACGTTTGTCGGGGGCGGTCATCACCGCATGATCCAGCGCACGGTCGCAGCCATGCGGGCAGGGCGCGCGATTGCTGCCCAGCAGGTCCGGCAGGCGGGTGATCAGGTCGCGTGCTTTGGTGCCGTTGCCTTGCAGAGTCGCGATGATCGCGGTGATATCGACCGCGCCGTGGTCAGGATGCCAGCTGTCATAATCGGTGATCATCGCGACAGAGGCATAGCAAATCTCGGCCTCGCGGGCGAGTTTTGCTTCGGGCATATTGGTCATGCCGATCACGTCACAGCCCCAGCTGCGATAGAGTTTGCTTTCCGCCATGGATGAAAACTGCGGCCCTTCCATTGCGAGGTAGGTGCCGCCGCGGTGGACCTTGATGCCTGCCGCCTTTGCCGCTGTTTCGCACGCCTCTGACAGCCTTGGGCAGGTCGGATGGGCGAGGCTGACATGCGCCACGCAACCCGTGCCGAAAAAGGATTTGTCGCGCGCGAAGGTCCGGTCGATGAATTGATCGACGATGACGAAATCGCCGGGCGCCATGTCTTCGCGGAAGGACCCGCAGGCGCTGACGCTGATGATATCGGTGACACCCAGCCGTTTCAGCGCGTCGATATTGGCGCGATACGGCACTGTCGTTGGCGAATGCACATGGCCGCGCCCGTGCCGTGGCAGGAATGCCATTTTCACGCCCTGCAATATGCCGGTCAGAATCGCATCCGATGGCGTACCCCATGGGCTGTCGACATGGACCCATGCGGCATCCTGCAAGCCATCCATATCGTAAATGCCGGAACCGCCGATGATTGCGAGATAGGTTTCCTGTGTCATCATCACTCTCCCGGGCGGGTCAGGCTGAACAGCTCGCGCACCACCGCGTAATCGCGATAGCCGAGGCGGGACAGCGGGTTGAAGGTTGTCACATCGAAGATACCGTCGACCAGGCAATTGTCGCGGATATGCACGCCGGTGACCTCGCCAAAGACCGCGAAATTGGCGGCACCGGGCAGGGTCACGATCTGGGTCAGTTTGCATTCCAGCGTGGCCGGGGCCTGTGCCACGCGCGCGCAGTGAATCGTTTCGCATTCAACTTTGTCGATTCCTGCCAGCGCGAATTCATCTGTTTCACGTTCCCACGGGCCAGATGTCTGGTTCATGACATCGCGCATCGCATATTCCACAATATTGACCGCAAAAACCCCGGTTTCACGAATATTGCCGACACTATCCTTGGTGCCGTCGCGGTCGGGTTTGGTACTGGTCGAGGCGAACATCACTTGCGGCGGTTCATAGGCCACGGCGTTGAAAAACGAATAGGGTGCAAGGTTATCGCGCCCATCCGCGCCACGTGTCGCGATCCAGCCGATGGGCCGCGGGCTGACGATGGCATTGAACGGGTTATGCGGCAGATTATGGCCGTCTTTGGGCATATAAAACATCAAGGGGACCTTTTCCTGACAACGCCCAAGGGGTAGCGTGGCCGGACATTCTTGGCCAGATGAAAGACGCATGCAAAGACTATCCATTACCCTGGCCCGCGAATCTGCCGATGATTACTGGGAGGCGGAAGCGCTGTATGATCTGTGCTTTTCGCCCGGCCGCACCGCGCTGTCATCCTATCGTCTGCGCGAGGATGTGCTGCCGTTGACGGACCTCTGCTGGACCGCGCGTGATCCGGATGGTGTGCTGGCAGGCGTGATCCGTTGCTGGCCCTGCTATGTAGGCGATACGCCTGTCGTGTTGCTTGGGCCGGTTGCTGTCCATCCGACGCGGCAGGGCGAAGGTATTGCCGGGCTGCTGATCTATCGCGTCATGGATATGGCACAGCAAAATGGCTGGACGCGGATCCTGCTGGTGGGCGATCTGCCTTATTACAGTCGGTTTGGCTTTCACCGGCTGACCGGGGTCGAGATGCCCCCCCCCACCAACCCGGACCGGGTGCTGGGGCTTGATCTGGTCACAGACGCCTGGGACCGGATCAGCGGAATTGTGCGCAAGGCGGATGATTGCATTTCGCCGCAATGACCCCATTTAAATGACATGGACAAAGATATTGCCATGGATGCTCTGACCCCGCTCGTGGTGCCTGCGCCGCTGGATGACGACGCGCATGCGCGGATCGCGAGCCTTGCTGCTCGGCAAAAAAAGGCCAATGGCGTGATGATGAAGGCGATCACCTTTGTCGGTGGTCAGGTTGAGGATGGGCTGAAAGTCCTGCCCAAATCGGTCCGCAAGCAGTTGAACGATGTGACCCGCCACGGCCTGCGCCGCAGTTATGATGTCGCGGCCCTGTCGCGCGGCGGATTGGGCGCGCGCTTTGGGTCGGATCAGGCGCATCGTGTCGTGGGCACGATCTCTGGTGCGATTGGTGGTTTCGGCGGCCTGCCGACGGCATTGGCGGAATTGCCTGTGGCCACCACATTGATCTTTCGCGCCGTGCTGCATGTCGCGGCGGAATACGGTGAGGACCCGACATCAGACGAGACGCGGATGGAATGTCTGGCCGTTTTTGGATCAGGCGGGCCGGGCACGGCGGATGACGGTGTCGATACCGCCTTTATCGGCGCGCGGATCAGTCTTTCAGGTGCGGCGGTCAATACGCTGATCAGCCGTGTCGCGCCAAAATTCGCTGCCGTCTTGTCGCAGAAACTGGCGGCCCAGACGGTGCCGGTACTGGGGGCCTTCGCCGGGGCGGGCACTAATTATGCATTCGTTAATTATTATGTTGCCTTGGCTCACGTGCATTTCGGCCTGCGCCAGCTTGCCCGCGAACATGGCGAACAGGCGGTGCTTGACGAATTCCACCGCGTGCTTGCGGCGGGGCGCCTGCCTCAGACCTGATAGACCAGCCAGTCGCTGACCGCGCGGCGCACGGATTGGTCGCCTTTGGCGATGGCGGCATCCATCATGGCCTTGACCTCTGTCAGATCAACGCGGCGCAGCATATGTTTGACCGGCCCGACAGAGGCAGGGCGCATCGACAAGGTGCGCAAGCCAAGGGCGGCAAAGCATAAAGCCTCTACCGGGCGCCCGGCGTCTTCGCCGCAGAACGACAAAGGCGTATCGGCGGCGGCGCAGCGGTCGATCACGTGCTTTACCAAAGCCAGAAAACTGATGTCGAGCGTGTCATAGCGCCGGCGCACCCGTTCATTTTCGCGGTCGGCGGCAAAGAAGAACTGTTTGAGATCGTTGCCACCAATGGAAATGAAATCAGCTTCTTCAAAAAACACATCCGGCGCAAAGGCGAGCGACGGGGTTTCCAGCATTGCGCCCACTTCGATCTTGGCGGGGATCGGATGACCCAGCCTGATCTCGCGTTCGACGGCCTTGTCCATTTCCGCCTTTGCGTCGCGGAATTCGGAAATCTGCGTGATAAACGGGAACATCACCGCCAAGGGTCGCCCGGCAGAGCCGCGCAGCAAGGCCTGCAATTGCATCCGCAACACGCCGGGTTTGTCCAGCCCAACCCGGATCGCGCGCCAGCCCATCGCCGGGTTGGGCTCGTCATTGGGTTTCATGTAGGGCAGCACCTTGTCTGACCCGATATCCAGCGTGCGGAACGCCACCCGGCGTCCATCCGCGGCATTCAGTACCCGGTCATAAAGCGCCGAAAGCTCGCCGCGCTTGGGCATCTGATTGCGGATCAGGAACTGCAATTCGGTGCGGAACAGCCCGACCCCTTCGGCGCCTGATCCGGCCAGCGATGGCAGATCGGCAATCAGCCCCGCGTTCATCTGCAAGGAAATCAGCGCGCCGCATTTGGTTTCCGCTGGCAGATCGCGGATCGAGGCATAGCGTTCCTGCGCCCTTGCCTGCATGGCGATCTTGTCGCGGAATGCGTTCTGGACCGTTTCGTCGGGGCGCAGATGCACGATGCCCTGATCGCCATCGACAAGGATCGTATCGCCGTTCAGTGCTTCGCGGGTGATGCTCTTGGCGTTGATCACCAGCGGGATGGCCCAGGCGCGGGCGACAATCGTAGCGTGGCTGCCAACGCTGCCTTCTTCCAGTATGATCCCGCGCAGTTTCTTGCCATACTCCAGCAATTCCCCCGGCCCGATATTGCGCGCAACAAGGATCGGATCATCCGGCATATCGGTGCGGTCTTCGCCCTGACCGGTCAGGATGCGCAGTAACCGGTTCGAGAGATCGTCGAGGTCATGCAGGCGTTCGCGCAGATAGGGATCAGGCGATTTCGACAGCCGCGCGCGGGCGAGAGATTGTTCTTTTTCCACCGCGGCCTCGGCTGACAGCCCGCTTTGGACATCATCCTGCATGCGGCGCATCCAGCCGCTGGAATTGGCGAACATGCGGTAGGCTTCCAGCACCTGCACCTGTTCAACATCAACGGACCGCGCGCCCAGAAGCATGTTATCCACCGATTTGCGCAAGGTTTCGACGGCGTCGTTCAGCCGTGCTTTTTCCTTTTCGGGATCGTCAGAAATGGGGTTGGTCACCACGACACGCGGTTCATGCAGATAAACCCGGCCCGCGCTGGTGCCTTCCTGTCCGACGGTGCCGCGAAAGATGACGGGTTTCTGATGCAACGCCGACAAGGCAGCACCTTCGCCGACGAAAGCGCCAAGTTCGGTCATCTCTGCAATGACCATCGCCACGATTTCGAGTGCATAGACCTCGTCCGGGGTCATGATCCGTTCGGTCTTGGTCTGGACAACCAGCACACCCAGCACATCGCCCAGACGCTGGATCGGCACACCACAAAAGGACGAATAGCGTTCCTCGCCCGTTTCAGGCATGTAGCGAAAGCCTTTTTCGGCGGGGGCATTGGCGGTGTTGACGATGCTGCCGCTTTTCGCCGTGCGGCCAACCAGACCTTCGCCCAACCGCATCCGGGTCTGGTGGACTGAGTCCTGTTCCAGACCCTGCGTGGCGCAGAGTTCCAGCGTTTCGGAATCGCGGAACAGATAGATCGAACAGACCTCTGCCTCCATCGACGAGGCGATCAGGTCCACAACACGGTCCAGCCGTGCCTGGCCTTCGCTATGGCTGGCAAGCGCTTCGCGCAACCGGCCCAGCAGTTTGCGGCTTTCGCTTTCTGACCGTTCTGGCATAGGTCCCCCGATATCCAGCGGACCGATCTGTCGGATCAGTTCGCCTTGTCCAAATCAAATGCATCATGCAGGGCCTGCACGGCAAGTTCCATGTATTTCCTGTCGATCAGCACAGAAATCTTGATCTCGGAGGTTGTAATGACCTTGATGTTGATCCCCTCTGCCGAGAGCACCTTGAACATTTTCGCAGCCACACCGGTATGGCTGCGCATCCCGATGCCGACGACGCTGACCTTGCAGACACCTTCATCGGCGACCAGATCGTGGAAATTGATCGCACCTGACGCCTTGGCATCCTGCATTGCCTTTTCGGCGCGCAAAACCTGATCCTTGGGGCAGGAAAAGGTCATATCGGTGCGACCTTCCTCGGATATGTTCTGCACGATCATATCGACGTTCACCCCGGCCTCTGACAGCGGGCCAAAGATCGCGGCGGCAATGCCGGGGCGGTCAGCGACCGAGATCAGGGTCATTTTCGCCTCGTCGCGGGAATAGGCGACACCGGCCACAACATTGGATTCCATGATTTCCTCCTCATCGCAGACCAGCGTTCCGGCGCTGTCCGATGGTTCTTCAAATGATGACAGCACCCGCAGGCGCACTTTATAGCGCATCGCCAGTTCGACGGACCGTGTTTGCAGGACCTTGGCCCCAAGCGAGGCCAGTTCCAGCATTTCCTCGAACGAAATCTTATCCAGCTTGCGCGCCTTGGATGTGATCCGGGGATCGGTGGTATAGACCCCGTCCACATCCGTGTAGATATCGCAACGTTCCGCACCAAAGGCGGCGGCAAAGGCAACGGCCGTGGTATCCGACCCGCCACGCCCCAAAGTGGTGATCCGTCCGGCAGCGCTGACGCCCTGGAACCCGGCGACCACAGCCACCTTCATGCCTTCGCCGAATTTGGCGGTGATGTTCCTGGTCGGGATTTCCTCGATCCGGGCGCTTGCATGGGCATCTGTCGTCAGAACCGGCACCTGCCAGCCTTGCCAGCTACGCGCGGGGATATCCATTTCCTGCAAGCGCAAAGCCATCAACCCGGCGGTGACGTTTTCACCTGATGACACGATCGCATCATATTCGCGCGCATCATAAAGCGGGGATGTTTCCGACACCCAGCCCACCAGTTCATTGGTCTTGCCCGACATAGCCGAGACGATGACGATCACGTCATAGCCATTGGCGACCTCCAAAGCGACCCGTTTGGCCGCCCGCGCGATCCGGTCCAGATTGGCGACCGAGGTGCCGCCGAATTTCATCACAAGCGTGGGCATGGGTCATCCTTGCAACCGTGGCATTTTGTCCGCGCGTGTCTACTGGGGCGCGGTGTAAAGCGCAATTGCTTAGTAAGGGTGCGCCTGGCCGTCCCAGGTCTCAAAACAGCCCGTATTCGCAAGGCCAAGCGCAGCAAAGCGGCCAATCAACCCGGTGGCGCTTTCGTCCACACTGATCTCGGCAGCAGCGCCGCCCATATCCGTGCGCACCCAGCCCGGATGATAAATGCCGACACTGATGCCTTCGGGTTTCAGGTCCGTCGCCAGATTTCGGCCAAGGTTCAACGCGGCAGCCTTGCTCGCGCGGTAAATGTAGCTGCCGCCCGGCGCGCGTGTATGCGACGCCATCTGCGAAGAGATGATCGCGATCTTGCCTGCTTTCGCACGGCGCAGATGCGGCAGAAATGCCTGAACGGTCAGGAACACACCGGTAACATTGGTAGCAAAACCATCAGCCCACATCTGCGCAGGATAGCCATCGGTCAGTGACTGGCCTTTGTCAGCATAGACACCCGCATTGCACACCAGCAGATCAATCGCCATGTCACCCATGCGCGCAGCCAGATCAGCCACAGACGCCGGATCGGTCACGTCAAGCCTGTGCAGATCACCCGGGCCGCGCTGCGTGCCGGTCACCGTTGCCCCATCGGCGTGATACTGGTCGAATATCGCTTTGCCGATGCCGCGATTGGCACCTGTGATCAGGACATGCATTTGCGGTCAGTTCGCTTTCTTGGCAGGGATAAAGGGCAGCGGCAGTACAGGAATGCCATCCTCGGCCAGCTTGCGCGCCTCTGCCAGATTTGCCTCGCCATAGATCGGGCGGTCGGGGATCAGCCCGTCATGCATGTCGCGGGCCTCTTTCACGAAAGACTTGCCGACATAGTCAGCACTGCTTTCAATCTTCTTGCGCAGCGCGGCGATCTGATTCGTCGCTGGGGCAGGGGCTGTCGCAATCGCCGGGGCCATCACCGATTTGCTGACCAAAGTGGACCCGCAGATCGTGCATGACACCATCTTGCCTGCCACCAGCTTGTCAAAAGCATCGCCGGACTGAAACCAGCTTTCAAACTGATGGTTCTGGTCGCATTTGAGGTGGAAACGGATCATGCCTGCGGATCTTTCTGTGATCCCGTATATTTAGGGTTTTCAGCCGTGACTGCAAGTCAGCGCAATTTGCCGGGATCAAAGTTTGCCACAATCTGACACAGGCCAGGCTCGTCCAGTTTACGCACGGCCTTTTCAAGGCTGAACCACTTGCGGCGACGCTGGTGCTGTTCTGGCCAGTCGGTCAGCACATGCGACACATGCAACGGATAAACCATCGCAACAATCGGCGCGCTTCTGTGGCGCAAGGGCTTGATATAGCTGTAAACCCCAAGGCAGATATCCAGCGCCTCGCCGCGCAGCCCGGCCTCTTCATAGGCTTCCATCGCGGCAGCAGCAGCAGGCGTCTGGTTATGCATCGGCCAGCCTTTGGGCAAAATCCAGCGGCCCCGGGTGCGGCTGGTCACCAGACAGATCTGCACCTTGTCATTCTTGACCCGCCAGCAAAGTGCGGCGAATTGTGCGCGCACATCCGTCTTGCGTCCGGTGCGGAATTTGAGGGCCATTTGCTGCGCAGGTATGTTCACCATGGTCCCCAATTTGATCTACCTTATATAACGCGCATGACCAGATTTACGCATGCGCAACCGGCTCCGACAACCCCCAAGCCGAAATTTATCGGCGCGGAAATCTATCGTGGTTCGACCTATGGCACCTGGCATCCGCTGCGGGTGCCGCGGGTGTCCACGGTGATGGATCTGACCCGTGCGCTGGGCTGGCTGCCTGCGGCGCAACTCATCACCAGCCCGCGCGCGAAACTGGCCGCGTTGACGGGTTTTCACACATCCGGCTACCTCGCGGCGCTGCAAGCTGCCGAAGCGGCACAAAGCGTCACCGACGACATCCGCGCGCGGCACGGCCTTGGCACACCGTCAAACCCCGTTTTCACTGAGATGTTCCGTCGCCCTGCCACCGCAGCAGGCGGGTCCTTGCTGGCGGGGGAATTGCTGCGGCATGGCGGAATCATCTATTCCCCCGCAGGCGGCACCCACCACGGGTTGCCTGACCGCGCCAATGGCTTTTGTTATCTCAACGACCCGGTGCTGGCGATCCAGTCCTTGCGGCGCAACGGGGCCCAGCGCGTGGCCTATATCGACATCGATGCGCATCACCCGGACGGTGTCGAACATGCCTTCGCTCACGACCCCGACACGCTGCTGATGTCTACCCATGAGGTCAACCGCTGGCCGCGCACCGGCGCGCTGCATGATCAGGGCGCAGGTCAGGTCTTCAACCTGCCTGTCCCCGCAGGCATGCATGACGATGACATGGCGCTGATCCTGAATGAACTGATCCTGCCCGCCGTCACTGCCTTCCGCCCCGATGCCATCGTGCTGCAATGCGGTGCTGATGCCGTGACCGAGGACCCGCAATCGCGGCTCTGCCTGTCCAACAACGCCCATTGGGCAGTAGTCGCGGCCCTACGCAACATCGCACCGCGCTATCTGGTGCTGGGCGGCGGCGGCTATAACCCGTGGTCGGTCGGGCGGCTGTGGTCCGGTGTTTGGGCGATACTGAACGACAATGAGATCCCGGATCACCTGCCAGCGGAGGGCCAATCCATCCTGCGCGCCCTGCACTGGGACGGCATGACAAAGCGGCACCAACCACAGGACCATTGGATCAACAAGCTGCGCGACACACCCCGGCACGGCACGATCCATGATGAGGTCCGCGCAGGCGTCGCCCATCTGAAAAACCGCATCTTCCGAGCTTAAATATCCCCGCCGGAGGCATCGACTGCGCCGTCAGGCGCAGGATGACCCGCCAGGGCAAGCGGTAAAGCAGCCAGCGTGCGTTCCACCGCCCCCGCATGTTCCGCGTAAAACGCCGTGATCCGGGCCTCTGACACAGCCACCGGCGTCGTCACTGCCGCCAGCAGATCTGCCTCGGTCCGGACGTTGTGACAGACACCTGCCGCAATCGCCTCGACCGCCGGATAGGCGATGGTCCAGATATGCGGCCCCACGATCACGGGTTTGCGCAGGGCCAGTGGTTCGATGATATTATGCGCGCCTTTGGTGACGAACCCACCGCCGACGATGGCGCGGTCACATAGCGACAGATAAAAATACATCTCACCCATGGAATCGCCCAGCAGTACATCAATCTCGGGCAGATCGTCCGCGTGCAGCTGCGCATCCAGCACTTCCGAACGGCGCGCAAAGCGCAGCCCGGCCTCTGTCAGCATCCCTGCAACCGCGTCAAACCGTTCCGGCGCGCGCGGTACATAGACAAAGAATGCGTCCTTGGTCTGGCGGATCATGTCGATATAGATCGCATCCTCGCCCTCGACCACGCTGGTCAGGGTGAAGGTCGGACGTCCCCGCGTCAGCCCCTGCCGCGATCTTTCCGCCGCATCCAGCTGCGCCTGCGGGATCGGCTGATCAAAGCGGAGCTCGCCCGTGACATGGATATTATCCATGCCCGCAGCGGCAAAGCGTTCCGCCTGCAACGCCGATTTCACGAATCCTCCGGCAAAGCCCCCGGTCAGCGCCGCGCGCAGACCCCAACCGGCCATATCCTTGTCGAAACTTTTCTGCGGATATTGCGCATTGCACATGAACAAGGGCACGCCGCCCGCGCGACAGGCCATGATCATGCGCGGCCAGATCTCGATCTCCATCACCAGCCCGTATTTCGGCGCAAAACGGCGCAGGAATTGGCGATAGGCAAAACCCATGTCAAACGGCACCCAGACCACCTGCACCTGGCCTGCGGCAATCTCGGAACTGAATTCGCGCAAGGCTTCCCGCCGCCCGGCGGGGGTGAAATGGGTGGTCAGCACACGCTCGCCCTGCGCCAGCAGCGCCCGGATGAGCGGCGTGGCGGATCGCATCTCGCCCAAGGACACCGCATGGACCCAGACCGGGTGGTGCAATCGCGCGGTGACCAACCCAAAGCGTTCGGCGAGATGCAGACCATAATCAGGGTCTTTGCGGGCGCGCAACCGCAGATAGATGATCACGACCGGCAGCAAGACCCACCAGACCAGCGCATAAAGCACCATCGCCACATGCAGCCGAAGCGGGGGAAAACGCTTATTCATGGCGCGGTTTCACCAGTGTGGCGAGGGTCCTGGCAAGCGTATCTGTCGCAGCACTGGCGCTTTGCGCCGCCTGCCGCGCTTTGCCCGCAACCTGCGCCAGATCGGGCCGCATCAGGGCTGCTGCAATCCCTTCCGCGTCACGCACGGAAATTGCACCGCCTGCGGAATCCAGCACTATGAAATCAGCGACAAAATTCGCCACCTCCGGTCCATGCAGCAAGGCGCAACCCAATTGCGCGGCCTCCCAAGGATTATGGCCTTGGGTCGCGTCAAGAGTCCCGCCGATCAGCACAGAATCGGCAAGGCGATACACCAATCCCAGATCGCCAAATGTATCGCAAATCCACAGCGGATCATCCGCACCGGGCAGCGCGCCCTGCGATTTCAGCGGGGCAGGGCCGGGCAGATCACGCCGGTCAGGGTGGCGCGGTGCCACGATCAGCAAGGCATCCGGGACCTGCACACGCAATATCTCATGCGCCGCCAGTGCTGCCGCCTCATCCGCCGGATGCGACGGGGCCACGGCCCAGACAAACCTTGTGCCAATCGCCTCCTGCAAGGCTTGCAACTCTGCCGCATCACAGCCCAAGGCAGGCGCTGCGGGTTTCAGCGACCCGCTGACCTGTGCCTTGGCGCCAAGTGCCGTCAGATGCGCCGCCGTCGCTGCATCCTGCGCCGTGATCAGCGCCATACGTGTGTAGAGGTCGGGATAGAGACCCGCAGCTTTGCGATGTCGCGCAAAGGCTGCATCATTCATCCGCGCTGCCACAATGGCCTGCGGCACGCCGCGCCGGTGCAGATCATGGACAAACCCCGGCCATAGATCCTGTTCCGCCCAGAGACACAGATCCGGCTGGAAATGGTCCAGAAACCGCCGCCGATAGGCGGGCGCATCCAGCGGCAAAAACTGATGGATCGTGCGCGGTGGCAATTGCGCGCCAAAGACCTTGGCCGATGCCGCAGTCGTCGATGTCACCAGAAAACGCAAATCAGGCGCGATTGCCGCCATTCGCGTGATCAGCCCGCGCAGCGACAACACCTCGCCCAGTCCGACTGCATTGATCCAGACCAGCCGCCCGGCTGGGCGCGGGGCCATGCCGCGTGCTGTCTTTTCCACCCAGCGCGTTGCATGTTCTTTCCCGCCTTTGCGCCTGCGCGCCAAGACCCGTTCGGCGAACAAGGGCACCAGTTGGCTTGCCGCCAGATAGGCGCGCAGCGCCAGCCCGGTCCTAGCCTTGCTGGTCATGAAAGGTCTTTTGCAAAGGCGCGTCCCAGAATGCCGCATCCGCCAGCACCGTCGCAAATCGCCCCGCCGCCGATCCGCCGCCAAAGGCATCATGGCGCGGATAGGCCTTGCCCCATTGGTCTTTCAGAAACTGCGCAATCCCATCCGTATTCGCGGCATCGGCAAAAAACACCGAAGGCGATTTCGCTCGGTTGGTCTGCCGTGTCCCGATATCCAGTGATGGCAGGCCCAGAAACGGCGCCTCGCGCACACCAGCAGATGAATTGCCGACCATCACGGCAGCATTTTTCATCAACTCGCTGAAATGGGCAAAGCGCATTGACGGTAGCACGCGGAAGCGATCCTTGGGCAAATCAGCGATCACATCAAAAATCGTCGCCGATCCGGGGTCGTTATTCGGGGCGATCACCACGAAATCACGCGCCGACGCGACCAGCGCACCGAACAAGGCCTGCGCCTGCGCGCCCATGCTGGCGGCCTCGGATGTCACCGGATGAAACACGCAGATCCCGTAATCGTCAAAGGGCAGGGCATAACGCTCTTTGACCTCGGCCAGGGTCACCCCCGACGAACCGGCATGAAAATCGAGTTCCGGCGATCCGATTGCGTGAATATGGCTGGCCTGTTCCCCAAGCGACATCACCCGGCGCGCCGCATCATCGGAGGATACGAAATGATGGCTGGCCAGCTTGCTGTTACAATGGCGGTAAATTTCATCAATCGTGCCGCTGACCTCGCCGCCTTCGATATGGGCGCAGCGGATGTAATTGGTGGCACAGACAAGTGCGGTCGCCAGTGCCTCGACCCTATCACCGTGGATCACGACCAGATCGGGTCGATGTTCATGGATGAAATCGGAAAAACCGATGACGGTCTTGGCCAGGATCATATCCTGCGGATCACCGGGGCGCTGGTTGAGGAATTCATGCACCGTGACACCCTTGGTCCGATGCACCTCCAGCTTGGTCAGCCCGTAGTTTTGCAGCATATGCATGCCGGTCACAAAAAACGATACCGCAAAACCCGCATCACGCGCGGCAATTGCCAAAGGTTCCAGCTTGCCAAAATCGGCGCGGGTGCCTGTTACAAACAGAATGGATCGGGGCATGGTGTTTCCGTCACAAAAACGCTGACCTGCACCGTATCGCCGCGCTGCACAAAAGAAAACCGCGATTGCCGCCCGCGTTATCCGCTTGACGCCCGGCGCGCGGGTCCGGTAAAGGTCCGCCCAGGCTGGCGAGTGGGCAGGTAGGTTATGCAGCGGATTGCAAATCCGTGTAGACCGGTTCGATTCCGGTACTCGCCTCCAGCACATCCTGTCACTAGCACAGATTTTCCGCGCTTGCCGTGCCTTTGCGCAAAACATCGCGAGTGCGGCGGGAATGCGCGATCAGCCGTTGCCGCTCTGTGTCGGATATGGCATCAAGCGGTAACGCTACTAAACGAAAGAGTTTAGATTTTGACCGATTTTACCACACGCCGCACAATGATGGTCGATACGCAAGTCCGGCCATCCGACGTCACCCGGTTTCCGATCATCGACGCGATGTTGTCCATCCCGCGCGAAGATTTTGTGCCCGATGCCCTGCGCGAAGCCGCCTATGTCGGCGAAAATCTCGATATCGGCAAAGGCCGTATCCTGCTGGAACCGCGCACGCTCGCCAAAATGCTGGAACTGGCCGATGTGCAGCCCAGCTTTGTTGCGCTCGATATCGGTTGTGGCCTTGGCTATTCAACGGCGATTCTGGCCAGCCTGTGTGATTTCGTCGTCGCCGTCGAAGATGACGAAGAGCGCGCCGAAGAAGCCCAGTCATTGCTGTCCGGCCATGGAATCGACAATGCCGCCGTGATGGCCGGGCCGCTGATCGCGGGATCGGCCAAGTCAGGTCCCTATGACCTGATCATGATCCAGGGCGCTGTCGAAATTGTCCCTGACGATTTGCTGGCACAATTGCGTGAAGGCGGGCGGATCGTCTGTGTTTTTGCCGAAGCTGCGTTAGGTGTGGTGCGGGTCGGGCACAAGATTGACGGGACGGTCAACTGGCGCTTTGGCTTCAATGCCGGTGCGCCGGTCCTGGCCGGGTTCAGCCGGCCTGTGGCTTTTGCGCTCTAATTAAATTGCGCTGCCTATGCTGGGCGGCATGACCGAAGATATCACCGAGGGCACCAGAATGTTCAAACGCAGCGCAATGGCCGGATTGGCGATGATGATGACCCTGGTGGCCGCCCCGGTCGCCAAGGCAGAGACTTTGGCTGATGCCCTCGTCGCGGCCTATACCAATTCCGGCTTGCTGGATCAGAACCGTGCCTTGCTGCGCGCCGCTGACGAAGGTGTTGCGCAATCGGTCGCGGCGACTTTGCCGGTGATCAACTGGTCGATTTCCACCAGCCGCAGCTTTAACAGTGCCGCCACCCCGCCGATGTCACGCACGACCAATTCGACCACTGCGCGCGTTGCGGGATCGCTTGCCATCTATGATGGTGGCGCGAATCGGCTGGCGATTGAAGGTCAGAAAGAACTGGTGCTCAGCACACGTCAGTCTTTGCGCAGCGTCGAACAGGACGTGCTGTTGCGCGCGGTCCAAGCCTATATGAACGTGCGCCGCGAACGGGAATTCGTGCAGTTGCGCCAGAACAACCTGAGTCTGATCACGCAGGAATTGCAGGCCGCCCGCGACCGTTTCGAAGTGGGTGAGGTGACCCGCACCGATGTTTCACTGGCCGAAGCCCGGCTCGCCGGATCGCAAAGCCTGCTGGCCGCTGCACAGGGCAGCCTGACCACCGCAATCGAGGAATATCGCGCAGCGGTCGGCGTCGCCCCCAGCGGTCCGGGCGCAGCCTCGCCCGCCCCGGTGTCGCAATCGCTGGACGAGGCCAAGGCCTTTGCCGTGCGCAACCATCCCAGCGTGCTGGAAGCCCAGCATTCCGTTGCGGCTGCCGAGCTGAATATCCAGCGGGGCGAGGCGGCGCTGAAGCCGAACCTGTCTCTGGAAACCTCTGTTGGGGTGAATCAGGACTTTGACGAAAGCGCGCAGATTGGTCTGACCTTTGGTGGCCCGATTTATCGCGGTGGCGCGATTTCCAGCCAGATCCGGCAATTGCAGGCTAATCGTGACGCCTCGCGCGCGGGCCTGCATCTGACCAGGATCGGCGTCGAACAGCAGGTCGGCAATGCCTATTCAGCCTTGCAGGTTGCCCGTGCCTCGGCCAGTGCATCCGATCAGCAGATCAGCGCCGCCCGCATCGCCTTTGAAGGTGTGCGCGAAGAAGCGACATTGGGGTCACGGACCACGCTGGATGTGCTGAATGCTGAACAGGAACTGCTGGACGCGCAGGCCAACCGGATCGCCGCCGAGGTGGACGAGGTGATCGCCTCTTACGCCGTTCTGGCAGCGATGGGTCTGCTGACCGCCGACCATCTGCGGCTGCCGGTGCAGCAATATGACGTCAACGCCTATTACAACCTTGTTCAGGGCGCGCCGACGGCCCGTTCGGCACAGGGTCAGGCGCTTGATCGTGTGCTGGAGGCTTTGGGCCGCGAATAATCAACCGGTTGTTTTTAGGCCGGTCTTTCGTTACGCTTTGCCAACCCGACAGCACGCACAAGGTACAGGCATGTCCAATATGACGCGGTCAGATGATATCGATGATCTTGTGTCGTCAGTGCGTCAGCTGGTGGCAAATGAAGCCAATGCAAATCCGCGCAAGATGCCATCGCTTGATCGTCTGGTGCTGACCCCTGCATTGCGGGTTGATACGGTCGATATTGCGCCCGACCCCGAACACCGCAACGCTGACGCGTCCGGTGAAACCGCACCGGATGATGGCGGCGGGTCACCCGCGTTTGACGACCTTGTTCAGGCAAAACCGGACAGTGACCCAGCCCCCGAACCTTTGCGTCTGGAAGAGGCGAGCGAGGCCGATCTGAACGATCTGGCCGCGTTGGACGGTGCCGATCTGTCACCCACCGCCGGGGATGATCGCTCTGTCGATCTCGAAACCCGGGTCGTCACGGATATCGTCATGCAGGACATCGGCGGGCAGCCTGACGATGCCGTCTTGCGCGACGCTGTGCTGCGGGTCCTGCGCGAAGAGCTGGCAGGCGATATGGGCGAACGGATCACCCGCAATGTGCGCAAACTGGTGCGGCGGGAAATCAATCGGGTGCTTGCTGCGCGCGATTTTGACTGACAACTGGTCCGGCCAAGGCCAGAAGCGCGTCAATGTTCAGATGCTGTTCCAGATGATCGGCCAGCGCGTCCAGCGTGGTCTGCACCTGTGCATTGTAATCGTAATGGCTGACAGGTTTGCCGATCTGCGCAAAATAGGCCGTACGAAACGCATCCGCCCCAAACAGCCCGTGCAGATAGCAGCCCATCACCCGACCATCGGCTGATGCCGCCCCTTCACCGCGCCCGTCCAGCGACAGCCAGGCGCGTGCGCAATCGGGGCCGGTCGTATCGCCCATATGGATTTCATAACCGCTGACCTTGTCGCCGGTCGCCAGATAGGTCGCCTGCGACAAGGTCAGCCGTTTGTGTGGCTGCATCACCGTTGTCACATCCAGATGGGCCAGCCCCGGCACGCTGCCCGGCGCGCCCTCGATCCCATCAGGATCGGCGATGGTCTGGCCCAGCATCTGATAGCCGCCGCAAATGCCCAGCACGTGCCCGCCGCGCCGGATATGGGCGGCAAGGTCGATGTCCCAGCCCTGCGCCCGGAAATGCGCCAGATCGGCAACGGTGGATTTCGATCCCGGCAGGATCACCAGATCGGCGTCAGCGGGCAGGGGACGGCCTGCCTCGATGATATCAACGCTGACGCCGGGGGTCCCGGACAAAGGGTCCAGATCGTCGAAATTGGCGATCCGATTCAGCCGTGGCACGGCGATGCGGATATTGCCGCCCTGACGGCTTTTGATGTCCATGACGTCTTCGGCAGGCAGTTTCCACGCATCCGCAAACCAAGGGATGATGCCAAGCGGTGCCCAGCCGGTGCGTGCGCTGATGATCTCCATCCCTTCGGCGAACAGTGTCGGATCACCGCGAAACTTGTTGATCGCATAGGCCTTGACCAGCGCGCGATCATCATCCGGCAGCACCGCATGGGTGCCGACCATCTGCGCGATGACACCGCCCCGGTCGATATCGCCGATCAGCGCGACCGGGATCTGTGCCGCACTGGCAAAGCCCATATTGGCGATGTCACCGGTGCGCAGGTTCACCTCTGCCGGGCTGCCCGCGCCTTCGATGATGATCAGATCGCGGCCCTGCGCCAGCCGGTAAAAGCTATCCAGCACCGCAGGCAGCAATGTCGCTTTATGCTTGCCATAATCGCGCGCCTTCAGCGTGCCGGTGCGTTTGCCCTGCACGATCACCTGCGCCCCGATATCGGTTTCGGGTTTCAGCAGGACCGGGTTCATGTCGATCACCGGGTCCAGCCCGCAGGCCAGCGCCTGCAACGCCTGCGCGCGGCCAATCTCGCCGCCATCGGCGGTGACGGCGGCATTGTTCGACATATTCTGCGGCTTGAACGGCGCGACAGACAGGCCACGGCGGACGCAGGCGCGTGCGATCCCGGCCACCAGCATGGATTTGCCGACATTGGACCCGGCACCCTGGATCATGATCGCTTTGGTCATCATTTCCCCTTTGCCGATGTTCATAGGCAAGCGGGTGGCGCAGGGGAAGTGCGACCGCATGTCCTGCAACGAAATACGCGGCCCCGCAGGACCGCGCATTTTCATACCGTCAGCATGGGCGCTGCTTTCAGGCGGCGCGTGCTTCCTGCTCGGCCGCGTTGCGACGTTCGCTTTCTTCGCGCGACAGGGCAACCGATGTGCGGATGCCTTTGCCGACAAATTCCATCAGGCCGTTGACCACACGTTCGTTCGGGTCGATGCCTGCACATGACAAGACTTCACGACCGTCGCGCGAACGGGCCCAGCGGGCGATCTGTTCGGGACCATTGCCATATTTCTTGTCATCAGCGATCGCGTCATCCAGCGCAGCAAGCACGACGGCAGCAAATAACTTGCGGGCACGGTTGCCCTGTTCGTTGTTGAACGCTGTTCCGTCGACGAAATCTCTCATTTTGTGTCCTTTTTTTGCTCTTGCGGTTCCGCGTGACCGCCCTTATGCACTTTCAAAGGCGATTCGGGCACCCTGTTTTGGAATGGCTGCCATGCACGGAATGCATAGCTAGGTGTGCCTTACGCGTAGATTTAGTGATCTTGCCAGTCTGTCATCACCCATATATAGGCGGGGGTGATTGCCATACAAGTCTTGGCCCCATTCTGTCATGAAGTGACCCATGCCCAAAATCAACGGTAACGAAATTCGCCCCGGCAATGTGCTGGAACATGAAGGCTCTTTGTGGGGTGCCGTCAAGGTTGACCACGTCAAACCCGGCAAAGGCGGTGCCTTCGCGCAGGTCGAGCTCAAGAACCTGCGTGACGGTCGCAAGCTGAACGAACGTTTCCGCTCTGCCGACAAGGTCGAACGCGTGCGGCTGGACCAGAAGGATCAGCAGTTCCTGTTCGAATCCGATGGCATGCTGACTTTCATGGACAGCGATACCTATGAACAGATCGCCCTGCCTGTCGATATCCTTGGCGATCGCCGCCCGTTCCTGCAGGACGGTATGGTCGTGCATATCGAATATTACGGCGAAGAGGCATTGAACGTCACCCTGCCGCAAAAGGTCGTCTGCAAAGTGGCCGAGACTGAACCAGTGGTCAAAGGTCAGACTGCCGCGAACAGCTTCAAACCTGCGATTCTGGACAATGGCGTGCGGGTCATGATCCCGCCTTTCGTCGGCACGGATGAAGATATCGTAGTGAACACCGAATTGTTCGAATACGTCGAACGCGCCTGACCATGACCGGCGGCGCTGCGCGCCTTGGTGCCGCCGGCGGGGATATTTTTACTCGGAAGATGGGGGGCGTCAGTCTGCCATCGTCACCGTCGCGTCACCTGCCTGCATCGGTCCGGTGGCGCGGTCGAACCGCAGATAGGCAATCGCCTGATCGCCGCTGATCGTGTGCAACACCCCGACTTCCTTGCCATCAGCACTGATCATATCGCCGGTGCAGGCTTTGCCCTCAACGCGAACCCGCGCCAGCCCTTTGCGTAATTCGGTCTTGTGCTTCATCCGCGCGACAAGTTCTTGGCCCACATAGCAGCCCTTGCGGAAATCGACGCCATGCAGTGCCTCGAACCCGGCTTCCAGAATATAGGTGTCTGGTGTCAGTTCGATCCCGGTCTCGGGGATCAGATGCGCCACGCGCAAAGCGTCCCAATCAGTACTGTCACCGATATCGCTATCGCCATAATGCCGCCAGCCAAGGGCTGGATGACGCGGATCAGCCAGCGCACCCGGTGGCATGTCACCGGTGCCGCGTGAGACGACCAGATCGGTCTGTTCAATCTGCACATCGGCGCGCAGCCGATACATCGTCAGCCGCTGCGCCAGCGCCGCAGCATGGCTTTGTGCGACATCGATCAGAAACCGGTCATCCTGCCCGATCACAAAGAAATCGGCGATGAATTTGCCCTGTGGCGTCAGCAGGGCGGCATAGATGAGTCCATCCGTCGCGCGGGTCACGTCATTGGTGATCAGCCCTTGCAGGAATTCCACGCGGTCCGCGCCAGAGACAGACAGCACAATGCGTTCAGACATAGCAAATTTCCTTTTCTTTCCGGCCATGTCTGACAGATGGGGATGCCGACAGAAAGGGGCAAGGTTGACGCCGCCCGGCGTGGCGGTAATGTCCACCGGTAACCTTTCAGAAAGTCATACGATGTCTCTTGCAAATGGTCGGGCCTATCTGGCTATCCCCGGTCCTTCTGTGATGCCCGATGCGGTTTTGCGCGCGATGCACCGCGCCTCCCCCAATATCTACGAAGGCGAATTGCATGACCTCACCGCCAGCCTGATCCCTGATCTGCAAGCCGTCGCGCTGACATCTGCGCAGGTCGCGATCTATATCGGCAACGGCCATGCCGCGTGGGAGGCGTCGCTGGCCAATATCCTGTCGCCTGGCGACAATGTACTGGTGCTGGCCACGGGCCGGTTCTGCATCGGCTGGGGTGAAGTCGCCGCCGGTCTGGGTGCTGTGGTCGAAACGCTTGATTTCGGGGAAAGCGCGCCGATTGATCTGGGGCGTGTCGCAGAACATCTGGCCGCTGACAAAGCACATCGGATCAAGGCCGTTCTGGCCGTCCATGTCGATACATCGACCAGCGTCAAGAATGATATCGCGGGCCTGCGCCGCGTGCTGGATGAGGCAGGCCACCCCGCCCTGCTTTGTGTGGATTGCATCGCCTCTTTGGGCTGCGACCGGTTCGAGATGGACGCATGGGGCGTCGATCTGATGGTGGCAGGGTGCCAAAAAGGGCTGATGACGCCCGCGGGGATGAGCTTTGTCTGGTTCAACGCCAAGGCCGATGCCGCGCGCGGGACCTGTGTGACCAGCTATTGGGACTGGCGCCCGCGCGCCGCGCCAGAGCAGTTCTATCAGTATTTCTACGGCACCGCGCCGACCCATCACCTGTACGGCCTGCGCGCGGCGCTGGATATCATCAAGGCCGAAGGGCTCGACAACGTCTTTGCCCGCCATGCGACATTGGCGCAGACGATCTGGGCCGCCTTTGATTGCTGGTCTACCGAAGGACCATTGCATCTCAACATCGCCGACCCTGCGCAAAGATCGCATGCAGTCACATCCGCCGGGATCGGGTCATCCAAGGGCGACGCGCTGCGCCGCTGGTGCGAAGACAAATGCGGGCTCACCTTGGGGATCGGGCTGGGCCGGACCCCGGTCGATGCCTATTTCCGCATCGGCCATATGGGCCATGTGAACCCGCCGATGATCCTTGGTGCGCTGGCCACCATCGATGCCGGGCTGAAGGCGCTGCAAATCCCGCATGGGTCCGGCGCGCTGGAGGCTGCCACCCGCGTCATCGCCGCCGCCTAGCCGCGCGCGGCCTGCAACGCCTGTGGCAGCATCTGTGCGAAGGTCGCGATCTGGTCTGCCGGGCCGCAGCTGACACGGATGCAGCGGTCTTGCGGGGCGACAAAGGGCATCCGTACGAAGATACCGCGCGCGACAAGTTCTGCCAGAACCTTGCGCGCAAAGTCACCGTCCTTGCCGCAATCAATCGCGACGAAATTGGTGGCAGAGGGCAGGGCGGTCAGGCCATTGGCCGCTGCGATCCGGCCAATCTCGGCCCGTGAGGCGGCGACCCGATCGCGCACGTGATCCAGCCATGCTTTGTCTTCAAACGCCGCCAGCGCACCTGCCTGTGACATCCGGCTGAGGCCGAAATGGTTGCGCACTTTGTGAAACCCCGCGATCACATCCGCCGCGCCGATGGCATAGCCGATCCGCGCGCCCGCCATGCCATGCGCCTTGGAAAAGGTGCGCAGGCGGATCACATTCGGCGTTTCAACCGGGATATCAGCGGCGGTGCCATCTGGTGCAAGGTCGATATAGGCCTCATCCAGCAACAGCAGGCAATCATCGGGCAGTTCGGCGATCATCCGGGTAATCACGTTCGCCTGATGCCAACTGCCCATCGGGTTGTCAGGGTTCGCGATATAAACCAGTTTCGCACCTGTTTCATGCGCCTTGGCGACGAGGGCATCGGGGTCTTCATAATCGCCCTTGTAAGGCACTTTTTCCAACCGCCCGCCAAAGCCCGCGACATGATAATTGAAGGTCGGATAGGCCCCGTCCGAGGTGACCGCCACATCACCCGGCGCGATATAGAGCCGGACCAGCAGGCCGAGCAGCCCGTCGATGCCTTCGCCGACAAGGATATTGTCCATGCCCACGCCGTGATGCGGGGCGAGCGCCGCGCGCAGATCATGGCTTTGCGCATCGCCATACATCCAGACGTCACTGGCGGCCTTTTGCATCGCGGCGATGGCCTTGGGCGAAGGGCCAAAGGCGCTTTCATTCGCGCCCAGCCGTGCCAGAAACGGGGCACCCCTGTCGCGTTCCTGCGTTTCAGGGCCGACAAAGGGCACCGTGGCAGGGAGAGAGGCAGCAAGCGGGGTCACTTTGGGGTGGGTCATGGCAATCACCTTTTATGCGCTCCGCGCGGGGAGTATTTTGGGAAAAAAGAAGCAGGGGCCAGGGGGCGGCCCGCTGCCATGGAGTCAGCCCAGTTCCTGCAACCGCGCGATGGCGGCCTTGATCTGGGTGTCTTCGTTTTCGCGCAGGGCGAGGTTGCCTTTTGCTTCTGCCACAACGTCCTCCGGGGCAGAGGCGATGAAAGCCGGATTGTTCAGCCGCCCACGCAAACCGCCGAGTTCCTTGCCCAGTTTTTGCAGGGTCTTTTCCAGCCGCGCGATTTCCGCCGCGACATCGATCAGCCCTTCCAGCGGCAGACCGAAGGTGCCGCCTGGCATCGGGATCGTGACGCAGCCTTTGGGGAAGGCGTCCACATGGGTCAGGCTGTCGATCCGCGCCAGACGCTGGATCAGGGCGGCGTTATTGTCCCAAGCGGACTGGCCCTTGGCATCCAGCCCCGTGACCAGCAGCGGCACCTGCGCCCCGGCTGGCACATGGACCTGCGCGCGCGCGGAACGGGTGTTGTCGATCAGCGCGATCACCCAGTTCATCTCACGGTCAGCCTCGGCATCGACCAATTCGCTGCCATAGCTCGGCCAATCGGCGTGGCAGAGCATCTTGGCGCGATTGTCGGCCAGCCCCCAGAGTTCTTCGGTAATGAAGGGCATCACCGGATGCAGCAGGATCAGGCATTGATCCAGCACCCAGCGCAGGGTCTGTTCGGTTTCCAGTTTCGCCGCCGCATCATCGCCCTGCAGGATCGGTTTGGAAAATTCCAGATACCAGTCGCAGACCTTGCCCCAGGTAAAGGCATAAAGCGCATCCGCCGCATCGTTGAACCGGTAGGCCTGCAGCGCCGCATCAACAGTTTCGCGCAATTTGCCGGTCTCGCCGATGATCCATTTGTTCAGCGTCAGGGTCGCGGCGGGGCGGGCGGGGTCACCGGGATAGGGAATATTGTAGTGGTCTGCAAAACTGAATGCATTCCAAAGTTTGGTCCCGAAATTGCGATAGCCCTTGATCCGGTCCTCAGAGATCTTCAGCACGCCGCCGATGGCTGCCATCTGCGCATTGCTGAACCGCAAGGCATCCGCGCCATATTGGTCGATCATATCCAGCGGGTCGATAACGTTGCCCTTGGTCTTGGACATCTTCTCGCCCTTCGCATCGCGGACAAGCTGATGCAGGTAAACCGTATGGAACGGGTCCTGTTCCAGCACCGCCTGTGACATCATCATCATCCGCGCGACCCAGAAGAACAGGATATCCTGACCGGTGATCAGCACATCGCCGGGGAAATATTTCATCGCCGGATCATCATTGGGCCAGCCGAGCGTGCCGAAAGGCCAGAGGCCGGAGGAGAACCATGTGTCCAGCACGTCAGGGTCCCGCCAGACCGGGAACACCAGTTTCATCGGGTCTTGCGTGACATTGTAATCGGCAAGGCCTGCCGCGAAACGGTCAATGGCTTCGGCCTTGTCCGCGACTTCGATGATCTGCGCATGGCTGAGCGGGCTGGGCAGATCGGCATTGTCGAAGGTGAAGGCGGCTTTCACCGCTTCCAGATCTGTCCCGCAATGCATGACCGTGCCGCGATGGACCATCCCGTCAAGCAGCAGACCCAGCAATTCGGTTTCATCCAACGTGCCGGACGGGTTCGCCTCATCCGCCACCCCAAGGTCAAGGCCGTACCACACAGGGATCTGATGCCCCCACCACAGTTGCCGGGAAATACACCAAGGCTCGATATTTTCCAGCCAGTGATAATAGACTTTTTCGCCGCTTTCGGGGATGATTTTGGTGCGACCTTGCTTGACCGCCTCCAGCGCCGGGCCGACGATTTTGGCAGTATCGACGAACCATTGGTCGGTCAGCATCGGTTCGATGACAACGCGGGAGCGATCGCCGAAAGGCTGCATGATCTTCTTGTTTTCGACCAAGGGGATGTGGGTGGGTTCTGGTTCGGGCGTGGCATGAGGTCCCGGATCAAGTCCGGGATTGCGTGGCGCTGCGCCCGCGTCATCCGCAGTCCCGGCCCCCGCGCCGGGACCTCCCAAGACGACCGCCGGATTGGGCACCATCACCGCCAGCCCCTCTGCAGTCACATCCGCCACCACACGCGCCCGAGCCTCGAACCGATCTAGCCCGCGATATTCATCCGGCACAAGGTTCATCGCGGCGATCTTGCCTTCGTCGAACCCTTCCTCACCGGTTGCAATACGCTGCGCGATCACCGCCTCTTCGGCATAGGGCCGCCCATCGTCGCGCATATACCCTTTTGTATCCATCAGCCCATACATCGGGATGCCATTGCGCTTGGCGACTTCGTAATCGTTGAAATCATGCGCCCCGGTGATCTTGACCGCGCCTGACCCGAAATCCGGATCAGGATAAGGATCGGTGATGATCGGGATCAACCGGCGGTGTTCCTTCGGCCCCACCGGAATTTCGCACAGCTTGCCGACAATCGGCGCATAGCGCGGGTCATCCTTGTGCACGGCCACCGCGCCATCGCCCAGCATGGTTTCAGGCCGGGTGGTCGCGATAGAGATGTAATCCCGCGTCTCGCGCAGGGTCACATTACCGTCTTCATCTTTCTCGACATATTCATAGGTTTCACCCGCCGCCAGCGGATATTTGAAGTGCCACATATGGCCGTCGACTTCGATATTCTCGACCTCAAGGTCAGAAATCGCTGTTTCGAAATGCGGGTCCCAGTTGACCAGACGCTTGCCGCGATAGATCAGGCCCTTGTTATACATATCCACGAAGACCCGGATCACGGCATCATGGAAATTGCCGGGGGCTTCGGTGTCAGGCGCGCTTTCGGCACCGGACATGGTAAAGGCCGACCGTGACCAATCCATTGAATCGCCCAACCGCCGCGCCTGTTGTTCAATCACGCCGCCTTTGTCGCCTTTCCACTCCCAGACCTTTTTCAGAAACGCCTCGCGCCCCATGTCGACCCGTTTGGGTTGCCCCGTCGCAGCAAGGTCCTTTTCCACCATCAGCTGCGTCGCGATCCCCGCATGGTCCAGCCCCGGCTGCCACAAAGTGTCATAGCCCTGCATCCGTTTCCACCGCGTCAGGATATCCATCAGCGTATGGTTAAAGGCATGGCCGACATGCAGATGCCCCGTCACATTGGGCGGCGGCAGCATGATGCAGAACGTCTCGTCCCGGCTGGCATTGGCCCCGGCTTTGAAGGCACCGGCCTCTTCCCACATTTTATACAGCCGCGCTTCGGCCTCGGCAGCGTTGAAGGTCTTTTCCATCGGCATCATTCACGTCCTTTTTGGGCTTGGTGTCAGATACCAAGCACAGCCCGCAAGGGAAAGGCCTTGTTCGGGGCTGGACTTGGGGGGCTGGCCCGCTAGGCTCTGACCAAAGCAGCGCAGAGGATCAGCATGGAAAAGTTCGGCAAAAGCCAGTCGGTCACACGGGTCGAGGATCTGCGCTTTCTCACAGGTACAGGCCGCTATGTCGATGATGTTGCCCCTGACGGCGCACTTTACGCCTGGTTCCTGCGCGCCGGTGTCGCCCATGGCACCATCACCACGCTCGATCTGGAGGATGCCCGCAATATGCCCGGCATCGCCCTGATCGTTACCGCCGATGATCTGATCGCCACTGGCGTCAAGATCGGGCTGGCGGGCAAGGTCCTGCCCAATGCTGCCGCCCCGATCCGCCCGATCCTTGCGCAGGGCCGCGTCCGCCACGTGGGCGAGCCGATTGCCATGATCGTCGCCGAGAGCCTGATCGCCGCAAAAGACGCGGCAGAGGCTATCGTGCTCGACATCGACGACCTCCCCGTCCACACGGGTCTCGCCATCGGCGACGAGGCGATCCACCCAGAGGCCCCCGACAACCTCGCCTTCGACTGGGCACTGGGTGATGCCGATGCTGCGGAACAGGCCATCGCGAACGCTGCCCATGTCGTCACCACACAGGTCTTTGACAACCGCGTCATCGTTAACGCGATGGAACCGCGCGGCTGTTTTGCAGAAATCACCGATGGCCGCCTGCATGTCGCCGTCAACGGCCAAGGCGTCTGGAACACCAAACGCGACCTGATGCATCATTTCGGGCTGTCCGCAGATGACCTGCGCGTCACCACCCCCGATGTCGGCGGCGGTTTCGGGATGAAGGCGATGCGCTACCCCGAACCTTTCTGCGTCGCCCATGCCGCCCGCGTCCTGGGCCGCCCGGTGCGCTGGATCTCGGAACGAACCGAGGCGATGCTGACCGACAACGCCGGTCGCGACCTGACGACGACAGCAACACTTGCCTTTGATGCTAACTATCAGATCACCGCTTACCGCGTTGATACGATTGCGAATATGGGCGCTTATAATTCCCAATTCGCGCAAGGTATCCAGACCGAACTCTTCTCCAAGGTCCTCATGGGCACCTATGACGTCCAGACCGCCCATATGCGCACGCGGGGCATTTATACCAACACCACCCCCGTCGACGCCTATCGCGGGGCCGGGCGGCCAGAGGCGATTTTTGTCCTCGAACGCAGTATGGATGCCGCCGCCCGCGCGCTGGGCGTGGACCCTTGGGAATTGCGGCTCAGGAACTTCATCAAGCCTCAACACTTTCCCTATACCAGCGTCACGGGTGTCACCTATGACGTGGGGGATTTTGTGCGCGTGTTGGACAGGGCCGGACAGAATGCAGACCGTGACGGTTTTGCCGGGCGCAAGGCGGCCTCGGCCCTGCAGGGTAAATTGCGCGGGCAGGGGCTGTGCTATTACATCGAAAGCATCCTTGGCGATCCTGATGAAACGACGGCGGTGGAATTCACGCCGGATGGCGCGCTGATCTATGTCGGTACGCAGTCGAACGGGCAGGGGCATGAAACCGTCTATGCACAATTTCTGTCCGATCACACCGGCATTCCCGCAGGCAAGATCAAGGTGGTGCAAGGCGACAGCGACCTGATCCCCAAGGGGGGCGGCACCGGCGGGTCACGCTCCGTCACGGTGCAGAATACCGCCACGCTGGCGGCGGTGGATGTGATCCGCACGGCCTTCACCGCCTTTCTCGCCGATCAGGAAGGAGTCGATGCCGCGCAGATCAGTTTTGACGATGAACGTTTCCGCATCAATGGCTCCAACCTGACGCCGACGATGCTGGAGGTCGCCGATATGGCCTGCGCCGCCGGGCGCGAGGACCTTCTGCGCCATAAAGCCACGATCACCCTCGACAACCGCAGCTTTCCCAATGGCGCGCATGTGGCCGAGGTGGAAATTGACCCCGCCACAGGCGTTGTCACCATCGACCGCTACACCGTGGTCGATGATTTCGGCAACCTCATCAACCCGATGCTGGCCGAGGGGCAGGTCCACGGCGGCGTCGCCCAAGGCATCGGGCAAGCCCTGACTGAACGCGCAGTATTCGACGAAGACGGCCAACTCCTGTCCGCCAGTTTCATGGATTATGCCATGCCCCGCGCCGATGACCTGCCGATGATCGGTTTCGCATCCGAACCGACCCCGTCGATCTATAATCCGATGGGCATGAAAGGCTGTGGCGAGGCCGGCACCGTCGGCGCGCTCGCCGCGATCAGCAATGCGGTGCTGGATGCGTTAGAGGATGCAGGCGTGAAAGAGATCGACATGCCCTTCACCCCGCATCGCGTCTGGCAGGCGATCCAAGCCGCGCAAGGTGACAATGCAACTACGTGACTGGTTATTTGGTCTTTTCGGGCGCAAGGCGCGTACGGAAGAGGGCGCAACCCGCCAACGCGGCCCCGCCACCCATGTGATCATCATGGATGGCACCATGTCATCGCTGGAACAGGGCGCGGAAACCAACGCAGGCCTCACCTTCAAACTGCTGCGCGAAGTGAGCCAGCCTCATAATGTCACGCTTTATTATGAGGCGGGTATCCAATGGCGCGACTGGTCCAGCACGATTGACGTGATCACCGGGCGCGGCATCAACCGCACGATTCAGCGCGCCTATGGCGTCATCGCATCCCGCTACCGCCCCGGCGACCGGATCGTGCTGATCGGCTATTCCCGCGGCGCTTTCGCGGTCCGGTCACTGTCCGGCGTCATCGGGATGATCGGGCTGGTCCGCGCGGACGCCGCGACCGAACGCAACATCCGCCAGGCCTATCGCCATTACCGCCTTGGCGGACGCAGCAAATATGCCGCTGATTTCCGCCGCCTGCATTGTCACGACAACGTGGAAATCGAGGCCGTCGCCGTCTGGGACACGGTCAAGGCCTTGGGCCTGCGCCTGCCATTTATCTGGCGCTGGGGGCAGGAACAGCATGCCTATCACAGCACGGAACTGGCCCCGCATGTGCGGCACGGTTTTCATGCGCTGGCCCGCGACGAAAGCAGGCGGGCCTATGCACCAGTGCTCTGGTCCTGCCCAAAGGGATTTCAGGGCCATGTCGAACAGGTCTGGTTTCGCGGCAATCACGCCGATGTCGGCGGTCAGGTCCGCGCCTTTCCCGCCGCGCGTCCCCTCGCCAATATCCCGCTGGTCTGGATGCTGGAACGGCTCGAATCCTGCGGCCTGCCTTTGCCCGCAGGCTGGCATGCGCGGTTCCCGCAGGATGTAAACGCGCCCTCGATCGGCAATTGGCACGGCTGGGCGCGGCTCTTTATCGCGCGGCGCAGGCGGGTGATCGGACGCGACCCGTCCGAACGGTTGCATGACAGCATCGTGCAGCAGCCCGCGCGCCGGTCACGGCTGCGTTGGCTGCATAATCAGACAGGTGGTTGATCCGGTGGCATAAAGTTTGCCATCCACAGCCCCACGAATTTCGCCATGTGCCACACCCGTGGTGCGTCCTGCATGATCGCTGGTGCCTGTCGCCAGAATCTCCATCCCCACAGGAATGGCGCGGGTCAGGTTCACCTTATATTCCAAGGTCGTATAGACAGACCCTTTCGGGATCAACGTCATCACCGCGCAAGCCATGCAACTGTCGAGCAAGGTGCCATACCAGCCGCCATGCACCCCGCCCATCGGGTTGGTGTGCTGAAACTCCGGTGTACCACGGAAACTGACGCGCCCGGCGCTGACCTCATCCAGATGATAATCCATGATGCCAGAAATCGGCGGGCGGCTGATTTCGCCCCGCTGCATCGCCAGCATGAAATCCAGTCCGGACATCGACAGCATCGTCGCCAGATCGGGCATATCGGCAGGGGATTGGGCAATGAACATGGGACAACCTTCGGACAATTTCGCCCGAAGCTGCCGGTTTATGCCACGTTTTGCAACTGCCCTTTGGGTGCGATCCCGAGCGCATGACAGACATCGCGCGTCAGTTCCGGCCGGTTGAGCGTGTAAAAATGCAGATGATCCACCCCGCCGCGCAGCAGGTCATCGCAAAGCTCGGTGGCAAGCGCCGTGGCCAGCAGATCAGTCGTGCCATCGCGGGTCGCCGTGGCAAAGGCATCATGGATAACCTGCGGAATATGGGTGCCGCATTGGGCCGCGAATTTCTGCGTGCCGGTCCAGTTTTCAATCGGCAGGATCCCCGGCAGGATCGGCGCGGTGATCCCGGCCTTCACACAGGCATCGCGAAAGCGAAAGAATGTATCGGCCTCGAAAAAGAACTGCGTGATCGCCGAGGTCGCCCCCGCATCGATCTTGCGCTTGAGGAAAGCAATATCCGCCGCCTGATCTACCGCCTCTGGGTGCTTTTCAGGATAGGCTCCGACGCGGATGGTGAACTGACCTGTGTCGGCCAAAGCCTCGATCAATTCCACGGAACTCGCGAACCCGTCAGGATGGGCCGTGAATGTCGTCTGCCCCTTGGGCGCATCGCCGCGCAGGGCGACAATTTCGCGCACGCCCGCCTCGGCATAGCTTTGAGCGATCTCCAGCGTTTCTTCCCGCGTCGCATCCACGCAAGTCAGGTGGGCGGCGACGTTCAGCCCGCTGGTCTTATGGATCGTGCTGACCGCCTCATGCGTCAGCTTGCGGGTGGTGCCGCCCGCGCCATAAGTCACCGACACGAATGTCGGTGCCAGTGGGGCCAGCGTATTGACGCAATCCCACAGCCGGAATGACCCTTCGAGCGATTTGGGCGGGAAGAATTCAAACGATAATGACGGCGTGGACATGGAGATACCTCTTGCTTACCCCGTCTTTTTGTCATGTTTACAGAGTTGAGGCAAATTCATAACCTTCACTAAGATCATGAAGGACATTCACATGCATATCGAATTCCGGCATCTGCGCACGATCAAGGCGATCCATGACACCGGCGGGCTGGCGCGCGCCGCCGATCTGCTGAACATGACGCAATCGGCCCTGTCGCATCAGATCAAAGGGATCGAGGAACAGGCGGGCGTCGAACTATTCGTGCGTCGGTCGAAACCTTTGCGCCTGTCCTCGGCGGGGATGAAAATGCTGGCGGCGGCGGAAACCATCCTGCCGCAGGTCACCGCATTGGAGGCAGAATTCAGCGGGCTGGTGTCCGGCAAGGCGGGTCGTCTGCATATCGCCATCGAATGCCACGCCTGTTTCGAATGGTTGTTCCCGGTGCTGGAACAATTCCGCAAAGCCTGGCCCGAGGTTGATGTCGATATCCGCCCCGGTCTGGCCTTTGACGCGCTGCCTGCCCTGCGCAAGGAAGAGGTGGATCTGGTCGTCTCATCGGACCCAGAGGCTTTGCCGGAAACCGATTTCACCCCGCTTTTCGATTATGAACCGGTTTTTGTGGCATCGTCCCAGCATCCGCTGGCATCCAAGGAATGGATCGAGGCGGAACATTTCCGTGGCCAGACCCTGATCACCTATCCGGTGGATCGCGCGCGGCTGGATATCTTTTCGCAATTGCTGACCCCGGCCAAGGTCGAACCGGCGGCGATCCGGCAGGTTGAACTGACGGCGGTGATCCTTTTGCTGGTCGCGTCCAACAGGGGTGTCGCGGTGCTGCCCGATTGGGTGGTGCAGCAGGTGCGCTATTCGTCGGATTACATCACAAGGCGTCTGACATCGCGCGGGATCACCCGCAGGCTTTATGCCGCGACAAGGTCTGATGATACGGCCAAGCCCTATATGGCGCATCTGATCCGGCTGGCGCGGCAGGAAGCAGTGAAATTGCAACGCGGCTGATGCCTTGCCCTTAGGTGCATTGCCGCCTATAGGCAGCCCTTGATCCCGAACCAAAGGCAAGACAGATGGCTGGCAGCGCAAACCTGAACGTGATGATGAAAACCGCCCGCAAGGCGGGGCGCGCCCTGCTGAAAGACTTTGGCGAGGTCGAACAATTGCAGGTCTCCACCAAAGGCCCCGGCGATTTCGTCAGCCGCGCCGACAAAGCCGCCGAGGCGATGATCCGCGAAGACCTGCTGCATGCGCGCCCCTCCTACGGCTTTCTGGGCGAGGAAGGCCGCGAGATCGAAGGCGAAGACCCGACCCGCCGCTGGATCGTTGATCCGCTGGATGGCACCACGAATTTCCTGCATGGTCTGCCGCATTGGGCGGTGTCCATCGCGCTGGAACATAAAGGCCAGATCGTGGCTGGCGTGATCTATGACCCGACCAAAGACGAAATGTTCTATGCCGAAAAAGGCGGCGGTGCCTGGCTGAACGAAAGCCGTCTGCGCGTCTCTGGCCGTCACAAGATGATCGAGAGCATTTTCGCCACCGGCCTGCCCTTTGCCGGGCGCGCCGATCTGCCCGAAACCCTGCAGGACCTCGCGCGGATTTTGCCCACCTGCGCCGGTGTGCGCCGGTTCGGGGCGGCGGCACTTGACCTCGCCTATGTCGCCGCGGGCCGCTACGACGGATTCTGGGAACGTGGCTTGAAATCATGGGACATGGCCGCCGGTCTGGTCATCGTGCGCGAAGCGGGCGGCATTGTGGAACCGTTGCGCGCTGAGGCGGATATTATCGGATCAGGCGAAGTGATCTGCGCGAATGAGGCGATCTTTGCCACCTTTGCCAAGGTCATCCGCAAGGCGTAACGCCTTGATCATCTTCCGAGTATAAATATCCTGGGGGAGCCCCGGACCCGGTCCGGGGCGGGGGCAAAGCCCCCCGTCCCGGATGACATCCGGGAAAAGATGAGTAGTTATAGAAATAAGAAGAGCTTAACGCCGCACCACCGGCACTGAACTGCGCCGATATTGTGCCTCGGGGTGGGGCGGGTGGCCATCAGTGCGCTGCCAGTAGCGCTGCGCGCCGCGCCGCAGCCACAACGGCACGGTCAGACCCAGCCCGAGCACAAACCCGCCCGCATGCGCCCAATAGGCGACGCCGCCTGCAGATGAATCGACGGCCAGCCCGCCCACGACCTGAATGCCGAACCACAGGCCCAGCATGATCCACGCCGGAATTGGCAGGATGCGGAAGAAGATGATGAAGAACACGAAGATATCGACGCGCGCCTTGGGAAACAGCAGCAGATAGCCACCCATGACGCCTGCGATAGCCCCGGATGCGCCGACCATCGGGATTTGGGAATAGGGATCGCCGATATATTGCGCGAGGCTCGCGCCTATGCCGCAGGCAAGGTAGAAGGCGAGAAAGGGCAAATGACCCATCTCCTCTTCCATATTGTCGCCGAATATCCACAAAAACAACATGTTGCCGGCGAGATGGAAAAAGCCGCCATGCAGAAAGATCGATGTGACGAGCGCGCCCGCATTCTGTCCTTCGGATAGCAGTACGGGGATCAGGGCATAGTCAAAATAGAATTGCCCCAACTGCTCGTTGGTTTGCAGCGCCACCAACCCCCAGAGATAGACCGCGATATTGACCCCGATCAGGGCCAATGTGACGAAGGGTGTCGCCTGAGACGGGTTGTGGTCGCGGATGGGGAGCATCATGCCGCGACCATTTCTGCCTTTGGGGCGGTGGTCAAGTGGGCGTTGTGCCGCCCACCTCTGCCAGCAATGCGGCATTGCCGCCCGCCGCTGTCGTGTCGATGCAGACATGCCGTTCGTGGCTGGCATGGGCGGCGTCGGGCTGGCTGGTGATCAGCGCGGTGATCGGGCCAGAGCGTTGTGACAGGGCGGTCTCTATCTCCCGCCCGGTATCGGCATTGCCCCACCAGATCACGCCTGCCAAGGGGGAGAGGGTCGTCAGCGCCTCGTGCGGCAGGTCGCCATCCGCGCTGATGCCGACACCGCCCAAGGCGTTGATCGCCGCGACCTGATCTGCCGCAGCCGTGGCTCCTGGCCCCATGCAAAGCACCGGGCCGCGCGCGTGCAGACCGTGGCGGTTTGATTCGCCGGTGGGGCCGGGCAGGTCGGTGGGTGTCTGTGCCGGGGGCATTTTGGCCTCGGTGAGCTGTTTTTGTAGGCTGGTCAGGTCGGCGGCTTTGTCCCAAGCGCCATCCGCCGTGGCGGTCTTTGGTGCAGCAAAGCGGGGCAGGTAATGCGGCCCGCCCGCCTTTGGCCCGGTGCCGGACAGACCTTCACCGCCAAACGGCTGGCTACCGACAATCGCGCCGATCTGGTCGCGGTTGACGTAGATATTGCCTGCCTTGACCTTTTCGACCACAACCTGCACCCGGTCGTCGATACGGGTATGCAGGCCGAAGGTCAGACCGTAACCTATGGCATTGATATCATCGATGACGCGGTGCAGATCGCGGGCCTTGAAGGTCGCGACATGCAGGACGGGGCCGAAAATCTCGCGCGTCATATCTGCGATGCCCTTCACCTTGATCACGGTGGGGGCGATGAAATGGCCTTGCGCGGGAACGTTGATTTGATGCAGGACACGACCGTCGCTGGCAGCCTGGGCGATGTGCTCTGCGATCGCCTTGTGTGCAGCGGCGTCGATCACCGGGCCGAGGTCGGTGGACAAAGCCCAGGGATCGCCCACGGTCAGTTCATCCATCGCGCCTTTGAGCATGGTCAGGAGTTTTTCGGCGATATCTTCCTGCACATAAAGGCAGCGCAAAGCCGAACAGCGTTGCCCGGCCGACCGGAAGGCCCCGTTGATGATATCTCGCACGGCATGTTCGGGCAGCGCGGTGCTGTCCACGATCATCGCATTCAGCCCGCCGGTTTCGGCGATCAGCGGTGTGCCGGGCGCGCAATGTTGCGCCATGCTGGCGCGGATTTTTAGCGCGGTGGCGGTTGATCCGGTGAAGGCCACGCCGTTCACGCGGGCATCGGCGGTCAGGGCGGCCCCGACATCGCCACCTCCGGGCAGGCATTGCAGCGCACTGACCGGCACGCCTGCAGCGTGCAGATGCTGCACGGCGCGGAAACCGATCAGCGGCGTCTGTTCGGCGGGTTTGGCCAGCACCGCATTGCCTGCAGCGAGGGCGGCGGACACCTGCCCCAGAAAGATCGCCAGCGGAAAGTTCCACGGGCTGATGCAGGTCCAGATGCCGCGCGCCTGCATCTCGGGCCTGGCCTGGGCGGCATAGAAGCGCAGGAAATCCACCGCTTCGCGCAATTCGGCGACAGCGTCGGGCAGGGTCTTGCCCGCTTCGCGCGCAAGGATGGCGAAAAGCGTGTTGGCATCTGCCTCCAGCGCATCGGCAGCTTTGTTCAGCACCTGCGCGCGGGTGCTGTATGGCGCGTCCCAGATCGCGGCGGTGGCAAGAGCATCAGCCACGTCATCCTGTGTGGCGGCGGTCACATGGCCCACGATGTCCGAGGGCAGCGCGGGATTGTGGATTGGGACAGAAGATGCTGGCCTCCGGCGGGGATATTTCGGCTCGGAAGATGTCAGGGGGCCTGCGACGAAGGCGGTGTCGCGCAGGAGCTCGCGGTCCTTGTTGATATGCCGGAGCGTGGGTTCATGGGTCAGGTCCCAGCCGATGGAATTGATCCGTTCCGGGCGGAACAGATCCGGGCCTTTGGGCAGGTCAGGGCCTTGGCCGAGCTTGTCAAAGGGGCAGGCGGCGACCACATCTGCAGGGACGGATTCATCGACGATCTGGTTGACGAAGCTGGAATTGGCCCCGTTTTCCAGCAGGCGGCGGACCAGATAGGCCAGCAAATCTTCATGTGCGCCGACGGGGGCGTAGATCCGGCAGCGGGTGTTTTCGGCTTTCAGCACGATCGTATGCAGGGTTTCGCCCATGCCGTGCAGGCGCTGGAATTCGAACCTGTCAGTGCCGCGCCCCAGGATCTGCGCGATATCGAGCACGGCAGCGACGGTATGCGCGTTATGGGTGGCGAATTGCGGATAGATCCGGTCTGTCATGCCCAGCAATTTGCGGGCATTGCTGATATAGCTGATGTCCGTGTGTTGTTTGGCGGTGAAAACGGGGAAACCGTCAATACCCTGTACCTGGGCACGCTTGATCTCGCTGTCCCAATAGGCGCCTTTGACCAGACGCACCATGATATTGCGGTCCAGATCATTGGCCATCTGGTAAAGCTGGTCGATCACCAAAGGCGCGCGTTGCCCGTAAGCCTGCACCACCACCCCGAAACCGCCCCAACCGGCCAGCGCCGGATCTGCGAGCACAGCCTGAATCACGTCCAGCGACAGGGTCAGCCTGTCCGCCTCTTCCGCATCGATGTTAAAGCCCATGCCCGCGGCCTTGGCCTGCAAGGCCAGTGCGCGCAGGCGGGGCACCAGTTCATCCATGACACGCTGTTCCTGCGCCACCTCATAGCGGGGATGCAGGGCCGAAAGTTTCACCGAAATACCGGGATTTTCGGCGACCGATCCATATGTGCAATGCCCGGCGATGGTTGCGATCGCCCTGGCATAGGCTGTCTGGTAATGTTGCGCATCAGCGGCTGTCCGTGCCGCCTCGCCCAGCATGTCATAGCTGTAGGTGAAACCTTTCGCCTGCATGCCTTCGGCGCGTTTCATCGCCTTTTGAATCGTTTCGCCCAGCACGAATTGCCGCCCCATCTCGCGCATGGCGCGGCCGACGGCGGTGCGGATCACCGGTTCGCCCAGCCGTTTAACGGCAGAACGCAGGTGCCGCGTGATGCCGGGCTTTTCATCATCAAGCACACGACCCGTCAGCATCAGCGCCCAGGTCGAGGCATTGACCAGCGACGAGGCCGAATGCCCCAGATGCTTGCCCCAGTCCGACGGCGCGATCTTGTCTTCGATCAGGTCATCCATCGTGTCGGCGTCGGGGACGCGCAGCAAAGCCTCGGCCAGACACATCAGCGCGATGCCTTCGTCGGTGGACAGGCCGTATTCGGCAAGAAACACCTCCATCAGCCCCGGATCGGCGCTGTTGCGGATCTGGGTGACCAACGCAGCCGCGCGGCCCGAAATGCGCGCGCGGTCGGTATCGGACAGGGCGGCGCTGCGCACCAGCGCTGTCACCGCGGCGGTTTCATCGCCGTAGATCTGGGCATTGATCGCATCGCGTAACGACAGGGCAGCATCACCGTTCATGGCAGAATCCTTTTCAAGTTGGGGACAGCATAGCCGATTGCTTGCAGTCGTTTCGACTGCTATGAATGTATTTGCAGGGCAATTAGATCAAAAGGCGGCGTTTTGATGACTGAAAAGAATGGTGAACTGGATAAATTCGATAGAAAAATCCTTGACGTTCTGGCGGTCGAGGGGCGGATCAGCATCACTGATCTGGCGCGCCGCATCGGATTGTCAAAATCGCCGACTCAGGCGCGGTTGCGCCGGTTGGAGGAAACCGGCGTGATCCGTGGTTATCGCGCACTTTATGATCCGATCCGGCTGGACCGTGACCATGTCGCCTTTGTCGAGGTGCGCCTGTCCGATACCCGGGAAAAGGCGCTGGCTGCCTTCAATGCCGCCGTGCTGCGGGTGCCCGAGGTCGAACAATGCCATCTGATCGCAGGGGCCTTTGATTACCTGCTCAAAGTGCGCACCGCGGGGATGAAAGGCTATCGCGCGGTGCTGGCGGAAAAGATATCGACCTTGCCGCATGTTGCCAATACGTCGACCTATGTCGCCATGCAGGCGGTCAAGGAAGAAGGGCTGTCGCCGGTTGCACCCAGCCCCGATGCGTAATGGCAGGAACCTGCTTGCCGCCGGAGGCTGGCACGCTTAGGAATGGCGACACATCGCGTGCCCGCGTGGTGGAATGGTAGACATCGGAGACTTAAAATCTCTTGGCCGCAAGGCCGTGCCGGTTCGAGTCCGGCCGCGGGCACCAGATGTCATCACCTGATCGGATCGCCCGCATGCAAAAAGCGGCCGCTTGGGCGACCGCTTTTCGGTAGTATCGGCAGAAAAGGTCAGGACTTGCTGGCCCAATCGTCGATCTGCTTTTCGGCCTCGTCTTTGGTGATGCCGTATTTTTCCTGCAGTTTGCCTGCCAGCTGGTCGCGTTTGCCGTCGATCTGTGTCAGGTCGTCGTCAGTCAGCTCGCCCCATTTTTCCTTGGCGCTGCCGGTCATCTGCTTCCATTTACCTTGAATGATATCCCAGTTCATCATCGTCTCCTTTGGTTATCCTTGACGTCTGCCTATGCAACGAGAACGGGCATGCTTTGGTTCCGTCGCGCGGCAAATAAAGCCCCGGATAAATGCCCGCTGCGGCGGAT
Organism: Loktanella sp.; assembly: GCA_017390475.1. GTDB lineage: Bacteria > Pseudomonadota > Alphaproteobacteria > Rhodobacterales > Rhodobacteraceae > Yoonia. The sequence goes on from JAFPBO010000013.1 coordinate 278,985, forward strand.
CAGCCTGCGCCGATGATCAACAGAACCAGCGGGATGGTGATGACAGCGGCAAGCGTCTGTGCGGTGATCAGCCCGGCCATATAGGTGCCGTCGCCGCCGAATTGCCGGGTCAGCACATAGGCGGTGGGCGCGGTGGGGATCGCAAAGAACACGATCAGCACCAGCGCCTCGACCCCGGTCAGGCCAAAGGCCAGCCCGATCAGCCCGGCCAGAACCGGCATCACGCATAGCCGGGCCACTGTATTGGCGGAAATGGCGATCCCGTCCGACCGCAATGTCGCAGGCCGCAGGGCCGCCCCCACGCATAGCAGGCCAAGCGGCAGGCTGGCCTGACCCAGCAGCCTGACAAAGGCATCGGTCCCGAACGGCAGGCCGATCCCGCTCAGCGCCAGCGTGATCCCCGCGATACAGGCGAGGATCAACGGATTGCGCATCATCATCAGCAGCAGGTCAAGGAAGCGCTGACCGCCGGTTTTGTCACGCAAGGCCATGATCGACAGCACATTGACCAGCGGCACCATGACCGCCAGCATCACGGCGGCGCGTTCGATTCCCATGCTGCCGGACAGGCTCGCCGTCACGGCAAGGCCCAGATAGGTGTTAAAGCGTATCACCCCCTGCAAAGTCGGGCCGAAACGCGCGGCGGGCGACGGTTTGAACCTGCGCCAGATATAAAGAGCCACCGCAGCAATGCCGACGGTGGCCACACCGGCCCCGCCCAACCGCCAGATCGCCGGATCGCCCAACGGGGCCGTGCCAAGACTGCCGATCAGCAAGGCCGGGAAAAGGATATAGTAATTGACCCGTTCGGCAGCGGGCCAGAAACCGGGGTCGGGAAAGCCGGACCGCGCCATGACAAAACCAAGGCAGATCAGCGCGAACAGGGGCCAGATTGTCAGGATTATCATATGGACCGGTCACTCTATGCCTTGCTTGGGTTCAGCCCTAGCATTTCCCGGCGACCGACTGCCAGAGGATAAGACGGTCAGCGACGATGCGCATGGGCAATGTGACCTTGATGGGTCAGGGAATGCGGCACCTCTTGCCCATGCTGCGCCATCAGACCGGCATCGCCAAGGATATCGCGCGCCGGGCCATCGGCCACGATACGGCCCGCATCGATCACGATCACCCGGGGGCAGAGTTCCAGCACCAGTTCCAGATCATGACTGGCGATCAGCAGTGCCTGATCCATATCCTGCAACAGCGCAATCAACCGTCGGCGGTTGCGCAGGTCCAGCGCGGCAGAGGGTTCGTCAAGCAGCAACAGCCGGGGGTCCATCACAAGCACACCGGCCAGACAGGCCAGCCGCCTTTCACCACCTGACAGGTGATGCACCGGCCTTTCGGCCAAGGCCGCAATCCCGACCCGGTCAAGCGCGGCGGCGACAGCACGGTCCAGCGCCGCGCCCGTCAGCCCGATGTTGCGCGCGCCAAAAGCCACATCCTCTGCCACAGAGGGGCTGAAAAGCTGATCCTCCGCCTGTTGAAAGACAAATCCCATGCCGGGATGAAAACCGCCCGGTGCCAGCGTTTCTCCGTCCATCTGCACCACGCCGCTACTGGGCCGGACCACACCGGTCATGCAAAGCATCAGACTGGTCTTGCCCGCGCCATTCGGCCCGATCAGCCCGACACGTTCGCCCTGCGCCAGTTGCAGCGTGACGTCTTGCAAGATCTGATCGCCGCCGGGGCGGGTCAGGGACAGGGCTTGGGTCTGTAAAAGCGGGATCATATCAGATGTTCCATCGCCAGCAATCCGGCCGCAAGGGCAATCAGTACCCCCAGCGCGATCTTGTCGGACCCTGCGACCAAAGGCATCTCTGGCAAGGCCGCGCCCGGCGCGCCATGTCCGCGCAGGATCATCGCGTGATAGACCCGTTCAGACCGTGCATGGCTGCGCAGCAGCAGGCTGGCCAGAATCCAACCGGTCTGGCGCAGTTGACCAAACCAGCGTTGTTGCCCGCCGCGCAGCCGCATCGCGGTCTGCATCCGGGTCAGATCATGGCGGAAATCCTCGATATGGCGCAGGGTCAGCAGCGCCATATCCACCAGCAGCGCAGGCAGGCGCAAGCCGCGCAGGGCGTTGATCAGATGGGGCAGGGGCAAGCCGCCCAGAAACACGGTGATCAGCGCGAAAATGCACAGAAACCGCAAGGCAATGCCGGTGGCGGCACCCAGCCCCTCTGCCCGCAGGGTGACCGGGCCAAGATCTGCCAAGATGATGTCGCCACTGGTGAAAGGCAGGATTGCGACAATCCCCGCCACCACCAGACCGGGCAAGCGCAAGGCGCGCAACAGCCGGGCAGCGGGTGTGGCGGACAGAAAGATCAGCGCCAGCGTGAGGCTCACCATGCCGCCAAGTGCGGCAGCCCCGTGCAATGCGGAAAAGGTAAAGGCCAGCCCCAGCACTGCGACGGTCCGCAACCTCGGGTCCCGGATCGGCTCAGCGCGCAATGATCATCTCGGGGCTGGTGCGGCGCAGGAAGGTCAGGACAGCGGCAACGATCATGCCTTCGGCCAGGGCCAGCGGCAGATGCGCGATGGCCAGCGCCATGATTGCGGCGCGTTCGGTTACGGCATCAAGATGGGCAGGCAGACCGGCCAGCAATACCGTGGTAAACAGGGCGACAGCCAGCAAGACAGCCCCGGCCCCGGTGGCAAAGGACACCAGCGCCCGCATGACCGGATGCGCAAAATGGCCCATGCTACGCATCAGCCCGAAAGCCGCCAGCGCAGGTAGCCCAAGGATCACGCCGTTCACACCCAGCGTAGTCAGCCCGCCATGGCCGAACATCACCGCCTGAAACGCCAGCCCGATCAGGATCGCCGGGATCGCATACCAGCCCAGCATCGCACCCATCAGCCCCGACAGCATCAGATGCACCGATGTCGGCGGGATCGGGATATGGATCAGGGAGGCCGCGAAAAACGCCGCTGTCATCATTGACGCCCGCGGTAATGCCGCGCGCGGGTCAGGCTGGGCCGCGATCCGGTTCAGGCTGATCGCGGTCAGCCCGCCTGCGGCAACCCAGCCACCCAAGGTCAGCCCAAGGGGCAGGATACCGTCGGGGATATGCATCAGGCGGCCTTGGCCGGACGCGGGCGGCGGAAATAAAGCGCTGTGCCGATGGCGCCCCAGAATACGCAGGCGATCATGAGCAGGCGTTGCGCCCATGTCAGGCCCGCGCTGCCTTGGGTGATCGTGGTGGTGCCATCGGCCCCGACCTCGACATAGCTTATCGCGCCATGCCCGGCCTCGCGCACCTGAATGGCCCAGCGGCCCGCGCGGTCATCGGGGGTAAAGACGAAATGCCCGGTGGCATCGGTCTGCCCGACCAGCCAAGGCTGGGCCGGATCGTCAGGCGGGAAGACCGCGACCTGCGCATTGCCCATCACCTCGCCCGTGTCATAGCGGGCCTGAATGCGGATGGCATCCACCTCTGCAACATCGACAAGGGCGCCATGGGCAAAGGCAGGACCGGCCAGCAGCAGCATGGCCAGCCCGGCGATCAGAGGCTTAGCGCAGGCTGACAGCACAATGACCCTCACCGACATGACCGACATGCAGACCGGACAGGGCAATCTCTTGCGTGCCGCCAGCGGCGAAATCGTCAAACCCCAGTGCCAGTCGGTTCATTGAATCTGTCGCCTCTCTGTCAGCCCGGCCGAACACATGATCCAGATGGAAGGTCAGTTCAAGATCAGCCTCGGCCCCATCGGTCACAAAGCCTTTGCGATCATCGCCGACATATTCGCCGCAGGTGTAATCATGGCCATCCGCGCTGGTCAGGGTGAAATCGACAGTTTCACCGTCGCGGGTGGCGGTGCCGATCAGGACCATGGATTGACCGGCCCAATCGCCGGTTTCTGCTGGGACAATTGACCAGGTGACGGCGTTGTAATGCCCTTCGGGCGCGGTGATGCTGCCGATCCGGACGCGGCCATCGGCGTCAGTGTCGGTCAGGTCGATGGTCAGTTGTTCGGTATCGTCAAAAGTGACGGTGGTTTTGGCGTCAGGGGTGCCGCCAGCCGCGGCATCATAGGGCGTGTTGGTTTGCATGGCGGTGACGCCCGCCAGCGTGACGTAGATATGATCAAACCGCAGGTCCCAGCCGTCGCGGGTTAGGGCTGGGGCCACAAACCCTTCTGTGGCAAGCTCTTCGCCATTGGCGAAAAGGGTCAGCGTGCCTTCGGCGGCGGCGGCGCTGGCCAACAACAGGCCAGCAAGCAGGGTGGATGACACAAGGCGGGGCATGGGCATGGGCTGTCCTTTGGTCGCGTATGCAAATGTAATTTATTTTGCATACGCCACCCCCCGGCGAAGTGTCAACCGACCCCTCTGCGTCAGCTTGTTGCAGGTTCAGGCGGGTGTTCAAGCATCGCCAGACTTTGTTGCAAATCCTGCTGCGGAATGTCGCGGGCGATGATGACGATCCGGCTGGTCTGGTCGCCCTCGGGCCAATTGGTCAGCGGCTGGGGTGGCTCAAAGATATGCTGTACACCGTGAAAGACAAAAGGCGTCGGCAGGTCTTGAATATGCACGATGCCCTTCATCCGCAGGATATCCTGCCCGCGCAGCGCGATCAGCGTATCCAGCCAGAGATCGAACAGATCGGGCGCAATCGGCCTGGTCAGCGTGACCGATGCCGTGGTGATCCGGTCATCGCTGGCATGATGCGACAGCGGGGTGAACCGCGTCTTGGCCTGCGGCAGCCCGGACAGACCCGCCAGCGGATCAGATGCCGGGGCGGCGGACAGCCAGTCCAGCGCGCGATCATGCGCCATCGCCCGGCGCTGGGCGCTGAGGCCGAAGAGCACACCGGCAGGCACCGCGCCATTGCTGGCGATGATCCGTTTCGCGCCGGGGTTCAGCCGGTCAAGCCGCTGTTCCAGTCTTTGCAATGTGCTGTCATCGGCCAGATCACGTTTTGTCAGCACGATCCGGTCGGCCATGGCGACCTGCGCCTGCGCCTCTGCATGGCGGTCCAATGTTGACAGGCCAAGGACCACATCCACCGCCGTGATGATCCCGTCGAGCACGAAATCAGGGGCCAGCACCGGATCGACCAGCAAAGTGTGATGGATCGGGCCGGGGTCAGCCAGCCCGGTGGTTTCAATCACCACCCGATCAAAACGCAATTCGCCCACCGCACGCCGCACCAGCAGGCGCGACATGGTTTTCGCCAGATCGCCCCTGATCGTACAGCAGATACAGCCCGCAGGCATCAGCACGACATCTTCGGCGGCAGATTCGATCAGGTCGTGGTCCAGACCGGCCTCGCCGAATTCATTGACGATGACGGCGACGCGACCTGCGGCGGGATCATGCAGCAGCCGGTTCAGCAACGTGGTTTTGCCCGCGCCCAGAAAACCGGTCAGCAAGGTCACGGGAATGGGATTGGTCATGGCGGGCTCCGGGTTGTGGCGGGGATGATCCTATGATTGTTATGTTATAACATTGATTGCAACAAGGCCCAGATGTCAGATCCTGCACCCCCGCGCCTGTCTGCTTTGATGCGGGACAAGGCTGTGATGCTCTGGCATATCCAGCGGGTCCGGCGGCTGGTGCGCGATCATGGGCCTTTCGGCGCGCAATGTCTGATCAATGTGACCGAAGTGATCTGCACCGATCCCACTTGCCCCGGCCCTGCGACGCAGATCAATGTCACCGGATTTGACCTGATCCGCCGTACCTATCTCGTGCATCGTCCCGCTGCGGCGATCACCGCGGCGGATATCGCCTGCCTGCCGGTGTGAAACATTGGTGCCGTCATGTTGAATCAAATTCATAATAATATTGCCTGACATGAATTTGTTTCCGGCAAGGCTTTGCGTTAAACGGGACTTGGCACATTCATGTGCCTTTTGTCGTTTGATCGGAGCGTTATGTCTACTATCCTGCCCAAATCCCCTGCCTTTGACCGTATCGCGGCCGCCGCTGCTAAGCGTATCCTGATCATGGATGGCGCAATGGGGACGCAAATTCAGGCGCTCGGGTTCAACGAGGGTGACTTTACCGCCCATGGTGCCGGATGTGCCTGTCACCCGCGCATCTTCAGCGATGAACCTTTGCCGCAGCAGGGCAACAACGATCTGCTGATCCTGACGCAGCCGCAGGCGATCGAGGATATTCATTATGCCTATGCCAAGGCGGGCGCGGATATTGTCGAAACCAACACCTTCTCATCGACCACGATTGCGCAGGCTGATTACGGCTTGGAACATCTGGTCTATGACCTGAACTTCAACGGTGCGCGGCTGGTGCGCCAAGCGCTGGACCGCGCTACGGCAGAGGACGGGCGCGAAAGGTTCGTCGCAGGCGCGCTGGGGCCGACGAACCGCACGGCGTCGATGTCGCCCGATGTGAACAACCCCGGCTATCGCGCCGTGACGTTTGAGGAATTGCGCGCGGCTTATGCTGAACAATTGCGCGGGTTGATCGACGGCGGTGCCGATCTGATCCTGATCGAGACGATTTTTGACACGCTGAACGCCAAGGCCGCGATCTTTGCTTGTGAAGAGATTTTTGCCGCCAACGGGCTGCGCCTGCCGGTGATGATTTCCGGCACGATCACCGACCGGTCGGGGCGGACTTTGTCGGGGCAAACGCCGACGGCGTTCTGGCATGCGGTGCGCCATGCCGATCCGCTGACCATCGGGCTGAACTGCGCGCTGGGCGCGGCGGAAATGCGCGCGCATCTGGCGGAATTGTCGGGCGTGGCGGATACGCTGATCTGCGCCTATCCCAATGCGGGCCTGCCCAATGAATTCGGTGAATATGATGAAAGCCCGGAATTCATGGCCGAACAGATCGGCGAATTCGCGAAATCTGGGCTGGTCAATATCGTCGGCGGTTGCTGCGGGTCCACGCCGGAGCATATCCGCGCGATTGCAGATGCTGTGGCGGGCTATAAACCCCGCGTGGTGCCGGATCATGTGCCGCTGATGCGCCTGTCGGGGTTGGAGCCTTTCACCCTGACCAGCGACATTGCTTTCGTGAACGTGGGTGAGCGGACGAATGTCACGGGCTCTGCCCGGTTCCGCAAGCTGATCACCAACCGCGATTATGCGGCGGCGGTTGATGTCGCGCGTGATCAGGTCGAGAACGGTGCGCAGATCATCGATGTGAACATGGATGAAGGCCTGATCGACAGCAAACAAGCGATGATCGAATATCTGAACCTGATTGCGGCTGAGCCTGATATCGCCCGCGTGCCGGTGATGATCGACAGTTCCAAATGGGAGGTGATCGAGGCCGGCCTGCAATGTGTGCAGGGCAAATCCATCGTCAATTCGATCAGCATGAAAGAAGGCGAAGAGGCGTTTCTGCATCAGGCGCGCCTGTGTCGTGCTTATGGGGCTGCGGTGGTCGTCATGGCCTTTGACGAGGCGGGGCAAGCCGATACCGAGGATCGCAAGGTCGAAATCTGCACACGCGCCTACAAGCTGCTGACCGAACAGGTCGGTTTCCCGCCCGAGGATATCATCTTTGACCCCAATGTGTTCGCCATCGCGACGGGGATCGAGGAACATGACAATTACGGCGTCGATTTCATCAACGCCACGCGCCGGATCAAGGCCGATCTGCCGCATGTCCATATCTCTGGCGGTGTCTCGAACCTGTCGTTCAGTTTCCGCGGCAATGAACCGGTGCGCGAGGCGATGCATGCGGTGTTCCTTTATCACGCCATTCAGGTCGGCATGGATATGGGGATCGTCAATGCGGGTCAGCTGGCGGTATATGACAGCATCGACCCTGATCTGCGCGCGGCTTGTGAAGATGTGGTGCTGAACCGCACGCCGGATGCGACCGAGAATATGCTGGTGATTGCAGAACGGTTCAAATCAACCGGCGCGCGGGAAGCCAAGGAACGCGATCTGAAATGGCGCGACTGGTCGGTGGAAAAGCGGCTGGAACATGCTTTGGTCAACGGGATCACCGAATTCATTGATGCCGATACGGAAGAGGCGCGTTTGCAGGCCGACCGTCCGCTGCATGTGATCGAAGGGCCGCTGATGGCGGGGATGAATGTGGTGGGCGATCTGTTCGGCGCGGGCAAGATGTTCCTGCCGCAGGTCGTGAAATCCGCCCGCGTGATGAAACAGGCGGTCGCGGTGCTGTTGCCCTATATGGAAGAAGAGAAACGCCTGAAGGGTGGCACCGGGCGCGAATCTGCGGGCAAGGTGCTGATGGCCACGGTCAAAGGCGATGTGCATGATATCGGCAAGAATATCGTGGGCGTCGTGCTGGCCTGCAATAATTACGACATCATCGATCTGGGTGTGATGGTGCCGGTGGCGAAAATCCTTGAGGTCGCGAAGGAAGAGGATGTCGATATCATCGGTCTGTCCGGTCTGATCACGCCGTCGCTTGATGAAATGGTCCATGTCGCGGCAGAAATGGAACGTGCGGGGCTTGATATTCCGCTGCTGATTGGCGGCGCGACGACCAGCCGCGTGCATACGGCGGTGAAAATCCACCCCAATTATGTGCGCGGTCAGGCGGTTTATGTGACCGATGCCAGCCGGGCGGTGGGTGTTGTATCTGCTTTGCTCTCGCCAGAGCAGAAGGTGGGCTATGTCGATGGCATCCGCGCGGAATATGAAAAGGTCGCGGATAATCATGCGCGGTCGGAACTGGCTAAGAAACGCATGCCATTGCCCACGGCGCGCGCCAATGCGCTGAAGATCGACTGGCAGGATTATCAGGTGCCTGCGCCGACATTCCTGGGCACCAAGGTCTATGAAGATTGGGATCTGGCGGAATTGGCCCGCTATATCGACTGGACGCCGTTCTTCCGGACCTGGGAGTTGAAGGGGATTTATCCCAAAATACTGCAGGATGAAAAACAGGGCGAGGCGGCGCGCGCGCTGTTTGCCGATGCGCAGGCGATGCTGGCGCAGATCATTGAGGAGAAATGGTTCCGTCCGCGTGCGGTGGTCGGGTTCTGGCCAGCCAATGCGGCGGGGGATGATATCCGCCTGTTCACCGACGACAGCCGGAGCGCTGATCTGGCCACCTTGCACACGTTGCGCCAGCAGGTCAGCAAGCGTGACGGTCGGCCCAATGTGGCCTTGTCCGATTTCGTGGCCCCTGTGGGGACGCCGGATTATGTCGGTGGTTTTGTGGTCACTGCCGGGGTCGAGGAGATCGCCATCGCCGAACGCTTTGAAAAAGCGGGCGATGACTTCAATGCGATTCTGGTGAAGGCACTGGCGGATCGGTTTGCAGAGGCTTTTGCCGAGCGGATGCATGAACTGGTCCGCCGCGAGCTGTGGGGCTATGCGCCGGATGAAAACCTCGCGCCGACCGATCTGATCGGCGAGCCTTATCGCGGCATCCGTCCGGCACCGGGTTATCCCGCCCAGCCCGACCATACCGAGAAGGTGACTTTGTTCCGTCTGCTTGATGCGGAGGCCGCGACTGGCGTCACTTTGACCGAAAGCATGGCGATGTGGCCGGGATCATCGGTGTCGGGGCTGTATATCGGGCATCCGGACGCCTATTACTTTGGTGTCGCCAAGGTCGAACAGGATCAGGTGCTGGATTACGCCGCCCGCAAGGATATGCCGGTGGCCGAGGTCGAACGCTGGCTGGGTCCGGTGTTGAATTATGTGCCGCAGCCCAAGTCCGCGCTGGCGGCGGAGTAGTGCGAGGCCCCGGGTCAGGCCCGGGGCGTTTGCTGTTGTGAGCGCTTTCCTGCAGTTGCACCCGGGTAAGATGAGTATTTTGGGAAATAAGAAGATGGGGCGTCATGGGGGGCTTGCCGATATCTTCCCCGCGGGGAAGATCGGTGATGCCTGGCATGGCCAGTTTGAACAGGGAGAGCCGATGCGGGGTGAAAAACCCGCGCGGGCGCATTTTCAACAGAGTGCGGATACCTTCCCCGCGGGGAAGGTCGTTATATATCGACGGTGACGCGCCCCAGCGGATTCGAGCAACAGGCAAGGATATAGCCATCGGCGATATCTTCGTCTGATATCCCGCCGTTATGGACCATATGCACCTCGCCCGCGGTTTTCCTGATCTTGCAGGTGCCGCAGAGGCCGAAGGTGCAGCCTGACGGGATGTTCAGCCCGTTGGCGCGGGCGACGGCCAGCACGGTGTCGGTTTCGGTGCATCTGGCCACCACGCCTGATGTGGCAAAGGTGATCTGCGCGCCGGTATCGGCATCGGGGGTGATATCGTTGATCTCGGGCGCGTCGGCGGCTTTTTCCACCGGGGCCTGAAAGCTTTCCTGATGATAGCGGTCCATATCGAACCCCAGTGCGTTCAGCATATCGCGCACCGCCTGCATGAAAGGTTCCGGGCCGCAGCAGAACACCTCTCGTTCCAGATAATCGGGGGCCATCAGCCCCAGCATGATCTGGTTCAGCCGTCCGTGATAGCCATGCCAGACGCGGAACGGATCGGGTTCCTCGACTGTATAGCGCAATTGCAGCCCTGGCACCCGGTTGGCGAATTGGTCGAGCCTTTCGCGAAAGATGATTTCGGACGGGCGGCGGGCGGCATGGACAAAGACGATATCGGGCATTTCGCCGCTGTCCCAGGCCCAGGTGGTCATCGACATCATTGGGGTGATGCCAGAGCCTGCGGAGATAAAGAGGTATTTATCCGCAGGCGCGCGGTGAAAGCTGAAGATACCGGCGGGACCGAATGCCTTGATCTTCATCCCCGGACGCAGATGATCGAGCATCCAGCGGGTGCCGATGCTGTCCTTTTGCGCCTTGACCGTGACCGAGATCGACAGGGGCCGCGACGGGCTGGACGATATTGTATAGGTGCGCTGCACCGATTGCCCCGGCACCGGCAGGTCGAGCGTCAGGAACTGGCCGGGCTGATAGTCGAACCATGCCCCTGACGGCGCGCGAAAGGCGAAAGTGGTGACATCCTTTGCCTCGGGGATGACCATGACGCATTCGAGCCATTCATCATCGCGCCAGGCGGCGGTGCTGCTGATCCTTGTCGGGGTGGCCATGGGTTATTCCGCCGCGATTGCGGGCTGCGGTGTCAGCCGATTTGTCATCAGGCCGGCATACCAATCGACGAATTGAATCACGCCTTCTTCCTGTATCGGGGAATAGGGGCCGGGTTCATAGGCGGGGGACAGAATGCCCTTCTGGTTTTCTTCGACGACCTGCCGATCTTCGTCATTGGTGTTCAGCCAGACCTCTGTCAGGGTTTTCAGATCGTAATCCACGCCTTCGACCGCGTCTTTGTGGACCAGCCATGTTGTCGTCACCTCGGTCTGGGTCGCCGAGATTGGCAGCACGCGGAAGGTGATCGCATGATCGCCCAGAAAATGATTCCAGGTGTTGGGATAGTGATAGAACAGCAAAGTACCCGCATCATTGAACGGCATCGCCCCCATGCGCCGGGCCACCGCCGCCTTGGTCGACATTGTATAGCTTTCTGCATTGTTCAGCAGCGGCACCCGCGCCAGCCGCCATTGCATGTCGGGGGCATGGGTGAAGCGTGACGGCAGGCCAGCCGCCTCGCATCTTGTCCAATGGGTCAGGATTTCGGCGCTGGCCTCGTCCGGGCCGGACATGGCGGCGAATTTGGGATTATCCGAAAAGGTCCGGCACAGTGACGGATGCGAGCCGGAACAATGATAACATTCGCGGTTATTCTCGATCACCAGTTTCCAATTGCCGTTTTCCACGATGGTGGAACTATGCGCAACTTTGGCATCCTTCAGTCCTGACGGGGCCAGGAAAGAGCTGAGCTGCTTGGCCAGATCGGCGATTGGCGGTGGCACCTGGGCCAGACAGACAAAGACCATCCCGCCCAGGTCGACACAATGCACCTTTTTCAGCCCATGCGCGGTGGGATCAAACCCGTCACCCATATCGCGGGCATAGAGCAGTTTGCCATCCAGCCCATAGGTCCATTGATGATATGGACAGACCAGATTGGGGGTCGATCCGGTTGCCGTGGCGCACAGCCGCTGCCCCCGATGCCGGCAGACATTGTGAAAGGCGCGGACCATACCGTCATTGCTGCGCACGATCACCACCGGATAGTCCCCGATCTGCAGCGTCGCGAAATTGCCGGGCTTTGGCAGCGCGGGGGCGGGCAGGGCAAACAGCCATTCGCGATAGAAGATCTGGTCGAGGTCGATCTGATACACGCCTTCATCACAATAAAGGTCGCGTTCCAGCGCATGATCGGCGCGGCGGGCCGTCAGAGTGTCGCGCATCTGGGCTTGGGTCAGCATGGGTCCTCGCTTTGCGCATGTTCCGCGCGGATGGGAATGAAATGCCTGCGTCGTGGCAGGTCTGAGGTCACATTAGCTGTGGGGTTGCGCCGCAACCGCCGAAATACGACCTAAGGCTGACGATGCGCGCCGCGCTGTGCTGCAGCATTTCGGATTCGGACGGGCAAGGCGGGTGATTCCGGAAAGATTCGGCTTAGGGCTGGCCGTGATGGCGCGATTCTGCGGGTGCAGCATGTGTGTGCCGGATCGGTTGCTACTATATATAGTGCGCGGTGCGCCTTGTTTTTATGCCAATCGTCAACCCACGCTGCGCCGACAGAAAAAATGCGACCGAAGTTACAAATTCTTCAGAAAGGGGGTTGCGGGTGTGTGCTACTAACCGTAGAACCCCCCTCACCGGCGGCGCAGAGATGCAGACGACGGGGCGCAGGACGGGACGGACGGTTGGGAACGACGGGAAGTTTTGGAGGGCGGTAAGAAGAAATTCTGAGG
>JAFPBO010000014.1 GCA_017390475.1 Loktanella sp.
CCCAGGCCGAAAACTTCGAAACCATCACCACAGACGAATGACAGCAACGCAGTGACCAGCCGCCGACCAAGTGTCCGGGACTTACCGAAACGGCTGTCCGCGACTTAGTGAAATCGCTGTCCGGTATTTCCGAAATCCGCAGACGCTCCATCAAGCAAAACCATTTGACCAAAACCAGTCAACTCGAAGAGCTTCCGAAGGCTCGCCAGAGCCGAAGGAAGTCATGATATTATCCATGATGTTTTGATAGCTGAACCCTTCGGGTGTGTCGTCGGCTTCGCCTCCTCCACTGCTTCTGGTTTTTTCATTTTAGGGGTCCCATAGCGGTAAGAGGGAGGAGAGGGTTTATCCCGATCCGACTATAATATATTCCAAGATTAAATCCGTTAACGGTCAATCCACCAGAGGTTCCATCAGTCATCCATCATTGAACCAGCAGTCAGGTCTCTATACTATATTCCAAGATTAAATCCGTTAGCCGTTGCGAAAATGAAAACGCGTTGTCGAGATTTTGACATATTTTCTGCAATCATACTCCTTAGGTTGATCACAGCTACACCAGCCCGAACGATAGACTGGAAACTGCCGTTATCCCGAACAAAAGTCCGTGTAGGGCCGATTTCCAAAACTTTGGACCTATTTGCGGGAAATGCGATTTATTTTCATCGTTCGACCGATTTTCGGGAACTCGGTGTATAAATACAAACATATTGAATGGCAATCGCGAGTCTCAATCCCTCCATTGCCACTAGTCACAAGGAAAGAGATGACCAGCCTTACACCTATTTATACACCCGCGCACCGCACCTGCAAAAATGTTGGCTGTGACGCGCCTGTCGTTGGACGCGCAGACAAAATATTCTGTTCGCCGAAGTGCAAAAACGCCGCGACCAATGCCAAACATAATCCCAAGAAGCAACGAACCCATGATAAGGTCTGCAAAGCTTGTGGGACGCATTTCACCTCGACAGATAGCCGTGTCGTCACCTGTTCTGAAAAGTGCAAGATTTCACTCGCCAAAGCTGCCACCGATCTGGCGTACAAGTACCTTCAGTCGAAACGCAAAGCATACGTGTTCGCAACTTCAGATGCAGCCCGCCAGAAGGTCGTGGAAGACATACTGGCTGACCGAAAATCTGGTCCACGAAAAGTTGTGGCAAAACAGGCGCTGCACCTGTCCAAGGACATTTTCAGTTATCGAAGCCTCATGGATCGACCCTCCGACATTAAGAAGCCCGGCAAGAACTGGCACAAGAAAAAGAACCTCGTTTGCGTGAAGTATGATCCTGACCAAGGCCGACTGACCGCTGGTGTGTATTTCTGGACATGCAAGGACGCCGAAATCCGATGCGGTCGATACATGACAGAAACGAAGGCGAGTGAGTTCGCCGAAACGGTCAACAGGATACTTGGGTACGACGACGACAGAACAGTTCTGTTCTGTCGTGAATCCATCATCGAACACAACCTGGCTGAAGCAACTCGATATCTGAACTTGCTGGTTCATGACGTCGATGTATTCGCCATCGCAAATAGAGAAATCATTGAACGGGCAGACATATTTTAAGGAGAGCAAATGAGAACTGAAATTATCGACAAGCCCTACACAGTCATTATCTACGACCGCCAAATGACTGACGGAACAACGAAGAGGCGCGCAGGAACCTTCAAAGAAATCGAGCCAAATATCTTTGAACAGGTCAACACGGCGTCCGACCCGATTATCAACGGCAAGCCAGTCATGTTCTATGAATATGATGACGATGAGGATGTTTTCACCATAGCCAATCGGCATCTGCGATGCGTCGGTGAAATTTGAAGATTTATAAATAGATGCATACAACGCGAAAGGAAGACCGAAAATGAACGAACTACAGAGCACTCTCGACCAACTGTCAAAACATGATCTGAAGTCCCAAGTGACAGGTTTCCGTCACGAGGCGGCTGGCCCAACAATGGAAATGCGTGAACTCGTTGAGCACATCAAAAGTCTGAAGAAACAGATAGCACTACGGGAGCAACAGGAATGAAAAAAAGATCACCACTCTCCCCCGAACACAAAGCCAAGATATCCGCAGCACTGAAAGGTCGTGTTGCGCCCAATCGTGGTGTTTCACCCTCCGAGGAAACGAAGGCAAGAATGTCGGCTTCTCGCAAGGGCGTACCAAAGACTGAGGAACAGAAGGCAAAAATGTCGGCAGCAAAGAAGGGCAAGCCAAAGTCCGCTGCACATCGTGAGGCAATGACGATTGCACAACAGAAGCGACACGCAGCCGAGAAGCTTTCACTGCACCAACCGACCGATTGACTCACTAATCAAGCCATTTAGAGAACAAAACAAGAACGATATAGAAAAGGAACGAACGAAATGACAAGACTGACAAACAACCTGATCCAGATGCTTTCAACAGCAGCCATCGTGGCCCTGCTAGTGGCAGGCAAGGCAGACGCAAACGAAGGATGGGCAAACGTGGAACCCTTCCCGACAGACCAAGAGATGTATGTCGCGTGTGGTGACACTCCCAAGCGAATCATGCCTGCCATTGATAAAGTAGTGAACGAGCCAGAGGTTCAGGAAATGCTGGCGTCAGATAACCTGCTTTCCCCCGACGTAGTAGGAGTAGGAATCGCCCTATCCATCATTAGCATAGGCAACGACGCCGGAATCACTGACCGCTGTGAGGCCATCGCTAACTTCGAGGTACGCCTGCTTAAAGATAGTTTCTTTGATTGAAGCATTGTTTTTAAGGTGATGTTAAGCAGTTGCAAAGTTAAATGCTATTTTTTGCTTTCATTTGCAAATTAGCACTTGTAAAAGCAAATCTTATCATGCATAACAACAACATCGGAACACAACGCGCCGACAAAATTAAACATGATAAGGAAAACAGAATATGAACATTTTTACAAATCATCAAATCAAACTTCAAGAATTTGATACCCAAATTGCGGAAGCCAAATCAGAAATGGTTACAATCTACAATGACATTGCAAAGAAAGAGCAGTACATTCGAGATCGACAGGCAGATATTAGGACGCTTGAAAAATCTGTGCGTTCGCTGAAATGTCAGCGAGGCTGGGAAGTAGATCGAGAACGTTATCATCTTACATGAAGAACAGACAGGAGAAGCTGCGCAAGTCAGACATTCGTTAAAACTACAAGACTCAAACGGGACTGCTTCGGCGGTCCCTTTTCATTTAAGTCCATTGTTCCACTATCTTGTAGAATCCAGAACAAATGGCCACCCCTCGCCCTTGCTATGAAAAAAGAGTCTCCGTCCAAACCGTCCGGAAAGTTGCTGTTTTATAAATAACTTCGGCCAAACAAACAATCACCGGTCGAAAATATTGAACAGAACAGAACGGAGAACAAATGAACAAGGAAACTACGCTGTATGGCTTCACCTACGAGCAGCTTTCAAGAAAATTTAAGTACGACCCACTAACTGGTGCTCTTTACGGCAAGACTGGTCGAAGAATTACGGCACAGGATTTAAACGGCTACATCAAGGTGATGATGCCACGCGCCGATAAGTCCCAGCATCAAATATACGGACATCGCCTTGCATGGTTTCTACACCATGGCTGGATTGACCCTGACTTACATAGCGATCACATCAATGGCGATCCTAGTGACAACAGAATTAAGAATCTGAGACTGATTCCACAGGACGTGAACAACCGAAACAGCAAGATGAATAAGAGAAACAAACTTGGTGTTCCCAATGTCTGCTCGTCTCCAAACGGCAAGTATAGGGTTCATGTGAAAGGTCACACTTACGGTTACTTTGACGAACTTGAACACGCTGACATCGTAGCTTCAGAAATGCGCCGCATCCTTGGCTTCCACCCAAACCACGGGCGAGCTGCGTAACATGAACAAGTCACACATAGCATACTTAGAACACCTGATCGACAATCCCGAAATTGCACGGGCTGATATTGTCGCCCGTCACGTTGCCCAACACGGCACTGTAGGCGATGACTTCAGTGAATTTATGGAAATGCTGCCATCAACGGATGCCCTGCGGGAGTATCTGTCGATGCTGCTAGACGATCCCGACATGTTTGAGACTGACATCGTAGTTCAAGGGATATGCCCATGAACGATGAACAGAAAGGATATCTGGAAATGTTGCTGGATGACCCGACCTTAGACAAAGCTGATGTCTATCTGTCCTTCGAGATCCGCTACGGCATGTGCGATGATCAGTTCGATGAATATTTCGATATTGTTTCGACAAATATGTGATCAAATTCCGATTACTGCGTAACACATTTTCGTTGAAGAGTGCCGCGTTACATGGCACACATATGTTGTGAAGACATGTGCAGTAGTAGCCATGTAACGCGCCACCCTTCATTTGGTGGTACCAGAGGCCAGATATTGTTATAGCAATATCTGGCCTTCTCGTTATCGTGCAACTAGGGGGTGGCGGTCAACTGTATTCTAAGGCACTACATGTTGTGGTTCCGAACTTGTTAACTTCATTTTCACACAACCTAAGACTTATCCCCACAGCAGCCCACGCATACCCATAGATTTCCGCAGTTACCCCTACACTTGTCCCCACTTTGCCTAATCAATCACGTTTGCGTGATTTCATTGCTGCTAGTCGCTCACTGACACTGAGATACGTCTTGTTCTCATAAGGCTGCACCACTCGGACACTGCCCGACTTAAACTTGATCACAAAGTACCGCTCGCTCTCGATGTAAGCCCTTTTGCCATGTGGTTTCGAGAAATAGGTTTCCATTTTGTCTTGTGACATTTTGCCAAGCGAAGTCAGTAGCCTGCTACTCAACACGTCAGGGACTTCCCATGGGAATAACTCGAAGTCGTTGTAGACTGTGATCACCTCAATGGTTCGCTTGAGCAGGGCGTTCATGGCATACCGAATTTCTTTCAGTTGCTCTGCATCACCAGTTTCTTGGATAGCTTCGTAAGCTGCCAGAAAATCCGCCTGTTCAGTATCCACATCCGCGCGTGAATTTTGGGCAATGGCGATTTCAAGGTCGGAAATTGCCTGTTGGTGCTCTTCGATGTTTGCCTGAAGGACATTGCTGCGTGCAATCAAGCTTGTAAGGAGGTGTTGAGGAAGGTCGGCATTTTCAAATTGAGATAGCAAGGCGTTATAAGCAGACTGATCTTTTACCAGTTGTTCAACCTTTGCTGCTTTCTGGCCTGCTAAGTTTTCCTGTTCAGCTTTACCATCCGAAACCAACTCAGAGAATTTCACTTCCCGCACAAACTGAATGAAAGCATCTTCAAACTCGTTGTAACGCCAAGAAGGTGCGAAGCAGCCCTTGTTCGCAACTGAGTGATTGCACCTAAGGTATTTGAAGCCCTTTGGTGGAGTTCCTTTGTTTTTCAGGCCGATAGTCGCGCCGCAGGTTCCACACTTTACGATGGTAGTAAACAGATTGCTGAATGTGTCGCCCTTCCTACCGCTGCCTCTTATGTTGCGATCCAGTCTGCGTGACTGTGCAAGGCGAAACGTGTTTTCTGTGACAACTGCCGGATAGTAATCCTCAATCACATTACCCGCTGCGACCTTGCTTCCGTCCAGCGTCTCTTGAGGCTGAAACCTTCCGAACGTTGCCGTGTTGCTAAGGATTTTATTTATGTAACTGTGGTTCCAGTGTTCGGCATTCGAGATAGGTGGATACTTTTTCAGATCGGCATTGAGGTGTCTGGTGATACTGTACAGCCCCATCCCGTTAATACTCAGATCAAAAATTTGGCGAACGAGCTTGGCCTTTTCCTCGTCGATCAAAATTTCAGTTTTGTCTTCGTTCAGGTAGAGCCAAGAAGGCACCGTTGACGTCAGTTTTAGGTTCAGAATGTTGTCACGTTTTCGTTGCCAAGCGGCTTTGATCCGTCTGCTTTTAATCACGGATTCTTCGTTGGCGCGTAGCATGATCCCCAGACTGGTAAACAATTGACCGACATTCTGGCTCACACTGTCAGCAGTGTAGTGCTGTTCGTCCGTCAGGGTGACAATGCCGACACCCTTGTTCAGGATGCTGGTGAATTGAGCAAAGGCCGACAGCACATTGTCTCGGCTCAAGCGGTCAAGGCTCTCAACAAGCAGCACTGATCCTGTCGGAACCTTGCCTTCATTGATGGCGTCAATGAAGATGCCAAGTGCACCTTCCTTGCTGTTCTTGCCCTTGAAGGCCGACACACCAATGTCGCTCATGGTTTCGATAAGGTTGTAGCCCTCACGTTCGGCATATGCCTTACTTGCATCTAGCTGACGCCTAATCCCGTCGCCGAACTTTTGCTTCTCAGTCGATATGCGTAAGTAGCTGTAAGCATTTATGATTTCCGTCATGCACTGGTCCTTTTGTGATAGAGATGACTATATTGGTGGTTTTACAATAGTAAACCCTATCACCATCGTCGGCCTGCCCGACAAAGCTGTTTCCGAGGCGCGCGAAAGGGTGCGCGCGGCGCTGACCGCTATGGCCATCGCGCTGCCGTCGAAACGGATCACAGTGAACCTGTCACCCGCCGATCTGCCCAAGGAAGGGTCGCATTTCGACCTGCCCATCGCGCTGGCGCTCTTGGCAGCGCTCGACATCATCCCGCGCGAAGAGGCGGCACAGGTCGTGGCCTTGGGGGAATTGTCGCTGGACGGGTCCTTGGTGCCGGTTGTTGGCGCCTTGCCCGCCGCGATGACGGCAGCGAGCGAAGGGCGGATGCTGCTCTGCCCGCAGGCCTGCGGGGCAGAGGCGGCCTGGGTCGGGGCGGCCAATGTCATCGCACCCCGTTCTCTGGCCGCGATGGTGCGGCATTTCACCGGGCAGAGCGTGATCGCACCATCCGAGCCGGGTGAGACGCAGAGGGCGACCCACAGCCGCGATTTTGCCGAAGTGAAAGGGCAGGAACGCGCCAAACGCGCGCTGGAGATTGCCGCCGCCGGGCGGCACCACCTGCTGCTGGTCGGCGCACCGGGGTCGGGCAAATCGATGCTGGCGGCGCGGATCGGAGGAATATTGCCGCCTTTGTCGCCCGCCGAGGCGCTCGAAACCTCGATGATCCATTCGCTGGCAGGATTGCTGGATGATGGCGGGATCAGCCGCGAAAGGCCGTTTCGCGAACCGCATCACACCGCCTCGATGCCCGCCATCGTCGGTGGCGGGCGCAGCGCGAAACCGGGCGAGATTTCCTTGGCGCATAATGGCGTGTTGTTCATGGATGAATTTCCCGAATTCCCGCGCAATGTGCTGGAAACCCTGCGCCAGCCGATTGAAACCGGCGAAGTCGTGGTCGCCCGCGCCAATGCCCATGTGCGCTATCCTTGCCGGTTCATGCTGGTGGCTGCCGCGAATCCCTGCAAATGCGGCTATCTGACGGATGCATCCCGCGCCTGCACCCGCGCGCCGATCTGTGGTGAGGATTATATGGGTCGGATTTCCGGGCCTTTGATGGATCGTTTCGATCTACGGGTCGAGGTGCCGCCGGTCGCGTTTCAGGACCTTGATCTGCCGCAATCGGGCGACAGTTCTGCGGTGATCGCGGCACGGGTCGGGGCAGCGCGGGCGCGGCAGGCGGTGCGATTCGCGGATCATCCGGGGGCGCGGGTGAATGCCGATGCCGAGGGCGCTCTGCTGGAACAGATTGCGACACCCGATGCGGAAGGGCGGGCATTGCTGTTGCGTGTGGCGGAAAAATTCGGGCTTTCGGCGCGCGGCTATCACCGGATTTTGCGGGTGGCGCGCACGATTGCGGATCTGGAAGGATCGGATGAGGTCTGCCGGGCGCATGTGGCCGAGGCTGTGGGGTATCGGCTGGCCATGGCGAAGGAGGTGTAGACAGTGGTCCCGTTCCTGCGGAACGGGATGCCTCCGGCGGGGATACTTTTACTCTGAAGATGATGGGGCGCTGCGCTTTGCTTCGATCGCTTGCCAGATTTTTTCGGCGATATTGACCCCGTCAAACCGTTCGAGTTCCTGAATACCCGTAGGCGAGGTCACGTTGATTTCGGTAAGCCAATCGCCGATCACGTCGATGCCGACGAAAACCTGCCCCTTTTCGCGCAACAGCGGCCCGATCCGGGCGCAGATTTCGCGGTCGCGGTCAGTCAGTGCCACCTTTTCCGGGCGGCCGCCGACATGCATGTTGGAGCGGGTTTCGCCCTTGGCAGGCACCCGGTTGATCGCGCCGACAGGTTCGCCATCGACCAGAATCACCCGTTTATCGCCTTTGGCCACCGCAGGCAGGAATTGCTGCATGATCAGCGGTTCGCGGTTGATGCCGGAAAACAGCTCATGCAGCGACGCCAGATTGCCGTCACCCTGCGTCAGTTTGAACACGCCAGCGCCGCCATTGCCGTAAAGCGGTTTCAGGATCACATCGCCGTGTGCGGCGCGGAAAGCGCGCAAGGTTTCCAGATCGCGGGCGATCATGGTCGGCGGCGTCAGGTCGGGGAAATTCAGCACCAGCAGTTTTTCAGGGTAATTGCGTACCCAGAACGGGTCATTGACCACCAAAGTATCCGGGTGGATCATGTCGAGGATATGCGTCGTTGTGATATAGCCCATATCAAAAGGCGGGTCCTGACGCAGCCACACCACATCCATCTGGCGCAGATCGAGTTCAGTCGCCGCGCCCAAAGTGAAATGATCCCCCTTGACCCGCTGCACCTGCAAAGGCCAGCCGCGCGCGACAACCCGGCCCCGGTCATAGGCCAATTTATCGGGCGTGTAATAAAACAATTCATGCCCGCGCGCCTGCGCCTCTTCCGCGATGCGGAAAGTGCTGTCGGCATCAATGTTGATCGGCCCGATCGGGTCCATCTGGAACGCAATTTTCAACGCCATGGGGCAACCTCTTTCATCGCAGTTGCTTGCTTCATGCCGCAGCGCGGCTGCCAGCGCAATGGGGCGGTCAGGCTTCCATGAAGGCGTTTTCAATCACGCTGACGCCACCGCGCCCATCCACCAGTGCCAGATCAAAGCGCATATCGGTTAATTGCCCCTTTGGTTCACCAGCCAGATATTCCGATGCGCTGGCGCAAAGCCGGTCCATCTGCCGCCGCCCCAACCGAAGGGCAGCCTGCGCGAAACTGGCGCTTTTCTTGACCTCGACAAAGACCAAAGTTTCACCGTCGCGCATGATCAGATCGATTTCACCGGCTTTGCCGCGCCAGCGCCGGGCCGCGACCTGATGCGCACGGGCGGCGTAGTCGCGCGCAACGATATCTTCGGCGGCAAGGCCCGCGTGATAGCTGGTCAGCCCCTTCATGTGTCATCCCCCAGACCAAGGGCGATCTGATAGACCTGCCGCCGGGGCAGGCCTAGCGCACCGGCCACAACGGTGGCTGCATCTTTCACACGCATGGTTTTCATGGCTTCTTTCAACGCCTCTGTCACATCCAGATCAGCCACATCGGTGGCACCTGCCCGCCCGACCAGCACGACCAATTCACCTTTGACATTGCGGTCTGCGTAGACCTGCGTCACATCCGTCAGAGTGCCGCGGGTGATTTCCTCAAACCGTTTGGTCAATTCGCGACAGACCACAACTTGCCTGTCGCCCCCCAATGTATCGCGCAAGGAGATTAACATTTCCTCTACGCGTTTGGGACTCTCATAAAAAATCAAAGTAAACGGCGTATCGCGCAGGGCGGCGATTTCGGTTTCGCGCTGTTGCTTTGCAGCGGGCAGGAATCCGATGAAGGCAAAACGATCGGTGGGCAGGCCCGACACGGTCAGTGCGGCCAGCACAGCAGAGGCCCCGGGCGCCGTGGTCACCGTCACCCCTGCCGCTATCGCCGCTCGCCCCAGTTCATAGCCCGGATCGGCGACCAGCGGCGTGCCGGCCTCGGACACATAGGCCACGGATTTACCGGCAAGCATATCCGCGACCAGCCGGTCCACCGCGCCTTCGCCGCTGTGATCGTGGAACGCCACCACCTTGCGCCCGTTCAGCGGCACACCGTGGATTTCCATCAATTTGCGTGCCGTGCGCGTATCCTCTGCCGCGATCAGATCGGCCGAGGCGAGGATATCCAGCGCGCGCAGCGTGATGTCGCGCGCCGAGCCGATTGGCGTCGCGACAAAATACAGACCGGCAGAGAGTGGCTTGCTGAGATGATTCATGGCTGGACCCGCGCCCCCCCTTCTTTATGATACACTTCAAATCGCGCAAGGCTTGCCGGGTCGCCAGACCGGGGCAACCTGTGCATCAATCGAGAGGAATACCATAATGTTCGCCCGTTTCACCCAGGCCTGCAAGCCGGTTCATCGCCTTTTTGTGTTTTTGTCAATCGGCTGGCTTGCAGCCTGTACGCCGCCAATGGACCCGGTGCCGCGCGGCGCATCTGTGGTCGACAGTTCGGGCGCGGTCCAGGTGGCTTTGCTGGTGCCCGGCGGGTCCGGTGAAGGTAGCGATGATTTTCTGGCGCGCAATTTCGAGAATGCGGCGCGCATGGCCATCGCCGATCTGAACGGGCCAGAGATCACGCTGCAGGTCTATAATACCGGCGGTGATCCGGCGCAGGCCGCCAGCATGGCGCGCCGTGCCGTCGATGAAGGCGCGCAGATCATTCTGGGCCCGCTGTTTGCCGAAGCAGCCAATGCCGTTGGCGTTGCCGTGGCCGGTGACAATGTAAATGTGCTGGCGTTTTCCAACAATACCAGCATTGCAGGCGGCAATGTGTTCATTCTGGGCCAGACCTTTGACAATACCGCGCAGCGGCTGGTGCAATATGCCAGCAGGCAGGGGATCAACCGTTTCATGATCGCCCATGCGCAGGATATCGGTGGCGAGATGGGCCGTGATGCGATTGCCGCAGCCGTGCGCCAGAACGGATCGCAACTGGTCGCGACCGAAGGCTATCCTTTGTCGCAGGCAGGCATTTTTTCGTCCACGCAGCGGCTGGTCGGCACCGCGCGGTCCAGTAGTGCACAGGCGATCTTTACCACGGCCGGAGCCAATGCCGATCTGCCGATCGTCGCAACCGGGCTGGCCGATGCCGGGCTCGATGTGGCCGAAACCCGGCTGATCGGGCTGACCCGCTGGGACAGCGTGCCGCAATTGCTGTCTTTGCCCGGTGTGCAGGGCGGTCTTTTTGCCCTGCCGGATCAGGGGCCTGCGACTCTGTTCCAGACCCGCTATACTGCCACCTATGGGTCGCAGCCGCATCCTTTGGCCGGGCTGGCCTATGACGGGATAGCCGCGATTGGCGCTCTGATGTCGGCCGGTGGTGACAATGTCGCCCTGTCGCGATCGGCGCTGACCACCAGCCAGGGGTTCCGCGGCACATCCGGTGTGTTCCGGCTGTTGCCAAACGGACGCAATGAGCGTGGTCTGGCGGTTGCAACCATCCAACAGAATCAGGTCGTGATCCTTGAACAAGCCCCTAGAAGTTTCGGCGCCGCCGGGCTCTGAGCCCGTCCGCAGCCGCCATGTCGAAGCGCCGGACGGGTTGATCTGTCCGGCGTCGGTCATTTTTGACAAAGCAGCTGTGCTGGCGCGGATCGCAGATGAAACCGCTGGCGTCACGTCTGAAAAAGATGTGCGCGCTATTGCCGTGCGCATTCTGGCCGAGGCGCGGCAGGCCGGACTGGCCGAGATCAGCACCTCTTTTGTGATGCAGCCCTTTGCCTCGCGGCCGACAACGCGGTCCTATTCCTGGCTGACGGATCAGATCGTGACCATCATTCTGGACGTCGCCACCACCCATCTGCACCCGGCTCCGAACCCGACAGAGGCGGAAAAACTGTCGCTGATCGCTGTCGGCGGCTATGGTCGCGGCGAAATGGCGCCGCATTCCGATGTCGATCTGCTGTTCCTGACCCCCTACAAGATCACGCCCTGGGCCGAAAATGTGATCGAATCCATGCTGTATATGCTGTGGGATCTGAAGCTGAAGATCGGTCATGCCAGCCGCACTGTGAAAGACTGCGTGCGTCTGGCGCGCGAGGATTACACGATCCGCACATCGCTGGTGGAATACCGCTATCTGGCCGGGGACAAGGCGCTGGCCGATACTTTGGGCGACCGGCTCTGGACCGAATTGTTCAAATCGACTGCCGGTGATTTCATCGAGGCCAAGCTGGCCGAACGCAGCGAACGCCACCGCAAACAGGGCGGCCAGCGCTATATGGTCGAACCCAATGTCAAGGAAGGCAAAGGCGGGCTGCGCGACCTGCAATCTTTGTTCTGGATGAGCAAATATGTCAACGGCGTCAAGGATGCCGCCGAATTGGTCGGGCTTGGCGTCTTTACCCAGGACGAGTTCGAGACCTTTGTGAAAGCCGAGGATTTCCTGTGGGCGGTACGCTGTCATCTGCATCTCATCGCCGGGCGAGCCGTGGATCAGCTGACCTTTGACATGCAGGTCGAGGTCGCCTCGGCTATGGGGTTCACCGATCACGGCGGACGGCGCGCAGTCGAACATTTCATGCAATCCTATTTCCGCGAAGCCACGCGGGTGGGCGAGCTGACCCGGATTTTCCTGACCGCGCTAGAGGCGACACATACCAAGCCCGAACCGATGCTGGTGCGTCTGATGGCCCGGCGCAAACGGGCCAAGCCGCCCTATACGATCAAGCAGAACAGGCTGACCGTCGCCGATGAAAAGGCATTCTTTGCCGACAAGCTGAACATGATCCGCATCTTTGAAGAGGCATTGCGCACCGGTACCCTGCTGCACCCGGACGCCATGCGGCTGATCGCGTCGCATTTGCATGTGGTCGATGACGAATTGCGCCAGGACCGCGAGGCAAGCCGGATTTTTCTGGATATGATGCTGAAACACGGCAACCCCGAACGCGGTTTGCGGCGGATGAACGAATTGGGAATGCTGGCCGCCTTCATGCCCGAATTCGCACCCATCGTGGCGATGATGCAGTTCAATATGTATCACCACTACACGGTGGACGAACATACGATCCAATGCATCAGCAATCTGGCGCAGATCGAACGCGGCGAACTGGTCGAGGAATTACCTGTTGCCAGCGGCATTCTGAAACGCGGCATCAACCGCAAGGTGCTGTATGTCGCGCTGCTGCTGCATGATATCGGCAAGGGCCGGCCAGAGGATCATGCGATCCTTGGTGCGCAGATCGCCCGCAAGGTCTGCCCCCGGCTGGGACTGAACAAGAAGGAATCCGAAACCGTCGAATGGCTGATCCGCTATCACCTGCTGATGTCGGATGTGGCGCAGAAACGCGATATATCCGAACCCCGCACCGTGCGTGGCTTTGCCAATGCGGTCAAATCGGTGGAACGGCTGGACCTTCTGACCGTGCTGACCGTCTGCGATATCCGCGGCGTCGGCCCCGGCACATGGAACAACTGGAAAGCGGTGCTGATCCGCAACCTGTACAAAGCGACCAAAGCCGCGCTTGAAACCGGTCTGGAAGACCTCAACCGCGAAAGCCGCGAGACCGAAGCAAAACGCGCCCTGCGCGCTGCGCTGGAAACATGGGATGCCAAGCAGCTGAAAACCGAGGTGGGCCGCCATTACGGCCCCTATTGGCAGGGCCTGCCCAATACCGCCCATGTCATCTTTGCCAACCTTTTGCGCGATATCGACGATACTGAAATCTGCATCGACCTGATGCTTGACGCCGACCGTGACGCCACCCGCGCCTGTTTCGCGATGGTCGATCATCCGGGTCTGTTCAGCCGGATGACCGGGGCGCTGGCACTGGTCGGAGCCAATATCGTGGATGCGCGCAGCTATACCTCCAAGGATGGCTATGCCACGGCGGTGTTCTGGGTGCAGGATGACGATGGTAATCCTTATGAAGAAAGCCGCTTGCAGCGTCTGCGCCAGATGATCAGCCGCACCCTTCGCGGCGAGGTTGTGGCGCGTGAGGCACTCAAAGATAAAGACAAGATCAAGAAACGCGAACGCGCCTTCCGGGTCGATACCAAGATCACCTTCGATAACGAAGGATCAGAGATCTACACGATCATCGAGGTCGATACCCGCGACCGGCCCGGCCTGCTTTACGATCTGACCCGCACCCTGGCCAATGCACATGTCTATATTGCCTCTGCCGTGATTGCGACCTATGGCGAACAGGTGGTGGATACATTCTATGTCAAGGATATGGTCGGGTTGAAATATTATTCAGAAGCCAAGCGCCAGAGCCTCGAACGCAAATTGCGCGAAGCGATTGCGCAGGGTGCGAAACGGGCGATTTCGTAATGCCCGCCCGGCGGATGTGCTGAATGAAACAAGTCCGTCTGATGTCCGGCTTTTTCACAGTCGGCCTGTGGACCCTGCTCAGCCGTGTGGCAGGGTTCGTGCGCGACATCTTCATCGCGGCCTATCTGGGCACCGGCCCGGTGGCCGATGCGTTTCTGGCGGCTTTTTCTTTGCCCAACCTGTTCCGCCGGTTCTTTGCCGAGGGCGCATTCAACATGGCCTTCGTGCCGATGTTTTCCAAAAAGCTGGAGGCGAGCGACGGCCCACAGGAATTCGCGCAGGATGCCTTTCTGGCGATGTCGGTGATCCTGTCGGTCTTTACGGTGATCGGCATTATCGCGATGCCTGCGCTGGTCGCGGCGATGGTCAGCGGGTTTATCGGCACCGAAAGATTTGATCTGGCAGTCTATTACGGGCGGATCACCTTTCCCTATATCCTGTTCATCTCGCTGACCGCTTTGCTGTCGGGCGTGTTGAATGCCACCGGCCGCTTTACCGCGGCCGCCGCCGCGCCGGTGATCCTGAATATGGGTTTCGTGGGCGCGATCCTGATTGTGGCGGCCACCGGCAGCGCACCTGCGATCACGCAACCGGAACGGATGGCGTTCTGGCTTTCCGTGGTGGTGCCGCTGACCGGGATCGGGCAATTGGCGCTGGTCTGGTGGGCGGCAAGCCGCGCCGGTTTTACCCTGCGGATCGGCAAACCCCGGATGACGCCCGCGTTGAAGCGGCTGGCGATAATCGCCGCCCCGGCCGCCCTGGCCGGAGGTGTGGTGCAGATCAACCTGTTGGTGGGCCGCCAGGTCGCGAGCTATTTCGAAGGGGCTTATTCGTGGCTGAACTATGCTGATCGTCTTTACCAACTGCCGCTTGGCGTGGTCGGTATCGCCATTGGCGTGGTGCTGCTGCCTGACCTGTCGCGGCGGTTGCGCGCGAATGATCTGACCGGCGGCAAGGATGCGTTCAACCGCGCCTGCGAAGTCTCGCTCGCCCTGACGATCCCTGCCGCCGTGGCACTGATGGTGATTGCCGTGCCTCTTGTCAGCGTATTGTTTGAACGCGGCGCATTCGCGGCAAGCGATACTGCGGCCACAGCCTTTGCCGTGGCGGTCTATGGGCTGGGCCTGCCTGCCTTTGTGATGCAAAAGACCCTGCAACCGCTGTTTTTCGCGCGCGAAGACACCAAGCGCCCATTTTACTATGCCCTTGTCGCGCTGGTGCTGAATGCGGCGCTGGCGGTGGGTCTGTCACCCTTCATCGGCTATATTGCTGCGGCCTATGGCACCAGCCTGACGGCTTGGGCGATGGTCTGGCTGTTGTGGCGCGGCAGCCGCGATATGGGCGATGCCGCGAATTTCGACGCGCGGTTCAAATCGCGCCTGCCGCGGATCATCGCCGCCGCCGCCGCGATGGGGGCAATCCTTGCCGCCCTCACTTATGTCATGGCCCCGCTCTTCGCGGTCCCGACATGGCGTTATCTGGCACTGCTCGTGCTGATCCTTGCAGGCATCATCAGCTATTTCGGCATAGGCCAGTTGATCGGTGCTTTCCGTTTTGGTGAATTCCGCCGCGCGATGAAACGCTAGGCGCGCCCATCTTCCGAGCTCAAATATCCCCGCCGGAGGCCTGAAAGTTCTTCAGGACCGCTCTCGCAACCTTTGCAACAGCAAGGCCCAGCCACCCGGTGCAAGGGGGATCGCCAGCCCGAAACCTGCCGCGAAGCCCGACAATTCCGCGATCCACGATGACCCCGCGCCAAAGATCAGCCCGAACAGCAATTGCAGCGCCAGCAGAAAGCCGATCAGCTGAAACGCCCGCAACTGGTTCTCGCCCGCCTGCCCCAGCCGCAGCCAGAGCACATAGGTATAGGCCCCGATCAGCCCGTAAACCGGGGTGAAGCCACCCAACAGGGGCGCATTGCCTTCGACCAGCAGCCCATAAACCACGGCCCCGGCGATTGCGGTCAGCAGATAGATCGCCAGCACCTTCAGCCCGCCGAAATATTCGGTGGTGAACTTGCCCAAAGCCAGCGTCAGTGCCGCGCAGAACGCCGCCCCGACGATTTCGGTATTGATGAAAGGATAAGTCACAAACCGCCACAGGATATCGGGCGCGAAATCCCGCTGCACCAGCACCCGTTCCAGCACGGCGGGGGAATAGCCGAACATGCCGATCCCTTCCATCCGCCAGCCGACACCGCGCGGCCCACCCAGAAGCCCGGCATTGGCCAGTTGGAACACAGCCTCTGCCCCGATGATCAGCAGGGCGAGGCCGATGACAACAGGCGACAGATCATTGATCGGTTTCTCGGACACGGGCTTATCCCTTGCAGCAGTTGAAGTTGACGGGTCTGTCTGGCATGGGTATGCGACGCGTTACCTGAAATCCAGCCCCCGCAAATCAACCCGGACGATGATCATGACCCAGACAAGTTTTACCCCACGTGTGTTTTCCGGGATCAAACCCTCTGGCGGCTTGCAGCTGGGCAATTATCTGGGCGCGATCAAACGCTTTGTCGGCATGCAGGGCTCGATGGAAACGATCTATTGCGTCGTCGACATGCATGCAATCACCGTCTGGCAGGACCCCAAGGATCTGGCCAATGGCACGCGCGAGGTTGCGGCGGGCTATCTGGCCGCGGGCCTTGATCCTGCGAAATCCATTCTGTTCAATCAAAGCCGGGTGTCGGCCCATGCCGAATTGGCATGGATCTTCAACTGCGTCGCGCGCGTCGGCTGGATGAACCGGATGACCCAGTTCAAGGACAAGGCCGGGTCGAATGCGGAAAAGGCATCGCTGGGCCTTTATGCCTATCCGTCGCTGATGGCGGCGGACATCCTGCTTTATCATGCCACCCAGGTCCCGGTGGGCGAGGATCAGAAACAGCATGTCGAACTGACCCGCGATATCGCGGCCAAGTTTAACCATGATTACGGCGTCAATTTCTTTCCGATGACCGAACCCGTGATCGACGGGCCAGCCACGCGGGTCATGAACCTGCGCGACGGTACCAAGAAAATGTCGAAGTCCGGCGAAAGCGATATGGAACGGATCAACATGCTGGATGATGCCGACACCATTGCGAAGAAATTCAAGAAGGCCAAGACTGATCCAGAACCTTTGCCCGAAACGGTCGAAGGTCTGGCGACCCGTCCCGAGGCCCGCAATCTGGTCGAGATTTATGCCGCCCTTGACGATACCACGCCAGAGGCGGTGATCGCGCAATATCCCGGCGCGGGCTGGGGCACGTTCAAACCGGCGCTGGCCGATCTGGCGGTGGCGAAACTCGCGCCAATCTCAACTGATATGGCCCGTTTCATGGCCGACCCGGCAGAGATTGACCGGATTCTGTCGCAAGGCGCTGAAAAGGCCCGCGCGATTGCCACACCAATCCTGCAAAAGACCTATGATATCGTCGGTCTGCTGCGCGACTGATCTGCAAAGGCGCACATCGCTTGCGTGACAATGCCGGATAGCGGCGGGGGCATTTGATGTTACCTTATCAGCATTGCTGAAAGGAATATCATCATGTCTGCCCCTGCTGCCACCCGTATCGGCCACGTGCATCTGCGCGTCTCTGACCTTGACCGCGCCATTGCGTTTTACGGTGATGTGCTGGGGTTTCATGTCACCCAAGGCTATGGCTCTGGTGCCGCTTTTCTGGCGGCGGGCGATTATCACCACCATATCGGGCTGAACACTTGGGAAAGCCTTGGGGCCACGCCGCCGCCTGCCGGGCATACCGGGCTGTATCATACCGCGATCCTGTATCCTGACCGCGCATCGCTTGGTGCCGTGATCGCGCGGGTGCTGGACGCGGGCATCGTGCTGGATGGTGCGGCGGATCATGGCGTCAGCGAGGCTGTCTATCTGCGCGATCCAGATCAGAACGGGGTCGAGCTTTACGTCGATAAACCGATGGCCGATTGGCCGCGCGATGCCGATGGGCAATTGCAGATGGTGAATACAAGACTGGATGTGCAGGCTTTGCTTAACCTAGCGGCAACATCGTCATAAAACTGAATCCAGCCGATGCGACGCTCGGCCTGCGCTGCATAGATTCGCTCTGCTCCGCCCCGGCTGGGTGCCATCCCGCCCCCCTTGGCACCCCGGTCTTGCAGGCACCCGGCGTTTCCCCGGCGCTGGGTGCCACGCAATCTGATCCCCGTTGCCAGCGTGATCTGCTTGCTGCACTATGCCCCCGAACAGGAGAGAGTGATCATGCGCAAGTTTCTGGTCGTGCTGGATGACAGCCGCGAATGTCTGAACGCAATGCGGTTTGCCGCCATGCGTGCAGCGAAATCCGGCGGTGGTGTGGCGATCTTGTCGGTGATCCCGCCGGATGAGTTCAACCATTGGATCGGCGTCGGTGAAATCATGCGCGCCGAAGCCCGCGAACGGATCGAGGTCCATTTCGAGGTTTTTGCCAAATGGATGCGCGACAAGCAGGATGTGAACCCCGAACTGATCATCCGCGAAGGCGAACCCTTGGATGAAATCATCGCCCATATCACCGAAAACCCCGATATCGGCGTGCTGGTGCTGGGTGCTGGCACCGATAACAAAGGCCCCGGCCCGCTGGTCACCCAGCTAAGCCGCCAGGCAGGCAGCCTGCCAGTACCGATCACCATCGTGCCGGGCGATCTGTCCAAGGAACGGCTGGAATCAATCACTTAATTTAGAACCGTTCTAAAACCTTGACAGGCGGGGTCAGGATGGGCATATATAAAGCCTGACAAAAAAGGTCCGCGCCATGTTTATCCAAACCGAATCGACCCCGAATCCCGCGACGCTGAAATTCCTGCCCGGCCAGAACGTGTTGGAGGTTGGCACCGCCGATTTCCCAAGCGTTGAAGCGGCGGAAAATTCACCGCTGGCCAAGCGTATTTTCGCGACTGGCGGCGTGTCGGGCGTGTTCTTTGGCATCGACTTTGTGACGGTGACCAAGGCGGATGACGTCGAATGGGACCATATCAAACCCGGCATTCTGGGCGCGATCATGGAACATTATCAATCCGGCCAGTCAGTCATGGCGGAAGACCATAAACCCGTCAGCGGCCATGCCGAACATAGCGGCGAAGATGCGGATATCGTGGGTCAGATCAAGGAATTGCTCGACACCCGCGTCCGTCCTGCCGTCGCACAGGATGGTGGCGACATCACCTTCCACGGCTTTGATCGTGGCATCGTCTATCTGCATATGCAGGGCGCTTGTGCCGGTTGCCCATCATCCACGCTGACGCTGAAAATGGGCATCGAGAATCTGCTGCGCCATTACATCCCCGAAGTGGTCGAGGTGCGGCCTGTTGCCGCCTGAGACGAAACTGATCGCATTTGACACATCGGCGGCGCATTGCGCCGCCGCTTTGCTGTTGGGCGAGAGGGTCGTGACCCGCGTGGATGACATGGCCAAGGGTCAGGCCGAACATCTACTGCCGATGGTGGAAGAGATGTTGGCGGCAGAGGGTCTGGTGTGGCGCGATCTTGACGGGATCGGCGTCGGCACCGGGCCGGGCAATTTCACCGGTATTCGCATTTCTGTCAGCGCCGCGCGCGGGTTGGCCTTGGGGTTGGGCAAGCCCGCGGCGGGCGTGTCGCTGCTGGAGGCGCAGGCGTTCGGGCTGGATGGCATCGTGGTGTCCTGCCTCGATGCGCGGCGGGATATGGTCTATGTGCAGGTCTTTGGAGGGGGTGAAGGCACGCCTCCTGCCTTATGCGCGCTGAATCAAGACGAAATGCCATTGCTTCCCGCCCGTGCAGAGCCGCGTGTTGTGGGGCCATTGGCTGAACGGATCGGTGCATTGACAGGCTGGCAACCAGTCAAAAGCACGGGTCCCGATATCGCCGCCATCGCGCGGATTGCCGCGCGGCGGCTTCATTCGGTAACAACCCGCCCCACGCCGCTTTACATTCGCACCGCCGATGCCGCACCCGCACGCGATGCTGCGCCGGTCATCCTGCCATGACGCCAGAGGCGATGGCGGATATCCATGCACAGGCGTTTTCTACCACGCGGGCATGGTCCGTGGCGGAATTCCGCGATCTGATCGCGCAGCCCGGCACGGTCATCGCAGGCGACGACCGTGCCTTTGCCCTGCTACGCGTGACATTGGACGAGGCCGAAGTGCTGACCATCGCCACGGCCCCGGCACATCGCCGCAAAGGTCTGGCGCGCAGTGTGCTGTCAAAAGCAGAGCAGACGGCACAGGCCAAAGGCGCGACAGCGGTATTTTTGGAAGTGGCCGAGGATAATGCCGCAGCCCGCGCGCTTTACGCGCAGGCGGGTTATACGCAGATCGGTCGCCGTCCGGGTTATTATCTGCCCAAAGATGCAGCACCTGTGGCGGCGTTGGTTCTGCGCAAGGCACTCACGCGCAGTTAACCCGGCGTCAGGGCAAATTGTGATGATCAATCCCTCGCCACTTGCTTATTTTTGCGCAAAAACCTGTTGATCTTCTGTCCCGGAAAAGGCCTTATCTTGCGATGGTCCGGCAACGACCGGCTCGGTTTTCAACAAAGGCATTTCGCGGACAATTCCGCCTTTGCACAACGACTTGGGAGACGACAATGACCCTTATCCATAAACTTCTTGGCGCTTCGGCAGCCCTGGCCTTGACGGCAGGTGCGGCTGCTGCAGATCCTGCGATCCTGTTCGATCTGGGTGGCAAATTTGACAAATCCTTCAACGAAAGCGCCTATAACGGCGCAGAGCGTTGGGCGACAGAAACCGGCGGCAGCTATGCCGAGGTGGAAATCCAGTCCGATGCGCAGCGCGAACAGGCCATCCGTCGCTTTGCCGAATCCGGCGCGAATCCCATCGTGATGGCGGGCTTTTCCTGGGCCACACCGCTGGAACGGGTCGCGGCGGATTACCCTGAAACAAGCTTTACCATCATCGACAGCGTCGTCGATGCGCCCAAT
Source organism: Loktanella sp. (assembly GCA_017390475.1). Lineage (GTDB taxonomy): Bacteria > Pseudomonadota > Alphaproteobacteria > Rhodobacterales > Rhodobacteraceae > Yoonia. The sequence goes on from JAFPBO010000014.1 coordinate 21,096, forward strand.
ATCCGTTCGGTGATCTTCAACGAACATGAAGGGTCCTATCTGGTCGGCATGCTGGCTGCGATGGCATCCGAGACCGGCACAGTGTCGTTTGTCGGCGGCATGGATATCCCACTGATCCGTAAATTCGGCTGTGGCTTTGCCCAAGGTGTTCTGGCTGCGAACCCCGATGCTACCGTGATCGCCAACATGACAGGCACGACGCCTGCGGCATGGAATGATCCGGTGCGCGGGTCTGAACTGACAATGGCGCAGATCAGCCAAGGCTCTGACGTTGTCTTCGCTGCGGCTGGTGGCACCGGCGTCGGCGTGTTGCAGACTGCGGCTGACAACGACATCCTGTCGATCGGCGTCGATGCCAACCAGAACTTCATGCATCCCGGTCAGGTCCTGACCTCCATGCTGAAACGCGTCGATAATGCGGTCTATGATGCGTTCATGGCTGGGACAGATCTGGAAACCGGTATCAACGTCATGGGCGTTGGTGATGACGGCGTCGGCTATGCGCTGGATGAATTCAACGAAGAGCTGATCACCGCCGAAATGCGCGAAGCGGTCGATGCCGCTGCCGCTGAAATCGCCGCTGGCACTTTGGCCGTGCATGATTATTCATCCGATGAGACCTGCCCGGTTCTGAGCTTCTAAACCAGACCGACAGGCCAAAACACTATGGGCCGCGCCGATTTATCCGCGCGGCCTTTTGCATAAATGACAGGTGCCGCATGACCGCCACAGCCCCCGCTATTGAACTTGTAGGGATTTCCAAGGCCTTTGGCCCGGTGCAGGCCAATAAGGATATTTCCATCCGCGTCATGCCCGGCACGATCCACGGGATCATCGGCGAAAACGGGGCGGGCAAATCGACACTGATGTCGATCCTTTATGGATTTTACAAAGCCGATAAGGGCGAGATTTTTATTGGCGGCAAAAAGACCAACATCACCGATTCGCAGGCCGCGATTGCCGCAGGGATCGGCATGGTGTTCCAGCATTTCAAACTGGTGGAAAATTTCACCGTCCTGGAAAATATCGTTCTGGGTGCAGAGGATAGCGGGCTGCTGCGCCCATCCCTCGCCCGCGCGCGGCGCGAATTGAAGGCGCTGGCAGAAGAATACGAACTCAACGTCGATCCTGATGCAGTGATCGAGGAAGTGGGCGTCGGCATGCAGCAGCGTGTCGAAATCCTCAAGGCGCTGTATCGCCGTGCCGATATCCTGATTTTGGACGAACCGACCGGCGTGCTGACCCCGGCAGAGGCGGATCACCTGTTCCGCATTCTGGAAAACCTGCGCCGCGAAGGCAAAACCATCATACTGATCACCCATAAACTGCGTGAAATCATGGAGATCACTGATACCGTCAGCGTGATGCGACGTGGCGAAATGACCGCGACGGTCAAGACCGCCGACACCAGCCCGCCAGAACTGGCAGAGCTGATGGTGGGCCGCAAGGTGCTGCTGCGCGTGGATAAAACGACGCCTGTGATCGGGCGCAAAATCCTTGAAATACGCAATCTGAACGTCACCGATGACAAGGGCGTCCACCGGGTCAAGGATGTCAGCTTTGACATTCACGCCGGCGAAATTCTGGGGCTGGCCGGCGTTGCAGGCAACGGTCAGTCCGAATTGCTGGAAGTATTGGGCGGCTATAAAAAGGCCAGCGGCACCGTGTTGATGAACGGGGTCGAGATTGATCTGACCGGCGTGCGGTCAAACGGGCAAAGCAGGCGCGCCGATGGCATTGCCCATGTCCCCGAAGACCGGCAGCGCGAAGGGCTGATCATGGATTTCCACGCCTGGGAAAACACCGCCTTTGGCTATCACCACGACCCGCGCTATCAGCGGTCAAAGCTATTCATGGATAATCAGGCGATCCTGAAAGATACGGCCGAGAAAATGGCCCGTTTCGACGTCCGCCCGCCAGATCCCCGATTGCCTGCGAAAAGCTTTTCCGGCGGAAACCAGCAGAAAATCGTCCTCGCCCGCGAGATCGAGCGCAACCCCGACCTGCTGCTGATCGGACAGCCTACCCGCGGCGTCGATATCGGTGCCATTGAGTTTATTCACCAGCAGATCGTTGCGCTCCGGGATCAGGGCAAGGCAATTTTGCTGGTTTCGGTCGAATTGGAAGAAATCCTGTCCCTTTCCGACCGGATCGCAGTTATGTTTGACGGCAAAATAATGGACGAGCGAATGCCACAGGACACCGATGAGAAAGAATTGGGGCTATTGATGGCAGGCATGACCTCTGCCCCCGAAGGCGACCTGTTCGAGGCTGTTGCCGAAAATCTCGCCTATGCCGGTGGCGACGCAGGCAAGGGAGTCTGATCATGGAAACCATGCCAAAATGGGCCGACGTCATCCTGATCCCGCTGATTTCCGTTATTCTGGCGGCGGTTTTGTCGGCGCTGGTGATCCTGGCAATCGGTGAAAACCCGTGGTCAGCCTTGAAACTGATGGTCGAGGGGGCGCTGGGGTCTACCTATGGCTGGGGCTACACGCTGTATTACGCGACCAATTTCATCTTTACCGGTCTGGCGGTGTCGATGGCGTTTCAGGCCCGCCTATTCAATATCGGCGGCGAAGGTCAGGCGGTTCTGGGCGGCCTCGGGGTCGCTTTGGCCTGCCTTTACATCCCTTGGCCACATTGGACGCTGGCCTTGCTGGGCGCCAGCCTGATGGCGGCGGCTTTTGGTGCGGCATGGGCGGCAATCCCGGCCTATCTGCAGGCCAAACGCGGCAGCCACATCGTGATCACCACAATCATGTTCAATTTCATCGCTGCGGCCTTGCTCAATTACCTGCTGATCGGGCCGCTGAAAGTGCCGGGATCGATGGAACCCGCCACCGCGACCTTCCCTGCTGCCACGCATCTGCCGTCGTTTCAGGATATGTTCAATTTCGGCGGCACGACGTTTTTCCGTGGTGCCCCGGCCAATATCACCTTTTTTGTCGGCGTCGCGGCCTGTATCGCCATCTGGGCGCTGATCTGGCGCACGCGTCTGGGCTATGAAATGCGGTCCTACGGCCAATCCGAGGCTGCGGCGAAATATGCAGGCATCAGCCCGACCAAGATCATCATGATCACCATGCTGATTTCCGGCGGGCTGGCTGGCATGATGGCCATCAACAATGTCCAGGGAGAGGCTGAACGGCTGGTCCTGAACGCTGTCGAAGGCGCGGGTTTCATCGGTATCGCCGTCGCCTTGATGGGGCGCAGTCATCCTTTCGGGGTATTGCTGGCAGCATTGCTGTTCGGGTTCCTGTATCAGGGCGGCGCGGAACTGGCGCTGTGGACGTCGATCCCGCGTGAGTTGATTATCGTTATTCAGGCTTTGGTGATCCTGTTCACCGGCGCACTCGACAACATGGTCCGCATGCCGCTGGAGCGGCTGTTCCTGACGATAAAACGTGCAAAGCAATGAATGATTCCTCGGTCCCCCTTTTGATGGAGCCTGTTGCCTAAATGGATTTCGCCACCCTTTTGCAGATGTTGGACGCGACCCTGCGTCTGGCGACACCGCTGTTGCTCGCCTGTCTGGCAGGACTGTTTTCAGAACGCGCCGGTATTTTCGACATCGGGCTTGAAGGCAAGATGCTGGCCGCCGCCTTTATGTCGGCGGCGATTGCGGCGGTCACCGGCGACGTCTGGCTCGGCCTTCTTGCCGGGATCGGCGCATCGCTGGTTTTGTCCGCGGTGCATGGCCTGGCCTCGATCACCTTTCGCGGCAATCAGTTGATATCGGGGGTCGCGATCAATTTTCTGGCTGCGGGTCTGACGGTCGTCGTCGCGCAAAGCTGGTTCCGGCAAGGCGGGCGCACTCCGCAATTGTCTGGCGATGCGCGATTCAATCCGATCACCCTGCCCTTTGCGGAAACGCTGCGCGAGGTGCCTGTCCTTGGGCCGATTTATTATGAATTGATTTCCGGCCATACGATCCTTGTCTATGTCGCGCTTGCGATGGTGCCGCTGACATGGTGGGTCCTGTACCGTACCCGGTTCGGTCTGCGCCTGCGGGCTGTTGGCGAAAATCCGGCGGCAGTGGATACGGCTGGCGTGTCAGTGGTGGCGCTGCGCTTTGCCGCTGTGGGCATCTGTGGCGTGCTCTGCGGTATTGCAGGCGCTTATCTCGCCACTGCGCTGCAAGCCAGTTTCGTCAAGGACATGAGCGCGGGGCGCGGCTATATCGCCCTTGCCGCGCTGATTTTCGCCAAATGGCGGCCATGGTATGCGCTTTATGCCTGCCTGCTGTTCGGTTTCCTGCAAGCCCTGTCGCTGCGCCCCGATATCATCACCAATGTGATCGGGTTCCGCGTGAACGGGCAATTGCTGGATGTGCTTCCCTTTATTCTGACCGTGATCATCCTTGCTGGCTTTGTTGGCAAGGCGATCCCCCCACGCGCAGGCGGCCAACCCTATGTCAAAGAACGCTGAAACCCTTTCCACGCAGATCAAGGCCATCGCGGGCGATGCCCCGGTACGGCTGGGCCTGATCCTTGGTTCCGGTCTGGGCCATATCGCCGATGCAGTGGATGGGGTGAAGATCCCCTATTCCGATCTGCCCGGTTTCCCGCATGCCGGTGTGTCGGGGCATAACCCGAACCTTGTGATCGGTGATCTGGAAGGCGTGCGTGTCGCCGTGTTCGGTGGCCGCGCGCATTATTACGAACAGGGTCGCCCCGACGTGATGCGCTTGCCGCTGGAGGTGCTTTGCGCGCTTGGCGGTCAAGCGGTGATCGCGACCAATGCCGCAGGGTCAATGCGGGCGGATATGCCGACTGGGTCGATCATGTGCCTGTCGGATCACATCAACTTTTCCGGGCTGAACCCGTTGATCGGCGAAGCCACGGACAAGCGATTTGTCCCGATGAAAGACGCCTATGACCCCGCGATCCGCGTCGGCCTGCGTGCCGCCGCCGACAGCACCGGGACCGAGATGGCCGATGGCATCTATGCATGGTATTCCGGCCCGTCCTTTGAAACGCCCGCTGAAATCCGCGCCATCGCGATGCTGGGCGCCGATGCCGTCGGCATGTCGACCGTGCCAGAGGTGATCCTCGCCCGGTTCCTCGGCCTGAAAGCCGCCGCGATTTCGACCATCACCAATATGGCAGCAGGGTTAAGTGACGAGGCGATCAGCCACGAACATACCAAAGCAATGGCCCCCATCGGTGCGGCGAAACTGGAAAAAGTGCTGCGCGCCTATCTGCGCGGTCTGGCTTAGGGCCAGTTTCAACGCAGCATTGACGCCCCGTGGCGGAAATGCTGCGATAGCAGCCTGGCGGGGCCGTCAAGGTTTGACACTGACGCGGATAAGGTGCTTTGTGCCTGCACTGGCCCCAAGTCCCGGACCGTTCAATGATCATTTACCTGCCCATCGCCGAGGTGTCGGTCAATGCCTTCCTTTTGCTGGGCTTGGGCGGCATGGTCGGCGTGTTGTCAGGCATGTTCGGCGTCGGCGGCGGGTTTCTGATCACGCCTTTGCTGTTCTTTATCGGCATCCCGCCTGCAGTGGCCGTGGCGACCAGCACCAATCAGATCGTGGCCTCTTCCATTTCCGGCGTGCTCGCGCATTTCAAACGCAAGACTGTCGATCTGGTGATGGGCGGCGTGCTGATGGCGGGCGGCTTGATCGGATCGGCGATTGGTGTCGTGATCTTCAACTACCTGCGCGCCCAAGGTCAGGTCGATCTGCTGGTTCAGCTTTGCTATGTGATCTTTCTGGGTGCCATCGGCGCGCTGATGTTCGTCGAAAGCCTGCGCGCGATCAGACGCGCCAGCAAACCGGGTGCGGTGCCCGTCCGGCGCAAGCATAATTGGGTCCATGCGCTGCCCTTCAAGATCAAATTCCGGGTGTCGGGGCTTTATATCTCGGTCATTCCGCCAATCATGGTGGGGATGGTCGTGGGGATATTGGCCGCGATCATGGGGGTTGGCGGCGGGTTCATCATGGTGCCCGCGATGATCTATATCCTTGGGATGCCGACCAAAGTGGTGATCGGCACATCCTTGTTGCAGGTGATCTTTGTCGCGGGTTTTACCACGATGCTGCATGCCACGACCAACCAGACGGTTGACGTGCTCTTGGCGGTTCTGTTGCTGATCGGCGGCGTGATCGGCGCACAGGTCGGCACAAGGATCGGGCTGAAGATGAAGGCAGAACAATTGCGCATCCTGCTGGCCATGCTGGTGCTGCTGGTCTGCGGCAAGCTGGCCTTTGATCTGCTGGTGATGCCATCCGAACTCTATTCGCTTGGCGTGAGGGGCGCATGATGCTGCGTCTGATCGCCTTGCTGATGTTGCTCGCCCTGCCCGCCAAGGCCGAAGAAATCGTGCTGGGCCTCAGCCGCGATGCCGTGGCGATCACGGTAACCTTTCAAGGCTCTGACATCATTGTCTTTGGCGCGGTCAGCCGCAACGCCCCTGCCCCACAGGACAGTGAACTGGGTGTCATCGTCACGATTGCCGGACCGGACGAGCCTGTCACCGTCCGGCGCAAGGCCCGCCGCATGGGCATCTGGGTCAATACCGATGCCGTCGATGTCAGCGCCGCGCCGTCCTTTTATGCCGTCGCCACCACCGCGCCGATCACCGAAATCCTGCGCGATGTCGAAGACCTGCGCAACCGCATCACAATCCCCCGGGCGATCCGGGCAGTCGGTGCCACTGTCCCCGACAGCGCCGCCTTTACCGAGGCGCTGATCAGGATCAAAACCGATCAGAACCTCTATCAAATGCTCGAAGGGGCGGTGCAGCTGGATCAGGACACTTTGTTCCGCAGCGCGATTTCCCTGCCCGCGACCCTGACCGAGGGCGATTACACCGCCCATATCTACCTGACCCGCGACGGGGTGGTCATTGACGATTACCTGACCACGATCCCGGTCAGCAAGGTCGGGCTGGAACGCTGGCTTTACAACCTCGCGCATACCCAGGCCTTTCTCTATGGCCTGATGTCACTGGCGATTGCTGCGGGCGCAGGCTGGCTGGCCTCTGCCGTCTTTGGCATGCTGCGCCGTTAACCGCGCCCGATATGCGGCATCTTGGATGCCATCACCATCATGCTTTGCACATTCGCCTCTGGCGGCAGCGACGCCATGTGGAACACGGCACGGGCCACATCATCGACCGCCATAGTGGGCAAAGGCGGCAGGCCTTCAGCGGCGCGTTTCAGTTCCAAGCCCTGCACCAATTCGGTGCGTGCATTGCCGATGTCGATCTGCCCGCAGGCGATGTCAAAGGCGCGCCCGTCGAGTGTCAGGGTCTTGGTCAGGCCGGTCACGCCATGTTTGGTGGTGGTATAACAAATCGACCCTTCACGCGGCGTATGCGCGGAAATCGACCCGTTATTGATGATCCGCCCACCCATCGGCGTCTGATGCCGCATCTGGCGGAACGCCGCGCGGGCGCAAAGGAACATGCCGGTCAGGTTCACATCCAGCACCGCGCGCCAGTCATCCAGCGCGATCTCGTCAATGGTGGTCTGGGGGCCGAACATGCCGGCATTGTTGAACAGCACATCCAGATGGCCGAAACTGGTAAAGGCTGCATCGACAGCGCGTTCATCGGTCACATCGCAGGGCAAAGGCACAGCATTGGGATGCGCCATTTCGGCCAGAACCTCTGGCCGCCGCGCGATCAACCCGACGCGCCAGCCATTATCCAGAAAATGCAGCGCTGTCGCCCGCCCGATCCCGGCGCTGGCACCTGTGATGATGATGGTTTTCATAATTCCTCCGCTTTCAGTTCCAATGTGGATACCGGCACCTCCAGATCATCCACACCCAGCGCCAATTCCGGCCGCGCCAGCCGGTTGCGCACGACCCAGCGCAATTGCGTCTCCGCCCGCGTGATCGCCACATAGGCCAGGCGTTTCCACAAAGGCTGGCCCGCCTCCATCCGCCCCATGCGGCTGGCGATTTCGATATCGGGGGCAAAGACCTGCACTGTATCCCATTGCGACCCCTGCGCCTTGTGGATGGTGACAGCCGCGCCATGCAGGAACGTCGCCCCCATCCGCGCGGCGAAGGGGATAAAGGGTTCGGCGTCACCTTCGAGTTCGATCTTGACGATACTGGCCGCAGAAATGCGCGGGTCTTCCGCCCCGATCACATGCAACCGCGAAAAGCCGGGTTTCTTGCCGGGGCCGAGATAGATGACCTGCGCGCCTTTGATTAGCCCCCGCGCCTCCAGATCCAGCCGTTTCTTGCGATGTTTCAATGGCAATTCGATGCCGTCACAGATCAGCGGCTCGCCCGGCAACAGCGCATCGACGGGCGCATTGAAGGCAGAGCGAAACGCATGGATCAGCTTGATCCGGGTCGCATTACGCCAGACCAGACAGGGGGAGCGGGCCATCAGATCCGCCTCCACCCGTTGCGCCATGACGACACGCTCGTCGCGCGCGGCGGCTTCGGCCACCAGCCGTTCAAAGGCATAAAAGTCGATCATCGGATCGGCCAAAGCATGGGCCAGATCAAGGATCGGGTTATCCGCATCCTGCCGGTGAATCCGGCTCAGCGTCAGGACACGGGATTTGGGCAGGGTTTCAAACACCATCCCGCCGCTCGATTGCACGGGGGGCAATTGCGCGGGATCGCCAAACAACAGCAAGGTCGGAAAAATCTCTTTCAGATCATCGAATTGCTTGGCATCCAGCATCGAGCTCTCATCGACAAAGCCGATATCCAGCGGCTCTTCGCGGCGTTTCCAGCCAGTGATGAAATCGCTGCCGCGCAGCCCCGCCGCCGCCAGCGCCGCAGGCACAGAGGTGTTAATCTGATATGAAGCCCAGGCGCGGTCCAATGCGATTTCGGTCAGACCTTCAATCTCTGGCCGCTCACCCTGCCCGGCCAGCCATTCGGCGATCCTTTCATATTCAGGATCATAGACAGGGGTATAGAGAATCCGGTGGATAGTGGTCGCAGGCACACCACGATTGCGCAACACGCTGGCGGCCTTGTTCGTCGGTGCCAGAATCGCCAAAGTGCGCCGGTCCTTGCGCTTGCGCCCCTCCCAATCGCCGGAGATGATATCGACACCCGCCTCGGCCAGCGCCTTGTAAAGCGCGGCCAGCAACATGGTCTTGCCCGACCCGGCCTTGCCGATCACCGCCAGCACGGAGGACGCATCGCTTTGCGGTGGTTGCAGCAGGCTGTCGTCCAGATCGACACCGGCCTGCCGCAGGGCGGTTGCGACATTATCCCAGGCCTCGGCCTGATCTTCGGAAAAGGTGATCACGGGTGCATTCATGACGGCGACATTATCCGCGCCCGCCCCGCGTCACCACCGCCTTATCATCCATCGCAGCGAAAATCTTCCCCGCGGGGAAGGTTCACTCGCTTTGTACAAAATACTCCCGCCGGAGGCTCGGCCCTCTCACGCGCCACCGCCCGGTGGCGATGGCGCGCTTGGCTGATCTCAGCGCCCCTCCCGTGACGCTTCGATTGTGTCGGCAAAGGTGCGCAGACCTGTCACCGGGGCCTGCACCAACACGGCCATATTGCCGGGTTTGTGTTCGTTGCGGCGCATCTTGGTATGGGCCAGCGGAATTTCCGACCAGGCGAAACATTCCGACATGCAAGGGTCCAAGCGGCGTTCGACCATCAGGTTATTGGCCGCGCTTGCCTGTTTGAGATGGGCAAAGTGGCTGCCCTGCAACCGTTTCTGATGCATCCACATATAACGCACGTCAAAGGTGCAGTTGAACCCGGTGGTGCCCGCGCAGATCACGACCATGCCGCCCTTTTTGCAGACCAAGGATGACACCGGGAACGTCGCCTCGCCCGGATGTTCGAACACCATATCGACGTTCTTGCCTTTGCCGGTGATGTCCCAGATCGCCTTGCCGAAACGGCGGGCCTCTTTCAGCCAGGTGTTGTATTCGGCGGTGTTCACCTTGGGCAGTTGCCCCCAGCAGGAAAAATCATTGCGGTTGATGACGCCCTTGGCCCCCAGCGACATCACAAACTCACGCTTGCTTTCGTCGCTGATCACCCCAATCGCATTGGCACCCGCCGTGTTGATCAACTGGATCGCATAGGACCCCAGACCGCCCGAAGCACCCCAGACCAGCACGTTCTGGCCGGGTTTCAGATCATGCGGTTCATGACCGAACAGCATCCGATACGCCGTAGCCAGCGTCAGCGTATAGCAGGCACTTTCCTCCCATGTCAGATGCTGCGGGCGCGGCATCAATTGCTGCGCCTGCACGCGGGTGAATTGCGCGAAAGACCCATCCGGCGTCTCATAGCCCCAAATCCGCTGGCTGGGGGAATACATCGGGTCGCCGCCGTTGCACTCCTCATCATCGCCATCGTCTTGGTTGCAATGGATCACGACCTCATCGCCGACTTTCCAGCGTTTGACCTTATCACCCGCAGCCCAGACGATGCCCGCCGCGTCGGACCCGGCGATGTGATAAGGCGCGCCATGGCCATCAAAGGGGCTGATCGGTTCGCCCAGACCGGCCCAGACGCCGTTGTAATTCACACCGGCTGCCATAACGAGGACCAGCACCTCGCCTGAATCAATCGCGGGGGTTTCCACGACCTCTAGCTGGAACGCCTTTTCAGGTTCGCCATGCCGTTCCCGCCGGATCGTCCAGGCATGCATCTGTCCGGGCACATGGCCCAAGGGCGGCATTTCACCCATCGCATAAAGGTCTTTACGCTCGGCCGCATAGGCGGCTTCACCAGTCGTCAGATCAAGGGCCATATCCATCTCCATCGCGATCAATACGTTGTGCCGCAGTGCAGAATCACTGCGTTCTTCGGATTGATACGAAGCACCTCGCAACATTGCAACACCAGAAGATAGTTTTTTGTAATTTTATGTCTGCTGCGTCGCAGAAACGGGCGATGGCAGCGCGATTGTGTCGAAATGATGGGCAATCGAATTGGCGTAATACGTCAGAATTGGGGTACCGAGGTCAGTCACAGTGACTGTATCACCCTGACAGGTGATCAGGCGGCGCGCCTCCAGCCGGGCCAGCACATCAGGGACCAGCGTGCCAGCCGGGCGGCGCGGGCGTGGCACCTGTCTGGCCTGCAAAAGCTGCATCGACTGCGCGACGGCGGCGATCAGCGCCTCTTTTGACATCGGACCAGATGCCAGCAAATGCCGGGCGACCAGCGGCACGCCGGTTACGGGCGTCACATCGGCGATGCGCTGCATCAGGGTCTGGGCAACCGTCTCGGTCAGATCATCCGTCTCGGTGACGGCGAATTTCGACAATTCCAGCGGTTCACCGAAACTGACCGACGCCGTGCCATAGCCCTTGAACCGCCCCGTCAGCCGTAGCCAGAGATGATGGCCCAACCGGCGCAGCAACCGCCCCAGCGGCGGACGGAACCGGCGGGTGCCGGCATTGGCGGCGGCGATCAGGATCGTGTCTTCCAGCACGCGGTCATAATTCAGCGCGACGGGAACAAAGATCACCTCGCGCGCTTTGGGGTCAAAATCCTCGATGATGTAATTCAGCAAACCCGTGCGCGGCGCAGCCAGCTTTCCATCCAGCGTCAGCCCGCCTTCGGGGAACACGGCCTGTGTCACGCCCCCGCGCGTCGCCATCTGCACATAGCGCGACAGAACCCGACGATAAAGCGCGCCACGCGATTGCCGCCTTATGAAATAGGCCCCCATCGCGCGAATGATCGGCGACAAAGGCCAGATCCGTGCCCATTCGCCCACCGCATAGGACAAAGCCCCGGCATTAGCGGCCAGATAGGTCACCAGCACATAATCCATGTTGCTGCGATGATTGATCACAAAGACAACGGCGGCATCGGGATCAATCTCTGCCATGCGTCTACGGTCCAGCGTGCCAAGCTGAATACGGTAAAGCGATTTCGACAGCCAGCGCGCCAGCCGGATGCCGATGCTGAAATAGGCGGTCGCGGAAAATGACGGCACGATTTCGCGGGCATAATGGCGGGCTTTTTCAAAGGCCACGTTTTCCGGTACGTTGTTGCGGCGCGCGTGATCCACAATCGCCTGTGTCACCTGCGGGTCGTAGATCAGCCGCTGGATCATGTCATAGCGCCGGGCCAGCTTGAACGGCTCGATCGGGCGTTGCAGGTTCTTGTTGACCTGTGCGATCACCCGCTCTGCCCGTTTGCGGAAAAACCAGCGCACCGATGGAAACAGGAAATGCGACGCGAAGGTCACCCCGGCAAACAGGACAATCAGAACAAAAGCCCAGACCGGCATGGATATGGTTTGCGTCATGGCGCGAAAGTGACAGGGTTCCATGCCAAGGTAAATCCCGTCATGCCGCGATGCAGCGAATTGACAGCGCCACAAAATGTCCGATAAATACATTTTAGCGTAATTAAATTGCGCGGACTGATTCAGGAGCCTTGTTCATGTCGCAGATGCAAAAAGACCGTCCCTGGCTGTTCCGCACCTATGCGGGCCATTCGACCGCTGCCGCGTCCAACGCGCTGTATCGCGGGAATCTGGCGAAAGGACAGACCGGCCTGTCCGTGGCTTTCGATCTGCCGACGCAGACCGGCTATGACAGCGACCATATTCTGGCCAAAGGCGAGGTTGGCAAGGTGGGTGTGCCCGTTGCGCATCTGGGCGATATGCGGATGCTGTTTGATGATATTCCGCTGGATCAGATGAACACCTCGATGACGATCAATGCGACCGCCCCTTGGTTGCTGGCGCTTTACATCGCCGTCGCCGAAGAACAGGGTGCCGATATCACCGCCCTGCAAGGCACGGTACAGAATGACATCATCAAGGAATATCTGTCGCGCGGCACCTATATCTGCCCGCCGGAACCCAGCTTGCGGATGATCACCGATGTTGCGGCCTATACCCGCGAACATCTGCCGAAATGGAACCCGATGAACGTCTGCTCCTATCACCTGCAAGAGGCGGGTGCGACGCCTGAGGAAGAACTGGCCTTTGCCCTGGCAACTGCAACGGCGGTGCTGGATGATCTGCGCGGCAAAGTACCGGATGAACATTTCCCGGAAATGGTCGGGCGGATTTCGTTTTTCGTGAATGCGGGTATCCGGTTCGTTACCGAATTGTGCAAGATGCGCGCCTTTGTAGTACTTTGGGACGAAATCTGTACAAAACGCTATGGCGTCGAGGATTCCAAATACCGCCGGTTCCGTTATGGCGTGCAGGTTAATTCATTGGGACTGACAGAACAGCAACCGGAAAACAACGTTTACCGCATCCTGCTGGAAACTTTGGCCGTGACCCTGTCGAAAAATGCCCGCGCCCGCGCCGTGCAATTGCCCGCCTGGAACGAGGCTCTGGGTCTGCCCCGGCCATGGGATCAGCAATGGTCATTGCGGATGCAGCAGATTCTCGCCTATGAAACCGACCTTCTGGAATTCGATGATCTGTTTGACGGTAATCCGGCAATTGACAGAAAAGTGAATGAACTGACAGAAGGCGCGCGCGCCGAGCTGGCGCAGATTGACGGTATGGGCGGGGCGGTGAATGCCATCGGCTATATGAAATCACGATTAGTTGAAAGTAACGCCAACCGGATCGCCGGGATTGAAAGCGGGTCCACCACAGTTGTCGGTGTGAATAAATGGCAAGCTGGCGAACCCTCGCCACTGACGGCCGGTGACGACGCGATCATGATCGCCGACCCAGAGGCCGAGGCCGATCAGTTGCAGCGCCTTGCCGCATGGAAGGCAGCGCGCGACCACAACGCTGTCCGTGATGCGCTGGCCGCCCTGCGCGATGCGGCGCAAGGCGACACCAATATCATGATCCCGTCGATTGCCTGCGCGCGGGCGGGTGTCACCACCGGCGAATGGGCCGATGTGATCCGCGCCGTTTTCGGCCAATACCGTGCGCCCACAGGGGTTAGCGCCAATCCGTCGAACCGGACCGAAGGGCTGGATGACCTGCGTGAGCAGGTTAATCAGGTCAGCACGATACTGGGACGCAGGCTGAAATTCCTGGTCGGCAAGCCCGGTCTGGACGGCCATTCCAACGGCGCCGAACAGATCGCCGCGCGCGCCCGCGATTGCGGTATGGATATTGCCTATGACGGGATCCGGCTGACCCCGGATGAAATTATCGCTTCGGCGCGTGATCATGGGGCGCATGTGATCGGGCTGTCGATCCTGTCAGGATCGCATGTGCCATTGGTCCGCGAGGTGATGACAAAACTGCAAGCGGCGGGGCTGGGTTACATTCCCGTCGTGGCGGGCGGCATTATCCCCGAGGATGACGCGATCGCCTTGCGCGCGATGGGTGTCGCAAAAGTCTACACCCCGAAAGATTTCGAATTGAATAAAATTATGGCGGATATCGTTACGTTGGTTGATCCACGGTCAGCAGCGGCGGAATAGGCATGTCTTTTTAGTTATATCCGCATGGATTGCATTTCCTTTCAATTAGCATATCCTTATGTGAACGTAATCGAGAACACATAACGGATAAAATGATGACAAAAGATCTTTCTGCGATGACCCGCGCGGAACTAGAGAAACTGAAGCTCCAGGTAGAGAAAGCATTGGTTGAAGTGGCCGAAAAAGACAGAAAAGCCGCGTTGGCTGCCGCTGAAAAAGCAGCCTCGGATCACGGTTTCTCGTTGGCCGAACTGACTGGCGCAGCAAATACCGGGCGCAAAGGCAAATCAGGCCCGAAATCCGCAGCACCGGCGAAATACCGCAACCCCGCTGATCCAGCACAGACCTGGACCGGCAAAGGCCGCCAACCGCAATGGTTCAAGAGCGCTTTGGCAGATGGCACTTCGCCCGAAGCCATGGAAATCTGACAATCAGGCGGGACAGGGTCTGCGCCCTTTCCCGCCTTCCCTCCGGGCACGCGATGTCCGGCATTGACAGCCAAGCAAGATCGCTGTTCGCCGAAACGCTGTAGCATCTGCCAAACACAAGAGATGCACATGACAGTTCACATCGGCGCGGCAAAAGACGATATCGCCCCCACAGTCCTGATGCCCGGCGATCCCTATCGCGCGAAATGGGCGGCAGAGACTTTTCTCGACACTCCCCGCTGTATCAACCAGGTGCGCGGCATGCTGGGTTTCACCGGCACATGGCAAGGCCATCCGGTGACGATCCAAGGGTCCGGCATGGGGATGCCATCACTGTCGATCTACGCCAATGAGCTGATCCGCGATTATGACGCCCAGACACTGATCCGGATCGGGTCCTGCGGCGGGATGCAGGATCATGTCAGCATCCGCGATGTCATTCTGGCGATGTCGACGACGACATTATCCACGCCGTCCAGCGGGATCTTCAAAGACCTGAATTTCGCCCCCACGCCTGATTTTGGCCTGCTGATGGCCGCCTATCAGGCGGCGCAGGCGAAAGGCACGAAAACCCATGTCGGCGGCATTTATTCGTCAGATGTGTTTTATGACGAACGGCCCGACCTGAACGAACAGATGATGCGTCACGGCATTCTGGGGGTCGAGATGGAGGCAGCAGAGCTTTATATCCTCGCCGCCCGCTACAAACGCCGCGCGCTGGCGGTGCTGACCGTCAGCGACCATCTGATCACGCATGAGGCATTGCCAGCAGAGGATCGTGAACGCAGTTTCGGCGATATGGTGGAAATTGCCTTGCAGGCCGCCTTTTCCTAGCGCCCGTGCGTCCGATCATAAGCATTGACCGCAGGCGGCGTCCAACCATCCAGATCGCTTGGCTGCGGTGCCAACACCTCCATCAGCAGCGGATAGCAGGCGGCGGTGTCGGACGAATGTTCCGCGCTGCAATCACCACCCGGACAGGCGCTGAGCACCGCCAGCAGGTCGATCTCGGCAAAGAGGTCAAGGTGATCGCCGGGGCGCACCGGGCTCGCCTTCATGAAATACTGGCCGGTGTCGCGGGTGAACCCGGTACACATGAAGACATTCAGCACATCATGCACATGGCGTTCGGCGTCATGCAAAGGCAAATCTGCGGCATCCGCCAAAGCGCGGGTCAGGTTGGAATGGCAGCAATGGTGGTAATCCACGCCCGATAACAGCCGCCCGGTATAAGGATCGCAGCGCGTGCCGATCACATCATGGACCGAGCCGCCGAATTCATCGATCCCGTACCAACCCAGAGTATCCGCCACCACGGTGGCCATCGGACGCAGATAGGGAAAGGACGACCACAACCGGTCACCAGTGGTGACATGCGTGCCATGCAAGGCGCGGGTCTTGCCGGAATAGAACCGCTCATCCAGATTATCGGCAGCAAACAGGTTCAGATCGCCGACCTGCGGCCCGTCCACCGATGAAATCCGCAACACATGGCCCGCGGGCACCCGGATCGACGCCGCCTCACGCGGTGGAACCATGACCTGCCCCGCCACTTGCGCACCAGAGGCAGCGCGCTGCAACAGCGCCATATCAGGCTGCGGCAGGGTTTCGACCGGATAGCAGATCACGGGCTTCACCGCCCGGCGGGCCTCGGCATCATCAGGTATCTTGTTCATCTTCCGAGCCTAAATATCCCCGCCGGAGGCTTAAAAGTTCTTTTTAAACCACGCGTTCGACCATCATGCCCTTGATATTGGCTATAGCCTTGGCCGGGTTCAAACCTTTGGGGCAGGTCTTGGCGCAGTTCATGATCGTGTGGCAACGATACAGCTTGAACGGATCTTCCAGATCATCCAACCGCTCTCCCGTGGCTTCGTCCCGGCTGTCGACGATCCAGCGATAGGCATGCAGCAAGGCGGCTGGGCCCAGATACCGGTCACCATTCCACCAATAGGATGGGCAGGAGGTCGAACAGCAGGCGCACATCACGCATTCATAAAGCCCATCGAGCTTTTTGCGGTCGTCGATCGACTGTTTCCATTCCTTGGCAGGCTCGTTCGACTTCGTCTCCAACCAGGGCATGATGCTGGCGTGCTGGGCATAGAAATGGGTCAGATCGGGGATCAGATCCTTGATCACCGGCATATGGGGCAAGGGGTAGATCTTGATATCGCCCTTGATCTCATCCATGCCATAGATACAGGCCAGCGTGTTGATCCCGTCGATATTCATCGCACAGGACCCGCAGATGCCTTCACGGCAGGACCGGCGAAAGGTCAGGGTCGGATCAATCTCGTTCTTGATCTTGATCAGCGCGTCCAGCACCATCGGACCGCAATTATCCATATCCAGAAAATAGGTATCCAGCTGTGGGTTTTTGCCGTCTTCGGGGTTCCAGCGGTAAATCTGGACCTTGCGCAGATTGGTGGCACCTTCGGGTTTTGGCCAGGTCTTGCCCGTTGTCATGCGGGAATTTTTTGGCAGTGTCAGTTGTACCATTTGCTATATTCCTTCAATCACAGGCACCCGGCCCGCATTTTTCATCTTAGCCGCGCAGGGCGGATCGGCATTTCGCCGGTCAGCCGGAACACGCAACTGTCATAGACTTCCAGCGGATCACGGCCACGGATCGCATCGGAACTGATCCCGATGCTGCCGCTGGCAAATGGCCCGCTGTTGCTGTTCGCCCCCAGGGTCAGGCCGACTTCCGGGCCCTGCGCCGCCCGGGCGCGTTCCTCGCAGCGGTCCGCCGCCCGTTCGGCAGGGACAGGACCACAGGCCGTCACGCCGACAGCCGCCAGCAGGACCATCGGGCGGATCATCCGAACGTCCCCAGCAGATTTCCCATGCCAAAGGCCTGATCAGCCAGACAAGCAGCCGTCTGCGGCCGCTGCGCGATATTCAGCACCAGATCGGTGGTCGCCGGTGTCGCCCCCATCATCGAGGCCTGCGCGATCTGCAAGATCTCTTGCCCGCTGGCATTATCGATCACGCAATCAGTGACCGGGCGCGCATCCACGCCGGGCAATTGCTGCGCGATGACGTCATTGACCACCAGTTTCGCAGAATTGCGGGCGATCATATCGGTTTCTTGGGTCAGACCGGCACAACCAGCCAGACCTGCCACCATAGCCGTCATGATCACCGCAGCCCGCATCAGAACGTCCGTACTTTCGGCTTGATCCGCTCTTCCGAGATACCGCCTTCGGCCTCGGTCGTCAGCGCCTTGGTGATCACCGGACGATAGCTGAGCGTGGTTTTCGCGCCGTCAACATGGGCCAGCGTATGCACCCGCCAGTTGGCGTCATCGCGGTCAGGATAATCCTCATGTGCATGGGCGCCCCGGCTTTCCTTGCGCGCTTCGGCACCGACGATGGTCGCCAGGGCATTGGGCATCAGATTGTCCAGTTCCAGCGTTTCCATCAGGTCGGAATTCCAGACCAGGCTGCGGTCAGTGACTTTCAGGTCATCCATCTTGCCCGCAATCGCGGTCATCTGCGCGACACCTTCAGCCAAGGTTTTGTCGGTGCGGAACACTGCGGCATCGGCCTGCATCGCCTTTTGCATTTCCAGCCGCAGTTCGGCTGTGCCGACATTGCCGCTGGCATGCCGCAGCCGGTCGAACCGGTCAAAGCTGGCCGTGATAGATGTCTTGTTCAGCACCGGATTGGCAGCCTTGCGGTCCACCACCTGCCCGGCGCGGATCGCAGCAGCGCGACCAAAGACCACCAGATCGATAAGGCTGTTCGACCCCAGACGGTTCGCCCCATGGACCGACGCGCAACCAGCCTCGCCCACAGCCATCAGACCAGGGACGATTGCAGTTGGATTCTCGCCCGTCGGGTTCAGCACTTCGCCGTGATAATTGGTCGGGATACCGCCCATGTTATAATGCACCGTCGGCAGGACCGGGATCGGCTCCTTGGTCACATCGACACCGGCGAAAATCTTGGCGCTTTCGGAAATACCCGGCAGACGTTCGGCCAAAGCCTCTTTCGGAAGGTGGTTGAGGTTCAGGTGGATATGGTCGCTGTTCGCCCCCACACCGCGACCTTCACGGATTTCCATCGTCATGCAGCGGCTGACATAATCGCGCGGTGCCAGGTCTTTGTAATTCGGCGCATAGCGTTCCATGAACCGCTCGCCTTCGGAATTGGTCAGATAGCCGCCTTCGCCACGCGCGCCTTCGGTGATCAGGCAGCCTGCGCCATAGATCCCGGTCGGGTGGAATTGCACGAATTCCATATCCTGCAAGGGTAGACCCTGCCGCGCGACCATACCGCCGCCGTCACCGGTGCAGGTATGGGCCGATGTGGCGCTGAAATAGGCACGCCCGTAACCGCCGGTGGCAAGCACGACCATTTTCGCGTTGAAGACATGCATGGTGCCATCGTCAAGCTTCCAGGCGATGACACCCTGACAGATGCCATCATCGGACATGATCAGATCAAGCGCGAAATATTCGATATAGAATTCGGCCTTCTGCTTCAGCGACTGACCATAAAGCGTGTGCAGGATCGCATGGCCGGTCCGGTCTGCGGCGGCACAGGTCCGCTGGACGGCAGGGCCTTCGCCGAATTCGGTGGTATGGCCGCCAAAGGGACGCTGATAGATCTTGCCTTCTTCGGTGCGCGAAAACGGCACACCGTAATGTTCCAGCTCATAGACCGCCTTGGGCGCTTCGCGGGCAAGATATTCCATCGCATCAGTGTCACCAAGCCAGTCTGACCCTTTGACAGTATCATACATATGCCATTGCCAGCTGTCGGGGCCCATATTGCCAAGGCTGGCGGCGATCCCGCCCTGCGCGGCAACAGTGTGCGACCGGGTCGGGAACACCTTGGTGATACAGGCGGTACGCAGGCCCTGTTCGGCCAGCCCGAGCGTGGCGCGCAGACCCGCGCCGCCTGCCCCTACGACAATCGCGTCATAGGTATGTGTCTCGTATTCATAAGCGGCCATCTGGTATTGCTCCGAAAATATTTACAATGCGATGCGGATGATTGCGAAAACCGCAAAAGCCGCCGCTGCGTAAGACAGACAAATCATGCCGATGATCGCGGCCCTGCCTGCCAGACCATGAACATAATCCTCGATCAGGGTTTGCACACCCAGCCGAAAGTGGAAAAAGCCGACCAGCATGGTCAGAATGGCGACGACAGCGGGAAATGGCCGTTGGTAATAGGCGACCACCTCTTCATAGGGTGCGCCCAGAATAAAGCCGAAGGTGAACACGAAAAACGGGATCAGCACCAGCAAAGCCACCGAAGTGACCATCATCTGCCAATGGTGATGGGTGCCCTGCTTGGCAGAGCCCATGCCCATGGCGCGTTTGCGATCTGTCAGAAATGCCATATCCGATACTCCTTACAGCACAATCACGGTGAAAATCGTCAGGATCACTGACAGCACGACCATCATCTGGCCGGCCATCTCGGATTTATCGACATCCAGCATGCGGCCGGAATCCCAGACCAGATGACGCAGACCGCCCAATGTGTGATACCACAGCGCCCAGATCGACCCGAACATGACCAGCTTGCCAAACCAGCTTCTGATGACGCCATCGGCGATGGCAAAAGCCTCTGGCCCGCTTGCGGCGGCGACGAACCACCACACGATCAAAAGTGCGGCAACGATCAGCGCATTGCCGGTGATCCGCACGAGGATGGAGGTGATCGAGGTCCATTGTGGGCGATAAATCGAAAGATGCGGCGAAAGCGGGCGATTGCCCCGGTTCACGTCGGCCATATTGCTTCCCTTCAGTGGCTTGATGCTGTCCGGCTCGACAGCGCCTTGGCTTCCTACTTGCACCATTCCACCGCCAGAGTCACGCGCGGCACAAGGGTTTTTCCGCGTGAATATGCCGCGCCCGGCCAGTTTTTTCCATTTGTGATCACGATTTTTTCAGCTGTGATCACACCCCCGCATCTTCCGAGCAAAAATATCCCCGCCGGAGGCTTGGCATCGCCCCAGCGATGTCAAACCGGCATCAAAGCCCAGTAATCAAGGTCGAGCAGCACATCAGGATCATATTTTCCATCCGCCCCGCGCAAGACACCCGCCTGCCCTTTCGTCGCGACCAGCCGCAAACGGATCGCACCGACACCGGGTGCGGCTGTTTCAGCAATCTCCAGCACCTCGGACCAGGCCCGCACCGTATCCCCCGCAAAACAGGGGTTCGCATGCGCGCCGCCATTCAGCGCCACGATCATCTGCGCATTGGCCAGACCATTGAAGGACAAGGCCCGCGCCAGCGAAATCACATGCCCGCCATAGATCAGCCTTTTGCCATCATCCCGGTTGGTTGCATCGAAATGCACCTTGGCGGTATTCTGCCACAGACGGGTGGCCAGCATATGCTCGGCTTCTTCAATCGTGACACCATCGACATGGTCGATCACCTCGCCCACCGCATAATCGCGCAAGCGATGCGGTTCACCCGCCAGCGCGAAATCATAATTGGTGAAATCCAACCCCTGCGGCACGACCAGATCCGACGCCAGCACCACAGCGTCAAGTTCCGGTATCACCGCCCGTGGCGCGGGTCCCGACCCGCGCTTACGCACCATGACCCAGCGGACATAGGTCAACAACACCTCGCCATGCTGGTTGCGCCCGGTGGTGCGGACCCAGACCACGCCCGATGTGCCGTTGGAGTTCTCCTTGATCCCGATCACCTCTGACGTGGCGGTGATCGTATCGCCGGGCCAAAGCGGGGTGATCCAGCGCCCTTCGGCATAGCCAAGGTTCGCCACGGCATTCAGCGATACATCCGGCACGGTCTTGCCAAAGACAGTGTGAAACGTCACCAGATCATCCAGCGGGCTGAACGGCAAACCGCAGGATTGCGCGAATTGGTCAGAGGAATGCAGCGCATGCCGCGCGGGATAAAGCGCGTGATACAGCACCCGCTCCCCACCCGCCACCGTGCGCGGCACCGCATGTGTGATCACATCACCAACGCCGTAATCCTCGAAAAACCGGCCAGCATTGGTTTTCGTCATTGCTGGCCCAGTTTCATCTCGGGCGAATAGGGGGTGTCAATCTCCTTGGTCACGGCCTGCCCGCAGCGCATCACGCCATTGGCCTGATCAAAGGCATAGGTCGGGCTGCCATAAAGCTCCCAGCCTTTCGACAAAGCGTCGGACACTTTGTGGCAAAAGGCGGATGTGTCGTCTTCAGTCAGTAAACGGTAGATTTTCATCGGATTATCCAAACGGGTTATAGCCAAGCCAGCTGTGAATGAGCGCAATGATCACAAAGACCACGACAGTCGCCACAACAGCGGTCACTTCTTTCTTCATCGGCACCACGGGTGGCGGCGTCCAGTCGCGGTTGGCGCGGTTGATCAGGATCACCTCGACCACGGCCCATGCCAGCAGACCGCCGAACAACACGAAAGACGGCACATCGCCATTGACCAGCAGATGCGCCAATGCCCAGACTTTCACGGCAGTCAATTGCGGATGGCGGATTGTGCGGGTGATCCGCGTCTTCGCGCCGCTGGCGGCATAAAGATAGACCGCAAAGATCATCAGCAGATTGTTGATCCCCGTCATCGCCGGGCTGCGACCCCAGAACACCGCCCCTTCCGCCGCGCGATAGCCAATGACCATCAGCACGATCCCCAGCACCGCACCAACAGCGACGATGATCTTGCCCTTGTCGCCCATCTGGGCGCGGCTGTCAGGCGCCAGGCGTTTCCAGAAATGCACGGCGGACCACAGAAACAGACCCAGAATAAGAATGAACATCAACTCTCCAATGCGGCGATGGCGGCGGCTTTGGCCAAGGTCGCCTGTGCGGTGACAATATGCAAGTTCTCAACGATCTTGCCATCGACAACGGCCACGCCTTGCCCTGCGGCTTGCGCCTCTTCAAACGCCGCGATCTGGCGGCGCGCCAGCGCGATGTCATCCTCGGTCGGGCCAAAGGCGGCATTGGTGATCGCGATCTGCGCCGGATGGATCAGCGTCTTGCCGTCAAAGCCCAGATCGCGGCCTTCGGCACATTCGGCGCGCAGCCCGTCCTCATCCTGAAACGCATTATAGACACCATCCAGCGCCACGATCCCCGCCGCTTTGGCGGCCAGCAGACACATTTGCAAAGCCATCATCAATGCCGGACGCCCCCGCGACTTGATATCCTTGGCCAGATCATTGGTGCCCATCACGAAGCCCGCAATGCGCGGATGCGCGGCGATTTGGCTTGCATTCAGCACGCCCTGCGGGGTTTCCATCATCGCCCAGATCGGCAGGTCAGGGACCAGAGCGGCCAAAGCATCGACATCCGCCGTGCTGTTGACCTTTGGCAACAGAATCGCATCGCAATCCATCGCCGCGACAGCGGCGGCATCGGCCTTGCCCCACTCCGTCTCCAGCCCGTTGATCCGCACGATCCGCTGACGCGGGCCATAGCCGCCGCCTGCCAAAGCAGCGAAAAGCGTATCACGCGCGGCAATCTTGGCATCGGGGGTGACGGCATCTTCCAGATCGAACAGAATCACATCAACAGGCAGGCCGCGCGCCTTGTCCAACGCCCGATCCTTGGAACCGGGAATATAAAGCGCAGAGCGGGTGGGACGGTCATGCATCGAATCTACCTCGCAATAATCTTGCGCGAACATGGGCAGAAACTTGTCGATGATTCAACCCCGATCTTGCCGCAATGCAGCACGAAAACCCCGGCGTGGCTTTAACTTTTCCTCAATCTTTGTGGTGTAGATTGGCCCAAAGTCATCAAAACCCGCAATGAACGAGGCTTAGAAATGATCAATCACGTCCCTTACGTGTTCCTCGGCATCGCGGCGATGTTCTGGGTCACGCCCCCGGCGCAAGCCGCCACTTGCGCCGATCATGGCGTCATCGTGCAGCGACTGGCGGCGATTTATGGCGAAACCCGGCAATCCGCCGCGCGCGACCCTGCCGGCACCATGGTCGAGGTTTTTGCCGCCAAAGATACCGGCAGCTGGACGATAACGGTAACAGGGCAGGACGCACGGACCTGTCTTGTCGCGGCGGGGCAGGCATTCAACTGGCGCAAGACATGGCAGTCCGCGCTGCAAGAACAGGCCTGAAAATGTGGCGCGACCAGACAGGTATGGGCCACCGCGCACCCCACGCCGATATTCCCGACAAAGCAGACAAAACCTTCCCCGCGGGGAAGATCACGCAGCTTGACCGGCGTGGCGGGATACCCGGCAGGATCGACCTTCCCCATGGGAAAGGTCACGAAAACCTTCCCCGCGGGGAAGGTTTTGGATGACGCCTGTCTTCGCCGGCGGCCGACAGGACAGTGACACCAAGGCAGGCAAAATACACTACAGTTCGCCATTGGCAGATCACTGGACCTGGACGATCTGAAATGGTTTCAGGCCACGGCAACCCAGATCAACCGCAGGCCTGTCGCCACCAGCAACACATAGGTCAATGCGAAAAAGGCGCGTTCAGGCACCAGCCGATGCGCTTTGACACCAATATAGGCCCCAAGCAGCGCGAAAGGGGCCAGCACCGCGCTGGCCTTCAGCGTTTCGAGCGAGAAAATCCCCAGATAGGCATAAGGCACCACTTTCATCCAGTTGACCGCCCAGAAAGTTAGGACAGTCGTCGCCTGAAACGCCGTTTTGCTCAGCCCTTGGGACAGCAGAAAAATCGCCGTCGGCGGCCCGCCCGCATGGCTGACAAAACTGGTGAACCCGCCAACAAGCCCTGCCGCCCAGGCAAAGGGGCGCGAAAACGGCATCTGCCGCACCGAAAGCCAGCCCAGACTGCGCGCCAGCTGAAACGCCACAAAGGCCAGACAGATCACGCCGATCAGCAGGCGGAACACATCGGCATCGACCAACGTATAAAGCACCGCGCCGATGATACAGCCCGGCACCGCACCCTGCATCATCCCCTTGGCCGATGGCCAGTGCCATTGTTTCCAGAACGGGCGCAGGGTCGCCGCATCGACCAGCATGAACAATGGCAGAATGATCCCCAGCGCCAGGCCCGGCGGGACCACCAGCGCCAGAATCGCCCCGGCGACAAAGGCCGCACCAGAGCCGAATCCCCCCTTAGAGATGCCGCCAAACATGATCGCAGGCACGCCTACAGCAAAGAAAACCCAGTCGAATACAATCACCTGTCAGCCCCAAATGCCTTTTGTTGTGATCTGATTAGCGGCTTTGTGCCGCCCTGACCATGGATCACAAACGATGCCGCGATGCGGCGCACTTGCCAGCAGGGCGGCAAAGGCTTACCCAATGCGCCAAATCCAACCCACCAAAGGAAGCATTTCCATGGCCAGACCCAAGATCGCTCTTATCGGTGCCGGACAGATCGGCGGCACGCTCGCCCATCTCGCGGCAGTCAAAGAACTCGGCGATGTCGTCTTGTTCGACATTTCCGAAGGGATCCCGCAAGGCAAGGCGCTTGATATCGCCGAGTCCGGCCCGGCGGCCAAGTTTGACGGCAGCTTCAAAGGCACCAATGATTACGCCGATATCGCGGGCGCAGATGTCTGCATCGTGACCGCAGGTGTGCCCCGCAAACCGGGCATGTCGCGCGATGATCTGCTGGGCATCAACCTGAAAGTCATGAAATCCGTCGGCGAAGGCATCGCTGCCCATGCGCCGAATGCCTTTGTGATCTGCATCACCAACCCGCTGGATGCGATGGTCTGGGCGCTGCGCGAATTTTCCGGCCTGCCGCATCACATGGTCTGCGGCATGGCAGGCGTGCTGGATTCGGCCCGCTTCCGGCATTTCCTGGCGGAAGAATTCAGCGTCTCGATGCGCGATGTCACAGCTTTCGTGCTGGGCGGCCATGGCGATACGATGGTCCCGCTGACCCGCTATTCCACGGTTGCCGGTATCCCCCTGCCCGATCTGGTCGACATGGGCTGGACCACGCAGGACAAGCTGGACGCCATCGTGCAGCGCACCCGCGACGGCGGGGCAGAGATTGTCGGCCTGCTGAAAACCGGTTCGGCTTTTTATGCGCCAGCGACTTCCGCGATTGAGATGGCAGAGGCTTTCCTGAAAGACCAGAAACGCGTCCTGCCCTGTGCCGCCCATGTCGATGGCGCTTACGGGTTGAACGGCTTCTACGTCGGCGTGCCGACCGTGATCGGTGCCGGTGGTATCGAACGCGTAGTCGAGATCAAGATGAACAAAGACGAACAGGCGATGTTCGACAAATCTGTCGATGCCGTCAAAGGTCTGGTCGAGGCCTGCAAAGGCATCGACGGTTCGCTGGCCTGATCAGCCACCAAGTCTATTGAGGGGGTCGCCACTGGCGGCCCCTTTTTCATGCCTGCCCGTCGCCGCATCAAGACCAGCGCAGGACAGATCGACCGCACCGAACAGATCCGCGATCATCGGCGCAGGATCGAAGGGCGCATGTAGCAGCAGGCCCTCGCGCGTCAGAATCCGGGCCAGATCCGGCGTCAGCCGTTTCACCCTGTCATGCACGGCCATCCCACCCTGCGGATCAGCCAGGATCGCATCGATCTGGGCCTGCCGGTGCGGCGATGGTGCCATCCCGCCGTGATGGGCGATCATCTCTGCCCGTAGCCGCAATTTACGCAGCCAATGTTGCGGTGTGAGTCCGTCGAAATGGAGCAGCTCTACCCCGGCGATCAATGTTGTCTCGAGGGCATGTTTCGCCTTCGGCCGGTGGATCGAAATTTCCAGATCGCGGCCGGTGCGGGTGAAGGCTTTGCCATGGGCATGCCCGGCCAGACCGCCGCGTGTCAGCGCGTAATCGGGGCCGAACAAGGCCTGCCCGGCTTTGGCATCGCCCGTGAAAGGGCGGCGGAAAGCGCCATCAAAGATCGACAAGGCGCGCATGTCGGGCAGATAGACCCGCTCGGCCACCGGCACGATGGCGCAATCCATCGCCGAGGTCATGGCGGCCAATGCGGCAGACACCCCGCCCGGCACCCAGAGATATTCATCCGCATCGCAATGCAGCAACCAATCCGCCGTGCAGGCGCGATAGGCTTGGGTCGCGTTGTGAACCTGCCGGACCTCGTGTTTGGCCGGGCGGCGGCCCTGCCAATGCGCGCCATCACAACGGATCACCTGCACGTTTGCGATGGTTTGCAGCGCTGACGCAGCCGGATCATCGGGCCGGTCAAAGTATAACATCACCTGCGCCGCGCCCAGATGCAGGTGCCAGGCGACAAAGGCCTGCACCAGTGCAAGCGGTTCGTCCACGGTTGCCACAACAGCCCAACTGGGTGCATCGATGCTCATCCTGTGCTGATATCATTGCCGCGAATCTTTGCAAACGGCGGAAATTTGCCTGCTGCGATGCGTTTTTTGATTTTGTGATCACACGTTTTGAACAAGTGATCACAAATGTCGGATAATCCGCGTGTGGTTGAATTTTCAGTTAGAATTGCCAAGTTTTCTATGATCTAGACTGCTGCAACCGAAGTCAAATTGGACATGCCTTATGAATATCCACGAATACCAGGCCAAAGCATTGCTGCGCAGCTACGGCGCGCCCGTTTCCGACGGTCGCCCCGTCACCCGCGCAGAAGACGCAAAAACCGCTGCCGGTGAACTTGACGGACCGCTTTGGGTGGTCAAGGCGCAGATCCACGCCGGTGGCCGTGGCAAAGGCAAATTCAAAGAAGCCGATGCTGGCGAAGCAGGTGGCGTGCGCCTGTGCCGGTCGGTCGAAGAAGCCGCGCAAGAGGCCAAAAAGATGCTGGGCCGCACCTTGGTCACACATCAAACCGGTCCTGCAGGCAAACAGGTCAACCGTATCTATATCGAAGACGGGTCCGGGATCGAGACCGAACTGTATCTCGCCCTGTTGGTGGATCGCCAGACCAGCCGCATCAGTTTTGTCGTCTCGACCGAAGGTGGGATGGATATCGAAGAGGTCGCTGCCTCGACCCCCGAAAAAATCCTGTCGTTCAGCGTTGATCCGGCAACGGGTTATCAGCCGTTCCATGGCCGTCGTGTTGCCTTTACGCTGGGTCTGACCGGCGGGCAGGTGAAACAATGCGTCACCCTGATGGGCCAGCTTTACAAAGCCTTCACCGAAAAAGACATGGAGATGCTGGAAATCAACCCGCTGATCGTGACCGACAAGGGCGATCTGAAGGTGCTGGATGCCAAAGTATCCTTCGACGGCAATGCGATGTATCGCCAGCCCGACATCGCCACCCTGCGTGATGAGACCGAGGAAGATTCCAAGGAACTCGCCGCCAGCAAATACGACCTGAACTATATCGCGCTCGACGGTGAAATCGGCTGCATGGTGAACGGTGCGGGCCTTGCCATGGCGACGATGGATATCATCAAGCTTTACGGGGCCGAGCCTGCCAACTTCCTTGACGTGGGCGGTGGCGCGACCAAGGAAAAAGTGACCGAGGCGTTCAAGATCATCACATCTGACCCCAATGTCAAAGGCATCCTTGTCAACATCTTCGGCGGCATCATGCGCTGCGATGTCATCGCCGAAGGCGTGATCGCTGCGGTGAAAGAGGTCGGTCTGAAAGTGCCGCTGGTCGTGCGTCTGGAAGGCACCAATGTCGAGAAAGGCAAGGAAATCATCCGTAATTCCGGCCTTGATGTGATCGCTGCCGATGACCTGAAAGATGGCGCGCAGAAGATCGTGAAAGCCGTCAAAGGTTAAACCGTAGGGCGGGGTTCACCCCGCCGCACCCCCCAGATTTCCCAAGGAGCCACCAATATGGCCATTCTCGTTAACGAAAATACCCGCGTGATCTGCCAGGGCCTGACCGGTTCGCAGGGCACGTTCCATTCCGAACAAGCCATCGCCTATGGCACCAAGATGGTCGGCGGCGTGACCCCCGGCAAAGGCGGCAGCACCCATCTGGACCTGCCGGTCTTCAACTCGGTCCATGAAGCCAAGCACGTGACTGAGGCCAATGCGAGCGTGATCTATGTCCCGCCCCCCTTCGCCGCTGACAGCATCATGGAGGCGATTGACGCCGAGATGGAACTGATCATCTGCATCACCGAAGGCATCCCGGTGCTGGACATGATGCGCGTCAAGCGCGCGCTGGAAGGGTCCAAATCCCGCCTGATCGGGCCAAACTGCCCCGGTGTCATCACGCCTGACGCCTGCAAGATCGGCATCATGCCCGGCCATATCCACCGTCGCGGGTCGGTCGGTGTTGTGTCGCGGTCCGGCACGCTGACCTATGAAGCCGTGAAACAGACATCCGATTCCGGTCTGGGCCAGTCCACGGCTGTCGGCATCGGCGGCGATCCGATCAAAGGGTCCGAGCATATCGATATTCTTGAGATGTTCCTTGCTGATGATGAGACTCATTCGATCATCATGATCGGTGAAATCGGCGGGTCTGCCGAAGAAGAAGCAGCGCAATTCCTTGCGGATGAGCGTAAAAAGGGCCGTTGGAAACCAACCGCTGGTTTCATCGCGGGTCGCACCGCCCCTCCCGGCCGTCGTATGGGCCATGCCGGTGCCATTGTGGCAGGCGGCAAAGGCGATGCGGAAAGCAAGATTGAAGCGATGAAATCCGCCGGTATCATCGTGGCCGATAGCCCAGCGACTTTGGGCGAAGCGGTCTTGAAGGCCATCGGGTAAATCGGGGTTCCCCCCGACACCCATTTGCGGCGGGGGCCAGCCCCCGCCGGACGATATTTAACAAAGGTCCCCAGCCATGCACGACCATTCCCCCAACGATGTGTTCCACGCTTCCAGCTTTTTGCAGGGGCATAACGCGGCCTATGTGGAACAGCTTTACGCGCGCTATGCCGATAATCCCGGGGCGGTCGACGAAAGCTGGCAGGCGTTTTTCCGCAGCCTTGGCGATACAGCCGCCGATGCGCAGGCAGAGGCTGCTGGCCCAAGCTGGGCGCGCCGCGACTGGCCACCGGTGCCGAATGATGATCTGACCGCCGCACTCGACGGGCAATGGCCTGCGGAACCTGCTGCGGCTGCCGATAAGATCAAGGCGAAAGCCGCTGAAAAAGGCGTCGGCCTGTCCGAAGAACAGGTGCGCGGTGCTGTGCTGGATTCCCTGCGCGCCTTGATGATCATCCGCGCCTACCGGATTCGCGGCCATCTGATCGCTGATCTGGACCCACTCGGCATGCGCGAAACCGTGCCGCACCCGGAACTGGACCCGGCCAATTATGGCTTTACCGCCAAGGATATGGACCGTCCGATTTTCATCGACAACGTGCTGGGTCTGGAAGTCGCGACCATGGCCGAGATCATGGCCATCGTGCAGCGCACCTATTGCGGCACTTTTGCGCTGCAATATATGCACATCTCCAACCCGGAAGAGGCCGGTTGGCTGAAAGAGCGGATCGAAGGCTACGGCAAGGAGATCAGCTTTACCCAGAACGGGCGCAAGGCGATCCTGAACTCTCTGGTGCAGGCTGAGGGTTTTGAGAAATTTCTCCACGTCAAATATATGGGGACCAAGCGGTTTGGTCTTGATGGCGGCGAAAGCCTGATCCCCGCGATGGAACAGATCATCAAACGTGGTGGCCAGTTGGGGATGGAAGATATCGTCATCGGTATGCCACACCGGGGCCGTCTGTCCGTGCTCGCCAATGTGATGCAGAAACCTTATCGCGCGATTTTCAATGAATTTCAGGGCGGATCGTTCAAGCCAGAGGATGTCGATGGCTCGGGCGATGTGAAATACCACCTCGGTGCCTCGAATGACCGCAGCTTTGACGACAACACGGTTCACTTGTCCTTGACCGCCAACCCCAGCCATTTGGAGGCTGTGAACCCGGTCGTCTTGGGCAAGGTCCGCGCTAAACAGGACCAGAAGAAAGACACCGACAAGACCAAGGTCATGGCGATTCTGCTGCACGGCGATGCCGCATTCGCAGGGCAAGGCGTGGTTGCCGAAGGTTTCGGCCTGTCCGGTCTGCGCGGGCACCGCACCGGCGGCACCATGCATATCGTCGTGAACAACCAGATCGGTTTCACAACCGCCCCGCATTTCAGCCGGTCCAGCCCCTATCCCACCGATATCGCGCTGATGGTCGAAGCGCCGATTTTCCACGTGAATGGCGACGATCCAGAGGCTGTGGTCCATGCGGCCCGTGTCGCGACCGAATTCCGCCAGAAGTTCCACAAAGATGTGGTGCTGGACATCATCTGCTACCGCCGCTTTGGTCACAACGAAGGCGATGAGCCGATGTTCACCAACCCGGTGATGTACAATAAGATCAAGAAGCAAAAGACCACGCTGACGCTGTATACTGAACGTCTGGTCAAGGACGGTCTGATCCCCGAAGGCGAGATCGAGGATATGAAAGCCGCGTTTCAGGCCCATCTGAACGAGGAATTCGAGGCCGGCAAAAACTATAAACCCAACAAGGCCGATTGGCTGGACGGGCGCTGGTCACACCTCGACCGGATGAAGGAAAAGAAATACCAGCGCGGCAAGACAGCGATTTCCGAAGGCGATTTCCTTGCCATCGGCAAGGCGCTGACGACTGTGCCGGATAATTTCCCGACCCATAAGACCATCGACCGTCTGCGCGACGCCAAGGCGCAGATGTTCGAAAACGGCACCGGCATCGACTGGGCCACGGGCGAGGCGCTGGCGTTTGGGTCCTTGCTGCTGGAAGGCTACCCTGTCCGCCTGTCCGGTCAGGACAGCACGCGCGGCACGTTCAGCCAGCGGCATTCGGCCATTATCAATCAGGAAAACGAAGACCGCTATT
Source organism: Loktanella sp. (assembly GCA_017390475.1). GTDB lineage: Bacteria > Pseudomonadota > Alphaproteobacteria > Rhodobacterales > Rhodobacteraceae > Yoonia. Next base: position 52,541 of record JAFPBO010000014.1, read on the forward strand.
ACCCGCTGAACAATATCCGCGAAGGTCAGGCCAAATACGAAGCCATCGATTCGATGCTGTCGGAATATGCGGTCCTTGGGTTCGAATATGGCTATTCGCTGGCCGAACCCAATGCGCTGACCCTGTGGGAGGCGCAGTTCGGCGATTTCGCCAATGGTGCGCAGATCATGTTCGATCAGTTCATTTCGTCGGGCGAAAGCAAATGGTTGCGGATGTCCGGCCTCGTCTGTCTGCTGCCACATGGCTATGAAGGGCAAGGGCCGGAACATTCCAGCGCGCGTCTGGAACGGTTCCTGACCATGTGTGGCGGTGACAATTGGATCGTCGCCAATTGCACCACGCCTGCGAACTATTTCCACCTGCTGCGCCGCCAGTTGCACCGCAGCTATCGCAAGCCGCTGATCCTGATGACCCCGAAATCCTTGCTGCGGCACAAACTGGCCGTGTCGAAGAAAGAAGAATTCACCACCGGGTCCAGTTTCCACCGCGTTTTGTGGGATGATGCACAATACGGCAATTCCGAAACCAAACTGGCAGCGGATGACAAGATCAAGCGCGTCGTGATGTGTTCGGGCAAGGTCTATTACGACCTGATCGAAGAACGCGATGCGCGTGGGATCGATGATGTCTATATCCTGCGGTTTGAACAATTCTATCCTTTCCCCGCCCAATCGGCGATGAAGGAGCTTGAACGGTTCAAAGGCGCGGAAATGGTCTGGTGTCAGGAAGAACCCAAGAACCAGGGTGCCTGGGCCTTTATGGAACCGAACCTGGAATGGGTGCTGACCCGGATCAAGGCCAAGCACAGCCGCCCGGTCTATGCTGGCCGCGCCGCCGCTGCCAGCCCGGCCACGGGTCTGGCCAGCAAGCACAAAGCAGAACAAGAAGCGCTGGTAAATGACACGCTGACCATCAAAGGAACAAAGTAATGACCACCGAAGTCCGCGTCCCCACACTTGGCGAATCCGTGACCGAGGCGACGATCGCCACATGGTTCAAGAAACCCGGCGATGCCGTGGCCGTCGATGAAATGCTCTGTGAGCTGGAAACCGATAAGGTGACGGTCGAAGTGCCAAGCCCTGTGGCTGGTGTGCTGTCCGAAATCGTTGCTGCTGAAGGTGACACTGTCGGCGTTGACGCGCTGCTGGCGCAGATTGCCGAAGGCGACACTGCCGCAGCGCCAAAGGCCGAGGCACCGAAAGCCGAAAGCAAGCCCGACGCTGCCGCCACCCAGACCGATGCTGGCCCGGAAGAGACCAAGCCGCGCGATCCGGAAGACGCGCCATCGGCCAAGAAACTGATGGCCGAAAACGACCTGTCTGACGTCAAAGGCTCCGGCAAGGATGGCCGCGTGATGAAAGAGGATGTGCTGAAAGCACTGACCGCGAAATCCGACGCCCCTGCCCCGGCGGCCACGCCACGCGCGCCGGTCGCCGCCAGCGATGAAGCCCGTGAAGAGCGCGTCAAGATGACCCGCCTGCGCCAGACCATCGCCAAGCGGTTGAAAGACAGCCAGAACACCGCCGCCATGCTGACTACCTATAACGAGGTCGATATGACCGAGGTGATGGCACTGCGCGACGCCTATAAGGACCTGTTCGTCAAGAAACATGGCGTAAAACTGGGCTTCATGTCGTTTTTCACCAAGGCCTGTATCCATGCCCTGAACGAAGTGCCCGAAGTGAACGCCGAAATCGACGGCACTGATGTGGTCTATAAAAACTACGTCCATATGGGCATCGCCGCTGGTACGCCCACCGGTCTTGTCGTGCCGGTGATCCGTGATGCGGACCAGATGAGCTTTGCCGAGATCGAAAAGGCCATCGCCGCGATGGGTGCCAAGGCGCGCGACGGTAAATTGTCGATGGCGGAAATGCAGGGCGGCACCTTCACCATTTCCAACGGTGGCGTTTATGGCTCGCTGATGTCCTCGCCCATCCTGAACCCGCCGCAATCGGGTATCCTTGGCATGCACAAGATCCAGGATCGTCCGATGGCGATTGACGGTCAGGTGGTGATCCGCCCGATGATGTATCTGGCGCTGTCCTATGACCACCGGATCGTGGACGGCAAGGGTGCTGTGACCTTCCTTGTGCGCGTGAAAGAAGCGCTGGAAGATCCGCGCCGGTTGTTGATGGATTTGTAGTCTTGCGAGGAACCCTGTCGAAATTTTTGCAAATACTAGCTTATGTTGCATCTTTCGTAGGGTTCCTTGCCGTCGCTTGGGCTTTTTTTCCCAACACAGATATCGGGAAAATTGTGGGCTACTTTGTAGATGGGGAAGACGAATTGGTTTCAATTAAGACAGAGGGCGATATGACAGTTTACGACTGTAGGAGCACTTTGCCGCCATTCACGTTACCAAGTGACTTTGTACTTACCCAACAAGAAGCTAGAACGCTCTGTGATTGTGTTTGGGAGGGGCTTTCGAGTGAATCAAAGGATTTCATTAGAACCCGGCTGTATCCTCGAACACCAGACCCAACCGAGGCAGAAATGCAGGTATATGGTGCCGATTTAGGGCTTCAGCTCAAACGATGTGATGCGATACAATTCAACTTTGAATTTCGAGGCTAGAGCATGACCCCCGAACTCACCGTCCTCGCCCTCGCCGGTTTGCTCCAAGGGGTGCAATTCCTCCTGATGGCGATCCCGGCGAACCTCGAACTTGGTCCCGGTAAAACCGCCAGCCCGCGTGATCCGGGCCGTCTGGGCAAGCCGCTGATCGAGCAGGTCAGCGTCAAAACCGGCCGCCTGTTCCGCGCGCTAAATAACCATTTTGAAGGTTTAATACTATTCACGCTGGCCGTTGTCGTCGTTACGCTCGGCGATAAGGCGACGGGTCTGTCTGCGGCCTGCGCCTGGACCTATCTTGGCGCGCGGGTGCTTTACATCCCCGCCTATTATTTCGGCCTGACCCCCTGGCGGTCGGTGATCTGGATGGTCGGCTTTGCTGCCACCATGCTGATGATCATCTCGGCCCTGTTCTGAAGTCTCAAGGAGTTATCCCATGTCCAGCTATGATGTCATCTTTATCGGCGCAGGCCCCGGCGGCTATGTCGGCGCGATCCGCGCGGCGCAACTGGGCCTCAAGGTCGGCTGCGTCGAAGGCCGCGAAACGCTGGGCGGCACTTGCCTGAACGTCGGCTGCATCCCGTCCAAGGCGATGCTGCATGCGACCCATATGCTGCATGAGGCGGAACATAACTTTGCCACGATGGGCCTGAAGGGCAAAGCGCCGAGCGTCGATTGGAAGCAGATGCTGTCCTATAAGGATGACACGATTGCGCAGAACACCGGCGGGATCGAGTTTTTGTTCGAGAAGAACAAGGTCGATTGGATCAAAGGCTGGGCGACCATTCCCGAGGCGGGCAAGGTCAAGGTCGGCGATGATGTGCATGAGGCGAAACATATCGTCATCGCCAGCGGGTCGCAGGCCGCCAGCCTGCCGGGTGTCGAGGTCGATGAGAAAACTGTCGTGACCTCCACCGGCGCGCTGGAACTGGGCAAGATCCCGAAAACCATGGTCGTGATCGGCGCAGGCGTGATCGGGCTGGAACTTGGGTCGGTCTATGCCCGTCTGGGTGCCGATGTGTCGGTGATCGAATATCTGGACGCGATCACCCCCGGCATGGATGCCGAGGTTGCACGGCAATTCCAGAAGATGCTGACCAAGCAGGGGCTGAAATTCACCCTTGGGGCGGCGGTGCAGGGTGTGACGGTCAAAGGTGGCAAGGCCACCGTGACCTATAAGCTGCGCAAGGATGACAGCGAGGAAACGATCACCGCCGACACTGTCTTGGTCGCGACAGGCCGCAAACCCTATACCGAAGGTCTGGGGCTGAAGGAACTGGGTGTCGAGATGACCGAGCGTGGCCAGATCAAGACCGACAGCAAATATGCAACCAATGTGCCGGGCATCTATGCCATCGGCGACACGATCGCGGGTCCGATGCTGGCGCATAAGGCCGAAGATGAAGGCATGGCGGTCGCCGAAGGCATCGCCGGGCAGCATCCTCATGTGAATTACAACGTCATCCCCGGTGTGATCTACACCCACCCCGAGGTCGCCAATGTCGGCGCGACCGAGGAAATGCTGAAAGAAGAAGGCCGCGCCTATAAGGTCGGCAAATTCCCCTTCATGGGCAATGCGCGGGCCAAGGCGAATTTTTCGGGTGAAGGTTTCGTGAAAATCCTTGCCGACAAGGAAACCGACCGGATATTGGGCGCGCATATCATCGGGCCGATGGCGGGCGATCTGATCCATGAAATCTGCGTCGCGATGGAATTCGGCGCCGCAGCAGAGGATCTGGCCCGCACCTGCCACGCCCACCCGACCTATTCCGAGGCAGTGCGCGAAGCAGCGCTTGCTTGTGGTGACGGCGCGATCCACGCCTGAGCCGATATCGGATTATCTTGACCAAAGGCGGCGATCCCGAAAGGATCGCCGCCTTTTGTACGGTTATTCCCGCCTCAAATCACAGACGACCATAACCCCGCCACAATCTATGTCTTTACGTTACGTCACGATTCGTTAAGGGCCAGCGTGAATGATGAACAGGCTGTTGATCGCGGCATTGCTTTGGTGATCCGGCGGGTCAAATCCCTTGTCCGGCGCGGCAGCGCGCCGCTGCGCAAGAAAGCGGCGACACGGACCTTGTCCGCGATGTGCCATGCCGGCAAATGCGATGGTGTGGTCACCGCAGCAGAGGCGGGCCTGATCCGTGATGCTGCACAACGACTGACGGGCTGGACCTTTGCCGCATCGGACATCCTGCAGCTTTCGGATCGGATCACCACCAACCTGACGGCGCATGATTTCATCGCATTCAGACATGGGCTGCGCGACCACGAGAAAGACGTCATGATGGGCAGCGTGTTGAGGATCGCTATCAGACATGGCCGGATTTCGCAGGCGATATATGAATTTATCACCGGTTTGGCCTATGGCATCGGGATGCCCGGCCCGGATGTCCGCCACGCGCTGGATCTGGCGATTGCGGATCTGGACCGGCGGGTTAGCTGCGATCAGGTCAGCCTTTGAGCATCCGCAACCCTTGCGTGACATCGGTGCGGATCGCCAGCCGCAGGCCGGGTTCGTCGCCGGCCTTTAGCGCACCGAGAATCAGCTTGTGATGATAAGGCGGGTCCTTGCGGTTCAATCGCCCGTAAAGCGCGCGCATCGTGGGGCCAAGTTGCAGCCAGACCGTTTCGGTCATCGCCAGCATGGCAGGGGCCTGCGCGCGCAGGTAAAGCATGCGGTGAAATTCAAGGTTCATGCGGATATAGCCAGAGGCATCATGGCGCGCGACCATCTGGCTGACGCCTTGGTTGATGGCTTCCAGCCGGTCGATCAGAGCAAAGTGGGCACGCGGCAAAGCGCGCGAGGCCAGTTCTGGTTCCAGCAACGCGCGTAACGTCGCCAATTCCTCGATCCGTTCATTGGTCAGCGCGGGGGTGGAGACGCGGCCAGAGGACGACAGAAACAATGCGCCTTCCGCGACCAGCCTGCGCACAGCCTCGCGCGCGGGGGTCATGGAGACGGCGTAAGTCTTGCCGATGCCGCGCAGCGTCAATGCCTCGCCTGGGCCGATTTCGCCATGCATGATCTGCGTGCGCAAGGCCCGGTAGACCCGTTCATGGGCAGAGGTGGTTGAATCGACGGGGCGGGGCTGGATCAGCATGGATGATATGTGATCACAAACAGCGCCTTGGTCAATCGTCGAAACGCAGCCGGTGCAGGGTTTCACCGTGATCGCGCAACCATTTGCGATGCACAGCGTAGTCGGGACATAGATGGGCGACGATATTCCAGAAGGCGGGCGCATGATTCATTTCGCGCAGATGCGCCACCTCATGGGCTGCGACGTAATCCAGTACCGCAGGCGGGGCCATGATCAGCCGCCAGGAATACATCAGCACGCCTTTGCTGGAACAGGACCCCCAGCGCGACCGTGTGTCCCTGATCGACAATCTGGCATAGCTGACGCCCAGCGTCGCTGCATGCCGGTCTGACGCCTCGGCCAGCGCGTCCCGCGCCATCGCCCGCAGCCGGGCCCGGATGGCGGCACAGGCATTGCGATTGGCAGGCACCTCGATCCGGTCGTCCAGCAGCCGGACCCGCAGCCCCGCCCCCTGCACCACCGTCAGTGCCCTGCCCTGCACCGGCACGACACTGCCAATGCCGATCTGTTCGGCGGGAACCATCTGCCCCAGATGCCCGCGCAGCCAGCTTTCCTTTTCGCGCAGAAAGGCGATTCCCTCGCGTTCGGGGGCGTTGACCGGCATTGTCAGGGTCACGCGCCCGTCCAGCCGCGAGATCCGCAGCGACAGACGCCGCGCCTGGGCCGATTTGCGCAATGTCACATCAATCGGGGGGTTGCCATGCAGCGTGTGACGGCCCATATCCAGCTTTCTGTAATCGCCTGCGCCAAAGCCTTTGACACCTCGTGTTGCTTATGGCAGTTGGCAGCGATCCCCCGCAAGGGGCGACCAAGTTTTTGAAGGGATAGCCTATGCCTAAGGAAGAATGGGGCACAAAGCGCCTTTGCCCCGAAACCGGCAAACGCTTTTACGACCTGAACGCGACACCGATCATCAGCCCGTACACGGGCAAAGAGGTGGCAATCGACACATCCAAGACCCGCACCATGGTCGCGGATGCCGAAGATCTGCAATCCAAGAAAATACGTGACACCGATGAAGATGATGATCTGATCCTCGACGATGAAGAGGACGAAGATGTCGATCTGGGCGATGACGTGCTGGAAGATGACGACGACGAAGACACAGTGTCTTTCGACGATCTGGGCGATGTCGCCGCCAAAACCGACGACGATTAAAACCTGACATCCGGGCGCGATTAGCACTTGATCTCGCCCGGTCTGCTGCATAGACAGCAACTCGCAACGCAGGTTGCACGTGGGGCCATAGCTCAGATGGGAGAGCGCTTGCATGGCATGCAAGAGGTCAGGGGTTCGATTCCCCTTGGCTCCACCAAAATTAATGAACATCCCATATTTCCGCCGCTCTCGATATGCAGTTTGCGCATGCCGGTTCAGCCTCGCTGATGCCGCTTTCGGCAAAGATTGCATTGGATGTCGCAAAGCAATATTGACGCGATGTTTTGGACGGTGACGACGGAACGGGTATGCCAAGGATATATTTGATCGGCGCATCTTGTTCGGGCGTCTCGACGCTGGGCGGCATGCTGGCCGAGCAGAATGGCGTTCCGCTACTGGACGTTGACGATTTCTATTGGATGCCGACCGATCCGCCGTTTACCACCAAACGTCCGCCGGAAGACAGGGTCCGCCTGATCAAGACCCGGCAAGCCGAAACCGAAAGCTGGGTCTTGTCGGGATCCTTTCTTGGCTGGGGCGATACGCTGATCGAGACTGTCGATCTGATTGCCTTTCTTTACACCCCGACGACCACGCGGCTAAAGCGGCTCGACCGGCGCGAGGCACAGCGTCACGGCGATCGCATCCTGCCGGGCGGGGACATGCACAAAGCGCATCTGGCATTCCGCGACTGGGCATCGCGATATGACGATCCTGCGTTCACTGGCCGCAGTCTTGTGCAGCACGAAACTTGGCTGATGGCACAATCGGCGCCGGTCCTGCGGCTTGACGGTGAACAAGATACGGAGGCTTTGGCGCAAGCAACCCTCAGCGCGCTTCGTGCTGCCGGAACTGGCCGCAGCTGAAGGATCACAGCGCCGGCTGTCCGGCCCAGCGTCAGACCGCCTTAGCCGCTGTTCCGATGACGGACCGCACAGGCCAGTTCAGCGCGCGACCAGTCAAGGAACCGCTTGGCGCGCAGCTTGCGTGCTGACCATTGCGCAGCGGCAAACCAATAGGGCACGCCGGCCGCCGCAGCCCGGACATATTCTATAGCAACCCATTCGGCAGTGGCTGTTCATTCGCCGTATTGATCCGCCGGAACCAGATCGTCACCGCCGCAGAGGTCAGCACGATGAACAGCGAATATAGTGCTGGCACGGCCATGATCCCCTGCGCCTCTGTCCCGGAAAAGGTGAAGGCGATGATCGCAATGGCCAGCGGCCCGTTCTGGATACCCGTTTCCAGCGCCACGGTGCGCGCATTGCGCGGATGCAGCCGCAACAGTTTCGCAAAGCCATAGCCGATGGCGAAACCGAACAGGCCCAGCGTGATCGAGGCGAAATAGGTGCCCCATGATGTCGCCAGCAGGAATTCCCAATTGCGCGGAATCCACGACACGATCAGGAACACGATAAATATCAGCGCCAACAAGGACCCAAAGAATTCGGTCACTGCGCCCACATTGGCGTTGAATTTGCGCAAAACCATCCCGATGGCGACCGGCACCAGCAGCAGGATCAGCGTCACGATGATATTCTCGCGCGGGATATCGAGGTCGAGCGCGCCTGCATAGACCAGCAGCACAATGGGAATCAGGATCACCCCGAACACGGTAGAGGTCACTGTCATCAGCACCGAGAGCGCCAGATTGCCTTTAGAGAAATAGGTAAAGATATTCGACGTCGTCCCGCCCGGCATACAGGCCATGATCAGAATACCGATCTTGATCGGGTCAGACACTGGCAGGGTCGTGGCCAATACAAAGCCGATCAGCGGCATGAAACCGAATTGAGAGATCACCCCGACGCCCAGACCATAGGGCCGTTTCAATGCCAGCACAAAATCGCGCGGGGTCAGCGATGCACCCATCCCCAGCATGATCACGAAAATCATCAGCGCCAGAATGGCCTGTTCCAATGGTCCGACCATGTTATGCCCCTGCCTTTACAGAATATTGCATCATGCCGCCTTTGCCTGTTCTTCGGCCCGCAGATCCTTGCGCAGGATCTTGCCCACATTTGATTTTGGCAGTTCGTCGCGAAATTCCACGAATTTTGGGACTTTGTAGCCGGTCAGATGATCCTTGCAGTAGGTGCGCAGCGCCTCTTTGGTCAGACCAGCCTCGCGGGCGACGATATAGGCTTTCACCGCCTCGCCCGCGGCACCATCAGGCACACCGATGACAGCGACTTCCTGCACGTCGGGATGAGCGGCGATGACATCCTCGATCTCGTTGGGATAGACGTTGAAACCGGAGACAAGGATCATATCCTTCTTGCGGTCCACGATGCGGAAATAGCCGTCGGGTTCCATCACCCCGATATCACCGGTCAGCAGCCAGCCATTCTGGATCGTCTTGGCCGTCTCTTCAGGTTTGCGCCAATAGCCTAGCATGATCTGCGGGCCTTTGGCGATCAGCTCGCCGGCCTCGCCTTGCGGGACATCCGCGCCATCCTCATCCACGCAGCGCAGATCGGTCGAGGGCAGCGGTATGCCGATAGCCCCGTGGCGCACCTTGCCGAATGGGTTGAAGGTCAGCACCGGCGAGGATTCGGTCAGGCCGTAGCCTTCTAACACGGGTTTGCCTGTGACCTCTTCCCATCGTTCAGCGACAACCTTTTGCAAGGCCATCCCACCGGCAGAGGCGAATTTCAGGTGTTTGGGCGGGGTATCCAGAAACCACATTTCATTGTTCAGCCCGTTGAACAGGGTGTTCACACCGCTGAGCCATGTGACTTTGTAATTCTCAAAGGCACGTTTGAGGTTCGTCAACGGGCGCGGATTCGGGATCAGGATGTTGCGCGCGCCGATGGAATAGAACCCCAGAAAATTCACCGTGAAGGCAAAGATATGATACAGCGGCAGGGCAGTCAGCGCGACCTCTTTGCCCTTTTCCAGATTGGTGATCATCGACATGGTCTGCGACATGTTCATCAGGATATTTGCGTGTGACAGCATCGCCCCCTTGGACACGCCCGTCGTGCCGCCGGTATATTGCAGGCAGGCGACATCGTCGGGCTGGATCGTCCGGCGATACGCCTCGATCGCGTTGTGCAGGCTGTCATGTTTGGCGCGGCCTTTCGCGATCGCATCTGGCAGCCGGATATGCGGGACAGTGATTGGCAGAACTGTCTTATCCCAATGTTTCTGCACCAGCCCGACAATCATCCGTGGCAGGGATGGCAGAAATTCCGCGACTTTGGTGACAATGACATGTTTGACCGGATAGGTCTTTACCGCCTCGGCCAGTTTATCGGCGAACATATCCACGACGACCACGGCGGCGGGTTCGGCATCGGCAAATTGCCTGGCCATCTCTTCGGCGGTGTAGAGCGGGTTGACGTTGACCAGCACGCAACCTGCCTTGAACACCGCCATGGCAGCCACTGGATAGGCCAGGCAATTGGGCACCTGTACGGCAACCCTGTCACCTGCCTGCAATCCGGCGATATCGCGCAGATAGACGGCCAGTGCACCCGACATTTCATCCGCCTGCCGGAAAGTCAGTGTGCCATTCATGCCGTTGGGCAGAACCGTCGTGAAGGCTGGCAAATCACCATAGACCGCAGCAGTCGATGTGATGAAATCCCCCAAGGACCGGTGCGACATGTCATTGATCGTTGTTGGTACCGACTGGCCATAAATGGCCGTCCATGGACGGTCTTCTCCCACAATGCTTCCTCCCAAAAGCCGTTTGGAAGAGCCTAACCGGAATATCACCTTTGTGAAGCCAATGATTGCGACACGACGTTACGTCGTGAACCCGGCCGATCATCCCCGCCAAGAATGTGCGTTTGCCGCACCCTATGGGCCGCAATTGCCCAGGCTGGGAACCCGGATTGGTTTTTTCAGCAATGCCGCTAGTCAAGGTAATCAGGGCGACGCTGCTTTTGGTATGATTCTGGACGATGCCACCGCCTTGGCAGGACCGGACACCAACTATCGCCTGATCCGGTGACAGGGCTTGCGGCAATGACTGTATGATCTTTGGGCCGGCAGCGGATTTTGATGCGCAGGGTGGCCTGCCAATCGCGATGGCATATCCGGCCGTTGCGATCTGGTTGTCACCCGCAGCAACCAATCCGTTGGATCCGATGCCAGAGGCTTCGTCACGGTGATCCGCGTTTAGCGCAGCCCTATTCCGCCGGAGCGGTCAGTGCCGTACCCGGCAAATGCCGCTTGGCGCGTTTTTCGACCAGCATCAGCATCGCCGGGGTCACCAGCAAGGTCAGCACCGTGGCAAAGACCAGCCCGCCTGCGATGGCGCTGGACAATTCTGTCCACCACTGGGTTGACGGGGCACCATAGACAATCTCGCGCGTGAAAAAGTTGATGTTCAGCCCGATCACCATCGGCATCAGCCCCAGCGCGGTCGTCACCGAGGTCAGCACCACCGGGCGCAGTCGCTGCGCCCCAGTGCGCAAGGCAGCCTCCAGCGCGGATTGCCCTGCGGCGCGCAATTCGTTGTAGGTATCGATCAGCACGATATTGTTGTTGACCACGATCCCGGCCAGCGCGATTACCCCGATCCCACCCATGACCACGCCAAAGGGTCTGCCGGTGATCATCAGCCCCAGCAACACGCCCGCGATGGAAAAGACGATGGCCGACATCACGACGAAGGCCTGCCAGAAACTGTTGAACTGGGTCAGCAGGATCAGGAACATCAGCCCGATGGCGGACACAAAGGCACCGATCAGAAAGATCATCGATTCGGCCTGATCTTCTGCCTCACCACCAAATTTGATGCTGACGCTCGGGGGCAGATCAAGCGTGTCAATTGCCGCTTGCAAGGCCAGCGTCTGGTCATTGGCCAGCATCCCCGGTGCCACATCAGCCGAAATCGTCAGCACCCGGCCCTGATCGATACGGGTGATCACGCCGCTGCGCGGTGCCGGGTTGAAAGACACGAAATTTGAAATCGGCACCAGCCCGACAGAGGTCGGCACACGCAGCGCTTCCAGTTCGGCCAGGGTGCGGCTTTCGGCCGGAAAACGCACGACGATATCAACTTCGCCATCGCCGTCTTCGGGACGGTAATTCGCAACATTGATCCCGGCGGTCAGCAATTGGACGGCCTGCCCCAACAGCGCAACATCAGCGCCGCTGCGTGCCGCCTCGGACCGGTCAACACTGATCTGCCATTCCACGCCGGGGCTGGGCCGCGAATCGACAACGTCGATAAAACCGCCGATACGGTCCATCGTTTCCAGGATCGCCTGCACCGCTGCGGTCTGGTCAGCATCAATGCGACTGTAGATTTCCAGATTGATCGGCTTGCCGCCGCCGGGGCCACCGGCGTCGGTCTGGACCTGCACCTCAATCCCGGGGATTTCGGCCATGTCAGCGCGGATATCCTCGGCAATCAGGGCGACAGGCCGACGGGTATCCCAATCGGTCAGTTCCAACTGCAGCCCGCCGATCACATCACCGCCGTCGCGCGTCCCACCGGAGCGGGCGTAGATGCTGGCAATCTCGTCATATGCGGCAAGTCGGGACTCGACCTGGCGGATCAGGGCGTCTTGTTCAAAGATCGAAAAATTATCCTTGGCCAGAATTTCGACCTGGGCATATTCAGGTTCAACCTCGGGAAAAAAAGTCAGCCCATTGCCAAAATGGCCATAAGCCACGAAAGACGCCACCAGCGCGATCATCGCCACGCTCAGCGTGGTCCAGGGGCGCAGGATAGACCATTCCAGCACGCGGATATAGCCGCCCATGAAACCGGTCATATCACGCGGATCACCATGTTCGGCCGCATGCAATTGCGCCTTGGCCTGGGCGGTCTGGCCCTGGCGCTTACCGATCAGACCACCGACGACAGGGATAAAGATCAGCGCCATGAACAATGACGCCGACAGCGTCACGATCACGGTGATCGGCAGGAATTTCATGAATTCGCCCACGACACCGGTCCAAAACAGCAGCGGAAAGAACACACAAAGCGTGGTCGCGGTCGAGGCGATGATCGGCCAGGCCATCCGCTTTGCCGCGCGGGCATAGGCGGTGCGCGGGTCATCACCTTCGTGCAGATAGCGGTCGGCCAGTTCGACGGTCACAATCGCCCCGTCCACCAGCATGCCCACCACCAGGATCAGCGAGAACAGCACCACGATATTCATCGTGAAACCCATGAAATACAGCACGGCAACGCCAGACAAAAACGCACCGGGAATGGCCAACCCCACCAGCACCGAGGATCGCAGCCCCAGCGCATAGACCACGACGATCATCACCAGAATGATCGCCGCGATCACATTGGCTTCTAGATCGGACAGCATGGTCTTGACGGTTTTGCTTTCGTCGAGTGTATAGCTGATCTCTACATTGTCGGGCCATTCCTGTTGCTCGCGCTCAATGACCTCGCGCACGGCATCCACGGTATCGATGATATTGGCACCAGCGCGTTTCTTGATTTCCAGCGCCAGCGCGGGCTGGCCATTGATCCGGGCAAAACCGGTCGGGTCCTCGAATGTACGCCGGATCGTGGCGACATCTGCAAAGGTCACGACGGTCTGTCCCCGCGTAATGATCGGCAGATCCATCACGTCCTGCACATTTTCGATCAACCCCGGCACTTTCAGGACGATGCGTCCGGCCTCACTTTCGATAGCACCGGCGGCGATCAGCTGGTTGTTGCGGGTGATGGACCCGATCAATTCGTCAAAGGACAGGTTGTAGGTTTCAAACACGGTGGGGTCGATCAGGACCTCAAGCAATTCATCACGCTTGCCGGCGACATCAACCTCCAGCACACCGCTCAGCGCCTCGATCTCATCTTTCAGGTCGTCTGTCAGCGCGTTCAGTGTGCGTTCTGGAACCGGGCCGGACAAGATCACCGTCAGGATCGGGAACAATGCGGTGTTAATCTCGGTCACGGTCAGCTGCACGTTGTCGGGCAGGTCATTTTCGGCCTTGTCAGCCGCCTGTCGCACGTCATCCAGCGCAGTGCCGGCATCATAGCCGGGCTCAAACTCCAGCTGCACTGTCGCAAAACCTTCGCCAGCCTTGGCGATCATGGTCTTGAGCCCGGTCAGAGACGCAAATTGCGTCTCCATCGGGCGCACCAGCACATCTTCGGAATCCTGTGGCGAAATGCCGTCCAGTGTGGTCGAGACATAGACGACCGGGATCGTGACCTCTGGATTGCTTTCCTTGGGGATCGCGATATAGGCCAGCGCGCCAATCAGCAGCAGAAAGCTCAGGATCAAACCGATGACCTTGCTGCGGCTGAAAACAGCGTCGATGATCCCGTTCATGGCTGGACCAATGCCGTCAGGTTTTGCGTCTGTGGCCGGGGATCAACCGCATCACCATCGGTCACGAAACCCTGACCGATGGTGATGATCCGCGCGGTATCAGGCAATCCGGCGATCCAGATCCCGTCGGTCTGGGCGCGCACAATCTCGACCAGTGAAAACACGACGCGGTTGTCGTCATCCACGGTCTTGATCCCGAGTTCGCCATTCGTACCAAGTGACAGCACCGCAGGCGACACGAAATGACCCCGTGCCTGCCCGGTTGGCACCGACACACGTGCGCTCAACCCGGCGGGCATCACGCTGTCAGGGTTGTCGACGGCGATTTCGACCCGGAATGTTCGGGTCTGCTGATCGGCATTGGCCCCGATAAAGGTGACGGTACCGCTTTTCTGTTCGCCGGTGATGAAGGACACTTCAGCCTCTTGCCCGGTCTGCAACCGCGACAGCGCCTGTTGCGGTACCTGTACGACGACGGTCAATGGATCATTGTCCAGAACTTCGGCAACGGTATCGCCACTGTCGACAAATTCGCCTTCATTGATGGTCAGGTCATTCAGCCGCCCAGCGAAAGGCACGGTGATCGCCGTGTTCTTGACCTGATCCTCTGCCGTGGTCACTGCAGCCTCTGCTGCAGCCTGTGCTGCGCGCGCCTGCGAGACCCGATCCTCGGTCGCGACGCCGCGCCCTTGCAGGGCCAGCGCATTTTCAAAGTCGCGCCGCGCCTGTGCCAGTTGTGTCTGCGCCTGCAACAATTGTGATTGGGCGATAGTGTCGTCGATCCGCGCGATTTCCTGCCCGGCGGTCACCAGATCACCGCGCGAGACGGGAACAGAGGCGATCTGACCACCAGCCTTGGCGCGGATCGTTGCTGTCCGGTCGGGAATTGACTGACCCTCAGCCGTCAGCACCAGCGGCACATCCTGCGCCACCGAATCTATCACGGCCACGCTGATCGTGCGCTCCGCAGGAACCTCTGCCCCGTCCAGCGCTGCCGCCGAAGGCAGCACGATCCCGCTGCCCATCCATCCGACCAGCGCCAGAACCAGAAAACCGGCGATCCATTTCGACCGCCCGGCCCCTTTGTCCGTATCGAATTGCAGTTGTCCCGTCTGATTAAGGGGCGTTTCACCAGCCATCTGGTTTTCCTTGTTGCAAGACTGCGGCAGGCCTTTCGCCGATCGGCCTACAGGTAGGAAGGTTGGGTCAACGATACCAGATGCAAGCGTCAATTTAGCACGACATTCTCACAACAAGCTTATGGCTGTTGCCTATTTGTGTGCCAACTGCCCGGCAGAGGGCAATTGACCCCGGTCTGGACATTCCCCCATGCCGCATGCCTAACTCTGCCCGGCCCAAGCAGGAGCAGCGGATGCCTGAAATCATGTCCCCACTGGCTGACCCCGCCTTTTGCCCTTTGGGGGTTGATGGCGTGCTGGTCCGGTTCGCGCGCGCGCTGACGGCAGAGGCGAATGCCAGCGCCAGCGGCTTTTGTGCGCAGATCAAGGCGGCGGCACTGCCAGGGGTGACAGAACTGGCATCGTCGCTGACCTCGGTGCGCGTAGGATTTGATCCGGCGGTGACGGACCGGCAGCGTATCACCGCACAGCTACGCGATCTGTTGACCGGTCTGCAAAGCGCCGACACCTCGCCCCGCCGCCTGTGGCGCATCCCGGTGGCATTCGGCCCAAGCCATGCGCCGCAGCTGCATGAAGCAGCGCAGCTTGCAGGGTTAACCGCCGAACAGGCTGTTGCAGAAATCACCACAACGATGCTGCGCGTGCTGGCAATCGGTTTTGCCCCCGGCCAGCCCTATCTGGGGCTGATGCCCCTGCATTGGGATATCCCACGCCAGTCAGACCTGACCCCGCATGTGCCGCGCGGCGCATTGGTCACGGCGGTGCGCCAGCTGATCATTTTCGCCGCCGATACCCCCACCGGCTGGCGGCAGATTGGACAAAGCGCGTTCTCCGTCTGGCAGCCAGACAGCGACACGCCCTTCCTGCTGGATGCGGGGGACGGGTTGCAGTTCGTCGCGGTATCCGATGACACTTTGCGTGATCTGCAGGCCAATCCCGACAGCAATGGCGGCGCGCGCTGCGAGGTTTTGCGCTGATGCCGGTCCTGACACTGCATAGCGCCGGCCCCGGTGTGACGGTCCAGGACCTCGGCCGTCCCGGCTGGACCGCGCAGGGCCTGTCACGCGGCGGTGCCGCCGACCGGCTTGCCGTATTGGAAGCCGCGGCTTTGCTGCATCAGGACAGCGGTTTTGCAGTGCTGGAAATGATCGGCTTTGGCGGGGTCTTCAGTAGCGATCAACCAACACGTTTCGTCCTGACCGGGGCCGGGATGCAGGCCAGTATAGATGGCGCGGCGGTGCCGCCCTACACCACACAATTGCTGCCCGCGGGCGCGCAGCTCACCATCGGCGGTGCCCGGCATGGGGTATTCGGCTATCTGGCCTTTGCCGGTGGTATTCTGACAGAACCCGTGATGGACAGCCGCGCCACCCATCTGACCGCAGGGCTGGGGCGGGCGCTGGCGGCAGGGGACACCCTGCCACTGGGCGATGATCCCAGACCCGACATGCCACCGCAGCGGCTGAACCCACCCGACCGCTGCAACGGCGGGATGGTCCGGATGATGACCGGTCCGCAGACCGATTTGTTTGATGAACAGACTCTTGCCGATTTTCTTGCCACATCGTTCCGACGCAGCCCGCGGGGCAACAGGCAAGGTGTCCGACTGGACCATGACGGCGCATCATTCGCGGCCAAGGGCGGGCTGAGCGTCACGTCTGACCTGATCGTGCCCGGCGATGTGCAGCTGACCGGCGACGGCGTTCCCTATGTGCTGCTGACAGAATGCCAGACCATCGGCGGCTACCCCCGCATCGGCACCGTGATTCCGGCAGACCTGCCCCGCGTGGCGCAGGCCGCGCCCGGCACCGCGCTGCAATTCACGCTACTCGATCTCGCTGCAGCGGATGCAACGGCAGAGCCTGACATGGCCGTGCTGCGCCGCCTGCAACAGGCCCGCCAGCCATTGATCCGCGACCTGCATGACATCGCCGATCTCTTGGGCTACCAACTGATCAGTGGTGTCACTGCAGGTGACGATCTGGAACAGGACTGACATGACAATCACAATCGATCTGAACGCCGATATGGGCGAAAGCTTTGGCCCATGGACCATGGGCGATGATGCGGCTTTGCTGGATATCATCACCTCGGCCAATGTGGCTTGCGGCTTTCACGCGGGCGACCCCGATGTGATGGATCAGACCATGCGCAATGCTGTTGCGCGCGGTGTGGGCATCGGCGCGCATCCCGGTTTTGCCGATCTCAAAGGGTTCGGTCGCCGCGATCTGCCGATCCCAGCGGATGAATTGGCCAATGCCGTCGCCTATCAGCTGGGTGCGGCGCAGGCGATGGCACGGCGCGCCGGTGGCCGGGTCCGGCATCTGAAGCTGCATGGCGCGCTGGCCAATATGGCCTCGGTCGATGTGGAACTGGCGCGCAGCTGCTATCAGGCCGCGCTGGAGGTGGACCCCGATCTGGTGATCATGGTGCTGGCCGCCACGGCACAGGAACAGGCCGCACGCGCCTTGGGCTGCAACTGGGCGGGAGAGATTTTCGCCGATCGCGCCTATAATGACGATGCCACTTTGGTGGACCGCCGCCAGCCCGGTGCCGTGCTGCATGACCCTGATGTGGTCGGCCCGCGCATTCTGGCGATGTTGCAGGCCAATGCGATCATCACCGCCAGCGGCAAACATATACCCTGCAAGATCGACACGATCTGCCTGCATGGCGACACGCCCGGCGCTGTCGCCATCGCGCGCGGCTTGCGCGATCACCTCACACAGGCGGGGGTCACGCTTGCCTCGCTTTCATCCCGGAGTTCGTCATGACCAATTACTACGCCCCCACAGGTGGTCTGCCCGCGCAAACTGATATGCTGACCGGGCGCGCAGTATTCACCACCGCCTATGCCGTGATCCCCAAGGGCGTGATGACCGATATCGTCACCAGCAACCTGCCGTTCTGGGAAAAGACCCGGGCATGGGTACTGGCGCGGCCCTTGTCAGGCTTTGCCGAGACCTTCAGCCAGTATGTTGTCGAGGTCGCTCCCGGTGGCGGCAGCACCCGGCCCGAGACGGATAAGGCGGCACAAGGCGTGATCTTTGTGGTCAAGGGCGGCTTTACCCTGACCATCGCGGGCGAAGCACGTGCCATGCGCCCCGGCAGCTATGCCTATCTGCCCGCCGGTTGCGACTGGCAGGTCCATAATGACAGTGAGACACCCACGACATTCCACTGGGTGCGCAAGATTTACCGCGCAGTCGATGGCATCGCGACACCCGCAGCTTTTGTCACCGACGAAGGCGCTGCGACGACCGTGGCGATGCCCGATACGGATGGTGTCTGGGCCACCACCCGTTTTGTCGATCCGGCCGATATGCGCCACGATATGCATGTCAATATCGTTACCCTGCAACCGGGTGGTGTGATCCCCTTTGCCGAAACCCATGTGATGGAACACGGGCTTTACGTGCTGGAAGGCAAGGCGGTCTATCGGCTCAATCAGGATTGGGTCGAGGTCGAGGCGGGCGATTTCATGTGGCTGCGCGCCTTTTGCCCACAGGCTTGTTATGCAGGCGGGCCGGGGCCTTTCCGCTATCTGCTTTATAAGGACGTAAACCGGCATATGCCCTTGTAACCACGTCATGCCACCGGCAGGATATGTTCACGCGGAAGATGCCGCTTTCTGGCGCGCGCGCCAGAGGGTGAAAAGCCCGGCCCCCACGACGATGGCCGCACCCAACGCCACATTCGGCCGGATCGTTTCGCCCATCAGCCCGACACCGATCATGCTGGCAAAGACCAGTTGCAGATAGGCAAAGGGCTGGACGGCGCTGGCCTCGGCCACCTCATAGGTCTTGATCAGCAGCCAATGCCCCGCGGCGCCGGTGATGCACAGCGTGGTCATCCAGCGCCAGTCAGCGGCGGACATCGGTTCCCAAAACCAGATGCCAACGACCGTCATCACCACCGCGCCTGACGTACCGGTCCAGAAAAATGACGTCGTGGTATTGTCCAGCCGCGCCGCATAGCGCGTCAGCAACCCGTAAAGTGCGAACATGAACCCCGCCAAAAGCGGGATCGCCGCCGCCGGGGAAAAGACCGCGAAACCCGGTTGCAGGATCACCAGCACCCCGACAAAGCCGATACCGATGGCAACCCACCGCCGCCAGCCGACACCTTCGCCCAGGATCGGACCGGAAAGTGCAGCGATCAGCAACGGATAACAGGCAAAGATCGCATGGCTTTCGACCAGTCCCAGATAGACGAAAGCGGTGACCATGACGCAGATTTCCAGCGCCAGCAGGGTGCCGCGCGCGATCTGAAGGACCGGTTGCTTGGTGCGCGCCGCCGCCCGGATGGATCCCGATTGTCTGCGCGCAATCGCCATGACAAAAGCCGCAAAAAACCAATAGCGCACCATCACGATCATCACGACGTTGTTGTTGACCGCCAGATGCTGCGAAATCCCGTCCTGAATGGCGAAAATAAAGGTGGTCAGGATCATCAGTGTGATCCCGAGCCTGGTATTAGTCTGCATCTTCCATCCTTGCACGGGTCATATGCCGCTTGCGCCCATAGCCTTTGTGTTTGGTGACTGTAAAACCGGCGTCAGACAGGCTGCGCCTGATGAGACCTGCAGCGCTGTAGGTTGCTGCCGTGCCGCCCCGCTTTGTATGGTCTGCAACCGCCTGCAGCAGGCTGGGTTCCCAGAGTTCGGGGTTCTTGACGGGTGAAAACCCGTCCAGATACCACGCATCAACCTTACCGGCCCAGACAGGCAAAGTCTGGCGCGCATCGCCGGTGAACACCTGCAGGGTCAGTCCAGCGTCCAATTCCGTCGGGCCCATACCGGGTGTCCAGGCTGCCAACAGCTTGCCTGCATAATCTGCAATCGTCGGGAATTGTGCCAGCGCTTTGGCCATATCCGGCAACGCCATCGGAAAAGCCTCGAACGAGGTGAAATGTAGCTGACCGGGCCTGCCCGCCTGTACCCAGACATCCCAGGTGACCAGCAGATTCAGCCCGGTGCCAAAACCCAGCTCGCCGATGTGAAAATCGCCCCCGAACCGCGTGGGCAGATCATTGCCCGCGACAAACACATGCTCCGTTTCCGCCAGACCATCGTCCAGCGAGAAGTAAGGATCGTCAAAATCCTGCGCAATCGGCACGCCGTCCCGCCATTGTAGTTTTGCTGTCTGGTCTGTCATGCGCTGCTGCCCTAGGTCTGGGGCATCTTTGGGCGGAAGGGCGCGGAATGGCAATTGCTGATATCACGGTGATGGGAGCGGGGGTCTTTGGCCTGTCGGTGGCTTATGCCTGCGCGCTGCGCGGTGCGGCGGTGCAGGTGATTGATCCGGCCGGTGTGGCAGCTGGGGCCAGCGGCGGGCTGGTCGGCGCGCTTGCCCCGCATGTGCCGGAGAACTGGAACGACAAAAAGGCGTTTCAATTCGACAGCCTGATCATGGCCGAAGAATTCTGGGCCGGTGTCGCCGCCCGGACCGGGGCAGATACCGGCTATGCCCGCACTGGCCGTCTGCAGCCTCTGGCCGATGACCGCGCGGTGAGTCTTGCACGTGACCGGGCCGTATCAGCAGGCGATCTGTGGCAGGGGCTGGCGACATGGCAGGTGGAACCTGTCAGCGACAGCCCATGGATGCCGCCATCGCCCAGCGGCTATGTCGTGCGCGACAGCCTGTCGGCGCTGATCCATCCCCGCAGCGCGACCCGGGCCCTGGCCGACGCCGTTGTGGCACTGGGTGGAAGAATAGCGCGCGATGGCGATGCGACGGGCAAGGTCGTCTGGGCCACCGGCTGGGCCGGAATGCAGGAAATCGGTGGCAATGGGGTGAAAGGACAGGCCGCTTTACTGCGCTATGACGCGGCAGGTAGCCCACAACTCTTTGCCGATGCGCTGCATATCATCCCGCATCTGGATGGGACGGTGGCCATCGGTTCCACATCGGAACGGGACTTCACCGATCCCACGGGCACCGATAGCGCCCTGGATGATGTGATCGCGCGGGCCATCGCTGCTTTTCCTGTGTTGCAGGGGGCGGCCATCATCGAAAACTGGGCCGGTGTCCGCCCCCGCGCAGCAAGCCGCGCGCCGGTCCTGGGCCAGCATCCGGCCCGCAAAGGCGATTACATCGCGAATGGCGGCTTCAAGATTGGCTTTGGCATGGCGCCCAAAGCAGGTGCCGTCATGGCTGACCTGTTGCTGGAAGGTATCGACGCAATCCCCGATGGATTTCGCGCCACGCCCCCGATCTTCCGAGCTTAAATATCCCCGCCGGAGGCATCTGGACTATCGACGCCACCAAGGTCGGGATCAGAAAGCCTCTGGCTGCGCTTCGCGTGCCATATGATCAAGCACTGCGTTGACGAATTTCGGTTCCTTGCCGTCATGCGAAAACGCCTCGGCCACGGCAACAAATTCACTGATCACCACTTTTGGCGGTGTGTCCTTGTCCAGCAATTCAGCCCCCGCAGCGCGGAACAGGGCGCGCCATGTCGGGTCAATCCGCGCAATCGGCCATTTCACCACAAGTGCCCGGTCGGTCATCTGGTCGATCTTGGCCTGCAAATCGACGGCGCGGTCCATCATGCGGCGGAACGTATCGACATCGCCTTCAGCCATTTCGACATCATCGATGATTTCACCGAAACGGTGATCTTCGAATTCACGGGTGATGGCATCGACGGTCTGGCCCGTCGCCTCCATCTGAAACAGCGCCTGCACCGCAAAAAACCGGGCGGCGGATTTCATCTTGCGGCGTTGGTTGTTGGATATGGTCATACTGTCGATTTACCTGCCATCAGAATGTCACTGGTGAAACCGACACCTTTTTCAGACTTGCCCCATTTGCGTGACAGCGCCACCAGATGCAAGGCCGCAGCTGCGGCACCGCCGCCTTTGTTCATCTGTGCGGGATCAGCACGCACCGCCGCCTGCGCGTGGTTTTCCACGGTCAGGATACCATTGCCGATGCACAAACCCTGCAGGCCCAGCAATTGCAGCGCGCGACTACTGTCATTGCAGACGGTGTCATAATGCGTGGTCTCGCCCCGGATCACGCAGCCAAGCGCGACATAGCCGTCAAAATTGCTCATCCGTGCGGCAATGCCGATGGCGGTAGGGATCTCCAGCGCGCCCGGGACATGGACGATGTCATGCGTCGCCCCGGCCTTTTCAATCTCGGCCAAGGCACCGGTGATCTGGTGATCGCTGATGTCTTTGTAATAGGGCGAAGCGACGATCAGTATCTTCACCGGCTTATCAAATTCCGGCAGTGGCAGGATGTGATGCGAGGGTCCGGCCATCAGCCAATCTCCGATATTTTGCGGGTGCCGACGATTTCAAGGCCGTAGGCATCAAGGCCAACGACCTTGGGCTTGGGCGAATTGGTCAGCAGGGTGATTTCATGCAGACCCAGCGCCGATAGGATCTGCGCGCCAAGGCCATATTGGCGTAGGGTCTGGGGGCTCGCCTCTTCGGATGGGTGCAGCGTCATATGCAGATCACGCAGCAGGACCAACGCGCCGCGCCCTTCCTCGGCGATCGCCAGCATCGCATCGCCGAATTCATTGCGCCGCCCGTTGGGGCCGACACCGACGACATCCAGCATCGGGTCCAGCGCATGCATCCGCACCAGCACAGGCTCTGGCGTGGTGATATCGCCTTTGACCAAAGCAATATGTTCGGCACCTTGGGTTTCGTCAACGAAAATATGCATCTCCCAATCACCACCGAATTCCGAGGTGATTGTCGTGGCGCTGCGTTCCACCACCAGATTGTCATGGCGGCGGCGATAGGCGATCAGATCGCTGATCGTGCCGATTTTCAGCCCGTGCAATTGCGCAAAGGCGACCAGATCAGGCAGACGTGCCATTTCGCCGTCTTCCTTCATGATCTCGCAGATCACACCGGACGGGTTCAGCCCGGCAAGGCGGCTGATATCGACGGCTGCCTCAGTATGACCTGCGCGGACAAGCACGCCGCCCTCGCGCGCGCGCAGCGGAAAGACATGGCCGGGTGTCGCGATATCGGCGGCACCTTTGGCGGCATCAATCGCGACCGAGACAGTGCGCGCACGGTCTGCGGCGGAAATGCCGGTGCTGACGCCTTCGCGGGCCTCGATGCTGACGGTAAAGGCAGTTTCATGCCGCGATGAATTGTTTGATGCCATCAAGGGCAGGCCCAAGGCGTCAATCCGGCTACCGGGCAGCGACAGGCAGATCAATCCGCGGCCGTGTTTGGCCATGAAATTGATCGCATCGGGTGTGGCCATCTGCGCGGGGATCACCAGATCGCCTTCGTTTTCGCGGTCCTCGTGATCGACGAGGATGAACATCCTGCCATTGCGGGCATCATCGATGATATCTTCGATCTTGCTGATCGCATCGGACCAATCGATTTCAACCGGACCCGGCGTTTCAAAAGTAGATGACATCAGCGACCCCGCAGCTTGCTTGCCTGCCAGATAGCCCAGCATCCGCCGTTTGAAAAGGGCCGCATCAGGTAAGGTGGACCTTGATCCACCTTATGAAAAGAACGCCTCGGCGCTGACATAACCCGCAAGCCGGGCGGCGGCGACCCATTCGCGTTCGAAATCTGTGTCGCCGACCAGCACAAAACGGTCCGCGGGCTGACGCAAAGTCACAGCAATGCCGTCCAGATCGCGCCGCATGGCAGACCAACTGTCGGCAAAGCGTGGCGCGGCAAAAGCCCGATCGATCACTGGCTGCGCCGCCAGATAACTTGGCGTCACAGGACGATGCGCGACGGCATGTCGCGCGGCATTGACCAAACCTTCCAATCTGTCGGCACGATCCGCAGGCAGCGCTTGCCCATCACGCAGGACCCGCAACGCATTGCTGGAAAACAAAAACCCGATAAGATCATGGCCATTGCTGGCCCTGATCCCGGCATAGGTCTTGTAGGGCAGG
Organism: Loktanella sp.; assembly: GCA_017390475.1. Classification (GTDB taxonomy): domain Bacteria; phylum Pseudomonadota; class Alphaproteobacteria; order Rhodobacterales; family Rhodobacteraceae; genus Yoonia. Next base: position 76,679 of record JAFPBO010000014.1, read on the forward strand.
CCCAGTTCAGCCGCACGTTTCACCCGCAGGCGCACCACTTCTATCGGCAGGACCGGCAGCAGTTCGCGACGCGCCTTTGCCCAGGCATGGACCCGCCAGCTATGGCCCGATGCGACCGACAACCCCGAATTATGCCCGATCCCCGCCATCAATCATACTCGCGCAGGCGCGCAACATAGCGGGCCATCGTGTCGATCTCGATATTGATCAGATCGCCGACGGCCACCTCGCCCCATGTTGTCGCTGTCTTGGTATGCGGAATGAAATTGATTCCGAAATCGCGGCCCGACACCTCGTTCACCGTCAGCGATGTGCCGTCCAACGCAACCGAGCCCTTGGGCGCAATGAACCGCGCCAACTGCTCTGGCGCACGGAACGTCACCCGCGTGCTGTCGCCTTCGTCGCGCAGGCCGACCACTTCGGCCACGCCATCGACATGGCCCGATACGATATGCCCGCCCAGTTCATCACCGACCTTCAGCGCGCGTTCGAGGTTCAGGCGTTTGCCCACAACCCAGCCACCGACATTGGTCGCGCCCACGGTTTCCGCTGAAATCTGCACGTCAAACCAGTTCTGCGGCTCGCGCCCCAGCGCGATCACCGTCAGACACACCCCATTGCAGGCGATGGAGGCCCCGATGTCGACCCCCGCCACATCATACCCCGTGCCGATCCGTGCGCGCAGATCACCGCGCTGTTCGAGTTCCAGCACCCGGCCAATATCGGTGACAATTCCTGTGAACATCGGTTTTCCTTTCGGTCTTATCCTGACCTAGCGCCTTGCAACCAGGCAGACAAGCACCCCCGGCATGCTCCGCCTCATTCCGGCCAAAATCATGATATAATGATGTGCAAATTTGTGTTTGTCAGTAAGTGTCATGAGTAACCAGCGCCGTTTTTTGTTTCTTCAAGGGCCACATGGGCCGTTCTTTCGCCAATTGGCAGGAATGCTGCGCCATGCCGGCTGTGATGTCTGGCGTGTGGGCTTCAACGCGGGCGATGCGGCGTTCTGGTGGTGCGACTGCGGCTATCTGCCGTTCCGCGCCGGACCTGCCGATTGGCCCGCGGCACTGGCGACGATATTGCACGACAAACAGATCACCGATCTGGTGTTGTACGGTGATACCCGCCCGGTTCACGCTGTGGCGATCAGACAGGCCCGCACCGCTGGTTTACGCATTCATGTCTTTGAAGAAGGTTATCTGCGCCCCTATTGGGTGACCTATGAACGCGACGGCAGCAACGGCAATTCGGCACTGCTGAACCTGACGGTGCTGCAGATTCAGGCCCAGCTGACGCAGGCGGGCGATGACCTGCCGACCCCGCCCGCGCATTGGGGCGACATGCGCCAGCATATTTTCTACGGCGCACTTTATCATTGGTTCGTGATGTTCATGAACTGGCGCTATCCGCAGTTTCAGCCGCACCGTCCGCTGCCAATCCTGCGCGAAGCACAGCTCTATTCCCAGCGCCTGCTGATGCTGCCGTTTCACGCACTCAGCAGGGCCTTTGCCACCATGCGGATCAAGACCAGAGGCCAGCCTTATCATCTGGCCCTGTTGCAACTTGAACATGACTCGAGCTTTCAGGCCCATTCCCCTTTCAAGGACATGCGCGATTTCATTGAGGTGGTGATCACCGGTTTCGCCCGAGGGGCCCGGCCCGATCATCATCTGGTGTTCAAGGCGCACCCGCTGGAAACCGGACGCTACCAGTTGCAGAAAGTCATCCGTCACACTGCCCGCGATCACGGCTTGTCTGACCGGGTGCATTACGTACGTGGTGGCAAACTGGCCCGTCTGCTGGATGGTGCACGCAGTGCCGTGACGGTCAATTCGACTGCGGGCCAGCAGGTGCTGTGGCGCGGCATTCCGCTGCGGATTTTCGGGACGGCGGTTTACAACAAACCGGAATTCGTCTCGGACCAGCCGCTGCCCGCTTTCTTTGCCGATCCGCGCAAACCTGACGCGGCGGCCTATCGCGATTACCGGCAGTTCCTGCTGGAAACCAGCCAAGTGCCAGGCGGCTATTATTCGACCAAAGGCCGTCGTCAGCTGAAACAGCAATTGGTGGACATGATGCTGGCCGAAACTGACCCCTACACCGCGCGACTTGCCAAAACCGCCCCTGCGCCCGATGCGCTGCGGCTGGTCAGCTGATGCGCGGGTCAAGGCTGGGGCGCGGGCCTAGCTCACCCTGATGACCGTCCCTGCACGTACCAACCTGTATGTCTATTCGGGCGGTTTTCTGACCCAGCCCCGGATCAGGCGCATGCTGTCACTTGCAGGCTATGATATCCGGCTGGGCGCGCCCGGGCCGGATGATCTCGTCGGCGTCTGGGGCCAAAGCCGCACCGCGCCAAGGGGCGAGGCTGTGGCGCGCCACCAAGGTACCAGTCTGGTGCGGATCGAAGACGCGTTCCTGCGATCCGTCCGTCCGGGCCGTGCGGGTGATCTGCCGATCGGTCTGAATATCGACCGGCGGGGCGTGCATTTCGACCCTGCGACGATATCTGATCTGGAACATATCCTGACGCAAAACCCGCTGGATGACACCGCCCTGCTGGACCGCGCGCGCGCCGGAATTACCGCCATGCACCAGCACCACCTGTCCAAATACACCTGTTTTGATCCGGACGCGCCGGTGCCCGCCCCGGGCTATGTGCTGGTCATCGACCAGACCCGCAAGGATGCCTCGATCAGCGCCAGCGGGGCCGATGCCAACACATTCCGCGACATGCTGTTTTACGCGCAGACCGAACACCCCGGTCAGCGGATCGTGATCAAAACCCATCCCGAAACCGCCCAGGGCCATAAAGAGGGCTATTTCGGCGCCGCCGATTGCAGCGACCGGATCAGCCTTTGTGATGCGCCGGTTTCACCCTGGGCGCTGCTGGCGGGGGCGGTGGCGGTCTATACCGTCAGTTCGCAACTAGGGTTCGAGGCGATCCTTGCGGGCCATAAACCCGTCGTCTTTGGCCAGCCTTTCTACATCGGCTGGGGGCTGAGTGATGACCGCAAACCGCTGCAACGCCGTCAACGTCGCCTGACTCGGGCGCAATTGTTTGCAGGCGCGATGATTCTGTATCCGACGTGGTATGACCCTTATCACGACCGGCTGTGCAGCTTTGAAGAGGCCTGCGCCACCCTGACCGCCCTAACCCGCAGCTGGCGCGACGATCATCGCGGCTGGGTCGCGGCAGATATGCGGCTGTGGAAACGGCGGCCCTTGCAGCAGTTTTTCGGGCAATACCGGCCGGTGCGTTTTGCCAAAGGCGCAAAAGTTGCGGCGCAGGCCCAGGGCACCAACCGCAATCTGATGCGTTGGGCCAATACTGACGCGCGCGATGCGGTGTTGGTCGAGGATGGTTTCCTGCGCTCACGCGGTCTTGGCGCCGATCTGGTTGCACCGCTGAGCCTGGTGCTGGATGATCTGGGCATCTATTACGACGCGACCCGTCCCAGCCGTTTGGAGGTGCTGATAAACCAATCGCAAAATCTGGACAAAGGCATGCGCGACCGCGCGCAGGCCTTGCTGGCACGGATCACGGCGGCGGGATTATCGAAATACAACCTGCACGCCGCAGAACTGCCCACCCTCCCTCAAGGACGGCGGATTCTGGTCCCCGGTCAGGTCGAAGATGACGCCAGCATCCGGCTGGGCGCGGGCGAAATCCGCACAAACGCAGCACTTCTTGCCGCTGTGCGCGCCGCCAACCCTGCTGCCGTGGTGATCTATAAACCGCATCCCGACGTGCGCGCAGGCCTGCGCCCGGGCGATGTGCCGAATGCGGGCGACTGGGCCGATCTGGTACTGGAAAACGCCGATCCGATCGCCGCAATCAAGGCCTGCGATGCAGTCTGGACCATGACGTCACTGCTGGGGTTCGAGGCTTTGCTGCATGACCGCCACGTCACCTGTCTTGGCACGCCTTTCTATGCAGGTTGGGGTCTGACCGATGACCGCGCCCCGCCTGTCGCGCGTCGCAGCGCGAGCGTGGACCTGACCGCGCTGATTCACGCGACATTGATCGCCTATCCGCGTTACCTCGACCCTGTCACCGGCCTGCCCTGCCCGGTCGAGGTGGTGGTAGACCGTCTGGAACATGGCGATATCCCTGCAGCACCCCGCTTCAACCGCGCCTTGGCGAAACTTCAGGGCATTTTCGCAAGCTACGCGCCCCTGTGGCGTTAACTTCTTATTTCCCAAAGGCCTCCGGGCGAGGGGCAGCGCCCCTCACGCGGCAAAGCCGCGGCCTCTGGCGGTGATAATTCGGTGAATGCGCGCAACGCGCAATTTCACCTGGTCGGAAGATGTGAAAGATCACGCCACGTACCGCCAATGGCTCATGACATCATCGCCAAGACGAGACAGATCATGCAAAGCAAAGCGCGGCGCATCGACCAGCCGCCCAATCCCCATCGCGGCCAGCGACGGCGTGCCTTCGGCCCCGATAGCGCGACCGGCGGTCATCACTACCAGATCATCGACCAGACCGGCCCCCAGCAAGGATGCCGCGAGCATCCCCCCGCCTTCACAGAACAGCCGGGTGATCCCCGCATCCGCCAGCGCGCGCATCATCGCATCGGGGTCGACCTGACCCGCGCGGAGCGCACAGGGCAGGCTGACCGCACCGTGGCTCACCCAAGCCGCCACATCGGCATCCGGTCCGTGGCAGAGCCAGACGGGCACGTCGCGCGCAGATTGCGCCAGTTGGCTGGTCACCGGCAGTTTTGCCGCGCGCGACACAACCACCCGCACCGGCTGGCGCGTGATGCCAAGCCCGCGCACGGTGAGCGCGGGATCATCCGCCCGCAATGTCCCTGCCCCCACCATCACCGCATCATGGCGTGCGCGCATCATATGCACCGCACGGCGGGCAAGCGGACCGGTGATCCACTGGCTTTCGCCGCTGGCTGTTGCGATCCGCCCGTCCAATGTGCCCGCCAGTTTCAGCGTCACAAAGGGGCGCCGACCGGTGATCCGCGACAGAAAACCGGCGTGATCGGCGCGCGCCTGATCCGCCATCAGACCCACCTCGACCACGATACCTGCCTGTTCCAGCATCGCAATCCCGCGCCCTGAAACACGCGGATCAGGATCACCCAAGGCAACCACGATACGCGCCACGCCCGCCGCGATCAGCGCTTCGGCGCAGGGCGGGGTTTTGCCGTGATGGGCGCAGGGTTCCAGCGTGACATAAACCGTCGCCCCCCGCGCAGCTTCGCCAGCTTGCGTCAAGGCCACCACTTCGGCATGAGGACGCCCGCCATCCTGCGTCCAGCCACGCCCGACAATGCAGCCGTGATTGACGATCACGCAGCCGACCGCAGGGTTAGGCCAGACACGCCCCATCCCGCGCCGCCCCAATTGCAGGGCCAGCGCCATATAGCGGGCGTCGGTCACTCGTCTTCTTTGGCCGTGATCGGGCGCAATTCGCTGACGAATTTGTCGAAATCATCCGCCGCCTGGAAGTTCTTGTAAACGCTGGCGAATCGCACATAGGCCACAGTGTCGATCCGTGCGAGGCTTTCCATCACGATCTCGCCGATTGTGCCGGAAGGGATATCCGTATCGCCCAGACTTTCCAGCCGACGCACGATGCCGCTGATCATCTGATCCATGCGTTCGGGTTCAACGGGCCGCTTTTGCAAGGCGATCCGGATCGAACGTTCCAGTTTCTGACGGTCGAAATCTTCACGCCGCCCGTTGGATTTTATGACCACCAGATCTCGCAATTGCACCCGTTCATAGGTGGTGAAACGCCCGCCGCAAGCAGGACAGAACCGCCTGCGCCGGATTGCAACGTGATCTTCTGCGGGGCGGGAATCCTTGACCTGGGTATCGACATTTCCGCAAAAGGGGCAACGCATGAGTGGTCCTTTGGTCTATGTGTGGGGGGCAGACCCCAGTTATCCACAGCCACTATAAGAACCTGCCCCGGTTTTGGGTAGGGGGCAAATCACACCGCAAGATACAGTTATTCGTCCTGTTGCGCGACCCAAGTCCGGGCTTCGTGGTCAAACATCATGCCTGCTGCTTCTTTTGCGGCAAACAATCCTTCACCCCAGGTAAAATCCAAAGCGTCGGTGGCGCAGGTCAGTACGGCGACGTCTTTCTCGCCAAAGCTGATGCGCACACCGCCGAAACCGGCAGAAGCGTCCTCAGACATGCGGTCAAAACCTGCGTAAACTTCATAGATGTAACCGGCGTTGGTGAAACGGACGTTTTCCCAGATTGCCCGCCCGATACCTGGCCATGGGGTGTAATCCACCTTTGCCACGCTAGAGGACAGCGCCAGTTCCGGCGACTGACCCAAAGGGCCAAAACGGTACTGGACGGTGTCATCATCAAAACAAACGCGCAATGACTTGCCGCTGCCTTCAATGTGGCAAGCCATAAAGGTCTGCTCTTCCGGCATACAAGCCGCCCGCGCGGACGCCGCCCCACCGATGAGAACCGACAGGACGAGCGCTGATCGCATTACTGATCCAGAAACGACCGCAGTTTGCGGCTACGGCTGGGGTGCTTGAGCTTGCGCAAAGCCTTCGCCTCGATCTGGCGGATCCGTTCGCGGGTCACGCTGAATTGTTGCCCGACCTCTTCCAGCGTATGATCTGTGTTCATGCCGATGCCAAAACGCATCCGCAGCACACGTTCCTCACGCGGGGTCAGGGACGCCAGCACGCGGGTCGTGGTTTCCTTCAGGTTTTCCTGAATGGCGGAATCCAGCGGCAGGATCGCGTTCTTGTCTTCGATGAAATCGCCCAGCTGGCTGTCTTCTTCGTCACCAATTGGCGTTTCCAGTGAAATCGGCTCCTTGGCGATTTTCATCACCTTGCGGACCTTTTCCAGCGGCATTTGCAGCTTTTCTGCCAATTCCTCTGGTGTCGGTTCGCGGCCGATTTCATGCAGCATCTGGCGCCCGGTGCGGACCAGTTTGTTGATCGTCTCGATCATATGCACCGGAATCCGGATCGTGCGCGCCTGATCCGCGATGGACCGGGTGATCGCCTGACGGATCCACCAAGTCGCATAGGTGCTGAACTTGTAACCGCGACGGTATTCGAATTTATCAACGGCCTTCATCAGGCCAATGTTGCCTTCCTGAATAAGATCAAGGAATTGCAACCCGCGGTTCGTGTATTTCTTGGCAATCGAGATGACCAGACGCAGATTCGCCTCGACCATTTCTTTCTTGGCTTGCCGCGCTTCTTTTTCGCCCTTTTGCACTTGCTGGACGATGCGGCGGAATTCGGTAATATCGACGCCGACATATTGCCCGACCTGCGCCATGTCATTGCGCAATTCTTCGATCTTGTCGGTGGATTTTTCGACCAGAGCCTGCCAGCCACGGCCCGATTTTTCGGCCATTTCTTCCAGCCAGTTCGGGTCGAGTTCGCGGCCACGATATTCATCGATGAATTCACGGCGGTTGATCCGGGCCTGATCGGCGAGTTTGACCATAGAGCTGTCAATCGACATGATCCGGCGGTTGATGCCGTAAAGCTGATCGATCAGCGCCTCGATCCGGTTGTTGTGCAGATGCAGCGAATTCACCAGAACAACGATTTCGGAACGCAGTTTCTGATATTTTTCTTCATCCTTTTTGGAAAACGACGAATCTTCGTTCAGGGTTGCCGACATCCGCGCATCCTGCATGTCGGACAAGCCGGCAAAGCCGCGCGCGATGATTTCCAGCGTTTCCAGCACGCGCGGCTTCAACGCGGCCTCCATCGCGGCAAGTGACATATTCGCCTGATCGTCGTCGTCATCGTCATCATCGCGGCTGATCGGATTGCCATCGGCATCCAGTTCGGTGCCGCCTTCGGATTTTTCCTCGGTCACTGCAGAGGTATCAACGACGGCCTCAACCTCGCCATCTTCGCCAAGCTGGTTGCCGAACGTCGTTTCCAGATCGATCACATCGCGCAGCAGGATATCCTCGGACAGCAATTCGTCGCGCCAGATAGTAATCGCCTGAAATGTCAGCGGGCTTTCGCAAAGCCCCAGAATCATCGTGTTGCGGCCAGCCTCAATCCGTTTGGCGATAGCAATCTCGCCCTCGCGGGAGAGAAGTTCAACAGAACCCATTTCGCGCAGATACATCCGCACGGGGTCGTCGGTCCGGTCCAGCTTTTCCGCCTCGGCCCCGCCGATGGCGACATCGCGCGAACCAGACACGGTGGCAATATCGGTGCCACCGGCATTTTCATCACTTTCTTCGGATTCTTCTTCTTCGGTGACCTGGATGCCCATTTCAGACAGCATCGACATCACATCTTCGATCTGGTCAGACGACACCTGTTCCGGCGGCAGAACGGCGTTCAACTGATCGTAAGTGATATACCCCCGTTCGCGCGCATCTGCGATCATCTTCTTGACCGCGGCCTGGCTCATATCAAGGCTGATATCGCCATCCTGGTCATTGTCCTTGCGATCATCAGTGTCTTTCGCAGCCATTCAAAGGGACCTTTCCAAGTCGTCGTTCCGTAGCCGAAGTGATTCGGCCGATTCGGTATCTATCGAATCAACCCTGCATCGGCAGGGACCGCAAGCAGATGACTACGTGTTTTTCAGTTATGTTGCCAGTTCAGGACCTAGTCTGGTCGCCTTTTTTGGCAAAATTGATCTGGTCGAGCAATTGATCCAATGCATTCAGCTCGTCCTTTTTCATCCGCGCCCCGTTGGCACCGACCGCATATTCGGCGCGATCTTCGTTGTCGCCGCGCCCGGCTTTATCCACCGCAGCGCTGGCTTGCGCCAGCCGCCAGGTCAGACCTTCATCGGCCAGACCACCCAAATCCTCGACCGCATCCTCTATCTCGCGGGCGTGACCACGGCGCGCCGTCAGTTTGGCAAATTCTTCCGCGAGACATAGCCGGGCGACCTCAGCCTCCCCCATCCGTCGCACCGCAGGGCTGATAGCGACATGGCTTTGCGTCAACAGTTTTTCAAGGGGATCAGGTCCCAGATCAGCAGAAATAGCCGTTTTCAGATCAGCCGCGCCCAGATGACGCAGGATTGCGGCCTGCAGATCGCGATGCCCAGGGTCGTGACAATCGATACGTTCCAGCGCATCGGCAAATTCCACCGCGACAGTGGGAGCCACGATCATCGTCGCCAATATCACCGCCTCGCGCAGATGTTCCTGCGTCGTCGCCCCGGCCCCCAGCACGGAGGTTTTCGAAGAAGCCACCGGGCTGATCATCCGCTTCCAAGGATCGCTATTGCGTGACCATGCCACACCCTGCGCCTTGCGCGGGACAGCAGGACGGCGGGTGCTGAACAAGGCCCAGCGCATTTCCTTGATCGCCTCGCCGTAATGCGTGCGAATCGATGGATCGGCGATCAGCTTTATTTTCTCGCGCAGGGCCTTGTCCAATGCCGCCTTGCGCTCGGGGCTGTCAAAGTTCTTGCCCTCAGTTTCGCGCTGCCACAGCAATTGCACCATCGGGATCGCGTCATCGAGCAGCTTTTGCATCGCCCCCGGCCCCTGCGCTTTGATCACATCATCAGGGTCCAGCCCCGGCGGCATCAGCGCGAAACGCAAGCTATGCCCCGCCTCCAGCAAGGGCAGCGCGATATCGATCAGCCGCATCGCCGCGCGCAGACCGGCAGTATCGCCATCCAGCGCGATGATCGGTTCGGGTGCGATCCGCCACAAAAGCCGCAACTGATCCTCGGTAATCGCTGTCCCCAGCGGCGCAACCGTCGCAGTAAACCCCGCCTCTGACAGCGCAATCACATCCATATAGCCTTCGGCCACGATCAAAGGCTTGCCCTTGCCCGCCGCCTCCCGCGCGGGACCGTGGTTATAGAGGCTGCGGCCTTTGTCGAACAATGGCGTCTCAGGCGAATTGTAATATTTCGCCGGATGATTCGGGTCCATCGCGCGGCCACCCATGCCGATGGCGCGGCCCCGCGGGTCGCGAATCGGAAAGATGATCCTCCCGCGGAACCTGTCGTAAGGCGCGCCGCCCCGATCACTTTCAGCCGCAATGCCAGCGGCGATCACCAGCCTGGCATCTACCCCCTGCCCCGTCAGATGCGCGAATGCGCCGCCATGCGTCGGGGCAAAACCAATCTCCCAGCGCGCCTGTGCCTCGGGGCTCAGGCCCCGACGGGCCAGATATTCGCGCGCCGCCACCGCCGCCCCGGTCTGCAATTGCAGCCGGTGCCATTTGACGACCTGCTCCATAACATCGACCAGCGCCATACGCGCATCGGCCTTTTGCTGGGCCTGCGGATCGCGTTCCGGCATAGGCATCCCGGCTTCACCGGCCAGAATCTTCACCGCTTCCATGAAATCGACATTCTCGGTCTCGCGGACAAAGGAAATGGCATCGCCCTTGGCATGACAACCGAAGCAATAATAAAAGCCCTTCTTGTCGTCGACGTGGAAACTGGCGCTTTTCTCCTGATGGAACGGACAAGGCGCCCACAGATCGCCCTTGCCCGGATTGGACTTGCGGTTATCCCACATGACTTTGCGCCCGACGACTTGCCCTAACGACAGCCGGTTGCGCAATTCATCCAGAAATCCGGGTGGCAAACTCATGCGGGCAGTATCCGCCTTTTAAGCGCAAAGGCCAATGCATCTTCCGAGCAAAAATATCCCCGCCGGAGGCGCGACCTGTCGCGCAGCGTCAGGGCGCATCCCGCGCTGCCACCCCTGACATCGCCACCGTCAAATCCTGCACCAAAGAAGCTGCCATCGACCGCATCACCATGATCTCGAACTGTTGTGCGCCGGTCCGGGTGATGCTGACCGGCATCTGGTCCAGCAGGCTGCGGGCCGTCTGGCCGGTCGCGAACACCCCGGCGCGCAGGTCCAGCGGCAACAGCCGCGCCAGCACATCCGTGACAGCATCCCCAGCAATCGCGACAGCGGCCCAGCCATCGGACTGATCGGTGACCGCCGCCAGCCCGTCCAGCGCGACAGGTGCATTGACCAGCCATTGGCCATGGCCGATCCATTGGCAAATGGTCTCACCCGCTACATCCCGACGATTTACCGCACTCAACCCCAGCCCAAGCTGCACCTGCATCTGTGCCGACACGGCCTCTGCCTTTCCCTGATAGGGCGCAACCGACCACAACCCATCACGGACAATTTCGGTGCAGGTCACAGTGCCGATCTTCACAGGCAACAGATCCGCAAAGGGGCCGAGGGCGATCAATCTAGCCACGGGCGCGTCCTCCCTCTGGATCAAAGAATACCGGGGCGCAGACCTCGGCCAATGTATCGACGCCGCGCAAATGATCGACCATGCGGATCACCTCGCCATGCCGTTCGGGCCCATGTTGCAGGAACGCGAGTCCCAGATAGCAATCCAAGGTCGGCGAATAACAGGCCGAGGTGACATAGCCTTCGTCATTAGCGCTGATCGCCTTCGCCTCTCTGGCAAACAGATGCGCCCCAGCGGTCAGTCGTCGCCCCTCTTCGACCGCGCGCAGACCGATCAGCCTTTCGCGGGCGGGATCAACCAGACCGGGGCGGCTTGATGCGGCCTGCCCGATGCAATCCTTGCTGTCATGGATCATCGCCGCCAGCCCCAGATCATAGGCAGTGGTGCGCCCGTGCAATTCCGCATGGGTCAGCAAGCCTTTTTCGATGCGCAACACATTCAGCGCCTCCATCCCATATGGGCCACCGCCCAAGGTGCGGGCCTGCCCGGCCAACTGCCGGAATAGGCTTTCTCCATAACGCGCGGGCACGGCAATCTCGACCGCCATTTCACCCGAAAAGGAAATCCGGAACATCCGGCCAACAACGCCACCGATCCCCACGGGACCACAGGCCATGAATGGCCAATCGACATCACTGATCTCTTCATCCAGCATCGTGTTGAGCAGCACCATCGCCTTTGGCCCCGCAACGGCAAATTGCGCCCAGTGATCTGTCACCGAACTCACCCGCGCATCCAGATCAGGGCGCAGCACCTGCGTCACAAATTCCAGATGCCGCATCACCTGCCCCGCCGCAGCGGTGGTCGTGGTGATGACGAAATGCTGGTCGCCCAACCGCGCGACAGTGCCGTCATCCATGACGAACCCATCCTCGCGCAGCATCAGCCCATAGCGGACGCGACCCTGCTTCAGCGTGGAGATGCGGTTGGTATAGACGAAATCCAGCAGCGCCGCCGCATCCGGCCCCTGCACATCGATCTTGCCAAGGGTCGAGACATCGCAGACGCCCACAGCACCCCGGACATAGCCGACCTCGCGGTCACAGGATTGCCGCCAGCCGACCTCGCCTTCCAGCGGGAAATAGCTGGGGCGATACCACAGCCCCGCCTCAACCATCGGCGCACGTGCCGCGACCGAGGCATGATGCGACGTGGTCAGGCGCATCGGCGCAAAACCTTTGCCCTGTCCACCCGCCCCCATCGCGGCGATGCTGACCGGCACGAAAGGCGGGCGAAAGGTCGTCGTCCCGGTCTCGGGAATGCCGCGCCCGGTCAGATCGGCCAGCACCGCCAGCGCCAGCACGTTAGACGATTTGCCTTGATCAGGCGCCATCCCCTGGGTGGTATAGCGTTTCATATGCTCGACCGACTGCAAGTTCTCCTGCGCCGATATAACTATATCCTTAGTTGTGACGTCATTTTGATAATCCACCCATTTGCGGCCCTTGCCGGGCAGTTCCCAGAGCGGCGCAATCGCATAGGTACGCGCCTCAGCCTGTGGCAGCGTCACCTTGGCTTTGAACCCAAGGTCTCGGCTGACCTCTGCACCAAGTTCCGCCCCTTCGCGCAGACAGCCCGATGTGTCGAACACCCCGTTACACGCGCCGGCCGCGACCATGCCGGGGATCGCATCCGGCGTCGGCACAAAGGCCGCGATATCCTCGCGCCAAACGGGCCGGCCATTCATATGGCAGGTCAGATGTACGGAAGGGTTCCAGCCGCCCGACATGGCCAGACAATCCGTCTGGATCACCCGCGTCCCGCCCTGATGGGTGACAGTGATGCTGGTCAGCCCAAGCCGCCCAGTCGTGGCCGTAATCCTGCCGCCGGTAAAGACCGGATAATCGCCGCTGACCTGCACATCGGCGCGGCTGTCGATGACCCCCGCGACCTTTACCCCCGCAGCATGCAGATCGCGCGCTGTGCGATGCGCGTCATCGTTATTGCCGAACACGGTGACCGATTTGCCCGGCGCCACGCCCCAGCGGTTGACGTAAGACCGCACCGCGCCCGCCAGCATGATCCCGGGCCGGTCGTTATTCGCAAAAGCAACCGGCCGCTCTAATGCACCGGCACAAAGCACCGCACGCTTCGCCACGATCCGCCAGAAACACTCCAGTAGTCCGTCCGCATGCGCAGGCCCTGCGATCCGTTCCAGCGCGCCATAGGTGCCTTGGTCGTAGGCCCCCGTCACGGTGGTGCGCGGCATCAGCCGAACATTCGGCATCGCCGCAAGCGTCGCCAGCACATCGGCCACCCAAAGGGCGGCGGGCTGGCCATCGACATCCTCGACCTCGCGCAACAGGCGGCCACCCATGGCGCTGTCTTCATCCGCGAGGATCACATCCGCGCCCGCCCGCGCCGCCGTCAGCGCGGCCATCAAGCCTGCAGGGCCTGCCCCGATCACCAGCACATCACAAAACGCGAATGCCTTCTCATAGCGGTCTTCATTCGCCTGCCCGCTCAGAGCACCCAACCCCGCCGCGCGCCGGATCATCGGTTCATACAACCGCTTCCAATAACTGCGGGGCCACATGAAGGTCTTATAATAGAACCCCGCCCCCAGAAATGGCGCAAACAGATCATTCACCGCCAGCGCATCATGGCGCAGGCTGGGCCAGGCGTTCTGACTGCGCACCTCCAGCCCCTCAGAGACGTCCAGCATCGTGGCCCGGACGTTGGGGTCTTGCGCCGCGCCGCGCCCGACTGTGACCAGCGCATTGGGTTCTTCCGGCCCTGCCGTCAGGATACCGCGTGGGCGGTGGTATTTGAACGACCGGCCGACCAGTCTGATCCCATTCGCCAACAAGGCGGCGGCGACGGGCTCTCCCGGCACACCTTGCACAGGTTTGCCGTCAAAGGTGAAAGTCACCGTCTGCCGGGGTGAATGCAGCCTCATGATGCAACCTTCGCGGCTAGGGCGCTACCTTGTACCGCATGGCTCACCGTATCGCGCGCCACCACGATCCACGCGCCGCAGCCACCCTCATGATACCACAGATCACGGGTCGCACCCGCAGGGTTGTCGCGGTTGTGCAGGTAATCATCCCAAGCTTCAACGCCCGCATCCCTGGCAGGACGGTCCAATGCCAAAGCATCGCCCATATAATAAAATTCGCGCCGGTCCCTTTCGCCGCAATGGGGGCAGTTAATCCGCATGATCCGCCTTCATTCTTATTTCTTTCAAATACGCGAATCCGACCGTCAATGCAGGTTATGCTGCGCGCCGGTGCCTTCTTCATCCATCAGCCCCACGCCAGTGCGGAACCGGTCCAGCCTGAACCGCGCTGCCGTAGCATGCGGCTGGCCTGTCGCCATCAGATGCGCCAAGGCAAAGCCAGAGGCCGGAACCGCCTTGAACCCGCCGTAACACCAGCCGCAATCCAGAAACAAACCCTTCGTATCAGTGGTGTCGATGATCGGGCTGCCGTCAGGCGTCATATCCATGATCCCGCCCCATGACCGCAGCACACGCGCCTTGCCGATCATTGGCATCAGGGTCATCGCCGCCTTCATCACATGCTCGGCCATCGGCAGATTGCCCCGCGCTGCGTAAGAGGCATAGAAATCCAGATCACCCCCGAAGACGAGACCGCCCTTGTCCGACTGGCTGATATAGAAATGGCCCATGCCGAAACTGACGACATGGTCGATGATTGGCTTCAACCCCTCTGTCACAAAAGCCTGCAGCACATGGCTTTCCACTGGCAAGCGCATCCCGGCAAGGGCGGCGACCTGCCCTGACCGGCCAGCGGTGACGATGGCGACCTTGCGTGCCTTGATCGCGCCGCGTGTGGTCTGCACGCCAGTGACAGCGCCGTTTTCGATATCGATCCCGGTGACTTCGCAGTTCTGGATCAGGTCGACACCGCGCTGGTCTGCCGCACGGGCATAGCCCCAGGCGACGGCATCATGCCGGGCGGTGCCGCCGCGCGGATGGAACAAACCGCCATAGATCGGGAACCGTCCGTTATCGAAATCAAGATAGGGCAGATGCGCGCGCACCCCTTCGCGGTCGAGCAGGATCGCGTCGTCACCATGGTTGATCATCGCATTGCCGCGCCGCACGAAAGCATCGCGCTGGCCGTCGGAATGGAACAGGCTGATCACCCCGCGCTGCGACAGCATCACGTTGTAATTCAGTTGCTGCGACATCCCTTCCCACAGCTTCAGTGAATGGGAATAGAATTCCTGATTGCCGGGCAGAAAGTAATTGGCGCGCACAATGGTCGTGTTGCGGCCAATATTACCGCTGCCGATATGGCCCTTTTCCAGCACCGCGATATTGGTCAGCCCATGTTCGCGCGCAAGGTAGTAGGCCGTGGCCAGACCATGCCCGCCACCGCCGATGATGATCGCGTCATAGCGGGGTTTCGGGGCCGGGTCGCGCCAAAGGGGTTTCCAGCCGTGCTGGCCGAAAAGCCCTTGTTTGATGACCTGAAAACCCGAATATCCCATGATCCGCCCTTTGCTGCGCGATCAAAGACTAGACTATTCATGGCGGACCGAAAGGGGCAAATGCGGCGGGTAAGGTGGATCATGATCCACCTTACCCGCCGCCCGGTTAAAGACCCTTGGCGCGATAGCTGTCAGCGACCTTGCGTATCGACACCAGATAGGCCGCCGTGCGCAGATCATGCACATCATCACGCCCGTGCCAGACCGCGCGCATCGCCTGATAGGCCGCGCGCATCGTGTCATCGAGGCCAGAGCGCACCAATTCCAGTTCATCCGCGCCGCGCAGGTATTTTTCCTTGAAATCCGGCGACAAGGTCCAGCCCAGCCCCTTGTCCGAGGACAGCCGCTCCAATTCATCCACCACCAGCTGGTGGCGCGATTCTTCCTGTCGGCGCTGCATCCGGCCAAAGCGGATATGCGACAGGTTCTTGACCCATTCGAAATAGGACACCGTCACACCGCCCGCATTGGCGTACATATCGGGGATGATGACACAGCCCTTTTCACGCAGGATATCATCGGCACCTGCCGTGATCGGACCATTCGCCGCTTCAATGATCAGCGGGGCCTTGATCCGCGCGGCGTTGGACAGGTTGATCACAGCCTCCAATGCGGCAGGGATCAGGATATCGCATTCCGCCTCTAGCAGTTTGGCACCATCCGCGTGATGAGCAGCACCTGGATAGCCCGCAATCCCACCATGTTTGACGATCCAGGCGCGCACCGCTTCGACGTTCAGACCCTTTTCATCGTGCAAAGCGCCGTCACGTTCGATGATGCCGGTGATCAGCGCGCCGTCTTCCTCGGACAGGAATTTGGCGGCGTGATAGCCGACATTGCCCAGCCCCTGAACGATGATCCGCTTGCCATCCAGCTTGCCGGTCAGATTGGCCTTCGCGATATCCTCGGGGTAGCGGAAAAATTCGCGCAAGGCATATTGCACGCCGCGGCCAGTCGCCTCGACCCGGCCTGCGATACCACCCGCATTGGTCGGCTTGCCGGTCACGCAGGCGGCTGCATTGATATCGGTGGTGTTCATCCGGCGGTATTGATCGGCGATCCAGGCCATTTCCCGCTCGCCCGTGCCCATGTCGGGGGCAGGCACGTTCTGCGCCGGGTGGATCAGATCGCGCTTGATCAGCTCATAGGCGAAGCGGCGGGTGATCAGTTCCAGCTCATGTTCGTTCCAATCCGCCGGATTGATCCGTAACCCGCCTTTGGAGCCGCCAAAGGGCGCCTCAACCAGCGCGCATTTATAGGTCATCAGCGCCGCCAGCGCCTCGACCTCGTCCTGATGGACGTTGGGGGCGAAACGGATGCCGCCTTTCACGGGTTCCATATGTTCGGAATGGACCGAGCGGTAGCCGGTGAATGTATGCAGCGAACCACGCAGGCGCACGCCAAAACGGACGGTATAGGTGGCGTTACAAACCCTGATCTTTTCCTCAAGGCCGGGGCTGAGGTCCATCAGGGCCACAGCACGATTGAACATCATGTCGACGGATTCGCGGAAACTAGGTTCAAAGAGGGTATCAGGCTGGGTCATGTCACATCCTTCATTCTAACGTGCCGGGCCAGACGGCACTGAAACCAGCATAAGAACAACCGCAGCGAATGTGTCGAAAAAATAGGCAGTTTGCAAAATTCGGGCGATTAGCCTGAACGCCATATCCGGGCCGGGCGAATGATCCGGTTTTCACGCCGGATCAGGCATCGCGGTCCCTGATCCGCAGCGCGATCTGTTCGGCCATGAATTTTGCCTGTCCGGCGGCGGTCACGCCCCCTACCCCGACACGCTTGCCGATCCGCCACCACAGGCCGGGGGCCCAGCCACGCGGATGACGTTTGGTCAGCACCAAGGTAAAGCCATTTGCCGGTTTCATCGCCAGCGCGCCGCGATCCACATGGCTGACTTCGTCCAGTCGCGCCAGCAACCTGCCGGCCGTGTCGCGCAATTCCGTTTCAGTCAAGACAATGCCAAACTGCGTCGCCCGCCACAGCCGCTCGCCCAGCCACAGGGCAGAACCGCCAAAAGCCAGCAGAAATATCAACCAAGGCAGCGCAGGGGGCTGCGCAAGCGCGGTATAGATCAAGGCACCACCCAGCAAAAACAGAACCACACAGGCAAAATAGCGGCGCGGCTGCGACGCTTGGACAGAGGCAAAAACACCGTCGTGATCAGGCTGGAACATCAAATATCCTTTCGCGTCAGCGGCTGACGGATTTTTGCACAAGATCGCAGTAAATATCTTCGATCGCATCCATACCCAGACGGCCGCCTTCGCGATACCAATGGCTGAGGCCGGTCAACATCGCAATGATCGCCATTGTTGCCACCCGGGTATCGGGCACGGCAAAGATGCCTTCGGCCACACCGTCGCGCAGGATATCTTCTAATGCAGTTTCGTATTGGCGACGCATTGATTCCAAGGTGGCAAAGTTTTCGGGCTCAAGGCTGCGCAATTCCATGTAAGAGACAAAAACCTCATCCGAGCGGGGCAGATGAAAGCGGATATGAAACCGGGTGAACCCGTCAAGCCGCATGCGTGGATCACCCTCGATCTTCGCGGCAGCCAGCGCGCCAAGCACGTCATCCATATGCGCCCGCATCAGATCAAACAGCAGGCTTTGTTTATCGGCGGTATAGTTGTACAGCGCACCGGCCTGCACGCCCACCTCTGCCGCGATCTGGCGCATTGATACGGCGGCAAAGCCGTGCCGTGCGATCAGGCGCAGGGCGGTCTGCTGCACCCTGGGGCCGGTGATATCGGAATGAGAACCTTGTTTGCGTGCCATGCCGCCATGTAACTGAACGGATGTTCAAATGAAAAGCCCGACTTGCCGTGATCCGCGCGCCGTGCCTATTGTCTGGCACATGCGCTATGCCCTGCCGATCCTGTTTTTGCTTGCTGCCTGCGCGGATATTCCGGCGCTGGACGGCACCCTGTCCGATGCGGCGCGCGCTGCACCTTATCCACGGCTGTTGCCGCTGGGTGACACGCCCGCACCGATCACACTGGAAAACAGCGCAATGGATGCGCGCGTCGCCGCCTTGCAACGCCGGGCCGATGCCTTGCGCCAGATCAATCCCGGCGCGTTGCAGTAGCCTTGCCTATTCGCTACACCGCGCGGGAAACCCGACACAGATGGATTTGACAGCATGACACAACCTTTACGGCTCGGCATTGCAGGACTGGGCACCGTCGGTGTGGGTGTCGTGCGGATGATCCAGAAACATGGTGATCTGTTGCAGACCCGGTCTGGCCGCGCCATCACGATCAGCGCGGTCAGCGCGCGCAGCCGCGACAAGGATCGCGGCGTCGATCTGTCGGGTTATATCTGGGAGGATGATCCCGTCGCCCTTGCCCGCCGAGATGATGTCGATGTCTTTGTCGAGGTGATGGGCGGCGAAAACGGCCCTGCCAAGGAATCGACTGAAGCGGCGATTGCGGCAGGCAAGGATGTTGTCAGCGCCAACAAGGCCTTGCTGGCCGTGCACGGCCACGCCTTGGCACTGGCGGCAGAGGCCTCAGGCAGCGTGATCCGGTTCGAAGCCGCAGTGGCGGGCGGTATCCCCGTGGTCAAAGCCTTGACCGAAGGGCTGGCAGGCAATGACATCACCCGGATCATGGGCGTGATGAACGGCAGCTGCAACTACATCCTGACCCGGATGGAAAACGCCGGACTGTCCTATCAAGAAGTATTCGACGAGGCCAACGCGCTTGGCTATCTCGAAGCAGATCCCGAACTGGATGTGGGCGGGATTGACGCGGGGCACAAACTGGCGCTGCTCGCCTCCATCGCCTTTGGCACGCAGGTGGATTTCGGCGCGGTGCAGCTGGAAGGCATCGGCGCGGTCAGCATCGACGACATCCATCACGCCGCCGATATGGGGTTCAAGATCAAACTTCTGGGCGTCGCGCAGATGACAGGCCGTGGGCTGGAACAGCGCATGTCGCCCTGTCTGGTGCCTGATACATCGCCGCTGGGGCAATTGCAGGGCGGCACCAACATGATCGTGCTGGAAGGCGATTATGTCGGCCAGATCGTGCTGCGCGGCGCCGGTGCGGGCGAAGGCCCCACTGCCAGCGCCGTAATGGGCGATGTGATGGATATCGCCCGCGGCATCCGGATATCAACCTTTGGACAACCGGCGAACACATTGCGACGCGCGCGCGCAGCACAGGCTGCCGTGCCTGCACCCTATTACCTGCGGATGAAACTGCTCGATAAACCCGGCGCTTTGGCAAAGGTCGCGCGCGCCTTGGGCGATGCGGGAATCTCCATCGACCGGATGCGCCAATACGATCATGCCGACACCGCCGCCCCGGTGCTGATCGTGACCCACAAAACGACGCGAACCGCGCTGGACGAAGCTTTGGCCGCGTTTCAGGAGACAGGTGTGGTCTATGGCGATCCTGTAGCGATCCGGATCGAGGCGGTTTAGCGCAAACAGTCTTGCGGCAGTGACACCGACAAGGTTTACGTGACCGGAACCACCAAAGGAATATGCCCATGCCCACGCCTCTTGATTTCAATGACCGCAACCTGTCACTAGGGCTTGCCCGCGTATCTGAGGCTGCTGCCATCGCTTGCGCCCCCCTGATCGGGCGCGGTGATGAAAAAGCCGCCGATCAGGCGGCGGTTGATGCGATGCGGACCCAGCTTAACAAGCTTGATATCGCAGGCGTCGTCGTGATCGGCGAAGGCGAACGCGACGAAGCGCCGATGCTTTTCATCGGCGAAGAAGTCGGCACCGGCAACGGGCCGGGCGTGGATATCGCGCTGGACCCGTTGGAAGGTACAACGCTGACCGCCAAGGATATGCCCAATGCGCTGGCCGTTATCGCGATGGGGCCGCGCGGGTCGATGCTGCATGCGCCGGATGTCTATATGGATAAACTGGCCGTCGGCCCTGGGTTTCGCCTCGGCGTTGTGACGCTGGATATGTCGCCATCCGAACGGGTTTCGGCATTGGCTGCCGCCAAGGGCTGTTCGACCAAAGATATCACCGTCTGTGTACTGGAACGCCCGCGACATGAGGATATGATCACCGAAATCCGCAGCACCGGTGCTGCGATCCGGCTGATCACCGATGGCGATGTCGCCGGTGTGATGCATTGCGCCGAACCTGACCTGACTGGCATCGACATGTATATGGGTTCCGGCGGCGCACCCGAAGGCGTGCTCGCGGCGGCAGCGCTGAAATGCATGGGTGGGCAGATTTTCGGCCGACTGATGTTCCGCAACGACGACGAACGCGGTCGCGCCACCAAGGCAGGGATCACTAATTTCGACCGCGTCTATACCCGCGATGATATGGTCACCGGCGATGTGATCTTTGCCGCGACGGGGGTAACCGACGGGTCATTGGTGCCGGGAATCAAGCGTGAAATCGGCTTTGTCACGACGGAAACAATCCTGATGCGGTCCAAAACCGGATCGGTCCGGCGGATGATCTATCGCAACCCGACCAAGTAAGGCGCTGACGCGCCGCCTCCGGCGGGAGTATTTTTGGAAAAAAGAAGACGGGCGTGGCGCTGGGGCCGCGCCGCTGGTAGTATGCGGGTATGAATATACCACAAGATCATGCGTTTTTGGGCGTCACCTCTTCGTTGACGGGCCGTCGTTGGGTTGGCCCCTCTGTGCAAGAGGATCGCGCGGCAGAGGCGATGGCGCAGGCGACCAATCTGCCCGCGCCCCTGTGCCGGACATTGGCCCGGCGTCATGTGACGTCGCAACAGGCGGCGCTGTATCTGGCACCGACATTGCGCGATCTCTTGCCTGACCCGCGCAGCTTGCGCGATATGGAAAAAGCTGCCACACGGTTTCTGGATGCCGTCACCCGGCGACAACGGATCGCGGTTTTCGCGGATTATGATGTCGATGGCGGTGCCTCCGCCGCCTTGCTGATCGTCTGGCTACGGCAGATGGGCTTGCGGGCGACGCTCTATATCCCCGACCGAATTGACGAAGGATACGGACCGAACGATGAAGCTATGGCAGGGCTGGCGGCGGCACATGATCTGATCATCTGCGTGGATTGTGGTACGCTGTCACATGGCCCGATTGCCGCTGCCAAAGGCGCGGATGTGATCGTGCTGGATCACCACCTTGGCGGCGAAACTCTCCCCGATGCAGCGGCTGTCGTGAACCCGAACCGGCAGGATGAAAGCGGTGATCTGGCGCATCTTTGTGCCGCCGCTGTCGTGTTCCTGATGCTGGTCGAGGCGAACCGGCAATTGCGGCTGGCGGGCAAGACCGGGCCCGAACTGATGGGAATGCTCGATCTGGTGGCGTTGGCGACGGTCGCGGATGTTGCGCCGCTGGTCGGGGTCAATCGTGCCTTTGTCCGCCAGGGCCTGACGGTGATGGCACGCCGCGCCCGTCCGGGGCTGACGGCGCTCGCAGATGTGGCGGGACTGGATGCCGCGCCGACATCACATCATCTTGGGTTTCTGCTGGGGCCACGGGTCAATGCAGGCGGGCGGATCGGCAAGGCCGATCTGGGCGCGCGGCTGTTGGCAACCGATGATGCGTCAGAGGCGCGCGATCTGGCCGATATGCTGGACCAGTTGAACACCGAAAGACGCGCGGTGGAACAGGCCGTCCGCGATGTCGCGATTATGCAGGCCGAAACGCGTGGCACCGATGGTCCGCTGGTCTGGGCTGCAGCAGAAGGCTGGCATCCCGGTGTCGTGGGAATCGTCGCCGCGCGATTGAAAGAGGCGACCAACCGCCCCGCCGTTGTGATCGGGTTCGAGGATGGAATCGGCAAAGGCTCTGGCCGGTCGGTATCGGGGATCGATCTGGGAGCTGCGATCCAGCGGCTGGCGCATGAGGGTCTGCTGATCAAAGGCGGCGGGCACAAGATGGCTGCAGGTCTCAGCGTGACGCAGGAAAATCTGGAACCGGCGATGGCGCGGCTGGCGGAACTGCTGGACAAACAAGGGGCCGGTGCGCTGGGGCCGGCCGACCTGCGGCTCGACAGCATCCTGATGCCCGGGGCCGCCAATGTCGATCTGGTGACATTGCTGGATGACGCAGGCCCCTTTGGCGCCGGTGCCCCGGCCCCGCGCTTTGCCTTTCCCGATTGTCAGATTCTTTTTGTCAAACAAGTCGGTGAAAACCATCTGAAGATCAGCTTTGGTGATGGCCTGGGCGCACGGATCGATGCGATCTGTTTCGGCGCGATGGACGGGCCATTGGGCCCTGCCCTGCTGCAGCATAACGGCGGGCGGTTCCACCTTGCCGGACGGCTGGAGGTTAATGTCTGGCAGGGTCGCCAATCCGTCCAACTGCGGCTGGAAGACGCCGCTGCTGCCCACTAAAAAGAAGTCGGAAAAAGCGCAAATACCCCCTTGCGCGCACTGCGGGCTTTGCCTAAAAGCGCGACACCAGCTGCGGTCCCTTCGTCTATCGGTTAGGACGCCAGGTTTTCAACCTGGAAAGAGGGGTTCGATTCCCCTAGGGACTGCCATTGGTTCTATTTTTCCCTGAATTATTATATTTGTGCCTCAATGTTGGGACAGGATTTCTGACTGGCGGGCGTCTGTAGGATCGCAGGCGTTTCAGATGCGCCAGGCCACAATCTGTCAGCGTTGCGCTGGTCGCGTCACCCTGTGCCGGGCGTTTCTGCGTGATGACAATTGGCAAGCCTGCTAGATTCACCGCGCCGCCCCGCAAATCACCGCGTGCTATGACACCGCCTCTGGTGCGACCAGATGCCCGCCACCCAGATCGGTCAGGGCAAGCCGCGTGATCTGCTCACCGATCCGCCGCATCGGCGACGGCGGCTCACCCGCGGGGCGTAGATAAGGCAGCCGTGTGCGGGTCGGATCCGGGATCGGGACGGCCTCCAGCAGACGGCGGGTATAGGGGTGGCGCGGATTGCCGAATATCTGGTCGCGTGTGCCCATTTCCACGATCTGGCCCAGATACATCACAGCCAGCCGGTCGACGACATTTTCGACCACTGCCATGTCGTGGCTGATGAACAGATAGGCCACGCCGAATTCGGCCTTCAACTCTTCCAACAGCGCCAGCACACGGGCCTGCACCGACACATCCAGCGCCGACACGCTTTCGTCGCAAATGATCAGCCGGGGCCGCAACGCCAACGCGCGGGCGACGCAGATGCGTTGCCGCTGGCCGCCGGAAAATTCATGCGGATAGCGGGTCATCTGATCCGGAGTCAGCCCGACACGGCGAAAGAGTTCCGCCGTGCGATCATGTCGTTCGCTGGCCGTGCCGATCCCGTGGATCACCAAAGGTTCCGCGACCGCATCGCCGACCTTCATCCTTGGGTCGAGGGCGGCCATCGGGTCCTGAAACACCATCTGCACATCGCGGCAGATATCCTTGCGGCCCTGCGCGGTCAGACCCGCCAAGGATTTGCCATCCACATTGATCTGCCCCTGATGCGGGACCAAACCAACCAGCGCCTTGGCAATCGTGGATTTGCCACAGCCGCTTTCGCCGACAAGGCCAAAGGTCTCGCCGGGTTGGATGTCGAACGTCACACCTTCCACCGCATGCACGCGGTGGGTGGGACGGCCCAGAAAATTCGCGCCGATGTCGAAATGCACTTTCACATCGACCAATCGCGCCACCGGGACCAGTGCCTTGGGCGGCAAAGAGGCCGCACGTGCGGCCCCTGCCCCCAGCCGTGGCACAGCCGCCAACAGATCGCGGGTATATTCGGCTTGTGGGGCGGCGAAGACATCCGTCGTTCGCCCTTGCTCAACCATCCGGCCCGCCTGCATCACTACGACGCGATCCGCCGTTTCCGCCACCACGCCCATATCATGCGTGATCAGGATGATCGCTGCGCCGGTCTGCTGCTGCAGGTCCCTGAGCAGTTCAAGCACCTCGCGCTGCACGGTCACATCCAATGCAGTCGTCGGTTCATCCGCGATCAGCAGCGCCGGACGCAAAGCCAGCGCCATGGCGATCATCACCCGCTGGCGCATCCCGCCAGATAATTCATGCGGATATTGGCCCATCCGGCGTTCGGGTTCGGCAAGCCGCACTTGCCGCAAGGCTGCAATGGCTGCCACACGCGCCTGATTGCGCGACAGCGGCTCGTGCGCCCGGATCGCCTCGGTCAATTGCGTGCCGATGGTCTGCACCGGGTTCAGCGAGGTCATCGGCTCCTGAAAGATCATCGCCACCTGCGCGCCGCGCAAAGGCCGCATCTGGTTTTCGTTGAGTTGCGTCAGATCGGTGCCGCCCAGCACCATCTGCCCAGATGTCACAGTCACATTGTTCGGCAATAAACCCATAAGCGCCAGTGAGGTGATGGATTTCCCCGACCCGCTTTCGCCTGCAATCGCCAGCGTTTCGCCCGCGCGGAGATCGAAACTCAGGTCCGAGACAAGGGGTTTCACCACCCCCCTGTCCCGGACCGAGACGGTCAGATCGCGGACTGACAGCAACGGATCAGGCATAGTCATGCGAAAACCGAGCGTGGGAAATAGAACGATACTACCCAATTGGGCATATCGACGATTTCCGATATCCGCAGATCGCCACAGGTCGACACCAGCATATAGGCATCGACCGCCGCCATGCCGTGCTGCGCGCAGAGCAGATCGACCATCTGTTCCACCGCTTGGCGCGCGCCGGTCATCAGGTCGGGGCCGATGCCGGTTGTGACCTCATAACCATCCGCGTCGATATGGCGGGTCACGGGGCCAGCCGTGGTAAAGCGCGGCATTTTCAGATTGGCACCTTTGACCAGATCCAGCGTCAGCGTCACATCCATCGGGCTTTCGATGGCGGTGCCGCAGACCTCGCCATCGCCTTGGGCGGCATGGGTGTCACCGACGGAAAACAGCGCCCCCGCGACCTCGACCGGCAGGTAAAGCACCGTGCCTTTGGCGATATCGCGGATGTCGAGATTGCCCCCCGTCCGGCGTGGCGGCACGATGGAATGCAGGCCGGGTTCCGCCTGCGCGACGCCAATGGTCCCGGTGAACGGCTTCAGCGCGACCTTGCCATGTGTGCCCCAAAGGGCGGGTTCCAGACTGACCGCATCGTATTTCCACAAGGTCAGTGCCGGATCAGTGAACTGATCGGCAAGCAGCCCGAAACCGGGGATATTCGCCGTCCAGCCCCAGGCAGAGCCATCCTGCACGCGTGGTGCAAAGTCATGCAGAGTGATTTTCAGCGCATCGCCGGGTTCGGCTCCATCGACATAGATCGGGCCGGATACCGGATTGATCTTGCCGAAATCCAGAGCTGTGACGTCAGCTACCGTGCTCGACGGGCCAAGCTGGCCCGCCGATGAATCCTGACAGTGAAACAGGATCGTTGATCCGGGTGCGACCACCTCGGCCGGGGCAATGGAATTGTCCCAGCCGAAATGGTGCTGCGCCCCGTGGATCGTGTAGTCGCAGTTTTTGCACATCAGATTTACTCGGTCACAAAGACATAGTCATAGTTGACAGGGATCGACACCGGATCGACATAAAGCGCGTCATCACCCCCCATGCGGGCCGATTTCATCGTGTAGCGCTGTTCGTTGAACACCGGCACCCAAGGGGCTTCGGCCATCACATCCTGATAGACCTGCGACCACATTTCCAGCCGCTCTGGTGCTGCAGGGTCGATGAAGCTGTCAGCTTCAACAGCCATGGCATCGATCCCTTCATTGCAGAATTTCGACCAGTTCCAGCCCCCCTCGCCCGCGCCGGCGCAACCGAGGATCGGGCCATAAAAGTTCGAGGGGTCCGGGAAATCAGCGATCCAGGCCATGCCGCCGGACCAGATCATCGGCGCCTCTCCCGCGCCGCCAGCCTCGATCACATTGGCCTGTGCCAGACTGCGGATTTCCAGTGTCACGCCGATCTCTGCCAGATCCTGCTGGATCGCTTGGGCGATCCGCGGGTTGGGGTCGGTGTTCATCACGTAAAGCTCGGTGGTGAAACCATCCGCAAAACCGGCCTCGGCCAGTTTGGCCTTGGCGGCTTCGACATCATACGCGAAACCATCGAACCCTTCGCTATAGCCTGGCATGCTGGGTGGCAGCGGCTGGGTGGCGGGCACAGCGCGCCCGTTGATGATCTGGACGATCCGTTCCTTGTTGATCGCCATGTTCACCGCCTCGCGCACGGCAAGCTGATCGAACGGGGCAACGCCGACATTCAACGTGATATAGCCGGTATGCAACTGGCCGCCTTCGATCACGCGCGCAGCCTGTTCAGGATCAGCCATGACTTCGACGAATTTCGCAGGCGGGATGCCGTCACCCGGCACGTCGACTTCACCCTGTTGCAAGCGAAGAAGTGCGACAATCGGCTCTTGCCCGACCTCAAAGGTGATGCCATCCAGATATGGTACGCCTTCACGCCAGTAATCGGCGTTCTTTTCAAAGACGACGCGCTGGCCGATGGTCCAGTCAGTCAGTTTAAACGCGCCCGTACCGACAGGGTTCTTGCCGAAATCATCGCCCATTTCCTCGACCACCTCTTGCGGCACGATGGAGGCAAAGTTCAGCCCCATCACATGCAGGAAGGTTGCATCAGGCCGTGACAGGGTGATCTGCACGGTCAGCGGATCAAGCACCTCGACCCCCGCCAACGTCTCTGCCGCACCGCTTGAAATCTCGTCAAACCCGACAATCGACGCAAAGAACCCTGCGCCGGGCGATTGCGTGGCAGGCAAGGTCACACGGTCGAGCGAATATTTGACATCTTCAGCCGTCATTTCACGGCCGTTGTGGAAGGTCACACCCTCACGCAGCGTGAAGGTAAAGACAGTGCCATCCTCGGACACCTCATAGCTTTCGGCCAGACCGGGGCGCAGATCGGTGGTGCCGGGGACATAATCCATCAGCCCGTCAAATAGCGATTTGATCATCGACCAGTTCTGCCAATCATAGCCGATGGCTGGGTCGAGCGTGGCGACATCATCCTTATAGGTGATGGTGATCATGCCACCCGGTGTCGCGGCGGGGTCAGGTGTGTAATCCTGTGCCGCCAGCGGCAGCGCCATGGCAGCGATAAGAGCAGTCGAACAAAGCAGTTTTTTCATGATGATCTTCCTGTTGTTGATGGTGGTTAATTGCTTCACCGCATCTTGATGCGCGGATCGATGAAGGGGGTGATGACGTCAGCCAAAAGATTGCCCAGCACGATGGCGGTCGCCGACACCATGGTGACCCCCATGATGATCGGGATATCGACACGCTGGATTGCCTGCCAGGCAAGCTGCCCGATGCCGGGCCAGCCGAACACGCTTTCGACGACGACGAGCCCGCCCATGAAAATGCCGATATCGATCCCGATCATCGCGATGATCGGCAGGATCGCATTAGGCAAGGCATGGCGGGTCAGAATTCGCGCACGGGTCAGCCCCTTGGCGCGCGCGGTGCGGATGTAATCCTGCCGCAGCACCTCGATCATCGACGACCGCATCATGCGCGAATACCAGCCTGATCCCATGATCCCCAGCGTGATCGCGGGCAGCACCAGATGTGCGAAGGTGCCGTAACCGCCGATGGGAAACCAGCCAAGCTGGACGGCAAAGACGTATAGCAGCAGCAGACCGACCACGAATTGCGGGGCCGAGACGGCTACGAAACTGGTCACCATCAAGGCCTGATCCAAGGGCCGCCCGCGAAACATCGCAGCGATCACGCCCAGCGTTAGCCCGATCAGCAATTCGCAGAAAATCCCGCCCGCCATCAACAGCAAGGTCGCAGGCAGCCGCGAGGCGATCAGCGCCGACACTTCTGTCCTTTGCAGATAGCTGCGGCCCATATCACCTTGGACAAGCCCCGCCAGATAGCGGCCATATTGCACCAGCAACGGCTGATCCAACCCCAGTTGCTGGCGGATATTCTCCACCGTCTGCGCCGTAGCGGATCGGCCTGCAATCTGGCGCACCGGATCGGCTGGCAGGACGTAAAGCAGCACGAAAGTAATGAAACTGACGCCCAGCAGGATCAGCACGGCCTGAATAACGCGACGCAACAGATATCCGGCCATCAATCCTGCCCTCTTTGTGTGGGGTCCAGCACATCGCGCAAGGCATCACCGACCAGATTGAACGCCAATGCCAACAGCAGGATCGCGGCTCCCGGGATGAACACGAGCCACGGCGCGGCCTGAAAATAGGTCTGGTTTTCAAAGATGATATTGCCCCAGCTTGGCGTCGGCGGTTGCACCCCGACACCAAGGAAACTCAGGGTCGCCTCCAACAATACGGTGACCGAAATGCCCAAAGTCCCCCAGACAATCAGCGTCGGCACCAGATGCGGCAGGATATGCCGGAACAGGATGCGCGATTGTGATGCGCCCAAGGTGCGTTCGGCGGCGATGAACTCACGCTCTGACAGGCTGGTGGTTTCAGTATAGACCACACGCGCAGTCTGCACCCAGTTCACCAGCGCGATGACCATCGCCACGATCCAGAGCGAGGGCTGGAAAATCGCCGCCAGACAAATCGCCAGCAACAGCGCCGGAAAGGCCATCATCAGATCAGTAAAGCGCATCAGCACCGACCCGATCCAGCCCCGCAGAAACCCCGCAGTCAGCCCGATCAATGTACCGATGATCAGCGCCGCGCCATTCGCCACCACCCCGATGATCAGCGAGGTGCGCGCGCCGTAAAGGATACGGCTGAACAAATCGCGCCCTAGCAGGTCCGTGCCCATCAGAAAGTCGCCGCCCGGCGGCATCGGTGCGCCTTGCAGGGTCAGACCGTCGAACAATTGCTCGTTCGGGCCATAGCGCACCAGCCAAGGCGCAAAGATCGCCCCACCCACGACGATGAAAATGATCGCAAAGCCGAACAAAGCAAGCTTGCGGCGTAGCAGGCGGCGGAAGACACCCGCGCCGCCCTTGGGCGCCTGCAAGGGGATCGGGGCGATATCAACCATGATCACTCTCCTGAGGTCCGGCGTTGGAGACGATGCGTTCTGCCGCTTCCTCGAAACTCACCCGCCAGGCCATCGCCATCGCGCGCAGCTGGTCATAGGCGGCATCTTCCGACTTGCCCCGCGCGGCCAGCAAGGCCACGGCGCGCACCACAGTTTGCCGCTGCCCCAACCGCGCGCGCAGGCTGGTAATCCGGTCGGCCATTTCGGCGCGTGCGTCAAAAGTCGCGCGCGCAATCAGCAAGGCGGAATAGACGCCGCCCGTTCCCACAGGTTTCAAAATCTGCGCATCAGCGCCAAAATTCATCAGCCATTCGATGCGCCCCGGTGCCTCGGACCCGACAAGGGCGATAGTGGGCATCGGGGCCTGACCTGCAGGCCAAGGGAATTGATCGTCATAGGCGGTATCGACGTCCAGAAACAGGTAATCGCTGCTGCGCGCCGCTGCAGGCAGATCGGGCCAATAACTGACGGCCTGCAACCCGATCGCCTCTAACTGGCGGGTCAGGGCAACCACTGTCGCATGCGGGCGATGCAGGATCGCAGCATTTGCACCGCCCAGTTCGGGGATCTGCAAGCGCCGCATCACGTTACCACTCGCAAGGCCGGGCGCGGCGTGTCGCGACCCATCGTCAGGTACGGATCACCTTCGACCAGACCCATGGATTTCAACGGTACAAAGGCACCGTCCTGCACCTGTGCAATCACCACCGGCAGGCTGGTGTGATGGGTGCGCGCATTGATCCCCATCTGCGTTGCCTTCGGCAAGGCCAACAGGTCCGCCAGTGGCAACATCTCTGCCCCCGGATGATCATTCAGCAAATGCGCCAGCATCATGACAGAGGCATGCGCCGCCGCCTCGAACGATGAGCCAAAATCGCACCCCTCACCCTGCGCCAGATCAGGCATCCCGCGGAACCACGGCCCAGCGGCGATAACGCCTTCGCCCGCATCGCCGATAGCGGGCAATTCGCATTCGGTCAGGTTGCAGGACAGCACCGGGCAATTACCTTGCGCGAAATAGGGATCTTTGGCGCGCAGTTCAGCCATGACCTGCAAAAACGCATATTGGGATGGGCCGATCAGCTGGTTCAGCACGAAATCCGGTCGTAGTTCGGCAATTTCATCGACAATCCGCGCCACATCGGTCGCCCCCAGCGGCAAATAGCGTTCGCCGAGAACAGACCCACCGGCACGCATCCCGATTTCGCGCGCCAGCCGGTTCATCTCCCATCCCCAGATGTAATTCGACCCGGTCAGGTAGCTGCGCGTCCCATGCCGGGCAAAGGCGTGATCGAGCAATGGCAACAGGTGCTGGTTCGGGCAGGCATGGGTATAGACGATGCGATCCGAAGTCTCGAACCCTTCATGCGGCACCGGATACCACAGCGCGCCATCAGCCCGTTCAAGTGCAGGGATCACTTCCTTACGGCTCCAGGATGTGGTGCAGCCAATGACATGGCGCGCAGCGGTTTCGCGCAGGATGTCTTCGCACATCGGGGCATAGGCATCGACATTCCCCTGCGGATCACGGGTGACAGCGCGGAAGGCAATGTCAAAAGCCGGATCAGCATTGACCTGCGCGATACCTTTCAAGGCGCCGGTCAGGCTCGCCTCACCCAACAGGCTGTAGGTGCCAGAGCGCGAAAACAAAATGCCAAGGTCGATCTTGCGTTTCAATGCAGTGCTTTCAACGAAAAAAGCCCCGCTTTTCCCGGCAAACGCAGGTTGCGGTTGCAGGAAAAACGAGGCGTGAATGCCGGATATGTCATGGCCATCTCGGCCAAGATTCGCGGCTTTGTCAACTGTTCGCCGGCGACAATGGCCCAGACCACCGGCAAGCGCCTGAATTTTAGGCAGCTAGCACAGCTTTTACAGGCATTGGTCCAGCAGAGCGTAATTCTGGCGCTGCGAGATCACAGAGCCGCCCATATATCAGTCAGTTTCAACCAGTAACGGCGGCGCAGAATGAGAGTTCAGATTTTCATCGCCACGCAGCATGGTCCGTTCTGCATCTGCGCGGTTTTCTTCGACAATATCGCCGATCTCGCCATTATGGGCCTCTTCAAATGTCATCAGCGCGATCGCCTCGCTGGCCTGTGAAAGTTGGGCCTGCGCAAACTCTTTCAGCTGGGGATCATTAAAGACTTTGTCAGAATCCTCAAACAGCACATCGCATTGCACGTCCTCGAAATCTGCCGCGCATTCCGTCACGACCGCACGGACTGGTCCGCAATTCGTGGCATTGGGCATGGCGACACATTCACTGACGATTGGCACGAAAGTCGCCGATTCCTGCGCAGTTTCCGCTTGGGTCTGCGCGCTGATAGCGAAGGGAAGGACACTGAAACAAAGCCCAACTGCACCAGCCGCATATAAAATTTTGAACGGCATTATTTTCTCCTGTCAACATGCGTCACGGTTGTTGCGCCTTCCGGGCCTGCCTGAAAGCGTCGAACCAACCCGCTTAGTCAACCCACGAGCCGCTACTTTCGTTCCCTGTGCTTTAGCAGAAAACGCAGAGCCTGCGCAAAGTCACTGCGCCGGGATCAACTTGTCAGCACGCAGACGCGCAAACAGATCAAAGAACGCGTCATCCGTGGCAACATATCCGGTAAAGCCCATCCGGCGGCATTTCGACATGTCGGTGACCACTTCGATCGGGCGGCCAAGATCGGCGT
Organism: Loktanella sp.; assembly: GCA_017390475.1. Classification (GTDB taxonomy): domain Bacteria; phylum Pseudomonadota; class Alphaproteobacteria; order Rhodobacterales; family Rhodobacteraceae; genus Yoonia. The sequence goes on from JAFPBO010000014.1 coordinate 108,892, forward strand.
CAGTGTGCCAGGGCGAAACAAGCCGGTTTATATCGGCTTCGGCAAGGCCATGGCGGGCGACAATGTCAGACCATATCTTTGCATCGTCTTTCATCTGTTTGGCAAGCGGGCGGGCAGTCCCATCAAACTCTTCCGCCTCAATGCCGAACGCGTCGGCGATGCGGCTCCACATCCAGCGCCACCGGAAGATGTCGCCGTTAACGATGTTGAAATCCTCATTGCGGGCTTCAGGGGTGACTGCGGCCCAGACGACCTGTGCTGCAAGCTGCCGCGCATCCGTCATATCGGTCAGGCCCGCCCATTGCATCGCCGATCCGGGAAAGCGGAACGGACGCCCGGTCTCGCGGCAGATGGTGGCGTAGACAGCCAGCGTCGCACCCATATTCATGGCATTGCCGACCGCCTTGCCGATCACCGTATGCGGGCGATGAATGCTCCAGCCAAAACCGTCACGCGCTGCAGCGGCAAATACTTCGTCTTCCTGCGCATAGTAGAAATTTTCGACGTCAAGCCTGCCCTGATCCTCGCGGAACGGGGTCTGCGGCAGGGTGCCTTGCCCGTAGGCCTCGAACGGGCCGAGATAATGTTTGAGGCCTGTGACCAGTGCCACATGTTCCACCGAACCTGCGGGCGATAGCGCGTCCAGCAGGTTGCGCACCATCGCCGCGTTGACGGTGATGTTTTCGGCCTCGGTGTTTTGCCGCAACCAGCTGGTCAGAAACACATGTGTCGGGTTGATCCCGGCCAGCGCTGCGGCCAAGGCTTGCGGTTCCAGCAAATCGGCTGCGACCGGGGTCACGCCGTCTTGTTGTCCGGGATTCCGGGCCAGACCAAAGACCTGCCATCCGTCGAGAACCAGCCTTTCGGCGACAGCACTTCCCTGAATGCCAGTGACACCAACCACCAATGCGCGTTTCGTCATCCTGCTCTCCAATTTGGTTGTCGTGCGGCACCGATGATCCGGCCTTGGGCCCGGGCAATGACCCGTTCCTGCACGACGTTATGAGAGCCGACCTAACCACTCTGCCCCGGTTATCCAAGGCATGGTGCGTTTACCTGCGCCAGACCCGGAAGGCAGAGCCCGCTTACATCATCCCGGCATAGCGCGGCAGCCACAGAACCAGATCCGGCGAAAAGGTCAGCACCATCAGCAGCGCGATCAGCAAAGCCAGGAAAATCCAGATTTCGCGGATCATCTCGCCGACCGGAATGCCGGTCAGCGCTTTGATGATAAATAGCAGGATCCCGTAGGGCGGCGTTATCAACCCGATCATCATGTTAAAGACCAACACGATCCCCAGATGCACCAGATCAATGCCCAATGCGGCGGCGGCCGGCAGGAACAGCGGCGTGACCACCAGCATGATCGTCGAGACATCCAGAAAACAGCCCAACACCAGATACAGCACATTGAGCAGCAGCAGGAACTTGATCACCGTCAGGTCCATACTTTGGAACAGGGCAAAGACGTCCTGTGGCAACCGTTCGACGGTGACGATATAGTTAAAGATGAACGCGCCACACAGAACGATTGTGACGACGGCTGTCGTGCGCATGGTCGATTTCACAACTTCCCAGAAGTCACGCAAACCCAGGACACGATAGGCAAAAGAGGCAAGCAGGATCGCATAGAATGCAGATACCGCCGCAGCCTCTGTCGGGGTGAAGATACCGGAATAGATACCGCCCAGCAGGATTACCGGCATCAACAGCGCCGGGAAAGCCCGAAGGAACACCAGGGGCAACATCAGCAGCGGCACTGTCGCTTCGACCGGGAAGCCGCGGACCTTTGCCATGATGTAAACCGCGACCCCAAGGGTGACGCAGATCATCAGTGCCGGGATCACGCCGCCAAGAAATAGCGCGCCCACCGATGTTGATGAGATCAGCGCATAAAACACCATCGGAATGGATGGCGGAAAGATCGGCCCAACGACCGAGGATGTCGCGGTGATCGCCCCGGCAAAGCCACGCGGATAGCGCCCATCCTGTGTCATCATGCCGGTGATGACCTTCCCGACGCCGGCCACATCTGAAATGGCCGACCCGGACATGCCAGAAAAGATCAGCGATGTCAGAATATTGACCTGCGCCAGTCCGCCCGGAACCCGCCCGACCAATGCCAATGCGAATGACAGCAGCCGGTCCGAAACCTTGCCTGCATTCATGATATTTCCGGCGAAGATGAACAATGGCACCGCAAGGGCAACAAAATTGCCAAAGACGCCGTTCAGCACATTTTCTGCCGCCAGTCCGACATCACGCCCGGCCATAACCAGATAAAAGATACTGGAGACGATCATCGCGATCCCCAGCGGCACGCCGGTGATCGTTGTCACTACCAAAATCACAAGCATAATGATCAGCGCATAATCTGCGAAAAATTCCATCAATTCAGGTATCCTGTCAAATTTGCGCGCGCCAGTCCGGTCCAACCAGACGGAACAGCCGTGCAGCCGCTTTCAGGGCAAAGCCCACAACGAACAAAAGGTAGCAGCCATAGATCCAATGCATCGGCAACCGCATCACCGGGCTTTTGCGGCGCGTCAGGAACTCCAGATATTCCAGCGTATAGGGAATAAGGATTCCGAAGGCGACGATCACCATGATCATGGAAAAGATTGCGAATATCCGCTGCACCTTTGGCGACACGGCGGAATAGACCACGTCAAAAGCAACATGTTCGCGGATCGGCACGACAAAGGCCGCAGCCCAGAACACTGTCCAGATAAATGCGATCATGGTAAATTCTTCGGTCCAGCGCAGCGGATCGCCGATGACATAGCGAAAGAAGATCTGGATGATAAAACCGGCAAAGGCTGTGATGAACAGCAGCCCGCCAACCGCGTTGGCGACCTGCGTCAGCAGGTCACCAATGCGATGAAAGGACGATTTTTCTTGCCCTGTCACGCCTCGCCTCCGTTAATCGGCGAGCGCATTGATCGCATCAACCCAGCCTTCTGGCCAGTCGGCCGAACGGGGGGAATCGGCATAGAAGGCCTGTACATGGCTGCGGAACGCATCCAGATCAGGCTCGGTGACCTGAAGCCCTTCGCTTTCAAAGAAAGCAACCAGTCGGGCTTCTTCTGCCAGCCGCTCTTCGTTGTTCCAGTCGCAGGCTTCGATTGCGGCATCGCGCAAGGCAGTCTGTTCATCTGCGTCAAGCTGATCCCAAGTCTGGTTATTAACGACGATATTGACGCCATCCACCAGATGATTGGTCAGAACGATCTGCTCGGTGACTTCATAAAACTTAGCGGCTTCGACCGTTGGCAGCGGATTGTCCTGCGCGTCGATCGTGCCGGTTTGCAGCGCCAGATACACCTCACCAAACGGCAGCGGGGTTGGCGACGCGCCCAAGGCTTCGCCCAGGAACAGCCAGGAATCTGATCCCGGCATCCGCAGCTTTACACCTTGCAGATCGGCAGGGGTCTGCACATCACGCACCCGGCGGAGGTTCATCTGACGTGTACCCAGATAGCAGGTGTCCAGCACCTGCACATCCATTTCGTCGGATACTCTTTGCACAAATTCAGCGCCGATATCGGACCCGAGGAAAGCCCGATAATGGTCGGGAGTTTGGAACAGATAACCTGCGGTCAAAAGGTTATAGGCCGGGATACTGTCAGAGATCAGCTGGAACGACAGATAAGTGACTTCTGCATTGCCACGCTGCAAAGCGTCCAAATCGGCCCCCTGCCCGAACAATGACCCGGAATCGTAAAGCTGAACATCAAACCGGTCCGGCACTGCCGTATTCAGCGCATCAGAAAACACCTGCATCGCGCGCGTATGAATATCTGATGGCACCGAAGCCGTCGTGAATTTCAGCTCAATCGTGTCCTGCGCCAGTGCGGCGCCGCCCATCAGTGTGGTGGCCAGCATGGTGGCGATAAGTTTGTTTCGCATGTCGGTTTCTCCTCCCGGTCGTGCATTGATTGCAGAGGCCGCAATGTTGCGGCGGTTTGCAAAAGTCACTTTACGAGTGGGCTACACTTATGTAAAGACTGATTGTATCAGTTCTACACTCAAACACCGAATAAGATGGGCTAAAGGGAAAATTAATGCACAATAACAATAGATTGACTGGCGTCGTCGGGGCAGCAATCACACCGCTTAACCTTGACCTCACGCCCGATGTGGATCGGCTGTTTGCGCATTGCACGCATATGTTGGCGCAGGGCTGCACCTATACTTCGGTGTTCGGTACGACCGGCGAAGGTGCGTCCTTTTCCGCCCGTCAGAAAATCGACGCGCTGCGCCAGTTGGCAAAGCTTGGCCTTGATATGTCCCGCCAGATCCCCGGCATCATGGAAAGCAGCATTGACGCCGCAGCAGAGCAATACCGCGTGGCAGCCGATCTGGGCGTGCGTGCCGCGCTGATCATCCCCCCGTTTTACTATACCCCTGCGGACGATGATGCGGTGGCTGATTTCTACGCCGCTGTCGTCACCCGCGCCGGGTCGCCAGATCTGGGCATTGTCCTTTATAATTTTCCAGCCTTCAGTGGCGTGTGTTTCACACCTGATCTGGTGCGACGCGTTGTTGCGCGATTGGGCAAGCGGGTGATTGGCATCAAGGATTCGACAGGCAATCTGGAGGAAGGTCTGGCATTGATCGCAGCCTTCCCCGATCTGGCGATCTTTACCGGCGATGACCGTCTGGTCACGCGCATGGTTGCCGCTGGTGGCGCGGGCATGATCGGCGGTATGGTCAATTTGTTCCCGGCGGAATGTGTGGCATTGTTCAATGGTCAGGCCTCGCAAGACGCAGAGGATCTGGCGACGTCGCGGATTGCAACCGTGAACGACATGGGCGGCTTGTCCGCCATCAAGGCGGTCTTGGGCCTGCGTCATGATGACCCGGCCTATACCCGCACTTGCCCGCCACTCCGGGGCTTGACGCCAGAGGCAGGTGCCAGTGTTCTCCGTGAACTGGGGCTGGAAAAGGAACTGGCCCCTTCGTGATAAATAGTCGCCCCGTTCAGGCACCCATCAGGGAGGTAGCGATGGCCGCCAAATCAAATGCAGTGACACCGCGCCGCACCGATGGCGGCGTGACCAAAGCCGCCTATGAGACCTTTCAGGCAGCCCTTCTGGACGGGCGCCTGCGCCCCGGCCAATTGGTCAGCCAGCGCGATCTGGTGGATATGCTGCATTTGTCGGTCGGTGCGTTGCGTGAACTTTTGCCCCGGTTGAAGGCCGAAGGTCTGGTGCTGGTCTATCCGCAGCGCGGTATTCAGGTGCCTGCCATCGACCTGCCGATGATCCGCGATGCATTCCAGATGCGCGCTGCCCTGGAACGCGAGGCAGTGTTGCATGCCGTCAAATCAATGCCCGCCGCAGAGCTGATCACGCAACGCAAACTGCATGAAGACGTGCTGGCGCAGGTCACAGATTCCGCAGATGACGCGCTGTTTGCCCGCGGGCAAGAAGTGGACAGCGGTTTTCACGCCACATTGATGGCGGCCACGATGAATGCGCTGTTGATCAACGCGCATCACATCAACAGTATCCGTATTCGACTGATCAAGCTGGACCGGATCAGCCTTGGCCCCAACACCCTGCCGAGCGCATTCAACGACCATCTGGCCGTCATCGATGCGATCCTGTCGCGCGATCCCACCGCCGCGACACAAGCGATGGACCGCCATATCGCCAATGCCCGCGACAGGGCGATGGAGCTATAGATGCCTGTTGATAGTGAAAACAACAGGCCGCATGTCCTGCGTTTGCGCTGCAACGACTTGTGCATGCCGGATGGGCTGCACAACCCGGTGCCAAAATTCAGCTGGGCCGTTGCAGGGAATACCCCCCATGTCACCGCCTGGCGCATCATTGCCGATTTTTCGGCTGATCGCATCGCGCATGGGCGCGGCGATTTATGGGATAGCGGCAAGGTCGAAGCACCCGGCGTGTTCAATGCGACATGGGATGGGCCTGCCCTGCCAAGCGATGCGCGGGTGTTCTACAGCGTTCAGATCTGGGATCATCGTGGTCGCGTGTCAGACTTTGCGGAACCCGCATCATTCTTTACCGGGCTGGCGACGCAGGACTGGCGCGGCGATTGGATCGCCCGCTATTTCGTGCTGCCAGAAGGGCGCGCCGTCCCGCAGGACACGCGCTATGACAACCGCTTTCAGGCGCGGCCTGCCGATTATCTGCGCCGCTCTTTTGAGGTGCCCGGCAAACCTGTACGGGCCTTTGTCTATGTCTCGGCTCTTGGCCTCTATGAGCTGTACCTGAACGGTCAGCGCATCGGCGATCACGTGATGACACCGGGGTGGACCGATTACCATATCCGCGCCCCTTATCAGACCTTCGATGTTACCAACCTGCTGACCGAAGGCCCGAATGTCATTGGGGCGATCCTCGGCGAAGGCTGGTATAGCGGCCGCATCGGCCACAACCAGCGCCGTGCAGGCAACCATTATGGCGGGCGTCCGGCGCTGATGCTGCAATTGCATGTGGAATATGACAACGGCGAAACCCTTTGCCTCACATCCGATGACCAATGGCAGACAAGGCAAGGCCCGATCTGTTATTCGGATTTTCTGGCAGGCGAAATGTATGATGCCCGGCTGGAACTGAAGGGCTGGTGCGAACAGGGATATCAACCGAAATACTGGCAACCGGTCGAGGTAATCAGCCCCGAACCCTGCGCCCCGTTGCTGGAACCATCGCGCACAGAGCCCGCCCGCGAGGTCGCCGTTCTACCGGTGCAACACCAAAGCACAGCGCCTGATGGCAGCATGGTCTTTGATTTCGGGCAGAACCTTGCGGGCTATGTCCAGATGCAGGTGACCGCACCGCGCGGTACCGAAATCAGACTGCGCCATGCCGAACGGCTGGATGATGATGGCGCACTTTACACCGCCAACCTGCGTTATGCCGTGTCCGAGGATATCTATATCTGCCACGGCGATGGCGTCGAACATTTCACCCCGCGTTTCACCTTTCACGGTTTTCAATATCTGGGCCTGTCAGCCTCTGCGCCTTTGCAAGACCTGTCGCTGCAGGCCGTCGCCATTCAGACAGACCTGCCGGTGACAGGCCAGATCAGCACCGGAAACCCGATGCTGAACCAGCTTATTTCAAACATATTCTGGAGCCAGCGTGGCAATTTCCTGTCTGTGCCGACCGATTGCCCGCAACGCGATGAACGTTATGGCTGGACCGCAGATGCGCAGGTCTTCTGGCGGACGGCGGGCTATTTCATGGATGTCTCGACTTTCCTGTCGAAATGGATGGAAGACCTGATTGACGGTCAGTCAGCGGACGGCGTTTTCCCCGATGTCGCCCCCACAAAACCGCTGAACCCCTACCGTTTGACACCCCAGCCCGGCGCACCGGCCTGGGGAGATGCGCCCATCATCATGGCTTGGGAACACTACACCCGCTACGCCGATACGCACCTGTTGCAGCGCTGCTGGCAACCCTTTTGCGACTGGATGGACTGGATCGCGGCACACAACCCCGATGGTCTGCGCGTCAATGCGGTGAACAACAACTATGGCGACTGGCTGTCGATCGGACCTGCCACACACCGACCGCTGATAAATACCGCTTACTGGATACATCTGGCCGATCTGATGGGCCATATTGCCGGGGTGATTGGTGAACCTTCTGCCCGCTGGACCGCGCTTGCCGCACGGCTGCGCAAGAGCTTTGTCACCAGTTTCTGGACCGCGCAGGGCACTCTGACCGGGGATACCCAGACCGCCTATCTGCTGGCGCTGGATTTTGACCTGCTGCCACCTGCCTTGCGCCCACAGGCGGCGGCACGGTTGGGTGCGTTGATTGACGCAGCGGACGGGCATTTGCAGACCGGCTTTCTGGGCGTACGCCATCTGGCACCGGTGGTCTGCGACTGGCTGTCACCCACCCGCGCGGTGGATTTGCTGCTGAAGGAAACCTATCCGTCATGGGGGTTTTCCATTGCCCAAGGTGCCACCACGATCTGGGAACGTTGGGACGGCTGGACACCCGAAGCGGGATTTCAGTCTACCGCGATGAATTCTTTCAACCATTACGCCTATGGCGCTGTAGGTGAATGGATATGGGCACGGCTGGCCGGTATTGATACAGACGCTGCGGAACCAGGGTTTCGCAGATTACGGATGCGCCCGGTCTTTGATGCGCGCATCGGCCATGTGACGGCCCATTATGATGCACCGCATGGCCGTATCCACAGTGCCTGGGCGATGCAGGGCGATCACGTGACCTGGCAAATCACCCTGCCCGCCGATACCAGTGCCGATGTCGCCCTGCCGCAAGGCTGGACCGCACCGCAGGGCACAGATTTCACCTTGACCGCCGGGGTGTATGATCTGCATCTGACCCGAACAGAAAGGAACGATAGATGACTTATTTTCTGGGTGTTGACGTCGGCACCGGCAGTGCGCGTGCGGGGGTGTTTGATACGTCAGGTTGCTTGCTGGGCACGGCGGCGCAGGCGATCACGACCTATCGGCCGCGGTCGGGTTTTGCGCAGCAAAGTGCGGCGCAGATCTGGGCGGCGGTTGCGAAAGCGGTGCGTGGCGCTGTTGCCGATGCCAAAGTGGATGCCACTCAAATCAGCGGTATCGGCTTTGATGCGACCTGTTCGCTCGTGGTCAGTACCGCGCAGGGCGATCCGGTCTCGGTCGACCCGGACGGGGCGCCAGATCAGGATGTCATCTTGTGGATGGATCACCGCGCATTGGGGGATGCAGAGGCGATCAACGCCATCGGTGGCGCGCCGCTGCAATATGTCGGCGGCAAGATCTCGCCAGAGATGGAATTGCCCAAACTGCGTTGGCTGAAACGCGAAAAGCCGGAGGCCTGGGCCAGCGCTGGCGCATTTTTCGATCTGCCCGACTGGCTGGTGCATCGCGCGACCGGCAACGAGACGCGGTCACTGTGTTCGATGGTCTGCAAATGGACCTATCTGGGCCATAAGGGCCTGCAGGGCGAAGGCTGGGACGATGGTTTTCTGACCGCTATTGGCCTGGAAGACCTGACAGATGGCAACCACGGCCGCATTGGTGCAAGCCTGGCCGCGCCTGGTCAAAGCTGCGGCGGGCTGACGGATGCCGCAGCACAAGAGCTGGGTCTGCGCCCCGGCACGCCTGTCGCGGCGAGCCTGATTGACGCCCATGCCGGTGCCTTGGGCACGTTGGGTGTCGGGTTGGCGCCGGGCGCGGCGCTTGACGGACGGCTGGCGGTGATTGCGGGCACATCGACCTGCCATATTGCGCTGACACGCGATCCGGTTTTTGTGCCCGGCATCTGGGGGCCCTATTTCGGGGTGGTGACAGATCAGCTCTGGGCGCTGGAAGGCGGGCAATCGGCTGCCGGGGCGCTGCTGGATCATGTGATCGCGCGGCATGCTGACTCTGCCGCGCTGCTTCAGCAGGCCCAGGCGCAGGGCTGCCGGGTGACCGATCTGATCGAGGCGCATCTGGCGCAGATGGCTGATGAAACCGCAACCCTGACGCAAAACCGGCATGTGCAGCCGGATTTCCATGGCAATCGGTCGCCGCGCGCAGAACCCTGGCGCAAAGGCGGCGTTGCGGGGCTGACGCTGGACAGCGGGATGGACGATCTGGCGCTGGACTATCTGGCCACGTTGCAGGCGCTGGCCTATGGCACCCGCCATATCCTGCAGGCGATGCGGGATCAGGGCGTGGTGATCGACACGCTGGTGGTCAGCGGCGGGCTGGCGCGCAACGCGCTTTACCTGCGCGAACATGCCGATGCGACAGGCTGCAATGTCGTCGTGCCGGATCAGGACGAACCGGTGCTGCTGGGCTGCGCCATGCTGGGCGCTGTGGCCGCAGGCGCGCAAGCCGATCTGCCAGCCGCCATGGCGGCCATGTCGGGTGCGGGTGCAGTGATTGCCCCGCGCGGCGGTGCCATCGCCGCCTATCACGACCGAAAATACAATGTGATGCTGCGCATGCAGGACGATTACGCCGCCTATGTGGCGATCATGAAAGGGAGTGACCAATGACCACCATCCATCTTGTCGCCAGCGGCGACCTGCGTGAAAGCGCCAATATCCAATGCTGGCCTGCGCAAAAGGCCATGGAAGGCAAGCTGATCTCTGTCTTCGCCGAAATGGGCCATGATCTGATCCGCGCGCATCCGGTCAAGCCGCAGGGCCATGGCTTTATCGCCTCGCAACGCGAAGGGATGGATATCTTCGCCGGGATCGAGCCCGACGCGCCCTTGGTCGTTGCCGAGGCCGTGTGGCAATATTCCCATCACGTCCTACCCGGCCTGACCACCCATCGCGGCCCGATCCTGACGGTGGCGAATTGGTCAGGGCAATGGCCCGGACTGGTGGGCATGCTGAACCTCAACGGCTCCCTGACCAAGGCCGGGGTGAACTACGCGACGCTCTGGTCGGAAACCTTTGACGACGGGTTTTTCCGTGACGGGCTGGCCGAATGGCTCCGCGACGGCACGGTGACCCATGATGCCAGCCATGTCGCCGCTTTCGACGCGGCAATTCCGGCAGAGGATGCCGCGATCATCGCCGCCATCAAGGACGATCTGCAAAGCCGCAAGACCATTCTGGGTGTCTTCGACGAAGGCTGCATGGGCATGTATAATGCCATCATCCCCGATGAATTGCTGATGCCGATGGGCGTGTTCAAGGAACGGCTGTCGCAATCCGCGCTGTACCACGCGACCAAGGCGGTGCCCGAGGAGGAGGCGCGCGCCGTCTATGACTGGCTCTGCGCCCGCGGTCTGACCTTTCACCTGGGCAGCGATCACGCGACGGAACTGACCGAAGCGCAGGTGCTGGACCAATGCCGCATGTATATCGCCGCCGTGCGGATGGCCGATGAATTCGGCTGCGAGGCGATCGGTATCCAGTATCAGCAAGGGCTGAAAGACCTGCTGCCCGCCTCCGATCTGGTCGAAGGCATGCTGAACAATGACGACCGCCCCGATGTCACCGGCGCTGACGGCACCGTCATCCGAGCCGGTCAGGCCATCGTGCATTTCAACGAGGTTGATGAATGCGCCGCTCTGGACGGGGTCCTGACCAATCGCCTGCATCGCGCGATGGGGCAGCCGGTGGAAAATACCCTACATGATCTGCGCTGGGGCGGCGTGCCCGAAGGAGGCGATGATTTTGTCTGGCTGTTCGAAATCTCCGGCGCGGTGCCGCCTGCGCATAATACCGGTGGCTGGGCCGGGTCGGAAAGCCTGCGCCAGCCTGCAATGTTCTTCCCTGCGGGCGGTGGCAGCCTGAAAGGGATCGCCAAACCCGGCGAGATTATCTGGAGCCGGATCTACCTGCAGGATGGCGCGCTGCACATGGATATCGGACGCGGACAGGCGGTTGCATTGTCCGACGCCGAAGTCGCCCGCAGGTCGGCTGACACGACGCCGGAATGGCCGATCATGAATGCTGTGCTGACCGGCGTGACCCGCGATCAGATGATGGCCCGCCACAAGGCCAACCACATCCAGATCGCCTATGCCACATCCCCAGAAACCGCCGACCGCGCCATGACCGCAAAGGCAGCACTGGCCAAATCACTCGGAATAAACGTCTGGAAATGCGGCGGGTGACGACGGATAATCTGTATCGCCGGGGGCGGCCTGACCAGCTTAATGCACCGCCTTGCGCTGGGTGGCATCATCGGCGAAAAGATGGGCCTGCGCGGCATCAAAGCGCAGGCCGATCTCGGTGCCTGGCGCAAGGATACGGTCCTCCGCTAGGGCGGCGATGACCTTTTCCCCATCTTTCAGCATCACCTCGACCACGGTCTCGGCCCCCAGCCTTTCGGTCAGCGCGACCTTGCCGTGCAACATGCCCTCTGACGGCGCGACAGGATGCAGATACTGGGGCCGAATGCCCAGAACGCCCCGACCACCGACAGACAGCGCCCTGCCCTTATGCGCGACCTTGATTGGCTGCATTGCCGCATTCTCGACCGTGGCCAGTTCGGATTCCATCTCTGTCAGTTTCACATCAATGAAATTCATCGAAGGTGCGCCCAGAAACCCTGCGACGAACAGGTTATCGGGGGCGTGATACAGATCCATCGGTGTGCCGACCTGCATCACCAGACCGTCCTTGAGCACGACGATCTTGTCGGCCAGTGTCATCGCCTCGACCTGATCATGGGTGACATAGATCATCGACGCGCCAAGCGATTGGTGCAGTTTGCCGATCTCCATGCGCATATCCATCCGCAAGGCCGCGTCGAGATTGGACAAGGGTTCGTCAAAAAGGAATACTTTCGGATCGCGCACAATCGCCCGGCCGATGGCAACGCGCTGCCGCTGCCCACCTGATAGCTGGCTGGGTTTGCGATCCATCAGATGTTCCATCTGCAGGATGCGCGCGGCTTCGGCCACCTTGGCTGCGGCTTCTGCCTTGGGGGTCTTGTTGATGGTCAGACCGAATGCCACGTTTTCGCGCACGGTCATATGCGGAAAGATCGCGTAGGTCTGGAACACCATGGCGATTCCGCGATCCTTGGGCTGGCGGTCATTCATCCGCACGCCGTCGATTTCAAGATCGCCGTCCGTGATATCCTCCAGCCCCGCGATCATCCGCAGCAAGGTGGATTTGCCACAGCCGGACGGGCCGACGAAAACAACGAATTCGCCATCCGCAATGTCGATGTCGACGCCCTTGATGACGTCGACCGCGCCGAATGACTTGCGCACATTGCGCAAACTGACTTGTGCCATGTTTCTCTACTCCGCTGCTTGTGACAGGCGCTGGACAGACAGTGTGCCATCCGGGGCGATGACAATCGGTTCGGGGTCCATCACATAGCCCTTGAAACTGTCCTTGCCGCTGTCGGCAAAGCCCATGATAACCAGCCCTTCGCCACCATGATGCGCCGTGTCGCAGATCCTTGCGGCATAGCGACGGCACGGCAGATCACCGTCCAGAAAGCCGGGCGCGACCCGCCATGGCCCGCGCGGGCTGTCCCCCATCAGGTAATGCGAGCCTGTCACGGGTCCGCCCGGCGTGGCGGCTGCACGCACCTGCGAGAAATGATCAGCGGCCGTGCAGAACAGGCAATACCATTGGCCGTTCACCGCAAAGACCTGCGGCACCTCAAGCTGCCCGTAATCACCGACAAAGACCGGCGGTTGCAGGGTCCATGTGTAAAGGTCAGGCGAGGTGGCAAAACCGATGGCACCGCCTGCATTCGGTTCTGCAATGCCGGGGGCGCGCGCGGTGAAATACATCAGCCAGCCGTCACCGTCGGGGTCACGCATGACCCATGGGTCGCGCATCGCACGGTCATGCCAGTGGCCGATGGCATGATCCTTCTCATAGAACTCAGCATTCGGCCCCGCCAGATCAAGACAGAAACCGGCATCCTGCCCAGCCGTTTCGACCCGTTCCCATCTATGCAGGTCCGTCGATGTGGCATGTCCGATCCGCTGGTACATGCCCCGCTCTGCCGATCCGCCGCCGGTGTAGAACAGATGCCATAGCCCGTCATCGCCGCGCAGCGTCGACCCGGTCCACGTCGTTGTATCGTCAAAAGCGGGCCCGCTTTCGGTCGGAGCAAGGCAGGTGCCGAGATGATCCCAACTGACCAGGTCATCACTGACCGCATGGCCTTGGGATACATTGAAATGACGCAGATCAGGATCGCCGAGCGATTTAGGCGCTTTGAGGTAATAGCCGTGCCAGCGGGTTCCGTCATGCAGATACCAGCTATCCCAGATCCAGTGCGTGTCGAGTGCGAGTGTCATCGTGTCTTCCTGTAGGTGAGTGGTCAGCCCTTGACGCCGGTTGAGGCGATCGAGGCAATGAATGCGCGTTGCATGTAAAGATAGAAGGCCAGCACAGGGACGGTGATCATGCTGAGATAGGCCATGATCTCTCCCCATGCGCGGTTGAGTTGAAAGAAATATTGCAGACCGACCATCACGGGCCGGTAACTCTCTTGCTGAACAACCATCAGCGGCCAGAGATACTGGTTATACATGATCAGAAACTTGAGAATTGCGGCCGTCGCCAGAACCGGACCGGCCAGCGGCATGACGATCCGGCGATAGATGGTCCAGGATGACGCCCCTTCGACACGAGCCGCCTCGATCAATTCGCCCGGCAGGTCTTTGAAATACTGCACGAACAGAAAGATCGTCAGCCCGTCCGCGATCCATGGGATGATCTGGACCCGATAGGTGTTGAGCCAGCCAATCTGGAACCCGTCCAGCCCGATCCAAGGCAGGTTGGCCGCAATAAGCAAAAGCGGAATCGCGATTGTCTCGAACGGCACGATCAGCGTGGCGACGATGATCGCAAGCAACAGCTTGCGGCCCCGCCAGCGCAGAAACACAAAGGAAAACGCCGCAAGCGAACAGACGAACAGGGACAACAGCACGGTCACGCCTGTCACAAGGACCGAGTTGAACACGAAAAGCCCGACCGGCGCCCGCGCAAAGGCGGCGGCGTAATTGTCCAAAGAGATATCGCCCACCGGCAGAAATGCCCGCAAACTTGCGGTATCCGCCAGCAGTTGTGCATCTGGCTTGAACGATGACACCACCATGAACACCAGCGGGAACAAAAAGATGACTGCGATCAGCGACAGCACCGTATATCGCACGGCAAGCCGCAGGCCGGAATTATCGGGGCTAATGGTGGCCATCATGTCTTCTCCCGTGTGAGAAAGCCCTGAATCAGGCTGATTGTCAGGACGAGCAGGAACAGCAGCACCGAAATCGTTGACCCGCCGGAAATGTCCTGCCGCCCATATCCGCGTTCGACGGCCTGAAAGACGATGGTCTGCGTGCTGTCGCGCGGGCCACCATTGGTCATCACGTCGATCTGCGCGAACAGCGCAAAGGCCTGCATGGTGATGACGATCAGGATCAGCACCGCAGTATTGCGCAATCCCGGCCAGGTGACATAGCGAAACGTCTGTGCTTTCGATGCACCCTCAATGGCCGCTGCCTCATAGAGCGTGGGCGAAATCGTCTGCAAGCCCGACAGCCAGATCACCATGTGAAAGCCGACAGCTTGCCAGATCGACATGACCATGATCGCGCCCAGCGCCGTGGACGGGTCGCCCAGCCAGTCATGCCCTTCGAACCAGCCAAAAGTCAGGGCCGACAGCATATTGTTCAGCAATCCGTTGTTGCCGTCATAAATGAACCGCCACAACAGCGAGACCACCACAATCGACACGACGACCGGCATGAAATAGACCGCGCGGTAAAAGCTGATCCCGCGCAGCCGCTGATTGATCAGCAAGGCAAGCCCAAGGGCCAGCGTCGCCTGCACCGGCGCAACGATGATCACAAACAGCAGTGTGTTGACCAGCGCCTTCATGAAGACCACGTCGCGCGCCAGCACGATGGTCCGCGCCTCATCGCTACGTTCCCAGGAAAACCATTCGCGCATGCCAGCAAGATTGGCAAAATCGGGATTGCCCCGGATGATTGTGCGCAGGCGCGGATATTCGGGCGCACCGGCCGCGTTGCGGATGATCTCACCCTCATCGTCACGCTCGGGCTGGATCGTGGTCACGCCAACGCCAAGCAACCGGCTGTAATTGGCCATTCCGATGAATTGCGTCGGGTTTGGCGAAATCAGCCGCTGATTGGTAAACGACAGGGCAATCGCAAAGAAGAACGGCAGGATGATGAAAATTGCGATCAGGCCGAAACCCGGCAGCGCCATCGCCCATCCTGCGGCGGTATTGGTCGTCAATTTGCTGGCGCGTGCCATGGTCGGCCCCCGTTCAGTCATGCATCTGTGGTTGAAGAAGGCCCCGCCACCAAAGGCGCGGGGCCTCGGGCGCTTTAGTTATAGCCGTTATTGCGCTGGATATCGGTGTCGATCTCGTCCACCGCCGCATCAAGCGTATCGGCAACATCGGCACCATTGGCGATATCGGCCAGCGCTTTTTCGAATACCTTGGCCGCAACCACATATCCGGGCGTTACAGGCCGCAGCGTGCCTTGCGCTGCCGACAGATCAAAGAACACGGCCATTGGCGCGCCTTCGCTGTAATATTGCGTCATCTCTGCTGCTGTCGGCGTCGCCGGGATCAGGCCGATACCATCAGAGAATGCGGCGAGATATTCATCCTGCAACGCAAATTCGATAAAGGCAGAAGCACCTTCAGGATGGTCGGATGTGGCCGAGACACCGAATTGCCAGCTTGCGGCACCGATCTTTGGGCCATGACCAAAATCGGGCGCAGGCAGGAACAATGTATCTTCAAATGCCAGCAGCGTATTCAGCGCCATCCAGTTTCCAGTCCAACTGAAAGCAAAACGGCCATCGGTAAATCCGGTATCCAGATCGGCTGGGTCCTGGCTGGTACCGGGCGCATAGCCTGCTTCGAAAAGCCCCTGCCACCATTCGCCAAATGCCATCGCCTCATCGCCGTTCAACACGCCTTCGGCTGTCTGATAGGTCTCACGGTCAATGATATCGCCGCCAAAAGACTGCAGGAAGGGACTGAACGCATAGGGATACCATTCACCCGCATCCGCCATCCCGAGATTGATTGCATATTCGTAATTGCCACTCTGCTTGGCCGCCTCAAGTGCGGCGTTGAATTCGTCGCCCGTCCAGGGATCGTCCAGCGTTGGGGTGCGCAGACCAAGTTCGTCCAGAATGGACTGCCGGGTCACCAGGGCAACAGCGGCATCCCAGAAGCCGACAGAATACAGCTGATCATTGTAATAGCCCTTCGTGCCTGGCAGAAAATCAGCGATCACGTCTTCATCAATCAGAAGCGGCTGCATATAGCCAGCCCAGGCCCAGTTCGGCATGACCGGTCCGTCCACATCCATGATGTCTGGCAAATTGCCCGCAAGCGCGGCAGCTATGACGCTGTCGTTATAGGCACCTTGCGGAAAGCTTTCGAGCGACACGACATAATCGGACTGGCTCGCGTTGAAATCGCTGACGATACCGTTGATGATTTCGCTTTCCACGACATTGCCGGCACCATGGTACCACATCGACAAAGGCGTCTGCGCCGATACCGCAGTGCCGGATAGCAAGGCAACGATGCTTGCGCTCAGTGTAACTGTTTTCATGGTCTCTCTCTCCCTTGGGTTTTGAAATCTACGACAGGCGTTCTGCTCAGCACGGATTCGCGCCATGCGACCGGCCCAGCGACGCGTGTTGGTGCCGCATCCGCGCCCTCCTCCGGGCCGGATTCGATCAGCGACAACAATCGTTCGGCCGCCCTTGCACCGATTGCGGCGTAGGGCAGTTCGACCGTGGTCAGCGGCGGATAAAGCGTTTCTGCAATGATCCGGTGGTCATCAAAGCCCGCAACAGAAACATCCTGCGGCACCTGCAGCCCGCGCGAACGCAGAATACCGTAAACCCGCATCGCCATTGCGTCGTTGCCGCAGCACAATACTGTCGGCGGTTCCGGCAGCGACATCAGCCGGTCAATTGCATCCCACAACAGCTTGCTGCCCAGCTTGGCGTCATCAATATAGGCCAGCACCACGAGGGCCGGATCAAAAGCAATGTCCGCCTCGGCCAAGGCACTGCGATAGCCTTCGGTGCGCAACTGCGTCGCAACCATCTGGCGGCCCAGTGTCAGGTAACCGATCCGCCGGTGACCCGCCCGGATCAGCCGTTCAACCAGCATGTGCTGACCGCGCCGGTCGTCGGGTACGATTGCTGGCGTACCCGCGTCGTCGAAACAATTGGCAAGCACCAGCGGGAACCCTTTTGGCACCAGCGGCAAAGCAACGCGCTGGTGAAAATCAGCGGCATAAATCAGCCCCTGCACGCGATGTTCCAGAAAGGTCTGCACCAGCGGCGCAACCTGATCGGACTGGCCGCCAGTATCTGCAATCATGACGGTCATACCGCTTGATGCTATGCCACGCTGGACAGCTTGCACGATGACCAGATCGGGCAGGCCGTGGCTGGCAGGCTGATCCGATGT
Source organism: Loktanella sp. (assembly GCA_017390475.1). Taxonomy (GTDB): domain Bacteria; phylum Pseudomonadota; class Alphaproteobacteria; order Rhodobacterales; family Rhodobacteraceae; genus Yoonia. The sequence continues at coordinate 126,800 of JAFPBO010000014.1, forward strand.
CTGAGAGATGGCGCCGGTGATCAGCCCGATCAGCCCAGAGCGGTTTGATCGCATCATCCGCGCCGCTGTCGAAGGCACAAAGTCAAGCTTGGCAATCGCGGCCTCGACCTTTTCGCGGGTTGCGGCCTTGACCGGCGCGTCGCGGTTCAGCACGCGGCTCACGGTCTTGGCCGAGACCCCAGCCACACGTGCGACATCATATATTGTAGCCATGATCCCTCCCCCTCCCATCCAGAGGCATCGCAAGGCAATCCGCCTGTGCAAAACCTACTGACATCGATGTCATGACACCGATGTCATACTTTTGGACGTTGTGTCAAATATTTTTTGAACAGAGCTTATGTTTGATCCCTGCGCGCTATCAAAGCCCCGGCAGGCCCGCCGCCAGCCGTGCCCGGTGCAGCATGGCACGGCGCAATCTGTCGGCGCGATCTTTGCGGTGGATACAGGTGGCGCAATACTCACCGTCACTGCGCGGGGTTGTGTAATAGCGGCAGCAGCCCGCCCTTTCGCGAAAGGTCTCGGTCAGATCCGTACCCAACGGGTTATCTGCCGCAGGCAAGGTGACGTCCAGAAAATTAAGCTGCTTGGCAAACAGCCGGGTGCCGGGACGTTTCAGAATCGCCTCGGCCCGGGCGATGGCGCGCGGCGCCTCGCCCGCCTGAGTACCCAGTGTCAGATAGCCCGCTGCGATTCCGTCGGTCACCAGACGCCACAGCGCGGCGGGGCCCAGCTTGCAAGCCATCGACACACCGGTCACCACCGGGTCAAAAAGCGCCTGATAGATCAGGCCAGCCTGTGCCGCATCTGCCGCGGGGCCAGCAGGCACTGGCGCAATCGTCACATCGGTTTCAAGGTATAGATAGGTTTCGCCGTTTTCGACCAATTTGGCCAGCGTGGTGACAAATCCTGTCGTGGCAGGATCAAGCGCACGCAAGTCATGGCCGGACAGGTCAAGTGCTGCCAGCACTTTGCCAATTTCATGCGCAAGCCGGTTGACCAGATAGGCACCGCAGCCCTTGGCATCCAGCCCCGGTTCGTGACGCAATTCCTCTGCGATGGCTATGGCGCAACTGTCGCTATCTTGTTGCAGATCGGACAGCCGCATGGCGGTGTCGGGCAGTGCCCCCATCGGCCCGAATGCGGCGCGATAGATGGCCTTGGCCTCTGGGACGGAAATGGCGCGATGCATTGTCATGATACTCTCCGGCTTTGACGGATGACCGGCGGCAAAGGTGCCAGGAGACGGGTCACCTTTCAGATGAGAAATCGAGCGTGCCCAGCGCCGTGGTCATCGCATAGGCAATCATCGTCAGCCCGACATAGGATGTGGCCCAGCCTTCTTCGCGCGGGATAAGAACCATACGGCCCCGCTGGCAGGCGGTGAGATAAGCGCAATAGCCGGGCAAGGCGTTTTCCAGCTCGGCATGGGCATCCGCCGGCACCTCGCCGCGGTCACTGCGATAGCTGACAAAGACCACATCAGCATCCAGCGCGGGCAGATGTTCGGCGCTTAACTGGCGCGATGTGCCTTCGGGGATCGTGCCGATCAGATCGGGAAATGTGAAACCGGCATCACGCAGGACTTTGCCGAAAGAGGAATATGGGTTCCAGACCGACAGATCGCCGTTCTGCGCATGAAAGGCGCTGACCAAACGCGGCCCGTCACCCGCGACACGGCGCAATTGCGCGATCTGGGCATCATAGCGGGCCTTTTGGCTGGCCAGCGCGTCCTGCCGCCCGGTCAGATCGGCCAACAGATCGTAAAGCGCAAAATCATTGCGCAGGCCGGATTGGGTGTCGATCACGATGGTCGGGGCGATCTGTTCCAACTGCGCCACATCAGCCTGCTGCCAGCTGCTGGTCAGGATCAGGTCGGGCTGCACCTTGGTCAACACTTCGATATCGACGGGATTATTGCCCAGATCAATGATCTCGCCCGTCGCAAAATCCTGTCCGGTCAGCAACAGCCCCGCCCGGATCATCTGCGCACCATCCGGCCCCGGGCGGCCCTGACTGGCGACCACCTCTGCGCCAAGTTCCAGAAGTGGTACCGTCAGGGTGATGTCATGCAATGCCGCGATCCGCTGTGGTGCGACAGGGTATGTGACCACGCGACCCAGATCATCGGTGAATGTGCGCATCTCTTGCGCGACGGCAGGCAGCGCAAAAGCCGCAAGGGCCGCAATGGTTTTGAACAGATGTTTCATAATGGTCACTTTTGGTATTGTGGCAGCCGCGCCGGATTAATTGTCCATAGGCACGAATTCGCGCCCACCGATCATCGCCTGAATGGCATAGGTGGTGGCCAGCAAGGCGTCATAGCTGGTGGCAGAGGCCTCTTCGCGCGGGATGATGAACATCTGCCCGGTCCGGCAAGCGTGCAGCAGATCGCAATAACCGGGCACCAGATTGTCAAAATACCGACGGACATCCTCGGGTGTCTCGGCCGTTGATCCGTTGAAAGTAGTGATGATGAAATCGGCGTCAAATTGCGGCAAAGTCTCGGCAGAAAAATCCATATGGTTGTTCAACGGCACATCCAGAATGGCCTGCGGCTGTCGGAAACCGGCGTCTTCCAGCACCCGGCCAATATTGCCATAAGGGTTAAAGGCAAACAGCGTGTCACTGCGGGCATGGATCGTGCTGATGCTGATAGTCTCGGTGTCGATCCGGTCCCTGATCTGCGCGATTGCCGCAGCATAGCGGGCTTCCATCGTGGCGATCTGATCTGCTTCGCCGACAATATCCGCCACCGTCGCATAGGTACCCCAATCGCCGCGCGCTGAATAATCGATCAAGACCGTCGGCGCGATCTGGCGCAGCTGATCAACCGGCGCTTCTTGCCATTGTGTGGTCAGGATCAGATCGGGTTGCAGGGCGGCGACGGCCTCCAGGTCAACCGGAAATGCACCGACAAAGGTGATATCGGCATTGTCGAAACCAATGCCGGTAAGTTCCTTGGCAGACCGGATGAAAGGCGTGCCATCCTCGGTCAGGCGGCCCTGACTGCCGACGGGAATCACGCCCAGTTCCAGCAGGGAAATCGTCAGCGCACTGTCATGCAGCGATACGATGCGCTGTGGGTCGACAGGGATCATCACCTCGGTCCCCGTGTCATCGGTGAAAGGGCGCATGTCCTGCGCCACGGCAAAACCGGTGCTAGCGATGAATGCGGCGACGGTGGTGAACAGGTATTTCATAGGGCTTTTCCTGATGTACGATTCGGGCGCTGGTCAGTTCTGCGGGCGGTGATCGGCATGGGTTGCGGGGTCACCGTCCAGCGCGGCTTCGATCATCGGCACCAGCTGGTCGATGACATAGGGCAGCGATAACAGCGACCCATGCGAAAACGCGCCGCCCAGTTCGGTATTGGTAAAGACTTCACGCCCCTCCTGCACCGCTGTCATGAAAGGGCGCGCAGGCAGGTCCAGCACATGTGAAAAGGCATCATCAGTCGTGACCCAGACGATCAGATCACCATCAATCGGCGACATATCCTCTGGACTGATCTGCACGAAAAAGGCATTGGCATCGGTCGCCATCGCATCCACCTCCGGCGGGGTGACAAAGCCCATCTCGTTCAGAATCCGCACCCGGATATCGGCGCTGGTATAGGCACCGGAATTGCCGACATCCCATGCATAAGCGACCGAGGCGGTCTTGCCCTGCCAGTCAGGATGGGTCTGCGCCACCTCTGCCAGCCTGTCACGGATCGCTGCGACCTGACGCTCTGCCTCGGCCTCGCGGCCAAGGGCGCGCCCGGCAATGATCGCCTGCTGATCCCATGACAAGGCATAGCTGCCGACACCTTCGGGCACGGCGACAGTCGGGGCGATCAGGCTCAGCTTTTGATATTCAGCCTCGGTGATACCGGACCAGAGCGCGATGATCACATCAGGATCGGCGGCGGCGATCTGTTCAAAATTCAGATCCCCGCGCAGAACCTCCGGCGAGCCGGTCAGCAAAGGGGCCGCCCATGGCCAGAGCGTTTGCGGATAATCCCCGTACCAATAACGGATCGCCACCGGCTGCACCCCAAGCGCCAACAGATTGTCAGCTCCGTTGAAATCAACGCTGACCACCCTTTCCGGCGGCGTTTCGATCACCGTGGTGCCGAATGTCGTCTCAATTGTCAGCGGAAAGTCCTGCGCCTGCACCGGCAAGGCAAGAACCACGAAAAACAAGGTCAGAATGCGCATGGTCATGGTCTTTCAATCAAGGGGGACGAGGGCTGCAGGGTCACCTTCAAGTGCCGCGTCAATCATCGGTTCAAGGTTGGAAAGCGCCGCCGGTATCGACAAAAGCGAGCCATGCGACAGCGCGCCATTGGCCACTTTATCCAGCGCCAGAAACACCTCACGCCCTTCAGCGGGGGCGCGCATCACGCTGCGCGCGGCAAGGCCTAGCACATCGGCATTATCCGGGTCCGCGAACCAAAAGATAATGTCGGCATCAAATTCCGGCAGGGTTTCCTCGGAAATCGGCACATAGAATTGGCCGGGCGTTGACAGTTCTGTCACCTTGGGGTGCGGAACCAGACCCAGCGCAGTGATAAAGGCGACAGAGGAATCAGTGGCGGTGTAAACACCGACAGAACCATCCCAATAGGTCATCATGGCAAAGCTCTTGCCCCGCCAGTCAGGATGCGCCTCGGCAAAGTCAGTCACCTGCGCGGTGATGACGTCGATCAGCGCCGCCGCCATATCCGCCCGCCCCAGCGCGTGGCCTGCCAAAGCGGCTTGTTCATGCCAAAGCAGATCATAATCACCCTTGTCCGGTGGCACGGCAATTGTCGGAGCAATCGCCGACAGCCGGGCGAATTCCGCAGCCGTGATACCCGACCGCAGCGCAAGGATCACATCGGGATCGGTGGCCGCAATCGCCTCGAAATCCAGCTGCGCGCCAATGACGACCGGGTCTTCGGTCGCGACCGCCTGCGCCCAGGGCCACAAGGCGTTGTCATAGGGGCCGAACCACGCGCGCACCGTCAATGGCTGAAACCCCAGCGCCAGGATGTTATCGGCCCCGGCATAATCCACCGTCGCAACCCGCTCCGGCGCTGCGGGAATGATCGTGGTTCCGAATTTATGTTCAACTGTCAGCGGAAAGTCCTGCGCCTGCGCCACAGCGGCAGTCAGCATCGCGCCACAGACTGCGGCCAGCCATGCCGCCGCTCTCGGGGTCATCTCGGATCGCTGTATTTTATGCACCAAAGTCATCGCTCACTCCTGCACCAGATCGCGGTTCAGGTCGTCGCGCAGCAGGACTTCGGCGATCTGATCAAGACTATTCGCCGCCTTGGCCCAGTCCGGTCCGACCATCGCTGATCCGTCCAGAACAAAAAACTGTCCTGCCTGCACAACCGGCAAGGACTGCACCACCGGTGCGGCAAGGCTGCCCAGCAGGGCAAAACTGCTCAGACTTGTCATGGCATCGTCCTTTCGGGATGGGTCTGGGTCAAGGAAATCAGGCGGGCACGCCAAACGGTCTTGGGCTTGAGCGGCATCTTGGCCTTGAGATCGGCACAGGACCCATAAGAACGCAATTGATCCGCCTCGGCGTGCATCGTGGCGGTGCCGCCGGGCAGGCTGATGTCATAGATATCCGGGCCGGTCGCACGTACGCGGGCCACACCATGCAGGCCCAGTCGCGCCAATTGGTGCAGCCCGGCAACCTCGGCCACCTGGGCGGCCGGGTCCAGATGGCTGGCCCCGCGATAGCAAGGCAGATAGGGCATGCCGCGCGCCTCGGCGGCCAGCAATTCGGGCGCATCCACAGGGCGCAACCGGCCATATTTGCGCAGGGCAGGCAGCACGAGAACCCCCGCCGACAACCGGCAACCACCCAGATGCGTGACTTCCCAGACGTCGAAATTGCGGATCCGGGCCGCCTCTGCCGCCAGCGCCTTGTAGATGGCAAAGCCCCATTTGGCGCAGCAGGCATCATGTTTGCCATGGGTGCAGCACAGCACCAGCGGCGCGGTGATCGGGCGCACGGATATATCATCGGGCACCCTGCCCGCAGCGCTTAGCATGTCCAGAAAGCCGGGCAAATCCGCAGGCGACAGGTCCAGCGTGACATTATCGGGAAAAACGAAAACACGGATCAGGTCGGACGGATCAGATTTGCGGTCAATCAGATTGATCCGCCAGCCCGCCGCGACAGCGCCTTCGATGGCCGCGACCAACGGATCACCCATCTCGGCGGCCAGACGCAGCGAATGCTGCCACCGCCCCTTGGGCCAGCGGATCAGAATATTGCGCTGCGGATGCACACCCGATCCTGCCAAAGGTTCACCCACTGCAAGGCTGAATTCGGTACAGAACTTGGCATCTTCAGGGTGTATGGGGGCCATCAGACTCATGTGTGCCCTGCGCAATCGCCGCGCGCTGCATTGGCGAACATCTGATGTCCTTTCGATCCGGTGACATGATCCCGACAGGTGCCAGAGCGGCACCCGTTTAATTCCTGACTATTTCAGTCATATATAAAGATCAAGCGTTTTTGTCGGGATTTGTCAAAGCTGGCTGCGCGCCTGACTGCGCAGCAGGATCACCACGAAAATCGGCACACCAACCAGCGCCGTCACGATCCCGGCCGGGATCTGAAGCGGCGCAAACATTGCCCGCCCGATCAGATCCGCACCAGAAACCATTGCCGCACCGACCAGCCCCGTCAGCACCAGATGCAGCCCCAGCCCGGTCTGCACCAGCCGCCGCGCCAGATGCGGCGCGATCAACCCGACAAAGCCCAAAGGCCCCACCGCGGCAACGGCAATCGCCGCCAGCGCCACCGCCAGGGTGATCAGTACGATCCGCGCCGGGCGCACAGCAACGCCCAGCCCCGTCGCCATATCCGCGCCAAAGCGCAGCGCCCGCATCGGGCCGACGGCCCAGATCAGCGCCGGGATCATCAGCAGGCTCAGCACGCTCAGCGACCGCACCTCGCCCCAGCCCGCAGCATGGATGGAACCAGACAGCCAGCCCAACGCCGACATCGCCTGATTGACCTGCCCATAGGTCAGCAGCGCCGAAGTCATGGCAGAAATAAACGCGGCAATCCCGATCCCGGTCAGGATGAACCGCATAGTGGCCCCGCCTGCCCGTTTCATCGCAATCCACTGAATCAGCGCCGCCACGACCAGCGCGCCACCAAAAGCATAAAGTGGGCGCAGCGGTCCATCGGCCTGCGGAAAGGCCACGATAATCGCCACCACCGCCAGCGATGCACCTTGGCTGACGCCGACAAGGGCCGGGTCGGCCAGCGGATTCAACGTCACATTCTGCAACAGCGCCCCGGACAGCGCCAGCAGCGCCCCAACCAGAACAGATGTCAGCAGGCGTGGAAACCGAAACTGCCAGACGACCGTCGCCGCCGTCGGTTCCGGCGGCCTGCCCATCAGGGTCTGCCAGACCTCTGCCGGGGACAGCGGGTAACTGCCGGACATCAGGCTGATCATCGCGATCAGCAGCACAAGGATCAGCAGCCCACAGGCGGCAATCACGCCACGAACCGGGATCGTCAGCGCCAGCCGCTCATTGCGACTGCGCAGAATCAAAGCATCATTCATAGCCGTGTCCTGACCAGCCAGACAAAGAACGGCGCGCCCAGCAACGCGGTGACAATCCCGGTAGAGATTTCAGCCGGTGCCAACACCAGCCGGGCCGCGATATCCACCACCAGCAGATAGGCCGCACCGATCCCGGCAGAATAAGGCACGATCAGCCGGTAATCCGACCCGACCAGCAAACGCACCACATGCGGAATCACCAGCCCGACAAACCCCAGCGGCCCGGCCACCGCCACAGAGGCCGCCGTCAGCACGACGACACAGATCAGCACGATGATTTTCAACCGGGCGATATCGACACCCAACCCGATCGCCGTCTCTTCGCCCATGGCCAGAGCGGTGACCTGGCGCGCCACGGCAATGGCGATGATCAGCCCGCCGATGAACCATGGCAGGCACCAGACAAATACCTCCATCCGGCGACCGGCCAGCGTGCCGGTCAGCCAGACCCGCAGGCTTTCGAATGTCTGCTCATCCATCAATTGCATCAGCGTGATCAGCGCCCCCAGAAAGGCAGTCACTGCCGCGCCCGACAGGATCAGCGACAGCGGCGTCGCGCCGCCCGGGACCCGCGCGGCAATGGTCCAGACCAGAACTGCCCCGCCCAGCGCACCGGCAGCCGCGACGACAGGGATCCAGCCAGGTGTTGCCAGCCCGAAAAACCCCACTGCCGCGACCACGGCAAATGATGCCCCCGCCAGCAGCCCCAGCAAACCCGGTTCCGCCAGCGGATTGCGCGTCACGCCCTGCATCAGGGACCCCGCCACAGCCAGCGAGGCACCCACTGTCACCGCGAAAATTGCCCGCGGCAGGCGCAGGTTGCGGATCACGACGTGATCAAATTCGGTCCGGTCGAAATGCCACAGCGATTCGGCGACGGTCAGGATCGGGATCGACTTGGCACCGACAGCAATATGCCACAGGAACAGCACAAGGATACTGCCGATCACCATGATCGGCCCCAGCATCGTCAGGCGCAGGGTCATGCTGCGGCCGGGTTCGGCATATGGCGGCGCGGGATACAGACCGGTCGACCGGTTTCGGGGTCCGCGATCACCTGTGCATCCAGATCAAACACCCGGTCCAGCGTCTGGCTGGAAAATGTCTCCGTCGGCGTGCCTTCGCACGCGATCTGGCCGGCGCGCATCATCACGATCCGGTCGGCATAGGCGGCGGCAAAGTTCAGCTCATGCAGCACCACGACAAGCGTGCGGCGCTTTTCAGCGGCGATCCGGTGCAGCAATGTCATGATATCCACCTGCACCCGTAGGTCCAGAAAGGTCGTCGGTTCATCCAGCAGGATCACATCGGTATCCTGCGCCAGCACCATAGCGATCCAGCAACGTTGCCTTTGCCCGCCCGACAATGTTGCCACCGGCCTGTCGGCCAGCGCGGCCACATCGGTCAGCGCCATGGCTTCTTCGACGGCGGCGGCATCACCGGATGTCCATTGCCGCAACAGGGTCTGATGCGGAAACCGGCCCTGCGCGACCAGCTCTTTGACGGTCAGGCCTTCGGGGGCAATCGGGCCTTGCGGCAACAGCGCCATGCGTTGCGCGATCTTACGGGTCGGCAGGCGCGACAGATCCTCGCCCAGCAGGCTGACGGACCCCGCGCTGGGGCGCAAAATCCGGGCCAGCACCTTGAGCAAGGTGGATTTCCCGCAGCCATTCGGCCCAACCAGCGCAGTGATCTGCCCCGCCGCCGCGCCAAAGCTGACGTCATCAAGGATCAATTGCCCGCCATAGCCCGCCGAAATCGCGCGGCATCCCACCGCGACCGGCGCGCCAGAGACGTCATGATCGCCAGCAAAAGCTGACTTGACCTGTTGCAACATATGACCCTCTTGCGCTGGATATCCGACCTTCACCCTTTCCTTACAAATTTAATCGGATTTGACAACACAGGTTCAGAGCGATTTTTCGCCACTCTGCCGGGCGATGACGATAGCTGCGCGAAACACCCCAAGGCGCTGCCGCGCAGATCACGATCAAAAACTTTTTGCGGTTTACCGTTTTACCCGGGCGGCCCACGCGCTAGGCTTTGTGCAAACTGGAAAAAGGAAATCCCGATGACACTGAAGTATCTGCACACAATGGTGCGTGTGAAAGACCTTGAAAAATCAATGGCTTTCTATGAATTGCTGGGCTTGCGCGAAACCCGGCGGATCGACAATGACAAAGGCCGGTTCTCGCTGGTGTTCATGGCCCCTCCGGGCCAAGAGGAATGCCCGATTGAACTGACCTATAATTGGGACGGCGATGATGGCCTGCCCTCTGATGGTCGCCATTTCGGGCATCTGGCCTACCGCGTCGGCAATATCTACGAGATGTGTCAGCAACTGATGGACAATGGCGTCACCATCAACCGCCCGCCGCGCGACGGGCATATGGCCTTTGTCCGCTCGCCCGACAATATCTCGATCGAGCTGCTGCAAGAGGGCGACAGCCTGGCACCGGCAGAACCCTGGGCCAGCATGGAAAACACCGGGCATTGGTAATGCGCCCGGCACCTTGCGTCAGTAGATATATCTGATCTGATCGGCCCAATACCGTTCAACCCGGCGCAGGGCGGTGGTGATTTCGTCCAGACCGGCATGGTCCAGCACCTGCCGGTCTATCAATCCTTCGGCATGGGTGGCGAACAATCTGGCGACCACCATACGGGTGTTGCGGCCTTTCTCGGTCAGGCGGACGCGCACGGACCGGCGGTCAATTTCGCTGCGTTCGTGATGCATGTAACCCAGATCAACCAGCTTTTTCAGGTTATAGGATACATTCGATCCCTGATAATAGCCGCGCGATTTCAATTCACCCGCTGTCACCTCGTTATCGCCGATGTTGAACAACAGCAGGGCCTGCACCGCATTGATGTCAAGCAGGCCGATCCGTTCAAATTCATCCTTGATCACATCCAGAAGCAGCCGGTGCAGCCGTTCCACCAAGGTCAGCGCATCTAGATAGGATGCCATGAAAGACGCGTTGCGCCCGGCAGATATGCCATTGGCGGCCCGCACGCCAAGGTCGGTGTGAATGCTCATCAAGGAAACTCCGTCTGTTGTCTTGCGGCCTGGTTTAGACCGCAAAAGCCAACATCCGGTTAAGACGTCAGGCAGGCCGGGTCACGCCATGCGCGCCAGCGGCGATCCGGGCGATCAAGGCGGTATAGACCGCCGGTACCGCAAATTGTCCGCCGACCCAGCCGTAAAGATCATGGTCATTTTCAGACAGCAGCGCATCGTACAGCGCAAGTTCATCCGCATCCATCGCGGCCAGATGATCGGCGGCAAAGGCCGACAGGATCAGGTCCATTTCCTTGATCCCACGTCGCATCGACCGCATATGCAGCCGCTTGCGGGTATGTTCGATTGTTTCTGTCATATCACCCTGCGCAATGCTGTCTGAAGTTGTTTTTCGACCTGACCCATCCGGTCCAGCGTATTGGCCATCTGGGCGCGCAGCTTGCGCATTTCCTGCATCAGGGCGACCACATCGGCGGGCATTTCCACCGCGTCATCAGGCGCGCCCAGCCCGTCGCCCTGCCCGGTCATCAGCCAGCCCAGCGACACGCCCAGCATGCCTGCCAGCATCTGCAACCGGTTGGCGCGCGGTTCGCCGGTGTCGTTTTCCCAAGAGATCAAAGTCGATAGTTTCACGCCCAGCGATTTGGCCAGGTCTTTCTGGCTCATCCCGGCCGCTTCGCGCGCGCCTGCCAGCCGGTCACCAAAGGTCGCGGCTTCGGGGCTGTACCAATCTGTGTCTGTTTCGGTCACATCGCACTCCTTGGTTCTTGCTATGACGGGTCGCATGATCTTATGTCACGTTGAATGTACTCTGACCACCGGACATCCCCATGACTTTCCTGTCTGCGACGCTTGATCGCGTAAAACCATCCCCGACCGTCACCGTGACCAACAAAGCGGCAGAGCTGAAGGCAAAAGGCCGCGATATCATCGGCCTTGGCGCGGGCGAGCCGGATTTCGACACGCCCGACAATATCAAGGCCGCCGCCGTCCGCGCGATTGCCGAGGGCAAGACGAAATACACCGCCGTGGATGGTATCCCCGAGCTGAAACAGGCGATCTGCGCCAAGTTTCAGCGCGACAACGACCTGTCCTATGTGCCGGCACAGGTCACCGTCGGGACGGGCGGCAAACAGGTGCTCTACAACGCCTTCATGGCCACGTTGAATCCGGGTGACGAGGTGATCATCCCCGCCCCCTATTGGGTCAGCTATCCGGATATGGTGCTGCTGGCCGGTGGCACGCCGGTGACGGTTTCAGCGACACTGGAATCGGGTTTCAAGATTTCCGCCGCGCAGCTAGAGGCAGCGATCACGCCCAAGACGAAGTGGTTCCTGTTCAACTCTCCGTCGAACCCCACAGGTGCGGGCTATTCCTGGGATGAGTTGAAGGCGCTGACCGATGTGCTGCTGCGCCATCCCCATGTCTGGGTGATGACCGATGATATGTATGAACATCTGGCCTACGGTGATTTCAAATTCTGCACCCCGGCACAGGTGGAACCGCAGCTATATGACCGCACCTTGACGGTGAATGGCGTGTCCAAAGCCTATGCGATGACCGGCTGGCGGATCGGCTATGCCGCCGGGCCGGAGCATTTGATCAAAGCAATCCGCAAGGTGCAGTCGCAATCGACATCGAACCCCTGTTCGGTCAGCCAATATGCAGCGGTCGAGGCTTTGAACGGCCCGCAGGATTTCCTTACCCCCAATAACACCCTGTTCCAGCGCCGCCGCGATCTGGTGGTCGGGATGCTGAACCAAGCGCCCGGATTGGTCTGCCCAACGCCCGAGGGTGCGTTCTATGTCTATCCGTCCATCGCGGGCTGCATCGGCAAGACCTCTGCCGGTGGCGTGCTGATCAACAATGACGAAACCTTCGCCACGGCATTACTCGAAGAAACCGGTGTTGCGGTTGTTTTCGGCGCAGCCTTTGGCCTGTCGCCGAATTTCCGGGTCAGCTATGCGACCTCGGATGAGGCGTTGACTGAAGCCTGCCAGCGCATCATCCGGTTTTGTGAAGGTTTAAGCTAACCTGTAAAGCGGGTCTTGTGCCGGAGGATGCCTTGAGCTGCCTCCGGCGGGAGTATTTCAAACAAAGCGAGCGCACCTTCCCCGCGGGGAAGGTTTTGTATTTCTTCCCCGCGGGGAAGGTTTTTGCCATTCATGATATACGCGGCGATGGGCAGGATCTTATGACAGGACGCCCTGCGGCAGCGGGCGACCTTCATCCCAGGCAATGATATTGTCGAGCGCCATCTGGCCCATCGCCTCTCGCACTTCCAGCGCGGCGGTGCCCAGATGCGGCAGCAGCACGACGTTTTCCAAGGCACGCAGGGCTTCGGGCACAAAGGGTTCCTTGACATAGACATCCAGCCCGGCACCCGCGATCTGGCCGGTTTGCAAGGCCGCGATCAGCGCCTCTTCATCCACCACATCGCCGCGGGCGATATTGACGAAAATGCCTGTGGGTTTCATCGCGGCCAAAGCGGCGGCGTCGATCAGATTGCTATTGCTGCCGCCACCCGGCACGGTGACAACAATGATATCGGCCTGGGCCATCAGATCATGCAATGTCTCAACCTGCCGCGCGGGCAGATCGACCGCCTTGGGTGAGCGGTTGAAATAGAGCACTGGCATCTCAAACCCATAGTGACAACGCCGCGCGACGGCCTGCCCGATCCGGCCCATGCCGACGATCCCGACCGTTTTGCCGGTGACATGGGTGCCCAGCATCTGGGTGGGTTGCCAGCCTTTCCATGCGCCCGCGCGTACGATGCGTTCGCCCTCACCCGCGCGGCGGCAGGCGGAGAGGATCAGCGTCAGGCCAATATCGGCGGTCGCATCGGTCACGGCATCGGGCGTGTTCGACACGGCGACACCGGCGGCGGTCGCTGCTGCAACGTCGATATGGTTATAGCCGACACCGAAATTGGCGAGCACGCCGCAGCGGATTTCGCCCTCGAAAGCATCGGCGGTAAACCCATCCCCCAAGGTCGGCAGGATCGCATCATAGTCGCGCAGGGCGGCGGCGGCCTCCTCCACGGTCAGCCCTTTGTTTTCACTGCGCAAGGTCACGTCGAACCGCGCGCGTGCCGCATTCAGCGTGGCATCCGGCAAAGTTTTTGTAATCAGAAGTTTTTTCAATGTAACCGCCCCCCCAAAGGCACATTTTGATCCGGTCCGACCAGCACGACAGCGCCGTCTGCATCGGGCATGCCCAATACCAGTACCTCGGACATGAATTTGCCGATCTGGCGGGGTGGGAAATTCACCACCGCCAAGACCTGTTTACCGACCAGCGTTTCCGGCGCGTAATGCACGGTGATCTGGGCGGATGTCTTTTTCTCGCCGATCTCATCGCCGAAATCGATCCAGAGCTTGATCGCGGGTTTGCGCGCCTCTGGATATGGTTCCGCGCGGGTCACGATGCCGACGCGCACATCTACTTTCAGGAAATCGTCAAAGGAAATTTCAGCCATTGGCCAATTCCTTTGACCGCGCCGCCGCTGCCGCCACAGTGCGGCGCATCAGATCGGGCAGGCCATTGGCGTCATCCATCAATACCTCCAAACCCGCCTGCGTGGTGCCATTGGGCGAAGTCACATTCTTGCGCAATTGCGCCGGGTCTTCATCGGCGGTTTCCGCCAATTGCCCTGCCCCGCCGACCGTCGCCTTGGCCAGATCCATCGCCATCTGCGCGGGCAGACCAGCGGCGACACCGGCGGCCGCCAAAGCCTCGATCATGTGAAAGACATAGGCCGGGCCAGAGCCGGACATGGCTGTGACGGCGTCCATCTGCGATTCATCGTCCAGCCGGATTGTCTGGCCGATGGCCTGCAACAGCACCTCGGCCAGTGCCAGATCGGCGGCGGATGCCCGGGCATTGCCGATCAATGCGGTAATCCCGCGCCCGATAGCAGCAGGCGTGTTCGGCATCGCGCGGATGATCGGGGCGGCAGGGCCAAAGGATTGTTCGAACGTCGCAAGCGAGGTGCCTGCAGCAATCGAAATCATCAGCGTCTTGCCGGTGCCAAGCGCTTTTACATCGGGCAGCGCGTCCTGCATCATCTGCGGCTTGACCGCGATGACGACAATCGCGGGTGACAAAGGCAAGCTGGCCCCGATATGAACGCCCTGTTGCTGCAGCCAGTCCGACGGATGCGGATCAATCACAAAGACTGATTTGGGCGGCAGGCCGCCCCGCAGCCACCCCGCCAGCATGGCTGACCCCATCTTGCCACAACCCAGCAAAACAAGGCCACGTTCGGCCACATCATTCATTGTCATCCGGCATCCCTCTTGTCGTCTTTGCAAGAGGTTACGCCACACCAAGACCGGTGGAAACCCGTCCTGGCGAAATTTTCAGGCGCGCCCGTAAGCACCGGCAATCGCGACTTGCAACGCCTGTTTCGGGGTCTGATCAGCCCATGTCACCAGCTGAATCGCCGGGTAATACTGCTCGCACGCATCGACCGCGGCAGAGATCATCGTGTCGATCTGATCCGGGCCAGCAACCTGATCGCCCGCCAGCATCAGACCATAGCGATAGACCATCATGTTCTGTTCATCCCACCAGGTCATCGACCCGGCCCAGAGCCGGTCATTGATCGCGTTCAGCGTCTCATACAGGGCCGGTTTGCGGTCCGCCGGAGGTTCCATCTCGAAGGTACAGATCAGCCGCAGGGTTTCATCGTAACCCGACCAAGCCAGCGTGATCGCGTAAGTGCGCCACTGACCTTCGACGGCCATGGCGATCTGGTCGTCATGGATGCGGTCAAATTCCCAGTCATGGTGTTCTGCAATATGTTCGACCAGGTCGATCGGATGCAGATCGTCAGCATCAAGGTAATGTTCGGACAATGCCATATGCTCGGCCTCACTTTGTTGGCGTAGGGCCCATGGCGTGGCCCCTAACGCTAGCTGCCTGCTCTAGGGGCGGTGTAGTTCACGTTTGACCCCTACAATATATCGTGGGTCACCAAACAGCACCTGTAAAGCAGTTTCTTGGGGATAAGCCTGTCATTACAAAAAATTCACGCCTGCCAATTGCCTTCCCACCCGGCCCGGCACAGATTGTGATCAACAAAGGAGCAATTCATGAACATCGATCTGCTGAAACGACTTTGCGAAATGCCGGGTGTGCCGGGCAATGAACACCGGGTGCGCGACTTAATCACGTCAGAGATCAAAGGGTTGTTTGACGAGGTCACGACCGACCCGATGGGGTCACTGCTTTGCCGTCGTGACGCGAAAAAGAAAGACGCGCCGCGCATCATGCTGCTGTGCCACATGGATGAGATCGGCTTTCTGGTCAGCCATATCAGCAAGGAAGGGTTTCTCTATCTGCAACCTGTCGGTGGATTTGATCCGCGCAACCTGTTTTCGCGCCGGGTGCTGGTTTGCACCGACAGTGGCGATTTCAAAGGTGTGATGAACCCCGGCGGCAAGCCGATCCATATTTCATCCGCCGAAGAGCGTAAGAAGGTCCCCGAAGTCACCGAATTCTTTGTCGATCTTGGCATGGGCAAGGCCGCCTGCGACAAGGTCAAGGTCGGCGATTTTGTCGTGATGGACGAACCGTTCATCGAGATGGGCGACAAAGTCGTATCCAAGGCGCTGGACAACCGCATCGCCTGCTGGCTGGGGATCGAGGCAATCCGCAAACTGGCGAAAAAGGGGCGCGGCGCGGAAATCCATGTCGCCTTCACCTGTCAGGAAGAGGTCGGCCTGCGCGGTGCCCGTACCGCCGCCTATGCAATCAAACCCGATATCGGGCTGGGGATCGACACGACGCTGGCCTGCGACACGCCCGGCATTCCGGACAAGGACGCGACCACCACCCAAGGCAAGGGGTTTGGCCTGCATGTGCGGGATTCGTCCTTTATCGCGGACAAGGCGCTGGTGGCCGAGATCGAGGCGCTCGCGATCAAAAAGAAAATCCCCTATCAGCGCACGATGCTGGCCGCAGGCGGACAGGACGGGGCTGCCGCGCAGCAAGCTGCCGCAGGCGCGCGTGCTGTCGGGATCGTGGTGGGCACGCGTTATATCCACACTGTGACCGAAATGGTGGACAAGGGCGATCTGCAGGCGGCCCTGGATATTCTGGTGGCCTATCTGTCGGAATATTGATGCGCTTGGGGCGGTCTGGCCCGGCTAGACCGCCAAAACCTTGATCAGGATCAGCGCAAGCGCCAGAACGGCAGCAATGCGGGCGCTGACATAAAGCACCAACCAGACACCCAAAGCGATCATTGCCACATAATAGGCATTGTCGTAACGATCAGCGTGTCCCAATGGCTCTAACAATACGGATACGGCGGGATTAAGGGCAAAAGGCATGCCGGACAGGCCGATCATTCCAACACAAAAGAGGATCAAACCCGCAATAGTTGCGCAGATATAGGCGCAATAATCCATGACAGTTCCGGCGGCTATTCATCAGAAGATATTGCCTGACCAACCAGCGGTAGGACCTTTGCCCCAAGGGGTCAAGGCAGAACATCAAACGTTTTCTTGCAGGTCTGACGCAGGATTACTTGTCTGCAAAGCATCGTCAGTTCGGTTTTGTCGGCACCGAGCGACCAATCTGCCCCGGAGGGTTCGCGGACGCATTTTTCGCCCGAGAACCACCCAAGACAACGCAGATCAACAATGTGATCAACACCAAATCCAACATACTCGTTACCTTCGCCAACACTGGCGTCACACTTTGTCTCTTTGGCTTTCTGACCACGAAAAGTGCGCAAATCGTGGCAAGATCGCGGTATCACCGTGGTCAGTTACCTTAAAAAACGTACAAAGGCACAGGTGCGCGGCCTGCACGACATAAACTGTCGAAAAAATTCCCAACCGGGACATAATTTTAACCATTGCCGAACTACAGACAGATCTGACTGTCAGCTATTCGCTGGACTGATATCAGCCCTTACCGGATTCCAGCGCCGCAATCCGTGCTGCCAGCGCCTCGTTTTCTTCGCGTGCTTTCTGCGCCATGGCGCGCACCGCGTCGAATTCTTCGCGGGTCACGAAATCGCGATCCGCCAGCCAGCGGTCCATCATTGATTTCATCGCCGTCTGTGCCTCATCCCGCGCACCTTGGGCAACGCCCATGGCATTGGTCATCAGTTGGCTCAGATCATCAAAGATCTTGTTCTTGTTCTGCATGGTTTTCTCCATTTGGTTGGTCTTAATATGGGGCCTTGTCAGCGCACAGACAAGCTGGTTGGCGCGCTTGACATCGTCGCAGCCTGCCATCACCACTAGCGCCATGATTGCAGCCATTCCCTTCCCCGATATCTCGCCAGAGATTTTCACTATTAACCTGTTCGGGTTTTCGCTGGCTTTGCGCTGGTATGCGATGGCCTACATCGTCGGCATCGCGCTTGGCTGGATGATTATCAAAGCCGCGCTGCGCCGCGCTGATATCTGGCGCGCAGGCCCGCCGATGGAACCTGCCCGGCTGGAAGACTTGCTGACCTATATCGTGTTGGGCGTGATCGGCGGCGGACGGCTGGGTTATGTCCTGTTCTACCAGCCCGGCGACTTTCTGGCCAATCCGCTTGATATCATCAAGATCTGGGAAGGCGGGCTGTCGTTTCACGGCGGGTTTATCGGTGTTGTGGTCGCAGTCTATCTGTTCAGCCGCCGCCACAAAGTACCGCTGCCTGATCTTGCCGATATCATCGCAGTTGCTGCCACGCCTGCCATCCTGCTGGTGCGGATTGCGAATTTCATCAATGCCGAACTTTGGGGGCGTCCGACGGATATGCCATGGGGCGTGATTTTCCCCGGCACCGCCGCACAATCCTGTGCCACCCTGACAGAGCCCTGCGTGCGTCATCCGTCACAACTCTATGAGGCAGGGCTGGAAGGCTTCGTTCTGGGCGCGATCCTGCTGCTGCTCGCCTTCCGTTTTGGTGGATTGAAAAAGCCCTGGCTGCTGTCAGGCATCTTTTTCGCTGGGTATGGCATTGCACGGTTCATCGTCGAATTCGTCCGCCAGCCCGATGCGCAATTCGTCAGCATCGGCAATGAGCTGGGGCTGGCGCTGCATTACGGCGGCTATGGGTTGACCATGGGGCAATTGCTGACACTGCCGATGATCCTGACAGGGCTGGTCGTGGTGGCGATCGCCAGCCGCAGATGAGCGCGCTGAAAGATCTGTTGCTGACCCGGATCACGCGGACCGGGCCGATCAGTATCGCCAGTTTCATGGCCGATGCGCTGATGCACCCCGCACATGGCTATTACGCGACGCGCGACCCGTTCGGCGCGGCGGGTGATTTCACCACCGCGCCAGAGATCAGCCAGATGTTCGGCGAAGTGATCGGCCTGGCGCTGGCGCAGAGCTGGCTGGATCAGGGCGCACCCGCCCCGGTGACATTGGCCGAACTCGGCCCCGGTCGTGGTACGCTGATGGCCGATATCCTGCGCGCGACGGCAGCGGTGCCGGGATTTCATGCCGCTGTTGCAATACATTTTGTCGAAACCTCACCACATCTGCGCCGGATGCAGGCAGAAATAGTGCCGCAAGCGATCTGGCATGACACTATCGACGGCCTGCCCGATGCGCCGCTGTTGCTGGTTGCGAACGAGTTTTTCGACGCGCTGCCGATCAGGCAATTCATTCGTGCTGGTGATGGCTGGCGCGAAAAGGTCGTGGGCGCAAAAGACGGGCAATTATGTTTCGGCCTGTCAGATGCCGCCCCATTGGAGCAGTTGGCACACAGGCTGGCCGATTCCAAGGATGGCGATCTGGTGGAATATTGCCCTGCCTTACCCGGCATTGTCAGTGCCATCGCCGGCCGGATCGCCAGCCATGGCGGCGCGGCGCTGATCATCGATTATGGTGATTGGCAATCGCTGGGGGATACGTTTCAGGCCTTGTCAGCGCATGAAACCATCGATCCCTTGACCGATCCCGGCTGCGCCGATCTGACCGCCCATGTCGATTTTGCGGCGATTGCCGCCCATGCCGGATCAGCGGCGCATAGCAGACTTACCCCGCAAGGGGTGTTTCTGGAACGGCTGGGGATCACGGCACGTGCGCAGAAACTTGCCGCCCGGCTGACTGGTACAGCGCTGGACGCCCATGTCGCCGCACATCGGCGCTTGACCCACCCGGCTGAAATGGGTGACCTGTTCAAAGTGATGTCGCTTTATCCAGCCACCGCGACCCCACCGCCCGGATTGGACCCATGACGCTTGAAATCATCAGCGATCCCGCACTTGACGGTGCCCGGCACGGGTTTTTCACCCGCAAGGGTGGTGCCTCTTCGGGCGTATTTGCCGGGTTGAATTGCGGCTTTGGCAGTTCCGATCAGCAGGATATCGTCGCCATCAATCGCGACCGCGTGGCCGGTGCCTTGTCTTTGCCCAGCACGCATCTGGTTGGCGTGCATCAGGTGCATTCCGCCGATGTGGTGACTGTCGAAAAAGCAGGACCGATCCTACGCAAAGCGGATGGTTTGGTCACCCGGCACAAGGATATCGGCCTGTCGGTGCTGACTGCCGATTGCCAGCCGGTGCTGTTTATGGATGCCACCGCAGGTGTGATCGGTGCCGCCCACGCCGGTTGGAAAGGCGCGCTGACCGGGGTGCTGGAACAGACCGTGCGCGCGATGGAACAGCTTGGCGCTTTGCGGCAGAATGTCGCCGCCGTGATCGGCCCTTCGATCAGCCAGGCCAATTACGAAGTGGGGGGCGAATTCCGCGACCGGTTCATGGCGGTTGATCCGGGCTATGACCGGTTCTTTGTTGCGGGCGCACAAAGCCGGTTCCATTTTGACCTGCCCGGCTTTGGCCTGATGCGGTTGCGCAGCTTTGGCGTGGGACAGGCGCATTGGACCCGGCATTGCACCTATGCCGACCCTGTACGGTTCTTCAGCTATCGCCGCAGCGTTCATCGCAAAGAGGCTGATTACGGTCGTCTGATCGCCGCGATCCGGCTGTAATTCAGGCAGCACTGCGGCGCTCTGGCGGTGATCCGGTGGCGCATTGTTCGCAAAACAGAAATACACTGATAAATTGTATTTGAATCAGATCATTACAAAAATGCTGTTAAAGCATTAGTTTTGTACAACTTATCCGGTATTGCCCCAGTGATGCCCGGTTGATGTTTCATGCTGTCACCATCAACAACCGCAAAAGATGACAGCACGATGGTTCAAGATAAGAAACAATCAACATCACATAATCAACCGCGGCACCAGCGATATACGGTGACCTATCTGCGCCATGGCAATGATATCGGAACGGTCAGCCATCTTGCGCCCGCGATCCCTGCTTTTGAGGATGCATTCGCTGCTATGGGTCGCGGCACGATCCTGTATCGACCAGAGGGACCGATCGCTGTCGAAGATGTCATGCCCGGCAACCAGATCCTGCTGCGCGATGGCCGCTATGCCCCATTATTGTGGCGCGGCAGCATGACGATGCCCAGAGCCCATGGCAACAGCGGCCCGGTCCGGCGGGTGTTGACCCGCATCACAGCGGATGCTCTGGGGGTCGGACGACCCATGCAGGACCTGATCCTTGGTCCCGCAGCACGGCTCCATCACCACGCACCGGATATCCGGCGCCTGACCGGCACACCTGACGCCTATATCCCGGCTTGTGATTTCGTCGATGGCAACCAGTTCATTGCGCTGCGCCCGAAAGCTGCGGTCGATCTCTACCAACTCGGCTTTGCGCAACATGAAACGCTGATCGCCAGCGGGGTCGGGATCGAAAGCCTGCACCCCGACAATGCTTTCAACCTAGGCCTGCGCGCCAATGCAATGTCGCAGTATCTGGCATTGTTCC
The DNA here is from genome assembly GCA_017390475.1 of Loktanella sp. GTDB lineage: Bacteria > Pseudomonadota > Alphaproteobacteria > Rhodobacterales > Rhodobacteraceae > Yoonia. The sequence goes on from JAFPBO010000014.1 coordinate 148,200, forward strand.
CGCATCTGACCAGTCTGGAGGAGGTTGGACCACCCCGACATCCGCGGTTGCGGCTGCATGATCTGGACAGCCCCGGCTAGAGCGACGTGATCCGCACCGACCTGGCCCAGAACCGCCACATCAGCAAAACCGCCGCCACCAGCAAGCCGATGACCAGTCCCAGCCAGATGCCGATGCTGCCAAAGTTCCAATAAAAGGCCAGCAGATAAGATGTCGGCAGCCCGATCACCCAATAGCTGAATGTCGCCATGATCATCGGCACGGTGGTATCTTGCACCCCGCGCAGCAGGCCCAGAACCACGACCTGCAACCCGTCCACCAATTGGAACAGCCCGGCGATCATCACCAAGGTGATCCCGACCTGCAACAGCCGCAGCCGGTCAGGCTCTGCCGGATCAATAAACAACGACACGAGCGTCCCCGGAATCAGCAGGAAAACCACCGAGGTTGCCGTGGCATAGATCGCCGACAAGCCAATCGCGGTAATCCCGCCCCGGCGCAGATTGGGCTCGTCCCGCCGCCCCAGCGCCCGGCCTGCGCGCACAGTGGCTGCCTGACTGAACCCGATATGCACCATGAAAGTCAGGCTGGCGAGTTGGATCGCGATACCATGCGCCGCCAGCTGGATCGGCCCGATCCAGCCCATCATGATGGCAGAAGCGCTGAACAACCCGCCTTCGGCCAACGAGGTCAGCCCGATGGGCCAGCCCAGCAGGAACACACGGCGCATGATTTCGCTGTCAGGGCGATGAAAATTGCGGAACAGCTGATATTGCGGCAGCACTTTCATGATGTAGCCGACCAGCAGCAGCACAGTCAGCAGATTGACCATGACCGATGCGATTGCCGCACCTTGAATCCCAAGTTCCGGCGCGCCCAGATTTCCGAAAATCAGCGCATAATTGACCAAGCCGTTCAGCGCCGCCGTCCCGACGGTCGCCCAAAGGATAAAGGTGGTATGTTCCAGCGCGACCAGAAAGGATTTGAACGCCATGATCAGCAAGGTCGGGATCATGCCCCAGATCACGATCTGAAGATACAGATGCGCCTCTGCCGCGACGGTCGGATCCTGACCAATGGCGATCAGAATCTGTTCGGACCAGAAGAAGGGCAGCATCACCAAAGCGCCATAAAGGATCGACAGCCAAAGCCCCATCCGCGTCACGCGACGCACCTGCACCTGATCATTCTGTTCGTTGGCGGCCGCGACCAAAGGCGTGATCGCCTGCGCGAATCCCGCACCCAGGATGAAGACCACGAAAAACAACGAGGTCGCGATTGTTGCAGCGGCCAGCGCGGTCACATCGTACCAGCCCAGCATCAGCGTATCGGTCATATGGATCGCAAATTGCGCCATATTGCTGAGAATGAGCGGGATGCCCAGTTTCCAGATCGCCCGGTTGTGTTCTCTGTATGTTTGGGCGACCTGTTGCATGGCGTCAGCCTTAGGCCCGAAAACCGGGACGGTAAAGTACAATTAGAGGCTGCGCTGCACCAGTTGCAAAGCCAATATAAGTACCACCGCACCTGCTGCGATTTCGGCGGTTGCCATCACCCGTGCAGTGCCCCGGTTGCTGACCAGTTGCAGCGCACTTTCGCGAAAACCGACGGCAGCAAAAGCCACCAGAATCGTGATACTGGCCGTCCCCAGCCCCATCACAAAAGCCCCGCCGATCCCGGCCCAGTCCAGCCCGAAACGCCATGTCAGGATCAGCAGGAAAAGCGCCCCGGTACAGGGCCGCACGGCGATGGCCGCGACAATCGCAACAGCATCACGCCAGGACCGCACCTCGGCGGCTTGTTCGATACTGGGGCCATGAGCATGGCCGCAGCTGGCACAAACTGTATCGCGATCCTGCGGCTGGTTGACCGGACGCTGCGCCCGCAGATGCCGCGCGCCACGTAGCACCAGCCACAGCCCGACAGCGGCGATCAGCGCATAGCTGAACGGTTCCAGCAGGTCATCGGCAAAGCTGGTCATCTGCGCCCGGCCCCAGCCCAGTATCCATATTGCACCATAGACCAGCACCACCGCCGTTGCCGCCTGCGCCAAGGATGAGGCCAGCGCCAACCCCGCCAGCCGCCTGACCGGCACCCGCGCGCCGATCCCGTAGCCGCCGATCACCAGCTTGCCGTGTCCCGGCCCTGCGGCATGGACAAAGCCATAAGCGAAACACAGCCCCCACAGCGTCAGCACAGCGCCGGGCTCACCCTGTTGCAAGGCGCGCAACGCCGCTGCCATCGCATTCTGGACATCACGTTGCATGATCGCCGCCTGCCGGGCGATCTGGTCAGATCCGGCAAAACCCCAAAGCCAGACCGCCAGGACCAGCAAGACTGGAAGTGCCGTCAGAGCAATCCAGCGCATGTCACCACCACTGTATCCGCAAAGGACCGGCCCACCTCGGGAAAGTCTTCGTCCGGGCCGACATCCTCTGCCGGGCGGCCATAAAGCAATTCATCGACCAGCGAATAGGCGGCGTTCAGATCGGCGGGAATGATCGACACATCGCAATCATCACGGCCTTCCACCCGCACCGTGCCGGCAAGGCCATAGGCGATGTAATAGGTCGGGTCATAAGGCAGGATTGTCAGCGATGCCGTGCGGTCGGCGATCTGCGCCAGTGGCCGCAGATGGGTCTCGCGCAGCAACCCGTCGCGGTAGATCATGCTGTGGTCGCGTTTGCTGGCGAGTGGCAACGGCTGATCGCCTTGCAACACTTCCAGGTCGCCGTCGAAATCAGGCGGCCAGGCGGCAATCTGTTCATCCAGCAGCGCCTGCTCTTCGGGGGTCAGTTGCAGATCACCATCAACGTCGATCCCCAGATCAGCCGTGACAAGCATCGAAAAATAGGCGTCATAGACCCAATCCAACCGCACCCCTACCCCACCATCGGAGTCAAAGACGACGGCCATTTCCACATCGACAAAGACATGCGGATGCGCCAGCGCCGGAACCGGCAACAATATGGCAGAAATCAGGGACAGATTGCGCAACATGGCTTTAAGTAGCGCGACACGATCATTGCTGCAATCGGGCTTTGCGCGATCAGGCGACACTTGGCCGTGATCGGCGCATCAGGGCTGCTTACGATCACTGACATTAAAAGCTCGCTTATGCAACAAATGCACTCAACCGCTGGTCCCCATAGATCAGGTCCCCGTAGACCGGAACTTTTCCATCAGATAAGGTCCGGATTTCACCGGCGAATAGGCCTCAGCCCCATCCAACGGCGCAATTTCTGCATCCCAGTCGGGTTGGTGAAAAAACGCCAGTGACTGGCGGGCGGGCTGATCCGGTTTCGCCACCACACGGTGCAAGGTGCTGACCCAACGGTCCGCCGTCCAGCGCGCCATCAGATCGCCGATGTTGATCACGAATGCGCCCTCTGGTGCGGGCACATCGACCCAATCCGGCCCGATCTGGACCTGCAACCCCTGACTGCCGGGCTGCGGCAGCAGGATCGTCAAGGAACCGTAATCCGTATGCGCGCCCGCGCGCTGCTGTTTGTCCAGCGGCACGCCCCTGGTCGCGGGGTAGTGCAAGGCACGCAGCGCGGAAATCGGATGCCCGATGAACGGATCGAAATATCCATCAGGCAGGTGCAAGGCCGCAGCAAAGGCCCGCATGACCCGCGCGGCAAGGTCTTCCATCGCGGCATAATAATCTTCCCACGCCGCACGAAAGCCCGGCAGATCCGGCCAGAGCGTGGGCTGATAGCAGAAATCCATCGCCTCGGCCGACGCATCGGCGGGAACCCGTAAGGGGCCGCCGTTAAAACTTTCCTTCAGATCAGGCGGCGTATCTTCGCCCTTGGACCGCGCCAAAGCTTCGGCATCGGGGCCAAGATAGCCGTAAGGATAGCCCTGATAAGGCGGCGCAACGGCATGTTTGGCCGCACTATCCTGCGCAAAGAAACCCTGCGCCGCATCCCAGACCGCCGCAATCACCGCTGGGTCTACGCCGTGGCCATCCAACACCAGAAAGCCGGTGTCACGACAAATACGGTCCAACTCTGCCGCCTTGGCCGTGCGATCCTGCCCTGTCGCCGCCTCGAACGCAGCGAGATCGAATGCGGCGAAGGCCATCAGCCCAACACCTCCCGCCAGGAATGCTGCGGGTTGAAACCGACCATGCGCTTGGCCTTGTCATTGGCATACATGGTTTCATCCGGGCGCATGTCGCGGCGAACCTCGACGCCCTTGTAGAAGCGGTCAATCACCTCTTGCGCGGTGATCCCCACCGACATGTCGTCGTTGGAGACGTTGAAAATCTGATAACCCAGCCCATCGGTTTTCAGGCAGCAATCGACCATATGTCCCAGATCACGCGCATCGATATACGCAAAGATATTGCGGCGACGCGGTGTCGGATCGGCAAGGAAAGCAGGGAACATTTCGGCATATTCATGGGGCTCGATCACATTGTTGATCCGCAACCCGTAAATGTCGGTGCCAGAGCGGGCCTGAAAAGACTTTGCTGTCATCTCGTTGCAGACCTTGGACATGGCATAGCTGTCATGTGGTACGGTCGGATGTTCCTCATCCACCGGCACGTAGAGCGGCTTGATCTCGCCCTGTGCGAAACACACGCCATAGGTGGTTTCCGAACTGGCAAAGATCACCTTGGGCACGCCCAGTTTCACCGCCGCTTCGATGACATTATAGGTGGACATGGTGTTGATGCGGAAACATTCGCCATCAGTGCCGATCATCACGCGCGGCACAGCGGCGAAATGCACGACAGCATCGAAGCGGGGCACGCCGTTGGCCGCTTCCAATTCGTGAAAATCGATGAATTGCGACATCGCACCAATGACCTGCCCGGAATCGGTCAGATCGACCAGCAGTTCCGACACATCCAGCCCGGACGGCACCATGTCGATATTCACGACCGTGTGGCCCTGCGCCTGCAGATGCCGGATCGCATGTTTGCCTGCCTTGCCGCTGCCGCCTGTAAAGAAAATACGCATCAATGACCTCCCGATGTGAAACGTTTGCACAGAGATTTTCATGCCCGGCGGGTCAGCGCAACCACCTAGCGCGCGGTCGGGCCTTTCATGCAGCAATCTGCTCTGCCATAAAGGCCCAAACCACCAAGAAAAGAGCAGCCCATGGCCGACGATCTTTTGTCCGCAAACGGACCCGATGACTATAACGCCAGCAGCATCGAAGTGCTGGAAGGGCTCGAACCCGTCCGCAAGCGCCCCGGTATGTATATCGGCGGCACGGATGAACGGGCCTTGCACCATCTGGTGGCCGAAGTTCTTGATAACTCAATGGACGAAGCCGTCGCAGGCCATGCCAACAAGATCGAGGTCGAACTGCACGCCGATTATTCCGTCACCATCCGCGACAACGGGCGCGGTATCCCCGTCGATCCGCACCCCAAGTTCCCCGACAAATCCGCGTTGGAGGTGATCCTTTGCACGCTGCACGCCGGTGGCAAGTTTTCGGGTAAAGCCTATCAGACATCCGGCGGTCTGCACGGTGTCGGTGCGTCGGTCGTCAACGCGCTGTCGGATTCCATGGTCGTGCAGGTCGCACGGAACAAGGAATTGTTCGAACAACGCTTTTCACGCGGGCTGCCTTTGGGGCCGATCCAGAAACTGGGTCCGACGCAAAACCGCCGCGGCACCACGGTGACTTTCCACGCGGATGAGCAGATTTTCGGCAATCAGAAATTCAAACCGGCGCGGCTTTATAAATCCATCCAGTCCAAGGCCTATCTGTTTTCCGGCGTCAAAATCCATTGGAAATCTGAAATCAGCGATGGCGAAACCCCGCAGGAAGCAACCTTTCACTTCCCTGGTGGCCTTTCTGATTATCTCAAGGAAACCTTGGGTAAATCCGCGACCTATTCGGAAAAACCATTTGCCGGCACCGTCGAATTTTCCGACAAATTCAACGAACCCGGCAAGGTCGAATGGGCGATCAACTGGACGCCTGTGCGCGACGGGTTCATCCAATCCTATTGCAACACCGTCCCCACCCCCGAAGGCGGCACCCATGTCGCAGGATTCTGGGCCGCGATCCTGAAAGGGATCAAGGGCTATGGCGAATTATCCAACAACAAAAAAGCCGCCCTGATCACGCGCGAAGACCTGATATCAGGCGGTTGCGCGTTGGTGTCCTGCTTCATCCGCGACCCCGCTTTCGTGGGCCAGACCAAGGACCGCCTGTCGTCTGAAATCGCCGCGCGTATGACCGAAGGGGCAGTGCGCGACCATTTCGACAATTGGCTGGCGGCAGATACCAAATCCGCAGGTGCGATCCTTGATTTTCTGGTGCTGCGCGCCGAGGAACGGCTGAAACGCCGTCAGGAAAAGGAAACCGCGCGCAAATCCGCAACCAAGAAACTGCGCCTGCCCGGCAAGCTGACCGATTGCACCTCCAAGGACCGGCGGGGCACGGAATTGTTCATCGTCGAGGGTGACAGCGCGGGCGGGTCCGGCAAAGGCGCACGCAACCGCGTCAATCAGGCGCTACTGCCGCTCAAGGGCAAAATCCTGAACGTGCTTGGTGCTGCATCGAACAAGCTGACCACCAATCAGGAAATCAACGATCTCTGCGAGGCTTTGGGTGTCCAGATGGGCACCAAATTCAACGTCGAAGACCTGCGTTACGACAAGATCATCATCATGACCGATGCCGATGTCGACGGCGCGCATATCGCATCGCTGCTGATGACGTTCTTCTTCACCCAGATGCGCCCGCTGATCGATCACGGGCATCTCTACCTCGCCTGCCCGCCCTTGTATCGCCTGACGCAGGGCGCGCGGCGGATCTATGTCGCCGATGATGCCGAGAAAGAAAAACACATGGCCAAGGGGCTGGGCGGCAAAGGCAAGATCGACGTGCAGCGCTTTAAGGGTCTGGGCGAGATGGATGCCAAGGACCTGAAAGAAACCACGATGGACCCCACGACCCGCAAATTGATCCGCGTGACGGTGCATGACGACGTGCCGGGCGACACGGCGGATCTGGTGGAACGGCTGATGGGGAAGAAACCGGAATTGCGGTTCCAGTATATTCAGGAGAACGCGCGGTTTGTGGAGGAGTTGGATGTTTGAATGAGGCGAATGATCCGATATCATCTGTTCATACCAGACATTCAATCTGGCGCATGTATAGAGATGCAGCCGATGAAGATTATTTGATCGCACGGTTCTCTGCTAGGTCGAACCTCCTATACCAGTTCTGGTGGAGCGCACAGCAAGCAGTTGAAAAGTATCTGAAAGCGGCTTTATTGCTTAATGGGAAACCAGTCAGGAGTTATGGCCACAAGCTTTTGGAGATGTACGGGGTCGCGCTGGATTTTTCGGGTGACCTGTTGCCGATACTGCTGTGCCCACCAGCGGTCGTGCGCCAACGTATTTGGCCAAACACTAACCCGAGAGGATTCTTACCGACCGAGAAATTTGTTTCTCTGCTGCAAACCAACGGTAACCCACACAACCGTTACCGAACCTTCAGTACCTACACTAAGCCAGAATACCTGATTTACTTTGACGAACTTTGCTTTTGCCTGCGACGGATCGCATTTCCACTCGATCTTGAAATAGATTCATCGAAAACACTAGTTCGTTCGGAGTTAACCCGAAACAGAGGATTACAATTGCATCCAACCATGAGCTTTGAAGGCTCGATGAGCTCAAAATACCAGAATGTTTGGAAAGAGCATTTTAGGGTCAGGATGCATTGATTTCTGCTGCGCCGCGTGATTCACGGCTCCGAAAACGGAGTGGCGACATGAGCGATCTATACTGGCTGAGCGACACGCAGATGGCCAAGCTGGAACCCTTTTTCCCAAAGTCCCACGGCAA
>JAFPBO010000015.1 GCA_017390475.1 Loktanella sp.
CAGCAAGGTGCCGTATGACCTGCCGGCGAACAAGACCCGCAGCACGTTCAAGACAAAGACGCATAAGGGTAGCGGGTTCAACGAACTGCGATTCGAGGACAAGACGGGCGAGGAGGAGGTGTTTCTGCATGCGCAGAAGGACATGAACATTGATGTTCATGACACCCATACGAAGCATGTTGTGAACAACGACGTCGAACTGGTCGAGAACAACAAGGTCATCGAAGTCAACCGGAACCATTCCGAGGCCGTGGGTGGTAGCATGTCGATACATGTCGGCCCCACGCACATTGGGCGATTTATTTCTCAAGGGCTTTTCAACGTCATTGAAAGCCTTGGGAAATATTCGCGGCGATTTGGCTTGCCCCGTGCGCTTGACCCCACTGCCGGAAACTACACGATCACCATCGAAAAACATGCGCTCGAAGCTGTTGGCCTGACGTCCGTGCATACTGTCGGCCTAAACGACAGTGTCTTCGTCGGAAAGACATCCAAGCTTAATGCGGGCAAAGAGATCAAGATGTCGTCCGGCGAACTCGTTAGAATTAGCTGCGGTAAATCGATCATCGAAATGAAGGAGAGCGGCGAAATCACCTTAAATGGTGACAAAATCAACATTAATGCGGCGACCATTGTCAAGATCAACGGCAAGACTGTGGACATCAACTGACCATGGAGTGTGAAGACAATCTTCCAGCCCCGCGTGAAAGCCTGCGCACCGATCTGGATCTTGGAACCGTCATTTTGGGACGCGAGCCCATCGTTGACCGATACTATCGCATCGCCAAAGATCTGGCCCGCGCCTACGGCATCACCTTGTGCGACGAACCGGAGGCGCAGTTGATCGGTGCGACGGTTTGGTCGGACATCTTCTTTAATCGTGGAATCGAAGTGGCCGACTTGCCGTCAGAGGCGCATCTGCAATTCCTTCGCAGCTATCTGAATCTGCATGGACTGACGTCCGCTTCCGTCAGCGAGCCGGTCCGCCGGGTTCTGAATTGGAGATCCAGCGGCAGCGTGTTGGAAGACGGGTGGGACTGGATAACGGGTGAATATGCTGTCGCACCCGCAACGGTCGTGGCCGAAATCCGGCGTTTGTCAGGAGTCCACAGTCACGCGACACCGCTGCAGACGCCGGCGGTGCCCGCAGCGCCGGGGGGTGTCATCGTGCGGGGATCGGATTTTGATTTTCCTGTCTGCAACCCTGCCAATGCACGGACCTTTCGCAGCAAGGCTGCGCGTCGGGTTGACGGCCATTACTCCGTTGCAGCATCGGGAACGTCCGGAGGCGGCACACCTGGCACAGCCGCTATGCGCTATCAGGTTAACAAGTGCGGGCGAACCGAGTATTCACTTCGGACCGACGCGTCGCGGCTGTCCCACAAACCCTTGGCTGACGGACTGGCACCCTCACGGCCACCGCGTGCCAAGGCTGGCTTCGGCTTTGCATGCTGCATTTTGGAAGCCAAGTATGTCTATCTCAGCAACACGACGCTCTATCAGCGCCGCCGGGATTTCCTGCGAAATTCGCAAATCCACGCAGATCGACTGCCCCGACGATTGCGCGGCTTGGGCCGCCCCGCCTTGATTGCCGCATGGGAAGCGACACGGGCAACTCAGGCAGCACAATTTGGGTTATATATGGGTGCGATCGCCGATCTTGAGGTGCCATATTGGCGCGTTGTTTATATTTGTTCACGTGAGAATGCGCGGCAGTATTTCCAAGCCATCATTTCATTGGGCCGGATTCCGCGGTCCATTGCGGTGGCCTGCGTGTCGGATGCGCGTCGTACAACGGAAAACTGGATCGTGTGAAAGGGCTAGCGCTTGGATTACCGGATTGATTTCTCTGCGGCCGAAGACACCGGCATTGTTCGTCTGATGTCGGCGCTGACCGTCCGGTCGGACCGCCTGCGGCGGGTGAACGATGCCTTCACCATCGATGACACTACGTTATTGCGTCCCGCATCTGACGGGAGCCCAGCTATCTATACGTCAGGCATGACGGATCAGGCCCTGTTCCATCTGCTGGACCAGTATTTCGCTCAGTTTAAGGCGGAAGAGGCAGGTGCCTTGGTCACCGTGCTGAATGCCGAGCCGTTGACGATGGTTGCCATTACCGCTGAAGCAGACGCCGATTTTGGTCCGTCTCCGCTCGGGTTCGTTGTTCAGGCCGACGAAATCCTGTCGAGCCCTCAGGTATTCGCTGCGGCCTGGCCGAACCTTGTGTTCCCAGGTGACGATAACGATGAATCCGAGCATGATACAGGCGTGACCGTCACGACCGCAAACACGGAGGATGCCATGATTTTCGCCTCGCTTCTGTCTGGTCCTGAGGCTGAGACAGAGACCGTCAGTTTTCTAATTTTCGGAGCCACGCCCAAGGCCGTCATGGAAGATCTTGTCGCCGCGACCACCTATATCGCCGCAGACCCGGAATTTCTGACGGTGGAGCTGGTGCAATCGGGAGAAGCGCTCGATGTGGTCAGTTTCCATACCAGCGACGGGCCCGCTGTCGAGTTGCGCCTGCCCCTGAAGCAGGCGCAGATCAACAGTGCCATCGCGCTTCTGGCTGAGCGAGCACCTGCACTTCCGAATGCGCGTATCTTCTACGTCACCGAGATTCACGACGACGAAGAGCTGTTCATCATCCAGCACATCGAGTCAGACGGCTTTTTGGCTGAACCACGCCGCGTGACGTTGCATTAAAAAGTTACGACGCCGACCGACCATCCTCCCCGCAGGCGCGGATTCCATACGCGTTGAAGGTCAGGTATGGGTCGGGAATACTTGGCATCTGGGTCGGGGTTGCTTGGCACGGCCTTCCGACTGGACTCAGAAAATCCTTAGGCCAAGAAACTTTCGTGCGGCATTCGAAAAGTATCCGTCCGGTGTGGGCGCGGTCTCAGGCGTTTTCGGCCTGCCAGTTCCACGGCATGAGTTCATCGATGCGATTGATCTTGTGATCAGGCAAGCGCTGGAGGACCTATGTGAGCCATGCTTCGGGGTCGACGTCGTTCATCTTGGCGGTTTCGATGAGCGTGTAAGCGATGGCGGCTGCCTTTCCGCCGCCGATTGACCCCATGAACAGATAATTCTTTCTTCCCAATGCAATAGGTCTGATCGAGCGCTCACAGATGTTGTTGTCCAACTCGAGCTGCCCGTCGCTGAGATAGCCGCGCGCTTTCGGCATGCGGTTCAGGGCGTAGCGGATCGCTTCGGCCAGCTTTGTTTTGCCCGAGATCTTGCGCAGTTGTGCCTGCAGCCAAAACTCCAGCTCGTCGAACAGTGGCTTGGCTTTGGCCTGCCGCAGGGCGACGCGCTCTTCTGGGGCTTTCCCCCGCGCTTCCTTCTCCACAGCATAGAGCTGTGCAATCTGTTTGATCGCCTGTTGGGCAATGGCGGAACCGGTGCGCTCGACCTCGTCGACAAATTTGCGGCGCACATGGACCATGCAGGCTTGCTCATCGGCTTTGCCTTTGCCAAACAAGCCGTTGAACCCGGCAAATCCATCGGCATGGACCGTGCCAGTATAGCCCGCGAGATGGTTGGCGGGGTGCTCGCCCTTCCGATCAATGCTGAACTGATACCAGGCGCAGGGGGGTGCTGCCCCGCACCACGGACGTTCATCCCGGGTGTAACTCCAGAGCCGGGCCGTTTTGGTCTTTGTGGTGTTGGCGCGCACTTGCAGCTTTACAGGGGTGTCGTCTGCAAACAGGGCTGGCCCCGCGCGGACCAGTTTGCCGATATGCTCGGCCAGAGGCTCCAGCAATGCCGTCGTGCGCCCGACCCAGTCGCTGAGTGCGGATTTCGGAAATACCGGACAGCGATTTCACTAAGTCGCGGACAGCCGTTTCGGTAAGTCCCGGACACTTGGTCGGCGGCTGGTCACTGCGTTGCTGTCATTCGTCTGTGGTGATGGTTTCGAAGTTTTCGGCCTGGG
>JAFPBO010000016.1 GCA_017390475.1 Loktanella sp.
CCAACCCACACAGCACCCGATCACCAACAACGTCTGATGCAAAATCAGGGCGCAGATCAGCCGTGCGCTACTGAAACAAGAGAGGCTGCCAACAACTCATCAAGTGCCAAAACAGGGCGATCATGAATTATTGCGGCTAAACGCTCGGATAATCACAACCCAACATATGGCCCTTATCATGAAACAGTTTCCTACACTCCTGACCGGGGTCAGCTTTGCCACTATTGTCGCATCGGGCGTTCTGGCGCAGGGCACCACCGATGTGCGCGAAACCTTTCTGGGGTCGATCACCCTTGGCGGGCAGGAGAATCCGACCAGCCCCCTGGATGGCCCGGTGGCCCGCGCTGCCGCCACAACCAAGACCGGTCGCCCGATCCTGGAAACCCAATCCTCTGTGTCGGTGATCCCACGCGCGCAGATAGATGCACAAGGGTCCACCAATCTGGCCGAGGCGCTGACCTATTCCGCCGGGGTCATCGCCGAAAACTATGGCAGCGATCCGCGTTTTGACAGCCTGTTTCTGCGCGGATTCAATCTGGAAAATGACAAGTTTCTGGATGGCCTGCGCCTGATGCGGTCCACCGAATTTCCAACCAGTGCCCCCAGTTTCGAACTTTACGGGATCGAACGGGTCGAAGTGCTGCGCGGCCCTGCCTCTGTCCTTTATGGCGCGGGCACCCCGGCGGGTCTGGTCAATCTGGTGCAGAAACGCGCGCAGGCGTCCGGTGATTTCACCGAGATCGGCACCAGCACCGATTCAAACGGCGCGGTCGCGCTGTTTGGCGATGCGAACCGCGTGGTCGATGACCGCCTCGCCTATCGCGTGACCGGCAAGATCGGCAACACCCGCACCGATGTCGAAGAGATCGACAACAAACGCGGCTATCTGGGCCTGTCCGCCAGCTATGCGCTGAGCGATGCGACCGAACTGGAATTCATGGCCAGCTATCACGATGATGCACCGATATCGCCGACCGGGGTGCCAACCGGCCTGATCGGCGCTTTCGACAATCGCGATCTGCGCAGCTTTTACTTTGGCGACGACTCTGTCACCGACAGTGACCGCAGGATGGGCACGCTCAGCTTTGGCCTGACGCATGATTTCGGCAATGGCTGGAAGCTGAACAACACCTTCCGCTACACCGATTTCGACTGGGACTATTCGGCGATGTATATTGACGGCGTTGCCGGCACGTCGGTTCATCGCGGCATCATCGTGCAGGACGAACGTTTCACCAGCATCGCCAATGACCTGCGCTTGTCAGGCCAGATCATGACCGGCGCGCTGGAACACAGCCTGACCTTCGGGATCGATGCACAAAAATTCGAAGAAGACGCCTATACCGGCTTTTCCACCGCTGCATCCATTGATTACGCCGCACCTGCCTATGGTGGGCTGGGCATCGCCGCGCCCTGGTACACAGCCGATAAATCCGTCAAGGCAGAGCAGATCGGCATCTATGCGCTGGACGAGATCGCGATGGATAACTGGCGGGCGACGCTGGGCCTGCGGCACGAATGGACGCATCAGACCGGCGAAAGCGCCACCAATTTCGGCACCACCGATTATGCGCGCAAGGATCAGCATACCACGGGCACCTTGGGTCTGGGCTATGTCTGGGACAACGGTCTGGCCTCTTACCTGTCTTATGCCACATCCTATCTGCCGCAGCCTGGCTTTGCCATCGACGGCAGCGCGCTGACACAGACCGAAGGTCAGCAATGGGAAGCAGGGCTGAAATATGAACCGACCAGCTTTGACGGGCTGTTTTCGGCCACCATGTTCGAGTTGCAGGAGACCGACCGCAACACCAGCGTGACCGAACAGATCGGCGGCGGCACGATCACCGGCACCCGGCAGATCGGTAAGGCACGGATCCGCGGTCTGGAACTGGAAGGCGTGGCAGAACTCGGCACCGGCTGGAGCCTGAAAGGCGCCTATACTTTCGCTGATACCCGTATCTCTGGCGATCATGACGGCAACGAGCTGGCCAATACACCCGATCACGCCGCCAGCCTGTGGCTTGCGCATCGGTTCAGCACCGGATCGCTGGACGGGCTGACGCTTGCCGGTGGCCTGCGCCATATCGGCAGCCGCTGGGCCAACGATGCCAATACCGAACGGTTGGACGCCGTCACCCTGGCGGACCTCAGCGCCTCCTATAGCTGGGACAACGGCATGCTGGGCCGCGTCAGCATCAACAACGTGACGGATGAGGCTTATGTGTCCGCAGTCGGGCTCAGCTCCAGCTATTTCGGGGATGGCCGGACAGTGCAGGCCAGCCTGAGCTATCAATGGTAACAGCCCAGCCCCATAGTCTGATGTCGCGCATCTGCCCTGCCCTTGCGGCGGGGCGGGTGGCGGTGCTTGCCCATGGTGGATTTCTGCGGCAGGGTCCACCCGGCGACCTGACGCAACCTGCGGCGCAACCGATCACCAGCCTGCGGGCGCAGGCCAACCTGACCATGGGCCATCGTAACGCCCAAACCTGCCGACCCGGAAAGAGATATCATGCTGCGCCAGTTCTTTGAATATTACCGTCCGCACAAGCGGCTGTTCTGGCTCGATTTCGGCTCTGCCGTGGTGTCTGGCCTGCTGGAATTGTCCTTTCCGCTGGCGATCACTTACTTCATCGACACCCTGCTGCCGATGGGCGACTGGGGTCTGACCATCGCGGCGGCAATCACGCTGCTGGTGATCTATACGGTGAACACCGTCCTGATGGGGGTCGTGATCTACTGGGGCCATATGCTGGGCATCGAGATCGAGACAGAACTGCGCGCGCGGGCCTTTTCGCATCTGACCCGGCTCAGCTGGCGGTGGTTTGACCACGCCCGCACCGGCAAGCTGGTGGCAAGGGTGACCCGCGATCTGGAAGAAATCGGCGAGGTCGCACATCACGGCCCCGAAGACCTGTTCATCGCTATCATGACCTTTCTGGGTGCCTTCGCGCTGATGCTGATGCTGCATCCCACACTGGCGCTGATCACCGCAGCGATTGTACCGCTCAGCATCTGGGTGGTCGTTGTCTATGGCGGGCGCATGACCCGCACCTGGCAGGAAATCTATGGCCGGGTCGGCAATTTCAACGTGCGCCTGGAAGAAGCGATGGGCGGTATCCGCGTGGTTCAGGCCTTTGCCAATGAACGGCATGAAGAGGGATTATTCGCCCGCGACAACCGCGCCTATCGCGCCACCAAACTGGACGCTTACCGGTATATGGCGATTTCCAGCGCGATCCATTACATGGGGCTGCGTTTCGTGCAGGTGGTGGTGCTGGTCGTCGGCGCGGCTTTTGTGCTGCAGGGCGACATGACCACCGGGGCCTTTGTCGGGTTCCTGCTGCTGGTCAATGTGTTTTTCCGCCCGCTCGACAAGATTGCCGCCGTGATCGAAACCTATCCGCGCGGCATCGCAGGCTTTCGCCGCTATATCGAATTGCTGGAGACCGAGCCAGAGATTGTCGATGCTCCGGATGCCGTTCCAACCCCGCCATTGCAGGGTCGCGTCACCTTTGACAACGTCAGTTTCGGCTATGATACGACCCGCCCGGTGCTGCGCAATGTTTCGCTCGACGTGCAGCCGGGCGAAACCGTAGCCTTTGTCGGCGCATCAGGTGCAGGCAAGACCACGCTGCTGGCATTGGTGCCGCGATTTTATGACCCTGTTGATGGGCAGATCCTGATCGACGGGCAACCTTTGGCCACTATGACGCTGGCTTCGCTGCGCCGCCAGATCGGGTTGGTCAGTCAGGATGTTTTCCTGTTCGGCACCACCCTGCGCGAAAATATCGCCTATGGCAGGTTGGATGCGACAGAGGCCGAAATTCTGGATGCCGCCGACAAGGCGCAACTAACCCCGACGATCCGCAACTTGCCCGATGGGCTGGACACGCTGGTCGGCGAACGCGGTGTGATGCTGTCGGGTGGGCAGAAGCAACGCGTGGCGATTGCCCGCGCTTTCCTCAAGAACCCACCGATCCTGATATTGGACGAAGCCACCTCGGCGCTCGACAGTCAGACCGAGCGCGAGATTCAATCCGCGCTGGAGGCTTTGTCGATCGGGCGCACAACGCTGGTGATCGCGCACCGGCTGGGCACGATCCGTAATGCTGACAGGATCGTGGTCATGCAGGATGGCGAAGTCCGCGAAATCGGCGATCACGCCGATCTGATGTCAAAAGGCGGACTTTATGCCCGACTGGCGGGCTGACGCGGGCCGGTTAAGATAGGTTTCTGCCACATTGATCAGATTGCCGTCAGGGTTGCCATCGCACGACAACTGTACCAGCGCCGCCAGATCATGGCACCAAGGCGCGGCTTGTTGGGTGGTAGGCCCTGCTCAACCTCGCGCCTCGGAAGCCTCGTTGACGAGATCGCGTTTTGATGCGGGCCAGTATCATTCGCGGTCGGGGGTCCAAGTTACAGGCGGACTGTCAGGCGTCAGCAGATAAAAGCCACCTGATGCGACCGGTGCCCACGGCCCCTCCGCGCCGTCAGGCCAAAGGACGCGGACCTCGGCGATGGTTGCTGTTCCCAGGCCGAAATGCCACCAACCAAGCTGTCCGCTGGCATGACCACCGCCCAGCGTGATCTCGCGCCGCTGCGTGCCGCCGTCAGTGCGCAGCTCGATCCATGCGTTGATGCCATCACGGTTCGCACCGGTTGCCAACAGACGGAATGCGGCAAAGCCGAACACCTCACCGGTGCCCGTATTGCGCCAAATCTGCGGCGCGGTGCGGCGGTTGACAACGACCATGTCCAGCAGCCCATCAAGGTTGAAATCCACCAGCAGCCCGCCTCGCCCGATATCGGTGCTGGCAACACCGGCACTGTCACCCGCCTCCATGAACGTGCCATCCGGGCGCTGCAGCAACAGGTTATTCGGGTCTTCCTGCGCAAAGTCGGGCATCTGGTCGACATTGCCCTTCACGACCCAGATATCGGCCAAACCGTCGTTGTTCACATCCTCGATCTGAACATGCCACGCGGTCGAGGGGCGCAGATCATCCCCGATATAGGGGCGGTGCGCTGTCACACCGCGTGATAACGCGACGTCGCGATATTCCGGCACCGCGCCAGCAACCGGGTCGGATAACGTCTGCAACTTGTTGTCAGCCATCGACGTCAGGAAATATTCTGGAAACCCGTCCGCATCAAAGTCACGGCTGGCGATACCCATTCCCCAGATGCGCAGGCGTTGCCAGCCTTCGTCAGCTGTCCAAAGGCGCGGTGGTTCCCCAGCGGGAATGTGCCACAACTGTTCCTCACCGCCTTTATAGTATTCTCGATCGTTGGACACCCGCAAATCGGGTGTGCCTGTGCGCGCCCAATCTGTGAACATCATGGCAAGCGGGCAATGCGACGGTGTCAATGCGATGGGCGGGGCAAAGCCTGCATCGCCCGGTCGGTAAAGCCGGTTCTCGGTACAGGACCCCCAGGGAAAGGCGTCTTCATGGCGATCGATGTAGCTACCCAGTGCCAGCGTCGGCCAATCCTGCCCGTCCTCCCAGGTTGCGGCAAATGCCGACCACCAGGCATCGCCGCCATCAAATGACCATTCCTCATTCGCGCGGGCGAACTGGCAATCTCCAAGCCCGCGCATGAGCACGACCTCACCGATCCGCAGCAAGGCAAGGTCAGTGATCCCGTCGCCATCCACATCCAGAGGATAAGTCTGAACAACTTCGGTCAGTTCCAGCCCAGAGGGTTCCTGAACGAAAGCCAACGGGCCACCTTGTGTCGCCACATTGCGGTAAAAACGCGCCGGGTCGATGCCGCCCGACAAAAGCAAATCGGGAAAACCGTCGTCGTTGCAATCAAAAGACGCAGCCCCCCCGCCGACCATATATTCCCAGTCACCCGCGTAGGTTCCGCCGATACCGGCTGCCATCGTCTCATCGACATAGGTGGGAACAGCAGGATCTTGGGCAAAGGCAGGAGCCGCCACCAGCAAAAACGTCGCAACAAGCCGCATCATGTCCGGGTCACCAAAGCGTTCGTCCAGCCCGCAACACAACGGCCCTGCTCAAGCCCCCTGTGAATCGCTGCCGGGAAATGAATACCGCCATAAAGCCGCGAGATGCCCGCCTCTTCGGCGGCCTCCCAGAAATCAGTGAAGCTGCGGGCAGGCAGACCGTCATCCTCATGCGTTGTATCGGTGAAAGCCAGGTTGGACCCGAACACTGCAGTAAGGATTTCGGCCGACGCACCCGACAGGGTCGAATGCCCCGAGGGATATTCCGGGAAAGGCGGCGTGATCAGGATCGGCGTAAAGGCGGGGTCGATCTGCGCGCGGATATACGTGACAGGGCGCAAGAGATCGAATTCGAATTTGGCGTGCCAACAGGCAATCATCGCATCGGCAAGCCCGATACCGACACGCGCGAGTGTATCTGCGCGGGTCACGGCATCGGCGTCCTGATCGTCCAGCACGATCCGCGCAATGGTGATCCAATGCCCCGGCGGCGTAGGTGACAGCATCGGGTCGTCTGACCAGAAACGTGCGATCATCTCTTGTTCGGGTGTCAGATTGGCAGTTGCGGCATGCACAGCCATGGCTTCGGCGTAAAACGCGCTGTCCTGGTCGGTCGAATAAGCGGGCGGCGCTGGCAACAGGCAGGCGTTATCCGCAGGCATTGCAAATGGCCGGTTCTGTCCCCAGCCAGGCAACAGCGGCGCTTGCTGCTGGCGCACGGATGATGTCGGGACCCAGCCAGATGGCTCTTCCGGCGCAGGCCAGGACGCCGCAAAACCCATATTCGAAACCTCTGCACCACCGTCTGTCGCAGACCATGCAAGGATGTGATCGGCAATCGCCTGCCCTTGCCTGCGCGCTGCGGTCACCATCGCGTCGTCCAGGCCGGCGGCCATCCGTGCGGCAAGGCGGTCGGCCATCGTCGCCATGGCGCGCTGCCCTGTCGGGCCTGTATTGGCAAAAAGAACCGGCACCGCCGCCGCCAGTGCCGCGTTCAAGACCACACCAAAGTCGGGCGGCGCACCTTTGAGCATGGGCAATGGTGCAAGGCCGTCCAATTGGCCTGCCAATGATCTGTGCGTCGGGAAAGCCGCCACAGTCGCCTCCCATGCTGTGACGCCGAGATAGCCGAAAGCACGCGCCGCAACAGGTGGCGAATAGGTCGGTGTATGGCGGACAAGCTCCAGGATAAGCCGATACCAGCCATCTATCGCCGCACGCGCCCGCACATCGTCATCAGCCACCGCGCCGGGGAATGGCGTATGAGCCTTGGCTTGCAGGGCAAGTGACGACGCAACAAGAACGGTTGCGGCGCGGCGGCGTGTCATGCGCATCGGTTTCCCCCCAATTGCAACACCCATAGAAGTACGCGGCACAGGCGAAGCCGACAAGGGGGAACAAAGTTGAAAAAGGTGGTCGTGCTAAGCCCGCTGCAACCCCAAGCGACCGACTCGATAGGCGCCTCCGTCCGAACGCAGTTGTCGCCTCTCTGACCCGGTCATATCGGCCAGCAGAAAAGCGTTGCTGTGCGAATTATCTGTTTCATCTATGCGGATATGCGCCATGTAAATGCGGCACGATAGACGCACGGCTGACATGCGAAAGCTGCGCTAAGGCGTTATTGCCCTCTGATACTGGCCGGCTTGGGCCAGATTCGTCCAAGCTGTGACGAGGTCTAGACAGCCAGCACAGCTGCCGTTGTTCCAAAGCGTCATCCGCTTCGGTTGACCCGCACAAAACATTTGTGTCAAACGCACACCTTTATGAATGTACCCGGGGCGCCCGCGCCGGGCCCAGCCCAAGGAAGGACTCATGGCTCTCACACTGCGCCGCAACCACGACCGCGATCTTGCTCCTTTGGAATCGATGCTGTCGGACACGGAAATTCTGTTGCTCAATCCAAGTGCAAAGGTACCCTTTGACAGGATTGAATGGCAAAACAAATGGTTGGGAGAGGCTGAGGACGTCTCTTTTTACCTTCAAGATGACGCAGGACGGGATGTGGGGTTCTTCGCCCTAAGGCAGGGCGTCGGGCCGGAAGTGCGGCACCTCACCTATGTCTATATCATCGAAGAGGCGCGCGGTGGCGCTGCTGCGGAACTGACCGAACACGTGGAGCAGGCAGCGCTGGCACTGGGCGCGCTGGTCGTGACATTGAAGGTGGAACTCGACAATGCGCCAGCCTTCAATGCCTATCTCTCGGCCGGATACGAAGAGCTGTCTCGTCGCCGGGGCATGGCCACAATGCGGCTGGACCTGGAAAAACGCCGCGCCACATGACTTTGTCGGAAGGAGCAGGCCACAAAGTCGGTCGCGGGCTGTCCTTGAAAGCAGCGGGGCCAGTGGTATGCAAATCCGATCATGAGGCAGTCCCGCATCCATATGACGAAAAGCGCCCGCGTGCCTTGAGAGATTTCAAAATGCGCTGGCTTTTGCATATCTTTGGCTGACAAGGCGAAAGAGAACCCGGTCAACCCTTTCCTGGCGCAGTGACGTTAAGGCGGGGTCCAGCCCGACAATATGATACACGACCAAATTGCGCGTGTTTTTTCTTGAGATCGCATAGCCGTCCGCGTAATCAGGGTTATGATCACGCAAAAGATGAAATACGCCCTCAAGGCTTTGATGGAACTCGCCGCAGAGCGGGCCGGTGAGGGGCGTCCTTTGCGGATCGAAGAGATCGCGCAGAAATCGGGCACGCCAAAGCGGTTTCTGGAACATATCCTGCTGGAAATCCGCAATGCCGGTTTCATCGCCTCGGTGCGTGGGCGGCATGGCGGCTATGTGCTGATCAAGGACCCGCGCGAGGTGTCGCTCAGCGAATTGATGCGTTTGATCGACGGGCCGATCGCGCCGCTGCCGTGTCTCTCGCGCCGCGCTTATCAACGCTGCGAAGATTGCCCTGACGAGAATGCATGCCGGTTGCGGCAGGTCTTTGCGCAAGTGTTCTGGTCTTATCTGGTGCTGATCGATTCGCTGACCCTCGCGGATCTGGTGGCAGAGCCCGGCAGCGGCGGATCGGCTGAAATCGTACAACAAATCGGTCTTTGACGGCGGTTCACGGCCTGCCGCAATCCTGATGCACTGTAGAATAATCCTCTCTTTACACGACTGATTTTGACGTGATTATTTCGTTGCTTTTGACGACAAACTCTGTCGAGATAGTGGGCATGAGACCGCAGTAGCGGCACCCAGAGGAGAGACAATGATGCCTTTGCTGAAAACGCTGCGTGACAAGATCAACCAAGCCCTGCCATCCACAGAGGCCCGCGCGCCCTGCCCGCCCGAATCCGCTCATGTCCGCGTCACAAACAACATGAATGATCTGAACGAGATCCTGGCGACCCAATCCGCTTTTCGCGCCAGTTTTGCCTGGCCACGTCTGGCGGCGATGGCAGCGATTGGTCTGGGCGCGCTGACAATGACCGCGCCTGCGGTATCCGCACAGACCTTGCTGAACGTCAGCTATGATCCGACGCGCGAACTGTATCGTGAATACAACGAATGGTTCGCCGATTGGTGGGAGGAACAGGGTAACCCCCGGCCTGAAATCCAGACTTCGCATGGCGGGTCCGGCGCGCAGGCCCGCGCAGTGATCGACGGTCTGGGCGCGCATGTTCTGACGCTGGCGCTGGCGGGCGATATCGATGCGGTCGCGACAAACAGTGGCAAAATCCCAGAAGACTGGCAATCGCTTCTGCCGGAAAATGCGTCGCCCTATACATCAACAATCGTGTTTCTGGTGCGCGAAGGAAACCCCAAGAACCTGCAGGACTGGGATGACCTGATTGCCGAAGGCGTGCAGGTGATCACACCAAACCCAAAGACATCGGGTGGCGCACGCTGGAACTATCTGGCCGCCTGGGGCTATGCGCAGGAAAACGGGCTGGACCCGGCGGAATTTGTCGGCGCGATCTATCGCAATGTGCCGGTGCTGGATGCCGCAGCGCGCGGATCGACCACCACCTTTGCGCAGCGGGGCTTGGGTGATGTGCTGCTGGCCTGGGAGAACGAGGCCTATCTGGCACTGGCCGAACTGGGCGAGGATCAGTTTGATATCGTCGTGCCCTCCGTTTCGGTTCTGGCGGAACCACCTGTGGCATTGGTCGAGGGCAATATCACCGATGACGCGACACGCGCCTTGGCGACCGCCTATCTGGAACAGCTGTATAGCCCCGAGGCACAAGCCATTGCCCTGCGCAATTTCTACCGCGCCTGGGATACATCCGCCGCCGATCCAGAGGACGTGGCCCGTTTTCCCGAAGTGAACCGTCTGAGCATTGATTACTTTGGTGGTTGGGCGCAGGTGCAGCCGGAACATTTTGGCGACGGCGGGATCTTTGACCAGATCTATACGGAGTGAATGAATGACCGCCCGATCATTCTCGCTCAAGTCGCCCACCCCGATGCCGGGGTGGGGGCTGTCATTCGGGATCATGCTGACGATGTTGTCAGTGGTGGTCCTGATCCCGATGGCTGTGCTGTTGTGGCGCGGCTTCGTGGGCTTTGGCCCGACCGGCATGTGGGAGGTCGTGAACCGTCCGCGTGTCTGGAACGCGCTGGAACTGTCGTTCCGTGCGGCATTTGTCGCCTCACTCTTCAATCTGGTCTTCGGTGTCTTGCTGGCCTGGGTGCTGGTGCGCTACCGCTTTCCGGGCAAACGGCTGATCGATGCGGCTGTTGATCTGCCCTTTGCCTTGCCTACGGCGGTCGCGGGGATCGCGCTGACGGCGATCTATGCGCCCAACGGCGTGCTGGGCTCGGTGATCCTGGAAACCTTCGGGGCGCGCGTGGCCTATACGGAACTCGGCATCTGGATCGCGCTGATCTTTGTCGGGCTGCCGTTTGTCGTGCGCACCGTGCAGCCGGTGATCGAGGAGATCGACCGCGAGACCGAGGAAGCCAGCGCAACCTTGGGTGCCACGCGCCTGCGCACGCTGACCCATGTGGTGCTGCCAATGCTCACACCGGCTGCCTTGACCGGCTTTGCCTTGGCGCTGGCGCGATCGGTTGGCGAATACGGATCAGTCATCTTTATCGCAGGCAACCTGCCCAATGTGACCGAGATCGCGCCCTTGCTGATCGTGATCCGGCTGGAGGAATTTGATTACAACGGCGCGGTCGCCATCGCCATCGCGATGCTGGCGATTTCCTTCACGCTGCTTTTGGCCATCAACCTGATCCAGATCTGGAGCCGTCGCCGCATGGGCGCGGTGTGAAGGGAGATATTATGACCGAGACTTTGACCCTATCGAACCCCCGCGCCTTCCGCCCCGCCACAACCGAACCGGTGCTGGTGAAATGGACACTGATCACATTGGTGCTGGCGATCTTAGCAGTGCTGCTCTTCGCGCCGCTGATCGCGGTCTTTGAAGAGGCGTTGCGGCGCGGCTGGGCCTTTGCCATCGCGTCGCTGTCGGAACGTGACGCGCAATCGGCGATCCGGTTGACGCTGCTGGTTGCGGCGATCACCGTGCCGCTGAATGCCGTCTTTGGCATCGCCGCCGCCTGGGCCGTGACCAAATTCGACTGGCGCGGAAAGGCCTGGGTGATCACGCTGATCGATCTGCCGTTCTCGATCTCGCCGGTCGTGGCAGGGCTCTTGTTCGTGCTGATGTTCGGCTCCAACTCTGCACTCGGGGTCTGGCTGGTGGCGAATGGCTATCCCATCGTCTTTGCCGTGCCAGGGATCGTGCTGGCGACCTTGTTCATCACCTTTCCTTTTGTCGCACGCGAACTGATCCCCGTGATGCTGGAGCAAGGACGCGCCGAGGAAGAAGCCGCCCTGACGCTGGGTGCCAGCGGCTGGCGCGTATTCTTCACCGTGACGCTGCCCAATATCCGCTGGGCGCTGCTTTACGGTGTGTTGCTCTGCAACGCCCGCGCGATGGGCGAATTCGGTGCGGTCGCGGTCGTGTCCGGCAAGATCCGCGGCCAGACCACCACCATGCCGCTGATGATCGAGATGTTTTACAACGAATATCTTTCCGTCGCGGCCTTCACGATGGCCGCTGTGCTCGCACTTCTGGCCTTTGTGACCCTTGCCCTGAAATCGGCCTTGGAATGGCGCTACGCCGACCAGCTGGCCGCCACCCACCGTCATTGAAGGAGCCTGCCATGAACATCGATATCGAAGACATCTCCAAGGATTTTGGCAAGACCGTCGCCCTGCATCCGGTGTCACTTGCCCTGCCCTCTGGCACGCTGGTGGCATTGCTTGGCCCGTCGGGGTCGGGGAAAACCACGCTGTTGCGGATCCTGGGCGGGCTGGAATTCCCCAATGCGGGCCGCGTGCTGTTCGATGGATCAGATGCCACGAACCTCAGCGTGCAGGAACGCCGCGCAGGCTTTGTGTTTCAGTCCTATGCGCTGTTCCGGCATATGACCGTGTTTGACAATATCGCTTACGGCCTGCGCGCAAGGCCGCGCAAAACGCGTCCGCAGGCAGCCGAAATCGCGCGGCGGGTGACGAAACTGCTGGACCTGATCAAGCTGCCCGACATTGGTGCGCGCTACCCCAGCCAGTTGTCGGGCGGTCAGCGGCAACGCGTGGCGCTTGCCCGCGCGCTGGCGATTGAACCACGGATGCTGCTGTTGGACGAACCCTTTGGCGCGCTCGATGCCAAGGTGCGAAAGGAATTGCGGCAGGGTCTGCGGGATATCCACGACACCACCGGACTGACAACTGTGTTTGTCACCCATGATCAGGAAGAGGCGATGGAGCTGGCCGATCTGGTCGTCGTGATGTCGATGGGCCGGATCGAACAGATAGGCCGGCCCGAGGAAATCCGCACACGGCCCAAGACCGATTTCGTGCGCGAGTTCCTGTCAGCATGACCGATATCACGCTTGACCGGATCGACCGGAAAATCCTGTTTGAACTGATGCAGGACAGCACATTGCCTGTGGCGCAACTGGCCGAAAAGGTCGGCCTGTCGCAGACACCCTGCTGGAAACGCGTGCAGAAACTGGAGGCCGCAGGCATCATCACCGGCCGCGTGGCACTGGTCGATCCTGCGCGCATCGGCCTTGGCCTGACCGTCTTTGTCGAGATCGAGGCGGCGGATCATTCCAATAGCTGGCGCAACGCCTTTGCCGCCCTTGTGCCGGAATACACCGAAATCGTCGAAATCCACCGCATGGCGGGCGATGTCGATTACCTGCTCAAGGTTATCGTTCCTGATATGGATGCGTTCGACGCCTTCTATCTGGACCTGACCACGCGCTTGCCCTGCCGCAATGTGACATCGAAGTTCTCGATGGAACGGATCAAGGACACAACACGCTTGCCGATAGACACGGTCACGGCCTGACACCGGAGAATGAGATTCCCTAAATCGTCCCAAGAACGGAAACTATAATCACGATAAATGTGGTAGAGTTTAAGAAGAATATTCAGGAGGCCCAAGATGACACGCACCTTGCTCATTCCCGGTATCGACGGATCGCCAGAGCCGCATTGGCAGGCCTGGTGGCAGAAGAACGACCCGATGGCTTTGACCGTGCATCAAGACGACTGGTCTGATCCCTTCCCCGAAGCATGGGAAGCAGAAGTGGCAGGCGCAGTGATGCAGCATCCCGGCGCAATTCTTGTCGCGCATTCGCTGGGCTGCCTTGTCGTCGCGCGTTTGCTTGCGACCTGGCCGCATCTGAACGTGGCCGGTGCATTGCTGGTGGCACCCGTCGACCCAACGCTTTGCCACCGCCTGCGCCGGTTCCGGCATACCCCGCGCACGGCGTTCCCGGTACCAGTCACAGTGGTGGCCAGCCAGAACGACCCGCTGTTGCCGTTCGAGGATGCGACAGGTCTGGCCGACGACTGGGGTGCCACCCTCGTCGATCTGGGGCCGTCGGGTCATATCAATATTGAAAGCGGCTTTGGCCCTTGGGCGGAAGGGATGGATCTGCGCGACAAGCTCGCCCAACGTTCCCAGCTTTGGGTGCGCCCCGCCGCGATCCGTCGGGAACAACCACAACGAGAGAAGGTCGGATGACACATCTGGATCAGAACGGGACAGTCAAACACATGATCCGGGCAGAGCGTAAATCGTCGCCCATGGCATTGGTAATCTTCGCCATTGCCTATCTTGGGGTCCTTATTGTGATTTTTGCCCCAAAAGGAACCTTCGCAACACAGCAGGAATATCAGCAGCCATTTCGCTGAGGTGCACACCTGCCAGATTTTAGTTTCAGAACGGTTATGCGCGCAAGTGAACCAGCGTTTTTGGGTCTACTCTGGTCGGTCTATCGCCACCGGCCTCAGTTGCGTGTTGTGCTTCGATCAGAACACCAATCGCGATGCGCTCGTCGGTTGTTGTCGAACCGTCAGCGATGTCCGGCAGGATTGCGGACAAACGCCGGAATGTGAGGTTTTGTTGCGGTAAAAAGGAGTCGGGGATATGCGTTGGATCAGACATTGTTGGTCTTTCGAGAGGGGATTGAAGGCGCACCAAAAGGCATGCGCCGGAGGTTTCAAAACTCCCGGCGCCTGTGTCACTTAGTTCAGTTGTTGAAGCGGTTGATCCTGCGTTCGCGATGCATCTCTGGCCGCAAACCAAGCCAACACCGGTCCTGCAACGAACAGCGATGATGCCGTCGCGATCACCACGCCGGCGATCATCGGCCAGGCGAACCCCGCCACCGCGGGGCCACCCCAGATCGCCATCGGCAGCAATGCGGCCAATGTCGTGCCAGATGTGAAGATACAGCGCGCAAGAACCTGATTGAGGCTGCGGTCGATGACATCGCAAAGCGGTTCGTCGCCGCTGCCGCGCAGATGTTCCCGGATGCGATCATAGACCACCACCTTGTCGTTCACCGAATAGCCGATCAGCGTCAGCAAGGCGACGATGGTGGTCAGGTTCACCTCCCACCCTGTCAGTGCGATGACACCGAAAGTCTTGGTGACATCAAGGAACAAGACCACAATCGCCCCTGCAGCAAAATGCCATTCGAAACGGACCCAGATATAGGCCAGCATCGCCAGCACCGCGAGCGACAGGGCAATCAGCCCTGTTGTGGCAAGCTCTCCGCTGATGGTCGGGCCGACAAGATCGATCTGGTCAAAGACAGCGCCGGGAACCGCCCGTGCAGCCGCCGCCTCGACGGCAGCGACGGTGGCTTGACCGGCCGCCCCCTGCACCCGGATCAATGCCTCGGTTGGATCACCGAAGGCCTGAAGGCTGGCATCCCCGGGCACGCCCGCCGCGATGGCCGCGCGCAATTCGGCCAGCGGCACCGGCGCATCAGACCGCAACACCATCTGCACCCCGCCGGTGAAGTCGATGCCAAGGTTCGGCCCCGGAAACACCAATGCTGCGACAGCCCCCAGCGACAAAGCCGCCGAAACCGCCAGCGCCAACCATCCACGCCGCATGAAAGAAAACATGCCCGGTGCGCCCACGCGGCCAAACAATGGCGCGATCGTCAGCCGCGCGGGTTTGCGGCGGCGCACCAGACCTTCCATCATCATCCGCATCAGCACGACAGCGGTGAACATCGAGATCAGGATGCCCAGGCTCATCGTGATTGCAAAACCGCGCACGGCGCCGGCGCCGAACAGGAACAGCAGCACCATGGCCAGCAGCGTCGTGATGTTGGCGTCAAAGATCGTCGCCCAGGCCTGCGCATAGCCCTGGTGCAGCGCCTTGATCGCAACGGCGCCTTTGGCGGTTTCTTCGCGGATACGGCTGAAGATCAGGATATTGCTGTCCACCGCGATCCCCAGACACAGGATGATCCCGGCAATCCCCGGCAAGGTCAGCGTTGCCCCGAGCACACCAAGCGCGGTCAGCGTCAGCATCACGTTGATCCCCAGCACCGCGCTGGCAAGCAGGCCCCAGCCGCCATAAAGCGCGACCATCATCGCCACCACCAGCGCCAGACCCAACACACCGGTGACCAGCCCCGCCTTGATCGAATCCGCGCCAAGTGCCGCACCGACACTGCGCTCCTCGATCACCTCAAGCGAGGCAGGCAATGCGCCGGAGGTCAGCAAGACCGCCAGCGTCTGCGCCTCTTCTGGCGTGAAATTCCCGGTAATCTGGCCTTGGCCACCGGGGATCGCGGATTGGATCACAGGCGCGGTCAGGACCTGCCCGTCCAGCACCACGGCAAAGCGCTGGCCGATATTGGCGGCGGTGATCTCTGCAAAAGTCACGGCCCCCTGACGGTCAAAGGCAAAGGTGACCATCGGACGACCTGTGTCAGGCTCGAAAGCCATCGCCGCCTGATCCAGCCTGTCGCCGGACAAGGCGACGCGGGTTTCCACCGGGATCGCGCCGCTGCCATCGCGCATCTCCAGCAGGGACACACCCGGTCCGGGCTGTGGCGCAACCATCTGAAAGCTCATCTTGGCAGTGGAACCAAGCAATGCGCGCAATTGTGCCGGGTTTTCCACCCCCGGCATCTGCACCAGAATACGGTCTGCACCAACCCGGCTGATCACCGGTTCGGACACGCCGACCTGATCGACACGCTGACGGATGACTTCCAGACTGCTGTCGGCGGCATCGGTCGCGGCACGGTCGAGACCGGCTTGGGTCAGGGCCAGCCGCAGGTTTCCATCCGCAAAGCTGACAGTGAAATCCACCGGCGTGCCGGGCTGGGCGGTGGTTTCGGCGATCTGCTGCATGGCCGCAAACAGGACGTCATCGCCCGGCACGGACAAAGCCAGACCATCGCTCTTGATCAGGGCGGCGCTCTGGCCTTGGGCCTGCATTTCGGCCACCAGCGTTTCACGCAGGTCCTGCAGCCGCGCCTGCGCGAGGTCATCGCGGTCAACGGCCAGCAGCAGATGCGCGCCGCCTTGCAGGTCAAGACCCAGCGACACAGTCTGGCTGGTCGCCCAAGAAGGCAGCGCGTTGCGGGCGGTGGAAAGAAGAAAGTTCGGTAGGGCTGTCGCCACTGCCAGAAACAGCAGTGCGACATAGGTCATGATGACCCATGCTGGTCGGCGCATAATCGATATCCATGATTGCCTGAGAAGAAAAGTCTGACGAGAAAAGCGTCAGACCGCAGGCGGGCCATGCGATGGCGGCAGGATATGGTGTGATGTATGCCTCGCTGCCGTGCGCAGGAAGAATACGACAGTCTTTTGCAGACCATCCGACCAGACAAGGCGCATAACGCCAGGTTCAGCCAGTTCGGCCGGATCGTCATGAACCGGCTGAACGCGGATCAGGTGGCGTTGCTGGGCGACAACGCCATCGGCGGCGATCATCCGGCTTTCCAATGCCGGACGCTCTGGCATGGCATATGCTTCGGCCTGACGTGTCTGTAACGTCAGAACAGCAAGCAGCAGGATCAGCAGCGATGCTGTGATCCGGCATATGCTTGCGCAGGCCGCGCGCAAGGTCATCCCTGCGCAGCCCAGACATAGACGACATAGCCGACAAGCAACGCCACGCCTGTGATGCGCCCGATCTTCGGCCGAGTCAGCAAAAGCACAGTCAGCACCAATGAGGCCGCGATCATCACCGGCAAGTCAAAGGTCAGGAACCGGCCCGCAATCGGGATCGGCGAAATCACGGCAGTGATCCCCAGAATACCCAACACGTTGAAGATGTTCGATCCCACGATATTGCCGATTGCGATTTCCGATTGGCGGCGCACCGCGGCGATCAGTGATGTGGCGAGTTCCGGCAGCGATGTGCCGACAGCCACGATTGTCAAACCGATGAACGCCTCTGAAATGCCATAGCCGCGCGCGATGTTCACCGCGCCATCGACCAGAAACCGCGCACCCAGCATCAGGATCGCCAGACCGCCCACGACCCACAGCACCGACACCCATGTCGATGACGGCGCAGGCAGGTTTTCATCCTCTTCAGCCGCAGCACCGGGGGTGCGGTAGGCCCAGACCAGATAGCCGATTAGCCCCAGCACCAGCACAGCCCCGGATATCCGCCCCATCTGCGCCAGCGCGAAGACCGGCACCAAGGCCAGCGCGGCAGCCACCATGACCAGCGTGTCGCGCCGCAAGGTCGCGCCCATCACAGTGATCGGCCAGACCAACGCGGTCAAACCGACAATCAGCAGAATATTGGCAATGTTCGATCCGACGATATTACCGACAGCAATGTCGGGCACCCCGCGCAAGGCAGCATCGACCGACACCAGCAATTCCGGTGTCGAGGTGCCAAACCCCACCACCGTCAGACCGATCAGCAAAGGCGGGATCGCCATGCGCCGCGCAATACCGACACTGCCGCGCACCAGCGCCTCGCCACCGAAAAACAAACCGATCAGCCCGGCAACAACGTAAAAATAATCCAATGGAATGGCCCTTTCGGGCAGACATCCCACCCTCACGCCCCAGATCTGTGTATCGCCACAAGCCGCCACAAGCCGTGTACGAAAATAATGTTTGCTGCAGCCACAGGCGAAAAACATTTTTGCACGGCCCTTGCAGCAGGCCATCGCCGCCACGACATCACATCCAAGGCAAATTGTTCAACAATATGGAGATGGTGGGCACCCATCATGGTCTCATCATCACAGGTCACAACGCGGGCAGCAGGAAGTCACCTGTCGCATAATTCTGCCTATTTCAACGGCTTGCGCGCAGAGGTGGATGGATTTGTCAGCCGCCATTTCACATGGCCGGGCACATTCCGACTGCATGGCGCCGCCTTTGGGCTCGATATCTTACGCGCCCCGCTGAACGTGATGTTGGCACCAATGTTTCTATTGATACGTTTGCTGGCCGTCATCTGTTTCCGGTTGCGGTTGACACGTCTCAGCATCTGGCTTGCAAGCCGGCGCATCCTGCTACGCACCTCTGTCGCGCGGCGGGTCGAGGCGCTGATCGTCACGGACCTGCTGGGCCTGCCACTGGCTGCCGATGCGCGGGCGCGTGATCCCGCAGCACTTGCGCGGGCCATTCTGGCGGCACCGCAATTTCGCGAAATGATCCGCCAGCGCCCCGATCCTGCCGCCGCCGAGGCGCTTGGTCGGCGCATTGTTTCCACTTTGGCCGATTACGCAGGAACCCGATCTGCCGTGGCCGACATGACAACCGC
The DNA here is from genome assembly GCA_017390475.1 of Loktanella sp. Lineage (GTDB taxonomy): Bacteria > Pseudomonadota > Alphaproteobacteria > Rhodobacterales > Rhodobacteraceae > Yoonia. The sequence goes on from JAFPBO010000016.1 coordinate 19,000, forward strand.
GCTTTGTACGATTGCTTTCGGTGCCTTGGTCTTCAACGCGCTGACGCCGGGCATGATCTCGATTGCGCCGGGCGTGGCCGATGCGCTGGCACGGACGACAGCGATCACGAATTTCCCCTTGGGCGAAACCTTGGGCAGCGCGTGGTATGGCACCTTCCCCCCCGGCGCATCGCCCGGTCTGATCGGGGTGACGCTGGCAGCGCTGATCATGATCGGATCAGTCTTCGCCGCCTTCGCAGGCATCCTTGCCGATCCGGTGCAAAGCCGCCTTGGCATACACCGCCGTCGCCTGCTGCGCCTGATCGACACGCTGGAGCTTGCCTTGACCAAGGACAGCGCCACGCCTTTCACCGCGCGCGAACATCTCTACGCCCGCCTGCTCGATATCTGGGACGCTGTGGCAAGTTTGCTGCGCGTGTTCAGATCATGACACGCTTGTCATAGTCAGAACCAGCTCAACGCGGTAAACGAACCAAACTTCAACAGCCGGACAATCCGGCAAGAACGGGACATCATGTATTTCGAAATAGCAGTTGTGATCCTGCTGACGCTGATCAACGGACTTTTGGCCATGTCCGAACTGGCCATCGTCTCGGCCCGGCCTGCGCGGCTGCGGTTGCTGGCGGATAAAGGCAGCAAGGGTGCCATCACCGCGATCCGGCTGGCAGAAGATCCGGGCCGGTTTCTGTCCAGTGTTCAGATCGGCATCACGCTGGTCGGTATCCTTGCCGGTGCATTCTCGGGTGCCACGCTGGGCGCGCGCCTTGCAGCGACACTGATCGATGCCGGGCTTTCACCTGCTGTGGCGCAGCCGTTGGGTGTTGGCTCTGTCGTCGTGGCGATCACCTATCTGTCCCTGATCGTCGGGGAACTGGTCCCCAAACAGATCGCCCTGCGCGCGCCCGAACAGGTCGCCGTGCGCGTCGCGCCGATGATGCGGATCATCGCACGTGTCGCAGCCCCGCTGATCTGGGTGCTGGACAAGTCGGGCAAGCTGGTGCTGGCCTTGCTTGGACAATCCGGTGGAACACCCCAGGGCGTCAGCGACGAAGAGGTTCGTCTGATCATCGCAGAAGCTGAAAGCGCGGGTGCGATGAACCGTGCCGAAAGCCAGATGATCGCCGGTGTGATGCGCGTCGCCGACCGCACGGCACGCGGTCTGATGACACCGCGCAACGAAGTCGAGACGCTGGATGCCAGCAGCGACAAAGCCGCCTTGGCACAACGCCTGCGCGATTTCAGCCGGTCACGGGTGCCGGTCTGGGAAGGTGAGGTGGACAATATCATCGGTGTGCTGACGATGCGTGACATCCTTGTTCCGGCCCTGATGAACGCACCTTTCGATCTGCGCGCCCTGCTGCGCGAAGCCCCGGTCGTGCGCGACGGCAAAAGCGCGCTGGAGGTGGTTGAACATCTGCGCACCGCCCCGGCGCATATGGTGCTGGTCTATGACGAATATGGTCATTTTGAGGGGATCATCACCCCGATGGACGTGCTGGAGGCGATTGCAGGGGACTTCCCCGATCACATGACGGACGAACCCAAGGTCGTGACCCGTGCTGACGGTTCCTACCTCGTCGCGGGCTGGATGCCGGTGGATGAATTCGCAGAGATGCTATCGCTGGATATCGGGGCCGAACGCGACTTTGAAACCGTCGCCGGGCTTGTTCTGGAAGAAATCGGTCACCTGCCAGAGGTCGGTCAGATTCTGTCATTGCAAGGCTGGACCATTGAAGTCGTCGATCTGGACGGGCGACGGATCGACAAGCTTTTGGTCGCGCGGGCAAAGGGGTTGGACACCAGCCCCCAGATCAATCGCTAAAGTTCTAAGGCGCGCGGCTTTCACCGCGCGCCTTGTCTAGCTCAGTTGGCGTTTTCAGCCAGCCAAGCACTCATCTGTTCCATTTCTGCAACCTGCGCGGCGATAATCTCTTCCGCCAGCGCAAGCATCTGCGGGTCCTGGCCATGTTCAATCAGCACCTGGGCCATGTCGATTGCACCCTGATGGTGGGCGATCATACCGCATGCAAAGGCAACATCGGCATCTTCGTTCATCATACCCTCATGCATCGCGGGCATGCTGATCATCATGCGGCGCATGTTTTCCTGCACATGTTCCGGCATGGTATCAAGATCGACACCGTCCATGCCCATCATGTCCATCATGCCGCTGTCCATCCCGGCACTGTGATCACCATGCATGCTGCCGTGACCCATTGCCGAATGGTCCATGCCACCCATTGCGGGCGCGACGTTGCACTGTTCAGGAAGCTGGAATTCCATATCCTGTGCGGCGACTGAAAGGGATAGTGCGACTGTCGCAACGCCCGCAGTGAGGATCGTTTTTGCGTATTTCATCTTCGTTCTCCTTGTTTTGAAAATATCATAAATAGTCAGGAACGCTCAGGTTGGGGTGGCGGAAAGATTACATTCCTAATCCTCAAGAGCTTTGCGAATGTCGTGAACTTGGAGGCCGTTAAAACGTTGGCGGCGATTTGAAGAAAACTGTGCGCAGGAAATGATCACGCAAGCTGCCCTGCCGGGTATCCGGCATCCCCCAGCGCACAAATGCTTGATCAGCGTCCGAAGTCACATCGATATCGACTTGCGCACCCTGACCAATCATGTGGATCGTGCTGCTGATCGTCCTGGCACAACCGCCACAGTCCATCTTTTCAATCCGGTAATGGGTCTGGTCCTCCAACAAGCAATAACATTACGCTTTGCACATGGGTCTTCCAGTTGGTGGAAGGTCAAGGCCTACCACAAGATTAATATTTCAGGTGGGTGTTGACCTTCCAGCTACTGCAAGCCCTATGTGATGCAACAGTTGGTCCAACGGACCAAAACTGATACAGAAGGATCTGACGATGATCAATCGACGCATATTCTTGGCTTCACTGGCAGGAACGGTTGCCTCTACCTCAAAGGTGTTGGCCGTCTCGGCCCCAGATGCAGACCGCCACATACGTGTTGTCCGCTCCCCCGATTGCGGCTGCTGCGGTGCGTGGATCACGCATCTGGAAGAAAACGGCTTCATTGTCGAAGATGTGCTGTCCACCGATATAGAGGCAACGAAAGACCAGTACGCCGTCCCAATGCAATTGCGATCATGCCACACGGGGATTATCGCAGGATATGTCATCGAGGGGCATGTTCCCGCGACAGATATCATAAAATTGCTGGAAGAACGCCCAGAGGCGGACGGCCTCGCTGTTCCTGGTATGCCCATTGGTTCGCCCGGTATGGAGATGGGTGATCGCACCGATGCTTTTGATGTCATCCTATGGTCAGGTGGCAACACCACCGTGTTTTCAGAATATAAAGGCTGAGCCATGCCAAAGGACACCCGCGACGTTGCTGATGTCACCACAGACCCCGCTGCTGACGCAACCGGCAAAACGGCTGTCATCTTTCGCATGGCGCTGCCCGATCATCTGTGCCCTTCGGGGCAGAAGGCGCGCTGGCTGCTGGAAAGCAAAGGATACAAGGTCGATGATCGCCTGTTCCGTCAACGGTCCGAGGTTGATGCTTTCAAGCAGAAGTATGACGTGCCCACGACCCCGCAGATCTGGATCGAAGGGTCGCGGGTCGGCGGTTACACGGATTTGCGCGAAAAACTGACCGGATATGACCCCAAGGCCACGTCATATCGTCCGGTCGCCTATCTGTTCGCAGTCGCTGCGGCCACGGCGATTGCGTTGTCCATCGGCTTTCTCGGTGCAATCACGTGGCAGACGCTGGGCTGGTTCGTTTCGGTATCGATGATCCTTTTGGGCATGCAAAAGCTCCGCGATATCGAGGGTTTCACAACCATGTTCCTCAACTATGACCTGCTGGCACGCAGATGGGTTCCCTATGCCTACGTCTATCCGTGGGTCGAGACCGGTGCAGGCATATTGATGACGGGTATGTTATTGACCCCGCTTGCCGCACCGGCCGCACTCTTCATCGCGACGGTTGGCGCGATCAGCGTTTTCAAGGCCGTCTATATCGACAAACGCGAGCTGAAATGTGCATGCGTCGGCGGCAATTCCAATGTCCCTCTCGGCTTTGTCAGCCTGTCCGAAAACCTGATGATGATCGGTATGTCGGTTGTGATGTTGATCATGATGTTTGTCTGACATCGTGCTTTGTCGTACCGATCGCCGCTGCGTCGGACATCCGGCCAATCCGTTTTTCAGCCGCAGATGAGGCGCAGGTTTGAACAATGTTGATATAGCTGGATGGTCTGGACCGTTTCAGCCAGCTCTGATCAAGCTCGCGACATCCAAGGGGGGCTGCAGCGCGGCACTGATCGCGCTGACAAACTCAGAACCTGACGAAACCGGGCGCTGCTGATCGACGGTGGAGCGAAACCGGCGTGAGCGTCGCTGTGCGACGCCATAGACGCCTCAGGGTTTCTTCCAACCGACGTCGAAAATAATGCCTCAAATAGGCGGCGCTGCCCGTTCAGTGACCAGTTGGCGCGATGTGACCCTTTCCCGGTGGATCATATACAGTCCCGAACCGATGATAATTGTGATCCCGATGAGAGACAGTGCATTGGGAAAATCGCTGAACACCAGATACCCCAACAAAGTCGCCACCGGCAGTTCCAGATATTGCAGCGGGGCCAGAGTGGCCGAGGGTGCCAGCGATAATGCATAAGTCATCATCATATGGCTCAGCGTGGCAAAGAACCCTACCCCCAGCAGCCAGAGCCATGCGATGCCTTCAGGCATGACCGGATCAAGCAGCAAAGATCCCGTGCCCTGCGCCAGCAGCAGCACGGGCAGGCACAGCAGACTGGCAATCAGACCCGTATGAAATTGCAGCGTCACCGGATGCATCCGACGCGAGAGACCGCGTGTCACAAGGATGTAGAATGCAAACCCTACCGCCGTGCCCAGCGGAAACAGCGCTATCGCGCCAAAGGCGGCGAAACTGGGCTGGATCACGAACAAGACGCCAACAAAGCCGACGACCGCAGCACCTGCACGGCGGGGGCCGACATCCTCACCCAGATAGAATTTCCCCACCAACAAGACGATGAACGGTGCCACAAAGACAATCGCCAAGGCGTCGGCCAACGGCATCACGCTGATCGCGGCGATGAAACAGAAAGTTGACAACAGCAACAGCGCCGCGCGGAATGTCAGCGCCGGCCAATGCCCCCGCGCCACCCGCAGCGACAACCCCATGACCCAGACGAAGGGGGCCATCAGCACGCATTGCACGATAAATCGTGCGGCAGTGATCTGGCCGACAGGCAGACTGGTCGAGGCAAGCTTGGCCGCCACATCCAGCATCGGAGCGGTCACGCAAAATCCTAGCATCAGCACGACCCCGGCAAGGATGCGGTCAGTGGATGGAGTCTGGGCAGTGTGACTGGTCATGGGTCTAGGCTTAGGCTGTCGGCGCGCAAGCGTCCAGTCGTCACCTCTGAAATCTCAATGTTGATTTGTCTGGGATAATACGACGGGTTCACCTGTGACGCGACAACGCGGCGTTGGCGTCGCTGATGATCATCATGTTTGTGCCACTCGTCGCGGGCAATAAGACATTCGCAGAAATCGAACTTTGCACCAGCCTGGGTCAGATTGAGACTCATCCTTGCGACAATGCGGGCAATCGCTTAGATTACTGCCAATTCTTTACAGGAGAGAAAGCCGCCATGGACATGACAATCGCCGCCCTCACCCCTTTGGTTCCGCTGCGAGAAGTCCTGTCCTATGCCTGCATTCGTTTCCCTTTCCGGCCTGTCCTGGTCCACACCTGACGGCACCCCGCTTTTATCCGATCTCAATCTGACCTTCGGCCCCGAGCGCACCGGCCTTGTCGGGCGCAACGGCACCGGCAAAAGCACGCTGCTGCGTCTGATCGCGGGTCATCTGAGCCCGGCTTCGGTGCATGTCAGCGTGACCGGGTCCATTGCCATGATGCGTCAGGATGCAATGGCGCATCCGGATGATACTATCGCTGATCTTTTGAACGTTCGGGTGGCGCTTGATCTGCTTGACCGCGCCGCAGCGGGTCGTGCCACAGCCGATGATCTGGCCGAAGCGGACTGGACCCTGCCCGCGCGGATCGACGCCACGCTTGCCAGATGCGGCTTGTCAGCCGCACCGCAGACCCCGCTTGCAAAGCTTTCCGGCGGACAGCGCAGCAGAGCAGCCCTTGCGGCACTGATTTTGGCAGAGCCTGACTTGCTGTTGCTCGATGAGCCAACAAATAACCTTGATTGGGACGGGCGCAGGGCCGTGATCGACGTCATCCGCAATTGGCAAGGTGGTGCGATCATCGCGAGCCATGACCGAGAGCTTCTGGCGGAAATGGACGCCATCGTCGAACTCACGCCACTTGCTGCAACCCGATACGGCGGGAACTTTGCTGCTTACCGGCAGCAAAAGGAGACCGAACTGGACGCCGCGACACACGACTTGGCAAATGCAGAAAAGACTCGCACAGAGGCAGCGCGCCGTGCGCAACAGGCGGCTGAGCGCAAAGCCCGCAAAGACAGTGCCGGACGCAAAGCCCGGGCAAAGGGCGATCAGCCAAAGATGCTATTGGATGCAGCCAAGGAACGGGCCGAGGCATCGGGTGGTGCGGGCGCACATCTGCGCGAAGCAAGGCGGAATGCCGCCGAAGAGATATTCGTCGCCGCTCGTGAAAAGGTCGAAGTTTTGGAACCACTTCGCATGGAAATCGCATCGACAGGTCTGCCTTCTGGCAAGATCGTGCTGCAGTTGGATCATGTGACTGGCGGGTATGATGCGGACCATCCGGTGATCCGCGATCTGTCACTGGTCGTGACCGGCCCCGAACGGATCGTCATCGCCGGGCCGAACGGGAGTGGGAAAACAACCCTTCTCAAGCTGCTGACAGGAGAAATCGCGCCGCAAAGCGGGCGGGTCGGCTTATCTGTGGACTTCAGGATGCTAGACCAGCATGTCGGCTTGCTTGACCGAAAGATGACGCTCATCGAAAATTTCCTGCGCGTGAACCCTGCCGCAAATCCACATACAGCCCATGCGGCTTTGGCGCGGTTTGGTTTCCGTGCCGGGGATGCCTTGCGCCGCGCAGGTACGCTGAGCGGGGGTCAGGTCTTGCGCGGCGGCCTGGCCTGCGCCCTTGGTGGGACCCCGCCGCCGATGTTGCTGATCCTGGACGAACCGACAAACCACCTTGATCTTGACGGAATCGAAGCCTTGGAATCGGCGCTGGCAAGCTATGATGGGGCCGTCCTGATCGTCAGTCATGATCAAGAATTTCTTAAGGCGCTCAGACCCGATAGGGTTATCAAACTAAATGAATGACGGCTTTGCCCACCCTTCCGCCGGTCAAACGATTGGCACGAATGCGTGTTGTCTGGCGCTTATCAACACGAACCCAGCCACCACTGCGACAGGCAAAAACGACATGGTGCCATGGCCACCCCAGCCGTTGACGGACACTGTTGAACGGCTATGTATACACTGTATACAAAGGTGGAGAATCGCATGACGACGGGACATATTTTCATTGCTTCGAGCCTGGACGGTTACATCGCGCGTCAGGATGGCGACGTAAGCTGGCTTACGCCGAACGGGGCCGAAAAAGAGGATCACGGTTACAGTGCTTTCTATGAAAGCATTGACGGGATCATCATGGGCCGCGGCACATGGGACGTGGCTTCACGCTTTGACCCGTGGCCCTTTGACAAGCCGGTCATTGTTCTTTCATCACATCTTAGCCAAGCTGATCTGCCACCTGGGCTCGGCGGTGCCGTGCAGGTCTGGAACTGCTCTCCTCACGAAACCATGCAAAGGGTTGCGGCTGAAGGATGGAACAGGGCCTATATTGATGGCGGGAAACTCATTCAATCCTTTCTCGCGGCTTCGCTGATCGCCGATCTGACCCTGACCCGCGTTCCGGTTTTGCTGGGACAGGGTATCCCACTCTTCGGGAGGTTGCCGAAAGAACGCGCCTTGATGCACCAAGGCACTCGGACTTTTGCCTCCGGTCTCGTCCAGTCGCATTACCAGATTATACCATGAACAATCGGCATGAGATTCAGAAACGCGACAGCAAGCTTTCGGTCGAGCAGATCGTCGCGACCGCGCTTGCCTTGATTAATGAAGGCGACGCGCAATCGTTCAGTATCCGCAACCTGTCACGGGAATTGCAGGTGACACCCATGGCACTCTATCGTCATATTGGTGGACGTTCGGAACTGCTGGGTCTGGTCCTCGATCTGATCCTTCGCGATGTGGACAAGGCAGCCGAAACAGACCCGCGCCTCATGTCTTTCTCAGAGCTTGCCCTCTCCTACGGCGCAGTCGCAATGCGGCACCCGCAGGTTTTTCTTGCCTATCTGGGTGATGCCAATGCGCAAAGCACCGAGGCAGAACGCCTGTCCAGACAGATGGTCGCGGCGTTGGTCCGTTTGGGTCACAAGCCCAGTGAGGCCGAAATCCTGCGCAATATTGTTGTCGATCACACGCATGGCTATGTCGTGGCAAGTTCTTCCCGATGTCACACTCAGGCCAATCACACCGCGCTTACTGACGGCTTTCATCAAGCAAGTTCAGTGCTGATGTCAAAGCTCCTGCGCGACCAGTGATTGACCGCTGTCGGCAGTTGTGAGCCTCGATTGACAGAAAATGCGGGTTGCCCGAAGGTCCGTTTTGAAGAGGTTATGCAATGATTGGTTTTCAGCCCCTGCTCGTATTCATCCCCATTGTTTTATCCGTTTCGGACTTGCAAAAGCCCCGATGCCTCGTCCCGGATGGTGCGGTTCTTTCCGGCAGCTTCCCGCTCACGGAAACAAGCCTGACGGAACGCAAATGCCGACAGCGCAGTTCGATTAGTGTGACAGGCCACAGAAATGGCCCGTAATACCTTTCAGGGGGCACCTGTAGACTTAGATCCCCATTGTGGGGTCAGGAGAATAGAATGAACAACAATATACCCGCAAACCAAAGCACCGTCGGCGGCGCATTTCGATTCAATCGCGAAGGTTATGGCCATGTCGAAACGCATGCCCTGACCACCAATGACGTCGAAAACGCAACCGTCTATGGGCGCGACGATGAAACGATCGGGACGATCAACAATCTTTTGGTCGGCGTTGATGGCAAGATCACTGACGCGATTGTGGATGTCGGCGGATTTCTTGGACTTGGCGCGCATTCGGTCAAACTGCCGTTCAGTGACTTGACGGTATTGCGTGAAACAGACGGCACGGATTTGCGCGTCAATCTTGATACGACCAAGGCACAACTCGAAGCGATGCCGCATCACGCGGCGTGATTTCACTTTGAGCAAGATGACCCGCTTTTTTGCGGGTCATCTTTTTGTCCCGGTTCAGCGCGACATACTGTGGTATTGATCGCAAGACTCTGCGACAGACCAAGTCTCTCAGTAGCCGTTTCGCTAGGCAGCCTTTTCCTGCGATGCTGCCGCGTTTGGCAGATATGTCTGGATCGCCAGACCCTGCCCATTGGCATAATCCCGTGCGATGGCACCCCAGTCGATCTGCGCGGCCAGTGACCAATCAACCTCGCTTGCTTCACCGCCACCTGAAGGCGCCGTCGCATAATCAATCATGCGCTGAGTTTCCGCGAAATCAGCCAGCGATTGGACCATGCGTAGCGTGTTCATCGTCAAGCCAACCGTCCTGGCAATAGGGTCATACTCAGCCGTAAACAAAGTACCGAAACCTTCGGCATAGCGATCCTGCAGCAATGGTGACTTCAGGAACTGTGCGTTCAGATCACGGGGCTCGGTGCTTAACTGCGCCAGATAATCCAGTCTCTCATGGCTGCGCGTGAACGCAGGGCGATCCGCCTTGGTGGGTCCGCTTTGATGATTGGTGGCAATCGCGCGCGGCATGACCCGCATCCCGCCCCCCGGTGCCAGCTCAACACTGGCGGTATTGCCCGCCGCATCGGCCAGCACCACGTTGTAAGCCATATGCGACGGCACCCGCCGCAAGACGTGCAAGGCGTCATCTACGGTATCGCAGGTTTCCAGCACATACCTTAAAATGGTGGTAATCCCGAAACCCCGCGCCGTTTCCGACCGCCCGCCATAGGCCAGTGCTACGCTCAGGCCCGCATCGTTGATGCCATCCGAAAGGCCCCACAGGAATTCGACCATGCCCATCACTGCGCGGCCCGTCCATTCACTGCGCAAAAGCAGGCCTTCATTCAGATCCGGCGACAGGTCGTAGTTGCGCACCAGACGCACATCCGTTTCGTCAGCAATCGCAGCAAGCGAACAGCCACCCAGATAGGTCGGCGGACACCAAGTTGACAGAAAACGCGCCGCACGGTCCGATCCACCTGCGAGCGTTGTCAGCTTTTCATAGACCGGCACCAGTTCGGGCATATAGCGATGCATCGCTGCGCGGCATTGAGAGGCAGATGGGCCGTGATCACCCCCACGTCCAATGAACCATGCTTCATAAGTCGGCCAGGACCGCTGCCAGCGCGCCTGCCATTTTAGCCCCGGCGTCGGTTCTGCGACGGCATCGAATGTCAGTGTCATATTTGTCATTTCAGTGGCTCTCTTTATTGGTTTGATAGAAAAACCTGACCATCGCAGCACTCGCGTCCGGGCCTTTCGGGTCAGTGTATGACCCGCCCGGTTGTCCGCCGGACCATGCATGGCCCAATCCTTCGATCAGCCAATGTTCCGCAGTGATCGTGCCATTCGTCTGCGACGTGACCTTGCGCGAAAAGGATCGGCCGGCGGCGACCCCGTGCTCTGTCGTTTCAATAACTTGTCCGGTAGCCGTGTTCACGCCGATCCGACCGCTGTTGGACGGATGCACTGTTGTGTCGGCTGTTCCGTGAAACACGATCGAGCGGACAGCCCTGCCGGTGGACGCCGATGCCGGACTGCCCTGCCTGTTTCCGGCCATAGCTGCAAAGGCCGAGGGCACGTCGCTGGCAGACGCGTAAGGCAGGCCGGAATGCGCACCGACAGCGGTGAAAACATCGCCATAGGTCTCTCCCAGAATGACGGCCATCGCGGCACCTGCCGACAGACCAGCGACAAAGCAATGGTCGCGCGGCACATCGAAATCTGTCATCAGCTTTTGCGCCAATGCGGCAAGCAACGCAGGTTCGCCACGTCCCCGCCTTTGATCCCCGCGCCTGAACCAGTTCCAGCAGGATTGCGCGTTATCGCCGCGTGCCTGCTGCGGATAGACCACGATGAACCCATGCTCTTCGGCCAAGGCGTTCATATTCGTCCCGGTCGCAAAATCCTCAGGTGTCTGTGTGCAGCCGTGCAGCATCATCACGATGCCAGTCACGCCTTGTTTTGCGCCAGACGGCACATAATGACGGTAAGGTCTGCTGCCCGCATCGCAGGTGAACACGTCCTTGCGAAATTCTGCCCCCTGCGGCAGCGGTGTCGCCGGTCCGGTTTGACGGGTCGTCAGATTGCTGATCCCCTGCGGCAGACTGCCAAATTTCGTAAAGATCGGCTGCGCCAGGCCGTCCTGTTGCGCATCGTGTCCCGGCAACAGACCATGTTGGGCCAATGTGCGTTGCACAAGATCAGTGGCAGCGGCAAGCCGCGCAGAACGCGCGTCTTCCGTCGCCGGCCGCTGTGCGCCGACGTTGAATATCTTCATGTCGTTCGTCCTTATGTGTAAATGCGTGGCACTTTATTTTATGCGGTCAGAAAGCGCCTTTTTAACGTCAGCACTGGCCTGGAGCGCCCCCAGCACGGTGATCGATCCGATGGTCGCCAGCGCAAGCTCTGGCGTGACATCGGGGTCGATCCGCGCGAGGCCGACAACCTTGACATGCAGGATCTCGCCCGCAGCCTGAAGCGTTTCCAGATCGGCGCGCGAGTAGTCCCGCAAACCCAGTTCCATCGTGTGCCGTTCGATTGTCTTCGTGACCGCCTCGACATGGGTGCCCAGTTGGTTGCGGATCGCAGTCCGGATATAGTCGCTCCGGTTCGAATAAAACCCTTCCTGTACCAGCAGATCGATACGGCCAAGGTCTACATAGCCCAGATTAATCGTGATCTTTTCACTATCGGGGGTCTTGTCGCGTAACTGCCTGACGTTGCTCATTTGCAAATCTCCATCTGTATGGATGGTATATGGATGACATTTGTCGATACACAAGTACCAGGTCGAGACGAATGAAAATAAAAGTCACGCCTGCTGAAGTGCCAAAAGTTGAGCTACACCCCATCGGTTGGACAGACTCTGGCATAAGCTAAGCTACTTTTTGCACCTGTTGACCGGGGAAACATGTGGTGCGCGACAGCATCTAGCCGACGGGCGGAATGCAGCCCCAGCGCAGCACGTCGATACGAAAACGATCTTGGGTCTGCGAGGTGACATTGCGGCAGCTGTCGGTCAGATAATCCGACCTCACAATATAGTCGAACCAAGTTAAGGTTCTGGACGTTATCCGTATGAGTCGGGGGAATGAGACATGACAGCTTTTTTAATCGAGGCCGAAGAGAGATCGGTTTCAGAGACCAAGGCCTTTGGTCGTTCCCGTGCAGAGCCTGGTTTCAAACTCGGAAACCATGCCTGTGGGTGGTTAGATCGTCCCCTATCATGCGATTATGGAATTTCAGGTAAATGATGCCGCAAATTTTGCATCAAATGACGCGATTTTGTGCTGAATTGGCACGTTTCATTGTTTACGCAGCCCGGCGCTTCAACGCAGACGGGATGACCCTTTCAGCAGGTGCATTGACCTTTTCAACCCTTCTGGCGCTTGTGCCTTTGATGGTCATTGCTTTTGCTATCTTGTCTGGATTTGCGACGTTCGATCCGGCGAGAGAGCGCATGGAAGAGCTGTTTTTCAGCATATTCGTGCCTGAGGTCGGTGCAGAGGTTGGCAGATATCTTGGCGAATTCTCTCGCAACGCCGCCAACTTGACCGCCGTTGGTATCATCGCACTTGCAGTGACGGCTGTCATGCTGTTGTGGACCATAGAAGCCACGCTGAATCAGATCTGGCGTGTCGAAAAGCCCCGCTCGATGGGTGTCCGGGTTCTGATCTATTGGACTGTCTTGACCTTTGGTCCACTGCTGCTGGGTGCCAGTTTTGTCCTGACGAGCGGAACCTTCACGACGATCACCCAATGGGCCCGCGAAGGCATTGGCTTGGAACAGGCAGACCAGGCGCTTCCAACATTAGGCATGTTTTTTGCACTGCTGGCGCAGACGGCAACATTCACGCTTTTGTTCAAGATTGTCCCGGCGCGCCCGGTCCGCCTTAGGCATGCGGCTGTTGGTGGCATTATCGGCGGTGTCGGCGTCCAGTTGCTTCGATGGGGCTTCGACTTTTTTCTGACCCGGGGATCGACATATGAAACGGTCTATGGCGCGGTCGCGATCCTGCCGATTTTTCTGTTCTGGCTATACCTGTCATGGATGATCGTCATGCTGGGCGCTGTATTTGCGGCTTCGCTTCCTGACTACTGGAAGAGCCGCAACGCACAGTTTGATGCAACACCATCACCATCGCAGAAGTTGGCCTTGGCGCTGACGACTTTGTCAATTGTTGCACATCAGGCGCGAAAAGGGGAAACGACATCTCATGATCAGTTGCAGGAGACCGGATCACTTGACCTTCGCGAGGAAATTTTTGGACAGCTCCAAAAATCTGGTTATTTAGTTATAACCGAAGAAGATAAGGTCGGCCTATTGCGCGACCTGCATGTGACAACGCTTGCGGAACTGGCAGACGACCTTTCGCTTTTGCTCGGCGTCGACATGTTGGAAGCGGCGCAAGCAGGTCGTTCAGGTCAGTCGCGTACCCTTGCAACCAGCCATACGGGCACGTTGCCACAAATGCTTTGTCAGCTGCATCGCGCAGAGACCTCATTGTTGGGCATTAATCTGTACGACATCATTTTCCGAACACCGGCAAACGAAAAATCCAATCAAAAAGCCCCGCCCGAAACCTGAATCGCCGGGCTTTGCACCTGTGTCATTTTGTGTTTCATCCTGCGCGAATATCTTTCTGTCAGCCACCGCCCTTGCTGCATTCGTCATCTACTGGCGGTGAAAGTCCAGACCCTGGAAGGGCGGCTGCCACCTCCTCGTCGTGCAAAACATCGAGGCTGCGCGAAGCCTCAACCCGCCGCAAGACTTCCGCCAAAGGGGCATCCTGCACCTTATCAACAGACAGAAACTGACATCCGCGTGCTCCGGTCAGATGCTGCGCCGCACGAAACTTTTCTGCTGCATCGCCATCGCGACCGGCCAATCGCGCCGCCCACCGCTCAATATAGGCTGACCATACACCAAGTGCTTTTTGTATAGCGATACTATAGGAGTTTGTTTTGACGCTGGCCCAGATCACAGCACGCGGCCCTACCCCAGCATATCTTTTAGGAACCCGACGCGTCAGATATCACGTCTTCCCGCGCAACACTGGTCCCGACCTACGGGATCAGCAATCTGCATCACGTATAGAATAATGTGGCGAAGGCATGAGCAGCAAAACAAGCTCACGCAAAGCGAAATCAGAATACGATGAGTGTTAAGGATAAGAAAAATAGCAACTTCATCGCGAATTTTTTTTGGCGGACAGACAGGGATTCGAACCCTGGAGACGGTCTCCCGCCTACACACTTTCCAGGCGTGCGCCTTCGACCACTCGGCCACCTGTCCGTGACGCCGGGTTTAGCCGGAACAGCCCGGGATTTGCAAGACCCTGTAAACTATTTGTTCTAGCTGTTTACCCCTGCCCGTTTCGCCCGCTATATTGACCCTCAGGTCCTTTTGAAAAGATGGTATGATGCTGCACGATCCGCCCAAGACCACGACGCAGGAAAGGCGTATCGAATCGGGTCGGTTGCAGACCGGGGCGCTGATCATCATCGCCTTTGCGGTGGTGTTGTTCTTGCTGGTGCAGGCGCGGTTCATCCTGATCTCGCTGGCCACGGCGATCATCCTGTTCAGCCTGACCAGCGATGTGATCAATTTCATCGCGCGCCAACGGATCGGGCCATTGCGGGTTCCCAATGCAGTGGCCAGTATCGCGGCGATGCTGCTGATTGCGCTGGCCCTGCTGATGCTGACCTCGGTGCTGCTGGCGCAGATCAACACGGTGTTGGTCACCACACTGTCCTATACCGAACGCGCGCCATCGGCGATTGCCTCGATGTTCAGTTGGCTGGGCGACGACAGCGAGGCGGCGATTTTCAACGCGGTCCGGTCGATTGACGCCTCCAGCTATCTGCGCACCGCTGCCAGCCAGGCCAGCGGGATCACCCAGGCCACGGTGCTGGTGATCCTGTTTGTCGGCTTTCTGTTCGCCGAACGGATCTGGTTCACCACTAAGCTGGACAATTTCTTTGGCGATAAGCAGCAGGCTGCCCGCGTCGGCAAGATCATCCAGTCGATCATTCACCGGGTGAATTACTATCTGTTGGTCAAGACCGTGATCAGCATGATCACCGGCGGTATGGTCTTTGTGCTGGCGCGCGCCTTTCAGTTGGAACTGGCGACGTCATTGGGAATCATCACCTTTGTGCTGAATTACATCCCCAATATCGGCTCGATCCTGGCGACGGGGCTGATCGCGCTGGTGACTCATGTGCAATTCGGTGATGCCAATACCACGCTGGTGGTGTTCATCATCGCAGCGGGCATCCAGTTTCTGAACGGAAATGTGATTGACCCGATGCTGATGGGCCGTGCATTGCGCCTGTCATCATTCGGGATCATCCTGTCGCTCGCGTTCTGGGGTGCGGTCTGGGGCGTGCCGGGGATGTTTTTGTCGGTGCCGATCATGGTGATGTTGCTGGTGGTCTGCAGCCATGTGCCGGACCTGCGCCCTTTCGCGATCCTTCTGTCACGCGAAGGTTTACCAGATACCGAACAGATGCTGAACGAAACCGCCGACCGCGATCTGTTCAAAAAATCGCCCAAGGCCTAGCGCCGCCGCGCGATCACAAAGGCCAGACCGGCCACCAGTTCGACACCGGCGGCGATCAGGATCGCGCCACCCGCCTGACCGCTGAAATATTCGTTAATCCCGGTGGCCGCGATCCCCCACCACAGCACGGCCATACCATAACACAGCCCGTCACGCGCAGTCCCTGCCGGCAGATCACGCAGCAGCCACAGGATCACCGCCAACCCGGCAAAGACCGGGGCCGCACGCCGTGCCACGAAACGGGCCCCCTGATCGGGGGTGATCGCGAATGTCGCCACATATTGCGCGCCATTCACCAACAGCATGCCGCAAAGTGCAAGGCAAGCCAGCGCCGTCACACTGGCGAGAATGCGGAACATGCCGCCCTTCACCGCGCGGGTTTCCCCGCGACGGGCTGGCTGGCGTAGTAGATGACGTCTTCGGTGAAATATTGATAGCTGTCGGCATTGTCGATGGCGCGCACCGGATCGATGCTGGCCATCGCAGCACAGGCTTGCCTTGTATAGCAATGATCCGCCGTCCGCGCGACCGTGTTGAAATGCGACATTTCATGCACGATCGTGCCGACCGCCGTGCCGTTGTCGCTGGCCGTGGTGCCGGGCTTTAACGCTTGCAGCGGGATCATGTTGAAAAAGCCAGGGCACAGATAGATACGATAGGGTTCATACGGATAGACCCATGCATATTCGCCGCTGCTGCATCCGTCATCGCGGGCGGTATCGCATTGCGTGACCACGGCACCGCTGCGAAACGCCGTCACAATCGCCTTGAGATTGGCGCGCACGGTTTCAGCGTTATGTTCGCTATAGCTGCCGAACCAGCGCGCATATTCGGGGGTATCACCGACAGCAGCAGCAGCCTTGATCGTCAGCGATTTGGCCTGATCCAGCGTTTCGCGCACCATGGCTGCCTGGCTGACATCACAGCCCGGGGTGGCCTGCGCCATAGCCATCTGTCCAAAGACCAGAAAAATCAAAACCACAGCAAGGCGCATCGCGTTACTCCAGATGCAGATAGACGCGCCGGTTCTGGCGGCCTTTCTTTTCGATTTTGCCCAACCGGACGCGCCCGATCTCGGACGTATTGGCAACATGGGTGCCACCGCAGGGTTGCAGATCAGCGGTTTCGTCGCCCAGACCGATCCGCACCAACCGGACCTGCCCCGATCCGCGCGGTGGCTGCACCGACATGGTTTTCACCAGATCAGGCTGTGCGTCCAGTTCGGCATCGCTGATCCATTCAGTCGTCACATGCATGTTGCAACCGATCAGCTGGTTCAGCGCCTCTTGCAGGGCGTCTTTATCCTCTGGTGCTTCGGCCATGTCGAAATCCAGCCGCCCCTTGTCCGCCGCGATCGACCCGCCGGTGACCGGCAAAGGGATCACGACCGACAGCAGATGCAGCGCCGTATGCACCCGCATATGCCGGTGACGGCGATCCCAGTTCAGCTTTTGCTGCACCTGCTGGCCGACACCGGGCAGCGGCGCAGGTTCGGCTGGCAACAGGACGATGGTATTACCCGAACCTTTGACACTGGTCGCGATTTCCAGACTGGCCCCCTGCCAGGACAATACCCCGCTGTCGCCGGGCTGACCGCCAGAGGTGGGGTAAAAGATCGTGCTGTCCAGCACGATCCCGCCTTCTTCTGTGATCTCCAGCACGCGGGCCGGTGCGCTGCGCAGATAGGCATCATCACGAAACAGGGGGTGTGTCATCCGATGATCCTTTCAACACGTCGGGGTTACGCAGCCAGATGTCACGCTGGGCAAAGGGGATCTCGATCCCGTTGGCGGCGAATTGTTTGGCGATTTCATGGTTCATTTCGGATTTGGTGGACAAGACATAATTCACATCCCGCAGGATCGCGCGAATTTCAAACTCCAGCGCATCAGCGCCAAAATTGATAAACAAGACCGCAGGCGGCGGGGTCATCACCACCATCGGATGCACCTCGGCGATGCCGCGCAGGATTTCAGTCACCTTGTCTGTGTCGCTGCCATAGGCGACGCCCACCGGCACGATCAACCGGCCAACCAGATTGCCGCGGGTCCAGTTCGTCACCTGCCCGCTGACCAGATCGGCATTCGGTACAATCACATCGGTGCGGTCAAAGGTTTCGATCCTTGTCGAACGCACGGAAATGGCGCGGACATATCCCATCTGGCCGCCCACCTCGATCCAGTCGCCTTCGCTGATCGGGCGTTCAATCAGCAGAATGATGCCAGAAACGAAGTTCGACACGATGTTCTGCAGGCCAAAACCGATGCCGACCGACAAGGCACCTGCGACGATAGCCAGGTTTGACAGATCAATTCCGGCGGATGTGATCGAGATCAAGGCGGCCAGAAAGATCCCGACATAGCCGAAACCGGCGACAACGGCATTCTGCCCGCCAAGATCCAACCTTGTGCGCGGCATCACATTGCGCCGCAACGTGCCCTGTATGAACCGGGTCAAAAGATAGCCAAGCGCAAAGACGATGGCGAGGGTCAGAAAATCGGTCGGTGAAATACGGGTTTCACCCAGTGCAAAACCTTCGCGGAACCTGCTCCAGAGTTCAAGGATATCATCGACGCGCGCGCCCCAGATCAGCGCAAAGACCGGCAGGCTCAGGACATAGACGATGAAACTGATCAGCACCGGCAAAAGCGCTGAAAAGCCTTTGCCATCGCTTTCCTGCGTGCGCGCGGTGCTGACATCCGTCACGATGCGTTGCAGCACAAGGATCGCGCCAATCATCGCCAGCGACAGGATCGAAGAGGTCAGCACCGCGCGCCCGGCGGCGGCATAGCCAAGCCCCGACAGCACCGGCCCGAGCACGGCGACAACCACACAAAACTGACCGATCAGATTTCTGATCCGGCCCGGCGATTCACTCTGATCCTCGCGCGGTTCAGGTTTGGTGCGGATCAACCGGCCCAACCGCCACAGCAGCAGCCCCAGCAAGGCAAGTGCCGGCCATTCCACCGCTGCTGCCACGCCAGGGCCCATATCCATCGACCCGGCGGCAGCCGTGAACAAGGTGCCAAACCCCATGACCCAGGCAATCGCTTTCGTAAGCCAGCGCGCGCTGTTGCGGGTCTGCACATCATAGCCCAGATGGCCGGGCAAGGTGCCATCGATAAAAACCTGCCGCCCCAGCCACCATCCCAGAACCACGGTCATCCCCGCAGCAGGGATCGCCGCGACCACGGCACTGCTGCGCAGACCGAAGACAGACAGCGTATTTAGCCCCTCGGACAGCGCCAAAAGCCCCGCGAATGACACCAAAAGCTGCAACAAGGACAAAAGAAACAGCCAGACCGGCAGCAGCAAAGTTGTGCGGTCCGACAGGCGCAGTCGCAACTGCACCAACCAATGCCGCGCATAGCCGACCAGCAGCACCGCCAGCCCAAAGAAGATCAGCGCGCGTGGCAGATTGCGCTGCAACTGGCCATTGCCCGCCTGCACCTGCACCCCGGCAAATGTTTCCTCGATCACGCCGCGCACAACCTCCCATGTCGCGGCGGCGGCGGCGGGCATAATGGGCGGGTTCAGCGGCGATGGTCCGCGTTCAAACAAGGCCGCGGTCTGTTGTTGCAGGACCTTGTTGTCCAGTTCGCCGATCAATCCATTGGCGCGGGCAAAAGCCTCTTGCGCCAGCACACGCGGTGCCAACAGATCGCTGCGCTGGCGTTCCAGTTCGGCGCGTCTTTCGGCGATGGCGACGGCTTCTTCGCCGCTTTCAGGTACTGATCCCAAGGCGGCGATCTGTGCATTGATGGTGGAAAGACGGCCTGCATTCAGATTGCTCTGCGACAGGAAATAATCACGCCATCCGACCAGTTCGGCGCGCGCCCGCGTCACCGAGAAACCCGTTGGCGCGTCACGCGCTACCAAATCCTCGGCCCGCCTGGCCAATGCCTCCCACATGTCGGGGTTGTCAAAACTGCTTGCTTGTATGGCAGACGGCTCCTGCGCTGCCGCCATTGCAGGCCAGAGCAGGCTGCAACAAAGCAGCAGCCGCACAAGGACCGCGCGCAATGTCATTCGGTGATCAATACCGACGGCACGCGCGCCTTTTCTTCCAGCCATGCGGGGACGGGCAGCCCTTTTTCACGCATGAATGCAGGGTTATAGATCTTGGATTGATAGCGATTGCCGACATCGCACAGGATGGTGACGATGGTATGCCCCGGCCCCAGATCACGCGCCATGCGCACAGCACCCGCCATATTGATCGCGGTGGACCCGCCCATGCACAGGCCTTCATGCCGCATCAGATCGTAGATCAGCGGCAACGCCTCTGCATCGCCGATGGAATAGGAAAAATCGGGCTTCAGCCCTTCCAGATTGGCGGTGATCCGGCCCTGCCCGATCCCTTCGGAGACCGACCCACCCTCAGCCTTCAATTCGCCATGGACATAGAAATTATACAGCGCCGATCCTTCGGGATCGGCCAGACCGATCTTGACGCCCTTGGGCTGCAACACCTGCGCCACACCGGCAAGAGTCCCACCTGATCCAACAGCACAAATAAAACCATCAACCTTGCCGCCGGTCTGATCCCAGATTTCGGGGGCCGTGGTTTCGATATGCGCCTGACGGTTGGCGACATTGTCAAACTGATTGGCCCAGATCACGCCATTGGGTTCTGTCTTGCGCAATTCATCGGCCAACCGTTCGGAATAGCGCACGTAATTGTTGGGGTTGCGGTAAGGAGCGGCTGGCACTTCGACCAGTTTTGCACCGGCCAGCCGCAGCATATCCTTCTTCTCCTGACTTTGGGTTTCAGGAATGACGATCACCGTCTTGAATCCCATGGATGACCCCAGCAGCGCCAACCCGATCCCGGTATTGCCTGCGGTGCCTTCGACAATCGTGCCACCGGGGCGCAGATCACCGCGCGCGATGGCATCCTTGATCATGAAAAGTGCGGCGCGGTCCTTGACCGATTGGCCGGGGTTCAGAAATTCGGCCTTTCCCAGAATGGTGCAGCCTGTCGCCTCTGAAATCGCACGCAGCTTGATCAGGGGGGTGTTGCCAATCGTTTCGGCGAAATCATTGCGGATGGTCATCGGATGGGCCTTTCGTTGCACCCCATCTGTGTAGAACCGCGCCTGCCCGACATCAACCCATGCCGCGCAGCTCCGCGCGGTGACGCGCCAACCAGTACAGCAGCAAAAGCAGCGGACCGATAGCGACCTCACCACTGTCAGCCAATGCCATGGCCGCGTCGAAATCCATCGGATGCAGCCGCAGATCCTCGTCCTCGCTGTCCAGCCCACCCAGATAGGCAGTATCGCCCCCCAGATCGCATAGGGCGACAAAGGTGTAAAAATAATCTGTCACCGCACCGGGCGACGGATAGTAGGACGCGGCTGGAATCAGCCTGTAGGGCACCACGCCCGCCTCTTCGGCCGTTTCGCGCATCGCGGCCTGTTCGGGGGTTTCGCGGGCGTCGATCATCCCGGCGACCGGTTCCAGCGTCCAGGGGTTCGGATCGTGGCGCAGCATAGGACCGACACGGACCTGTTCCAGCAACAGCACCCGGTCACGTTGCGGATCATAGGGCAGCACGACGGCGGCATCGGTGCCAATGAAAACCTCGCGCTGCAACACCGGCGATTTGCTGCCGTCGAAACGGTGATGGCGTATGTCAAAACCCTGAAACCGGAAGAACCCGCCCATCGGTGGCGTGTTCGGCTGGACGCTGATGTCACCCGGCGCAGGCTGGTGCCGGATCGTGGCCGGCCCGGCCTGCGCGCGGTGGCGGGCCCAGGCGCGGCTTTCGATCATTTTCCACATCTGCCGCAGGCGGGCAGGATCGGGCAGCGGGTCCAGTTGCAACAGCTCATCCGCGGCCAGAATGGCAGGAGCCAGATGCGTTTGTTCCCAGACGGCCAGCGACCAGTCGCCGGTGCCCGAGCGCAGATCGGCGGGCGGCAGATAGGTCTGCACCGCCTGCGACCGCCCGTCCACCTGCACGCGCAGCGTCTGCAACCGATAGCCAAAGGCGCTTTCATAGCGGTTCAGCCGGGTAACCGCCTTATCCGGCAGGTCAGGCCAGACCAGCCCCTGCGCCACGCCACCGGGCACCGGCGCGATAAAGGGCACGACATCGCCCAGCACCGGGAACACCGCATGATCGGGCAACACCGCAGGCACCGGCCCGGGCAATCGGCAGCCTGCAACAGCCGCCATCAATGCTGGCGACATCAGTGTGCCGTAGGTGAACAAATCCATGGGTCAGGGACATCTCTTGTCGATGAATTCGGTAATCACGCCACAAATGACTGCACCCAGCAGGATTGTCACGATCAAAGTGGTATCAAGAAAGCGCGGACTTTCGGCCACCATGATGCCGAAAACAGCAATCGCCCCTTCCATCGGGCCATCATATTGTTGCCGTATTGCCCGCTGGATCATGATCGAAAAGCTGACCACCAGAAGGCAAAGAAAGCCGAAAACGAACCCTGCCGTCACCCCGTTCCCGATTGCCGCAACATAGCCCAGCCCGGCGCGGCGACCCAGATAGGCCCAGCCCAGATAGATCCCGATCAGGATTGCGGCGGGCCGGAAACCGGGCGGCGGCATTGCGCCAAAAAACAACGGGCTGGCCAGCGTGGCAACATACCAGCCCCATATTGCCAGCATCACCGCGGCCGCCAGCTTGGCTGCGGTGGGCATATCACGCCTGCCCGGAACACTCATCCCATTCACCCTTACTCGTCCGGCGCACCGGCATCGTCAGGAGGCGCGGGTCACCGTAATCTGCGTTACGTCACAGTTTCCGCTATGGAAGGTGCCCGCGCAAGAGGTCAGGTAAAAGTTCCACATCCGCCGGAACCTGTCATCAAAACCAAGCGCGGCGACCTGATCCCATTTCGCGTTGAAATCATCATGCCAGCGGCGCAAGGTCTGGCTATAGCTTTGACCAAATTCGATCGACCCGGCAACCTGCAACCCGGCCTTTTCGATCTGTTCGCGCAGCACCACCGGGCTGGGCAACATCCCGCCCGGGAAGATGTATTTCTGAATGAAATCAACACCGCGTTTATAGACATGCCAGCGGCGGTGTTCGACCGTTATGATCTGCAAGGTCGCGTTCTTGCCCGGTTTCAGCCTTTCGCGCAGGGTTTCAAAATACACCGGCCAGTATTTTTCGCCCACAGCCTCGAACATTTCGATACTGGCGATGCCGTCATAGATGCCTTTTTCGTCGCGGTAATCCTGCATCTTGATTGTGACCATATCGGACAGGCCTGCGTCCGCCATCCGCTTGACCGCATAATCATGCTGTTCGCGGCTGATCGTCAGCCCGGTCACCCGCAGCCCGCGTTCCTTGGCGGCATATTCGGCGAAACCGCCCCAGCCGCAGCCAATTTCCAGCACGTGATCACCGGGCACAACACCCATCTGATCGACCATGCTTTTGTATTTCTCGATCTGGCCAGCTTCCATGCTTTCCTGCCCGGTCACGAATTTGGCCGAGGAATAGGTCATCGTGTCGTCCAGCCACAGCCGGTAGAAATCATTGCCCAGATCGTAGTGATAGCTGATGTTCTTGCGCGCCTGTTTCTTGGAATTGTTCTGCAGCCAGAACCGCATCTGTTCATAGAACCGCACAAGGAACTGCCCCGGGAACCCGTCATAGATATGTTCCATGTCGTCATGCATCAGGTCCATGAAGGCCATCAGGTCCGGCGTGGACCACCAGCCATCCATGTAAGCCTCGCAAAAACCCAGATCGCCTTCGCGCACGGTGCGGGCAAAGATATCGGCGTTATGCACATGCACTTCGGCGACATATCCGGGCTCTGCCCCTTCGGCACGGAAATGGCGGCCATCGGGCAAGATGATGTCGATCCGTCCGCGTTTCATGGTTTTGACGGCGTCAAACACATGGGTAAAGTAACGCGGCAGATTGGACTGCCCCTCGGTGGTCGTCAGGATCATTGATGGCCCGTTTCTGATTGCTGTCGTTGAGACTTAATTAACTTGTCTATCAGCGAAGTCACGGCAAACAGAGACAAAAAGTTTCTGCCCCATGCGCGCCCCGCCGCTTTAAAACCCACGGTTGCTGTAAGCGTCGAGCGCGCGGGTCCGCCCTTGGTCTGGCGCGACGACCGGATCAGGATAAGCTGCATCCGGCGACAGGCCCCATGATCGCGGGATCATGTCGAAATAGGCCAGCGCTGTCTGGGACGGCTTCGCGTAATCTTCGGCCAGCCAGCGTTTGACATAAACGCGGTCCTTGTCAAATTTATCCAACTGCGTGACCGGGTTGAACACCCGGAAATAAGGCGTCGCATCCGGCCCCGACCCTGCCGACCATTGCCAACCCATCGCATTGCTGGCGGGGTCCCAGTCGATCAGGCAATCGGCGAACCAGTCCAAACCCACTTTCCAATGCGTCATCAGATGTTTGGTCAGGTAAGACGCCACAATCATCCGCCCCCGGTTATGCATCGTGCCGGTGACATACATCTCGCGCATCGCCGCATCGACGAAGCGGATACCGGTGCGGCCTTGCTGCCAGGCCGCGACCTCTGGTGTCACTTCGGTGTTCCACGGAAAGGCGTCCCAGTCTTCTTTCCAGTTATCCGTCAGAATACGCGGCGTGTGATGCGCCAGATGATAGGCAAATTCGCGCCAGACGAGTTCTTTCAGGAATACCTCGGCATCATTTTTTCCATCTTCCAAAGCGCGCTTGCCCGCGTGCCAGCAGACTCGCGGGCTGATTTCGCCAAAGGTCAGGTTTTCCGACAGGTTCGATGTCCCCTTGACCCCCGGCAGATCGCGGTTGGTGACGTAATCGCTGACCTTGTGGGCAATGAATTGGCCCAGACGGCTATTGGCGGCATCTTCACCCACCGTGCAATGACTCGCCAGAATATCCGCGCCCCGGTTCATCGCGCGGCGCAGGTGCCAATCGGCCAGATCATCGCCTTTGGGCCAAGCCTCCGGTGCCGGAATTTTCCCCGGACGCGGCAAAGCATCCGGCACATCATTGCCGCGCACTGCTTTCCACATCGGTGTGTAAACCTTATAGAAACCACCTGTCTTGGTCTCAACCGTCCAAGGCTCGAACAACAGATGCCCCGCGAAACTCTTGGCCTCGACCCCATCGTCCTTCAACGCCGCCTTGACCTTTGTGTCCCGCTCCTTGGCAGGCGTATCATAAAGCCGGGACCAATAGACCGCCCCTGCCCCGGTATCCTTGATCAGATCGCGCAAGACATCCAGCGCAGGCCCTTTGCGCAGGATCAACCGACTACCCTGATCGGCCAGCGCCTTGCCGAACACATCCAGCGCCAGTTCCAGCCGCAGTTTCTGCGCCGCCCCCAGCCCTGCGACCTGATCGTCATGAATGTAGACCGGGATCACCGGCCGCCCTGCATCACAGGCGGCGGTCAGGGCGGGATGGTCGGACAGGCGCAGGTCGCGGCGGAACCAGACGATAACGGGTGTTTTGCTCATAGCACCTGATCTAGCGCCGCCAGCAACTGGTCAACCTCTGCCTTGCTGGTGTAATGGGTGAAACTGACGCGCAGCACGCCCTTGCCCAGATCGACACCCATCGCTGTAAGCGGGCGCTGTGCATAGAAATCCCCACCTTCGGCCATAATCCCCAAAGGGGCGAGCCGTGCCGCCACCTCTGCCGCATCCGATTGCAATGCCATCGCCACCGTGGGCGCGCGGTTGGCGGCATCTGCAGGGCCGATCAGGCGCACGGAATTTTTCGCGCTGACATAATCCAGCAACGGCGTCAGCAGCGCGATTTCCTGATCGCGCATCAGATCATGCGACATCCGTGCCGCATCCGCGCCGGTGCCGCCGCCATGATGCTGTGACATTGAATCGAAATAATCCGCCATACCAGCGCTGGCCGCGACCTGCGCATGATCCGGGCCTGCGGGAGTGAAGCGTTTATACAGGCTGTCACCGTTGAAATGATGCCCCTGATTGGGCAGATCAAAACCAAAATCCTCGCGGATCACCATGATCCCCTGATGCGGGCCATAGGTCTTGTAAGCGCTGAACAGATAGACATCACAGCCCAGCCCGCCGACATCCGCCAAGCCATGCGGCGCATAGCTGACACCATCGACACAGACGCGGGCACCGGCGGCTTGTGCCATCGCGGTGATTGCAGAAACATCATTTATGGCCCCTATGACATTGGAACAATGTGGAAAACACAGCAAAGCTGTATCATCACCCAAAAGCTGCGCCAGATCATCGTGGTTCAGCAAACCCGTCTCAGGATCAAGCTGCCATTCCACAACGCGAATGCCCTCATCCGCCAGCTTGCGCCATGGGCCGGAATTCGCCTCATGATCCTGATTGGTGACGATGATCTTCTGCCCCGGCTTGATCCAGCGCCGCACGGCCTGCGCCAGAACATAAGTGTTCTGCGTCGTCGAAGGACCAAAGGACAATTCATGCGTCGCCACACCCAGCATCGCGGCCAGCCTCGATCGGGCCTCGTCCATTTCCTCACCGCCCAGCCGTGA
This sequence comes from Loktanella sp., assembly GCA_017390475.1. Lineage (GTDB taxonomy): Bacteria > Pseudomonadota > Alphaproteobacteria > Rhodobacterales > Rhodobacteraceae > Yoonia. The sequence continues at coordinate 45,395 of JAFPBO010000016.1, forward strand.
TGCCTCATAAGCCGAGTAAGGCTGGACCTTGCGCTGGGTATAGAACCGGTGCAGCCGGTCGATCACTTGACGACAGGTATAGGACCCGCCCGCATTGCTGAAAAACGCCTGACCTTGCAGGCTTGGTTCATCAAACGCAGGGAATTGCGCGCGCACCCATTCCAGATCAAGCATTGACGTCCACCACCACACGGCCTTTCACCTGCCCTGCCAGAATATCCGCGCCAAGCTGCGGCAGATCGGACAGCACCGCAGGCTGGATCATCGCCTCCAACCTGTCCGTCGGCAGATCCTTGGCGATCCGCGCCCAGGCCCGGACGCGGTTGTCATAGGGTTGCATCACGGAATCGATGCCCAGCAGATTCACCCCGCGCAAAAGAAACGGGATTACCGTGGCGGGCAGGTTGGCACCACCGGCAAGGCCGACGGCCGCGACAGAGGCCCCATATTGCATCTGCCCCAGCACACGCGCCAGCATCGCGCCCCCCACAGCATCGACACAGCCGCCCCAGGTCTCGCCCTCCAATGGGCGTTTGACGGTTTCGGACAATTCTTCACGCGCGACGATCTGGGTCGCGCCCAGCGCGCGCAGATAATCCGCCGTCTCTGGCCGCCCGGTCACGGCGGCGACCTGATACCCCAGTTTCGCCAGAATGGCCGTTGCGACAGACCCGACACCACCGGCAGCACCAGTGACCAGCACCGGGCCGTCCTTGATCCCCTGATCCTCCAGCGCCATTACCGCCAGCATCGCGGTGAAACCGGCGGTGCCGACCGCCATCGCCTGCCTTGTGCTCAGCCCATCGGGCAAAGGCACCAGCCAATCCGCCTTGACGCGCGCCTTTTGCGCATAACCGCCCCAATGCGCCTCGCCCACGCGCCAGCCGGTCAGGACGACCTTATAGCCGGGGGCATAGCGGGGATCATCCGAGGCGTCGACCACACCGGCAAAATCAATCCCCGGCACATGCGGGTAATTGCGGACCAACCCACCGCCCGGCCCGATGCACAGCCCGTCCTTGTAATTTACCGTCGAATAATCGACCGCCACGGTCACATCACCCGCAGGCAATTGATCCAGCGTCAGGTCCTGAACGGCGGCATGTGTCTTGCCAGCCTCGTCCTTGTCCACGATCAGGGCTTTGAACATTGTTGTCTCCTCTAAATCTATCAGAACGAATCCGGCATGAACGGGATATCGGTATCCTGCGGCTTCAGCCCCATCTGCGTCAGCATGGCATGCACCTGCCCGCGATGATGGGTCTGATGGTTGAAAATCTGCATGACGCATAGCGCCTTTGGCTTGGACATCTGCCGCTGCATTACAGCGGAATGCCATGTCAGATCGCCCACCAGATCCAGCGTGCGGATATGTTTGGCCCAAAGCGTGATCCGGCCATCCATCCGAAACCGGTCAGCCGACCAGACAGCGGCGGTGGGTGTCATGACAGGGCCGTCCTTCATCGCCACATCGGTGCCGGGTCCGCCATCCAGCCTGCTGATCCAGACGGTATCCGCCCAGAGCAGATGGTTCAGCGTCCCCAGGATCGAACCAAAAAACGCCCCCCCGATCCTTGGTCAGATCAGCGGTTGGGATATGCTTGAGCATCTCGCGCAGCCCGGCATTCTGCCAGGCATTATAGCGGGCCATCATCTGGCAATATTCAGGGCTGATCATCACTGCGGCCCATGCCAGTTGATCTGGCAAATCTCGGCGCTGCGGCCGTCGAAATCCCAGACCCGGCCAAAGGCGCGCACCCGGCCCTTGTTGGCGGTCGCCACGGTGATATCCGGGCCCATCCAATAGCCGGTGTTGCTGACGACGATATCAGTGTCGGGGTCTTTGCCAACCACTGGCACGACTTCGCCCTGAATCGCCTTGCCGACCATCAGGCGGCGTGTCTTGCCCTCGGTCTCGAACAAGACAGGCGCGCGTTCAGCCCCCAGAAATTCGCTGACCAGCACCTTGAACAGCCCCGTGGTCCCCCGCGCCTTGCCGGTAAAGATATTGAGCAAGCCATCATAGGCTGCGTCTGACGCACGTTCGTCGATGTAAGCAGCCGCTTTCCAGTTGCCGCGCGCCATCAGACCGGGGATTTCCAGCACCAGCCCGACATTCAGCCCGGTCAGATCGGCATCACCATAATGGCCGGTATCAATGCGGATACCGGCCCAGGCCTGACAATAGCCTTCTGTCGGCGCATGTTTGCCCAATGACACGACACAGGGGCAGAACACCGTGCAATTGCAATTCAGGATCAATTCGCCCGTGATTGCCCATGGCACAGTCCCAACATCCATATTCTGATCCAACGCCATGGTTTTTCCTTCCCTAGATTGCGCGCAACATAACGGCGAAACTGCCCAGAACCAACAAGATGCCCAAGGGCCGTGTGACGATCCGTCCGATCATGGGCATTTTTTCCACCACCATGATCAGCGTCGCCATCCCCATAAAGGCAAGGTTCATCACCCCGCCGACAAAAGCCAGCAACATCAGCGCCCAGCAACAACCCAGACAGATCAGCCCAAGGCGCAACCCGTTGCGCCACGGCCCCTCGTCCCAATGCTGCATGAAGAATGTCAGCGGCTGGCGACATTTGGCAAGGCAGGCCTCTTTCACCGGCGAAAACTGATAAAGCCCTGCTGCCAACAGCAGCATCGCGGTCAGCCAAACCGACAGGCTGTCCCCGATCGCGCTGATCAGACCAAAGCGGAAAAGCAGCAATTGCAGCCCTGCGGCCAGCAACGCAAATCCCAACCAGACCACGACATAACCCGCGATCAGCGGCGCGAAACGCACGCCGGTCTGGCGGCCCAGATCATCATGGGTGGCAAATGCGGGCAGCGCTGTCGGCAACATCATCGCCGCCGCCATCAGCGCCCACATCAACGTGGCGTTCAGATAGCCTGCGCCATCCAGTGTCACCGTACACAGCGCCGCCCAGAAATCGGCACCATAGATCCGTGACAGGCTGCGTAATTCGGTGGGCACCGCCAGCAGATAGAGCGCGACCCAGGCGGCAAGGATCATCCCGAAGAGCGACAGCCATTGCACCGCCCCCATCGTCCTGATCCGGTCTGACAGCATGGTCCGCCCTCCCCAGCATCCCGCACGATAGCTACGGTGTCAGACAACACCGGGCGTGGCAATCCGGCAGAGCAGCGGTTTCACCACAAACCGCACCGCCGGACCGCAAGCAGGCGTCGCAGCGCCTAAGACTTTGGCAGTGATGCAAATTACAGCGCAGATGCCAGAATTCAGCTTGTCGCAGCGCGGCTTGCCACTTAGGTTTCTGTCAATGTTCACACGGGAGACCCATCATGACTGCCACAAAACTCTGGGGTGCTGCGTCTTTGCTCGCATTGGCGACAGCTGCATCCGCACAGGATTCCGAACTGCTGGTATTCGATTATTCCGGCTTTGAGATGCCTGAATATCATCAGGATTACATCGATAAGCACGGTGCCAGCCCGACCTTCACCTTTTTCGGGGATGAGGATGAGGCATTCCAGAAAATCCGCGCCGGTTTCCGGGCCGATGTATCGCATGTCTGCGCGCCATCTGTGACCCGCTGGACCGAAAGCGGCATTCTGGAACCCTGGGATACCGACCGCATCACCGCCTATAACGATCTGAACGCCAGCCTGACCGGCGAAGAAATCGGCGCGGGCGAGACCTATTTCATCCCCACTGATTTCGGGTCTACCGCCATCGCCTATAACCCTGAAGAGGTCAGCGAAGAAGACGTCGCCAGCCTGCAGGTCTTTACCAACCCCGCCTTTGCCGGGCGGATGACCCTGCCCGACAACGTCGATGACGCCTATGCGCTGGCCTATCTCGCCACCGGCGTGACCAACTGGCAGGACGTCACGGATGAGGAATTCGAGGCCGCATCCAACTGGCTGCGCGAAGTCCACCCCAACCTGCGCACCTATTGGACCGATCCTGCCGAACTGGCACAGCTGCTGTCCTCGGGTGAAATCCTCGTCAGCTGGGCCTGGAACGAAACCTATCCCGCCATGGTCGAAGAAGGCCGGCCCATCGCATTCCAGCGTGAAGCCGAAGAAGGCTCATCATTGTGGCTGTGCGGTTACGTGAAACTGGCCGGTGGTCAGGGCAACGTGGACAAGGCCTATGATTATCTGAACGCCTTCCTGTCGGAAACATCGGTCGTGCCATTGCTGGAGGCGGGCTACGGCTCTGCCAATGCTGTCGCGCTGGAAGCGCAGGTGACCGAAGAGGACCTGATCGCCTCTGGTCTGGAAGACATCGACGTACCGATCCTGGCGCAATTGCCGATGAGCAACGCCGACAAAGAACGGATGGCCGAAACCTTCGAAATGATCAAAGCCGGGTTCTGATCTGGCTGACAAGGTTGCAAAGGGCGGTGCCACTGGTGCCGCCCTTTGCTGTAGAAGGATCACCCGAAAAAGCTTTTGAGAGATGCGGAAACGCGTTTTTTTTGTAAGACAGGGCCTATGTGTGCTTTGCGAGACCATGCGGACACGCGATGTAAGAGGATATGAGGAAATGACTTGGAATTTTCATGGGCCGGATCACGAGGATGCCGTTTCGTTTATCCGAAGCTTCTGTGTCGATTATACAACTTGGAATAATGGGGCGTTGGCCGTTTCACACGGCTTAAGCGGAGAAAGGGCGCGCGCTGCCATCCAAGAGGCAAGTTTAGCTTATTCACGCTTCCTTGCACCCTTCCTCGCGCCAGCAACCAAGCCGCAACTCATTGCATTCGGAACGAATTCTTCTTTTGATCCCTCGCGCATTAGGATTGTAGCAGTGGAAAACACATCAACTGGCTGGAATGTGAAGTTTTCAGTTAAAAACTCACACCTCGAATTCGATGATGACTACGTAGCTGACGTTGAAAAATCCACCGGTGGAAAGTTAGTGCTGACACAAATCTGGTATTTAGATCCGTTCCCCGAAGCCGGTCAGGAACGCCTAGCATATCTCTAGCTTAACCGTCCGCTCAGGGCTCCAAGCGGCCATCGCACCCCACAATGATACTTACCCACCATCCCCTGCCGCAAGCACCGCCCTCCCCCCCCCGCGTCAAAATACCGGCTGGACCTTTGCGCCGATACAGGTAAATCAGGGGCATGATGCGCCGGATCACCTCCCTTGCCCCGATGATCGCACGCGGCTTTGTCGCGGCTTTGCTGGCGCTTGCGCTGACGGCGGTCAGTTTCGGGCATACCCCCCCGCAGGATGATGCGCGCGCGGATGCCTATCTGCTGGCCGGGGGCGATTGGGCGGCGATCTGTGCCGATACCGACCGGCCTTTGCACGGCGCTGATGCCTGTATGGCCTGTCTGATTTCGGCGGGTGTGGATCTGCCCCCTCCCGCAGGGGATGCAACGGCGGTGATGACGGCCAGTTTGGCCGATTGGGCCTTGCCTGCGGCCCGGATTGCTTTGGCCCAACTTTTGCCTGCCCATCCGGCGCGCGCACCCCCGGCGCGGGATCGTTCACACCACATCTGAACCGATCCCCCGTAACGCGGGTCTTGACCCGCGCAACCGAAAGCAAGACCAATGACCTTCCCCAAACTGGCACCCCTCGCCGTTATCGCCGCTATGGCGGCCACCTCTGCCATGGCCGAGATCACCGTGACCGACGCCTATGCCTTTGAAACCGCCCCCACCGCCATGGCCGGTGGCGGTTTTCTGACCATCACCAATACCGGCGACAGTGATGACGTGCTGACCGCCGTGCAGGCCGATTTCCCCAGCGTCCAGCTGCATACCACCGAATTTGACGGCGATATCGCCCGGATGATGCATCTGGAAGCGATCCCTGTCGCTGCGGGCGAAACCGTCACGCTGGCACCCGGCGGGATGCATGTGATGTTCATGGGCCTGCAAGGCAATCCGCTGACCGCAGGTGACGAAATCAGCGCCACTTTGGTCTTTGAACAGGCGGGCGAAATGCCGGTCACCTTCGATGTTGTCGCCCGCGATACGGCAGACAGCCATGGCGAGGATCGCGGCCATAACCATGATCAAAATAGCCACGATCACGGCAATAGCCACGACCATTGATCCTGCCACGGCGTTGCCCCACTGATGGGGTGACGCCCTTTCCAAGAAAGGAAACCAGATGAAATCTGTTATCTTCGGGTCAGGCGTCCTGGCAATTGCAGCCGGTCTTGGCGTCTATGCCTGGCAAGCCAATACTGCCCCCACCCCTTGCGGCAATACCAGCGTCGCTGGTGCCGCCATTGGCGGCCCGTTCGAACTGGTCTCTGAAACCGGCGAGACGGTGACCGACACCGACGTCATCACCAAACCGACACTGGTCTATTTCGGCTACACCTTCTGCCCCGATGTCTGCCCCATCGATTCGATGCGCAACGCGATTGCCGCAGATATTCTGGCGGATGAAGGGGTCGATATCGGCACCATCTTCATCTCGGTCGATCCCGAACGCGATACTGTGGATGTGGTGCGCGACTACACCGATAATTTCCACCCAGAGATGATCGGCCTGACCGGCAGCCCCGAACAGATTCGTGAGGCCAGCCAAGCCTATAAGACCTATTACCGCGCCGTCGAAGGCGACCCGGACTATTACCTCGTCGATCATTCGACCCAGACCTATCTGATGTTCCCCGAGACAGGTTTCGCCACCTTCTTCCGGCGCGACACGCCTTCGGAACAGGTCGCCGAAATCACCGCCTGTTTCGTGGATCAACTGGCCTGATTTTCGATACAATTTGATCTGGCGCAATAAATCGCGCCGGATCATCTGCAACATGGCCTCATGGATCATATTGCAAATCTGCGCCGCATGGGCCTGTTCGATGCGCGCGTGCCCCGCTACACCAGCTATCCGCCCGCCACTGCGTTCAACCCGCAGGTGGGCGCGGATTTCCAGCGCGATTGTTTGACCGGGCTGGACCCCGCCGTGCCGGTTTCGGTCTATATCCACATCCCGTTTTGCGAAAGGCTGTGCTGGTTCTGCGCCTGTGCGACGCAAGGCACGACCACGCTGAAACCGGTCGAGAATTATCTGCGGGTGGTCAAGATGGAACTGGCGATGCTAGCCCGCACCCTGCCTGCTGGCGTGACCATGGGCCAGATGCATTGGGGCGGCGGCACGCCGACGATCCTGCCCCCCGACATGATCCGCGATCTGGCACAGGCGGTGATGGATGTGATCCCGCCTGCCCCGGATTTCAGTTTCTCGGTCGAGATTGACCCGACCCTTGTCGATGATGCCAAAATCGCCATGCTGGCCGATATGGGGATGAGTCGCGCCAGTATCGGCATTCAGGATTTCGCCCCCGATGTGCAGGCCGCGATTGGCCGCGACCAGAGCTTCGCCACGACCAAAGCCTGCGTCGACAGCCTGCGTGCGGCGGGTATCACATCGCTGAACGCCGATCTGGTCTACGGCTTGCCGCGTCAGACCCCCGATAAACTGGCCGATACGCTGGCCAAGGTCCGCGCGCTGGACCCTGACCGGATCGCGCTGTTCGGCTATGCCCATGTGCCGAATTTCTCCAAACGGCAGAAACTGATCGATGAAACAGCCCTGCCGGGTGAGGAGGACCGCTATCACCTTGCCCAACAAGCCGCCCATACCTTTGTCGCTGCGGGATATCAGCCTATCGGGATCGACCATTTCGGCAAGCCCGATGACAGCCTGACAATTGCCGCCAATACGGGTCGGCTGCGGCGCAATTTCCAAGGCTATACCGATGACACCTGCCCCACGCTGATCGGCATCGGTGCATCCTCCATCTCCCAATATGACGCGGGCTACGTGCAGAATGCCTCTGCCACCGCCGCCTATATCGCACGGATCGAGGCAGGCGATCTGGCCGGACACCGCGGCTATGCGATGACGCCCGAGGACCGGCTGCGCGCGCAGGTTATCAACATGCTAATGTGTGATTTTGATATTGATATCAATGCCTTGGCTAACCACCCTGATGCAGATATCCTGACCCCAGTGCATCAGGCCATTCTGGATAACTTTGCCGGCTTCGTGGAACGCGACGGCGAGAAGATCAGAATCTTCCCCGCGGGGAAGGTTTTGACCCGGATCATCGCCAATGCCTATGACGGATTTAACGCGATGGCAGCGCGGTATTCACAAGCCTCTTGATCTCTGATCCGCTTGCGCCACCTTGCATGGGTGAACAGGGGATCAGGGCCATGGACATCATCAACTATATCTTCGTGCTGGCCAGTGTGGTGCTGGGTGCCTATGGCTGGCTGGCACCGCAATACACGCTGGAAACGTTGGACCTGGAGGCAGGTCCAACCGGGATGGGTCAATCCGAAATCCGTGCCTCTGCCGGGGCGTTGTTCATCGGCATGGGCCTGGGTGCGCTGATCATCGGCAGCCCTGCCGCCTATGCGATGCTGGGGTTCTGCTGGCTGGGCGCATCCATAGGACGGGCAACATCCTTGGTGCTGGACGGGCAATCACGCAAGAAATGGACCTTTTTCGGGGTCGAGGCTGTGGTCGGTCTGGGCGCGCTCGCGCTCAACCTGCCCCTTGCAATGTGACGGGCAAGCGCCTATTTCAAGACTGTCCGCAAGGACTATGGATATAAACGCGCTCGTAATACGCGGATCGGACCCGGGGGCGGTACCCGGCGTCTCCACCAAACACTGCTCATTTGGCAGCCATGGGGACGAAACAGGATCGACGAACGTCTAAAGGGGTTTGCTTTATCTCGGTGAGTTACCACCGTTATCGGTACAACAAAGCTAGTTGCAAATGACAACAAAGCACCAATGGCGATGGCTGCGTAAGCAGTCGGAACTATTGAAACCTTAAGTCCTATGGTTTTGCGACCATAGGCGGGGTCCGCAGGTACCTGGCAACAGAAACCTGCACCTTCCCCCCAACATTAACGTGTGTACCGATCGGCAGGCTTGCATCGTAATCCCCCGCTGCGCAGACTGTCATGATGTTGCGTAAAACGATCATTGCTGGCTGGTTGGCCATGGCACCGGCTATGGCAATGGCCTGCGAAACAGCCTTGCTGCTGGCGATTGATGTTTCCAACTCGGTCGATGGCGCGGAATACCGGCTGCAGGCGGATGGGCTGGCCGATGCCTTGCAGGACCCCCAGATCGTCGAAACCATGGTCCGCGATCAGGTCGCTGTCGCCGTCGTGCAATGGTCCGGCGTGGATCAGCAGGCCTTGTCGATTTCCTGGACAAGGATCACCGGCCCCGGACTGGCGGCGCAAGTATCCGCGCAGGCACGCAGCATGGAACGCGCCTTCATCCTGTCCGGCACCGCCACCGGCGAGGTGATCAGCTATGCCCTGCCCCTGTTCGATCAGGTGCCTGATTGCAAACGCAAGGTGATCGACATATCCACCGACGGCACGGCCAATGCAGGTGGTGATGTCAGATTGATCCGGCAACAGGCCGAACGCGCCGGGGTGACGATCAACGGAATCGGGATTGAAAGCATGGGGCTGACTATCACAAATTATTTACGTTCCGCTGTCATCACCCGCGACGGGTTCGTCATGACGGCACGGCTGCATCGTGACTATCCCGCAGCGATCCGCGCCAAAATCCTGCGCGAATTAACCAGAGTGATCAGCTAGGACCCCAATCATGAAAGAATTATTCACCGTCTTCGGCCGGATCGGGCTGTTGTCCTTTGGCGGGCCTGCGGCGCAGATTGCTCTGATGCATCAGGAACTCGTCGATAAGCGCGGCTGGCTGAGCGAGGATCAATTCCTGCGCGCACTGTCCTTTTGCATGCTGCTGCCAGGGCCAGAGGCGATGCAGCTGGCGACCTATGCGGGCTGGAAACGCGGCGGTGTTGTCGGCGGGCTGATCGGTGGCGGGCTGTTCGTGCTGCCCGGCGCGCTGGTGATCGCGGTGCTGGCGCTGCTCTACGGCGTCTACGGCAATCTGCCGGTGGTGCAGGCGCTGTTTGTCGGGGTTCAGGCGACAGTGATTGTCGTCGTCATCGCCGCGCTGATCAAGATTGCCGGGCGCGCCCTGATCGGGCGGGCACATCTGGCAATTGCCATTGCCGCCTTTATCGCGCTGTTCTTTTTCGCGGTACCGTTTCCAGTTGTCGTGCTGCTGGCCGGGATCGCGGGTGCGCTGATGCCGCATGAAGCGACCAAAGCACTGCCCCTGCCCGGTGGCAGTTTCCGCAAGGCCGGGCGCGTCTTGCTGGTGGGGGGCGCGCTTTGGGCGGCACCCGTGATTGCGGTGGCTGTATCGGGCAGCGGCTTTCTGCTGGATATCGCGACATTCTTTTCGGTGCTGGCAGTCGTGACCTTTGGCGGAGCCTATGCGGTTTTGGCCTACATGACGCAAGAGGCCGTGTTTTCCTATGGCTGGTTGACCACACCACAGATGATGGATGCGCTGGGACTGGCCGAAACAACGCCCGGCCCGCTGATCCTGGTCACGCAATTTGTTGCCATGATCGCCGGGCTGGCGCAGGGCGGTGTCATGCTGGCGCTGGTCGCGGGGGCGCTGACGCTCTGGGTCACTTTCGTGCCTTGTTTTATCTGGATTTTCGCCGGTGCGCCCTTGATCGACTGGCTCGACGGGCGGCCGCGTCTGCGCGCTGCACTGGCCGGGATCACCGCTGCCGTGGTCGGGGTGATCGCCAATCTGTCGCTCTGGTTCGCCCTGCATGTACTGTTTGACGATGTGACCCGGCTGCAATCGGGCGTGATCAACATGGTCATCCCTGATCCATCCAGCCTGCAACCGCTGGCGCTGGTGCTGATCGCGGTCGCTGCGGTTCTTTTGTTGCGGCTGAAATGGTCATTGCTGCGGGTTCTGCCGCTTGTCGCGCTGTTGGGCTGGGCTGTGACACTCGTCGCCGCTGTGGCTTGAGGTCGCCCCTTTTCATGCCGCCCGAATCCCGTATGCTATCCCCAGTCCCTGAGGAGAAGTACCGTGCCCGATACCATTGATTATGGAAACCTGATGCATCGCGCCATGCGCGGATTGATCCAGCAGGTTCTGACAGGCGTCGCGCAGACCGGATTGCCGGGCAGTCACCATTTCTTTGTCACCTTTGACACGATGCACCCTGACGTCGAAATCGCCGATTGGCTGTCTGACCGTTATCCCGGCGAAATGACAGTGGTGATCCAGCATTGGTTCGCCAATCTGGAGGTCACGGATGAAGGTTTCACCATCACGCTGAATTTCGGCGATAATCCTGAAACGCTCTATATCCCCTATGACGCGATCAAGACATTCGTCGACCCCTCTGTCGAATTCGGCCTGCGGTTTGAAACGCAGGATGATCAACGCGCCGACATCGCCGAAGCACCGATGCATGAAATGGTCGAACCCGAGGATGATAAACCCGGCAACCGCAAACCGGCAGAGGTTGTCAGCCTCGACAAGTTCCGCAAATAGGACGGCTTGTGATCCGTTGACCTGCTGCTAAAACCCTTTGGAACCCGAAAACCGAAGGATCATGCCATGACCGCGACCCGCACAGAAACCGACAGCTTTGGCCCGTTGGAGGTTCCTTCCGACCGTTACTGGGGTGCCCAGACCCAGCGGTCGATCATGAATTTCCCGATTGGTTGGGAAAAGCAGCCTGTCGCCATCGTGCGCGGCCTTGGCGTGATCAAACAGGCCTGCGCGATTGCCAACAAGGACCGTGGCAAGCTGGACGCCAAACTGGCCGATGCCATCATCGCCGCCGCAGCCGAGGTGGTCGCAGGCAAGCTGGACGATCATTTCCCGCTGGTGGTCTGGCAGACCGGGTCCGGCACGCAATCGAACATGAACGCCAATGAGGTGATCAGCAACCGCGCGATTGAAATGCTGGGCGGCGTGATCGGGTCCAAGGACCCGATCCACCCCAATGACCATGTGAATATGGGGCAATCGTCCAATGACACTTTCCCCACCGCGATGCATATCGCCGTCGCCACAACGGCCCGCGATGTGCTGTTGCCGGGGCTGGAAAAACTGCATGCAGCCCTTGTCGCCAAGCAGGAAGAGTTCAGCGATATCATCAAGATCGGCCGCACCCATACGATGGATGCCACCCCGCTGACCCTGGGGCAGGAATTTTCCGGCTATGCCCATCAGGTCGCCATGGGCATCCGCCGGGTCAAATCCGCCCTGCCTGCGATCTATGAACTCGCCCAAGGCGGCACCGCTGTCGGCACTGGCCTGAACAGCCCTGTCGGCTGGGGTGAAACCGTCGCCGCCCATATGGCCGAAATCACCGGCCTGCCCTTTGTCACCGCACCAAATAAATTCGAAGCACTGGCCGCCCATGACGGCCTTGTCGAAATGTCGGGCGCGCTGAAAACCGTCGCCGCCAGCCTGTATAAAATCGCCTGCGATATCCGCATGCTAGGCTCTGGCCCGCGCTGCGGCCTTGGCGAATTGATGCTCCCCGAAAACGAACCCGGATCATCCATCATGCCCGGCAAGGTCAACCCGACCCAGGTCGAGGCGATCACCCAGGTCTGCGCCCATGTCATGGGCAATGATGCCGCTGTCGGATTTGCCGGTTCTCAGGGCCATTTCGAACTGAACGTGATGAAGCCGATGATGGCCTATAACGTGCTGCAATCCATGCAATTGCTGGGCGATTCTGCCGGTGCCTTTACCGATAACTGCGTCGCAGGCATTCAGGCCGACCGCACAAGGATCGAAAAACTGATGCGGGAATCGCTGATGCTGGTCACGGCACTGGCCCCCACCATCGGCTATGACAATGCCACCACCGTGGCAAAGACGGCGCATAAGAACGGCACCACGCTGAAGGAAGAAGCGATCAAGCTCGGCTTTGTCGATGAGGCGACATTCGACAAGGTTGTGCGCCCCGAAGACATGATCGGGCCCAAGTGAAACCAGTCAATCTGAACAAAGCACGCAAGGAACGGGACCGGGCGGCGGCCAAGGCCAAGGCGGATGAAAATGCCATCCGCTTTGGCCGGACCAAGGCCGAACGGGTGCTGGATGCCGCCCGTGTGCAGCAGGCCAATGACCGGCTGGCGCAGCAAAAATTCGAGGATGATTAGGTGGATCACCGCCGCCCTGCCAAGCGGTCACTGACCCTGCGGGGCCATCGCACCAGCGTCACACTGGAAGATATATTCTGGAAGGAATTTTGTCAGATCGCCGATGCAGATCACAAGACGATCAACGGTTTAGCGGCCGAGATTGATGCGGCGCGCGGTGATATCGGTCTGGCCTCTGCGATCCGCATTCATGTGCTGGAACGCGTTCTGGCGCGCAGTCAGTCCTTGGAATAAAGCGCACCGCGCAGCAATGACAGGCACGCGCGATCCTGTTTTTCGGCATCGTTCAGTTTCGCAGGTTTGTCCGATGATGCGGCTGTCGGGTTCTTTTGCTTGTTGAATAATCTCGCAATGTCACGCGGGCTTAAAGGTTTGCCATCAGGTTTTGGCGTCTGTGGCTGATCTTTGCGCTTGAAAAACCGTTGCAGGCTCCGTTTCGACATCGACGGCAATGTAATGATCATATCAATCTCCGTAAACGTTTCTAATACGCGACCAATGGCACCATAATCTTGGCAAAAATATGGCAGAAATCTCACCTACACAGCAACCTCCTGCTCTGAACTGCCGCGTCTATTGGCCAGATGTCTGACGGCCCTTGATCAGCTGCCGTCAAAGCACCACAATTGCTATCACCATTGTTTCCGTAGCGGGCCCAGTCACCCACGCGGCCGGATCGCCAGACTGATCCCGTCGCGCGCCCGCACCGTCAGATGCGCCGCGGGCACCGGTCGTTGATCCGGCACCGGGGTAAAGCAGAACTGTCGGACCAGCTGCGCCAACAACACGACACCTTCGATCATGGCAAAGCCCGCACCGGTACAGACCCTTGGACCGGCGGAAAACGGCAGATAGCCATCACGCTGCGCCGTTTTGGTCGCGGCATCCTGCCAGCGCGCGGGATCGAACCCGTCGGGATTTTCCCAGATCCGGTCATGACGGTGCAGATGCCAGGGCGACAGCACGATCTGCGCGCCCTTGGGCACGTCGCGGTCGCGGAACCGCGTGGCTGTGCGCGCCTCGCGCACCATCATCGGCACGGGGGGATACAGCCGCAGGGTTTCGCGGAACACATCGCGGGTGACCGGCAGTTTGGACAGATCGCTGAAATTGCCGGTAAATGCCGCTGCCTCTGCCGCGACCTTGTCCTGCCAGTCAGGATGGGTGGCCAGCAGATACAGCGCCCAGGCCAAGGCCGACGCACTGGTTTCATGCCCGGCCAGAAAGAAGATCGCGACCTGATCGACCATGTCCTGTTTGCTGAAAATCTGTCCGGTCTGCGGGTCCGGCGTTGTCATGATCTTGGTCGCCAGATCATCTGGCGCGGTGCCGGCGGCGATCTGGTCCAGCCGTGCCTGTGTCAGATCGGCGATCAACCGGCGGATCGCCCGCGCCTGCCCCCGCACACCACGGCGGAAAAACCGTGGCATCCAGCGCGGACCGGGCAGAAATGCGGCCAGATTCAGGATTGGCTGCGCCTGTTGATAGGATTGGAACCGGTGATACACCTCTTGCGCGGTCGCATCCTCGATCGGGATCGAAAACAGCGTGCGAAAGATCACGTCAGCCGCGATATGGCTGGCGGCGGCGTCAATCATCTGTGCGCTGCCATCGGCCATAGCGTTCAGGCGGGCGCAGCCCGCCTGCCCCGCCGCGACGATGCCGGGAAACGTATCGCGCAGGCGTCCGCCCTCAAACGCGGGGTCGATGATGCGCCTTTGCGCCTTCCATTGTGCGCCATTGGTCAGGAACACGCTGTCACCCAGCAAAGGCCGTAACCCCGCACCGATCCGGTCGGATTTGGGATAGGCATCGGGATTGTCCTTCAGCACTTCACGCAGCAATTTGGGATCATTGATCAGGAATGACCGAAAGAACGGCGTGCGGAATTCCGCCATCCATGCATGATACAGCCGCGCAGGTTGCGCCGACAGAATATCCTGCCGGAACAACCGCATATAACGCCAGAGCGAGACCCGATCAGCGCGCGCCGCAGGTTTCGGCGGCAGATCCTTCATGACGCGAGCGAGGTATATTTCGATGCAGGGACATCAATCCGCGACTTTGACGGTGGCCTGTCACGGAATCTGTCAGCCAAGGTCAACGGACCGGCGGTGATCTGAAAATAATCATAGTCTTTTGGCTGATCAAAGGCGCAGAGATATTGAAAATGCAGCCGGAAAAACCGCCAGCGCAGGGCTTTCCAGCGCGCCGCCGACAGGCTCTGCGTGAATGCAGCGGAAATCACCAAAGGCCAATGTTTACCCGGCGGTGTGACCCCCGTGACCGCCACCGGATCACACAGCGCGAAACAGCAGCCATCGCCGGGTGCTGTGACATCGACCCAGGTCAGCGCCTCTTGTGTTGCCAGAAACGCCAGATCGGCGCGCAATTGCCGGGCCTCTGGCAGGAATGACACCATCGGCGCCACCTGCCCCAGCGACAGAAACGCCAGTTTCGGGCCATCGGCAGGCACGCGGCCATCGCGGATCAGATTGGCGATCACCATCACCGCTAGATGCGCGCCGGATGAATGGCCGACGATCAACACTTCGTCTTCGTTGTCATCCTGCAAGGCGGCGGCGATCTGATCGGCAAATTCTGCCAGCCGTTCCGTCAGTTCCGGCGGCGTCGCGCCCCGATATTGCGCGCTGAAAGCGTAATCATGCATCAGGTAATAGGCGAATAACTTATTGTCCTGCGCCTTGAACCAGCGCAGCAGATAGACCGCGACGATGCCCAGAATGCCCAACTTTATCAGCCATGCCAGCCAGCCGATACCCGCCGCAATCACGCCGCCGCCAAGGCCGATACCGGTGACAGCGCTGTTCAGCGCCCATTCTGCCAGCCGCCCCAGCGCCCAGCCCAGTTGCAACGCGATCACCAATTGCCCCAACAGCATCGCCACCGGGTAAAGTGCGGCGATCACCGGCCCTTTGCGCAGCCACATCAGCCGCCGCAAGGTGCCGGTGCTGATATAGATCCAGGCGGTCATGAACAACTGGCGATAGGTGGCAAGGATCGACTGCGCCATGCTGTCGCGCACGATATCGGACCAGACCAGCACATCGATCCGCGCCTGCACCGCCTGACCTGCGGTTTCGCTGTCGACCGACCAATGAAACCCGTTGCCCACCACACCGGCCTGCACCGCGATATTATAACCGCTGATCTGCGCCTGCGCGGCAGATTCGCTGCGGTATAATTCACGATAGCGGCGCGGATGAAATGGATCATAGCCGGGAATGTGAAAGACCCTGCGCCGGGTGACGCGTGTTATGTCCTTGGTCATCGTCACCTGTTCCCGTTTAACGCCCTGGCCAGTCTAGCCGACCGTAGCGAGAAATGGAAAGCGTTCCAGCAACCAATAGCTGAATGCCGCGAATTGCCCGGTGATCATCATCAGCCCGACAGTCCACAACAGCAGGCCCGATGTCGCCTCGATCTGGCGCATATGGCGTTTCATCCAGCCCATCACACCCTTGAGCCGTGGGAAAAACGCCGCGACCAGCAGGAACGGAATACCCAGCCCGACGGCATAGGCCCCCAGCAAGACGCTGCCGCGTCCGACGTCAGCCTCTGACGCGGCAAGGCCCAGAATCGCGCCCAGCACCGGGCCAAGGCAAGGCGTCCAACCAAAGGCAAAGGCAAGGCCCAGCAGATAAGCCCCAAAGGCCGATCCGCCCTTGTCGCCCGCATCCAGCCGCGCCTCGCGGTCCAGAAAACCGATCCGGTAAACCCCGACGAAATGCGCGCCAAGCACCATCACCACCAGCCCGGCGACAATGACAAAATATTCCTGCACGCCCAGCAGCATCCGCCCCATGGTGGAAAAGGCGATCCCCAGCAGCAGAAAAACCGTGGACAGGCCAAGGACAAAGAACAAAGCCGCGACAAAGACCCTGCGCCTTGCTGTGCGGGTGGTTTCCATCTCGCTGACCGAAACGCCCCCCATATAGGCAAGGTAAGGCGGCACCACCGGCAGCACGCAGGGGCTGAGGAACGACAGCACACCCGCCGCCAAAGCAACAACCATGGCAGGGATCAGGGCGGCGTCAAAGATCAGACCGGTTTCCAGCATCACAGCGTTCCTATCGCAGTGACGCGGCATCGTCACGGGGGCTGGTGTCACATCTTGGTGGACAAAGTGAAATATGCGCCCTAGGTCCCGGATATGACATATGACGCTGATCTTGATGCCCGCGGGCTGCTATGCCCGCTGCCGGTGCTGAAGGCCCGCAAACGGCTGTCGGCGCTCGTATCGGGCCAGGTGTTGCGCATGCTGGCCGATGACCCCGCCGCCATCGTCGATGTGCCCCATTTCTGTGCCGAGGCTGGGCATCAGATGCTGGCCTGTCAGGATGACGGTGACGGGCAGATCTATCTGATCCGCAAGGGTTGATCGCGGGCGCGACGCGCGGCCCCGGATCAGGTCCGGGGCAAGGTGAGTATTTTTGGAAATAAGAAGACAGGATGCTGTCCTGTCGTTGCAAAAACGCCGCCCCCGGGAAAGGGGCGGCGTTTTGTGTTCAGCCGCCGAGCGACCACCAGCCTTTGCGGCGCGGTTTTTCCGCAGCCGGTTTGGCAGGTTCTGATTCGGGTTCGGGCTGTGGCGCGGGCTGTTCAGCCACCGCCGGTGCCGGTGCCGGTTCAGGCGTTGGTGCCGGTTCGGGTGCCGAGACGATCTCATCCGCGGCGACAGCGGTTTCGGCGACGACCTCGGCTTTCGGCTTGGCCCGGCTGCGCCGCTTTGGCTTATCTGCAAGCGGTGCCGGTGCCTCGCCTGCAGCTGCGGCCGCTTCGGCGGCTTTCTGTGCCGCTGTCTTGCGCGGGGCGCGTTTGCGTGGCGCAGGTTTCGACTCTGGCTCTGGCGCGGTGTCGGCGACCGGGGCTTCGGCAGAAGGTACGTCAGCCACAGATGCATTAACCGCAGGCGTTTCAGCCGCTTGGTCTGGCGCGGTCTCGGCCTCTGTCTTAGGCGTTTTCCGGTTATAGGTGCGGCTGCGCTTGGGCTTTTCCTGCGGTGCCGCTTCAACGGCAGCATCCTGCGCGGCGACGGCTGGCGATTCTGCCGTATCCTGCGCCACATCGCCATTGCCCTGACCATTGGCGTTCTGATCCTGCGGGCCATTGCCCGTGCCGGACCGCCGCCGACGCCGCCGGCTACGTTTGCGTTTTGGCCGGGCTTCGCCATCAGTTTCAGCGACAGCGGCGGTCTGCGCCGGTTTCGCCTCTGGCTCTTCTTCGTCGTCGGGGGTTTCGACGATCAGATCATCTTCTTCCTCATCCATCATCACAGTGCTGGCGATGATCGGTGCGGCTTCGGGCACGACGCGGGTGGCGGTTTTGAACTTTTCGACCACAAAATCAGGCGAGATCAGTGTCGGATCACATTCGATCCGCACCGACATGCCATAGCGCGCCTCGACGTCGGCGATGTTTTCGCGTTTGCCGTTCATCAGGAAATTGGCGATGGCGATGGGCGCGCGGACCAACACCTCTTTGCTGCGGGCGCGCACGCCTTCTTCTTCCAGCTGGCGCAGGATCGACAGGGCGACGTTATCGTCGGACCGCAACAGCCCCGTGCCATGGCAATGCGGGCACATCTGTGTCGTGGCTTCCAGCATGCCGGGGCGCAGGCGCTGGCGCGACATTTCCATCAGGCCGAAACCGGAAATCCGGCCCACCTGAATCCGCGCCCGGTCGGTTTTCAGCGCCTCTTTGAAGCGTTTTTCGACAGATGCATTGTTCTTGCGTTCGTCCATATCGATGAAATCGATCACGATCAGGCCCGCAAGGTCACGCAGACGCAATTGGCGCGCGACTTCGTCCGCAGCTTCAAGATTGGTTTTCAGCGCAGTCTGTTCGATCGACCCTTCCTTGGTGGCGCGACCAGAGTTGACGTCAATCGCGACCAAAGCCTCTGTGATGCCAATCACGATATAGCCGCCCGAAGGCAGTTGGACGGTCGGGTTGAACATGCCGCCAAGATAGGTTTCGACCTGATAGCGCGCGTAAAGCGGCATCTGTTCGGCGTAGAATTTCACATTCTTGGCATGCGACGGCATGATCATCCGCATGAATTCCTTGGCAGACCGATAGCCCGCCTCGCCCGCGACGATGACCTCGTCGATATCCTTGGAATAAAGATCCCGGATCGAACGTTTGATCAGATCGCCTTCTTCATAGATTTTCGCCGGTGCGATGGATTTCAGCGTGAGTTCGCGAATCTGTTCCCACATCCGTTGCAGATATTCGTAATCGCGCTTGATTTCCGCCTTGGTGCGCTGCGACCCCGCAGTGCGGATGATCAGACCCGCACCTTCTGGCACGGTCATTTCACCGGCGATTTCCTTCAGCTTTTTGCGGTCCACCGCATTGGTGATCTTGCGGGAAATCCCGCCGCCACGCGCGGTGTTCGGCATCAACACGCAATAACGACCGGCCAGCGACAGATAGGTGGTCAGCGCCGCGCCCTTGTTGCCGCGTTCTTCTTTCACGACCTGAATCAGCAGGATCTGACGAACCTTGATGACTTCCTGAATTTTATACCGGCGTGGGCGTGGTTTGCGGACCGGACGCACGTCTTCGATATCATCGGCTTCGGCAACGCTTTCGATGCCATCCTCGGACGCGTCATCCTCGACATCGTCATCAGCGGCTGGCGTTTCGACCGGCGTTTCGCCGACCAGTTCCATGGGCGAGCTGCCTTCCAGATCATCATCCAGATCGATGGTTTCCAGCCCGGCAGGATCATCCGATGTGGCAACCGGATCAGTACCATCGACAGAGGCGGCACGCGCCTTGTTGGTGCGGGTGCGGCGGCGGGGCTTTGGATTATCCTCTGCCTCTTCCTCGACCCGCAGGCTTTCGGCATAGGCGCGTTCTTCCGCCATCAGCGCCTCGCGGTCGGCGACGGGGATCTGGTAATAATCCGGGTGGATTTCCGCAAAGGCCAGAAAACCATGGCGATTGCCGCCATAATCCACAAAGGCGGCCTGCAGCGATGGTTCGACCCGGGTTACCTTGGCAAGGTAGATGTTGCCAGCCAGCTGGCGTTTGAATTGGCTTTCAAAATCAAATTCTTCGACTTTGTTTCCGTCTACCACCACAACGCGGGTTTCTTCCGCATGTGTGGCGTCTATCAACATTTTCTTTGGCATTTTGTCCATTCGCATATGGCGCGTCCGGCCCCCCGGGGGGTGCAGCAAACCGCGCGATATGTCTGATTGAGGCGAGCGTGGCGCGGGCAGATATAGCGCCCCTCGGGGCTGCCAATGTCTTGCCTATATGTTGCGCGCGTTGCATCGCGTTTCTTCTCCGACCCCGGCTTTGGTCCGGGGCCCGTTCAAGGCCCGGTCTGCGTCATAGGGCGCGCGACCAAGGGCGTTTTTCTGACCCCGAAGGATCAAATCAGCCGCCGCAGAGGTGATCATCGATCATACTGTGGCAGAGAATCCGATCGGATATCACCGTGCAACCAACGCACGAGCACCCGTCTTTCATACATAGGTGAATCCGCTGCCGGATTACAACGATATTATTTTGCCCCACCGCTGTGGCCCGCGAATGCCGCAATTTCAGGCAGCTTCCGATCACAGTTCCCACGTTCAGGAGGGCAGATTGCGATGATCACGCGGGGCATCGGAACGACCCGCGACGCAACAGCACCGGTCAGACAATCTGCAAGCGATCAGCCGCTAGGATACGTAATCTGACCGTTGCAGGCTGTATTTCGCCATTTTTTCGTTCAGCGTGCGGCGCGGCAGGCAAAGTTCCTCCATCACCGCGACAATCGATCCCCGATGCCGGCGCATGGTATTGTCGATCAGCATCCGTTCAAACGCCTCGACGAATTCCTTCAGCGGCTTGCCTTCGGTCGTCATCGCCGATTGCGTATCTTCGGTTTCATTCATCAAAAGTGATGCAATCGACCCGCTGCCGCGCCGGTTTTGCAGCACCGCGCGTTCGGCAACATTGATTAGCTGACGCACATTGCCGGGCCACGGGGCCTGCAACAATTGCGCGGCTTCCTGCGCGCTGACCTGCGGGGCCTCACAGCCATATTCATCGGCAAATTCCTCGCTCAGACGGGTGAAGAGCGTCAGAATATCCTCACCGCGCTGACGCAGCGGCGGCACGGTGATCCGCAGGGCGGCAAGGCGGTAGAACAGATCGGGGCGCAGCACGCTTTCGCAGGTCTTGTCCTGTTCCTGCAGATTGCAGATCGCGACGATCCGGGTTTCCGCGGGCGTGCCCTGATCATTGATCGCGGTCAAAAGGCGGGCTTGCAGGGCGTGGCTCAGCGCTTCGATATCTTCCAGCACCATGGTGCCACCGCGCGCTTCTTCCATTGCGGGGATAGGTTCGTCGTCATTCGTGGGACCGAATATCATCCGCGCCAGCGCGTCTTCGTCATAAGCCGAACAGCTGATCAGCACGAATTTGCGATTGGCGCGCGCGCCCACCGCATGCAGCGCATGGGCGACCAGCGTCTTGCCGGTGCCAGTCTCACCCTCAATCAGCACATGACCATCGGCCTGACCCAGATCAAGGATATCTTCCTTCAGCCGTTCCATTGCAGGCGATTGCCCGATCAGCTTTTTCATCAGCGACGACCCGTCCGACAATTCCCGGCGCAGGGCGCGGTTATCCAGCGTCAACCGGCGGGCATGGGTGGCCTTCTTGGCCAGTTCGGTCATCCGGTCAGGGTTGAACGGCTTTTCCAGAAAATCAAAGGCGCCGATCCGCATCGCCTCGACCGCCATCGGCACATCGCCGTGACCAGTGATCATGATCACCGGCAAGGTGCTGTCGACGCCTTTGAGTTTCTTGAGAAATTGCATCCCGTCCATGCCGGGCATCTTGATATCGCTGACTACGATGCCGGGGTAATCGCTGCCCAGCCCTTTCAGCGCTTCTTCTGCGCTGGCAAAGGTTTCCGTGTCGAACCCCGACAGCGCCAGCCATTGGCTGATCGACTGGCGCATATCCTTTTCATCATCGACAATCGCGATCTTCATGGCTTTGCTCATCGTCTCAATCCTATTCTGCCGCAGCCCGGCTTTGTTTCAGCGCGGGCAGCTGGACTTCAAATATCGCACCACCGTTTGCAGCATTGCGTGCGGTCAGGCGTCCGCCCAAGTCGTTGACGATACCCGAGGAGATGGCAAGCCCCAGCCCGACCCCATCACCAGGTTGTTTGGTGGTGTAAAATGGCGTGAACAACTCGTCCAGATCCGCGATCCCCTCGCCATTGTCATGGATCTGCAGGCTGACCATATCGCCTGCCGCCAGCAGGATTTCGATGGTCGGATCTGGCGATGCCTTGGTCGCGTCCAGCGCATTGCGCAACAGGTTGATAATCACCTGTTCCAGCCGAAGCCGATCCCCCAGGATCATCACCGGTTCATTGGGCAGGGTACGGATGATATTGACCGCGCGGGTCTTCAACTGTGGTTCCATCATCGCCAGCGCCGATGACACCGCAGCGCGTGTATCCACAGGTTCAAACGCATCCGATCCCTTGCGCGCATAGGATTTCAATTGCCGCGTGATCGCGCCCATCCGTTCCAGCAGATCGTCAATGCGCTGGAACGAAGACAACGCCTCTTCCGGGCGCTGGCGTTGCAGCAGCAGACGCGCCCCCGCCAGATAGGTTTTCATCGCCGCCAAAGGCTGGTTCAATTCATGGCTGACCGCCGCCGACATCTCGCCCAAAGCGGCCAGTTTCGACGATTGCGCGATGGTCTGTTCAGCCACCTGAAGGGTTTTTTCGACCTTCTCTCTTTCGGCGATTTCCCGCTGCAAACGGCGGTTCAATGCGCGTAATTCGGCTGACTCGCGCTGAAACAGCACCATGCGCGACGCGGTCTGGCGCGACATGAACCAGAAAGCGATGGCCAGAATGATCGCAAAACCCATGACTTGCAGCGCCAGGATGCCATTCACCTTTTCACGCACCGAATCATAGGTGGTGAAATTGACGATGCGCCAGCCCTGATGCGGCACGCGGGCCTCGCGGCGCAGCACCGCCTCGCCCCGCAGATAGGCCTCTGCCGGGCTGGTCGCCCAGGATTGCGTCGCGCGCAGCGCCCGTTCAATCGCCGATGATGCCGGTTGGCGCACCAATGCGGCCTGTTCCGACAGACCGCGCCATAATGGTTCGGTGGACATGATGATCGTGCCATCGGCATCGGTGACGAAAACCGCATCGGTCACCCCGGCCCAGCCACGTTCCATCCGGCCCACATCGACCTCGACCATGATCGTGCCCAAAGGCTCGCCCGTGGTTTCGATCTTGCGCGAATAGATAAAGGCGTAATTGCCATCCGCCCGGCGATAGGTGGAATAAACCGTGCGGTTGCTGCGCAAGGCATTGATGAAATAAGGGCTTTCGCTGTGATCAATGCCCAGTTCTTCGCGGTTGGTAGCAGCCACAGCACGCCCGTTGCTGTCCAGCAGGGTCAAGGAGGCGGCGCCGATTTCCTCGACAAAGGTCAGCAGGCGCGCGGTCGACAGCGAATAATCCCGGCTGGTCAGCGCGGCAATCAGTTCCGGGTCGCGCGCCAACAGCTGCGGCACGACAGAATTGCGCTGCAACTCGCTCATCAGATTGGCACTGTAAAGCGCCAGACGCAATTCAGCGCGGTTGCTGATCGTCTCGGTATAGCGCTGGGTCATGAACTGGTTGGTGAAATAGATCACCGTCGCCGCAAAGATCGTAAACAACGCAAGCGACAGGCGCAGATACCAGCGGCCTGCGGATCGTCTGGAGCTTTGCGCGACAAGTTCACCCATTGTGGCAGTTTAAAGCCCCGGCAAGCCGACAGCAATGACGAAGCCTCACGCCTGCACGACCTGCCCGACCAATTCGCGGAAAAGCGCCTGCCCGTCGGTGCCGCCATGGCCTGCATCAACCGCACGTTCAGGATGCGGCATCATCCCCAGCACGCGCCGGTTTTCCGACAGCACCCCGGCGATATCCGCGACCGACCCGTTCAGCGGGCTGGCATAGCGGAACGCGATGCGATCCTCGCCCTGCATCTGCGCCAGAATGGCGGGATCAACCGTGTAATTGCCATCGTGATGCGCCACCGGCAGGCGAATGCCCTGCCCCGTCTGATATCCGGCAGTGAATGCAGAATCAGCGGTTTCTACTGTCAGATCAACGGCCTTGCAGATGAACTTCAACCCGGAATTACGCATCAGCGCACCGGGCAGCAATTGCGTTTCGGTCAAGACCTGAAACCCGTTGCACACGCCCAGCACATAACCGCCGCGATGCGCATGGGCGACAACCGCGCGGCAGATCGGCGATTGGGCGGCAATCGCGCCACAGCGCAGGTAATCGCCAAAGGAAAACCCACCGGGGATGGCCACCAGATCAACCGCATCGGGCAGGCTGGCATCCTTGTGCCAGACCATGGTCACATCGGCCCCGGCCGCGCGCAGGGCGACAGCCATGTCACGGTCACAATTGGACCCCGGAAAAACGACGACAGCAGCGCGCATCCTAAAGCACCTCGATCCGGTAGCTTTCGATCACGGTATTGGCCAGCAGCTTGTCACACATCTTGCCGATCTCGTCCTCGGATGTGCCATCGGCCAGATCAAGCTCGATCACCTTGCCCTGACGCACGCCCTGCACGCCATCAAACCCCAGCGATCCAAGCGCATGGCGCACCGCCTCGCCCTGCGGGTCCAGCACGCCGGTTTTCAACATCACATATACACGTGCCTTCATGGCCTTGCCTCGCTTTGTTTCAAATACTCAAAAATCAACGTCAGTTGATCAGCGTCGGCTTGGGCCGATGCGTGACATTCGATGGCATCACGCCCAGACGGCGGGCAACCTCGGTATAGGCATCGGTCAGATTGCCCAGATCGCGGCGGAACACATCCTTGTCCAGCTTCTGCCCGGTTTCGATATCCCACAGACGGCAGCTATCCGGACTGATCTCATCGGCCAGCAACAGACGCGGGAATTCATTGTCCCAGACCCGACCAACCTCGATCTTGAAATCCACCAGCTTGATGCCGACGCCATACATGACCCCCGACATCCAGTCATTCACCCGCAGGGCCAGGCTGACGATATCATCCATATCCTGCTGGCTGGCCCAGCCAAAGGCGATGATATATTCCTCTGGCACCAAAGGATCGCCTAGGGCGTCATCCTTATAGGAAAATTCCACGATCGGACGCGGCAATTGCGTGCCTTCTTCGATTCCCATCCGCTTGGCCATCGACCCGGCGGCGACATTGCGCACGATGATTTCCAGCGGGATGATTTCCACCTGCCGGATCAATTGTTCGCGCATGTTCAGACGGCGGATGAAATGCGTCGGGATGCCGATAGAGCCAAGGCCGGTCATGAAAAATTCACTCAACCGGTTGTTCAGCACGCCCTTGCCTTCGATCACCGCCCGCTTTTCCGCGTTAAAGGCCGTGGCATCATCCTTGAAATATTGCACCAAAGTGCCCGGTTCGGGGCCTTCATACAGGATTTTTGCTTTGCCTTCATAGATCTTCTTGCGGCGCGCCATCTTCACCCCTTACCTTTGTGGTGCCCCGTTGGGCATCGTCATCCCCGCCTCATAGTGCAACCCCCCCTTGCGGGCAAGCACCTGCGGGGTCATATCTGTCGCAACGCCAACCCCAAAGGGAGCCTTTGATGTCCAGCTTTGAAGATCGCGCAAAATCCTTCGAGAATAAATTCGCCCATGACGCCGAAATGCAGTTCAAGGCCGAAGCCCGGCGCAACAAGCTTCTGGCGCTCTGGGCTGCCGGTCTGCTTGGCAAATCCGAAGACGAAGCCGCCGCCTATGTGACAGAGGTCATCAAGGCCGATTTCGAAGAAGCCGGCGACGAAGACGTGTTCCGCAAACTCGCCAAGGATCTGGTCGGCCACGCAGACGAGGCGACGATCCGCAGCAAGATGGCCAATTATCTGGTCGAGGCGAAAGCCCAGTTGATGACCGAAATCTGATCTGAAAGCGCGCCGATGACCAACGCCCTGTCCAAACTGCTGGAAACCCGCGACTGGCTGATGGCCGACGGGGCGACAGGCACCAATCTGTTCAACATGGGGCTGATGTCCGGCGACGCGCCGGAAATGTGGAACCTTGAACAGCCCGACAATATCTGTGCGCTGTACAAAGGGGCCGCCGACGCAGGTAGCGATATCTTCCTGACCAATTCTTTCGGTGGCAATGCGTCCCGGCTGAAACTGCATGGCGCAGAAAGTCAGGTGCATGAACTGAACAAGGTCGCCGCTGCCCTTGGCCGCGATATCGCCGATGCATCGGGCCGGACCATCGTGGTTGCCGGGTCGGTCGGCCCGACGGGTGAAATCATGGCCCCCATGGGCAACCTGACCCACGAAATCGCGGTCGAGATGTTCCACGAACAGGCCGAAGGGCTCAAGGCCGGTGGCGCAGATGTGCTCTGGGTCGAAACCATCTCTGCCGCCGAAGAATTCGCCGCCGCCGCCGAGGCCTTTGCGCTGGCAGGCATGCCATGGTGCGGCACGATGAGTTTCGACACCGCCGGGCGCACGATGATGGGCCTGACCTCTGCCGATATGGTCAAAAAGGTCGGCAAGCTGGCGCATCAACCTTTGGCCTTCGGTGCCAATTGCGGTGTCGGCGCGTCAGACCTGCTGCGCACAATGCTGGGCTTTGCCGCCGCAGGCCCGACCCTGCCGGTGATCGCCAAAGGCAATGCCGGTATCCCCAAATATCACGACGGCCATATCCATTACGACGGCACGCCCGATCTGATGGCCGATTACGCCGTGCTGGCCCGCGATGCCGGGGCCACGATCATCGGCGGCTGCTGCGGCACCACGCCCGACCATCTGCGCGCGATGCGGCACGCGCTGGAAACAAGGCCGAAAGGCCCTGCCCCGACGCTGGACGCGATAACCGCCGCGATGGGCGGCTTCTCCTCTGCCTCAGACGGCACAGATGGCGCCGGGCCAGAGGCATCACCCCGCCGTGGCCGCCGCGCAAGGCCCGCGCCATAGGTTTTTGCGGCAGGCAATCACCAAAACCTTCCCCGCGGGGAAGATATCAGCCGACCCCATCCGAGGCGGTAAGCCGGGTCGCAAAACCTTCCCCGCGGGGAAGATTCCCTCGCTTTGTTCCAAGTACTCCCGCGCGGAGTGCATAAAAGTCAAATCCCGCCCTCAGAACAGCGATAGCTGATCGCCTTTCTGCGGCGGTCTGGCGAACAGATCCGTCCGCAACGGTGGTAGAGTCCGGTCCAGCCCTAACCGTGCTGCGGCCAGTTTGAACCTTTGCTGCGTGATCTTGGCCCAGACACCCTGCCCCTGCATCCGTTTGCCGAATTCCGGGTCATAGTCGCGCCCGCCGTGCAGCGCCCGCACCCGGCCCATGATCCGTGCCGCGCGGTCGGGATAATGCGTTTCCAGCCAATCTTTGAACAGACCCGCAACCTCCAGCGGCAGGCGCAGCATGATGCAGGATGCGGCCACCGCACCCGCCGCATGGGCGGCTTCCAATATCGCCTCAAGCTCATGATCGGTCAGCGCGGGCACCACGGGTGACACCATCACCCGGACCGGCACACCTGCATCACTCAATTGCCTGATCACCCGCAGCCGGGCGGCGGGCAAAGGCACGCGGGGTTCCATCGCGCGCGATGTTTTCGGGTCCAAGGTCGTGATCGAAATACCGACACGCACCAGCCCTTTGGCTGCCATATCGCCCAGAATATCAATGTCGCGGGTGATCAGCGTGCCTTTGGTGACGATGGCGACAGGATGGTTGAAATCGCGCAACACCTCCAACACCGCGCGCATGATGCGGCGGTCCTTTTCAATCGGCTGATAGGCATCCGTATTGGTGCCGATCGCAATCGTCGCGGGTTTGTAGCGCGGGTTGGACAATTCCTTGCGCAATTGTTCCACCGCATTGGGCCGGGCGATCAGCTGGGTTTCAAAATCCAGCCCCGGTGACAGGCCCAGAAACGCATGGCTGGGCCGCGCATAGCAATAGATGCAGCCATGTTCACAGCCACGATAGGGGTTGATCGACCGGTCGAACGACAGATCGGGCGATGTGTTGCGGCTGATCACCTTGCCGATCTGTTCGTCACTGACCTGCGTGCGCAAGACCGGCAGATCATCATCGTGATACCAGCCATCATCCACCGCCTCTGACGCCAGTCTATCAAACCGCACTGCCGGGTTACCCGCTGCAGCGCGGCCCGGTGTGCGGTGGTAGGTGCGAGTCAGATCATGATCCATGGCTCACACTGGAACAAATGAAGAACACGCGCAAGCCCGCGTCGGTCCCGCATGCATGAA
Organism: Loktanella sp.; assembly: GCA_017390475.1. Classification (GTDB taxonomy): domain Bacteria; phylum Pseudomonadota; class Alphaproteobacteria; order Rhodobacterales; family Rhodobacteraceae; genus Yoonia. The sequence goes on from JAFPBO010000016.1 coordinate 73,757, forward strand.
TGTCGTAATTCACCGCGTCGCCGGGCGGAAATAGGCGCAGATATCGTCACAGATATTGATGAGGCATCCCATGTCCGACGACGACGAGATTATCCTGTCCGAACTGAACGACGAAGACCTTGTCGCGCAGATGTATGACGATCTGTACGACGGCATGAAGGAAGAGATCGAGGAAGGCGTGAACATCCTGATCGCGCGCGGATGGACCCCCTACCGCGTGCTGACCGAGGCTTTGGTCGGCGGCATGACCATCGTCGGCCATGATTTCCGCGATGGGATTTTGTTCGTGCCAGAGGTCTTGCTGGCCGCCAATGCGATGAAGGGCGGGATGGTCATCCTCAAACCCCTGCTGATCGCGACCGGCGCGCCGCGTATGGGCAAGATGGTGATCGGCACCGTCAAAGGTGACATCCACGACATCGGCAAGAACCTTGTCGGCATGATGATGGAAGGTGCCGGGTTCGAGGTCATCGATCTGGGCATCAACAACGCGGTTGAAGGCTATCTGGCGGCGCTGGAATCGGAAAAGCCCGATATTCTTGGCATGTCGGCCCTGCTGACCACGACGATGCCTTATATGAAGGTGGTGATTGATACTTTGGTCGAAAAAGGCATGCGCGAGGATTACATCGTGCTGGTCGGCGGCGCACCCCTGAACGAGGAATTCGGCCGCGCCATCGGAGCAGATGCCTATTGCCGTGATGCCGCTGTCGCGGTGGAAACCGCCAAAACGCTGGTCGCGCGCAAGCATAATCAGGCAGCGGCGCAGGCCTGACCCTTTTTTCCGGCAGGCAGCAAGCCTATCTTTGATGGAAAGGAGGCCCCGATGCCATTTGAGAAACTCGCCCTGATCCTGTTGGTCGTGATCGCCGCCGCTGGCCTGACGGTCTGGCTGGCCCTGTCGCTGGTCGGCGCCACATCCTTGTCGCCCTTCGTCGGCCTATCGCTGCTGAGCATCTTAGCCCTGCTTGCCGCAGTGCTGGTCCGCCGCCTGTCGTGATCGCTGACGCGGCGCTGACGCAGGATGGTATGCCGCCCAGCGGTCAGGGCCAGATCCTGCTGATCGCCTGCGGTGCGCTGGCGCGGGAAATCCTAGCGCTGAAGGCCGCGAATGGCTGGGATCATCTGGACCTGCATTGCCTGCCCGCAATTCTGCATAACCATCCTGACCGGATCATCCCCGCCCTGCGCGATGCGGTGGCCAGACATGGTGCGGATTATCATGATATCTTTGTCGTCTATGCCGATTGCGGCACGGGCGGTCTGTTACAGGCAGCCTGCGATGAGATGGGCCTGCGCATGGTCCCCGGCCCGCATTGCTATGCATTCTTTGAAGGCGTCGATGCCTTTGCCGCGCATGGGGAAATTAGCGCCTTCTACCTGACCGATTTTCTGGTCCGGCAATTTGATGCCTTTGTCTGGGAACCGCTTGGCCTGCACAAACATCCTGCCCTGCGGGATATGTATTTCGGGAATTATGAAAAGCTGGTTTATCAGGCGCAGACCGATAACCCTGCCTTGACGGCCAAGGCGCAGGATTGCGCCGCGCGTCTGGGTCTGGCGTTTGAACGGCGCTTTACCGGTTATGGTGACCTTGCGACCGCTCTGGCGACGGTCAAACTGCCGCCGCAGCCGTCGATCTGATCCGTTCCACCATGGCGCGCAACCCGTTCGACCGTTGCGCCGACAGATGGTCGTTCAGCCCCAACCGGCCCAAGGCGGCGGGCGCGTCGATCTTCACCACGGCGTCCACCGGCTGTTCATCATAAAGCGTGCGCAGCACGGCGATCAACCCTTGGACGATCATCGCATCGCTTGCGCCGCGAAAGGTAAAGACGCCATCCTTGATCTGTGGGACCAGCCAGACCTGACTGGCGCAGCCATCAACCTTGGTGGCGGGGACGCGCAGCGCCTCTTCCAGCGGGTCCATCGCCTTGCCCATGTCGATGACATGGCGATAGCGATCTTCCCAATCGTCAAGGAATTCAAAGGTTTCGACGAGTTCTTCAAAGGCGGGATTGGTCATGATCTGCTTTCCATTGGTGCTGCGTGATCTAGCCTAAAGCGGGACAGTGACCACCCTTTGCCCCTTGACCGCAAGGCCGACCTTGCCTTCGCACAATTGCAGGGCCGCATCGCCGAACACCTCGCGCCGCCAGCCTTTCAGCGCGGGCACATCGCGTTCGCCGGCGGCCAGCTGATCCAGATCAGCAGAAGAGGCGATCAGTTTTGACGCGACACCGGCGTCATCGGTGACCGATTTCAGCAGGACCCGCAGCATATCGGCGATGGCCGGATTGACCTGCAATTTGGCACGGCTCAGGTCGGGCTGCGGCAGATCGCCGGGTTTGGCGGCCAGACCGGCCTTGATACTGGCCAGAATACCTTCTGCAATCTCACCCTTGCGGGCTTCGCGCAGCAAAAGGCGAGAGCGGCCCAAATCCTGTTCATTCAATGGCTTGGTAGAGGCAAGTTCAACCAATGCATCATCTTTATACACCCGGCTGCGGGGGATATCGCGCGCCTGTGCATAAGCCTCGCGGAAACGGGCAAGTTCGCGCACGATGGCCAGAAACCGGCCAGACGACGTGCGCGTCTTGACCCGCATCCAGGCCTCGTCCGGGTTCGATTGATAGGTGGCCGGGTCATTCAGGACCGCCATTTCCTCGTCCACCCATTTGGTGCGACCGGATTTTTTCAGCCTGTCGGCCAGATATTCATAGACATCGCGCAGATGGGTGACGTCGGCCAAAGCATATTCCGCCTGTGCATCGGTCAAGGGGCGGCGCGACCAATCGGTAAAGCGCGACGATTTATCCACCTCGGCCTTGGCGATCTTGCGCACAAGGGTTTCATAACCCGCCTGTTCGCCAAAACCGCAGACCATCGCCGCGACCTGTGTGTCAAACAAAGGCGCGGGGATCACCCCGGCATCGACATGGAAAATCTCCAGATCCTGACGGGCGGCATGAAACACTTTGACCACGCCCGGATCGCGGAACAGATCATACATCGGGTCAAGTGATATCCCATCCACCAAGGGATCGATCAGCACCGCGTCTTCGCCCGCTGCGTCGCGATAGGCCATCTGCACCAGACAGAGTTTTGAATAATAGGTGCGTTCGCGCAGGAATTCCGTGTCAACGGTCACATAGGGACGCTTTGCCGCCTCTGTGCAAAAGGCGGCGAGTTCTGCGGTTGTGGTGATGATCTTCATGAAACGTCCGTCAGTTTGATCCCCGCTTGATAAGCCATCATCGCAGCAATGAAAAGATCACCCGTCCAGCATCACCGGACGCAGGTCAGCGGCCGCGAAACGGCGCAACACAGCGGGGTAAAGCGCATGTTCCAGCGGCAGCAACCGCTGCGCCAGCGTATCGGGCGTGTCACCCTGCAGCACTGGCATCCGCGCCTGCCCCAGCACCGGACCATCGTCCAAGGCCGCGGTGACCTGATGCACGGTGCAGCCGTGATGGCTGTCGCCTGCCTCCAACGCGCGGGCATGGGTATGCAGCCCGCGATATTTCGGCAAAAGCGAAGGGTGGATATTCAGAATGCGCCCTTCCCAAGGGCCGATGAAATCTGCGCCCAGAATCCGCATGAAACCGGCCAGACAGATGATATCGGGCTGCACGGCGGCCAGCGCATCGTGCAAAACCGCCTCAAACGCGGCGCGGTCCTTGCCAAAGGTCTTGTGGTCAATCGCCTGCACCGGAATGCCCATCCCGCTCGCCTTGGCCAGCCCGCCAGCGGCAGGATCATTGGACAGAACCAGCACCGGCCGCGCCGGATGATCGCCAGTCATCGACTGGGCGAGGGCCACCATATTGGACCCGCCCCCCGAAATCAGGATCGCAACGCGCTTGGTCACGCAAGCGTGCCTGTGTAACGGATGCCCGCGCCTGTCGTGACCGTGCCGATCTGATGTACTGTTTCGCCCGCCTCGGTCAGCAAAGCTGTCAGCGCCTCGGCCTGCCCCGCATCGACAACCAGTACCATGCCGATCCCGGCATTGAAGGTTTTCAGCAATTCCGCCTGCGCCATGCCGCCGGTCTGCACCAGCCAGCCAAAGACCGGTGGCAAGGCCCATGACCCCAGATCAATATCGGCACCCAGATCATCCGGCAGCACACGCGGCAGGTTTTCGGTCAGACCGCCGCCGGTGATATGCGCCAAAGCATGCACACCGCCCGCGCGCACCGCCGCCAAGGCGGGCTGCACATACAAACGGGTCGGCGTCAAAAGTGCCTCGCCCAATGCGCCATCCGCAAAAGGCGCGGCATCCGCCCAGCCCAAGCCCGACATATCGACAATCCGGCGCACCAGTGAATAGCCGTTGGAATGCACACCATCCGATGCCAGCCCCAGCAGCACATCGCCCGCCACGACACCGGCAGGCAGATCGGCACCGCGTTCCATCGCACCGACAGCAAAACCCGCCAGATCGAAATCGCCGTCGTGATACATGCCCGGCATTTCCGCCGTCTCGCCGCCGATCAGGGCACAGCCGGAGGCTTCACAGCCTGCGGCGATGCCGTTGATGATCCGGGTCGCCTGATCCAGTTCCAGCTTGCCGGTGGCGAAATAATCCAGAAAGAACAAAGGTTCCGCGCCCTGACAGACCAGATCATTGACACACATCGCGACCAGATCGATCCCGATCGTGTCAACATGGCCGGTATCAATTGCGATCCGCAGTTTGGTGCCGACGCCATCGGTCGCGGCCACAAGGATCGGATCGATATATCCGGCACCTTTGAGATCGAACAACGCGCCAAAGCCGCCCAGCCCCGCCATCACGCCGGGGCGCGCGGTGCGTTTGGCCGCCGGTTTGATCCGTTCCACCAGATTATTGCCGGCATCGATATCCACACCGGCATCGGCATAGGTCAGGCCATTCTTGGTCATAACAGGCACCCTTTTTCTGCTTGCCACGCGGTTAGCGCAAGCCTGCGCGCAGCACAACGCTCCTTACCCCATCTTCCGAGCATAAATATCCCCGCCGGAGGCATAAAAGTCTTTATCCATCCTAACCGCAGTGCGAAACGCTTGACCATTCCCACAACGCCAATTACCCAAACCGCAGGGGGCCTGTAGCTCAATTGGTCAGAGCAGAGCGCTCATAACGCTTTGGTTGCGGGTTCAAGTCCTGCCGGGCCTACCAAATTACGGGGATCGCACCCGATGGTAGTCACCCCTGAAAAATCATGGAAATGTCATCTGCACCCAGCAGTTTCCACTGCCCCGGTGCCAGATCATCGGGCAATGACAGCCCGCCCAAGGCTTCGCGATGCAGCTTTTCGACGTGATTGCCGGTGGCGGCAAACATACGGCGCACCTGATGATAGCGGCCTTCGGTGACCGTCAGCCGCGCTTCGGTTTCTGACATCACGTCAAGCAGGGCGGGCGCCAGCGGCTTGTCCTCGCCCGCCAGTATCAGATCGCCCGCAGCAAAGATCGCGGCCTCATCACCGTTCAACGGGCGAGCCAGCGTGACGTGATAGGTCTTTTTCACATGGCGTTTCGGGCTGATGATCCGGTGCAGCAGATCGCCATCATCGGTCAAAAGCAACAGGCCCGAGGTCTGTTTGTCCAGCCGCCCGATGGTGGACATCGCCGGATTCCGCTGCCGCCAGCGCGCAGGCAGGATATCATAGACCAATGCTCCGTCTTCTTTATGCGAACAGGTCATGCCAAGCGGTTTGTGCAACAGCACCACCATACCCGCCAGCGGATCAAGCGGCGCACCATCGACAGCCATGCAGGCCGGCAGGTCGGGCGTGACGGGGATACGTTTTGTGACGTCCCGCAGTTTGACACCATCAAGGGTGATCGCCCCTGCCCGCGCCATCCGCGCGATATCGTTGCGCGACCCATAGCCCAATGACGACAACAATTTGTCGATCCGTGCGGTTGGCACTTTTGCCATGTCTACATTCCTCAAATCGACACAAGCCCGCATGATATCCGCTTTCACAAGGGCCCCGGACGCGGTAAGCATCCCCATCCTTGCAGGTCTGGAATATATCATGGCGCAAAATGCCACCATTTATAAAGTCGAACTTTCCGTCTCTGACATGGACCGGCATTATTATGAGACCCATAAACTGACAATCGCCAAACATCCGTCAGAGACGGACGAAAGGTTGATGGTCCGCATTGTCGCCTTTGCGCTGAATGCGCATGAACATCTGGAAATGACCAAGGGCCTGTCCACCGACGACGAACCCGATATCTGGCAAAAAAGCCTGAGCGGCGAACTTGAGGTCTGGGTGGCACTGGGGCTGCCCAGCGAAAAGGTGCTGCGCCAATCCTGCGGCAAGGCGGGCAAGGTGATCGTCTATCCCTACGGCGGCCGCACGGCGGATATCTGGTGGGACAAGGTCAAGAACAGCACCCATCGTTTTGACAATCTGCAGGTGGTCAATCTGTCTGAAACCGACACAAGCGCGTTGGCAAAACTGGCCAGCCGCGCGATGAAGCTGCAGGTCAATATTCAGGACGGTGATGTAATGGTCAGTGTCGGCGACACGATCGTGAATATCACGCCGCAGGACTGGAAGACCCCTGCACCATAACCGGGCTGCCTGCCTGACCAGCAGACAAACGCCATCCGGGTCAGATTTACGGTATACAAAGGCATACAGCCCTTCCTCTGGTCGTTGTTTTGCGCTATGAGGGCGCCAGAATCCAAGCCAAAGCGGAGCAAAGCCATGACCAAGATCAAGGTAGAAAACCCTGTCGTCGAACTCGACGGCGATGAAATGACCCGGATCATCTGGGATTTCATCAAGAAAAAACTGATCCTGCCCTATCTGGACGTGGATCTGAAATATTACGATCTGGGCATGGAAGTGCGCGACGAAACCAACGACCAGATCACCGTAGACGCTGCTGAAGCGATCAAGAAATACGGCGTCGGCGTCAAATGCGCGACGATCACCCCTGATGAAGACCGGGTCGAGGAATTCGGCCTGAAACAGATGTGGCGCAGCCCGAACGGGACGATCCGCAACATTCTGGGCGGTGTGGTGTTCCGCGCCCCGATCATCTGCAAGAACGTGCCCCGTCTGGTGCCCGGCTGGACCGACCCGATTGTCATCGGTCGCCATGCATTCGGTGACCAGTACAAAGCCACCGATTTCCTGATGCCCGGCAAAGGCCAGCTGACGATGAAATTCGTCGGCGATGATGGCACTGTGATCGAAAAAGTCGTCTATGACAGCCCCGGCGCTGGCGTGGCGATGGGCATGTATAACCTGGACGAAAGCATCATTGATTTCGCCCGTGCGTCGCTCAACTATGGTCTGAACCTGGGCTGGCCGGTCTATCTGTCCACCAAGAACACGATCCTGAAAGCCTATGATGGCCGTTTCAAGGATCTGTTCCAGAAGGTCTATGAAGAAGAATTCGCAGATCAGTTCAAAGCGGCAGGCATCACCTACGAACACCGCCTGATCGACGATATGGTCGCATCCGCGATGAAATGGTCGGGCAAATTCGTCTGGGCCTGTAAGAACTACGATGGCGACGTGCAGTCTGACACAGTTGCCCAAGGGTTCGGTTCGCTTGGCCTGATGACCAGCCAATTGATGACCCCAGATGGCAAGATTGTCGAGGCAGAGGCCGCCCACGGCACTGTCACCCGCCATTACCGCCAGCATCAGGCGGGCAAGGCGACATCGACCAATTCCATCGCCTCGATCTTTGCCTGGACCGGCGGGTTGAAGCACCGCGCGAAACTGGATGACAATGCGCAGCTGATGACCTTTGCCAGCACGCTGGAAAAGGTCGTGGTGGACACGGTCGAAAGCGGTTTCATGACCAAGGATCTGGCGCTGCTGGTCGGCCCGGATCAGAAATGGCTGACCACCGAAGGTTTCCTTGAAAAAGTCGACGAGAACCTGAACGCAGCAATGTAATCACAAAGGGGGGCCAGCCGGCCCCCCTTTTGCTTGCCAGCCTGCGGCGGTTTTAGTAGCGCAATGCAATGACACAAACCGCCGCCACCACCGCCCATACGCCCGTCGAAGACGCCCAGGCCTTTGCGCTGGGCACAGCGCTATGTGCGCTGGGGGTGACGATGCTGACGCATCTGGGGCTGATCACCGGGCAGACCGCAGGGTTGGCAGTGCTGGTGTCCTATGCGACGGGCCTGTCGTTCGGGCTGGTGTTCTTTTGCGTCAACTTGCCATTCTATTGGCTGGCATGGGTCCGCATGGGGCCAAAATTCACGCTCAAAAGCTTTCTTTGCGTGGGCCTCGTGTCGCTGATGGCGGAAACATTCCCGCAGATGATCGTGTTCGAAACGCTGGAACCGCTATTGGGCGCCGTGCTGGTCGGTGCGGTCACCGGGCTGGGCCTGATCGTGCTGTTCCGGCATGGGGCGAGCCTTGGCGGAATCGGTATTCTGGGGCTGTTCATCCAGGACCGGACCGGGTTTAGCGCGGGCTATACGCAATTGATCTTTGATCTGTGCCTGTTCGCTGCAGCATTCATGATTATCGCCCCCGGTCTGGTGCTCTATTCCCTTGCCGGGGCAGTCGTGGCAAACCTGATCATCGCCACCAACCACCGCCCTGACCGCTATACCGGACGCTGACATGCCCATTCACTATATCTTTCTGATCCTTGCCATCGCCGCCGAAACCATCGGCACCACAGCACTGCAAGCCAGCCAGCAATTCACCAAATTCTGGCCCTCGGTGCTGGTGGTAATCGCCTATGGCATTTCCTTTTATCTGCTGGCGCAGACCCTGCGGGTGATGCCGGTGGGGATCGTCTATGCGATGTGGTCGGGGCTGGGCATCGTGCTGATCGCCGCGATTGGCTATCTGGTCTTTGGTCAAAGGCTTGATCTGCCTGCGGTGATCGGGATTTCCATGATCCTGGGCGGTATCCTTGTGATCCATCTTTTCTCGCGCACTTCGCCACACTAGCGGGTTGTTTACGAATAAGGGGTAGCATTTGCTGCAATTGCACGGTATCGCGCGGTTAAATTTCCCATAAGGCAGACCCATGGATATCCGCAATATCGCGATCATCGCGCACGTTGACCACGGCAAGACAACGCTTGTCGACGAACTTTTGAAACAATCCGGCGTATACCGCGACAACGAAGCGACGACCGAACGGGCGATGGACAGCAATGACATCGAACGCGAACGCGGGATCACGATCCTTGCCAAATGTACCTCTGTCGAATGGAAAGGCACGCGGATCAATATCGTTGACACGCCCGGCCACGCCGATTTCGGTGGTGAGGTTGAACGCATCCTGTCGATGGTCGATGGTGTCGTCTTGCTGGTCGATGCTGCCGAAGGCCCGATGCCTCAGACGAAATTCGTCACCTCCAAGGCGCTGGCACTGGGCCTGCGCCCTATCGTTGTGGTCAACAAGGTCGACAAGGCTGACGGTGAGCCTGATCAGGCTGTTGACGACGTGTTCGACCTCTTTGCTGCGCTGGAAGCTAGCGATGAACAGCTGGATTTCCCTGTGATGTATGCCTCTGGCCGTGCCGGTTGGTGTGATGAGCAGCTGGATGGCCCGCGCAAGGATTTGTCCGCGCTGTTCGACAAAGTGCTGGAACATGTCCCCATGCCAGCCCAGATCAGCCGCCGGGATGAGCCGTTCCAGATGCTGGCGACCACCCTGTCCGCTGACCCGTTCATCGGCCGTATTCTGACTGGCCGGGTTGAGGCAGGCACCCTGCGCGCTGGCGAAACTGTGAAGGCCCTGTCGCGCAATGGTGACAAGCTGGAGCAATTCCGGGTGTCGAAAATCCTCGCCTTCCGGGGACTGGGCCAACAGCCGATTGATGTGGCCGAAGCCGGCGATATCGTCACACTGGCCGGTATGACCAAGGCAACAGTTGCCGATACGATCTGCGATATGTCGATTGACGTCCCGATCCCCGCCCAGCCGATTGACCCGCCGACCATCACCGTGACCTTTGGCATCAATGACAGCCCGCTGGCGGGCCGCGATGGCAAAAAGGTGCAAAGCCGCGTCATCCGCGAACGCCTGATGCGCGAGGCCGAAGTCAATGTCGCGATCAAGATCGCCGATACCCCCATGGGCGACGCGTTCGAGGTGTCGGGCCGTGGCGAATTGCAGATGGGTGTGTTGATCGAAAACATGCGCCGTGAAGGGTTCGAGCTTTCAATTTCCCGCCCGCAGGTGATTTACAAAGATATCGACGGTGTCCGCCACGAACCCATCGAAGAAGCCACGATTGACGTCGATGACGAATATACCGGCGCTGTGGTTGAAAAACTGACCGGCCCGCGCAAAGGCGAATTGGTCGAGATGAAGCCTGCCGGTGCTGGCAAGACCCGCATCATCGCGCATGTGCCATCGCGCGGGCTGATCGGTTATCATGGTGAATTCCTGACCGATACGCGCGGGTCCGGCATTCTGAACCGGCTGTTCCACGGCTGGGCGCCTTTTAAAGGCAAGATCGAAGGCCGCCGTCAGGGTGTTCTGATCTCGATGGAGAACGGCACCTCTGTGGCCTATGCTTTGTGGAAACTGGAAGATCGCGGCAAGTTCTTTATCGGCGCGCAAGAGGCTGTCTATACTGGCATGATCATCGGCGAACACAGCCGCGACAATGACCTTGAGGTCAACCCGCTGAAGGGCAAGCAACTAACCAACGTCCGCGCTTCTGGCACGGATGAGGCGGTGCGCCTGACCACGCCGGTGACGATGTCGCTGGAACAGGCGATTGCCTATATCGACGATGATGAGCTGGTGGAAGTCACGCCGAACGCGATCCGGCTGCGCAAGCGGTTCCTGGACCCGAACGAACGCAAGCGGAATTCCCGCAGCGCCTGATATTATGTCCCGCTGATTTCATCAGCGGGATGCCTCCGGCGGTGATATTTAGGCTCGGAAGATGGTAAAGAAGGCGCGGGACTGTGAGGTTCCGCGCCTTTGTTGTTATGCGATTTCTTCGACGATGCAGAGTTCGCGTTGGCTGGCACCTTTGGCAAAGCTCAGCGCCTCTTGATAGGCGGCGGAATGATAGCAATCATGTGCGGCTTGCAGGCTGGGAAAGCGCGCCACGACATTGCGGGGCCGGTCCGGCCCTTCCAATTGTTTGTATTTGCCGCCGCGGGCGAGGAAGACACCGCCATGATCGGCAATCGCCCCCGTGGCGCGTTTGGCATATTCGCCATAAGCGGTTTCATCCGTGACGGTGACATGGGCGATCCAGAGGGCGGTCATGACAGATTCTCCAATAATGTTTTTGCAGCTTTGATGGCGGCATCGGCATTTGCGGCAGATGCACCGCCGCCCTGCGCCATATCGGGACGGCCACCGCCGCCCTTTCCGCCCAGTTCCGGGGTCACGGCGCGCAGGATATCCACGGCAGAGATGCGCCCGGTCAGGTCAGCGGTGACGCCGACAGCGACCGCCGCCTTGTCGCCGGTATCGGCGATCAGCAGGACAATGCCGCTGCCAATGTCGGATTTGATCGCATCGATCAAGGATGGCAGATCTTTACCCGTCACGCCGGACAGCACCTGCGCCTGAAGGACGACGCCGTTGATGGTTTCGGTGGGTGCCGCGCCTTTGGCCCCGCCGCCCATCGCCAGATCACGGCGCAACTGCGCAATTTCATTCGTCAGGGCGCGGCGTTCATCCATCAGCGCCTTGACCCTGTCGGCCACGTCGCTGGCAGGGGTTTTCAGCGCCGCGGCCACATCTGACAGCCGCTGGTCCTGCGCGCGCAGGTAATCCAGCGCCGCCTGCCCGGTCAGCGCCTCAATCCGCCGCACACCGGCGCTGGAGGCTGTGTCGCCAAGCGCCACAAAGACGCCGATTTCGCCCAATTGCCGCACATGGGTGCCGCCGCAGAGTTCCAGCGAATAAGTATCACCCGTGGCTCCCTTGCCCGAGCCGGGTTTCTGGCCCATCGAGACGACACGGACTTCATCACCGTATTTTTCGCCGAACAAGGCCTGCGCGCCCATGGCGCGGGCATCATCGGGGGTCATGATCCGGGTGCTGACCTTGCTGTTCTGGCGGATCAGCGCGTTCACATCGCGTTCAACCTGCGCCAGTTCTGCGGCATTCAGCGCTTTGGTATGGCTGAAATCGAACCGCAGCCGGTCCGGCGCATTCAGCGAGCCGCGCTGCGCGATATGATCGCCCAGCACGTCGCGCAAGGCTTCGTTCAACAGGTGGGTAGCGGAATGGTTTGCCTGAATCGCCGCACGGCGGGCGGGGTCAACGCGCAAGGCGGCACCCTGCCCCACGGTGATCGTGCCATTGGTGACCTTGGCGAAATGGATGAAAACGCCCGCAACCTTTTTAGTGTCGGTGATCTCTGCCGTGCCGGTGTCGGTCTGCAAAATGCCGGCATCGCCGACTTGCCCGCCGGATTCGGCGTAGAAGGACGTCTGGTTCAGCACGATCTGTACTTCGCCACCGGCCTGTTGCACCATGGCACCATCTGCGACCAGCGCCTTGATCTGGCCTTCGACGTCGAGTGAATCATAGCCCAGAAAATCAGTGACCCCGGCCTGATCGGCGACATCGAACCAGATCGCAGAATCCGCCGCCTCGCCGGTGCCGGACCATGCCGCACGCGCCTTGGCCTTTTGTTCGGCCATGGCCGCATCGAAACCGTCGGTATCCACCGCGCGGCCTTTCTCACGCAGGGCGTCCTGCGTCAGATCAAGCGGGAAACCATAGGTATCATAGAGCTTGAACGCCGCCGCCCCGGGCAAGGCCGCATCATCCGGCAGGCCAGCCAGTTCATCATCCAGCAGTTTCAGCCCGCGATCCAGCGTCTGTTTGAAGCGTATTTCTTCATTCATCAGCGTTTCTTCGATCAACCGCTGGCCTTGGCCGAGTTCGGGATAGGCCTCGCCCATTTGCCGCACCAAGGCGGGTACCAGCCGGTGCATGACCGGGTCTTTCGCGCCCAGCAGATGCGCATGACGCATCGCCCGGCGCATGATCCGCCGCAGCACGTAGCCGCGGCCTTCGTTCGAGGGCAGGACGCCCTCGGCAATCAGGAATGAGGTGGAGCGCAGATGGTCCGCGATCACCCGGTGATGGGTATTGCCCGGCCCATCAGGATCAGAAGAGGTCGCATGGGCCGATGCCTCGATCAAAGCGCGCATCACATCGGTATCGTAATTGTCATGCTTGCCTTGCAACAGCGCGCCGATCCGTTCCAGCCCCATGCCGGTGTCGATCGATTGCATGTCGAGCGGGCGCATCGTCCCATCTTCGAATTGTTCGTTCTGCATGAAAACGACATTCCAGATCTCGATGAATCGGTCGCCGTCCTCCTCGGCAGAGCCGGGAGGGCCGCCCCAGATATGGTCGCCATGATCATAGAAAATCTCTGTGCAGGGGCCGCAGGGGCCGGTCGGGCCCATCCGCCAGAAATTGTCATCGGTGGGAATGCGGATAATCCGGTCTTCGGCAACGCCGATCTTGCGCCACAGATCAAACGCCTCGTCATCGGTATGGTAAACCGTGGTCAGCAGACGGTTTTTGTCGATGCCGAAATCCTTGGTCAGCAATTCCCAGGCAAAGGGGATCGCGTCGGATTTGAAATAATCACCAAAGCTGAAATTGCCCAACATCTCGAAAAACGTATGGTGGCGCGCGGTATAGCCGACATTGTCCAGATCGTTGTGCTTGCCCCCGGCGCGGACGCATTTCTGGCTGGTGGTGGCGCGGGAATAATCGCGCGTCTCGACCCCGGTGAACAGGTTCTTGAACTGCACCATGCCTGAATTGGTGAACATCAGGGTCGGGTCGTTGCGCGGCACCAGAGGGCTCGACGGGACGATCTGATGGCCCTGTTTTTCAAAATAATTCAGAAAGGTAGAACGGATATCGGCAAGGCTGGTCATGGCGCACTTTCACAGCAAAATCTTTTATCAGCAGCAGAGATAGCCGCGCAGTCGGACACTGTCCACCAATAGACCAAAGATCGCTGCGAAAACCCCGTCTTCTTTTTTCCCAAAATACTCCCGCCGGAGGCAGCGCAAGATCGCCGCACCACCACCGGCAGGATCAGCGCGCCTTACATCTCGACCAGATCGTCATCTGCAGGGCCGTCCGAATCTTTCATCGCGAAATCAAGGCCATGGGCGGCGCGGATTTTATCCTCGATCTCATTGGCGATCCGGGGATTTTCCTTCAGGAATACTTTGGAGTTTTCACGCCCCTGCCCGATCCGTTCATCGCCATAGCTGAACCAGGCACCGGATTTTTCGACCACACCGGCCTTGACCCCAAGGTCCAGCAATTCGCCGGTCTTGGAAATGCCTTCGCCATACATGATGTCGAATTCCACCTGTTTGAACGGTGGTGCCACCTTGTTCTTGACCACTTTCACACGGGTCGCGTTGCCGACGACTTCATCCCGGTCCTTGATCGCGCCGATCCGGCGAATGTCCAACCGGACAGAGGCGTAGAATTTCAACGCATTGCCGCCTGTCGTGGTTTCCGGGCTGCCGAACATCACGCCGATCTTCATGCGGATCTGGTTGATGAAAATCACCATACAGCCGGACCGGTTGATCGACCCGGTCAGTTTGCGCATTGCCTGGCTCATCAACCTTGCATGCACACCGACCGAACTGTCGCCCATATCGCCTTCAAGCTCGGATTTCGGTGTCAGTGCGGCAACGGAATCGACCACCACCAGCGATACAGCACCGGACCGGACCAAAGTATCGACAATTTCCAGCGCCTGTTCGCCGGTGTCAGGCTGCGAGATCAGCAATTCATCAAGGTTCACGCCAAGTTTCTTGGCATATTGCGGGTCCAGCGCATGTTCGGCATCGACAAAGGCGCAGATGCCACCTTTTTTCTGCTCTTCCGCGATGGAATGCAGCGTCAATGTGGTTTTACCCGACGATTCGGGGCCATAAATCTCGATCACGCGGCCTTTTGGCAGACCGCCGATGCCCAAAGCAATGTCCAGACCAAGCGATCCGGTCGATGTCGCCTCGATCTCGGGCATCTGGTTCTGGCCGCCGAGTTTCATGATCGAACCCTTGCCGAACTGGCGTTCGATCTGGGCCAAAGCGCTTTCCAGCGCCTTTTCCTTATCTGCGGTTTTCTTGTCCATCATTTTCAAAAGATCTGCCGTTGCCATTTACCTTGCCCTTATTCCATGCGCCCCGCTGGGGGGCAATCACTGCTTTGTTCGCCCTATGTTCCAGTATACATGAGATCAAAACGGGAACATTGCAACATCTTTCTGCATCCCCAGCTATAGCATGCAGTGGTTAAGCAATGGTTTATGGCCTAAACAGGCGGAAATTGCCCAAAGGAAGCGTCCAATGCTTGTTTTCTGGAAGGAAAACCTTGTTCTGCTGGCGGTGCCGAAAACCGGATCAACCGCGTTGGAGGGGGCTCTGGCCCCCCGCGCCTCGATGGTGTTGCGCGATCCGCCGCATCTGAAACATGCACCTTGCTATCGCTATAAACGGTTCCTGCGGCCGTTTTTCATTCAGGCAGGCGGGCAAACACCCGAGGTCATGGCCATCGTCCGCCACCCCGTTGATTGGCTGGGCAGCTGGTATCGCTATCGCACGCGCGATGATCTGATCGGGCATGAAAACAGCACCCGCCAGGTGTCTTTCGATGATTTCGTGCTGGAATATTGCAAAGGCGATCCCGCCCCTTTTGCCAATGTCGGATCGCAGGATAAATTCCTGTGTATCAACGGTGGCGATATCGGCGCCGACCACCTGTTCCGCTATGAAGCCTGGGACAAGGTGACAGGTTTTCTGGAGAAAAAGCTCGACATCACGCTGACGTTGAAACAAAAGAACGTCTCGCCCGCGATGGATCTGACGCTGTCACCTGATGTGCTGGCGCATCTTCAGCAGAAACGTGCCGCCGAATTCGATATCTGGGCGGCAGGGCAAGGCTGATGCCCCAGCTTCTTATTTCAATGAAATACTCAAAGAACGGCGTCGCCATCAGTACTGACATCGCGGCCTTTGAACCCGGTCGCGACCACGAATTTTTCAGATGAATCCGACCGCGACGCCGGTGGTTTGACATTGGCCACCTTGGTAAAGCGCGATTTCAACAGTTTCTGCAAATCGCCCTCGGCCCCGCCTGCCAATACTTTGGCGACGAATGTGCCGCCTTCGTTCAGCACGTCAAAGGCGAAATAGGCTGCCGCCTCGCACAGCGCGATAATCCGGTTGTGATCGGTCTGCTTATGGCCCGACGCCGATGCCGCCATATCCGACATCACCACATCGGCATTGCCGCCCAGCCAGGCGCGGACCTGTTGATCGGCGTCATCTTCCATGAAATCAAGCTGATAAATCTCGGCCCCCGGGATAGGATCAACTTCTTGCAGGTCAATGCCCAGGACGTAACCCTGCGCCTTGGATGTGCGTTCCCCCAAGGCGTTGGCGCGTTTGACCGCCACTTGCAACCAGCCGCCGGGCGCACAGCCCAGATCGACGATCCGCGCGCCGGGCACCAGAAAGCGATATTTATCGTCCAGTTCCAATATCTTATAGGCCGCACGCCCACGATATCCGTCAATCTTGGCGCGTTTGACGTAAGGGTCGTTCAGCTGCCGCTGCAACCATTGGGTGGACGACAGCTTGCGCCCACGGGCGGTTTTCACCTTAACGTGCAGGTCGCGCTGTCCGCGTCCAGAGCTGTTCTTTGTGGTGGGTTTCTTGGCCATACAGCGCTTTACCCCTAAAACGGGGCATCTTCCAAGACCCCATCGGCAGACATCTGGGCATAAAGCAAACCTTCCCGCAAACCACGGTCCGCAACAGACAGCCGGTCGGTGGGCCACAGCCGCATCAAAGCCTGCAAAATCGCAGCACCTGACATGATCAGCGCCTGCCGGTCCTTGCCGATGCGCGGGTCCGCGCGCCGCCCGTCGGGGCCGAGCGAGACGTAGTCGCGGATCACCGCATCAATCTGATCCGAGGTCATGCGCAGACCATCGACCTTGGTCCTGTCATAGCGTTTCAGTCCCAGATAGCTGGCGGCGACCGTTGTGACCGTGCCGCTGGTGCCGATGATCTGGAACCCTTCGCGTGATTGCGCGCAGGCGGATGGCGCAAAGGCCTCCAGATTTTCTTCGAAAAACCAGCTCATCAGGGCGAAACGGGCGGCATCATCATCGACATCATTGAACTGATCGCGCAGCGTCGCGACACCCAGAGGCACCGAAATCCAATCCACCACTTTCGCCGCGGCAAAGGGGCCGGGGTCGGATTTGAACCCGGCATGCAGCCGCATGATCGCGCGGGGCCGTTCGCGTTTGGGCACATTGGTCAGGTCGATCCAGACCAGTTCCGTAGACCCGCCACCGATATCGACCACCAGCAATTGTTCGGTATTGACGCTGACCAAAGGCGCGCAGGAAATCACAGCCAGCCGTGCCTCTTCCTCTGGCCGGATGATTTCCAGCATCAGGCCGGTTTCGCGTCGGACCTGGGCGATGAAATGCTTGCCGTTAAGCGCGCGACGACAAGCCTCTGTTGCGACCAGACGCATGCGCTGCACACCGTGCCGGTGCAGTTTTTCACGGCAGATCCGCATCGCCGAAATCGTGCGGTTCATCGAAGCCCGCGACAGCCGGCCTGTGCTTTCCAACCCCTGCCCCAGTTGGACGGATTTGGAAAAGCTATCGACAACGTGAAACTGACTGCCCTTGGGCTGGGCAATCAGCATCCGGCAGGAATTTGTTCCAAGGTCCAGCGCCGCATAAAGCGTTGCCGGATCGGGTTTATTTGGCGCGGGGCTATCGACCGCTTTGGGGAACGCGCCCGCACCTGTGGGACGCTTGGGCGTCATTTTTACGCCCTCCATTTCGAGTTATCCCAAAGCTATGCCGCCGCCGGAGACAAGACAAGCCCAAGAGCCATCATCCTCGCTATTGCGTGAAAATAACGCAGGTCAGGATGCCCCCGTCGCGCAGGGCGCGCAGCATGTCGAAATCGGGCGTTATGGCGCGTTTTGCGATGCTAGAACGGCAGGAACAGGCGCAAAGGGGAATCACATGCCCGAAGTCACCATTGTCTATTGGCGCGATATCCCCGCGCAGGTCATCGTCGGGCGCGGGCGGCGCGGCACCAAATTGCCCCTGCCCGAACGGTTTGAACAGGCGATTGACCGGGCGGCGATGAAATCGGGTGCCGCGGAATCGGACGATTACATGGCCGGTTTCCGCAAGGCTGCCCCCTATCCCGCCGAGGGCAGCGATAGCGATGCAGCAGAGGCCGCGGTAGCCCGGATTGATGCTGAATACCATTCCGACAAGATCAAATCGCTGATCGCCAATGACGGCTGGGCATGACCCGACCACCCCGCATGATGGAGGCTATGATGGCGCTGCTCCCCTTTCTGAAACGTAAAGCGCCTGAAACACCCGATGTGACCCCCGACGTTGCGGCCTTCCTGCGGGATTATTCGATCGAAGTGATGCCGCGCACCGCTGAAAAGATCGATAATTTCCGCGACCTGCTGCCCAATGGCACCCGGGTCTATATCGCCCATATCGACGGCACCCCGATTAACGACATGGTCGCCACCGCGCGGCGGCTGGCGCTGGATGGTTTTCAGATTATGCCGCATTTCCCGGCACGGATCATCAGGGACCGCGTCACGCTGGCCGATTGGATCGCGCGCTATCGGGGCGAGGCTGGCGTGAATCAGGCGCTGCTACTGGCAGGTGGCGTGGCGCAGCCACAGGGTGATTTCGACAATTCCATGCAATTGATGGAAAGCGATTTGTTTGGTGATTTCAAACGCCTGCATGTCGCAGGTCACCCCGAAGGCAACCGCGACATCGACCCTGACGGATCGGACAGACAGGTGATGGCGGCCCTGCGCTGGAAACAGCGTTTTGCCGATACCAGCGATGCGCAGATGGCCCTGACCACGCAATTTGCCTTTGAGGCAGAGCCGATCATCACATGGGCCGATGCCTTGCGCGATGCGGGCATCACGATCCCGATCCATATCGGCATCGCTGGCCCCGCCAAGCTGCAGACCCTGATCAAATTCGCGATGGCCTGCGGTGTCGGTCCGTCGCTGCGGGTCTTGCAGAAACGCGCCATGGATGTGACCAAGCTGTTGCTGCCCTACGAGCCGACCGACGTGGTCACCGCTCTGGCCGCCCATAAAGCCACCGATCCCGATAGCCTGATCGCGCGGGTGCATTTCTTTCCCTTGGGCGGGATCACCCCCACCGCCGGTTGGGCGACACGTATGAAGGACCAGACATGACCCGCACCATCATCGAATCGAAAACCAAAACCGCGATCATTGGCTTTGACCAGCCGTTCTGCGTCATCGGCGAGCGGATCAACCCCACCGGACGCAAGATTCTGGCCGAAGAACTGGAACGCGGAGATTTTTCCAGGGTCGAGGCGGATGCCATCGCACAGGTCGCCGCCGGGGCCACGGTGCTGGATATCAATTCAGGTGCTGTCTTTTCCAACAAGATGGCCGAAGACCCGCGTTACGCCGACAATAACTTTGTCGAACCACCCTTGATGGCGGAATTGATCGCCCGGGTGCAGGCGGTGGTGGATGTGCCTTTATGCATCGATTCATCCGTGCCCGGCGCGCTGGAACGCGGGCTGGCCGCCGCCGAGGGTCGCCCCCTGCTCAATTCCGTGACCGGTGAAGAGGAACGGATGGAACTGGTCCTGCCGCTGGTCAAGAAATACAATGTGCCGGTGGTGGCGATTTCCAACGATGACAGCGGGATCAGTGAAGACCCCGATGTCCGTTTCGCGGTGGCGAAAAAGATCGTCGAACGCGCCGCCGATTACGGCATTCCCGCGCATGATATCGTGGTTGACCCGCTGGTGATGCCGATTGGCGCCATGGGCAGTGCCGGGTTGCAGGTGTTCACGCTGGTCCGGCGGCTGCGCGAAGAACTTGGCGTCAACACGACCTGCGGTGCGTCCAACATCAGTTTCGGCCTGCCGAACCGGCACGGGATCAACAATGCCTTTCTGCCGATGGCGATCGCGGCGGGAATGACATCGGCAATCATGAACCCGGTCGCCCTGCCCGTCGGCCCGACCAGGATCGCCGAAAAACGTGCCGAGGTCTTGGCGGCCGGCATCATCCTGCCCGACGATATGGATGACGAAACCTTTGTCACCCTGTTCGGGCTCGGGTCGACCCTGCCGCGTGCAGGGTCGGAAATGGCGGCGATCCGGGCGGCGAATTTCCTGACGGATAATGACCCGTCAGGCGCGGAATGGATCAGGTTCAACCGCGCCCCGGTGAAAGAGGGCGAAGGCCGGGCAAGGACCGGGCGGCGGCGCAGGTAAAGCTTCTATGCCTCCGGCGGGGATATGTAGGTGAATTCGCGCTAGCGCGATTTCACCGGCTCTGACGATGATGGGGGTTTGAGGCGTGATGCCAGACCGCGCAGGGATCTGTTCAGCAAGGTCACATCGCTGCTGACGCCGACAAACGTGGCACCTGTGGCAAGACAATCGGGGACGCGGGTTTCGTCAAAGGTGATGATGCCTGCGATCTTGCCTGCGGCCAGGGTGCGGGCGATGATATGGTCGATGGCGCGCACGACATCTGGATGATCGGGCTGGCCCGGATAGCCCATATCAGCAGACAGGTCAGCAGGGCCGACGAAAACGCCGTCTACCCCATCAGTGGAAGCAATCGCATCGACATTATCCAGCGCGGCACGGCTTTCGGCCTGTACCAGCAGGCACATCTGTGCATCCGCCTGGCGGATGTAATCCGGCATCGCGCCATAGCCTGACGCACGGGCCGATGATGCCCCCATGCCCCGGATACCGTTTGGCGGATAACGCATAGCGCGGGCCATCAATGCAGCAGTGGCGGCGTCATCAACCATCGGCACCAGTACGTTTTGACAGCCCTGATCAAGCACCTGTTTGATCATCCAGACCTCTGCCGCGGGCACCCGCACGACGGCGGGCGTGCCGCTGCCCGCCAGCGCCTGCAACTGTGGGGTCAGGCCGGTGACGGCATTCGGCCCATGTTCAGCGTCAATCAGGCACCAGTCAAACCCGGCATGGCCGGCCATCTCTGCCAGCACCGGCGAGCCGCTGGACAGCCAGATGCCATATTGCACCTGACCGGCCAATAGCGCGGTTTTCAATTTGTTCACTGGTGTCTGCATCGCGCGCCCCTTTGGATTTGGCGCGATACTGGCAAGCGGATCAGCGATAGTAAAGCGACTGGCCGTTGGCAAAAATCTGCACCTTGTCGGGGCTGGCCGCCATCCGCACCGATTTGCCACGCAGATCGGCATGGATACCCGGCAATTTGCCGATCACCGCGTTATTGTCGCCGACCTTGTCGAAATAGAGCAGTGTCACCTCGCCCAGAGCTTCGGTGATATTGACCTTGCCTTCAAAGGCGTAATCTTCACCACTCGTTTCGACCATATCCTCTGGCCGGATGCCGACATTGACCTGCAAGCCAATATCGCTGTCGCGGGTCGGCACTGCAGAGGTTACCGTGCCACCGCCATGCAGTTTTACCTTGGTGATAGCCCCGGTGCCGGTGATTTCACCCGCCAGCAGGTTCATCGCCGGAGAGCCGATGAATTGCGCGACAAATTCATTCTCTGGCCGTTCATAAAGCTCCAGCGGTGTACCGACCTGCGCGATGCCTTTATTGGCCAGCACAACGATGCGGGTGGCCAAGGTCATCGCCTCGACCTGGTCATGGGTGACATAGATCATCGTGCTGTTGGGCATCGATTCCTTGAGCTGGGCAATCTCGATCCGCGTGGCAACCCGCAGGGCGGCATCAAGGTTCGACAGGGGTTCATCGAAAAGATAGACTTTGGGATCGCGCACGATGGACCGGCCAATGGCGACACGCTGGCGCTGACCGCCGGACAGGGCCTTGGGCAGGCGATCAAGATAATCCTCCAGCTGCAGAATCCGGGCAGCGCGGGTCACTGCCTGTTCAATCTCGGCCTTGGATTTCTTGGCGAGCTTCAGGGCAAAAGACATATTTTCGCGGACCGTCATATGCGGGTAAAGCGCATAGGACTGAAATACCATCGCGATGCCACGTTGCGCCGGGGGCACGTCATTGACCACCTGACCGTCGATCTGCAATTCACCGCCGGTGATCTTTTCCAGCCCCGCGATCATCCGCAGCAAGGTGGATTTGCCACAGCCGGACGGGCCGACAAAGACGATCAGTTCACCAGTCTTGATATCGAGATTGATGTCTTTGAGGACATCGACCTTGCCGCCATAGGTCTTGGCCACATTGGTCAGTTTCAGCTCAGCCATGTCTTCCCTCCCCTGTCATCCCTGCCATTTCAGCGCGAAGCAGACCTGCCACGGACCAAAATGCAATTTCCCATCGGCCGAAATCTGCGCCGAGCCGAGTTCGGCCCCGATCACCGTCCAGTCGCCGGGCGGCACATCGAAATCAGAGGGCGTTTCGCTGATGTTGAAAGCGCAAAAGATGGTCTGATCGCCCGCCGTACGGGTGAAATACACCACATCGCCCTGCGCGCGCATTTCGTCCTGGGCACCGATGGCCAGTGCCGGATGGCTGTGCCGGAAGGCGATCGCGCGGCGGTAATGATGCAGCAATGCGCCCGGCTCGTCCTCTTGCGCGCCGACGGACAGGGCCAGATGTTCAGATGACACCGGCAGCCATGGTCGGCCGCGGCTGAAGCCGCCGTTCAGATTGTCCCGTTCCCAGACCATCGGGGTGCGGCACCCATCGCGGCCTTTGAATTCGGGCCAGAATTCGATGCCATAGGGGTCTTGCAGATCATCAAAGGCGACATCGGCCTCGTGCAGGCCCAGTTCTTCGCCCTGATAGATACAGACGGATCCGCGCAGCGCCATGATCAGCGTGGCATACATCCGCTGTGCCGCAGGCGGCAGGTCCCAGCGGCTGGCGTGGCGCACGACGTCATGGTTGGAAAACGCCCAGCAGGCCCAGCCATCGGCGGCGACGGCTTCAATCTCGGCCATCACTTCGACAAAACGAGCGGCGGTGGGTTTGTCGTTGGCCAGAAATTCAAAAGCATAGCACATCTGCATCAGATCATCGCCGCGGGTGTACTGGCCCATGATTTCCAGCCCGCGTTGGGCATCGCCCACCTCGCCCACAGCGGCCGCGCCGTAGGGTTCCATCACCGCGCGCAGGCGGGCAAGAAATTTGACGTTATCAGGGTGGTTCTTGTCGTAGATATGTTCCTGATGGTTATAGGGGTTCACCGAAGGCGCGATATTGGCGTTGCGGCGTTCCTTCGGCAGCGCGGGGTTATCGCGTAGTTCGGCATCATGCATGTAGAAATTGATCGTATCGAGCCGGAAGCCGTCACACCCCCGGTTCAGCCAGAAACGCGCGACATCCAGCAGCGCCTCTTGCACATTTTCACTGTGGAAATTCAGGTCGGGTTGCGAGACGAGGAAATTGTGCAAGTAATATTGTTCGCGCCGCGCGTCCCATTGCCAGCCCGATCCGCCAAAGATCGACAGCCAGTTGGTCGGCGGGGTGCCATCGGGTTTCGGATCAGCCCAGACATACCAATCAGATTTCGGGTTATCGCGGCTGGCGCGGCTTTCGACGAACCATGGATGCTGATCGCTGGTATGCGACAGCACCAGATCGATCATCACCCGGATGCCCAGACGATGCGCCGTGTCGATCACTGCATCGAAATCGGCCAGTGATCCGAACATCGGGTCCACATCGCAATAATCGCTGACGTCATAGCCGAAATCCCGCATCGGCGAGGTAAAGAAAGGCGAAATCCAGATCGCATCCACCCCCAGCGAGGCGATATAAGGCAGGCGCTGCACGATCCCCAGAAGGTCACCGATGCCATCACCATTGCTGTCCTGAAAGCTGCGCGGATAGATCTGATAGATCACCGCACCGCGCCACCAATCCTTGTTCACGGCCATATCTGTGTTCATGGCTGTCGCCGTATTCATATTATCGTCCCGTATGTTGAATTTATTTCACAGAGCCGGCGAGCAGCCCGCGTACCAGATAGCGTTGCATCGCAAAGAACACGAGCAAGGGCACAGCGATCGACACGAAGGCCGCTGTTGCCAGAATTTCCCAATTGCCGCCACGGGTACCCAAAAGCTCGACAATCTGGGCTGTCATCACCGTGGTCTGGCCGGTTGCGTCGATCAGGAACACTTTGGCAACCAGCAGATCGTTCCAGGTCCACAGGAACTGAAAGATCGCAAAGGACGCCAGCGCAGGGAACGACAAGGGCAGGATGATCTTGGTGAAGATCTGGAAATCTGTCGCACCGTCAACGCGGGCGTTTTCGATGATGTCGCGCGGCAGGCCGACCATGTAATTGCGTAACAGATAGATCGCCAGCGGTAGCCCGAACCCGGTATGGGCCAACCAGGTGCCAAGATAGCCCTTGCCGATCCCGATCTCCAGATGCAGGCGCAACAGCGGGATCAGCGCCAATTGCAAGGGCACCACCAGCAACCCCACGACAGCAGCGATCAGCAGTGCGCGACCGGGAAAGTCCATCCAGGCCAGCGCATAGGCGGCAAAGGCGGCGATGACAATCGGGATGATCGTCGCCGGGATCGTCACTGTCAGCGTGTTGAAAAAAGCCCGCGTCATACTGTCGGTACGGTTGCCGCTGACCAGCACGGTTTCGTAGTTTTCCAAGGTAAATTCCGGCGGTGTGGTGGCGGTGGCAAAGACACGCTGCCCGCGCCCGCTCAATTCTTCGGTGCCGGACCAGACATAGGTGCCGTCAGCCTGCACGGTGATCGTCTCGCCATTGCCCAGATCGGCGGTATCGCCCGGCAGATAGCTGTCAATCGCACGTGATGTGACGCCCCAGACACTGATATCGGCGTCAGAGACCGTGCCAAACAGATTGCCCTCGACGATATAGACACCGTCGCGCAATTCCTGTTCGGCGGCACTGCCGCTGCGCAGGGTCAGGTTTTGTTCACTGGCGGTCAGCGATTGCCACCAGCCGGAACCGGAAATCTGATCCGCCGTCCGAAAGGATGACACCAACAGACCCACCGTCGGGAACAACCACAACGCCACCAGCGCCACGACAGATATCTGCACGATCCAGTTCAGCGCGGATGTGCGGCCAGCGATATTATCCATCAGCGCATCTCCTTGCGGGCGTTATAGACGTTCCAGATCAGGATCGGGCTGACCAGCAGCATGATCACCATTGCAGAGGCCGATCCGACCCCCCAGTCAGAGGCGCGGAACAATTTGTCGAACATGTAATTTGCCAACACCTGCGTTTCCCACTGGCCGTTGGTCATGGCAAAGACGATGTCGAAGACCTTGAGAACGACCAATGTGATTGTGGTCCAGACGACGACGATTGTGCCGGAAATCTGCGGCATCTTGATCTTGAAAAACACCTGAAACGGGTTGGCACCATCGACAATCGCAGCCTCGATGGTTTCCTCGGGGATGCCGCGCAGGGCAGCGGACAGGATCACCATGGCGAAACCGGTCTGAATCCAGATCAGCACAACCATCAGCAGGAATGAATTCCAGCCCGGAATGGTCAGCCAGGTCTGCGGCACCCCGTAGGGATGCACATTGGTAAAGGCACCGTAAGCCAGCCCCAGCGTCGCATAGGCAATATACAGCATCACCGCGATCAGCACGGCACGCAGCACCGCTGCGGCCCCCATCCCCTTTTCCCGGATCGCCTGCACCGCTTGCCAGGCCAGATACAGCGCCAGTGCCGCAGCAGAGATCATCAAAGCGCCGGGCAACAGCCGCAGGATCAGGAAGGACCCGATGCCACCATCAAATTGTAGCCAGACTGCATTCAGCGCGCCGATCTGGTTCTGTCCGGCGGGCCGGGTGTCGTAAATCAGTTTGAAAATCACTGAAGCCCCGACAAAGGAAATCGCCATCGGCATGAAGATCAGCGATTTGGCAATCGCGCCCCATTTGATCCGGTCGGTCAATTGCGCCGCCAGCAGACCGAAAGCGGTCGATGCGGCAGGCACGATGATCAGCCAGAGCATGTTATTGCGCAAAGCTTCCCAGAATTTCGGTTCCGCCATCATCTGGCGATAATTGGCCAGACCGACAAAAGCGCCACCCTGATTGCGGTCAGTCAGCGAATACCACAGGGTCGCGACCACCGGATAGGCCAGATACAGGCCCAGTGCGAAAACGGCAGGAAACAGAAACAGCCAGGGCCGGATCAGATTGGCGCGGTTGGTATTGCGCCCCGCATTCGGGCCTTTTGCGGGCAGCAGCACCTTGTCCAACAATTGGTTGGAAAAGTAGAAATAGGCCAGACAGCCGCCGACACCGATGATGATGGTCACAAGACCCTGTAGTGCAGGATTCATAATCGCCCCCTTGCGATGCCGCAGTCACGGATGACCCGACCTTACGGCCGGATCATCGCAAGTCTAAGCAAAAAGTAGCTTAGCGGATTGCCTGCCAGGAGGCCTGAATCCGCGCGGCGACTTCGGCGGCATCGGCACCGCCGACATAATCCACCATGCCCGTCCAGAACGATCCGGCCCCGACAGCGCCGGGCATCAGGTCTGATGCGTCAAAACGGAAGGTGGTGGCGTTCAGCAGAACATCGTTCAACCGGCGCGACGTATCGTCGATGAACGCTTCTGGATCGACGCCGGTATGGGGTGTCAGGAAGCCGCCTTTGGACATCCAGACCTCATGCGCCCCGGGCGAACGCAGGAATTCGATCAGCTCCTGTGCGCCTTCTGTCGGGTTGGTGATGGCAAACAAGGTGCCAGCGCCCAGAACGGGTGCGCCCAGATCCTGTTCGGCATAGGCAGGGAAGTAGAAAAAATCGACATCTTCGCCGATTTCGGTGCCTTCAGGGAAAAACGCCGGGATGAACGACGCCTGACGGTGCATGTAGCATTGTGGCGGGCTGTCAAACAGGCCCCGTGGGCTGTCGCGGAAATCGGTTGTGGCCACAGCACCGGCACCACCGGCGACGTAATCGTCATTGCGGGCAAACAGACCGAATTGCTCAATCGCGCCAACGACCTCTTCCGAGTCGAACGCCAGTTCATTGCTGACCCAGGCGTCATAGACTTCTGGTGGCTGGGTGCGCAGCATCATATCCTCGACCCAGTCGGTTGCGGGCCAGCCGGTGGCGGCACCCGATCCCAGACCGATACACCATGGGGTGTCACCATCGGCGACGATCTGATCGGACAATGCGATCAGCTCTTCCATCGTTTCGGGGATTTCATAACCGGCGTCTTCAAAGTTTTCGGGGCTGTACCAGACCAGAGATTTCAGATCGACACGGAAGAACATGCCGAACAGCTGATCTTCGCCATTTTCATCGGCATAGGTGCCCAGATCGACCCAGGACTGACCGGCGGCATAGTTTTCGCGTATCCAGTCGGCGGTATCATCGGCCAATGGCGTCAGAAAGCCGCGGCGCGCCATATCGGCGGCCAGACCGGGCTGCGGGAAGACCGCAACATTGGGGGCAGAACCGGATTCTGCATCAATCATGATCTGCTGTTCAAAGCTGTCAGATCCGACATAGCTGACGCTGGCGCCGGTCTGTTCTTCGAAGATGCTGAAAATTTCGGCGACAATCTCTGCCTCGGGGCTGAGCCAGGGGCCGGCAACAGTGATCTGCTGGCCTGCCAGATGGCCATCTGCCTGGGCGACCGTGCCCAAGGCAACGGCTGCCACGCTGGCATATAGTTTCATTTTCATAGAACGTCCTCCCTTCACGCGATAGCCGCGCGTTTGTTGACACTAATTGTGCCGCCTCTTCCCTTTTTACGCCATGGAATCGCAATTTTCAAAGCGCTTTGGATCAGGCGATCCTCAATCAACATCTGCAACTTGTCAATAACGTAGTCATAACTGAAAATTTGACTTGGATTTAGGCAAAAGCCTAGATACTGAAACGATTACGGGTAAGTTGCTTGAATTTTTTCTTGCATTCTCTGCCCGCTTGAATTGATAGCGCTTTGAAAGCCCCGCCAGATGAACCTCAAGCAATTGTCCCTGAAACTGGGTCTGAGCCAGACCACGGTCAGCCGGGCGCTCAACGGCTATCCCGAAGTGAACGAGGCGACACGGCTGCGGGTTGAACGCGCGGCGGCGCAATATCAATACCGGCCCAGCACCCGCGCCAAAGGGCTGGCCACCGGCAAGGCGCTGGCGATTGGCCATGTGATCCCGATTTCCACCCGCCATGAAATGGTCAATCCGGTCTTTGGCGATTTCATCGCCGGGGCTGGCGAAACCTATGCACGCAATGGCTATGAAATGATCCTGTCGATTTCCGACGATGCGCAGGAAGAACAGGTCTATCGCGGGCTGAAAGCCCGGCGCGCGGTGGATGGCGTCGTCGTACACGGGCCGCGCATCGATGACAGCCGGATCAGATTACTGCATGAGATCGGCCTGCCATTCGTCGTGCATGGCCGGTCGTCGGGCGTCGATCTGCCCTATGCGTGGCTGGACATGAATAACCGCCATGCGTTCCAGCGCGCCACCGATTTTCTGCTTGATCT
Organism: Loktanella sp.; assembly: GCA_017390475.1. GTDB lineage: Bacteria > Pseudomonadota > Alphaproteobacteria > Rhodobacterales > Rhodobacteraceae > Yoonia. Next base: position 102,277 of record JAFPBO010000016.1, read on the forward strand.
GGGCCATCGCCGGATCGGGCTGGTCAACGGGATGGAATTCATGGATTTCGCCCATAGACGGCGCGACGGCTATGCGATGGCCCTGCTGGCGCGCGGCATTCCGGTGGATCCGGCGATCATGCAATCGCATGAGATGACCGAAGTCTATGGTTATCAGGCGACGCGCGATATGCTGGCGCAGGATAATCCGCCAACGGCATTTCTCTATTCCTCGCTGGTCTCTGCGATTGGCGCGCGCCGCGCTGTCGAAGAGGCCGGGCTGGTCATGGGACGCGATGTGTCGATCATCACCCATGATGATGATCTGTCTTATCTCAAGAACGGCGGCGATATCCCGATTTTCACCGCCACCCGATCATCCGTCCGGGTGGCGGGGGCCAAGGTGGCCGACATGCTGCTGGCTGCCATCGCCGACCCGGACCTGCCGCCGCAACATATCCTGTTAGAGGCTGAATTGATGGTGGGCCGGTCAACCGGGCCTGCCCCACGAAAGGACTAAGATGAACTTTACCCGCAAAGATTTCCCCCAGGACTTTCTGTTCGGGGCGGCCACCGCTGCCTATCAGATCGAAGGGCATCAATTCGGCGGCGCAGGCCCGACCCATTGGGATACATTCGCCGCCACGCCCGGCAATGTGGTGCGCGGCGAAGATGGCGCGCGGGCCTGCGACCATTACCACCGCTTTGCCGAAGACCTTGACCTGCTGCGCGATGCGGGCATGGATGCCTATCGTTTTTCCACCTCTTGGGCGCGGGTGATGCCCGACGGGCGACATGTGAACGTGGAAGGGCTCGATTTCTATGACCGGTTGGTCGATGCGATGCTGGAACGCGGGCTGAAACCGTTCCAGACGCTATATCATTGGGAACTGCCCTCTGCCCTCGCGGATAAGGGTGGCTGGACCAACCGCGACACTTGCAGCGCCTTTGCCGATTTCACAGATGTGATCACTGACCGCATTGGCGACCGGGTCCATGCGATTGCGACCATCAATGAACCTTGGTGCGTCGCCTTCCTGTCGCATTTTCTGGGCCATCACGCGCCGGGCCTGCGTGATATCCGGGCCACGGCGCGGGCGATGCATCACATCAACCTCGCGCATGGCATGGCGATGACCCGGCTGCGTTGCAAAGGGATAAACAATTGCGGCGTGGTGCTGAATTTCGACCATACTGATCCTCTGGATGACAGCGCCGGTGCCGCCAGCGCAGCACAGACATGGGACGCGATCATGAACCGCTGGTTCGTCGAAGCCGTGACCAAAGGCACCTACCCGGCCGAGGCTTTGGCCGGTTTCGCCGCCCATATGCCGGACAGCTGGCAGGATGACATGGCCGAGATCAGCCAGAAGATCGACTTTATGGGCGTCAATTACTATACCCGCCATCACGTGACCGAAGATAAATCCCAGCCCTGGCCGCATCTGGCATCCCAGGAAGGACCCGGTGCCAAGACCCAGATGGGGTGGGAAATCTATCCCGATGGCTTGCGGTCGTTCCTGACGCGGCTGGCGACGGATTACGTCGGTGATCTGCCGCTTTATGTCACCGAAAACGGCATGGCCTGGGATGACCGGGTGGAGAATGGCGCAGTTTATGACCCTGAACGGATGCAATTCGTCTCTGACCATATCACCGCCACCAAGCGCGCGATTGATCAGGGCGCCAATGTGCAGGGCTTCTTTTACTGGTCGCTGCTGGATAATTATGAATGGGCTTTTGGCTATGAAAAGCGCTTTGGCATGGTCCATGTCGATTTCGACACCTTGAAGCGGGTGCCCAAAGCGTCTTATCACGCCCTCAAATCTGCCATCGCGCGCTAGGACATCTTTATGGCTCATCCTGCAAATACCTATTCGCTGGTCGCCGATATCGGTGGCACAAATACCCGCGTCGCCTTGGCCGAAGGGCGCGATGTGCTGCAAGCGACGATCCGGCGCTATGCCAATGCGGATTTTCCGGGGCTTGAATCTGTGCTGCGCCGCTATATCGCGGATGAAGGCGGGGTTGATCCGATTGCCGCCTGTGTCGCGGTCGCAGGCCCGGTGCGCGATGGGCGCGCCACGATGACCAATCTGGACTGGACCATTGACAAAACCACGCTGACGCGCGCGACCAAGGCGGAAACCGTTGCCATTCTCAACGATCTGCAGGCGCAGGGCCATGCGCTGGGGTTTCTGGAACCGGGCAATATCCGCACTATCCTGCCCGCGCCCGCCAGTTCGGCGCAGGCGGCCAGGCTGGTCATCGGCGTCGGCACCGGGTTCAATGCGGCACCGGTGTTTGATCTGGCGGCGGGACGCATTGTCACCCCGTCCGAAAGCGGCCATGCCAATCTGCCGATCCGCAATGAGATGGAACTGCGCCTGTGCCAGTTTGTGTCCACCGCGCATGGTTTTCCCGCGGTCGAAGATGTGCTGTCGGGGCGCGGGCTGGAACGGGTTTATGCCTTTCTGGGGACCGAAGCGGGCGATCCGCGCGAAGCCGCAGCACATGATATCATGGCGGCCTGTGGTGATGGCAGTGACACCCGTGCCGTTGATGCGGCGAAATTATTCACCCGGATTCTGGGCACAGTTTGCGGCAACCTGTCGCTGATCCAGCTACCTTTCGGCGGCGTCTATCTGGCTGGCGGCGTTGCGCGCGCCTTTGCCCCGCATCTGAATGATTTCGGCTTTGGCGAGGCATTCCGCGACAAAGGCCGCTTTGCCGGGTTCATGTCGAATTTCGCGGTCCATGTGATCGAGGATGATTACGCCGCCCTGACTGGTTCAGCGGCGCATCTGGTGGCATTGGCGGGCGCGCCGCAGCATTAGATCTTTCGCCCCGGCCATCGCCGATACAGCGTTTAGGTCAGGCGGTGGCATGATCAGCCAGCTGGTTTTGCACGGTCTGGGTCAGGGCGTTCAGCGAAAAGGGTTTGGGCAGGAATACCGCATTGGGAATGCGTGACTGGCCGTCGCTGAACGCATCCTCGGCATAGCCAGAGACAAAGACCACCTTGGTTTGCGGTCTTTGGATCAGGGCCTGGCGCACCCAGGTCGGCCCGTCCAGCCCGGGCATGATCACATCGGTGACAAAGACATCCACATGCAGGGCGTCATCGGCCAACATGTCCAGCGCGGTTTCGGCGCAATCAGCCTCTAGCACGCTATAGCCGCGCAGGCGGAGCGCGCGCGACGCAAAGGCGCGCACTGGTGCTTCATCCTCGACCAGCAGCACAACCCCGGAAACGGGGCTGCTGACCTTGTCACATACCACCGGTAGCGGTGCGACCGGGGCGATCAGCGGCTGATCATAACCGGGAAACAACAGCATGAATGTCGTGCCTTTGCCCAGTTCACTATCGGCAAAGATGTAGCCGCCGGTTTGTTTGACAATGCCATAAGCGGTGGACAGGCCCAGACCGGTCCCCTCGCCCGGGCGTTTGGTGGTGTAGAAAGGTTCGAAAATCTTGGGCAGTTTTTCCGGGCTGATGCCATGGCCATGATCAATGACTTTGATCAGCACATAATCGCCCGGCGGGACCACCGCGCGGTCTTTGAGCATCGGGTCGCGCAGATGCAGGTTCTGCGTCGCGATCCGGATGTCACCGGCACCCTGCATTGCGTCACGCGCATTGACGACAAGGTTCATCAGCACCTGTTCCAACTGTCGCTTGTCGGCGCGGATCGGCAATAGCGCCGGATCATGGTCCAGCCGCAGGGTCACCTTTTCGCCGACCAGCCGGTTCAGCAGATGCGCCAGATCCGACAAGATTTCGCGCAAATCAATTACCTCTGGCTGCAGTGTCTGTTTGCGCGAAAAGGCCAGCAATTGGCCCACCAGGCTGGCAGCACGATTGGCATTCTGATGGATCTGGATCAGGTCGCTGTAATTCTGGTCGCCTTCATCATGGCGCAGCAACAACAGGTCACAATGGCCGGAAATCGCAGTTAGCAGATTGTTGAAATCATGCGCCACACCCCCCGCAAGCTGACCGATGGCCTGCATTTTCTGGCTTTGGACAAATTGCGCCTCCAGCGTTTTCAGCTCGGTGACGTCATCCAGCACCGCGATCAGATGCGGATCAGAGGTGCCGCCTGCGGCATTCAGCGTGACCTTGACGAATGTATCCTGATTGCTGCCACGTCCGCGCAGAAACTGCGGGCTGCGCCCACCGCGCCCGGCAACAGCCTCTTGCAGCCAGTCGCCAATCGGGCGCCCCAACCCTTCGAGCAGATCGGCCAGCGTCAGCCCGGCCAGGTCGCTGATTTGCAGCAATTGTCGCGATCCGCGATTGGTGCCCAGAATATCCCCGCCGGGCGCAATCTTAAGCAAGGGGATCGGCAAATCCTCGATCGCGTGCCAGCCTGCGGTGAAAAACCGTGGTCCATCGCCACGTTGGTCGGGCAGGATGTAAACATCGCGCGCACCGGCCCAGCCATCGGTCAGCGCCACAATGACCGGCAAGCCACCCTTGGCGGTTTTCAGCATATGGCGTTGGCCAGGGGCCAGTGGCAGATCATCAAAGATATCATCCAGCCGCGCCGCTGTCTGGCCCAGCATCGTGCGCAAGGCGGTGTTGATACGCAAGACCGCCTGATCCGGCGCGATGCTAACCATCGGTAACGGCACATTGTCATGACAGCGCGCGGCAGCAACCGCCTGATCGCCCAGATCATCAAGCCGCCAGAGCCGTTCCTGCGGTCCGAGCACCACAACGCTGAGCCGGAAATGCCCGCGCCTTGTGACCACATCTTCTTTGCTGGCACCGGTCATATCCGCGGCCTGCGACAGACGTTGCAGGAATGGGTCGGGGCTGGCCAGAACGCTGGCAAACACCTCTTTCAGGGGCTGGCAACGGCAATCGCCGAACCAGTGTGCGGCGGTTTTATTGACATAAAGCACCCGCCCGGCAGGGTCGGTCAGAAAGGCGCAATCAGGGTCATCGGCGATCAGCCGGACCGCCATCGTCATGATGCGCCGCGCCCGCCAATAGCGCAGCACCGCATGCCCGCCGAAAGCGGTGGCCAACAGGCCCAAGCTGCTGCCTGCCGCAATCATCGCATGCTGTGCCAAGCCGCCCGTGGCCAAATAGGCGGCGCAGAGACAGACCGCCGCTGTAATGGCCAGCCAGAACACCAATGCCTGCCCGGCAACCACAGGCGCGGCCATGTCGATGGGCGGATAGGCCGGCACTGGGAAACCTCATGACTCGTTTGGCCACAGGAAACAGCACAACACTTAATGTTTCCTTAAATCCGTCTAGCACAGGTCAAAGTACAACTAAAGGTTGCTTTTATGTGACAAAACTGCCAGGAAAAACCCGTCGCCATCCGGCCCTGGCAGCGCCTGATCGCGCAATTGCAGCGACCAGTCGGGATGGTGGTCCAGAAAGCGCGCCACCACGGCATCATTTTCGTCGCGCAGCACCGAACAGGTGGCATAGGCCAGCAGCCCTCCGGTGGCGACCAGTGGGGCGGCCTGTGTGATCACGTCGTCCTGCATCGTGGTCAGCGCCTGCAATCTGTCCGCTGTCAGCCGCCATTTCGCATCCGGCGTACGCCGCCAGGTGCCGCTGCCGCTGCAAGGCGCGTCGCAGAACACCAGATCGAAAGGCGCATGATCCGCCAGTTCCGCCGTGGCCAGCGTCGTGATCGTCACCCCGGCGCGGGCGGCACGGTCGGGCAGGTCTTTCATCCGCGCAGGCGCGATATCATGAGCAAAGACCGCTGCATCGTCCCGATCAGCAAAGGCCAGCGCCTTGCCGCCCCCCCCGGCGCAATAATCCAACAGCCGCGCCGCCGGTGGCAGCAGCCCGACCGCGCGTTGCGATGCGGCATCCTGCAGTTCGACCAGACCGGTCAGATAGGCGGCGGCGGTCTTGATCCGGCGCGGATTGTCGCGCACCCGCAGGCAGGTGCAGATACCGGGATGCGGCTGGGTGGTGATGCCATCTTGTGCAAGCGCATCCATCGCCTGCGCGATGCTGGCCTTACGCTGATTGACCCGCAGGAACACATCGGCACGGGCCTGCTGCGCCTGCGCGGCGGTGACCGCATCCGCCCCCAAAGAGGCTTGCCACAAAGGCCAGAGCCCGTCGGGAATGTCACAAGCCGCCGCATCTGACAGGGTCAATGGGTGGGATAAGGCGGCAATCTCATCCTTGTACATCGGTTCAGGAGCGTGGCCTATCCCGTTGAAAATAGTATCAATATCAACGCCGTCCCGCTGCATCAGCCGCAGCATCAGCGCGCGCCCATCGCCATCACCCAGTGACCGTCTGGACCGCAGCACATCAAAGACATGATCGCGCACCGCCGCGCGGTCCTTAGCCCCGGCAAATCGGCTGGCCCGCGCCCAGGCGGTCAGCGCCTGTTCGGCAAAGGCCCCGGCGCTGATCTGATCCAGCACAGTGATCGCTGCGGCCACCCGCGCGCCGGGTGTCATCAGCCGATCCGGTAGTTCGGGCTTTCGCGGGTGATCTGTACATCGTGGACATGGCTTTCCTTCAGCCCGGCCCCGGTGATTTTCACGAAAGTGCAATTCTTGCGCATCTCTTCCACCGTGGCGCAGCCGGTATAGCCCATAGCGGCCCGCAAGCCACCGACCAGCTGATGCACCACCGCATGGGCGGAGCCTTTATACGGCACCTGCCCTTCGATGCCTTCGGGGACCAGTTTGTCGCTGGCGGCCTCTTTCTGGAAATAGCGATCCGCCGATCCGCTGGCCATGGCACCCAGTGACCCCATGCCGCGATAGGATTTGAAGCTGCGGCCTTGATACAGGATCACCTCGCCCGGGCTTTCATCCGTGCCCGCGATCATCGACCCGACCATGGCACAGGACGCCCCCGCCGCAATCGCCTTGGCGAAATCGCCCGAGAATTTGATGCCGCCATCGGCGATGACCGGAATATCGCCCGCCGCCTGCGCGCAATCCATGATCGCGGTCAGTTGTGGCACGCCGACACCGGCGACCATGCGGGTGGTGCAGATCGATCCGGGGCCGATGCCGACCTTGACCGCATCCGCACCGACGCCGATCAGCGCGCGCACCGCCTCGCCCGTTGCGATATTGCCCGCGACGATCTGCACCTCATTCGACAGCGCCTTGACCCGTTCAACGGCCCGCGCGACACCTTCGGAATGGCCATGCGCGGTATCGATGACGATCATATCAACGCCCGCATCAATCAGCGCCTGTGAGCGTTCAAACCCGGCATCGCCAACGCCAGAGGCCGCTGCGACCCGCAGCCGGCCCAGATCATCCTTGCAGGCCATCGGGTTCAGCACCGCCTGTTCGCTGTCTTTCAGCGTCAACAAACCGGTGAGCCGACCATCCCCATCAGTGATCAGCAGCTTTTCAATGCGGCGGGCCTGCATCAGGGACCGGGCTTCATCCAGATCAGCCGGTTCATGCAGGATCGCCAGATTGTCAGAGGTCATCATCACGCTGACCGGGGTCTTGTCATCCTGCGCGAAACGCATGTCGCGGTTGGTGACGATGCCGACAACGCGGCCATCGGGGCCTACCACCGGAAAACCGGTGATGCGATAGGTTTCCATCAGAAGCTTGGCATCGGCAAGGGTCTGATCGGGGCGCAGGGTGACCGGTTTGTAGACAGTGCCGGACACGAAACGTTTCACCCGGCGGACATCATCGGCCTGGGTGGCGATATCAAGGTTCTTGTGGATCACGCCGATCCCACCGGCCTGCGCCATGGCGATGGCCATCCGCGCCTCGGTCACTGTGTCCATGGCGCTGGACAAAAGCGGGATATTCATCGCGATGGATTTGGTCACACGGGTGCGTGTATCTGCCGTCGATGGCAGGACGGAAGAGGCCGCCGGGACCAGCAAAACGTCATCAAATGTCAGGGCTTCACGAATCTCCATCAACCTGTCTCCTGTTGGGGGGCTGTTGGCACGTCCCTATTGCATGGATGCGGCAGGGCCGAAAGCCCAAACTGGGCAAAACCCGCTTGCTGCGGCCAGCCCGCCCGCGCATGTTGCGGCATGGTCAAATCCGAGTCTTCACGAAATCACAATACGTTGCGCCGGATCTTCCGCTTTGGGGTCCGGTTCGGCACGATTATCATCGTGGTGGCGCTGGCGGCGCTGGGTTTTGAGTGGTTGAAAACCCAGATCGCCTTGCTGGAAACCGATGCCTCGGCCCGCGCGATGACCGGGCTGATCCTGTTGGTGCTGATCGCCTATGCGGTGCTGCTGGCCATCCCGTTCGTGCCGGGGGTGGAAATCGGGGTGGCGTTGCTGATCATACAGGGGGCTGCGGCGGCACCTTTCGTCTATCTGGCGACTGTGACCGGGCTGGGGCTGGCGTTTCTGGTCGGACAGCATGTGTCGCTGATCTGGCTGATCGGGGCGCTGGGGGATTTGCGGCTACACCGGATCGCGCATTGGCTGGCACGGGTCGATGACGTGCCGCGTGACCAGCGGCTGCAAGCGATGCAGACCCGCCTGCCCGCCTGGCTGACACCGTTGCTGGTGCGCTATCGCTATGCCACGGTGGCCATCGCGATCAACACCCCGGGCAATATCGCCGTCGGCGGTGGCGGTGGGATCATGCTGGTCGCGGGGCTGAGCCGCCTGTTCGGCACACCCGCGATGCTGGCCATGGTGGCCTTTGCGACCGCCCCCGTGCCACTGGTGGTCTGGCTCTGGGGCGTAGAGGTGTTGCGGTAGCGCGGCGTTTACTCCGCCGCTGTCGGAAACCACGCGCAGATGCGCAGCCGGGGTGAACCCCGGCCTACACGTTGAAATCATAGGTTACAGCATCTGGAAACCATTCCGGTGCTGCTGCTGTCGGATTCTCCACGCCGCCCAGCCGCAGGGCCAGACGCCGCGACGGCAGATTATCCGCCGCGATCCGCGCGATCATGGTGGAGAACCCAAGAACGTCCCGCGCATGGAGCAGGCAGGCCTTGCAAGCCTCGGTCGCATAGCCCTGCCCCTCATCCTGCCCGAACCAGATTGTCCATGTCATCTCCGGCAGATCAGACGAATCCAGCTGCATGGCCCCGACATGCCCCAAGGCACGGACCGTCATCCGATCGGTGAGCACAAAGCGCCCAAAGCCGCGCAATTCCCAATGCCCGATCATCGCGGCCAGTTTTTCAAACGCCTGAACGGTGTTGAACGGGCCACCGACATAAAGGGTCCGGTCACTGGCACAATACGCGCTGTATGGGGCAAGGTCCGACGCCTGCGGCCTGCGCAGCAAGAGCCTGTCGGTCTGAAGATTATACTGCTGCATGATGATCCTGCCCCCTCGCCTTTCGCGCGACATGCCTGCCGCATATGACACAGGAATGACAGCCACCCGTAGGGCGGGGCTCACCCCGCCGCCCCCGGATCGCCGCGCAATGGCCGCCCGCCTGCCAGCAGGTCAGCGTTGTCACTGTAAATCTTCACGATCCGCTCGATCAGCCGCCGGACTGGGGCGCGGTGTCGGTCGTCGTTATGCATGACCAGATATTGCTGCTCGGTCAGATCCTCGATCACCGGACCTGCGCGACAGAGCGACGGGTCGCAATCGCCTGTCATGCAGGGCATCACCCCAATGCCAGCCCCGGCCTGCACCAAAGCATGCACTGTCGCCACCGTGCTGGCCAGCGCGCTGATCACATGGTCCTGATCGTGCAGCCAGCGCCCGGCGGGATGTTTGGCATGCACCGGGTCCAGCGCCACCCAGCCCAGTTGTTCGGGATGTGGCACGCTCCAGCTACGATAAGGCGCAAAGCGCAGAGTGCCAAGCTTGCGCGTGGCCAGATTGCCGCTGTCCTCGGGGCGGTTGCGGATGCCCAGATCAATCTCGCGGTGAGCGATGTCGAGCCGCGCCTCGGTCGTGACGAAATTCAGCCGGAACCCGTCACCGGACCGGCACAGCAGGTTGTATTTATCGGCCAGAAACATCGCTGTCGCGGTGCCCGCCGACAGCCGGATCAGCGGCGTGGCGGCCTGCGCGAACAGCGCCTGTTGCACCGGCACAGCGGCGGCGTGCATGCGCCGGACCCGGTCCAGCAGCGCCTGCCCGGCGGGGGTCAGGCTATAGCCGCTTTGCGCGCGGTAAAACAGCACCTGCCCGGCACGTTGTTCCAGCGCCAGCATCCGGCGGCCCAGCGTCGGCGGGCTAAGCCCGATCAGCCGCGCCGCCGCGCTGAGCCCGCCGGTTTCAGCGACGTGAAAGAAAATTTCCAGATCGTCCCAGCCGAGTCGTTCATGAGTGAAGGACATGTTTCGTTATCCGAGCTATAAATCGAGGTTTTTGGGAGTCATCTTTCCATCAATGAATAGATGGAGATGGTTATGCAAGTGTTGCTCTGCCCGCTGCCGCGTCGGAAATTGTCAGAAGATGAATTTTATGCACTGGGCGGCGGTAGGATGAAGGCCGGTTTACAATGGTTATGGGGTGGCTTGCGCATCCGTAGGGCGGGCTTGCGCCCGCCGCGCCCGCAAGAATGCAAGGGTGAAGCCGGGGTGAACCCCGGCCTACGGGTGGGGCGATGCCGTTCCCATCCTATAGATTGACGAATACAGCCCTTCCCACTGTGGTCGCACAGGATATGCTTGATCGAAAGACAAACAGGCATCCAGTCATGACCACAGACCCCCTTGTGATCTTCACCCCCTCTGGCAAGCGGGGGCATTTCCCGGTGGGCACGCCGGTGCTGACTGCCGCACGGCAATTGGGGGTCGATCTCGATTCCGTCTGTGGCGGGCGCGGGATCTGTTCGAAATGTCAAATTACGCCGTCCTATGGCGAATTTTCCAAACACGGGCTGACAGTCGCCCCCGACGCCCTGTCCGCCTGGAACAGCGTTGAAGAACGATACGACAACATCCGCGGCCTGAAGCCGGGCCGCCGCCTTGGCTGTCAGGCGACGATCCAGCGCGATGTGGTGATCGACGTGCCCGCCGAAAGCCAGGTCCATAAACAGGTCGTGCGCAAACGGGCCGAGGTGCGCGAGATCGTGATGAACCCCTCGACAAGGCTTTATTACGTCGAAGTCGCAGAACCCGATATGCACGACCCGTCCGGCGATCTGGAACGGCTGGTCACAGCCTTGCGCCGCGACTGGGACCTGCCCGCGTTAGAGGCTGATCTGGGCGTATTGCGCAGCCTGCAAAAGGCCCTGCGCAAGGGCGAATGGAAAGTCACCGTCGCCGTGCATCTGGGCGATGCGGTGTTTTCGCCGCGTATTATCGCGATCTGGCCGGGGTTCTATGACGGCACGATCTATGGGCTGGCCGTTGACCTTGGGTCCACCACCATCGCCGCGCATCTGTGCGATCTGCGCACGGGTGCGGTTGTGGCGTCATCGGGCGTCATGAATCCCCAGATCCGCTTTGGCGAGGATCTGATGAGCCGGGTCAGTTACGGCATGATGAACCCCAATGGACCCGCGGAAATGACCCGCGCCGTGCGCGAAGGCATGAATGCGCTCTTCGCCCAGATCGCAGAAGAAGCAGGGATCGACCGCGACCTGATCATGGATGCCGTTTTCGTCTGCAACCCGGTCATGCACCACCTGTTTCTGGGCATCGACCCCTATGAGCTGGGGCAGGCGCCTTTTGCACTGGCCACATCGGACGCTTTGTCGCTGCGCGCTGCCGACCTCGACCTGTACCTGCACCCTGCCGCGCGGGTCTATATCCTGCCCTGCATCGCGGGCCATGTCGGGGCCGATGCGGCAGCGGTCGCCCTGTCAGAGGCGCCCGACAAATCCGACGATCTGGTGCTGATCGTCGATGTCGGCACCAATGCGGAAATCCTGCTGGGGAATAAAACCAAGGTCCTCGCATGTTCATCCCCCACCGGCCCGGCGTTTGAGGGCGCGCAGATCAGTTCCGGCCAGCGCGCCGCCCCCGGTGCGATTGAACATGTCGCAATCGACCCCGTCACCAAACTGCCGCGTTTCAAGGTCATCGGCAGCGATCTGTGGTCTGATGAGGCTGGGTTCGCTGACGCCATCGCCCAGACCGGCGTCACCGGCATCTGCGGGTCCGGCATTATCGAGGTGATCGCCGAAATGCGCATGCACGGGATCGTTGACGCCCCCGGTCTGATCGGATCGGCCGAACAGACCGGATCGCCCAATTGTTTCAGCGACGGGCGGACCAATTCCTATCTGCTCTATGACGGCACGGCGGCGGCTGGCCCGCTGATCACCGTCACCAACACCGATATCAGGCAAATCCAGATGGCCAAAGCCGCCCTTTATTCCGGCGCGCGGCTGCTGATGGATAAATTCGGCGTCGACAAAGTAGACCGCGTGGTCCTCGCCGGGGCCTTCGGCGCACATATCAGCCCCAAACATGCGATGGTGCTGGGCATGATCCCCGATGCCCCCTTGGACAAGGTCACCAGCGCCGGCAATGCCGCCGGTACCGGCGCACGGATCGCGCTGCTGAATACCGACGCACGGCGCGAAATCGAGGGGATCGTGCGGCACATTCACAAGGTCGAGACCGCGATCGAGCCACGCTTTCAGGAACATTTCGTCAATGCCTCGGCCATCCCGAACGCGGTCGAGCCTTTCCCGATCCTGAACAGTATCGTGACTCTGCCCGATGTGAACCACAACACCGGCGGCAACCGGCGCAGACGGCGGTGATTGGCGCTTGACGCGCGCGCCCTGCGCAATTACGTCAATGCAGCGCGCGGGTGTAGCTCAATGGTAGAGCAGCAGCTTCCCAAGCTGAATACGAGGGTTC